>OZ240677.1:2970534-4455801 GCA_965198885.1 uncultured Granulicella sp. | reverse complement strand
GGAAGACGGATCTACGTCTGTTGCGTATTCGAAGTGACGCGCGCGCCACAGGTATCAAAGCGTATTTCGACCGTGCCGCGACCCTCGCTCGTGATTTCCCAACAGATAGTGTTCTCACCTATGCGGTTCGGAAGATTACGCACTACATGGCGATCCTCAAGCCGCATGAATGGGAAGTTTGCCGCTCGCTCATCATGCGTTGCTGCCTTGGTGAACCGACCATGTTGCCCGTTCTCCTTCCGATGTTTGGAGCCGAGTCTGAGTCATGGACTTACGCAGAAGTGCGCGTTCTATTGACTGAGCTGTGCCTCTATCATGGGCGGCTTCAGCATGGTTTTGAAGTGGCATGGAGCCTATGGACGGCCCGCTCTCTCCGTATCGCCTTGCCAGCCGAAGTCTCGGCTGTCGTCAAAAAAGTGGACGATGACATCGTGGCTTTGGTCGCACTCGATCTTGAAGCAGAGGGATTACTCCCTGCGACGAACTCATCACTTTGGAGATCCCGCATGACGGCCGAAGCCCTCTACTCAGACCACTGGTTGCTCGCTTACGAAGCTCTCGTGAAGGGATGGCTTCCGTCGAAAGATGGAACCGACTATGTAGCAGCCGACTCGTTCTTCTCAATTCTCCAAATCGGGGATGTCAAGTTCTATGATGTCGACGAACCTTGGGAAGATGGTTATTCGGACTATTCAGACGGGGATGACGAAGTATGGGACGATGATGATGATGACGACGACGATGATGATGACCTTGGTGGTGACTCGGAACTTCTCTCAGTCTTCCCCAAAGCCGCTGTTCAACCTGTAAATCCGTTTGCGATCCCGATACCGCCGTGGCTCCAGGAGAGAACGGAGCCGGTTACTGCGCCAACACCAGAAACGCGTGACGGCATTCTCGAAGATGGCCATGATCTATAAGTGATTAACCTGATCGACAAATCCACGATTCAGATTAGTACCGATATGTCTTAGTGATGTATCTGAACCGCCGGGTGTGAATTGCTGGATTGGCGCAGGTCGGGGGGGGCGGTTCGGATACAGCGACTTGAAGGAAGCCGCGTCGTCCGGGGCCGCTGCTTATGGGAGTTGGATGGGTTTAGTTAGCCTGGAGTCCTGGCAGCGATGCTTTGCGGAGCCGTTGAGCAGGCTGAGAGCCGAGCGGAAGTGTGCTGGATCGGCTTCTGATGTTCAGTTGAGGAACGTGTTTGCGCTTTTGCAGCAGGCGAGCGCAACTTGAGGCGCAGGCTGGGCAGGCATGCTGTTGCATGGCTTGGGTTCGAGGCTGGAGTTGCGTGTTCATGCGACGGCTCTCTCCTGTTGCGGTGGGGAGCGGGGCAGCAGTTGGACCGAGGAGAACCGCTCGACGACGCGCATGGTTCCGCTGCAAAGCGGGCACTTGGGAAGGATCGCGGATGGCGTGGATTCGTCGGCTGTGTCTTCCGCTCCGGTCCGATGGGCCGAGGTGCCTAGCAGGTTGAAGCAGAGCGGCAGCAGCTTCGCTCGTTGGCGATTGCTGAGGAAGCCGAAGTTGCGGATGCGGACGAAGCCGCGTGGGAGCAGGTGAAGCAGGAAGCGGCGGAGGAACTCGTCTGCCGGCAGGCTCATGACGCGCTTCCGGTTGCCATGCGCGGAGTCTCGCCAGCGGAAGCTGACCTGGCCGTCGGCGAAGTCGACCAGCCTGCTGTTCGCGATGCCGACGCGGTGGGTGTACGCGCCGAGATAGCGCAAGGCGTGTTCGGGTCCGCCAAAGGGCCGCTTGGAGTAGACGACCCAGTCGTGGCGGAACAGGACTCTGAGCCAGGCGGCGAAGCGGCTTGGCTCTGCAAGCGATGCGAGGTGGCCGTGGAACTCGAGCTTGCCTTCTCGGAACGCCGCCTTCAGGCCGGCAAGGAACTTGCCACGGAAGACGCGTCCGAGGACCTTGACCGGCAGGAAGAACGTACGACGCGAAGAGACCCAGCTGGCGCGATCCGGTGCAAGCCCTCCGGCAGCGATGACGCAGTGGACGTGCGGATGATGCTGCAGGCGCTGGTTCCAGGTGTGGAGCACGCTGAAGAAGCCGATCTCCGCGCCCAGATGCCGAGGATCGCGTGCGACCTCCAGCAGCGTCGCGGCACTGGCCCGGAACAGGAGGCCGTAGATCACCTGCTTGTTCTGCAACGCAAGCGGATCCAGTTCACGCGGCATCGTGAAGACCGCATGGACGTAGCGGGTCGGCAGCAGCTCGCGCTCACGCTGCTGGAGCCAGCGGATGCGCGCGTTGCCCTGGCACTTCGGGCAGTGCCGGTTGCGGCACGAGTTGTAGGAGATGGCCGTATGTCCGCAGCCGGAACACTGGTCGCGATGGCCGCCGAGAGCAGCCGTGCGGCAGCGCACGATCGCGGCCAGCACCTTCTCATGCCGACCGTTGATCCATCTGCGGCTGCGTTCCACGAAGCCCTGCCCGGCATAGCGAACGACGTCGGCCAACTCCACGGAGGAGCGGCTCAGGCGCTTCGTAAGGCTTCTTCCTGTGGCACAAGTGCAAGCGCGTCGAGTGGACTGGAGGTTGCGCTCAGGTGCTTGCTCGAGAGGTGCAGATAGATCGTGGTCTCTTCGAGATCGCGATGGCCGAGCAGGACCTGGATCGTGCGGAGATCGGCTCCAGCCTCCAGCAGGTGCGTCGCGAAGCAGTGCCGCAAGGTATGCGGATGGATGTTCTTGTGCGCGAGACCGGCACGAACAGCGGCTTGCCGGCAAGCCGTCCAGAGCACCTTGGTCGTGACGGGTCGACTCGAGGTATGCCACCGGTTGCCCGGAAACAGCCATGTCGTGGGCTTGTGCCGAAGCCCACGACAGTACGTGCGCAGCGCTTCAAGCAGAGCCGGACTCAGCATCACGTCCCGGTCCTTGCGGCCCTTGCCTCCATGGATATGAACCACCATCCGCTGGCTGTCGATGTCGCTCACCTTCAGGGCCGCGACCTCAGCCCGGCGTGCTCCCGTGGCATAAAGCGTCATCACCAGGATGCGCTGAAACGGGGTCTCGGTCGCATCGATAAGCCGAGCGACTTCTCCCTGGGTAAGGATCTCAGGGAGGTGCAGCACCTTCTTCGGATAAGGCGTCTCGGCGGCGCTCCAGCCACGCTTGAGCACCTGGATGTAAAGAAAGCGCAACGCAGCCAGCCGCTGCGCGACCGTGTTCGGAGCCAGCTTCCAGGTGCGGAACATCGCCGCCTGGTACTCCCGGATATGCTCCAGGCCAAGCTGCTCGGGTGAACGATGGAAGTGTCGCGAGTAGTGCTCAACCGTGCGGATGTAGGTGTGAATGGTGGACTGGGCGTAGTTGCGCCGCACCAGCTCTTCGAGCATGATCTGACGTAGTTGGGTCACAGAGAACCTCCTTCTCTGCGACACACGCTAACTCAAACGCCACCAACCTTCACTCAGCCACACGCGAACGCGTCCGCCGCACAGCGGCTTCGTTCAAGTCGGAATGTAAGACCTGCCCGACTTCACCCGTGGCGACAAAACCGCTCGAAGAGCGGCTATCCAGCAGAGCCCAATCGAGGTCTTTCCGTAAGGCGATTGGCAGGCTCACTACGTCGACTCCCGAGGATATGCACAGCCCGATGAAGTCCGTGAGTTGACGCAAAGCTGAACGCCGCTTGAGGCTCTGCGTTGGCAATGCCTCCATGAGAATCCAATAACGTCCACCGTCGTCTCGACAAGCGGATATACAACGAGAGAAGTTGCTCTCCAGTCGCGAGGAGAGTGGAGGCTTTACTAAACATTCCAGTGAAGGGCCGCTGTCGTACTCAACATCGCCGCGCGTTCGAGACACGGGACAGTTCCCGTTGAAATGCTTCGGAGTAAGGCCGATTTGTGGAACTGTATATGTTTGCGCAAAGACATCATTTAAAGGCCTCGCCAGTGCCAACAACTCCTTGGTTCTCGACAGTGCCTGGAGTTCACCATTGCGCAGAGAAAGCCGTGCAGATGCAACAGACGCTTCCCAAACCTGACGGTCCGAATGAGTGGGATCAATCAACTTGACTGCCACTTCACTTGCGAAACGATCAATTTCAAGTCTGTAACGCTCCAGGTAGCTTTCATCCGCCTCATCACTGCCACGTTCCAAAGGAGTTGGCAGATGCGGTCTAAAGTCCAGGAGTCTTGCTCGCCGCATGAGCAAAAGAGTGCGGAGATTCCAGGACGCGTTTCTCGGCCCCGCGTAATCGATGTCGTGTGGTCTGCGGTTCAGCGAAACAATGTATGTGCCGTCAGGCCCGCTTCTCCCGTGGATTGACATCTCTTGCCAGCGTTGAAATCCCCGATCGATCCCGATGCGTGCCTGACTCGCCAAATCAGAAGCAAGACGTTCATCGTCAGGTGTCGTAACTAGAAGGCTTACTGATGCTCGGCCATCCCGCCCCGAACGTCCAACCTCTTGGTAAAAGCGGTCAATCGATTCAGGCAAGCAGGCATGGATTACAGACCTAACTTCGCTCTGATCCACTCCGAGTCCAAAAGCGGACGTTGCCACGATGATGTCAGTCTGACCCGAATTCCAGTCGCGTAAAATCTTGTCTCCATCGTCATCGGATAAGTCGCCGCCTCTAACAAGAGCAACACGTTCAAAACCGAGTTTGCAAATCTGGTCGTACCAGCGCCCCGCATCATCTCGCTTGGTCGTATACAAGACAAGAGGCCGGGGAAGCTCCTTCAGAGCCTCCTCGATGCGTGAATGGCGTTCCACCTCGTTTGCCGCATTTCGGATCAGAAAACCAATTTCAGAACGAAGACTCGCATCCCCGACGACATGGAACTGGCCGACGCCGAATAGCGAAAAAAGCGTTTCGTAGCAGTCTGCTGTCATCGTCGCTGTAAGCAGCAACGTGCGAAGTTTCCGGTCAGTAGGACATGCGTCTTGCAGAAGATCACGTAAGCCGGCCAGCATCTGAAACTCCGGGCGAAACGACTCTCCCCACTGAGAAATCATGTGCGCCTCATCCACCGCGAAGTAATTCAGCAAACCTTGCGATGCGGCTTTGAAAAGTGGTTGTCTTAGGGATGTCATCAAGGATTCAGGGGAAGCGAAAAGAACACGGACTTGACCTTCTTCAATTCGTCTTCTCGTCAATCGCCTATCTTCGTCGGAAATCCCGCTGTGGTAGGCAAACGTGCCAATAGCACCAGAAAGTTTGGTGCTTAGCTCTTGGAACCTCAGGTCTTGGTCTCTTGCAAGGGCTACGGTCGGGACCACCACAACGTTCAAGCCGATTTGAAACGCGCTGGAGAATACCGGGCTTTGGAATACGAGCGACTTGCCTGAACCCGTGGGCAGGACTACGAGGGCAGTTGAGCCTCGCGGCATCAGGAACGCAGTTTGGACCGCCGTCCGTTGACTAGCAGAAAGATAGGTGGGCGTGCGCAACTTGGACTCGATGAAAGGGTCTGCCTGCGTTCTCCGGTCTGGTCGCCGTGGCCGACGCAGTATCGCGTCTGCGACCACTTCTGACGCTCCGGAATCGAGCCACGACGGCTTCCAGGGCTGAGTTCTGATAAGCAAGGCCTCAACGCCAGCACCCGTTACTTCAAAACCGAAAGTTTGCCATGCTTCTGTTGTCGGCCATCCCTTTCTGAGAGGCACTCGCAACTGCTCTTCCTGCGGCAATTCGCAGGAGAGCAGAGCCTGCTTGACCAGAACGACTAGGTCCGACGTTTTTCCCGGCTCACTGTTCGTCTCGATCGAGACGAGCGCCTTACAAACTCGCCGAAGCAATGGATCGGCCTGGACAGCCTCTATAGCACGGGCGTCCTCGAAGAACAGCAGTCTCTGGATGAGGTCAAGTCGCTGCATCTTGGCCTCCTATTGAGGAGGCTTCAACTAGGGGCGTAGAAGAGAGAATTACGACCCCGACTGAATCGACCCGAACTGAGGGCGACTTGACCGCAGCCATGATGGCTATGTCGAACTCCTCTTCAACTGCAAACGCCCTGAGCTCCGCATCTTTCAAAGAGGCGGACAGTCGCCGCAGTCTACTGTCAAATATCTGAGTTCTCTCGGCTAGCGCAGCCTCAAAACGCGTGATAGCACGAGAACACGACTCCATAAAGGCTGTAGAGAGCCGAAGAAGCCGCTCCGACTCTGTGCGCGCGCGCTCACATCTTCCGTTCCAGTCTCCGAAGTTCAAGCGAAGTTCTGCGCTCCGCCACCGCTCCGAGTTAAGATTTCGGTCGAAAGAGCCATCAGGTCGAGGCTGCTTGTTGTAGCCCAAGCGAAGTGCCTGAAGCGAGTCCGGGTCGGATACAGGTTCGAGGTCCGAGTTGAGCCAGACCGTACGATGTTGAACGGGGAAAACAGCGTCGGCGCGTCGCTGAAACACCGCAGCATGATCCAGACCGCCCGATCCATCTCCTGCGCCTGCCTGTGAAGGACTTGCTTCGACGAAAAAATCAAACCGGAAGAAATAGTCGGCGACACCTTCGTACGTTGGGAGAAATCTCCAGTACGCGAACGCAGTTCCACGGTCATCCTTGCGAACGAACCGTTCCAAAGCACTGAGCATATGATTGCCAACCCTGAGGAGTGCTACGCGCTTTTGCCCGGCGACAGCGCGGTCAAAGGTTGTGGGGACGAGCGGAAGTTCATGACGCCGACGGTGGATGCTCGAGTCGGTGTCTAAGCTCTCTTGAAAAGTACGATACGCATCGAAGAGTGGCACTAGGGTTTGATCGGCGACGTAGACATAGCGCCCAACGCCAGGGCTCAACTGTTGGTGGTTGAATTGAAGCCGCTTGACGATCCAAGCATCTAGGTTCGCTTGCCCGTCCGTCTCGACAGCCTCGTCGATCTCTAGCAGGCGAGCATAGAAAGCATGTTCCTCCTCCGAGTCGACTTCAACGGAGTCCATTTCTTCTTGTGCTTCGATCTTCCGAATCTCGGAATCCACGCCTTTGTCCGAATCGAGAAGCCGATCAAGTTCCAAGCTAAATGCCGTCCGCCCCTCATAGAGCAAGTCCCCTTGGATTCGGGCCCGGGAGATTGCAAGCAAATATTGCAACGCTGAAACCGAACGAGAGAACACCCCCGCACCGGATACCAGACAATCGAGCCATTCAATCTCGTAAGGGAAATTCCCGGAAAACACAACATTTCTGAGCTTTCCGATAGCCTCGATTCGATCAAGCCTTCCGATCCGTTGCTCGATTCTCATGGCGTCTAAAGGAAGATCAAAATGTACGATCGTCGCGCCAGAACGCTGTAGATTCAAACCCTCTTCTGCGGTTCGGTCGCAAACCAAGATACTCCGCTGCTTTGCTGAATGAAACTGGGCGATATCAGCATTCTTTCCCGAGAACCTGCAGACCAACACATCTGACAGAGAAGCGCGCAATCTCAGCGCCAAAAGGTCTGCTACCTCAGAGTCGCTCGCAAACAATACAACCCGACGAATCTCCGACCTGCGACGAAGCCAGTCCGATAAAGCAAGATGCCGCTCGTCATCCTCCGAGACGGATACTATCAACTCCCTGCGTGCTTCAATCAGTTCAACTTCGTTTGGAAAGAACTGGGCTTGGCTAAGCAGTTCTGAGTGTAGGGCTTGTTCGCTCTTCGGAAGACCTGCTCCGAGCAGCGCCAAACGCTGTTCGAGGAGCCTTACCAAGACACGCGGATGTTCAAATGCACCAGCAACGAGCAATGAAAAGAGAGTCTTTACGGAGTCCTGCTCTAATGCCTCCTCTGGAAGACTTTGTCTCCAAACGTCAAGGAAGGAAGCACTTTCGACCCTCGCTAAATCCTCATACGTGATTCGTTCCGCCCCGGATCGAGATAAAAGGTGTTCCGCTATACGAGAATCGACACGTCTGGTTCGCAACAATCTCCGATGGAGCTTATAAGTTTCACGTATATGTGTTCGCAAACCACCCAATGCTGCGATGCGATCGGTATCACCGTCATCATTCCAAAGCAGCGCCTCCAGCGAGCGCTCAATTCTTCCAAGCGTTCATCCTGAGGGAATAGAGGTCTTAGACGACCGATTGCATCATTCACAAAGCTGCCACCGGCACGATCCGTGAGATCGACCAATGCCTCTGCAACGGTCTGGCGCTCTGTAACTCGGAGTCTGAAACCGTTCAAATCATCCAACGGATAACCTGAAGGGTCGAGGAGATTTAGCATTGCAAGAAACTGAAGCTCTTGATACAAAACAGGAGTTCCAGACAGGAGAAGTAATCCTGGACTTGACCCTGCTTGTCGCTGGGCATTCGCAATCGATCGACGGGCTTCGGGGTTCTCACTAAAAGCCCATCTCGCTAGAAGATGAGCTTCGTCGATCACTATCAGTGTCCGCGCTGGATCGAGGTCTTCTGCAGACCACCTCGACATCGCCACCACCCGGAGGCGAGAGTCCAGCGTGGAAATGCCAAACTTAGTCGACAACTCCAGTTTCCATTGCGCAGTCAAATGATCCGGCACAACTATCAGAACCGACGACTCAGATGGGTGGTCCAGCAGATGCTGCTTTATCAAAATGCCGGCTTCAATCGTTTTGCCTAGGCCGACTTCGTCGGCGAGAAGATAGCGTTGTATTGGATCGGCAAGAACCTTTCGGACCACGGAGACCTGATGTTCTAGCAACTCGATACCTGAGGACGCGAGCGCGGTCATTCCTCCAAAAGCGGCTCGTTGCTTCGCAAATTGCCGCACAATCTTGGATCTGCCTTCGAAGAAGAAGGGTGTGTCCGTGATCTTGGCAGCTAGATACTCTGTCGGGTCGTTTATTGCCCGACCCCAGCGAACGAACAGTCGAGAGATCGGAACCTGCTCCATCTCACCGTTCGGGAAATACACAATGTAATGGTCGTCTGTCTTTTGGGCAGCTTCGGCGCTCAAGAGGTTACCTGCCCGGCCCCCCCTCCAGACTCCATTGCTCGCATCGAAGGCGAAAACGCGCGTCTGGGAACCCAACTCCACACTCTGGACCATTCGAACGGGTGCTTGCCTTTGAATGAGTCGCGGGCCGGCGGGAGAATCGAAGAACTCGATCTCTGCCTGTCCGTTCCGGATGTCTTTCAACTTCCCGATACCATCGGCGCTTTCACGAATCGTTACAAACGTTTCCTTAGCGCCCATCGCTTGGCGACTGTCCTTTCATGCCATTTTCACGATGCTGGAAGTTTACGACAAAGACGCCTGCCAACACCTTGGGCCTACGGCGCAACATCCGCTATGTGCCTGAAGGGAGGAGGTTTCCTCCCTATCTACAGACGCTGCAGCGTCTTTCGCCACCCTCCTCAGCGAGCCGTTCCCGCCCGCAACGCCCACCCTGATAGTTCCTGTGCGCTGACGCGCACCAATATCGAAGCCAAACCTCGCTAAGGGGCTCTGCCCCGATCGCGCGGCGCAAGGGGTATCCCCAATCTTCCGCGCTTCGCTTGTGCAGACCTCCGCTGCGCTCCGCCCTTTCCGTTCCGCCTTCGGCTCCCTCTCCAAGGGTGGGGAGACCCCTCCCCTTGCGCCTTGCTACCCCCGCCTTCGCCAGGTGGCGTTCGGCATGTACATGCCGCGTTTCAACGCGGAAGTGCAACAGCCAAACCCAAGGAGGAAGCACCCATGAAAGCCACCAGCACTGTGACCCCCATCAGCGAGAACCCTAAACAGCCGCACCAACGGCAGACGGCAAAGGAGCTTATTGCCGCCAACGTCCAGAGCCTTATCGAGCAGTTGGAGGCCGGGAAGTCCGACGCACTAACCGCCTACCTGAACGCGATGGGCCGATTCCACAATTACAGCTTCGGAAACATCTTGGAGATTGCACGGCAGAAGCCGGACGCTACGCGCGTAGCCGGAATGTACGCATGGAACCAGTTTGGTCGCCGCGTGATGAAGGGACAGAAGGGCATCCGCATTCTCGCTCCCATCATCGGCTTTCGCCGCAAGAAGGATGATGCAGCAGCAAAGAGCAAGGACCCCGCCGCCATCAACAAACCGATGCTTGTTGGCTTCCGCTCCGCTTACATCTTCGATGTGTCGCAGACCGAAGGGCCAGACCTGCCGAAGTTGCGCGAAATCTCAGGCGATGCCGGAGAGAACCACGAGCGCATCGTGGACTTCATCAAGAGCCAGGGCATCGAGCTTGTTTGGTCCGAGAAGATCGCCCCCGCGCTTGGCATCAGCTACGGCGGACGTATCGCTATCCTGCCGGGTCAATCAAAAGCCGAGGAGTTCAGCACCCTTATCCACGAGCTCGCGCACGAGATGTTGCACAAGGCGGAGCGGCGCACCACCACAACCAAAGTCGTGAAGGAGACGGAAGCCGAGGCCGTGGCCTTTGTGGTCGGGAAGGCTGTAGGGCTGGAGACGGGGAGCGCATCCGCCGATTACATCCAGCTTTACCACGGCAACGCTTCACTTCTCGCGGAGAGCTTGGAAGTGGTGCAGCAGACCTCCGCTGTCATCCTTGCCGCTCTGGAGCCGCACGTCGAGGACAAAGTCAGCAACAACAGCAACGAGAGCGAAGCCATCCCCGATGCAGAACTGGCGCAGGTGGCCTAATGCAGACCATCCTTCGCATCCTCACACAGGCCGGAGGTTGGCACCACGGCCTTTACCTCAAGATCGAGAACCCGCCCTATTTGGAGCTAGTGATCGAAGCGACCGACGACTCAGGGCCATGTGGTTTACCCGCTATCTCCGTCGCGTACTACAGCGAACGGAATGGCGACCTGATGCGACGTCCAGAGATGCTATTTGAGTTGGAGAGCGTTAATAACGGCGCATCCTCTCTCAATCCCTTCTATTGGCGAAATGACTTCGTTGGAACAGACCAGCGTTCGCGCTTCATTTCTGAAGGATGTTACGTCGTTGACGCGGAAGCTTACCAGAGACACCTCCGCTTTGCAGAGGAATGGGACGAGGTTTTAAGAACACAGGACCTTGTTAATTGCTTCGTTCGTCTTCGCGACACCAGATAGCCCGCCCGCTTTACGGGGCGGAGAGGTCTGCGAGTCCGTCCTGAACCACCAACGCTAGTGCAACCGCTCAAGGAGAGCAATCATGCAGGATTCCAGCGCGTTCCAATTTCTAGCAATCGACACCATCCACGAATCCACCACCAACCCCCGCCGCACCTTCGATGAGGCCAAGCTGTACGAGCTTGCCGAGTCTATCAAGCACAACGGCCTGATTCAGCCCCTCACTGTGCGACCCAATAACCAAGGGTTCGAGATCGTTGCCGGAGCCAGACGCTACCGCGCCGCGCACCTTGCCGAGTTGTTTTCCGTTCCCGCCCGTATCGTGGACATTGACGATGCAAAGGCGCTCGAATGGCAGTTGGTCGAAAACAGCCAGCGCGAAGACGTTCACCCATACGAAGAAGCGCAGGGCCTCCAGCGACTACTCGACATGCCCGGTTATGATGTAGCCGCGTTGGTCGAGAAGTCGGGCAAGAGCGCAAGCCACATCTACGCCCGTCTGTCTCTCTTGCAACTCATTCCGACGATTGCCGAGGCGTTCACGCAGGAGCGCATCACCGCAAGTCATGCCAACTTGCTTGCGCGTCTCCCCCAGGACGCACAGGCCACGGCCTATGAGCAGTGCTGGCGAAAAGACTGGCAGGACAAGGAGCCTCACCTTCTACCCGCGAAGCACCTGAGCGCGTGGATACAAGCCAACCTCTATCTGTCGCTCGCGGATGCCCCATTCGACCGCGAAGACCCAACCCTAAACACCGTTGCCGGGGCTTGCGTCACTTGCCCCCGTCGCAGTGGACATAACACCAGCCTCTTTTGCGACGTACAGGGCGACCAGTGTAAGTTATGTGGAATCAGGGCAACCGCAAGTATTTTCCGCTGGCTCGCCACTGCCGCGCGTTCCGCGTGAGGCGACGGGGCTACTCGGTCTGTTCTCCTTGGACCTCCACCAGGAGGTTCCTTTGTCATTTGAGTTTGTCGTTCATCCTATACGTTGGGATCGGTGTCCGTTGGTGGCCGCCGACGTTCATGCTTGCTCATGGCTCACGCTCCAGTCTCATCGTGGATTGGCGGCCAACACCCTCGACGCATATTCGCGGGGACTGGAACGCTATCTTGGATTCTTGATAGCGCACCACATTTGCTCCGTCGTTGCGACACGCGGCGATATAGGGCTGTATGTTGCCAGTCTCCCAGCCGGGATGTCGAACGCGACGATCCAGCTACAGCTAACCGTAGTCCGTTTGTTCCATGCGTACCTGATGGAAGAAGGAGTGCGTCCGGCCAACCCAGCGGCCCAGAACAGCAGCGGTCGCGCGATGGTCGCACGGCATCACAAGCTGCCTTGGATTCCGAACAAAGAGGACTGGCATTTGATTCTGGCGTCGGCACGCCATGAGTCGATTCGCAACAGGACCATGTTGGCCTTTGCCTATGACGCTGGTCTGCGTCGTGAGGAGCTTTGTAGTCTGCAGAGCGACGATATCGACCCCTCCCGTCGGATGCTCAGGATTCGTGCGGAGACCACGAAGGGACGACGTGAGCGTGTTCTTCCGTACTCGTCTTCGAGTGGGGAACTGCTCCATCAGTATCTCGACCATCGCAGGAAGCTGGGACGCAAGCGTGGGCCGCTCTTTCTCTCTGAGTCCCGGCGCAACTATGCAGCGCCGATCTCGATATGGAGTTGGTCGAAGATCATCCTTCAGCTCGCACGCAGGGCTGGCATTGGAGGGTTCTCGACCCACACATTGCGACATCTCTGTTTGACCGATCTTGCCCGCGCCGGTTGGGACATCCATGAGATCGCCACTTTCGCCGGCCATCGTAGCGTCCAGACCACGCTGCTCTATATCCATCTCAGTGGCCGAGACCTCTCTCGGAAGTTCGCGACCGGCATGGCTCATATCCATGCCCGTCGCGCCCAGATGTTGGCGGAGGTGTCCCTGTGAAGCAGAAGAGGATAAGGAAGAACGGTCAGCCATGGCCCAACAACATCGGGCGTTGGGCCTCTACGTTGACGGCAGAGCAGCGCACCGAGCACTTCAAGAGTGGCCCACGCGCGCAGTGGGGGCCGGAGAAGACATCACCGAAGAAGGCAGACGACGGCCCGTGGGCATGGCCGCTGGCATTGGATCGATATGATCGTGCCACCCCGCTCACTACTGACGAAGAAGACATGCTGACTCGCTATGCAGAGGCCTATCGCTTCTATCGGTATGGGCGAACGATGGACTTTGGTCCATCGCTCAACAGACTGGTACAGCCCTTGAACGATACGTTGGACTATACCGGCATCAAGACCGGCCACCGTAAGTATGTACTGCTCTTCTTTCTGCGCGAGATGGCGGAACGGAAGCGGTCTTTCTGGGGATGGACTGCGGACGAGTGGATCGATTCCATTGAACGAAGGCGCATGGAGCGGCAGCATATCGTGGCGATCGCGTACCTGATGTGTGGGTTTTCAGAACTGCACCGGCTCAAGTGCGACCACGTCGTCTATAGCTGTCTCGCTCGCAAGGTGTTTGGCCGGGAGTATATGAAGATCGTCTCTGAACGAGTGCAGGCGTTGCTGTTGAGCTGGGGTTACACCAAGCCTGGAGTCAGCAACCGGGTCACGCGAACCGTCTTTGAGGCACTCCTGTTTATCCGTTCTCCTCACCTCGACCAACTCACGCTGGACGATCTTCAGGCTGTGATCGCCCGCAAGCCGCAGCGCACAGGAACCTACTCCATCGTTGCGTTCTCGCGCATCCTGGCGAGCATGGGAACCGTCCCCGAAGCCCTTGAGATTAAGCGTCCTGTTGTAGACAAGAAGGCTTCCCCGGCACTCACTCAGGGGGTGCCCTCTGAGTGGGCTCGCCTCTGCCGCGTCTGGTTTGATCGTTCCACTTATGCCGTGCGTTCCAGGACTAAGAGTTACTACTTCCTGCTCAACATTGGACGATGGCTCAGTCAGGTTCATCCCACGATCCTGTCGCCAGCAGACTGGACACGCGACCTTGCCGCAGAACTCTTATCCATCATCTGCCAGTGGCACGGCGGCGACTGGTGCAGCGTCGATCCAGCGCATGTGAAGAGTAGAGGCAAGATTCTAGCACCAAGTACGAGGGCGTCCCGTATCTCGACGCTCCGCATCTTCATTCGCGACCTGCAGGAGTGGGAACTGATACCGCGCAGGTTCGATCCCATGCGGCATCTCACCACGCCGAAGAGTTTGCTCGCTTTGATCGGCCCCAACCCGCGCGTCATCGCCGACGACATTTGGGCCAAGCTAGTCTGGGCCGGACTGAACCTGACAGCCGAGGATCTCCCGAGGCGCGGCCCTTCCGTACGCAGCAGCTATCGACCGACCAGCTACCCCATTGAGTTGTGCAGGGCTCTCGCCCTGACCTGGCTCTTCGCCGGTCTCCGCAGCAACGAGATTGTTCGCCTGCGTCTCGGCTGTATCCGCTGGCAGAGAGACGATGCCACTGTCCCAGGCACGGGAGAGGTGCTGCCCGCAGATGCAGTCTGTCTGCTCGACGTTCCCATCAACAAGACCGGCACCGCCTTCACGAAGCCTGTGGATCGCATCGTCGGCGAAGCCATCTCCGCATGGGAGAAGGTCCGTCCGCAGGGTGCCAAGCAGTCCGATTGGAAGACCGGTGAAGTCGTCGACTTCCTCTTCTTGATCCGACTGCGGCCAGTAGGCGTCGCCTATATCAACAAGGGCCTGATTCCAACCCTCTGTGCCAAGGCTGGCGTTCCGCTCGCCGATGTGCGTGGCAACATCACATCGCACCGCGCACGCTCGACGATTGCATCTCAGCTCTTCAACGCAAAAGAGCCTATGACCCTGTTCGAGCTGCAAGCTTGGCTCGGTCATTCGTCACCCTCCGCAACCCAGCACTATGCGAAGATCACCCCACTCAAGATAGCCAAGTCCTACGCCGACGCAGGTTACTTCGCCCGCAACCTTCGCGCCATTGAGGTGCTGATCGACCAGGACGCCGTTCGTGCCGGGATATCATCGTCCGAACCATGGAAGTTCTACGACCTTGGACACGGCTACTGCACCTATGACTTCTTCGAGCAGTGTCCGCACCGTATGGCCTGTGCCAAGTGTGACTTCTACATGCCGAAGCTCTCCACCGCCGCTCTGCTCCTCGAAGGCAAGCAGAACCTGCTTCGCCTGCTTCAGGAGATTCCTCTCGGGGACGTTGAACAAGCAGCCGTCGAAGATGGTGTCGCGGCCTATGAAAGTCTTCTACTGAAGCTCGCCGATGTGCCGACTCCGGCAGGCCCAACCCAACGCCAGCTCGGTTCCGGCCTCGTGCAGATCACCTTGATTAGACCCATTGTCGGAGACCATATCCCGGAAGAAATGATGCCCGCAAATCCACGCGGAACGCGCGGCAGTGGCGAGCCAGCGGAAAACACTTGCCAGTTGCCCTGATTCCACATAATGCCTAGACGCGCCGTGCTACCACGGCAAGGTAGAAGCTTTCCTTGACCGGGAGATCGCAGCCAAACCGGAACTTGTGCAGATCGAGAACAGTTGGCGCAATCCCAAGGAGCAGAGGCCGGGAGCCGTGCAGCGCGGGCATATCCGGGAGATCGAGGAAGTTGTCGATAACCCGGACGCGGAACCAGTCATGCCATGCGAAGCCGCGAAGACAGCCATCATCGTCTATGGCAAGCGCGTTGGCACCAAGCTAACGGTATGCACCGACAAGAACTGCCCGCTGCATGACCCGAAGGCAGCGGCAGAACAAGCCGCCCACCCCGCGCCCGTCATGGCTCCCGCACCACCTACCGAAACCGATGCTGAACGCAAAGAGCGTGAGGCGGAGTACGAACTACGCAGAAAGGAGCATGAGGAAGAGCAGCAACGCAGGGAGGAGGAGCGCAAGCAGCAATTCGAGCGGGAACAGGAACAATACGAGGCCGAACGCACCCGCAGAGAAGCCGCGCATAGAGCGCGTCAGGCCACCTTCGAGCGCATCGTGGACAACGCCCCGGCGACGTTCACCGCCGCTCAGTTTCGGGTGTTCCTACACGCCCTCATCAATCTTGACCCTTTCGACTTCGGCGAGGATGTAGCCGCTTACTTCGTTGGCGACGACGAGAACAACCAGCAGACCCGAGACGATGTTCTGGCTTCGACCCTAACCAGCCTGCCAGACGAGAAGCTAACGGGCTTTGCCCTCCGGCTTGCTCTTACCGGACACACGGACATTCCACGCGAAAGCGACTTCGATTTCCTTGCGGAAGCTGAGAGCGTCTTTGTACCCCCACAATCCAAGAAGACCAGCGCAAAGAAGGTGAACAAGACAAAACCAATCACGACCAGGCCTCAAGCCGCACCGAAGATAACAACCAAGAGGGCAGCCCTCGGTAAGAAGAAGATCGCCGCATAGAAGAAAGCGGGAGCCGTCAGCGGCTCCCGCTTTGCTTTTAGAACAGCGGCGCGCGAGAACCCCCCTTCGGTTTCTCCTGTGCCCTCATCCCGATCATTTGCCCGGCCTCCACTCGCTGGCTGCGCGGCAGAAGACGTTCCCCCTTCTGCACTTTCCCCTTTACTACCTGCGGCGCAACCATTTCTGGGAAGCATGTATCGGTACTTACAGGATTAACGGGTAAAGGTACTTCAGCCTATGCACCCCATCCATCGGTCCGGATGGCACACTGATCCGTCCTGAACAGTGTCGAAAAAATCATTGGACAAACCACTTTGAGGAGAATCACGGAAAATCTACGATGACAACCATGGCAAAGTGTAATTACTCCGCACCAATCTTTAGGTGAGTGGCGCCCAATAATTTTGATAATCCGGCCCCTTCGAATCGGGTGGATGTACCGGGCGCACAATCCGTATGGACAGCGGGAACGCAAAATCGGTTCCAATAAGCACAGCTTCACCCGGAGACAATGAAGGCAGAAAGGACGCTGCGGAGCGGTCGATATCGCCTGATGCCTTTTCGACGATCTCCCTATCGCTGTTGTTCGTTAGACGGTGCACAATCATCGTACCCATCTGAGAGAGCACACTCTCGGGAAGATCTCGTGGTCTCTGGGTTGCCAGTCCGATCGTGAGATTGAACTTTCGTCCTTCTCGCGCAATATTTTCAAACGCGTCAAGTGCTTGCTTAGCACCCTCTTCGCCGATTGATCGATTGATAAAATTGTGTGCCTCATCGAGAACTACAACAAGTGGCAGAGAGAGAAATCGTCCCTCTCGTCCTTGCTTCAGAAGGTGCTTGCCTATCGTATTTGCGACGATGCTTCTAGCATCATAAGCAAACGACACGTTACGCATAGAGACTCGAAGTACACGCTGCGACGGTTCAGCAAGCCATTCCTCTATCGCGATAAGTAAGGACTTCTTACTGCCCGGACGGAAGATGCCAGCCAGTTCTGCTGAACTAGTCATGGCCGTAATCCGGCTAATGAGACTCGCACAATATCCTTGCTCGCTCCCATTTACGTCCCCCCAGCTATCGGGGGGTGGGTTGCCGCGAGCCGTGTTGAAGCAACATTCGTGTTCTATCTGCAATGGAAGCCTGTTGATCTCGAAGTCAGCCTCATCAGAGTCGACCACAGCCAAGTGGGTCTGCATCGATGTTCGAAACGGTCCCTTTGGCTGATTCGCCTTTGCGAAAACTCCATTGGTGCCTAAGGCCGAATGTACTTTCAGCAACTTGAGGGTCTTAATGGCTCCTCTCAGCTTCGGCCCTTGCGCTTGACCCGATGGTCGAAACATTGCTACTAATTCGTGGACGGAAATAGCTTTATAGGGAAGTACAACCTCCTCTGATGTTGCAGGAAACTGAGCATCTCCAAAGTGGACGTGCTTCACGTCTGCTCTGCATGTGTGGTACTCACCTGTGGCATCGAGCAAGAGGAGCTTGGCGCGCGAACCTTGTAGCGACTCCATAATTCTAGCGATCGTCCAACTTTTACCTCCCCCGGTAGCGCCTAAGATTGCACAGTGCCGACCGAATAGCTTTTCGGGTGTGATCTTTACTCCGGTGTCTGCGTCGCTGGCAAGAACAGCGAGTTGCATCGTCCATTGATCAGAGCCCCCTGACTTCGCGAACTCGGCCATTCTACAAAGCAAATCCGGGTGCGCCGAGTAGACGGAAGAGCCTATTCGCGGAAAAGCCGCGATGCCGGGCTGCACTTCCCCGTCCTCGACACAGACACTACTCAGCAACTGCACCACTCCGATGGGACTCAGTTCCGGTGGTTTGCCCATGTGTGGCTCAACCGCCGTGCGTTCCCGTTCCGGCAGCTACACCAGGTTGATGCGTCCGAGGATGGCGTGGCGCGGAGTTTCGATGCATACAAACTCGCCGACCTCACCAGCGCCAAATGACTCGCCGTGGGCCGAGATAGAACTGTTATCACCCGCATGAGGAAGGTTAATGCGAACCGATGTTGGTGTGCACTCTGTTACAGTCCCGATGAGTCTGGATTGCTCGAATGGCGAACGCATCGTGCTCATTTGCTCACCATCCCTTTGATCCTTGCTTGATGCAGCTCTTCTTCTGAGACTGAGGAAAGGTCAGGCACCATTTCAACAAGTTCCTCGAATGTTCCTGCGATCAGAGTCAGCCTCCGGTCGCCCGCCTCAATCAGTTTGTTCATTTCTACGACGAGACCCGGCAACGCTGATTCATAAGACGGGCCGACAGTTACCATGCGTAGGCTTGCATTAGTACGCAGAGCTGAATCGATCGGTCCAACTAGGTGGGAATCGTTGTACCCAAAGCCGACTATCAAAACGCCTGTGTTTGGCAAACGCAGAGCGCCTTGAAACCTCGACATCATCTCGAAGTAAGGCTGTTCGTAAGTTGATTTGAACTTCGCGCTTTTGGGGTAAATGATGACGGGCTTCGCAGGACTTTGCCGCCGAGAAACCGTTCCGTCGTTCTCGCGTTGCCAATCAACTGAGCCATGCAGCTTTAGGAGTTGCAAAACATTGGAAGCGTAGATCGGAGCGTCGGTGACTCCCTCACGACGGACGAGGTCAAACGTGTAGTTGCCGCCATCAAAACGCTGCGGAATTGTGTGTGAGAATCCATCTATCAGAACGTATCCCGCCCTGCTGGCGGCCGTTTCGAAACACAGATCGTAATTGGTCGTAAAGAGTCTTGTTCGCGGCAAGCGAACCGGTCGCCGCGCGATCTTACGTAGAAAAGCCTCGTGTGTAGGCAGTCCGGTGTTCGGCGGCAGAAGATCAAGGAAACTGCAGCTTGAGGAGATCGTCTTTTCAGCAGCGGCAAGGAAGTTGGAGATTTGCGCGTCAGCAGTCAACTCGACCGCGATTTGACACCTCGACAAGAGCATCTCGATGTCTTTCACGGGTCCGCCAGATGTATCTATTGGCTGGTGAACTTTCGTGAGTATCTCATCGAACTGTGCTGTTGCACTTGAGAGCTTCGTCCAGAGATCGCCCATTGTCGGAGCAATCGGGTTACCCGAAGCATCTTTCACGCACAAGGATGTTCCCAAACCGGTGAGAACGATCAGGTTCTCAGACAGAAGTAATGATGAAAGAGTGCGTTCAAGCTGAATCTTCGCTGATTTGGCAGCTTCAATCTCCTGAGGGCCCCCCGTGGATGCTTGCGTAGGCGTCCAGTGCAGCGAATCCTGATAGGTTTTGAACTTGAGCAATGTTTATCTCCGGTGTTGCTCTTACAGCTAACCAGAATCTCACAATAAGACGATGGTCGGTCGTAAGGGAGGAGGTCTGCTCTGTCGTTCCGTTCGCTCCGCGTCTTTTGCCGCGCACCTCAGCGGACCTTTCTTGCACAACTCCACCCCCCGACAAGTAGGCGCATCCCTCGTGGACCCTATTCGTCAAGATATCCCGATTTCGAAAGCGTAAGGGACTGCGCTTTGGCGCGGCACAAGAGGTGCCTAATTCCGCATCGGAGGTTCGCTGATGCTCACCTTGCGCTTTTCACGCCAGACAGGCTGAACCCACTCGATGTCTCGACAGGTTGGGGCGTCGCCACGTGTTGACTTGGAAGCCAGCTTGCTGTTGAACGGCCCTTGACACCGACTAGTCGCCATTTAGCGGGCCTCAGTCGAGGCTAGGTCCGGTATCCTCGGGTCGGAGCATCAAACGCCACAACCGCACTTCCAAAGCCAGGATCGTTTGCATGGTGACCGATGGCAAAGAAAATGCCGAAGCGAACGGTAGGCTTCATCGAGTCGATGGAATGCTTGCACGTACCTACCGTCCCAGAAGGGCCGGAGTGGACGTATGAGATCAAGCTCGACGGATATCGGCTCGAAGCCGTTCGCAGTGCCGGCGAGACGACACTCTTCTCTCGCAGACGAAACGTCCTCAATCAAAAGTTTGGGTTCATTGCGGAGGCGCTGAACCGCCTTCCAGACGGAACCGTGATCGACGGCGAACTCGTAGCCTTGGACGCCAGTGGGCGCCCAAACTTCAATCTGCTTCAAAATCTCCGCTCCGCGGAGTCGCAGATTGTCTACTATGCCTTCGATATTCTGCTTCACAAGAATCGCGACCTTACCCGGTTGCCACTGTCGGAGCGAAGAAAGATCCTTCGCTCCGTGGTCGAACCCGCCGACCACATCGGCCTCTCAGAAGTGAGTGACCGGACAGCGGCCGAAATGCTGAAGTTCGTCCGGGAACACGGCTTAGAAGGTGTTGTAGCGAAGCGAAATGATGGCGTCTACCAACCCGGATTGCGAAGCGGTTTGTGGTCGAAGCATCGCATCAGTGTCGGCCAGGAGTTCGTAGTCGGTGGATACGTCCCAAGCAATCTGGGACTCGATTCGCTCGTTGTCGGGTTCTATCGCGGCAAGGAACTGATATACGCCTCCCGCGTCCGCGCGGGCTTCGTCCCCGCGACGCGCCGCAAGGTGTTCGACCAGATCAAGCACCTCACCACGCCGGAATGCCCATTCGCTAACCTGCCGGAAGCAGCGGCGGGCAGATGGGGCCAGGGACTAACCGCAGAGAAAATGAAAGAGTGCGTCTGGCTCAGGCCGGAGGCGGTTGCGCAGATCGAGTTCCTGGAGTGGACGGGTGCAGACCATTTACGGCATACGAAGTTTATCGGGATGCGAGACGACAAGGACCCGAGCAAGGTCGTAAGAGAGACCTAGTCAGCGGGGATCAGAGGGGTAAAGTTCCAGACTCGGCCGCGTCGAGTGCTTTCTTCAGCATCTCCGGCCCATTGTTGCGGAAGTTGCCGACCTTCGGATTCGCTTCGTACATCTCCATCTCTTCAGACTCATATGGTTTGAGCAAATCCAATGGAAGGCGTTCCGTCTCTTCGCGGTCGAGCCAGCGGTCATAGTCTCGCGCATGAAGAATGACGGGCATACGCGGATGTATGCGGGACATGAGTTCGTTAGCGTCAGTTGTGACAATCGCGAACGATTGCAGCCAGTGGCCGTCTTTGTCTTTCCATGCGTCCCACAAACCTGCGAACGCGAACAGGTTGCCGCTGGAAACCTCAAAAGCATACGGCTGCTTAGGCGGCTTTCCCTCCTTCGGCCACTCATAAAACGCGCTTGCTGGGATGATGCAACGCCGCTTTTTCATTGGCTCTCGCCAAGTTTTCGCGGTCGCGATGGTCTCAGACCGTGCGTTGATCGTCGTCAGTCCCTTGATGTCCGATAGCTCCTTTGTGAAGAACGGCACCAAACCCCAACGTGCTAAGACCATCTCGCGCTCGTTCGTTTCCTTGCTCTGACGAATTATCGGCTGATGCGTCGTCGGCGCGATGTTGTAATCCGCGTCTGGCATTGGCAGATTTGCCGTGTCGTTCTTGGATTTGAACCATTCCGCTATCTTCTGCTTGTCACTACGTCGCACGTATCGTCCGCACATGGCTACACCTCACCGCAACCGATGCATTGTTGCACGTGGTCCGCGAAAGCGTCCCGCTCGGGGATGCCAGCGAACGCCGAACTCCTCAGATCGCTGAATTCCTTCGTTTCAAGGAAGGTATAGCCCTCCGGGCGCGCGGCGGCAAACTCTTCGAGCAATCGCGTGCCAAGGTCACAGGGGAAGAAAACCTGGACGATTGGCTCTTCAGGCGAGATCGCTTTTCGAGCCATGACATCTCCGAATGGGTGCGCATTTTGCGTGGCTCCATCGTTGTGACATATTCGCCTATTTTTCGCCTATACTGACGCAATGAAACAGGTGGGAACGCAGTGGAAAATCAACTGGCCGAAGATGGGGCCGTCCATCCTTATCGCAACCGCGCTGATCGTGGCGATTAGGACCGCTAAGTGGGCGGCGAAATCGACAAGCGACCCTCATTGTTCTGATGTGGACAACGAATTAGACCGCGAGGTCAGCTACGCCGCGCGGATCACGATTCGGGTCATGCATGAATTGATAAAGAAGCATGAGGGTATCTTTCCGGGTAAGAAGGAGCCGATCTTTGATGGCGTCTACGACGAAGATCTTGCGGAGTAGCGGCTGACCGCCATTCGGACGGCGTAACGACTCTCAGGGCAGGGCGTCGAACAAGTCCTTCGCTCGAACCGACAGCGCCTGCGCCGTAAGCGTCACGGGAGTACCGTCTGGACGGTGCCTTTCCGCTTAGGCATTCTGTTTTAAGGAGCAGCGTGAGTTGTTGCTTTGAGGGGGATGGATGGAAGCCGAAGGACCGGTCGTGCGAAGACGCAGGGAACGTCAGTTCAGGTCGCCTGAGGAGAAGCGGCTGATCGTAGAAGCGACCCGCAGAGCCGGCGTATCGGTGGCGGCCGTCGCTCAGGCTCATGGAGTGAACGCCAACCAGGTGTTCTACTGGCGCAAGCTGTACGACGCAGGGCAGCTTGCGTGCAAGCCTTCGCTTCCGCCTGACATCGAAGCAACTCGCGTGTGCTTGCTCCCGGTCACCGTTGATGCCGAGGAGCAGCATGGACTCGTCCGAGAGGGCGAGGCAGAGCGGCGTCCATGCAGCTGTTCTTCTGAAGCTTCGATCGAGCTGACGTTGACGCGGGGGAAGGTGCGCCTTTTGGGTGCGGTGGATGCCGGAACACTTCGTACGGTTTTGGGATGCCTGCTGGCATGATCTCTCCTCCGGCCAACACACAGATCTGGATTGCAGCGGGCGTGACCGACATGCGACGCGGCTTCACCGGGCTCAGCGCCCTGGTGCAGACGGCCCTGGAACAGGCTCCGCTCTCCGGTCACGTGTTTGCGTTTCGTGGCCGGCGCGGCGATCTCATCAAGCTGCTCTGGTTCGATGGGGATGGTCTTTGTCTGTTTTCGAAGAAGCTCGAGCGGGGACGATTTGTATGGCCACAGGCCGACAGTGGTAAGGTGTCTCTGACCCGTGCGCAGCTCTCGATGTTGCTCGAAGGTATTGATTGGCGAAGACCGGATCGGACCTGGCAACCGGCGATGACTGTCTAAGTCTATGTGTGCGATTCTCCAGCATTCACGCACCTTTTGTGCATTTTCTGGGTCCCGGAACATGACATACTACAGGCATGCGAGAGATGCCTTTTCTGCTGCCGGATCTGGAGGTTCTTGATCCCGCAGCGCTGAAGGCGATGATCTGTTTGCAGCACGCCGAGCTGCTCTCGCACAGGAGCCAGATTGAACGGCTGGAGTTGCTGATCGCGAAGCTGCGACGCATGCAGTTCGGACGGAGCTCGGAGAAGGTGGAACGGCAGATCGAACAGCTTGAGTTGAAGCTGGAAGAGCTCGAAGCCAACCAGGCCGAACTTGCACCGCAACCGACACAGACAGCAACCGCAGATCGTAAGTCGACGCCCAGGAAGAGACGTGTTCTACCCGAACATCTGCCGCGCGAAGTGCATGAGCATCTACCCCAAGAAGAGAGCTGCTCGGTCTGCAAGGGCAAGCTGAAGAAGCTTGGCGAAGATGTCTCCGAGATGCTGGAGTACGTGCCCGCCAGCTTCAAGGTCGTCCGCCATGTCCGGCCTCGGATGTGTTGCACAGGATGCGACCGTATCGTGCAGGCGCCGGCACCTTCACGGCCCATCGATCGCGGTATGGCCGGACCCGGCCTGCTCGCTCACGTCCTCACGGCCAAGTTCTGCGATCACCTGCCGCTCTATCGCCAGTCGGCGATCTACGCCCGGGAAGGCGTCGAACTGGACCGTTCCACCCTGGCCAGATGGGTCGGAGAGAGCAGCTCGTTGCTCGCTCCACTGGTCGAAGCCCTGCGTCGCCATGTGATGTCGGCCAGCAAGCTTCACGGGGATGACACACCGGTTCCCGTACTTGCGCCCGGCACCGGCAAGACCAGGACGGGACGGCTCTGGACCTATGTTCGCGACGATCGTCCCTCCGGTTCGCTCGAACCTCCGGCGGTCTGGTTTACCTACTCGCCGGATCGCAAGGGAGAGCATCCTCAGCGTCATCTTGCAGGCTTCCGCGGAGTTCTCCAGGCCGATGCTTACGCCGGCTTCAACAAGCTCTATGAAGACGGAGCGATCCAGCAGGCACCCTGCATGGCCCACATCCGGCGCAAGTTCTACGACCTGATGGAAGCGCACCAGTCGCCCATCGCCACCGAAGCCATCGAGCGGATCGGACGGCTCTACGCGATCGAGAAGGAGATCCGCGGTCGATCTCCAGACCAACGCCGCACCGTACGCCAGGCCCGAGCCCGGCCTCTACTCGACTCTATGCACCTCTGGCTCCAGACCTCGCTCGCCCTGCTCTCGCGGAAGTCCGAAACGGCGGCCGCGATCCACTACGCCCTCACACTCTGGCCTGCGATGGTGCGTTACGCGGACGATGGCCGCATCGAGATCGATAACTCGGCCGCCGAGCGGTCGCTGCGCGGCGTGGCCGTTGGCCGCCGTAACTATCTCTTCGCCGGTTCCGACCGCGGAGGTGAACGCGCCGCTGTCTTCTACACGCTGATCGAGTCAGCCAAGCTCAACGAACTCGATCCCGAAGCCTACCTGCGCCATCTGCTAACACACATCGCCGAACATCCCATCCGCCGCATCGAGGAGCTCTTGCCTTGGAACTTCGCCCGAAGTCTCGAACTCGTAAATCAATCCGCAGCCTGAAGCAGAGTCCTGAACCAGCCAGCGCCAGCGACCCGGTCGCGGATCTCCTGCCTAATCTCGCCGACTTTATCGAGGATGGCGAAATCACCCTCGGCATCGTTGACCCCGTCGGCTGCGTAGCCACCGCCGCAGACGAACATGCCTCCATCGCGATGCTCGTCCGCCGCAAGAACGAGACGCTCACAGAGCTGCTTACCCGTCTTGACTATGCCATCGGACTTGCCCTCACCGAAGACATCTTCACCGACGAAGTTAACCAGCGCCCCAAAGGCAAATAGCAGGTCCAACCTCACACAGGTTGTGTCCACTACGCGCTTGTGGACACAACCTATCTTCAACAAACAGTCAAGACGGCCAAAGCGCCACGCTTACCCTGCGCCAGTTTCACGATGTTTTCCAGGGCTATGTTTCGCTCCCCGCGTTCAACTCCGCCCACGTAGTTTCGGTGCAGACCAGCTCGCTCCGCAAGATGCTCCTGGGAATAGCCGCGTTCCTCTCGCAGGGAGCGCAACGCTGTTCCGAAGATGGTCTTAATTGAAGCTTTAGGCACTCCCTCATGCTTGGCGTTTGACCACTATGAGTCTACACACGATGAGTGTGATATTCTGCGACCGTTGGTAGCCAGACCATCGACGCGACATTCTCTCAAAATCGCAGCGATTCCATGAAGGTTTTGCGTTACCGTATTGTGTGTAAACCCTTCCACGAAAACCATGATTGAATGCAAAGAACTCGCCGGTAAAGTCATCCGCGCCTGTCACATCTACGACGACGGCAGCTACGGACCAGAAGTCCACATCGAGTTCACCGATGACACCACCTTCTCTGCCCGCCTCAACACCAAGGTCTCAATCGAAGCGAAATGCATCCATGACCAGGGTGGCGAGCCGCAGATTTTGAAGGATTACACCTCTCATCCAGTTGTAATCTGATTTCCTTAAAACCCAAATCTCATGACTGAATAGGGAGGACGGCTCCTCCCTGTCTGCGGCCGCTCTGCGTCCTGCGACACCCACCTCCAAGAGTTGCGGTGGTGGGCGGCTTTGTCAATACTTCATGTTCGTGAGATCTGCGATCATGCCTGGGCCGGTTGGATCCCATCCTAAGGTCTTCCGCGTCCATTCGCTGGAAGCAGGCATGTCAAGGGTCGCGTAATGCGCGAACATTCCGAAGTGGCCGACAGCCTTCTCCGAGGGAATGGAAACGACCGGGACTTTGAGTCCTTTGCCGATGGCTTCGGCGATGTCACGCAACGACACGCCCTCTTCCTGTACCGCGTGATACGTTGTCAAACCCGGCGCTGTCTTTTCAACCGCGAGCCGATACAAGTGCGCCACGTCCTTCACCGGAGCCGCTGCCCATCGAAACGCGCCATCTCCCACATACGCAGAGACCCCCTTCTCGCGCGCGATCTGAATCAGAAACGAGACTAGTCCTTGTTTGTAGGTGTCATGCACCTGCGACATTCTTAGCACGCCAACGTGCAAACCCCGCTCGGCAACTGTCCGCGCTGCTTGTTCCCCTTTTCGTGGAATCGCCGGCGAATCAATCGCAGGGTCTGTCTCGGTGCGCACATGCCCCGGTTCGCCACTTGTGATCGCAACGCCCGAAGTCACCAGGAGCACCTTACCTGACTCCAGGGCAGCCCCCAGCGCCTCGATCGCCCTCATCTCATTCTGAGAATTCTCCGAGAACTTCGACATGTCATGGTCAAAGGCCAGATTGATCACGGCAGCCATGCCCATCGCTCCTGTGCGGAGGCTCTCCAGATCCTCTATGTCGCCGCGATATGCTTCGGCTCCGGCTGTTTTCAGGCGCTCTGCGCCGGCATCGCTGCGCGTCATACCGCGAACTTTATGCCCGGCTTCTATTAGTTCCTTGACCAGTTCTGTCCCGATAAATCCTGTCGCTCCCGTCACAAATATGCGCACGAGTTGTTCCTCCTACTTGATCTTATGACCGTAAAAGCAGGTGCCATGTAGGTCTCTTGCCAACAGCTGTCTGTACCTGCTGCCTTGAATCCGACTCCAAATCTGGTTGTTATCCCTGGTAGACCCCGCAAGTCCTTCAACCGAAGTAGGTGGGGGAACTTGCCTTCGCTCTGCGGAGGTCAGGGGCCCTCGCGGTTATGGGATGTGGGAGCATCTGGAAACTCTACACGCAAGAGCTTAGCTGGACGCACAATGCCGTCAGGCGGAGGTGACGCTGTACCTCCATCCGAAAGGAAGAAGGCTACCTTGCCATACTCTCCGGGGTTTCGGCTCCAGGCTCCACTGGAAGGTCCAATGAGTTCTTCGTTGAAGGGATCGCCTGCTACGCTCTGCGTGAATCCGCTGTTCTCGGCAGGATTCATCGAGACGCGGTCGATCGTGTTTTGACGGTGTGTGGTCAGGTATATGACGCCAGCATCCTCGTCGATGCAGAAGTCGTCTCCCATTCTCCCGGCGACTACCAATTCGGGCTCCCCTGCAGGATCGTGCGTCTCCGGATCAACGGGTATACGCATGAAAAGCTTCTTGGCTGTCGCGGTGTAGTAGACATAGTTCGTCTTTGCCGCAAAACGTACACCATTGACGCCCGGTTGTTCGGGTTTGAGTTGGCCGGGATAATAGCCCATGCTTTCGTGTTTCATCCAAACGCGAGCATTGGGGGTTCCCCCACTTGGTGGCAGATCGATACGCCAGATCAGGCTCGCGAAAGAATCTGCTATCAACAAGACACCGGGAGCGAGCAGGCAGCTGCCATTCAAACCCCGAGCCGCAGAGGGAAGCTGCAGGACCATTTCGGGGTGGACGGAAGCACCAACACGCCAATTGCGCAGATCCAAACGATGGAGGTACGCCTCGTGTGTAGTGTAGAAATTTCCCGTAGCGATGTAGAAAATGTCCGGCTCGACTTCTGTGATGCCGCACGCCACTTCAGCAAAAGTGAACAACAAAAGTGGCGTGACTGTTTGCTCTCCATACACTGGCGGAACAAACCACAATTCCTGATGGTTCGCGACGGTTATTAGGATCGAGTTGTCGTGGCGGACTGCAAGATTCTCTAGAAAGTACTTCGGGGGAAACGAGGCGACCGTAGAGAGCTTGGCTTCAATCTTTTCAGGTGGCATTCTGAGCATCTCCGAGGAGCGAAGGCGAAGGCTTGCGAGGTGGGATGCGATGCGCAGTGATGACGCGCGGAGTTCGCTGTGGCATCAGCGCAAATCAGTTTTGCTTTGCGTCAACCTTTGCACAGTATTCCAAAAGCATCTACCCCCTGTGTTTGGTCGCACACGAACAGGAGTGCAGTTGAGGCGCACTGCCTGGGAGTTAAAGGCTGTTCCTCATCGCACGTTGGCCTCAACAAAGGAGGATGCATGGCAGAGACCGCAGATTTTGGTACCTTCGGCCGTTATCAGGAAACTCCGATCGGCGAGATGTCGCCGGACATGAAAGACGCCCACGACTTCACAATGAAGCTTCGAGGTTTCGTACCTGGTCCCCATAAGATCTGGTTGGCAAACCCAAAGTTGTCAAAGACAATCGTTCCCACCGGCTACTACTACCAGAAGGAGTCCACTCTCACAAAGGCTGAGATCGAGATCGTGACGAACGTCATCAATGGTCAGTGGCGCGCGGCATATGGCAACTATGAACATGAACAAATCGGCGAGAAGCAAGGCCACCTCGAACCCAAGAGCGTCGAGGCTCTCATTGCTGGCCTGCCAACGTCTTTTGCGGATCCCCGGGAGCAGTCCATTTACGAGCTCGCTCTAGCCCTTGCCAATCATCGCGTTGTTCCAACTGGGCTGTATAAGCGATGCAAGGAACTCTTGGGCGACGCCGGCATTGTCGATGTCACGGTGCTAATGGGTTGGTTCACGATGGTTTCTCTGACTCTGATGGCTTTTGACGTCCCGTCCAACGCTGTCGGTCTCGATCAGTAAGGGGAGGGCGGATGTCCATTAAGAATGACGATCTCGGTGGCCGGATTGCCCTGTCAGAGCCGACCGCGCTGACTCCCAACCAACAAAGCCTCTTCAAACTCATCAATGAAAAAGCTGTTCCTTGGGCTACTGCCTCTGGTTTTGTTGCAAAGGCGGATGACGGGCGGCTCATCGGACCTTTCAACGTTGTATTGGAGAGTCCGGAACTCGGAGCTTCGTTTCTCCAATTTCAGAGTGCTGAAGAAAAGATGACCAGCCTGAGTGAGCGGGTGCGTCAAGTGGTGATTCTCACCGTCGGATCTATCTGGAAGGCGCCATATGAGTTATATGCTCACGCTGCTGTAGCACGCACCGCGGGGCTTCCCGAGGAAGCCATTCAGAAGCTTGTGAAGGGCGAGGTTGCAACTGGTCTCCCGAAAGAAGAACAGTTGGCGCAGCAGTTCACCAAAGAACTCGCGCTGGAGCGCACTGTCTCACAAGAAGTGTTTGATCAAGCTAGAGTTGTGTTCGAAGTTCGGGGCGTGGTCGATATGGTGTTCCTCGCAGGATGTTACGAGACCGTCTGCTCCTTGTTGAACACATTTGCTGTTCCAGCTCCCCCGCGATGAGATGCGCAAGCAACTCCCGCAATATCTCTGAGCGGATCAGCGCCGAAGCACTGAACCTAGTGAGACGAGTCTACGCCGGCTGACCTGGATGAGGCGATCTTCCGAAAAATGTTCTCCGTTGCCTCGTCGATAGGAGAAACAAACACCAGGGTGCTTTCTGGCAGCGCTGGGTAGAGCGTCCGTATGCAGCATAGTCGAAGACCTCCGAACCTTGGATGAACAACGTCACAGGACAATGGGTCAAGCGAGGCTGTCCGCTGTTCATTCCAAAGACGTCGAAATGTAGAACTTTTTTCCAGCAGAGTGGCGATCAGCGACTCGAACCCTGGTTCGCCAATATGTTTGGCATAGCGCACTCGTAGTAAACCCACCCCGTTACGCAGCGCACCTTCGTCATAGAACACGAGTCTTCCAGGATCCAGGAAATTCCGCCATGCGAAATTTCTCCCGAAAGGCAATGAAGACTCGGACCAGTCGTAAATAACATCGGCCAGATGATTGAAGGCGATGCAGTCAAAGCGGGCATTCCAAAGCATCGCTGGTCCTGCAGTGAAGCCATCGAGCAAGCGCTGTACGTCTCGAAGTTCTTCGCCCCTACTTTGTTCAGTGTTTCCGGTTTCTTTTCCCGCTAGGGACTGAAAATACGCCGTGTCTGAGGGCGAAAGACGTAAGGCCTTCGCAATGCGCTCGATGACCTCCTTAGAGACCTGGATATCCCGGCTTTGTTCAAGCCAGGTATACCAAGCCAACCCGACTTGCGCCAACGAGGCAACTTCCTCTCGCCGCAAGCCTGGGGTCCTCCGCCGTGATCCCCCTGCCAGGCCTACTGCTTCCGGCTGGATCATTGATCGTCGTGTGCGAAGGAATCTCGCCAGCTCGGCCTTTCGGGCGCTGTCCTCCATTGCCGGATACCTCTTGTACTAGGATACGCGGTCCTCTTGTCAGAGGATGCACTTCTGCAATACCGTTGTGAAGCGTTAATTCAGAGAACAAACTTGTGTTTCAACTGAGCACGCAATGGATTCGATTGCAATCGTCGAGAGAAGGCGTTCACATGCTAGACCTGAACGACGTGCGAGTGTTCACGGTCGTGGCGCGCAGGGGAACGTTCAGCGCCGCCGGCAGAGAGCTGCGCCTGCCGACGTCGACCGTCGCACGTGCGACAACCAGACTGGAGAAGCACTTGGAGGTGCTTCTCCTGAGGCGAAGTCCCAAGGGCGTTCTGCTAACGGACGCTGGTACAGAGTTTCTGGTGAGTTGCAATCAGGCGCTTCGGACGATCAGGATTGGGAGCGAAACGTTGCAAGAACGGCGCGTCAACCCCAGCGGGCTCATCAGGGTCTGTAGTCCGATCGTCTTGGCAAACGGTCTGCTGGTCCAAATTCTCCCGGAATTTTTGCGAAGATACCCAGCCATCCGCGTTGCCATGGAAACGTACACGGACGACTTTGAGCGGGAGCCTAGAGAGGACGTGGACGTATTCTTCAAGATTGTGCCCCCGAGAGACTCCACCAGGCGCATGCGAAAGTTTCCTAGTACCCTGCGAGGTCTGTATGCGACAAAAGACTATGTTCAGCGTGCGGGTAAACCGCATCTCCCCAATGAATTGCTCGCGCATGCTTGCATCGGTGCAGGGACTTGGAAATTAAGAAACGGCTCGGCTGAAGTAGTTGAAGTTGCTCCAACATTTCGTGTTGCTACTTATGATCCACTGGTCATGTGCGATCTGGTCTTAACAGGTCTAGGCATTGCTGTTCTGCCGCTTTACATGGCGAGGCAACCAGAAATTAGTCAGCGGCTCGTTCCGATATTGCCTATGTGGCGTCCGAAACCTGCCATTATCTCCGCTCTATACTTCGGACCGGCTGCGCTGGCGCCGAAGACCAAAGTCTTCCTGGACTTTGTGGGAGAGATCCTTGGTACAGAGCGGGATCCTCGCGTCAAGGAGGCGCCCTTCGAGGGATTGTTCGGAAAACCCGAAGAGGTGTGATGGTTCAGCTGACCACAGTGTCAGATTCCCTTGCGCGCTTTAGGGAGTAAATGCCCGCATGCCTTCGATTGAAAGCTGCCTGCGACCAGTTGCAATGTATCCGCAATCGGAATCCCGAAGCTAATCTTGATGTTTGGCACTATCAAGCGGAAGCCGATGAGATGACCTTCTACAGCGTTTGTCTATAGTGATCGCCAGTTCGCGAACGCGCTAATCTGATGAAAAGTGCGGCATCAGTTCGACGAACAGACATGGGCGACGATCTGTCCTGAGAGTCCAGATGAATGGTTCGCTCGTCCGTTCGCAGCAGCATCTTTCAAATCGCTAACACACGAGGTCCGACCGCCGGAACTCCTACCGCTACCGGCATTGCCTTTGGCATGGAAGCCGCCAGTGCAACTTACTTCCAGTAGACATTTGGCCCTTTCACGCGGTTTGTCCGCATTTCCTAAAAAGGAGTGTCCAGCCTCGACGTCTGACCGTCGGAAGGTGCTACGGGCCGTCCCCCTCGATGCAAAATAACTTTGCCGTATTGCAAAACTCGATCGCAGCTTTCCGCAATTCAGTCGCCATCACACGGACAGGCTTTCAATCGTATTTGTGCATGTCTATGGATCCCTCAGAAGATCATCATTCGATCTGATCCCTCAAAGCCGTAAGAACAACGCTGAACGAACCGAGCGATGTTGAGCTTCGACCGAAACAAGGAGAACAGGATGACAAAGCAGCGAATCGATGTTCACACCCATCTCATTCCACCCTTCTGGGCGGAAGAGCTGAAATCACATGGCGGCGATCCCTCAGGTTGGGGCGCGCCTGACTGGAGTCCGGAGCAGCTACTCAAGTTCATGGATGACGAAGAGATTGCCGTCTCGGTTCTCTCGTTGACCGCGCCCGGCATCGAGGGTTGGGAAGGTGCTGCACGAATCGACATAGCGCGCCGGGTTAACGACTACGGTGCACACTTGATGGACCAACGTCCAGACCGGTTTGGGTACTTCACCACACTAGCTCTTCCGGATGTGGACGCGGCTTTGTCGGAGATTGAGAGATCGCTGGATGTCCTTCACGTGGATGGCATCACGCTGCACAGCAACTATGACGGACTCTATCTGTCGGATCCGCGTTTCGATCCCGTCTGGCAAGAGCTTGATCGGCGCTCGGCGACCGTCTTCGTCCATCCAACCCGACCGCCTCACCTGCCGGTACTGCCGGGCGCGCCAAGCCCTTTCGCGGACTATCCAGCTGATACCACGCGTTGCGCCCTGGACCTGATCCTCAAGGGACACCGTAAGCGCTTCGCATCCACCAAAGTCATCCTGTCTCATGGCGGCGGCTATCTTCCTTTTGCCGCTACCCGGTTCGCAGAACTTGGGGCTTCGCTGGCAAAGGATCGCTCTCCCGAAGACATAATGACGGACATCAAGAGCTTTTACTTCGACACGGCTCTAGTCGCGCCGAGCGGCATTCCCAGCCTGATCGGAACTGTTCCTCTGGGACAGATCGTGTTCGGCACAGACTATCCATATGCGTCAGAGAAAGTCAGTAAGACCTTCGACGCTAACCTCGACCATTCAACTCTTCTGACTCCCGATCAGGTCGGTCAAATCAACACTCGGGCAGCCAAACTGATTCCCCGGCTAGAAAATCTCATGTGAATGAAGGAATGCTCTATTCAGTGGTCAGAGTGACTAAATGGCGGAAATCGAAGGCAAGCCATAAGTTACCGTGTGGCTTCCGGATCGTGATGAAAAGAGTTCTTCGAACGTGCTGAAGACAGGATTGGAGATTGTCCCTGCAGCCACTCGCTCGCACTCCCGATAGCGCTCCCGCTGCGTCATCGGACGCTCACTCAATCTGTTAGGATCGCGCTCGCGATAATGCCGAAGAGATGATCGACCCGCGGTGTGAGCGTTGGTTGGTCACCGATCCAGGCAAGCGCGCCGATAAGCCCGAACAGGTCGACGCCATCGATATCGTTGCGCGCCGCACCGTCCGCTTGAGCACGGGCAAGAAGTCGCGTGCCCGCCGCGCGCATGGCTACGCACGAAGCATGAAGCGCGGAGTTCGGATCCTCAATGGCGGCCATCATCGGAGCTGTGACACCGCGATATTCCTGTGCGACCGCGACGGTTTCACGAAGCCACTCGATGAGGGCTTCGCCGGTCGAGTTCGAACTTTCGAGTTTGCCTGCCCTAGCTGTCAATTCGTCGAAGCGCGCGCGGAGTAGGGCGTCAAGCAGTGCCTCTCGCGTGGGAAAGTGACGGTAGAGCGTGCCGAGACCGACCCCCGTTCTGCGCGCTATGTCACGCAGCGAGGCCCCAGCGCCCTCCTTGAGTACGGCGGCACGCGCGACCGAGAGGAGGTGGTCATAGTTCTTTTTTGCGTCAGCTCTCATAGTGATTCGTTTGACAAACGGAGCAGTGCTCCGTATGTTAGGAGGAGAACGAGACGGAGCGATGCTCCGGATAAGAATACCTCACTCTGTAGTGGAAGGAGAGATCGATGCCGGCAAATACTATGAAAGCTATTCAACTACACAAGTTTGGTGGTCCTAAGGTGCTGCGGTACGAAGACGTGGCCGTTCCTGAAGTGAAGCCGGGGGAGGTGCTCGTTCGCGTTCACGCGATCGGCATCAATCCCCCTGACTGGTACCTACGTGAGGGTTATAAGGACCTGCCTCCTGATTGGAGGCCACAAGTGCCGTTGCCTGTCATCCCGGGGACGGATGTATCGGGTGTCATAGAGGCGGTCGCCCCGGATGTACAGGAATTCAAGGTTGGAGACGAAGTCTTCGGGATGATTCGCTTCCCCAGCTTTGGGAACAGCCGCGCATATGCCGAGTACATTGCTGCGCCCGCGCTGGAACTGGCAGTAAAGCCGGCTCACATCGATCACGTGCATGCCGCGGGGGCGCCTATGTCCGGACTGACAGCTTGGCAGTTTCTGATCGACGTCGGACATGATCATCCGAATCCCCTTCAAGCGGAACTTCACCGCCCTGTGCTGCTCGAGGGTAAGACGGTACTCATCAATGGTGCTGCGGGCGGCGTGGGTCACTTCGCCGTGCAATTGGCAAAGTGGAAGGGTGCGCACGTCATTGCCGTGGCATCGTCCACGCAGGAGTCCTTCCTGCGCGAACTCGGCGCGGACGAATTCATCGACTACACCAAGAGAGCTGCCGAAGACGTCGCACATGACCTTGATCTTGTCGTCGATACCCTCGGCGGTTCGACTACAGGTCGTTTCCTGCGCACGCTCAAGCGCGGGGGCGCATTATTCCCCGTCTTCCTGGGCTTCTCCGATCATGAAGAGGCCCAGAGGCTGGGGGTCACCGTCTCGAGCACCCAGGTGCGCTCGAACGGCCCGCAACTCGCAGAATTCGCGCACTTACTCGATGCGGGTACGGTTCGCGTAGCCATAGACAGCAAGTTCACGCTGGCGGACGCTCATAAAGCGCACGAGCGAGCCGCTGAAGGGCACATCCGGGGCAAGATTGTGCTCACCGTGGAGTGAGGACGGGTTTCGTGCTTATGGAGTACCTGCGGAAGGGGAGGCCACTGCTCCCCAACTCCGCTAGCGGTAACAAGGAGGATTGATGATCACAGTGATGGGTTACATTCACGTGGATCCGGATGTTGCGAATGAGCTTCTTGCCGATGTTAAGGCACTTAACCCGAGCTCTACAGCTGACAATGGCTGTCTTTTCTACGCAATTGCTTTAGACTGCGCGCTTACGGGACGCATGCTGATCGCGGAGCGCTGGCTTGACCAGAAATCCTTGACAACACATCTTAAAGCACAGAAGACATTAGCATTTCTGGAAAAATGGGCGAAAAGGCTAAAGACCGACGTCCTAAAATATGACAGCACAAATGAACGATCACTCGCTGATTAGACAACGCACGACTGGAGCTAAGAACCAGCTTCTTTCAGGCTGACGATATCTCGTCGAGGCGGCATTCCGAACATACGTCCATACTCGCGAATGAATTGAGTCGGGCTCTCATAACCGACCTGAGCGGCTGTAGTTCCCACATTCAACTCATCCGCAATCATCACCCTCCGTGCCTCAAGCAAACGAAGCTGCTTCTGATACTGCAGCGGCGTCATCGACGTGATGGCTTTGAACTGACGGTGAAAAGCAGACGGACTCATCCGCGCGAGGGAGGCGAGGTCCTCAATACGGACCGGCTCCGCAAAGTGATCGCGAAGGAAATGGATCGCGTGAAGCACATTTTTGGCGTGCGTCTTTCCGACCGTCATGCTGATCACCTCTGCTCCGTGGGGTCCGGTCAAAAGCCAATAGCAGATTTCACGCATGATAAAGGGGTACAACACGGGGATCGCTTTTTGCGTCTCCAGCAAGCGAACCAGCCGTACAGCACAGTCGAGCAGTGGACCGTCGAACTCTGTTACGAAGACGCTTCGGGCAACGTCCTCGCGGACGTCCGGCAGCGAGTCCAGGCTCTTCATCACCTCGCGCATGATGGCAAGGTCGAACTCGATGATGACACCAAGATAAGGTTTAGTCGGACTTGCCTCGACGATTGTGCTGAACGCAGGCAGTTCAACGCTTACCACCAGGGCCTGGCCCGCATGGTAATCGAAGCGCGTCTCTCCAAACATGGTCCACTTGGCGCCCTGTACGACGATGCAAAGCGCCGGCTTGCAGATATGAAAGTTTGTTCGTTTTTCGTGGTTTGAACGAAGAAGCGTGAGCCCGGGGACCGCCGTCACAAAGGGACCCGGTCCTCCCTCTGATTTGGTGTATCGTGCCGCAGCTTCCCGTAGCAAACTCAGCATCTCTCTACCCTTTCTACTTCGCCACCTCACTAGATCATTCTAGCAGGGAAAAGCAGGATTAGGCAGAAAGTAGGAGGGTTTGGGCAGGTGCTTCGCCACGGTGAGATGTATCTAACTACCAGTACGCGCACAGGAGGAAACAATGCCGACAGAACAAAGCTCGTCTATAGCAGGAAAAATAGCAATCGTCACGGGAGGCAGCCGCGGGCTAGGCCGGAACACCGTGCTTCACCTTGCGAAACGGGGTGTCCACTCAATTTTCACCTTCAACTCCAATCAGGCAGAAGCCGACAAGGCTGTGGCGGAGGTGAACAAGGCGGGAGCCAAGGCCATCGCATTGAAGTTAAACGTCGGTGAAGTAAGTTCTTTCGAGCCCTTCCTTGAGCAAGTTGGAAATGCACTCGCAGAGTTCGGCGCGGAACGCTTCGACTTTCTCGTGAATAACGCGGGCATCTCTCATCATGCCTCATTCGAGAAGACAACCGAGGCGGAACTGGATCAGCTCTACAACGTCAACTTCAAAGGCGTCTTTTTTCTGACTCAGAAGCTGCTGCCGCTCATCAACGATGGCGGCCGAATCGTGATGATCTCGACCGGGCTTACGCGGATCATCATCCCGGAGAGCGCTCCGTATGGCTCGCTGAAAGGAGCCCTCGAAGTGCTTACCAAGTACCTCGCGAAGGAGCTTGGTTCGCGCCGGATTACCGTGAACGCTGTCGCTCCGGGAGCCGTTCAGACGGACTTCAGTGGAGGCGTAGTTCGTGACAACCCCGCAGTGAACAAGATGGTCTCGGATGCGACTGCACTCGGTCGGCCGGGTCTTCCAGACGACATCGGTCCGATGATCGCGTCGCTGCTCACAGAGGACAACCGCTGGATCAATGCTCAGCGTATCGAAGTCTCCGGTGGACAGTCGATCTAGCAAGAACGAGGAGGGCGTGCCGCAACGCGCGCCCTCCTCAGAACTCCCGTTTCGAAACACCAATACAAGGGCAGTCAGTATGACCGATCTCAAGAAGCATCTGCTTCTCAGCGGTGGTGGCGCCGCCTAGTTGGATCGTCGTCGAATCTTTCCGCGCGTTGAGAGAATCTAACCGCGAGCGGCACAGGAGATGATGCATGGCAAAGGTAGTTCTGGTAACGGGCGCCAACAAGGGCATCGGATTCGAGGTTTCGCGGGCTCTTGGCAAAGCTGGCTTTACTGTATTGCTGGGCGCACGCGATGCCATCCGCGGAGAAGAGGCCGCGGCAAAACTGCGCGCCGAAGCGCTGGACGTCCGATTTGTCCACGCCGATCTGGAGCGCGCGCACGAAACCGCGACGGCGCTTGCCGAGAAGATTCTGAAGGACTTTGGCCACCTGGATGTGCTGGTCAACAATGCTGGTGTTGCCGACATGACGGGGGCTGATGCGCCTGCTAGCACGGTTTCGATCGACGTTATGAAGCGCATTTTCAACACCAACTTCTTTGGCACGGTAGAGTTCACGCAGCCTCTGCTGCCGCTACTTAAGGCAGCACCCGCAGCACGCATTGTGAATGTCTCCAGCGGTCTCGGCTCTCTCGAGATCAACACCAACCCGGACTCGCCGTTCTATGGGGTAAAGCCGCTCGGGTATAACGCATCAAAGGCAGCGCTGAATATGTTCACCGTGAACTTGGCTTGGGAATTGCGGGACACGAAGGTGAGGGTTAACTCGGTTTGCCCTGGCTACGTCGCCACGGACCTGAACAACCATAGTGGTCCGGGGACGGCAGCCGACGGCGCCATCGCGATCGTAAAGTATGCGCAGATTGGCGAAGACGGCCCCACCGCGGGCTTCTTCCACAAGGACGGCTCGTACGGCTGGTAGTCTGCGAATCTTTTCGAACCGAAGAGCGGAGTCCTACGGGCTCCGCTCTCTACTTGCGACGCACCCGCCAGCGACTGACATCCTGAGTGGTCGCCAATGAGCGCACCGGCGTTCTAGCACCAATCATCCAGGAGCGTCACTTCCGGGAACAGCGTTCATGAAGACTTATTCGTTGGCCAAGCTCTCATTGCCGTTTGTGCCAAGTCCAGTAAAGCCTTCTGACCCACCCCGTCCCTTGCCAACGTTGACATGCCTTGAACGATAGCCATCGTCATGGAGGCGAGAGCTTGCGCGTTTGCCGTTCCGGGCAGGTGCCCCTCTCGGATGTCTCGTTCTGTTCGTTTTTGAAGGGCCTTCCGGTTTGCGTCGCGGATGTTCTTCAGGGCTGCACGCACCCGCTGTGAATTGACCGACCCGCTGGACGCAGCGCTTGCGACCAGACACCCGGCAGGGGCGTCGTGTTGAGTGAACCACCGCGCGGAAACCTCAAGGAGTTGCTGCGCCGCCTGCCGGGCGGAGCCGGCCTCCGCAATCAGCTCGGGAGTCGTCTTCGGTCCTGGGTTGGCATACTTTTCCAGGCATTCGAGGAAAAGTGACTCCTTGTCTCCGAAGGCGGTGTACAGGCTCGGCGCGGTAATGCCCATGGCGTGGGTGAGCTCAGCGACGCTTGTGGTCTCGTAACCCGTATGCCAGAACTGCAACAAGGCCGCATTCAGCGCCTCATCACGATCGAACGAGAGCGGCCGTCCGAGTCGTTTCGCTGCCGGAGGCTCTTGCGTTTCCATAACAACTATTATGGAATCCCTTAACCAAAGTCCGCAACCCACGCATACTTTCCATAGTGTTCATTACTAAATGGAGGCATCGATGGATCTACAGCTAAATGGGAAGCGAGCTTTGGTCACAGGAAGTACAAGTGGAATTGGGGAACAGATCGCCAAGACTCTTGCAGGGGAAGGTGTTCAGGTTGTTGTTCATGGCAGGCGAAAAGCCGAAGCGGATCGCGTGGTGCAGGAGATCACGGCGGCTGGGGGAATGGCCATCGCGGCCATCGGCGATCTTGGAAGCGATGAGGAAACGGCTAATGTTGTGAACGTCTCCTTGTCCGTGTTTGGCGGTATCGACATCCTCGTCAACAACGCTGGGGCATTTCCCATGAAGCCATGGCTGCTATCGACTGCAGCTGAGTGGATCGATTTGTATAACGCGAATGTGGGCTCGGTGGTACGGCTGGTCACGCAGCTTGTTCCATCCATGGTGGAGCGCAAGTGGGGTCGGGTCGTCATGCTGGGCAGCTTCCTCGGTCCGATGCCAGGTCCGCCTGTTGCCAACTACGGAACAACGAAGGCTGCCAACATCGCCCAGGCTGTTTCTTTGGCAAAGGAACTCGGCGGGACAGGCGTTACGGCAAACACAGTGAGCCCAGGGCCCATACGAACACCGGGGATGGAAGCTGGGCACGGGAAATGATGACCTCGCAGGGTCAGGAGTACAACTTCGACACATTCGAGCAGTTCTATGTGCAGCAAACCCGTCTGCCCGCCGGCAGGATCGGCTCACCGATGGACATTGCGAACATGGTGGCTTTTTTATCAAGTCCTCTCGCTGACTTCATCACAGGCGCCAACTTACGAGTAGATGGCGGCATGATGCCGACAACCAACTAAGGTGAAAGAGGCTGCCGCGATTGCAGCCTCTTAGCCATGTACCGCGCAATCGGCTTCTCATCGGTAGTCGCCCGACTTAGTGACCCCTTTTTGCGCGTTTCGCAAGAGTCCCTTTCCCCCTCCTCCCCTGCTTCCTGCGTGATCTACTCATTTGCAAAAGAGGCGACCGACGGTCGAGAAACATCTGCCTTGCCCTTCCAGCGTTCGCTTCCTATGGACTCTAGTGCTTCACGAGCGCGTATACGCAGGCCACGAAAAGAATCAAACACACCAACAACCCTACAAAAAGTTGGGGGTGCATCCCCAGGACGGATCCGTTCTCCTTCGTAAACTCAGGATCACTCCAGCCCGTACCCGGAAAGACAGGGGACAGAAGCATAGCCACAAAGTAGAGTGCACCCGCAACAGCAGCAAGGGTGAAGTGCAAGAAAGTCAACGGCCCAGTTCCGAAGAGGAGAAATAGCGAAAAGAGTCCCAAACCTATGCCCAGCAGCATGGTTTGTGCATTGTGAAACTTGGCGTGGGGAGACCAGTGCGGATTATGGATGTGCTGTTTTGCTGTAAACGGAATAACTGCGTCCGCGACATAGCCACCGAAGTTAAACACTGCGACTAGTGCGACGACCCATTTTGCGATTTCCATAAACGGCCACCTCTCAAGAACATGAATGTTCTGGACGCGAAAGATACATGAGATAATCGTTATAGCATATACCTATGACCAAGAACAAGCTGGCGGCTCCATTACCCGATCAGGACAGTGGCTCCCCAGGCGATCTCGCGTTTCTCATTGCACAGGTTGGATCACACGCGCAGATTTCCTTTGGAAAGCAGGTTGTTCCTCTCGGCCTTCGGCTCGCCCATGTAGGCGTGCTCAAGGCGATCTTCAGAACGAATAGGCTGACTCAGCGCGAGTTAGGGGATACTCTCGGAATGTTTCCTAGCAATCTGGTCAGGCTGATCGACGAACTCGAACAGAAAGGCCTTGTGCGACGCGGTCACAATGCGTCTGACCGACGTTCCTATACGCTTCTGCTGACCAACAAGGGTCAGAGAATGACGTCAGAGCTGATCGCTCTCACGGAAGCGCATGGAGATCGCATCTGCGCTGCTCTTAATCCACTGGAACGTCGAGAACTGACGCAACTTCTTCGAAAGATCGCTACCGGACAGGGGCTTCAGCCCGGTGTTCATCCAGAACTGCCCGGTCTGAAATCCCGTCGAGCGACAAAGGCCCGAACTCTATGATGTGACGGAAGCCGGCATAAATCTTTCAATTCGCATCCTCGGCGTATTTCCGGGACGCCATCTTTCCTGCGATGGCAGTCGCTCCTTACGGGTGTGGGGAGGCCAGATGCTGGGCGGCGCTCACAACACAGGCCCTACGTCGGCTTCGCTCCCGTGAAGCACTGCCATCCGAGCCTGTGACCATGCGCGACAACTGGGGTACGGCAAACCACCACGCAGCCAGTCCGATCAGTAGAAAGACCAGCTTTGCTGGATCAAGATCGTCATTCAGTGTGCCGTCACGTTGTGCTTCGGCAAACATCGCAACCGTGCGCTGATAGTGAGCCGTGCGGGCGGCCTCTTTTACGGCTGGCCCCCCGGCCAGACCCTCCCAAAGCAAGAGCCGGACCAGCTGAGGATGCTCGGCATGATAGTCGAAGATGCAGCCCGTATATTCCCCGACATCCTCCAGGCCGGGAGCGTTCGCTCCCAAGGAGATAGCGAGCTTTTCGAGCTCTTCGATCAGCACCGTTTCAAAAAGTCGTCGTTTGTCCCCGAAATAGTTGTAGAGCCGCTCCTTGTTGATTCCCGCGAGAGCTGCGATCCGTGCCATGGTCGTACCGTCCGGACCATGTGCCGTGAATTCTGCGCATGCCGCTTGCTGAAGACGACGACGTGTTTCCTGTGTATCCCAAGCCATAGCGTGATTCTATTTGAATCTCCAACGGTTCGGTTGGAATCTCATGAAGTATCCAACCAGAGCGTTGGAAATGAATGAAGATCATCGGCTTTAGGAGACCAAGTATGTCGGGACGAGTTGAGAACAAGATTGCGGTGGTTACAGGCGGAACAAGCGGCATTGGATTGGCGACAGCCAAATTGCTCGCAGCGGAGGGCGCGAGGGTCTTTGTAACAGGGCGAAGAAGTCCAGAACTCGCAGCGGCGATCGAGCAGATCGGTCATGGAGCTGTGGGCATCCAGGGCGATGTCTCCAAGCTGGAGGATCTCGACCGACTGTTCACGGAGGTCAGAAAGCAGGCGGGGCGGCTGGATATCCTGTTCGCGAATGCCGGTACGGCTGAACATCTCAAGATTGAACAGGTATCTGAAAGTCAGTTCGAAGCCGGGTTCTCCGCTAATGTTAAAGGTGTGTTCTTCTGCATGCAGAAGGCTCTACCGTTAATGCCCGATGGAGCGGCCGTTGTTCTGAATGCTTCCATGTGGACGATCAAGGGAATCCCTGGTTTCGGCGTGTTGAGCGCGAGCAAGGCGGCGGTAAGGAGCTTCGCGCGGACGTGGGCGAACGAACTCAGGGAGCGGCGGATACGCGTAAACGTCGTCAGCCCAGGACCCGTACATACTCCTTCGATCGAGAAAGCGACAGGTGGCCGTGAAAACGCCGAGCGACTCTTGTCGGAACTGTCTAAAGACATCCCTCTCGGTCGCCCCGGCAATCCGGACGAGATTGCAAAAGCAGTTCTATTTCTAGCCTCAGAAGATGCAAGCTATGTGAACGGCGCTGAACTTTTTGTCGATGGCGGGATGGTTCAAATCTAGCAGTTATTCATCTGCAAAGCGTGTTCACTAATCCCTGAGGAGTGGAGTGACGACAGGCGCTCAGGAGATTCTATGGGTAGCCATACATCCTGCAAAATAAGTTTGCTGTACTGCAATACCGGGCTCGCAGCTTTTCGCAAGTGAGTCATCATCACAGAGACAAGCACTTATTTCGCACTGTGAGATGCTTATGGGTTCCAGAAAGAGAATGCACATGAGCCATGAAGAGCAGGAGAAGTCAAACACGGCGCTTGACCTAGTGAAGGCGTTCTTTGCCGCCAAAGAACGTCATGATCTAGCCGCAACCATGGCGCTGTTTAGCGACGACGCGGTATACATCTTTCCCCTGGCTGCGTCCGGGAAACAGGAAAACTGGTTTACCTATAAGGGCAAAGAAGCCGTCACTAAGTACCAGGGTCAGGTCTTAGAGCGTTTCAGGCAGATCAAGATGCTCGAGCCCAAGTATTTCGTCACCACGGACGGCAGCAATGTCTTCGTGGAATCAAGGGGCGACTACATCGCTCAGGACGGCACCGCCTATAACAACGTATACATCTTCAAATTCGTGATCCGCGATGACAAGATTGCAGAAGGGTACGAATACGCCAATCCGGTAACCTACGCCAAACTAGCTGGTCTGCCTATCGGCTAGCCATTATGCACTGACGAGGCGGTCCATGACCTATGAGATCCTCGATGTGTTCTGTGAGCTCGGGTACGTAAATTGAGGATTGTCCTCAGTTGGTAATCCTCTTTTTCGGCTTCGCGGGGAGGCAGGGAGGGGAGAAGAGACTTGGCTGGGATGCACCCAAGCGGGAAAACCCTTACCGTGGTTCCGCAGCGTCCTGACGGGTGTCTCCAAAATCCTCGGCCCTAACGCCGTTATGAAGGAGGGCTCGCGAGTGAATAACCACCCCGTCCAGGTTCTGACATCCAGCGGAGGCGACGTCGAGCTGATCACACAGTCCCTCGCCAGCGCAGGCCTTCAGGCCTGCATCTTCCCTCCCTCCGTTGAGAACCTCACCCCTGCCGAGCGCGACCGCGTGGGCGCCCTCATCATCGCCGAAGAGGCTCTCAGCCCCGGTGTCGTCGCCCATCTTTCCCATCTCCTTCAGTCCCAACCGCCCTGGTCCGACCTCCCCGTCCTCGTGCTCACCTCCGGCGAGAACGAAACGCAGGAGAGCATCGAACGTCAGTGCACACGCCTCCCTCTCGGCTATCACAGCCTCCTCGAGCGACCCATCCGCCCTGGCACTCTTGTGAACACCGTCGAATCCGCCATCCGCGCACGCAAACGCCAATTTCAGGTTCGCGACGCCATGGCTGAGCGTGATCGTGCGCTGATCGCTCTTCAGCAAAGCGAGGAACGCCTCCGGCTCGCCGCCGAAACCGCCCACATCGGCACCTGGGAGCGCGACCTGGACGCCGGCAATCTGCAGTGCTCGGACAGCTGCAAGGCCAACTTCGGCCGGAAACCCGATGACCCATTCACCTTTGAGGACTTCCAAAACGCCATCCACCCTGAAGACTGCGCCGCCGTCACGGCCGCCCTCGGGGCCGCTATCCGCGAGCGCGTCCCCCAGCGCGCCGAATACCGCGTCTTTTGGCCCGACGGCTCTCTTCACTGGATCGTTGCCAGCGGCCGCATCCTCTTCAACGCCAACGGTCTTCCCACGACCCTCGTCGGGGTAGTTCTCGACGTCACCGAGCGCCACATCGCTATGGATACTCTCCTCCGCACCGAAAAGCTTGCGGCTGTCGGCCGCCTCTCCTCATCGATTGCTCACGAGATTAACAACCCTCTCGAATGCGTTACCAATCTCCTGTACCTCGCACGCCAAGCTACTCCCGACCAGGACGCTCGTGAATATCTGGCCGTCGCTGAGCGCGAACTCCGCCGCGTTGCCGACATCACCAGCCAGACCCTTCGGTTCCATAAGCAGCAATCAGCTCCGCGAGCGATCCTCGCCTCTGAGCTGTTCGATGATTGCCTCTCCATTCGCCAGGACCGCTTATCGAACGCAGGCATCATTGTCGAACGCAGGCTTAAGATCACTCGCCCGGTTCTCTGCTTTGAGGGTGAAATCCGCCAAGTCCTGAATAATCTGGTCGGCAACGCCATCGACGCCATGGGTGCGAAAGGAGGACGCATGCTCCTACGCGCCCGTGAAGCGACAGATTGGCGTACCGGCCGGAGCGGTCTGCTTCTCACGGTTGCGGACACGGGATCCGGAATCGACGGCCCGAACCTCCGCCGCATCTTCGAAGCCTTCTTCACCACCAAGGGCATTGCAGGCACTGGCCTCGGTCTCTGGGTCAGTCAGGAGATCGTCGAGCGTCACAGTGGTCGGCTGGGAGTCCGAAGCCGCACCGAGGCTTCGTCTGGCACAGTCTTCACACTCTTCCTCCCCTATGAGGCCGCTACTCGCTGAGAACCACCTCATACCTCCGCCTGCTCAGCAGAGACCAGGAAAAGATCTACTGGCGAAATGACGCAAAGCTCACGAGCTTGTAGCCTTTGACTCGGATAGGTCGTTGGGCATCGAGCGCCACAGCAAGGATATTTGGCTCGGCAGATTGAGCAGCTTCTTTCGCTGCCAGCTATGCCCATGACGAGAGCTGAGCAGGAGGTGAAGCGACTTGCTCCACCTCCTCGTCAGACAGAACGACACGAGACTAGTGCGCGTTATTTCCGGCAAACATAGTATTTCCGTTCGCGGATTGTTCGGGGATCGGCTGAATGACATCCCAGTGCTCAACGATTTTCCCGTCTGCTACCCGGAAAATATCAATGATCGCCTCTCCTCTATCTTGGGGACCCGTCGTGAACTTGGAATGCACGACGACGAGATCTCCCTCAGAGATCACCCTGACCATGTCCAAGGCCGCATCTGGATGGGTCTGAAAGAAGGCTAGGAAATAGTTCACGAAGGGTGCAGTCCCATTCGGCACGAGCGGGTTGTGCTGAATATACGTGGCACCGATATAGCGCTGCGCTGCCTCCGCAGGTTTGTGTGCATTGAAGGCTAGATTGTAGAAGTCGAGAACAAGACGCTCGTTTGCGTTTTTGGGGACGGCTTGCGCCTGCATGTCCAGCCGGCAAGCAGCAACAGTGCAGAACAACAGCAACAGGGACAGATACTTTCTCATGATGGTTCCTCTTTGGTGAGGCTCGCCGGACAGACTTCTCCAGGACGGTCGTGGGGGTTGTGAGCAGGACAGTTCGCCTCTCGAGTTGATGGAGACTCCAGCTGGATGCCAGCCGGAGCTGTTACTAGACGGACAAGCGGAGCCAGGCAACACCGCCTAAATCGCACAACCGTTGGGCCCGCAGCCGACTTCAAGCTGCGACGGCGGGGGCGGGCTGAGCTTCATGCTCTTCAGGGCACTCTGCCAAGCCTCCGGTCTGCCCAGAAAGGGAGTGTGATCAAGCCGTTCCAAGTGACCGTCGCGCTCGATGACGAACGTTGGATAGCCTCTGGCGCCTACAGCACTCAGGAGCTTGCGGCTTTCCGCGAAGTGGGCATTCACCGCTTCTCCACAGAAGCTTTGCAGGGCCTCTAAGAAGGGACCGCGGTCCAATCCAAGTTCACCTGCAAGATCGCTCAGAACACCCTCATCGGCAATCCGCCGTCCTTCGACGTAGTGCGCCTCATACAAGCGTGCGAGCATATCCAGGCCAGCTCCCTGGACCTGCTCCGCCGCCAGAACAGCTGCGGTGGGCGGCTCCGAGTCGAGCCACGCAGCATGATCTGTGAGCAGGCCGTTCAGGTACGCCTGGCCGAACTGTTGACCCGTCGCCTGTGTGATCTGACGATCGTGAGGAGCGACGTACTCCCGCCACGCAGGAGTGATCTGCTGCCGGCGAGCTCCGGTCATCATGCCCCCGCCATGAAGCTCGATCGAGGCGACCTCCCGTGCGGCTTTCACCAAAGGTGCGACGGCGTAGCACCAGCCACACAGCGGATCGTAGATATAGTGCAAATGTACTGCTGTCATGAGTTCCTCCATCGTCAACCTTCCATTTTGGGAACTGAACTACCGCGAGAGCGCTGCGGCAACGGACACTTGCAGGGGTGTCGTGGCGCGGCCGATCAGGCTGCTGAGGTCATGCGAACTGGTATCGAGCTCTCCACGGCTTGCTCCTGCATCCGCGTCCGCAATGGCGTGGGCCAGTCCTTCCGGAAGGCCGAAGCCGGCCAGAGCCTTGGCATACTCCTCCTGCGGCAGATCCTTGTAGACCACCGGCTTGTTCGTCTGTCGGGCTACTTCGGCGGCAAGCTCCGTGAGAGTGTAGGGCTCGTCGCCGCCTAGCTCGTACACCTTGTTCTCATGGCCGTTGCCCGTCAGCACAGCGACGGCGGCGGCGGCGTAGTCCGCACGCGTTGCTGTGGCGAAGCGGCCATCCTTTGCCGCACCCAAAATAGCGCCATGTTCCACCGCAGCCGCCAGCGAGCCCGTGTGGTTCTCCGTGTACCACCCATTCCGAAGGAAGGTGAACGGCACACCGGACGCGCGAATATAGGCCTCGGTCGGCTTATGTTCCTCGGCTAAGAGGAGCGTTGAAGTATCGGCATTGAGGATGCTGGTGTAGGCAAGCAGCTTCACGCCGGCTGCGCGCGCTGCGTTGGTGACCGCCTGGTGCTGTGGCACGCGATGACCGACCTCGCTCGAAGAAACGAGCAGCACCTTTTCCGCACCGGTGAGGGCTGCGACCAGGCTCTCCGGCCGGGAGTAGTCTGCCTGCCGCACCTGCACACCCTTTTCCGCGAAAGCCTGCGCCTTTTGCGGATCGCGCACAATGGCGACAATCTGTTCTGCGGGTAGCTTTTCCAACAACTGTTCGACGACAAGCTTTCCGAGCTGCCCTGTTGCTCCTGTCACTGCGATCATGTTCGCACTCCTTGGCTGAGAAATGTCTCAACCAGTTGGAGCGTACAGCAAGTGCTTACAAGATGTAAGTACGTACACTAATGTAAGCTACTATCATGTCGAAGAAAGAATCTCATCACGCTCCCCGTCCGAAACGGCAGCAAACCGGCAACCTGTGTGCAGCGGATTGTCCTTCGCGTATCGTTCTCGATCACATCTCGACGCGCTGGAGTTCTTTGATCCTGGTCATGCTGCTGGAGAGGACTCATCGTTTTAGTGAACTGACACGCCGGATCGGCGGCGTAAGTGAACGCATGCTCGCCCACTCGCTTCAGGCGCTTGAGTCCGATGGCTTCGTCCTGCGTATGGTCTATCCCACCAAACCGCCCAAGGTCGAATACAGCCTCACACCGCTTGGCCGTGAGCTCGCAGCGCATGTGCAGGCGCTCACGCAATGGGTGGAAAACAACGTTTCGCGAGTGCTCGATTATCGCGAGGCGACATCCCGATAGCGAACAATCAGGTGCCTTAGTGGTAGTGCGTCAGAATCTGCTGCAGGCAGTGGACCAGGGGCTTGGGGATAAGGGCGCGGTGGATGCTTTTACGGTCCAAGCTGCTCCGGGTGGTTGTCTGCTGGTGCTGCTGCTGTCAACTGTACGGCGGAAAACAGGACCCTACAGGAACATCTGGCCGTTCTCCGCCAAGAGACACTCAAAAGCGTCACTAAGCGTCTGAAACAGGATCAGGGTCGAGGGGGCTCGGGAAAGAAGTACCTATGGCAAGTCTGGCGGGCTACTACATGATGGTGCTGCATGGCCTGTCACTCTCAGCGAGAGATGGGGCTCCGCGCGAAGAGCTTACGGAGATGTGAACCTTGCGATGGCGACATGACCGGAACGTCTATGAGCCGGGGCAGTACGCAATCAGGAGACATGCACTCGCCACTCAGGCTTGGCGAACTCCGTTGCGCTTCCGTTAATCATTTATGTTAATCAGCAGTTGCATTCAGCATTGCAGCGGCGCCATCGCGGCAGCGCAGGCGACCGAATGTAAATAGCATGGTTGGATTGGGCATCGTGAAAACACTCCCAAGATTCTCTCGAATGAGTCTCCGCGCAAGCGCACTGCGCCCTGGTCGACAACTGCTGTCGAGCGAAGCGTGTGGGTGGACTTCGGTACTACTGCAGACTTTTGAGCAACCCGGAACGGTTGAGCACTACGAAACGGCCGCCTCTCCAGATGCGCTCATTGTGGTTGTTCTGAAAGGTGCATACGAGATTGAGAGCTTCTCGTCAGGCTCTTGGAAGAAAGCCTCCTATAGACCGGGTTACGGAGGCCTAACCGCCCCAGGTACCACGAATCGTTTGCGATGGCATTCTAAGAGCAACGCTGAATCGATCATTTTGCGTCTCTACATTCCTGACCACTACTTCGATGAATCACGCGAAGAGTATCGGCGAGCGGGCGAGAGGACGAGCAGCAACGCCCTTGATGCTCTTTCGTTTACAGATCCCCTCATAGTTAACGTTGTTAGATCACTTGGCCAGCAAATAGCCAAAGGAGCTCCCGACCTGCTGGCAGATGCTGGCGCTCGTTTTCTGGCAACGTATTTGCTTTCAAAGATGAATCAACAGCCTGAGCAGAGGCTATCCAGAAGCGCAGGACTTGACCTAACTGACCGGCGATTGCTGCGGGTTATGGAGTACATGCAACAACACTGCACAGACGAGTTGACCTCAGGTCGACTCGCGGCTGAAGCGGGTATCAGTTCATTCCACTTCTCACGCCTCTTCAAGGAGAAGCTCGGCATCACTCCTCACCGTTATCTGACGCGGCTGCGAATGCAGCTTGCAAGAAATCTCCTGAAGGAAACAGGAATGTCCATCGGCGAGATCGCCGTTAGTTGCGGCTACATGCACCACGGCCACTTTGCCGCCGCATTTGCGAACGAGTACAAGTGCAGCCCAACGGAATTCCGAACGCAACATCTGATCTAAGCCTGAGGAAGCAATTATTGGAGCAAACTGCAGCAAGCTTGGGACTAAGGCGGATTTCAATTCGCATCCAAAATCTGTAGGGTGGCTGTAAGCTTCGTCACTGCCCAACAATGCCCCCTGCCGTTGTTGTTTAGCAGCTCCGGCATGCGAGTTGCGACTCATTGTTGTTGCGGCCTCCCCGGTGTCGTCTGCTACTTACTATCTAACCCCTTAAGGAGATGGAATATGGCTGTCGTATACATCACGTACTCGGGCGATGAATCAACCCGTTTTGACCGAGGCTACTACAGAAATCATCATTTGCCTCTGGTAATGCAGTGCTGGAAGCAGCATGGACTTGAAAGTCTAAGCGTCTTGTACCCAGAGGATCTAGGGAATGGGACCATCGCGATTTGTGAATGCAAATTCAGGGATGATGCTGCGATCAAAGCATCGTTTGAATCAACGGAGACCCCACAGGTGATGGCTGACGTGAAGCATTTTACAGACGTCACTCCGGTGCAGACACGAGCGGTTCCTTTGTGATAAGCGTTTGGCGAACAATGGCTGAAGTGCGGATTGGTCGTAGGGTAGCCCGACCAGTGCAACGGGATGTTCAGGCAGTTTTCGTCACTCGGATCTGGGGCTTATAAGTAGACAATCAATTTATCTGGCGTGATCGGTAGTTCGCGAACTCGAACACCTGTCGCGTGCCATACAGCGTTAGCTATTGCCGGCGCCACGCCACAGAGTCCGAGTTCCGCGAGGCCTTTAACACCGAGCGGGCTCAGCAGCTTATCTTCACCCGGTACGAAGATTACGTCTAGCTCACCGATGTCCGCGCATACCGGCACCAGGTACTCTGCAAGATTCGCGTTTGCTACCCTCCCAAGACGTGTATCCCATTCGGCGCCTTCGAGCAGCGCCATGCCTAGGCCTCCGATCATCCCGCCGATGCATTGACTGCGGGCCAGTTTCGGGTTGACGATTCGGCCGGCATCATAAGCGCCAGAGATGCGGGTTACTCGCACAGTCCCGAAGTCGGGGTCGACGTGAACCTCTGCAAAAATGGCTCCAAATGAGTACATCGCATAAGTATCCTTTTCGTCTCCAGGCTTACTGTCAGAGTGGGCTTCGATCTGGCTAGAGCCTGCCGACCTAATCTTGTCTAGCAAGTCGGGTGCAAAAAGGGCAGATGAACCCAAAGTGCCGCTGATCTTCGCAAGGAGGGCTAGGCAAGCCTCTCGTACTGCTGGTCCGATACTTGCCGTCGTGGTGGAGCCACCATGCTCTTCGGCCTTCGGAAACGTGGAGTCACCGAGTTCGAAGCGAACACGAGGGAGAGGAAGGCCAAGTGTGTCGGCGGCGACCTGAGTCATGGCGGTGTACGTGCCAGGCCCCATATCGCTGGTGGCACTACGGACAACGACAGTTCCATCAGCGAGAAGCGTAGCTGAGGCGCTCGCGGGATAACGTGGGGCTGTGTTGACGGCTGTGGCCATGCCCAAACCGACCAACTGACGACCAGCCCGCGTGGACCTCGGCTCAGGCGTCCGGCGCTCCCAACCAAACCGCTCAGCGCCTATACGATAGCAGTCCTGTAGGGCGTTACTGGACCAGGGAAGGTCCTTCTTGGGAGATCGCTCAGCGAAGTTTCGCAGACGAAGCTGGATGGGATTGAGCTTCAGCAGAGCGGCCAACTCGTCCATGGCGACTTCCTGGGCGAACAGGCCCGTCGCGTGTCCGGGACCACGCATCGGGCACGGTGTATTCGTGTTCATGGGAACGAGACGGTAGCTCGTCCGTCGATTTTCGCAGGCATAGGTTACGGCCGGCGCGTCAAGCGTTGCTTCAGCAAACTCCTCATACGTGGAGGTCTGTCCAACGGCTTCCTGGATGTGCGCCTGCAGGTGCCCGTCATGTTGCGCTCCCAGCGCAACACGCTGCTCTGTGTGCGGCCGGAAACCAGTCGAGTAGTAGAGCTGCCGCCTCGTCAATTCCAGACGCACGGGTCTACCGACTTGACGCGACGCCATCACCGCAAGCGTGACGTGTGGCCACGTTCTTAGACTCGATCCAAACGCCCCTCCCACGAACGGGTTGATAACGCGCACTGAGTCTGCCGAGATGCCAAAGATGCGCACCATTTCTTCACGAACATTGTCGACCCATTGAGTCTTGTCCCAAATCGTAAGTTGACCGTCTTTCCACTCAGCGACTGTCGCGTGCGGCTCCATCGCGTTGTGGTGCTCGCGCGGCTGAACGTAATGCCCATCGATCTTGACAGCAGCCTGATGGAACGCTTCATCGGCATCGCCACCTTGCCGGGCTTCAGGTCCCCGTCCCTTTTTCGCCGCTGCTTCGGATGTAGGTACGCTGCGGTCGCTATCGAAGTGCGTCAGAGACTTAGCTGGCACATAACGCACGCGCACCAACGAAGCCGCGTACTCGGCCTGCGTTTGTGTTTGGGCGACGACAACGCCAATGGGCTGGCCAGAGAACTTGATTTCTGCGTCCTGCAAGACTCGAAGCGCCTCGCCTGATACCGGCTCTACGGCTGGCCGCTGCTTGTAGGGACCGTAAGGTAGTTTCGGCGCATTCAGGAAGGTGAGTACCATCAGTACGCCGGGAGCCCGTTCCGCTTGTGTCGAGTCGATGTGCGATATGCTTCCCGCAGAAATGCTGCTTTCGACTATGGCTGCGTATGTGAGACCGTCAGGGTGAAACTCAGCAGCATAGGTTGCCCGGCCCGTTACTTTGGCCGGTCCATCAACCCGGCTTATGGGAGATCCGACCAAGCTGCTCATGCAAGACCGCCTGTTTCTTCCAACGCGCGAACGATCGCTCGCTGGATCAATTTGATCTTGTAGACATTCTGCCCGTGGGACACGGCGTTTCGTGTGGCAAGTTCCGCTGCATGTCGGCATAACCCGGAGTCGAGCACGTGACCATGGAGGGCTTTCTCGACCTCAGGAAGTCTCCACGGTGTTGTCGCTACGCCGCCTACAGCGAGTCGCACATCGCGCACTGCGCCGAAAGAGTCAAGATCGAGTGCAACCGCCACGGAGGCGATAGACCACTCGAAGGTTGCTCGATCACGGACTTTCAAGTAATGCGATTTGCGAGCAGCGGCGCTCGAAGGGATTTCTATCGCGAGGATGAGTTCCCCTGGCGCTAGTTGCGTCTCGACATGAGGCGTATCGTGCGGCTGCTTGTGCAGGTCTCGCAGGGCAATCTGGCGCTCACCGCGTGAGCCTGCGATGCGTATCTTCGCATCAAGAACTAGGAGTGCGTTGGCCAAGTCCCCGGCGTATGTCGCAATGCAATGCTCACTTGTACCAAGGACGGCATGTAATCGGTTTTGCCCGTTGATTGCGGGGCAACCGCTGCCGGGCTGGCGCTTATTGCAGGGCGACGCTACATCCCGGAAGTAGCCGCAGCGCGTTCGCTGGAGCAGGTTGCCGCCTAAGGTCGCCAAGTTCCTCACTTGGGGCGACGCGCTGGCGAGTAGGGCCTCTGCAATTACAGGATAATGCTCGCGCACGCCTGGATGTTCCGCCGCATCACTCATGCGGGTAAGGGCGCCAAGCGTGGCGCCTGCAGGTCCTGCAACGATGTCACTAATGCCGGGTAGTTTGGTAACATCCACGACATGGCGCGGGTTGAGAACCTGTTCCCGCATGAGTTGGACCATGTCGGTCCCTCCAGCAAAGAATGCAGTACCGGGTTCCTCAGACTGACTGGATACATGGAGTGCGCCCGTTTGCACAGCAGAAGCGACACTGCTTGACCGCGCGTAGGTAAAGGGAACCATCTAAGCGCTCCTCTGAGCCACTTCGCGCACGGCTGCGACGATGTTCGGGTAAGCACCGCACCGGCAGATGTTTCCACTCATCCATTCACGAATCTCATCGTCGCTGCTGGTGTGGCCTTCCTGGATACAAGCAACTGCGCTCATGATCTGTCCGGGTGTGCAATAGCCACATTGAAAACCGTCTTGCTCTACAAAGGCCGCTTGGACTGGATGCAGTTCGTCTCCATGTGCGAGTCCTTCAATCGTAGTGATCTGCTTTCCTTGTTGCATGACTGCGAGTGCAAGACATGAGGTGATCCGTCTGCCGTCGACAAGAACCGTACACGCGCCGCAGTGGCCCAAGCCGCAGCCCTTTTTACTTCCTGTAAGGTGTAAGTGATCGCGCAGACAGTCCAGCAGAGTCGTGTTCACCGCAAGCTGATTGACTCGGTGCTGTTCGCCGTTGATCTCAAGCGTCAGATCCACGTTGCCGATTCCTTGCTCGGTAACTTTTGCAGGACGCTCAGCGTCACCCGGCAAAGGTGGTATGGCTCGACCTGAAGGCACGATCATAGCGCTCCCAACGGAGAGAAGTCCGGCCAGTAGCTCTCGGCGGTTTATCTCGAATTCTGACATTGACTACTCCCTTCACTGGCCGTCGCTGTCACGCCCCGGCACAGGAACATCAAAGCCATTCAGCAACACCGAGATCATGCAGTAGAAACCGACGAGGTAGATAAGTTCAGCAGTACCGTCCTTGCCAAAGGCCGTCGAGGCGGCCTGGTATGTGGACTCGGGAACCTGTGCGCCGCGAGAGAGGGCCATCGCCACGTCAAATGCTATCCCCTCTTCCTCAGAAAGAGTCGCGGGGCGAGACCCGGCCGCTAATGCCGAAACTTGCGAGAGCGACAGTCCAGCTTTAGCCGCTGTGAATTCATGAGCGTAGATTTCATATCGGGCACTGAACCGCGAACCCGTTACGAGAATGGCAATCTCGTGAACTGCTTTTGGGAGTGTGGTGTGCTTACTAAGCGCAGTATTTACTGCCCACACCGGGCTTCCATACATTGGGAAGTGCAGCATGGCGTTGTAAGGTCCCAGCATCGCACCATCCTCACGCGCCATAGTGAATCCGCGGTCCCTGCCTTGGGTGATGTCTTGGATTTGCTCGAATAACGCGCGCTGTTCCGGGCTAAATTCGACCGGCGGAATCGGGTTCAGTCTCATCGCTTCTCCTTGTCTTCGGAAGGGGACCCAGCAACATGCTGCTGTAGCCAACTCAAGACTGGCCGAAGTGCTTCATCTGAATTCTTCTCGTAAATGAGTCCATGCCCGTTCCCGTGGATATTGTGGTCCGGAAGATGGATGAGTTCAGCTGAGGCACCCGCGTTACACAGAAACTTGACGATCTCCGGTGCGTATTTCGATTGCACTGAGACTTCACCACTGACAACAGCGACCGGTTTGCCAACGAGCGCAGGAATCCGCAATGAGGATGGGTCTGCCGCTCGGACTTCCTCAGGGCTGCTTCGTCGCGGTTCATAGGTTATCGGTGCTGATGTGAGTCCCCACGAAAGCGCTCCAATGTTAGGTGTGTCTGCAAATGCCGGTCCCATCGGCTCTACTGCAACGATCGCGACGACCAAATCCGAACGTCGGTCGGCAGTAAGCCACCCATCAGAACCCGAGGCTGAGTGTGTCATCAGGATGGATGGTCCGATGCGATCCAGCAAATCGGCTAACCGGTCAGCATCCATCGCTTGCCAGGAGGCGATGTCGGCGGGCAGCGGGCCAAACGGGGCAATGTAAGCATCCAGCGCGGCAGCGTCATGCGGATCGAAGGGCCACTGCGTGTGCTCTTCTTTCACCTTGGCAGAGAAGAAGACCTCTTCACCTTCTTCGTAGGGAAACTGCGGACTCATGGGTCCAAGCAGGTCAGGGTTGTAGGGCGAGCGTCCGTGACCCACACGGTCCACAACGAAGACAGCGTAGCCTGCTTTCACCAACCGTTGCGCCCAGCCTGGGCGACCGTCTGGGGTGTCTAGCCATTCTGTTCCCTGTAAAGCTCCACCATGTATCAGCACGATCGGATAAGGCTGACTTACGGATGCGGGAGCTTCCCATGCCACAAACATAGGCCCACGTTGGTAGGTCTTGCCTTTGATTGTCACTCGATCGCCTGGGAGCCAAAATTCTCCGCGACGTGAGGTTCTCGGCTGTCTTGTCTCCCAAACTGCCTGGCCGGCGGCCTCGACGATTGACTTGCCCGGTGGCGGTGCGACCATCGGAATGGTATCTGTGCCTCGCATCATGGCCCCTCCAGTAGGCGATGAAATCAAACAAGCCCGCGCGAAAACCGCGCCTTAACTATTGAAAACGGCTGCAAAGGAAGGAAGCCTCACATGTGTTAGAGAGCAACCCCGTTACTATCGCCGGCAAATTTAGAGGCATCCTCTTCGTCTGGCTCGACCAATAAAGCCTTCTGATGCGGACTATTTATTGTTACGTATCCCGAGTTTGCTTTGTTTTCATCCCAAAACTGCGTTTTCCATCCCGAGTACGGCCTCACAGAACATCGAACGGTTGATCACGCGTTCTGAGTAGCGGAACATTGCTTATCGCAAGCTCAGGATCTCTATTCAGCAGCTTTGGGCTCGGAATAAGGTATTCCGTGGCATCTCACACATAAGCTGTTACGCGCGCTGGGTGCCCATGCTTGATGCGCCGCGTCCGATAGGTGTGGATCTTCTTCCCTCCAGATCACACCCTTTAACCACTGAAGGCGGACCTATAAAACTGGGCCACCAACGCCGAGATGGGATACACAGGTCTGCAAACCGCTCGCGTTGAAGAGTACAGACTCCTATGACTAATACATCGAACGACGGGCATAGTGATAAGAAGCACTGGGAGAGCGTTCACATCTGTCCGAGGTGCGCCTGCATTACCAATCTTTCTGAGATTGATCTCAGAACGGTCACTACCGGAATCGTCGAGTGTCCGCGCTGCCATTGGTCTGGACCTGTAGAGATTGAGATAGCGGAGATTGATGAAGCCGGCGAAGGATAATAGCCTTTGCGCTACGCGGAGCGTCTCACCCCTAGCGGCAATGAGCGTTGCACATCCTTCTTCGGCACGGAAAGCCTACGCATGAAGGCGCGAACGAACTCGCTTAGGAGCTTCGATTCATTGTCTTCGCGAGAGACTAGATACGTTCTTAGGGTTAGCTCCGGTGCCGAGAGAGGTCGAACTGTCACGCCGTTTCGTGACAACAGCAGGGCGCCGGCCTTGACGACAAATGCGACACATTCACCATCGGCCAAGAAAGGGAAAGCCTCCTCCGGTGCTGTAATGTGCCGAATCTTCTTTGGGAGTGCGCCTTTCAGCTTCGCAAGGTGCGTTATTTCGTCATAAACCGGTGGGTGCAATCGCCGCTCGAACAAGATCCAGCAATGGTCCGAAAGGGATTCAAGCGTGACGGAGGGGAAGGCCGCCAGCTTGTCGTCCTTTGACATTGCGATGTAGAACGGCGATTCAGCAATCTTAACTGTCGTGAGCAGGGACGATTCTGGAGGCTGGGTTGCGATTGCCAAGTCGAGAGAGCCGTCGAGGACCTCGTCAATAAGCATAAAAGAGAATTGACTGGTGAGTTCTAGCTTCAGGCGGGAGTAGAGCGGAAGCTGGACAGATTGCAGTGTAGACACCAAGAACGGATCTGTATATGGAGACCGCCCAACAAACAAAACGGTATCTGCGTCCCGCATTGCGTCACGGGCTGCCTGGAAGGCCCTCTCTGCGTACATGATGGAGAGCTTAGATTTTTCAACGTAGGCCCGTCCCGCGTCGTTGAGAGCAACAGTCTTCCGATCTCGGTCAAAAATCCTGAACCCGAGCATATCTTCCAATTCCTGTATGTTCTTGGTCAACTGCGGCTGGCTTATTCGCAGTCTCTTTGCTGCCTTTGTGAAATGCAGCGTTTCGGCTAGCGCTATGGCCGAGTCCATGAACTTCGTTTCGTTGTGCGTCATACGCCGCCCTCCATACTGCTCAACGTAGAGCGGTTAGGACGCGACTGGACTTCGGGGCCGGGGCCGCCTCAAGTCAGACGAGCGTCGTCCGCAAGGTGCCGTTGGTGATTGGACATCGCGTGATGCCGTTCGGGATGCCGGGTTGTTCACCACTCTTATTCTTTTTGTGAATAACTGGTATCCAATTGTGAATTGGACACAAGCCTTACCGTCACGCAATCGTGAATGTAATCGGCGCGAGCGCAAGGGAGCCCTGCCGAGTTGCGAGGTAGATCATGTTGTCCACTCCGAAAGCAGCCCCCCAAACGTACCGTTCTGCCTTCGAACCTCTTTTGGATCTCCAAGAGGCGGCAGTGATTCTGGGAATGCACTGGAAGACCCTAGAGATCAAAGCGCGGCACAGAGAAGTTCCGGCCTTCAAAGTAGGAAAACGCTGGCGTTTCCGCCTGAGTTCGCTCAATTCCTGGCTGGAGCATGGAATAAACTCGAATACAACCGATCACGCCGCGCTGACTGGACAGGAGCAACATCCTTGAAGTTCACACGGCAACGCTTTCAACGTGGATACCTTCGGCGAGTGCCGAGGGCCAACAACAAGACGGTGTGGGAGTACCGCTACAAAGACCCCACGACCGGCAAGGAAAAGTCGATGTATCTGAGCACAGAACAGTTCCCAACGCAGGTCGCGGTCGAGCGGCATGTCCAGGCTTTCGTGCTAAAACTCAACTCTGAAAACCCAACGCTAGCCGTTTTAGAACCGACGTTCTCCGCTGTCCTGGACCGCTTTATCGACGAAGAGCGCATGCTCGAAATCAAGAAGCGGCGGCCGGGGGATCGTTCGGATGCGGACGGCGAACTCAGCTACTCAACAGTCGTTTCTTACCTCAGCGTCATCAAGCGTGTGCGTGCGAAGTGGGGAACCACCCGCATCACTCGGATGAAGCCGTTGAGCGTCCAGGAATGGCTGAGGAACTTGGATGCCGCGCCGAAAACCAAAGGCCACCTCAAGGCGATCATGCACCGTTTGTACGAGAAAGCCATGCTGTGGGAGATGGTTGACTGGCAGCGGAATCCAATGGAGTTGGTGGAAGTCAAGGGCATCAGCAAGCGCCGCAAGAAGCCCGTTGTCCTCACCGTTGACCAGTATTACCTCATCCTCTCGCTGCTGCCTGAGCCTTACCGGACGATGGTCATGGTGGCTCAGTGTACCGGTCTCAGAGCTGAAGAGGTTCTAGCCCTCGAATGGGATGACATCGACTTCGAGAACCTCAGCATGAGGATCGTCCGAGCGGTCGTTCACGGTCGCATCAAGGCTGTGAAGACCGAGTATTCGGAAGACGAGCTTCCGCTAGACCCTGATTTCGCGACCGCTCTTCTTGAATGGAAGCGGAAATCCGCCGATCCAACCCGGTTTACCGGGTTGGAGTTGATGTTCCCAAGCCACGTCACAGGGCGTCATTACCACACAGCTCCGGCGCAGCAGGACTATATCCGTCCTGCCGGATGCTGTTTGGTTGCGTGCCCCACGTGCGGGGCTGGGATGGGCGTTTGGTGCCGGCAGGAAGCCGCGGTTCCGAACGGCGGTCGTTTGCCCTTGCATGATGAGCGCTGGGAGGCAGCTGGGAAGTACGGGAGTGTCGGATGGCATACATTCCGCCACACCTATCGGTCATGGCTGGACGACACCGGGGCACCAATGGGAGTGCAGCAGAAGCTCATGCGGCACGCCCAAATCTCGACCACAATGAATGTGTACGGCAACGCGCTGATGGAAGCAAAGCGCGAAGCTAACACAAGAGTTGTCAGGAAGGCACTGAGGAGCGCATAGCCATGAAAAGGTCCTCACAGACGTGCGAAAACCCTCGGAGTATTCACGAGGGCTGTTATACCGGGTTATTCCGGGTTGACGTTTTCGCTAAGTGGTTGCGGGGGTAGGATTTGAACCTACGACCTTTGGGTTATGAGCCCAACGAGCTACCGGGCTGCTCCACCCCGCAACTCAAATATAGCTCCCGATTGACCTTCTGGTCAACATTGGCTCAGTCCTAAGCGGCTCTCCATATCGCCAGCGCAACATCAACTTCGGACAACTTTTCCCACCGGTTTACGTCTGCATACCTGAGACTGTTCGCGGTCTCATTGACGCGCCGCAGCCGCTCCGCAGTCCGCAGGAGGACGTACATGGTTCGACCAAACAACTCACCCCGCTCATTCGCGCACCTATCCGAGCGACCGAAGGCACATATCTCCTTCAGCTCTTCGACAGCTCGCCGTACGCTCGCCGCCGCCGCCGTGTTGCTGAGCGGCAGTCTCGCGCTCGCGCAAAACGTCTTACCCGACTCTCAGGTAGAGGCCAACGTCCTCAAGGCACTTGCCGGCGCTCCGGATCTCGCCACCGAAAACATTACCACCCGCACGAACTACGGCACCGTGACGCTCAGCGGCTCCGTATCCTCGGAGGCCTTGCGCACCCGTGCAGAGAATCTTGCCGCCAACGCCGCCGGCGTCAAGAAGGTCGTCGATGAACTCACCTTGGGCACCTCTGCTCAGTCAGCCGGCGACGCCGGCCCGGGACCCGGAATGGTCTTACAGTCGGACGGAAGTTACGCCCCCGCAGACGCAGCTCAAGTCTCGGCCGCTCCTTCCGCCGGACAGCCCGTCCGCAACGATCCGGAGAACGATCAGGCGCTCGATCAGCAGATGGAACCCCAGCAGAACGGTCAGTCCGCTCCCGCCACCAACCCAGGCGGTTACCCGCAGCCCTCCAATCCTCCACAGGGCTACCCTCAAAACGGCTACCCTCAGGCTCAAACCTATCCCCAGCAGACCTATCCTCCTCAGAACTACCCTCCCCAGACGTATCCTCAGCAGACGAATCAATCCCCATATCCCGGCCAGCCTTACCCCCAGCAATCGCAGCAGCAGTATCCCCAGCAGCCTGGGTATAACACTCACGGTTACGCCGCACCCGCAGATGGCGGACAGCAGGGCGGGGAAGTGGTCACCATTCCATCGGGAACGCTGCTTCGCCTGCGCATCAACCAGCCGCTCGCCAGCAACCATTCCCGTCCCGGCGAGTCCTTTGACGGCATCATCATCAACGACATCGTCAGCGGCGGTTCCATCGCCGTACCGCGCGGCGCCGCAGTCCGCGGTACGGTCGTCGATGCCAAGGAGTCGGGTGTCCTCAAGGGTCGCGGTGAGATCACCCTGCAGCTCACCCAGGTCACTCTCGCCGGTAAGACGTATCCTATTGTCTCCGATTCCTGGGAGCACAACGGCGCGGATAAAACGGTAGACACAGTTAACCGCACCGTTGGCCTCGGCGCGTTCGGAGCCCTCATCGGAGCCGTCGCCGGTGGAGGCGCGGGTGCCGCCATCGGTGCCGGGGCCGGCGCAGCCGCGGGTCTTGGCTCCTCTGCCGCCTCCGGACGAGGCCAGGTCTTCATCCCCGCGGAAGCGGTGCTCACCTTCCATCTCGCCCAGCCCGTCACTGTCACCACCGTTTCCGAGCAGGAGATGCAGCGGCTTGCGTATGGCGTGCCGGCCAACGGCGGCAACCCCCAGATGCAGCGCCGCAACTACCCGAGACCGTATGGGTATCCGCCCCCACCCCCCTACGGTTACCCGTACTAAACCGAGTCAGTCCGCAACGTTAGTTCACGTCAGACGAGAGAGTGAGATCGCCCTTCACTCTCTCGCCCGTCTATGACTCCGCGTGCTGCCTTGGGCACCGCCGCACCCGCCGAGAGCCCAAACATCTTCAACCTTCTCGCCGAACTTGACAGCCCCATGCGCCAAGGTTTGAGGTGTTGGATAAGGTGGCTCGGCTCGATATCAGTGCTTGAGAATCGTGTTCATTTGGGAGCAAGCTCTCCGAACCAGTATGCTGCCGTCACACCGCCATCCATCAGGAAGTCGCTGCCGGTAATGAACGCGCCGTCCGTTCCCATGAGCAGTGCGCCCACCGTTCCTACCTCGTCCGGTGTTCCGGCTCGTCCGGCTGCTGAGACCTCCAGCATTCGTCTGTAGCCAGGGCCACGTGGTCCCTTCAACTCGTCGTTCGCGAGCGGCGTGATGATGATGCCGGGGCTGATTGTGTTGACTCTTGCGCCGCGCTTTCCCCAACGGACCGCTCAGCCATGACCCGCAAGGAGTTGCCGCGTTTCGATATTTGGTAGGCGTGCAAGGAGTCTTTGATCTGCTCCGGCTGCAGCATGGCAAGGCTCAGCAACTCGTCGACAGGCGTTGTCGCCAGAAGCGCATTCTGCTCACTCGTGAGCGGCGGAAGGCGGTGGCCGGACTGCGAAGCAATGACAACTGCAGAGCCACCACGAGCGATGACGTTGCCGAACTCCTCCAGCACCAGTGCCGTTCCGTAAAGATCAACCTTGAGAATGATCTCCGGAGGAGCCTGCGAAGGCGAAACACCGGCGGCATGGATGACGCCAAAGACCTGCCCGAGCTTTGTCGCGGTCTCTACAAGCGCGTGGACGGAAGCGCGCGAGGACACGTCCACCGTTGTCGTGCTGACATTGAACCCAGCATCGAACAAGACCTTTGCTGCTGCCTCGGCGTTCTCCTGCCTGAGATCGGCGAGCAGTACATGCTTGCCTGCACTGACCCGCCGCACGATCGCCTGGCCGATCGAACCTGCTCCGATGACTACGATCACATCTGTCATAACGATGCTCACTTTTCTTTGATCTGTGGATGCGCTGTCACAAAGGCATTCATTGCCTTGACATCGAGAACTTGATACCGAACGGAGGTGACTACGGACTCTTCACTCTCAGCCGGAGATTGATTCAGGTGGATGCTGACGCCACAGTTGGATGGGTAGGAGGTAACGGCTGGCTTCAGTAAGCCCTCGGTTGATCTCGCCGGCTCCTCCCCCGGCCTGGCACTTGGTATCGATCCTGCCGGCAACCACGCGTTGCCTGATCTCGGAAGACATTGCGATCCGTTCGTCACCGGAACTCCAGCTGCATCGCTGAACCACCACGCGTCGCCCTTGCTGATCTCGGCGAGCGCCCACGTTTGCTTTGCGATCAGGCCGCGCAGGATCGCCACTGTGGGCTGTTGGCCCTGAGGCAGGAACGTCAATTGTCCCGGCGGCAGCAGATGCACGACAGAGAAGGCAGCGGTCTTGCCGTTGATCAAGGTGAAGACGTAGGACTCTGCTTCGGTCTCGGCGATGAGATATCGCAGGTCGGCATACGTGGAAGGCTGATCGGCATAGAACGGGTTGTCCGATGCCAGTGCGGCCTTCACCTCGGTGTCGCTCATGCCAAGCGCAATCTTTGCCAGCTTCACGTTTTGCGCCAGCAGCGATTGAGTCAATAAAATTAAAACGGCAACTACGAGCTGCGACTTCCGCATTTCCATGACGTTCCTTTCCTTGCTTCAGCTCCGGCCTTCATGTTTCTTGATTGCGTTCAGATCATCCTTGACGCGCTGCGGCTCGTCCTCAAGCGGTTGGTTCGGGCTGTCACGAACCCCATCCAGGCTGTCGTTTAAGTCTGCGTTGAGGGCTGCGAAGAGAGGACTGAGCCGCGTTCGAGCGTCGAGATTGCCATGGCGTCGCACCTCGTCAAACGCGAAGTTGTCGAAAAGCTCGATAAGCTCCGGATCGGTGACTGCCAACTTCGAGGTGTGTCCGGGAAAAAGTTCCTCGTGGTTTCTGCGAGCCGTTTCACTGATTGCCATGGGTTCTACAAACATTTGGCTAACTGCTCCCGCCGCGATGCCAACGGCGAGAGCAGGTTTTGTGGCGCAGGTCTAGCGGCTAACGAGCTTCTGCAGGTGTGCCGGGTAACGGTCACCCACGACCTCGATCTCCGACAGAGCGTCTGCTATTTTGTGCAGATCGTCCGTGGTGAGTTCGACGGCCGCCGCTCCAACGTTCTCTTCAAGCCGATGCAGCTTCGTCGTCCCCGGAATCGGTACGATCCATGGTTTCTGGGCAAGCAGCCAGGCCAGTGCAATCTGAGCGCGGGTCACGTTCTTCGCCTCAGCGAGCTGGCCCATCACCTCAACCAGCCCCTCGTTCGCTTTGCGATTTTCAGCGCTGAAGCGCGGTACGACATTGCGGAAGTCTGTGCTGTCGAACGTGGTGCTCTCGTTGATCGCACCTGTAAGAAACCCTTTGCCAAGCGGGCTGAACGGAACGAAACCGATGCCGAGCTCTTCGAGCGTTGGCAGAATCTCCTTCTCAGGCTCCCGCCACCAGAGCGAGTATTCACTTTGCAGTGCGGCGACCGGCTGGACTGCGTGAGCGCTGCGAATACTTGCAGCACTCGCTTCGGACATGCCGAAGTGCTTGACCTTGCCTTCGGCAATGAGCTCCTTGACGGTGCCTGCCACGTCTTCCATGGGAACTTCCGGATCGACACGATGTTGATAGAGAAGATCGATGACATCCGTCTTCAGACGCTTCAACGCGGCCTCGGTCATGCTGCGGATGTTTTCCGGTTTGCTGTTCAGCCCGACACTGGGTTTGCCGTCGATGAACCCGAACTTGGTGGCGATCACCACCTTGTCTCGCATCGGCTCTAAGGCCTCTCCAAGAACCTCTTCATTCAAATAGGGGCCATACGCCTCCGCAGTATCAAAAAAGGTCACGCCGCTCTCGAAGGCTGTCCGAATAAGCTTGATTGCCTGTTCTTTTTCAGTTGCCGGACCGTAGCCGTAGCTTAGGCCCATGCAACCCAGGCCCAGTGCTGAAACCTCCAGCCCGCTCGTTACTAGTATGCGCTTTTGCATTGATTCTCCTTCTTCTATTCGGTTGTTGTTTGTTTGAGAAAGCTCGCCGTCTGCTGTTCCACTCAGATCAGTTAGGCTTAGAAGCGCCCGGCGAGCCGGCCGCCTTCTGCGCCTCGCGCCAGTCGCGCGGAGGCATCCCTTCCCAGCCTCGAAAGGCTCGCGTGAACGAGTTGGCATCCTCATAGCCCAGAAGATAGGCAGCTTCGGCCAGCTCAAGAACAGAGTTGGTGAGGTAGTAGCGCGCCATCTGCCGACGAGCCTCATCCAGGACACGCTGGTAGTTCGATCCAGAATCCTGCAACCGCCGCTGCAGGGTTCTGGGACTCATATGAAGGTCCTTGGCAACATCGTCCACGACCGGGCGATGTCCGGTAAGCCTCTGTTGAATCGCTCCTCGAACCAGGTCGATGAAGTGGTCTTCGACAGCGGTGCGGTCCTTCAGCTCCCGCTCAAAGTGCGGCGCAAGCATCTCCAACAGCTCCGCGTTTCGGGTGACGAACGGAAGGCTTGCATCGCCCGCGCGGAAGATAATCGCGTTTCGCGATGCCCCACACACCACCGGGCAGCCAAAGTGTTTTTCGAGTGCCTTCGTATGGCTGCGGGGCCGCACGAACTCGACACGCAGCGGCGTGATCTTCCTTCCCGTACCTTCACGCGCAATGGTCAGCACCCATGCGAAACAATGCTCGACCAGCACCGAAGGTTCGAGATCGACTGCAAGCGTCCAACGAAACCGGATCAACCACTCGTTGTCCACTGTCTCGTGAAGAATCTCTTCCGGAACGGACAGGCGTTTATATCGCGCCATGTGATCGATGGCCGCGCCGAAGCTCTCGGTGGACAGGGCTGCGAGTCCCGATGGATGAAAGCGAGCGATGCTGGTCTCCGTGCCAAGGCGAACGCCGATCGAGGCGTCCTGACTGACTTCATCAATCGCACGCCATAGAGCAAAGAGCTCTTCCGTCGAAACCAGGATACGAGTCTGCTCGAATAATTCTGCGGAAGCCCCGCTCTGCGGAGTACCGCCGGAACAAGAATGCCTACTTCCTCCAACCGCAATCGAAGACCGCCGGCAACGCGAAAGTGTTTGATCATTGCTCTACTCCTTTCTCAGAGGTGGCTGGCTTACGGGGTTGGTAAAAGACCCGCGAGCATGGCCGAGATCACGCCGCCATCGATCAGCAGGTCGCTGCCCGTCACGAAGCCGGCATCTGGTCCGAGAAGATAGTTCGCGGCAACAGCAATCTCATCAGGCGAAGACATACGCTTCGCGGGCGAAGCCTCGATCATCGCTTTGTACATCTCGCCAATCGGCGAGTTAAGTTCATGAAGTGCGAGCGGCGTCAGAACGATCCCAGGACTGATGGAATTGACGCGCGCTCCACGTTTGCCCCAGCTGATGCTGGAAGCCTGCACCCGCAGATGATTCGCACGCTTGGACAGGATGTAAGCCACCATCGAGTTCGGCACAGCTTCCGGACCGAGGAAGGGCAGCTACAAAAGCTTGTCAGCGGGTGTGAACGCGAGGGCCTGATTCTGTTCCTTGGGCAGCGACGGCATCATGTGGCCGGCCATGCTGGACACGATCAGGCCAGAGCCGCCTTCGGCGATCACACGCTCAAACTCTTCAAACACAACTGCGCTCCCGTACAGGTCGACAGCAAGAACGCGTTCGGGGGGAGCCATGTTCGGCAAAACCCCCGCCGTGTTGACCACGTTGATGACGCTCCCTAGCGACGCAGCCTTGTCAGCGAGTGCGCGAACGGAGTCACGCGACGAGACATCGACCTTCAGAGAAGAGACTTGGTAGCTTGCCTCTTCAAGTTGCTTCCCGGCGACTGCCAGTAATGTCTCGTTGAAGTCCGCCAGAAGAATATGCTTGCCGAAGCCCTGGCGACGGGCAATCGCCAATCCAATGCCACCAGCGCCGATGACAACCACGACTTGAGTCTTCATTCGTTCTCTCCCTCGCATCGTCGTGCGGCCTGCGGCTTTCTCATAAAGCGTCCGCGTTCGACATTCTTAAGCTAGACCCGGGAGAGGGCAGTTGCCCAGCAAAGCACGCCAATCACACCACAGAGTGCGCCAATTCGAGGTGAGATCACGATGGGCAATGACCTGTACGAGGCAGCGTTTGTAATCCCAGCACGGCGAGACGCCGTCCGGTTATCTCCTTGCACACGTTCTGGCCGTGGATGCCTTAGTCAAAGGCTTCGATCGCGCGAAATGGCTTTCAGTGGCAACCCTCGACCGTTATCTTCAGCTGCGCGCAACCATGACGTCGCCCGGCTGCGAACGCTGAGTCAGAGCGCAATCTGCGAAACAACGAGAAGCACCGCATTCGCTTACTGGGTGCGGAATCCACCTTCACTGACGCATGCTTGCCCACTTGACACACAGATTCTCAGTTGGCGCATTCGCCAACCCAAGTTTTCAGAACATTTATCTGTGGAAACGTGCGTTGGCCTGTTGGCGTCAGATGGGAATGTACGAGCGGGTTGCTGCTGAGAAAGCGACGTCTCGGCAGCTACTACCGCCGATGTTTTATGCTTGGGTATGGCTGGCCGCTCACTCTGTGTCCCCCTTCTCCTCGCCTGCACTCTGTTGATCCAGAGCGATGCGCAGACCGAAACACGCCCGAAAGATCCTTCTTTTAGCGAAACCTTGCCGAGCATCTCCTCCTTCCTGCAAGGGCAGGCGAACGAAGGTGTTCTCCGCGGATCTGTTTTGGTGGCAGTCCACGGCAAGATACTGTTTGAAAAGAGCTATGGCTTTGCTGATGAAGAGTGGAGCATTCAGAACACCCCTACGACACGCTTTCGAATCGCTTCGCTCACGAAACAGTTCACGGCCGCCTGCGTTCTTCTTATGCAGGAGCGACACTTGCTTTCTGTGAATGATCCTGTTTTCAAGTACATTCAGGGCCTTCCGGCCGCTTGGCAGCCGATCACCCTGCATGAGCTTCTGACGCACACCTCTGGCATTCCGAACTACGCGGAGATGCCAGAGGTAGAAAAGACCCTCAACCGCACCGGTGCGTCACCGCGCCAATTGCTTGACTTGGTTGCGGACCAACCACTGGAGTTCAAGCCAGGAACCCAGTTGAAATACACCAACACGGGTTACGTACTGCTCGGGCTCGTGATCGAGAAGGTATCGGGTCTTGCATACGAAGACTTCCTAACACGAAACATATTCCATCCTTTGGAGATGAAAGATTCGGGCTACGATGATCTGTCCATGATCCTTCCTCGTAGAGCATCGGGATATATGCGCCACGATGGAAGGGTCACAAATGCGGACTACATCGACATGAGTATTCCCTATGCAGCCGGCTCGATCTATTCCACAGTTGAAGATATGCTCCGCTGGAGTGAAGCGCTCGCCCATGGCCAACTCCTCTCGAAAAACTCTAGTGACGCGATGTTCGCTCTCTACCCTGAAGCGAGCTTGCAGGGCCAGCATTATGGGTATGGTGTCGTTCTCGCCCAGCGCTTCGGAAAAGATTTGCAGTACCACGGCGGAGGAGTAAAGGGCTTTGAATCGGTCATTCAACGTTACCCAAATGAAGATGTCTGCATTGTCGTGTTGGAGAACCTCGACCCAACCGCACCATGGGATTTGGGCGACAAAATTGCATCGCTTCTGTTCAAGGTTCCTGTACCTTCGAGTCGCTGACATAAGCATTAATCTCAAGAAGGACACTTGCCGTCAGGAATGGTCTTAGATTAGCGCCAAATCTCCAATGCACTCAGCGACCCCAACCAAATGAGTGCATTGGCCTGGAGCCGACAGCTAAGATGCCGGGCAGCAGCCAAATTATGGGTAGAGGTGGGCGGGAACTATACCTAGTCATTCAGCGTCTAAACCGCCATGCGCGTTCCGGCGATCTTCCTCCTTTGCATGTTTGCAGTCTCATACGTCTGCGCTGGCGCTCAGGCTGCTCCCCAGCCAATTACTTCGGTGCATCAGATCTTCGTCGAAGACCAGACCGATCAGCCAACTCATACACCTCGCACCGACACTTCTCCGGAGGCGCTTAAAGCTTTCGATGATCGTGCCGCAGCGCTGCCGGGCTGCGAACGCTGAGTCCAGAGCGCGACTTGTGAAGCACCGAAGACGCGCCGTGTTCGATCCCTTATGGGTACGAAGAACGCACTTGCGTCACGGCTGGTCTGGAATGCTGACAAATCGCCCACGCACTCAGCGGAGAACTTACAGTGTTCTAGCTCACCTTGTCGTCATCCGACAGCTCGAACACCATCCTCCTCACTGAGAAGTCTCGGAAGCGATACACGGTCCGACGCCTCACTTAGGGTCAACTATAAAAGCACTCGAAGATTCGTGCCTCCTCCCCGTCGATCCTTATGGATCAGCTTGACCCCGCATCGAGCCTCAAAGGCCCAGGCATCATCATCTCTTCCGCTCTAAAGAGTGCACCATCTTCTCCACCACCGCCATCACCCGTCCCCACGCCGCGCTCTCCGGATCCACCAAATCGAAGTGATCCGCGCCGGCCACCCTCTCCACCTGCACCCGATGCCCCATTCGCCGGGCCCGCTCCGCCCACCGTTCCGGCAACTGCGGCGGGATCTGGTCGTCCTCCGTGCCTTGAACCAAGGCCTCAGGTACATGGAACGGCAGCAACTCCGCCGGATCGCCCGCCTTGTACCGGTCCGGATGCGCCGCCGGCGTCCCACCCGTCAGCGCATAGACCTCCTGCTTATCGTGAGCGAACGTGAACCATCCCGCGAGATCGATCGTCATCTGCAGCCCCACCGCCCCCGCCAGCGCGATTACTCCGTGCAGCGGCACCTGTCCTACGGTCGCCGCCAGCGGACTTTCTGGCGCAATGTGGCGCCTGCCCGCTAGCCAGAAGGCCAGATGCCCGCCAGCCGAGTGCCCCATCGCCACTACCTTCCCGAGATCCAGCGGATAGCTCTTCGCCAACGTCGCCAGGTACTCGAAACCCGCCGCAACATCCTGGAACGTTCCCGGCCATCCGCCCCCATCGTTCCCGACCCGCCTGTACTCCAGCGACCAGGTTGCGATCTCACGCAGCCTCAACGCCTCGCAAAGGTGTCCGCCATAGTCGAGCCCATAGGTTGCCTTCCACCATCCTCCATGGATAAACACCACCACCGGTGCCCGCCTGCCTTCAGCCAGCCTTGGTATCCGCAGATCTCCAAACTGAAACTCACCAGCCGCATAGGGTATCCGGTGATCTGCAACAGGCGCCACCCGGGTCAGCACATCCATAGAAAGCACCCCACGCCTCGACCGCGCTCGACCGCTACCCGGAGCGCTCCCCCAGACTCTTAAGTCGTTTTCTTGTCAAGCCCCTGAAACGCCCTTGGATGACGAATCGTCAATAAAGACGCGGCTAAAATAGTTAGAAATAGTTGGCGTAACCGCTCTGCCGAATCTCGTATAATAAGGAATGTGAAAGAACTTCGGGATTGAGGGCTGTTTGACGAACAAGCCCCGCTCGATAAGTCCTTTGTTTACAATATTTTGGCGCTAACCCTAGTCGAATGAATATTTTTCAGGGTAATTACGAGTCAAATAGCTCATTCGATTACTCTTAGCCATCTTAGGGGGGGGGCCTATGGCTGACCCGCAACCTTCGTCAAACGCTTTTTTCCGTCCACCGGAAGCGTGATGATCACCTCACCGGGGCGAGTGTAGTGCAGCTCCTCCCGAGCCTCATGCTCAATCGCACCGGGATCCGATTGCAGCCTGTCCACATGACCATGCAAGGCTTCGTTCTCCTGGGATAAAGCGTCGAGTTGTTGCGTCAGCGCGTGGTTCTCTGCCCTCTTCTGCTCGTACATGGTTAGCCCGTTCGCTCCGAACACAACATGGTACGCAACCGCCACCGTCAGTGCGGCTGCCGCCACTGTGGCCACCCGCCGCCGCTGCTCCCAACCCTTCACCACCCAACGCTGGATCAAAGAGGGTCGACCACGAGACTCAAAAAGAACTGACATAGACCTAACCAGTTAAGCGTTCCCAGCAAATCCAGTCAAGCAGGGAAACACTGCCTGAAGCGCCTGAACCAACTTACATACTCCATCCAAGCAGACTAAGGGCTTTGTTCCGCCTTGGCGAATCTTGATATCCTTCAAGAATGCGGGATAAGGCGAGACCCGCGAAAGGCCTCATGCAGATCCTTTACATCCTCTTGGTGATCTCCTTTCTCGCCCTCGTATGGGCCGCGATCTCCATCACCCGTCACATCCGCCGCAGCGCCGCCGTGCAAGCCCACTCCAAAGCCGAGCCCGAGCAGATCTCCACAACCATCGCCTCTCACCCCTCGCGCCGCGATCCAATCGCCTCCAGAAGCCACTCCGATTGGGCTAATCTGGAGAAGTCCATTGGCAAGCACGACCTCGGCAACACAGACTATCCGCAGGCAGCCAATCGCACTCGTACCGCACCGACAAAGCCCTGAGTTCCGCCCATTCTTCGCTCCTGAAAGGAACGCCCCGTGTCGATCAACCATTCGGTTTACGCAACTGCTCCGCTCGGCCAGACCGGTCCGCTCGCCAGGCTGGAGCAGACTCTCCCGGGAAAAGCTGCCCTTGCCGTCTCAGCGAGTCTGCTGATCGCGCTCGCGGCACATGTCTCCTTTCCCTTGCCCTTTACGCCCGTTCCACTCACCCTCGGCAACATGGCCGTGATCCTGGTGGGCCTCTTCCTCGCTCCATCGACTGCCTTTGCCGCCGTCATCCTCTACCTTGCTGAAGGTGCTTCGGGCCTTCCCGTCTTCAATCCTGGTGGTCTCGGAGGAGTCGCCCAACTCGTCGGTCCAACCGGAGGCTTCCTCTTCGCCTACCCTTTCGCGGCAGTGATTGCCAGCGCGATCGTTCGCGCTCTCTCGCGTGTAACGAGACGCCTTGTCTCCGCCGCTACGGCTGCGGGGCTGGGAACCGTTGTCGTCCTCGGCTGCGGCTTCCTTTGGCTCGCCGTGGGCAAGCACATCTCTCCTTCCACAGCCTTCGTGCTGAGCGTCCTGCCCTTCCTGCCTGGCGAGATCGTCAAGGTGTTCTCAGCGGCCGGCATCTATACCTCTATCCAACGCTGGCGTAAAGCCTAGCTCTGAACCTCGATCCTCGACACACCAGAAGGACAGCATCCTCATGTCTGCAACGCCTCTTATCACTCCTCCCGCAGTTCGGGAGATCAGCATCGCCCACAGCCCGGATTCGGACGATGCCTTCATGTTCTACGGCCTCGCCACCCAGAAGATCCGCGTCCCCGGCTTCCGCTTCACCCACAACCTCACCGACATCGAGACCCTCAATCACCGCGCCATCAAGGAAGCGGTCTACGACGTAACTGCGATCAGCTTCCACGCCTACCCGTACATGCAGGAGAACTACTCCATCATGTCCACGGGCTCGAGCTTCGGTGAAGGCTACGGTCCGATGATCGTTGCCATGCGCAAGTACACCGTGGACGAGGTGAAGAAACTCCGCATCGCGATTCCGGGCACTCTGACCACCGCCTTCCTGACACTGAAGCTCTTCTGTCCGGAGATTGAGACGGCAGTCGTGGAGTTCGACAAGATCATCCCCGCGGTCGCGTCCGGAGAGTTCGACGCCGGTCTTCTCATCCACGAAGGTCAACTGACCTACGCTCAAGAGGGTTTGGTAAAGGCACTGGACCTCGGGCAATGGTGGCAGACCGAGACTGGCCTTCCGCTTCCGCTGGGTGGGAACGCAATCCGCCGGTCTCTTGGACCCGAACTGATGAGCATGACGAACAAGGCTGTTCGCGACTCAATCCAGCATGCACTTGATCATCGCGAGGAAGGGCTGGCTTATGCGATGCAGTTCGCACGCGACTTAGAAGCCGGGATGGCTAACCGCTACGTAGGGATGTACGTCAACGACCGGACTCTGGACATGGGTGAAGATGGCCGAGAGGCGGTTCGTCGTATCCTTGCGATGGGTTATGAACGCGGGATCATTCCGTTTGCGGCGCAGGTAGATTTCGTCGGCTGACGCGAGTCTCCGCAGAGTGAGATAGGCCGATCCCCCATGCCTGCTGTGGTATTCTTTTTGAGTGATGGTTGAGCACGACCGGGCTTCTCAAGTCTGTGTCCGCGCTCCCCGAGTTCCGGCTCACCACTCATCGGACGCGTAGCTCAATTGGCAGAGCATTCGACTCTTAATCGACTGGTTGAAGGTTCGATTCCTTCCGCGTCCACCATTCGCAAATTACCTGACATCCTCCGCAAGTAGCCTCTCGACCTCATAGAATTGCTTTGATCAAGAGGATGAACTGAATGGTGTTTGAGGTATCGAAGACGAGTGCTCATCAGGTTTACAACCTGCTGATTGGCCTGGTAGCGCCGCGGCCTATTGCGCTTGTGACCAGCATGAACGATGAGGGTCAACTCAATGCCGCCCCCTACAGCAGTTACAACTACCTCTGTACCGATCCTCCAGTAGTGGGGATGGGGGTGATGGATCGGCCGGGTGGCGGGTTTGTACCGAAGGACACGGCGCGGAATATACGGCGGGGTGGGGAGTTCGTGGTGAACGTGGTAACCGAGGATCTACTGCAGGCCATGAACGTGTGTGCGACGGACTTCCCGGCTGAGGTGAATGAGTTGGAGATGGCCGGGCTGGAGACCTCAGAATCCAGTTTGGTAAAGGTGCCGAGGATCAGGCAGGCGCATGCGGCGCTCGAATGCGTGGAACATGCGACGATCGAGATTGGGCGGTCGAGGATTGTGCTCGGGCGGGTTGTCGCGATGTATGTGGAGGACGTATTTGTGGACATGAGCGGTCCTTACATCAAGGCTGAGGAGTTGCATGCGGTCGGGCGCATGAATGGGCAAGGAGCTTATGTGCGGACGCGAGATGCGTTCCTCAACGTGCCTCGGATTCCTTATTCGGAGTGGCTGAAAGGGAAGCGGTGATGGCTGAGGGGCAGGTGTTTCCCACGTTTCGGGCTTGTACGGTGGACGATGCTTCTATGCTTTCGGTGATTGGTGCGGCGACTCTGCTGGAGGCTTTCGCGGGATTTATTCCGGGAGACTCGCTGCTTGCTCACTGCAGGAAAAATCATGTTCCTGAGAAGTATGTGGCCGTGCTGGAGCATCCGATGGGGCGGGCTTGGGTGGCCGAAGTGGCACCGGGGGGATGTCCGGTGGGGTATGCCATGATGACTGCGCCGGAGTTCCCCGAGAGGCTTGTGAGGGCAGGGGATGTGGAGCTACGGCGCATCTATGTCTTCTCGCGGTTCCATGGGGGCGGGACGGGGGCGAAGCTGATGGAGCTGGGGATTGCTTCGGCGCGGGAGATGGGGGCGAAGCGGCTGCTGCTGGGAGTGCATCCGGGGAATGTGCGGGCGATTGCGTTCTATACGAAGAACGGGTTCCGGAAGATTGGGACGCGGGAGTTTCATGTGGGTGGATCGACGTTTGAGGATCCGGTGCTGGCGCTTGAACTTTGAGTGGGTACCCCCTCCCCCCACAAATGTGTCAAAATCTTCAAACGATTGCACTTAGGTCTGGACTTGGGTATACCTGGCGGTATACCTGGAGAGACCTACCCTATACCTTTGAGCGGGCGAAAGTTACCTGGTGGTGCTCGGATTAACCGTCCTCACGGCCGCGCTCGATCTGGAATCGCACGACAAGTTCGCGGGCTGCTTCAGGCCAGGTTGGGAAATGGAACTGAAAGCCGTGGCGCTGCAGAACGGAAGGGACGGCGCGGCGGCTCTTCAGGATGAGCTCGGTTTCGGTGCGCATGAAGACGGCGCCGATCTCCAGCATGAAACGGCTGGCGGGAAGTCCCAGGGGCATACCCCAGGCGCGGCGAAGCTCGCGCATGAAGTCGCGATTGGGGAGCGGGGTGGGTGCGGTGAAGTTGACCGGGCCGGCGATGTCCTCGTGAGTGAGGAGAAAATCGATGGCGCGGCAGTAGTCACGATCGTGGATCCAGGAGACGTACTGGTCGCCGGGGCCCTGGGTGCCGCCGAGGCCCAAGCGGACGAGACCGAGGAGGACGGAGAAGACTCCGCCAGGGTCCGGGGACATGGTCATCGAGGAGCGCAGGGCGATCTTACGGGTTTGGGGCAGATCCGAGGCGTAGAAGGCTTCCTCCCAGCGGCGGGCGACGTCGATGGAGAAGTTCCAGGTATCCGGGACGCCGGGTTCCGAGCCGCCGAGTTCGCCGGTGAACTCGTCCTGCGGGGTGTCGCGGGCATCGCGGTAGAAGGTGCTGGTGCTGGCGTTCATCCAGATGCGGGGTGGACTCTTCGAGCGCGAGATCGCTTCGCCGATGAGGAGTGTGGGGAGGACGCGGGAGTCGATGATCTCTTTGCGGTTGGCGGGGGTGTAGCGGCAGTTGACGGAACGGCCGGAGAGGTGGATGACGGCGTCTGCGTCTTCGAGGGTGTGGGTCCAGACGGGGTCGAGGTTCAGGCCATCCCAGAGGAGGGTTTGCCAGCGGGTTTTCTTGGCAGTTCGGGAGAGGACGATGACCTCGTGGCCGGATGCGTGGAGGTGACGGGCGAGGATGGTTCCGACCTGTCCGGAGCCGCCGGGGAGGATAATTCGCATGGGGAATGGTACCGGATGGGGAGCGTCGCCGGTGTTTTGCGCGGGAAGCGATGGGCGATGGTTGAGAGTTGGAGAAGGTGGGAGCGAGTTGGTTGGGGATTGCGAGGTAGTCCCTGAGAGGGTTTTGGGCCCGGGATGTCCGGGCTGAAGCCCGGACCTATCTCAGAAGCAGGAGCAAAAGCAAAAGCAAAGCAACGGCAAGAGCAAAGCAAAACAGAGCAAGAGCAAAGCAAGAGTGTTTAGGTGAAAAATGGGACGGGGTCGAGGACCCAGGTGCCGGTGATGTGGACGTGGGGGTAGTCAAGGTAGTTCTTGCGGAGAGGGTTGTTGGCGATGTAGCGGATCTGGTTGCTACAGTCCTCAGCGTCCACAATGCGGTGGGCGTGATAGCCGTCTTGCCAAACCTCTCTCCGGGGAATTTGGGTTCGGATGGCGAAGGAGAAGCCTCCTTTGATGAGTTGCACAGCCTTTTCGACGGACTCCGCAGGGGTTATGGCGACGTGGATGTGGTCTGGCATGACGACGAAGGCGTGGAGGAGAAATCTGCCTTGATCGCGGTAGCGGAGGATGGTGGCGATGAGGAGTTCGGCGTTGGCGGTGCGTTGGAAGAGGCGGATGTGGTTGTAAGTAACGGCGGTGAGGACGTACGTCTGGGGGTGGAGACGCATGGTAGGAGATCATATCCCGGGGGCTAAAGCCCGGAGCAGGTTTATTTCGGGAATGTCCGGGCTGAAGCCCGGACCTATCTCAGAAGCAGGAGCAACGGCAGGAGCGGGAGCAAAGGCAAGCAGGTGCAAGGGCAAGCAAGTGCAAGGGCAAGCAAGTGCAAGGGCAAGCGAAGGCAAGGTCAGAAGCGGGATTTCAAGGTAAGAAGCGGGAGCCTAAGGTAAGAAGCGGGTTCCAAAGGTAAGAAGGGGGCCCGAGGTCGGAAGCGGGATACTGAGGTCAGAAGCGGGATCCCAAGGTCAGAAGCGGGACAAAGGGAGAAGCAAGTGCAAGGGCACTGTCGCGGATGCCAAGGTGGAAGCGACGGGTGGGAGCGGTCAGGAGAGGTATTCCTTGATCCAGGGGTCTTCGGAGTGGACGAGGTCTTCGGTGTTGCCGTGGAAGACGATGGAGCCCTCGTTGAGGACGAGGAAACGAGTGGTCTCGTCGAGTTTGCCGTCAGGGAGGGGTTCCATCTTGTTGGCTTCGGGATTCCAGCGGTGGGTGGCGAGGGTGAAGGCGTCCTGGAGGCGGTGAGTGATGAGGAGCGAGGTGGTGTGGGAGACATCGCGCTGCTTGATGACGAGTTCGACGATGGTGGTGCTGGTGATGGGGTCGAGGCCGCCGGTGGGGGAGTCGTAGAGGATGAGGTCGGGGCCGGTGACGATGGCGCGGGCGATGGAGACGCGGCGGCGCATGCCTCCGGAGAGTTCTGATGGGAACTTGGAGATGGCGGTGGGGAGGGCGACGAAGTTCAGGACTTCCTCTACTTTTTGGTGTGACTCGGCGGGGTCCATGCCCTCTTCGTTGAGGCGGTAGGCTACGTTGTCCTCGACGTTCATGGAGTCGAAGAGGGCGGACTCCTGGAAGACCATGCCGATGCGCTGGCGGAGTTTAAAGATGTCGCGCTCGGGCATGGTGGTGATCTCTTCTCCGAAGACTCGGATGCTGCCAGAGTCTGGGGTGATTAGGCCGTCGACGAGCTTCATGAGGACGGATTTGCCGCAGCCGGCGGGGCCGAGGATGATGAGGGTCTGGGCGCGGTCGACCTGGAAGGAGATGTCTTTGAGGACCTGGTGGCGGTCGAATTTGAGAGAGACGTCTTTGAAGGCGACGATGGGGCCTTGGGGGTCGGTGGGCGGGTTGTTGGGGGAGTCGGGCATGAGGGGTGGGGGGTGCGTTGAAGAGAGCATATCCCGGGGGCTAAAGCCCGGTTTCGGTGGTGGTCCGGAATGTCCGGGCTGAAGCCCGGACCTATCTCAGAAGCAACGGCAACGGCAAAAGAGTTTGAAGCAACGGCAACGGAGTTTGAAGCAACGGCAACAGCAACGGAGTTTGAAGCAACGGCAACGGAGTTTGAAGCAACGGCAACAGCAACGGAGTTTGAAGCAACGGCAACAGCAACAGAGTTTGAAGCAAGGCAACGGCAACGGAGTTTGAAGCAACGGCAACGACAACGGAGTTTGAAGCGAAGGCAACGGCAAGTGACTTTGAAGAAATGACAACGACAACGGCAACGACAACGGCAACGGCAACGGCAACGGCAGATGCAGATTCCTCCGCTTCGCTGCGGAATGACAATCAAAGGAGCAAGAACAACTGCAAAGGAGGAGCAAGAACAACTGCTAAGGAAAGCTAGCGGCCGAAGAGGCCGATCATGAGGCGGCTGACGAGGAAATCCACGATGATGATGAAGACGGAGGAGACGACGACGGCCTGGGTGGTGGCTCGGCCTACGCCTTGGGTGCCGCCCTTGGTGTTCATGCCGAAGTAGCAGCCGACAGTGGCGATGATGAAGCCGGAGAAGAGAGGCTTGGTGAGGCCCTGGACTACGTCGCCGTAGACGAGGGACTGGTAGGAGGTGTGGAGGTAGGAGCTGAGCTTGAGGCCGAGGATGGTGATGCTCACCAAGGCTCCGCCGGCGATGCCGACAGCGTCCGAGATGATGGTGAGGAAGAAGAGCATGAAGACAGTCGCGATGAGGCGGGGGGTGACGAGCTTGCGGATGGGGTCTGTGCCGAGGGCGCGCATGGCGTCGATCTGCTCGGTGACCTTCATGGAGCCGAGCTCGGAGGCCATGCCGGAGGCGTTGCGGCCGGAGACCATGAGGCCGGTGAGGACCGGGCCGAGTTCCTTGACCATCGAAAGGGCGACGAGGGAGCCGGTGAGGGAGACGGAGCCGAACTGCTGGAGGGCGGTGGCGGACTGGAGGGCGAGAACGCAGCCGGTGAAGAAGCCGGTGAGGACGACGATGGGCAGGGAGCCGACGCCGATGGAGTCCATCTGGGTGAAGATGTCAGCCCAATAGCGGGGCCGGGAGAAGAGGTTTGCAAAGCCGCGTCCGGCAAGGACGGAGTAGTCCTGGATCGCGACGACCTTGTCTTTGGCGAAGCTCTCTGGTGAGGCAAAAGGCATTCTGTAGGCTCACTTTATCAGATGCGGCAGTTTGACCGTGGGCTCGGAAGGTGCGGCGAGACCTGAGATGGCTGAGAGTGAGAAGATAAGCAGAGTGAGCGAGAGGACCATGACGGCGGCTGTCCTGTATGGCAGAGAAGACCTGCGGCTGGAGGAGATCGCCATACCTTCTGCCGAAGCTGGAGAGCTGGTTGTCCGGGTGGGAGCGGCGTTGACGTGTGGGACAGATCTGAAGGTGTACCGCCGGGGGTATCACGCGTTGATGCTGAAGCCGCCGATGCTATTTGGGCATGAGCTGGCGGGCACGGTGGTTGAGGTGGGCGCCGGTGTGACGGGGTTCGGGGTTGGGGACCGCGTCGTGCCGATGAACTCCGCGCCTTGCGATACGTGCTTCTTTTGCTTACATGGGCAGCAGAATCTTTGCGAGGATCTGCTGTTCAACAATGGCGCTTATGCGGAGTTCATGCGGGTGCCGGCGCGGATCGTCGAGAAGAACACGCTGATGGTGCCGGATGATGTGAGGCTGGATCATGCGGCGCTGACGGAGCCGCTGGCCTGCGTGGTGCGCGGGCTGGAGGAGTCCGGCGTGAAGGCCGGCGAGACGATGGTGGTGATCGGGGCGGGGCCGATCGGGCTGATGTTCCTGCATGCGGCGGAGCTTGCCGGGGTGGATGTGACCGCGGTGGTGAAGCGGGAGAGTCAGGTCGCGGCCGCGGAGTTGTTTGGGGCTCGCCGGGTTGTGCTGATCGAAGCGGCGGAGGATGTGGTTGCGGAGGTACGGCGGGTGGTGCCGGGCGGACGCGGTGCGGATGTGGTGATCGAGGCGGTGGCGACGCCGGCGACGTGGGAGTGGGCAGTGGGGATGGTGCGCAAGGGGGGGCTGGTGAACTTTTTTGGCGGACCGCCGAGCGGGACGGTGGTGGCGCTCGATACCAACCGGCTGCACTATGGGGATATTACGTTGAAGGCGAGCTTCCATCACACGCCGGCGACGTGCCGGACGGCGTTGGGTTTGATTACGAGCGGGCGGTTCCGGTGTGCGGATTACATTACGGGGTCAGCTGGGCTGGAGGAGGTGCCGGAGGTTTTTCGGCGGATGCTGGATCGGGGCGTTCCGGGGGGACTGCGGGATATCAAGACGGCGATCTACCCTCCTAAAGGCGACGCGCTGGAGGCTCAGCCGCTGAATGACGCGGAGGTGGTGGCTTGAGCGAGGCCGGGGTGAGTGAGCCGGTGGTTGCGGTGGCGGGGTTTGAGCTGGAGGGAGCTCCGGCGGCGTACGCGGTTCCGTCGGTGCGGCCAAAGATATGTGAGGCTCAGGCCTGGTGCAAGAACCTGGCGACGACGCACTATGAGAACTTTCATGTGGCTACCTTCTTTTTGCCGAAGCGGGTGAGGCCACACTTTGAGAGTATCTATGCGTTCAGCCGGGTGGCGGACGATCTGGGGGATGAGGTCGCGGACAAGGGGACGGCGACACGGCTGCTGGAGACGTGGGAGGCGATGCTGAATGAGTGCTATGACGCGCCGGAGCGGGCGATGCATCCGGTGTTTGTGGCGCTGCGGAAGACGATCGATGAGACGGGTGTGCCGCGGGAGTTGTTTGCGGATCTGATTCATGCGTTTCTGGTGGATCAGACGAAGACGCGGTATAAGTCTTTGGAGGAACTGATCGGGTACTCGCGGCTGAGTGCGAATCCGGTGGGGCGGCTGGTGCTTTGGGTTTCGGGATACCAGGATGAAGAGCGGGCGGGGCTGTCCGACAAGGTTTGTACAGGGTTGCAACTGGCGAACTTCTGGCAGGATGTGGTTGAGGATTGGGAGCGGGGACGGCGGTATCTGCCAGCGGCGGAGATGCGTCGGTTTGGGGTGATGGACGAGCAGATCGCGGAGCGGCGGTTTACGCCGGAGTTCAGGGCGATGATGCGGTATCTGGTTGAGTTCGCCGGGGGGATGCTTAAGGAGGGTGGGCGCATCCAATCGTCGGTGGACCGGGAGCTGGGAGTGACGCTGGGTTTGTTTGTGAAGGGCGGAGATGCTGCGCTGGCGGGCGTTGTGGCTCAGGGTTATGACGTGCTGAAGGCGCGGCCGTCTGTGTCGAAGGCGACGAAGCTGCGGCTTCTGGGTGGGGCGTTGGTGGGGAAGGCAGTGGGAGTGTTATCGCGGTCGGGGCAGCGGGGTTGAGCTCTTTGGCAGAAGCGGCGGAGCTTCGACGGGCGTACATGGTGTGCCGGGAGATCGCGCGGCGTGAGGCGAAGAACTTTTACTATGCGTTTCGAGTGCTGCCGCCGCATAAGAGCGACGCGATGTGTGCGGTGTATGCGTTTATGCGGCGGGCGGACGATATCGCCGACGATGAGACGATGCCGGTGGAGCGGCGGCGGGTGGTGATGCAGACGTGGCTCGGGGGGTGGCGGGAGGCTCGGGCGGCGGGACGGCGGGGCGATCATGAGTTCGACGCGGATCCGATCTTTCGGGCGCTGACGGATACGCAGGAGAGGTTTGGGATTCCGGATGAGCTGCTGGAGGAGCTGGTTCAGGGGACAAGCCTGGATCTGGGGATTGGGCGGGGTGGGAGCGTTCGGCGGGGCGAAGAGATTGAGGGGTATACGAGCTTTGAGGATCTTTACCGGTACTGCTACCTTGTGGCTTCGGTGGTGGGGCTGGTTTGTATACGGATCTTTGGGTATACGGATGCGAGGGCGGAGTTGCTGGCGGAGCGGACGGGGGTGGCGTTTCAGTTGACGAATATTCTGCGGGATATCCGGGAGGATGTGGAGCGGGGGAGGATTTATCTGCCGGAGGATCTGCTGCGGCAGTTCGGAGTGAGTGATGGGGATGTGATCGAACTTGCGAAGGGGCGGAGGATCAGGGCGAATGAGCGGGAGATGATGGAGGCGCTTTCGGGGCAGGCTTGGGAGTACTACGAGTCGGCGCGGGAGCTGCTGCCGCTGATCGATGCGGATAGCCGGGCGGCGCTTTGGGTGCTGGTGGAGATCTATAGCTCGCTGCTGGAGTGTGTGGATAGCCGGGGCGGGGATGTGTTCACGGTGCGGGTCAGTGTGCCGCGGTCGCAGAAGATCTTCGCGTTGGTGCGTGGGGCCGCGATGGCGCTGCGACAGCGGGTGGCTTGAGTCCGATGCAGGATGCGATTGTGGTCGGGGGTGGGCTGGCGGGGTTGGCGGCGGCGGCTGCGCTGGCAGAGGATGGGGCGTCGGTGACGGTGCTGGAGCGGCGGCCTGAGATTGGGGGGCGGGCTTACTCGTATGAGCTGCCGGCGCTGGGGGAGGTGGTGGACTCGCAGCATGTGATGCTGGGGTGCTGTACGAATCTGGTGGACCTGTGTACGAAGGCTGGAGGGGCGGACGGGATTCGGTGGTATGACGAACTTTTGTTTCTGGAGCCGGAGGGGAAGCGGACGTCGATGAAGCCGGGGGGGATGCCGGCTCCGATGCATCAGACGATGAGTTTCTTAAGGGCACCTATGCTTTCGGCTGGGGATAAGGTTGGGATCGCGCGGGGGCTGATGGAGTTTGCTCGGGGGTATCCGGCGGAGGATTCGGAGAGCTTCGCGGCGTGGGTGAAGCGGACGGGGCAGACGGAGCGGAGCATACGGCATTTCTGGGAGCCGGTGGTGGCTTCGGCGCTGAATGATGGGTTTGAACGTTGCTCGGCGAAGTATGCGGGGAAGGTGTTTCACGAGACGTTTCTGAAGTCTGCGGAGGGTGGGCGGCTGGGGATTCCGAGGATGCCCCTGACGGAGTTCTTTGCGCCGGTTCTGCGACGAGCGGAGGCGTTGAGGGTGACGGTGGACCGGCGGGCGGGGGTGGATGCGATCAAGGCTCGGGTGGATGGGAGATGGCTGGTTCGGAGCGGGGAGAGGATGTTCAAGGCGGAGAACGTGATTCTGGCGGGGGATTTGCGGTCTACACAGAAGTTGGTGGCGGAGCTGCCGGGGGTGCCGGCGGTGCTGCGGGAACGGGAGGAGTCTGGGTTTGTTTCGTCACCGATTACGACGGTGCATCTTTGGTATGACCGGGATGTGACCGGGGTGGATCACGCGGTGCTGCTGGATACTCGGATTCAGTGGGTCTTTGTGAAGTCGCGAATACGGGGTTGGAAGGCGGAGCGGGGGAGCTACCTGGAACTGACGATCAGCGCTTCGTGGGCGGAGCTTGGGATGGGGAGACAGGAGATTCTGGCGGATGCGCTGCGAGAGTTGGAGCTGTTCTTTCCTCTGGTGCGGGAGGCGAGGCTGCTGAAGAGCACGGTGCTGAAGGAGGCTCGGGCGACGTTTTCGGTGACACCGGGGCTGGATCGGGTTCGGCCGGAGCAGAAGACGCAGTGGCCGGGACTTTTCCTGGCGGGGGATTGGACGCGGACGGAGTGGCCTTCGACGATGGAAGGGGCTGTGCGGAGCGGTCGTCTGGCTGCGGGGGCGTTGCGGGGGGATCTGCTGCGGTACATGACGCCGGAGCTTCCGGCCACAGGGTTGATGCGGTGGCTGAGCGCGAGCCGACCGCCGCTGAGCCGGGCTCCGCTATCTGAGGGCTAGCGGGCCAGGAGGAAGACGCCTACGGCTACGAAGAGGACGGCGAGCCAGCGGCGGCGGTCTACATCTTCGTGGAGGAAGAGTCGCGCAGCAACGGCGTTGCCGACGTAGTTGAAGGAGGCGATTCCGGGGGCGGCGAGCGAGAGGTCCACCTTGGAGAGGGTGAAGAGCATGGCGAAGAAGTTGAGGGCCATGCAGAAGGCTCCGGCGAGGAAGGTGGGGCTAGCGAGGACGGCTCGGATGGCACCGATCAGGCCTGAGTGGGCGCGGATGACGTCCAGGTCTCCGACGTTGCGCATGGCTGCGGCGATCAGGACTTCGCCTGTGATGGCGAGGAGCGCGACCACGGCGATGCAGGACCAGGTGATCAGAGGCGAGGTGTGATGCACTAGACCGCGATCCCTGGAGCGGCTGACTTGAGGTCGGTACGCGCGGGGCGATTGGCAACAAAGCCGACTGCGGAGGTGAGAAGCAGGATGCCGATCCAGCGGGAGAGAGACAGGTGCTCATGCAGCATGAAGCGGCTGATGAGGGCGATGAGGACGTTGCCGAAGGCGGTAGCGGGCATGACGAAGGTGAGATCGGCCCAGGAGAGTGCGGTCATATAGGAGGCGAAGAAGCCGATGAGGAGAAAGATTCCGCCGATGACGTTTGGGTTGGCAAGGGCGTGAATGAGGAGTGGGAGATGGTGGAGATCGACCTGGCCGCGCTGGACCACGACCTGGGCCATGCCCCGGGAGAGCAGGGCGTCGCCGAAAGAGGCGGTGAGGACCACGGCGAGCAGGGTCAGGTACTGCTGGAGGGAGAGACGGTGATTCATCTCTCCTTATTTTAGTGGAGGGTCTCTCAAGGAGTGGCAAGGAGACGGGTTCGGATGAACTTATCATGCGTAACCGGATTGCTGTCGCATGGGAGGGGCGGAATCGAACCTGAGGCTACTGGGTCGAGCGGCGATGGTGAACGGGCGTCCTCGGGGTCCTTCGACTCTGCATCTCTTGCGAGATGGATTCGCTCAAGAGTGACAGACAGGATGGGAAAGTGACTGTGAGACCTGGCGCTTTGGGGCGGAGGTGTTATCGAGTTCCTCTCAGGGTGTATTGCTGAAGACGATGAGTTGGGTCATTGTTCAAGGAAGCATTCATCTCGAATTACGGGGAGAAGCAGACATGGAAGAGCCGATGCAGACCGAAGCGGATCAGTTTCACCTGATGCCCTGGCACTTCAGCCCTGAGAACACAGCTGTCGGCAAGGATTGCATGCTGATTGCGACCATGCTTGGGGATGAGATCCAGACGATCTCGCTGCACGTGGGGATGTTGCCAGAACAGTGGTGGAGCAGTGATACGGCAGTGGAAGGGCAGTGATGGGGCGGTAAGGACTTAGAAGGAGATTTCGGCGGGCTGGGTGATCCTTAGGACGGATTGGTCTCCGGTGCGTCTCTTCCAGGCCCGGCGGATGGCTTCTACTTTGGCGATGTTGGCGGGTGTTACCGGGTACGCGATCATCAGGAGCTTGGAGCGAATGCGGGATGGTATGGGCGCTTTCAGGCCCTGCCACTGGCCGTAGACTTCCATGACACTCAGGCCCGCGGGAAAGCGGGGAGTGACTTCGGTGTCAAGGAAGTCCTGCCAAGCGGCTTCGGTGACGCCTTCCAAGGGCTTGCCGGCGGAGCCCAGGCCGAAGTAGAGCTGGGTGGTGACCCAATGGGTGGCGTGAGCGGGATGTGCGGGGTCGTTGTGGAGGGAGGGGGACTGGGCTCGGGCGAAAACGCTCGTTAATAGAAGACAGGCGAGGGCGAGTATCGGCTTGGTGGGATGCATGTGGTTGTCAGTTTATAAGGCGTACCCCAGAGGCTATAGCCACCTTTTCGGCGTCGTCCTATAAGACCCAAGGCTGAAGCCTTGGGGTACCTAGAAGCAGAGCCGAGGCTGACGGCAGCTATGGAGGTTCTTCGCCTCGCTCAGAAACCCGATGATTTGGGAGTCGGAGGAGGAGGTTACGCGTTCATGCTGACGGATTCCTGCTGCTTCAGGGCGTTCTCTTCCTTCATCTTGCGCGAGGCTTTGTTGCGCTGGGCGCGGAGCTTCATGAAGGACTTGGCTTCGACGTAGAGGCGGGGGACGTCACGGTTGACGATGGCTTTCCAGACTACGCGGAAGGCGGCCTTAGGGCGGAAGTAGTATTCATCGTAGAACTTGTGGACCATCTCCATGACGTACTCGACGGGTAGGCCGGGGTACTCGATGTGGGCCATCTGGTGGCCAGCGTCGTCGTCCATCTTGTGGTTGGTGATGAAGCCGTTCTTCTCGGCGAAGTCGTAGAACTCGGTGCCGGGGTAGGCGTGGGCGATTGAGACCTGGATGGTCTCGCAGTCGAGGGACTTGGCGAAGTCGATGGTGTTCCGGATGGATTGTTTCGTTTCGCCGGGAAGGCCGAGGATGAAGTCGGCGTGGATGATGAGGCCGAGGTCGTGGCAGTCCTTGACGAACTCGCGGGCGCGCTCGACGGTGGCACCCTTTTTGATGTTCTTGAGGATCTGGGGGTCGCCGGACTCGAAGCCGACGATGAGCAGGCGGCAACCGGCTTCCTTCATGGCTTTGAGGGTCTCGCGGTGGGTGGTGACGCGGGAGGTGCAGGACCAGGTGATGCCGAGAGGCTTGAGCTTGGCGCAGAGCTCTATGGTGCGCTCTTTCTGGATGTTGAAGGTATCGTCGTCGAAGAAGAACTCTTTCACGTGGGGGAAGAGTTTCTTGGCGTTGGCCATCTCGGCGGCGACGTCGTCTGTGCTGCGCTTGCGCCAGGCATGGCCGGAGAGAGTCTGGGGCCAGAGGCAGAAGGTGCACTGGGCGGGGCAGCCGCGGGTGCTGTAGAGCGAGACGTAGGGGTGGAGCAGGAACGGGACGTTGTACTTGGTGACGTCCATGTCGCGGGCGTAGATCTCGGTGGCCCAAGGCATGTCGGGCTTGTCGAGCTTTTCTACCTGCGGGCGGTCTGGATTGTGGATATGGCTGCCGTCTTCACTGCGGTAGGAGATTCCGAGGATTTCGTTGAGCGGCTTGTAGTTGGCGAACTCGACGACGGTGAAGTCGAACTCGCGGCGGCAGACGAAGTCGATGGCAGAGCACTCGTTCAAGGCGCGGTCTGGGTCGGTGGTGACCGGGGGACCGACGAAGGTGATTTTGATGGCGGGGTTGGCGCGCTTGATGGCTTGCGCGAGGGCGTGGTCGCCGGACCAGCCAACGGTGGAGGTGAAGAGGACGAGGAACTCGTAGGCCTTGGCGATCTCGATGGTCTCATCGGCGGAGACGTGGTGGGGTGGGGCGTCGAGCAGGCGTGAGCCTTCGAGAAGACCGGCGGGGTAGGCAAGCCAGACGGGGTACCAGTAGGATTCGATCTCGCGGACTGCGGGCCAACGGGAACTTGCGCCACCATCAAAGTTCTCGAACGAGGGTGGGTTCAACAGCAGGGTCTTCAGAGGCTTGTTCATGATCTACGCAATTTTACCATTCGGTTAAGGGTTTTGGACTTGGACCTCAGTGAGCGGACTTGGCTGAGGAGATTCGTGTGTGTGTCAGGGATGCGGCGTTGTAGTGGCTGCGGATTGGTGGAGCCACTCCTCAAGGTGGCCGGTCTGGCGGAGCAGGGAGATCTCGGCCTGCTGGAGCTGGAAGGCAGTGTCAAGGACGTTGAGATACTTGTCGCGCTCGGCGATGCGCTGGTTCTGTTCGTCCTTGGGGGTCATGGGTGGGGCCGCGCCGGAGGTTGGCTGATTGAGCTGGACTTGGAGGATGGCGAGCTGCTGCTGGGCGATCTGCTGCTCGAGGGCGGCGACCTCGGCGCGGGCCTGGAGCTCCTGGACGGTGTGGGTGAGCTTGGTCTGGGCGTCTAGGACGGTGATCTGGACGTTTTCGGCTTCGTGGAGGGCGTGGGCGGCGTCAGCGGCGGCTTCGCGAGCTTTGGCGCGGTGGAGCTTGTCGTAGAGGGGAAAGCCGATCTGAACGCCGATGACCTCTTCGTTGGCTCCGATGGTGGTGTGGCCGGTGGAGTCTAGATACTGCTTCTGGATCTGCTTGAAGGAGTCGGTGAAGGTGGCGTAGCGGTTGTATTGGACGACGAGGTTGATCTGGGGACGGTAGAGGTAGGTGGCTTCGGCTCTGGCCTGGAACTGCTTGGCGTCGGCGTTCGCGAAGGCGGAGGCTATGGCAGGGTTGGCGGGAGATATTGAGGGCAGGACGTCGAGTGGGAGCGGGGTGGCGGGGAAGCCGCCTTCGGCGGTGAGGGGACCGAGGGGCATGGACATGAGTCGCTGCAGATGATTGCGGTCGTTGGCGGACTCGTCCTGGGCGCGGAGGCTGCTGAGACGGAGCTGGGCGGCGGTGAGTTTGGCGGTAGTTAGGTCGAGGAGGGTGTCCTGGCCGGCGTCGTAGCGGTCTTGAACGATGGTTACGAGGTGGGTGGCATAGCCGGACTGGGTGTGGAGGACTTCTTCGCGCTTCTGATCGTGATCGAGGGCTACGAAGGTGAGGGCGGCATCTTCAGCGACGGTCTCGCGGGCGTCTTCCAAGGCGAACTGGGCGGCGGTGACTCCGGCGTGGGCGGAGTGGATATAGGAGCGCTGCGAGGCGCCATAGACGAGAGAGCCGGCGTTGAAGGTGAAGAGGGTCGGCGGGTATTGGCTGTAGCCGTACGACTGGCCGAGACCGGCTCCGGCGTTCAGGGAGGGGATGTAGACGTCTTTGGTCTGGGAGAGGGCGGCCGCGGCTTTAGCGGCATCCGCCTGGGCCAGCTTGACGCGGGGATTGTTGGTGAGGGCCAGGTCTACGGCGGTGGCGAGGGAGATCTGGGCTCGGGCAGAGACCGCCGTAAGGAGCGTGGCGGCGGCAAGAAGGACGAGGCGAGTGCGGACGGGATGAAGAGCCCGGGTCAGGTGGATCATCAGGTGGGTCATGGCGCCTGTTTGACGACCAGCCCGTTGGCGAGATCCTGACCGGGCGTGGTGGCGTGGAGGGCGATGATGTCGTTATCCTGGAGGCCGCTGAGGATCTCAACGTCGGTGGAGCTGACGATGCCGATTTTGACGACGGTACTCTTCAACCTGCCTTTGACGATGCGGTAGACGAAGTCGTTTACGCCTTCGGTGTGAAGGGCCTCGCGGGGTACGCTGAGGACCTTGCTTCGGGAGGAGATGGTGACGGTTACGGTGACGTTGGAGTTGGGTGGAAGATCCCCTTTGGCGTCATCGACGGAGATGAGCGCTTCCCCGACGCTACGGGTGTTGTAGCGGAAGACGGTAGTCGGGGCGCGGGAGATACGGCCGTGCCACAACTGGTCACGCTTGGCGTCCCAGGCGATTTTGACGGCTTGGCCGGGGCTAAGCTTGCCGATCTCGGGCTCGTCAAAGTAGGCGCGGATCTGGATGCGATTGAGATCGGCGACGTCCATAAGATCGTCGCCGTCGCGGACGTAGTCGTAGGGGGAGACGGGGATGGAGTAGACGGTGCCGGCGATGGGAGAGCGAATCTCGTTGGCGGCGATACTGCTTTGGGCGGCGGCGATCGCGGCTCTGGCGTCATTGACGCGGGAGGATTGGGCGGCGACATCTTGAGGGCTGTAACGGCCGGCAAGGCGGGCCTGGGCGTTGCGAAGGGTGAGTGTGGCGGTCTGGAGGCGCTGCTGTTTCTGGGCAACTTCAGCGGCGGAGGCTGCGCCCTTTTGCTGAAGAGACTGCTCGGCGGCCAAGTCGGCTGCGGCCTGATCGTGGTCCGCCTGAGCGGCAACGACATCCTGGCGGAAGCGCTGGAGCTCCTCGACGGAACCTCCGTTGCCAATATCCTGCTGACTGACTTCAGCGGCGCTGAGGCTGGACTGGGCGGTGGCGAGGCGGGAACGGGCGTCGGCGTCGCGGAGGCTGATGAGGAGGGTTCCGGGAGTGACGTATTGGTTGACATCCACGTAAACCTTGGCGACTACCCCCGGTCCAAGGGCGTGTGCCTGGAAGGCGGCACCGTCCACGGGCTCAACCTTGCCGTTGGTGGAGATGGTGCTGAGGAGATCCTGATGGGAGACGCGAGCGATGTCTACTTCTACGGTGGTGCGGGTGAGGCGGCGAATGGTGAAGACCGCGGCGATGAGTAAGAGGATCCCCAAAATGGACAGGAGGATAGGTCTACCGCGGTTTGGCGCTGCTGTAGCCATGGTGTTGAATTCTCAGTATATAAGACGTGAGTTGGGCGAGGACGAAGCAGAAATATGTTCCCCGTGAGTGGCACAGGCGAGAGGCTCGGTGTGAGTTGCGGCAGCGAGGTCCAGCATCTCCAGTTCGATGCCGCCGTAGGTGGGGTGCTTGTTCCGGCGCAGGCGGAAGGCGAGATCGATGCGAGAGCCGGGGGCTAAAGAGAGCTGGGTGCAGCGGGTGGACCAGTCGGGCTGAGCGGTGCGGCTCCAGCCCATGGCGTTGAGCGAAGAGGCGCCAGGAATGGCATCCGGAACAGAGACCGGGATGCAGACGTGGCGGTCCTTGATGATGCGGATGGGGGCTGCGACGACGAGACCGCGGGTGATGAAGACGGGCTCGGGATTGTCCATACCAAAGGGGGCGCAGAGGTCGAGCCAAGGGATGAGGTCCGGGGTGATCTCGGATGGGTGGAGTTCGAGATCGCAGGGGAGGGTTGGGGCGAGGAGGTCTTCCGTGAGGCGGGAGGAGGAGTGGGTCTGGATGCGTTCGCGGAGATCGGTGAGGCGAGTGCTGAGGAGGGAGAAGCCTACCGCGTGGGCGTGGCCTCCGAAGCGGCTGAAGAGATCGTCGACGGTGTGGGCGGCTTCCAGGGCTTGCAGGAGATGGAAGCCTTCGATGGAGCGGCCGGAGCCATGGGCGTCTCCGTCTTCCTCGGTGTAGATGATGACGGGACGGCCGGTGCGCTCGACGACGCGTGAGGCAAGGATGCCGAGGACGCCGCGATGCCACTCGGGATGGCCGAGGATGAGGCATTCGGCGGGGTAGCGGCCGGTGGGAGTCCGAAGCGAGAGGAGTTGGAGGTCGATGGCTTCGAGGGCGGCGGCTTCGGTGGCACGGCGAGCCTGGTTAAGGCTGTCCAACTTTTGCGCGAGTGCTTGCGCTGTTTGGAAGTCGCGGGTGAGGAACAGCTCGACGACGTCGCTCGCGATGTCCATGCGACCGGCGGCGTTGATGCGGGGGGCGATGCGGAAGCCGACCTCCGAGGCGGTGGGCGGGCGGTCGAGGGGGATCTCGGCGACTTGCATGAGGGCTCGGAGACCGGGCTGGACGGGGTTGGCGAGCTCGCGCAGGCCGAGTGAGACGATGGCCCGGTTTTCTCCGGTGAGGGGGACGGAGTCGGCGATGGTGGCGATGGCGACGAGCTTGAGGAAGGAGGGGAGGAGGACGCGATTGAGGCGATCGTGCTGTTGCGGGGTGAGGGCGGCGGAGCGGAGCAGGGCGTGAGCGAGTTTGAAGGCTACTCCGGCTCCGCAGAGGCTCTTGTTGGGGTAGGGGCAGTTGGGCTGGGCGGGGTTGATGACGGCCAGGGCTTCGGGGATGCCGGTGACGCCGTCGGGGAGGTGGTGGTCGGTGACGATGAGGTCCAAGCCGAGGTATTTGGCTTCAGAGGCGGCGGCAAAGGCGCGGATGCCGGTGTCGACGGAGATGACGAGGGCGATGCCGTCGGCGGCCGCCTCTGCAAGGCGGATGTTCTGGATGCCGTAGCCTTCGCGGAGACGGTGGGGAACGTGGTAGCTGACGTGAGCTGGCGTTGCCGGTGGGGCGATCCGCTCGATGGCAGTCTTGAGGAGTACGGTGGCTACGGTGCCGTCTACGTCGTAGTCGCCGTAGATGAGGATCTTCTCGCCCTGACGGACGGCGCGTCCGATACGTTCGACGGCTGCGGACATGCCGAGCAGAAGAGCGGGGTCGAGGAGATCGTCGAAGGAAGGGTGGAGAAAGCTGTTTGCGGCTTCCGGAGCGGCGAAGCCACGGGCGACGAGGAGGCGGGCAAGTGCGTTTGGGCAGCCGAGCGAGGCGGTGAGGCTCTGACTCAGAGCTTCATCGATTGTGCAGGTGGTCCAGCGCGGTGCGGGAGTTGCGGGTGGTTCCTGCGGCACGGACTACTCGTCGCGGTCGTCGACGACCATTCCGCCGAGGTCGGTTGCGGCTTCCATGAGGTCCTGGAAGCGATCGTACCAGTCGGTGGAGGTTTCAAAGAGGAACATGACGCCCTGGTGAGCGAAGCCGAGCTGCAGATAGCCAGTCTTGCCGACATGCTTGATCAGGGCTTCGGCGTCTTCCAGGTCGAGTTCTTCCTGCTCGCCGCGAGTGGTGGTGGGGAAGGTGGACTCGCGGAGCTGCTCCAGGAGGAGGGCGACGTCCGCCTTTTCCAAGATGACCTCGCTCATGGTGATGAAGGCGGCGCCGGCTGCCTTGGCGTGTTCGACGAAGTCTTTCCAGCCGTCCGCATCTTCTTCTTCAAAGAGGACGGTGGGGACCTCTTCGGTGACGTAGCCGGGGAGACGGCGGAGGCCATGGCCGGCGATGAACGCCACCATGTCATCTTTCAACGAAACTAAGTTATCTGGTTGCATCGTGCTCTATTGTCTCAGAAATGCGCGACTACGGAGAGAGGATTGCGCGGGCGGGAACGGGGCGAACGAGTTGGGGTGAGTGCTATACTTCTCGCCTAAGCCCATGATTTTTTCCAAGGATTACGTAGGATATTTGGCTCGACAGACGGTGAAACACCTGATCGAAGCGAAGATGATTCGGACCGAGAAGCCGGCTGTGCTGAACGAGCGGGTGACCAACGGGTTGATCGATGAACTGGCGCTTGAGGACCGGATCAACGATGAGGTTCGAGTGATCCTGGAGGCGTTTCAGGAGGACATGCGTAAGACGGGCGCGAGCTATCCGGAGATGTTCAAGAAGGTGAAGAACGAACTGGCCCGCAAGTACAAGGCGGTGCTATGAGGATTACGGCCGACAAACTGAATAAGCTGGCGCATACGGTTGCGGACACGCTGGCCGAGGTCAAGGAGTGCGACTTCCTGGAGGATCGGAATACGATTCGGCAGGAGGCCCGGAAGGCGCTGACGAAGCTGCTGACGGACGAGATGAAGCTGGATGCTGGGGCTCGGCAGAAGATCGCTTCGCAGCGGAAGATTATTGTGGAAGGGTCGCAGGAGTGGGACATTCTTTATCGGAAGTATTACAACGATGAAGTCAAGAAGCTGGGGCTGTAGAGAGCTTGGGCCGGAGTTTGGCTTGAGGGCCGGGCTTTGGTACACTTGGAAAATTACGGGGGTTGAGGTTTCGGTCTCCCGCTGTACGTTTGGCGTAGGTTTACGGCGTTATGGTGTAACTGGTTAACACGTCGCCCTCTCAAGGCGAAGAGTCCGGGTTCGAGCCCCGGTAACGCTACCAATCCGAGGAGTGCCGGCGACCTCTGAGGTCGCTTTTACATTTGGGCGTTGGATTCTTTGGTGGGCAAACCTTATTTGGAGATTTGGCTGGGGGCTGGGTTTTCGCCGCGGCCCGCAGTACGGTTGAGTTCAAACGAACGTGAAAGTACCTCCTTCGGGAGTGAGTCCCGAAAAGCTTGTTGGCGGGGAGAAACTGAAGTTTGAGGCGCGGAGTGGGCGGTGGGGCTTGAGGGTGAGACTCCGGCGATAATGGAGGAGTGACTGACAGAATGAAAGCGTCGATGGATCTTCTGCGTGGGCGGCTTGCGCCGTTGCTGTGTGAGCTGAATGCGCACCCGGTGTATGGGAGCATGGAGACGATTGAGGATCTGAGGATCTTCATGCAGTCCCACGTCTTTGCTGTGTGGGATTTTATGAGCCTGCTGAAGACGCTGCAGCGGCGATTGACGTGCGTCGATGTGCCCTGGGTTCCGACAGCGTTTCCACGGAGCCGGCGCTTCATCAACGAGATTGTGCTGGGCGAAGAGAGCGACGAGTACGATGGACGTCCGACAAGCCATTTTGAGCTTTACCTGGAAGCTATGGAGCAGGTGGAGGCAGATACTTCGGCGATTCGCAGGGTGGTGGCTCGGGCGGCGGACGGGGTTGTGGATGCGCGTGGGGAAGGCGTTCCGGAGGTGGCACGAAGGTTTCTGGAGGGTACGTTTGCGGTGATTCGGGAGGGGTCAGCGGCGGCGCAGGCCGCAGTGTTTGCGTTTGGACGCGAGGATGCCATTCCGGATATGTTTCGCGCGCTGGTCGGGAATCTGTCGGAACAGTTCGCAGGGGAGACCTCGATTCTTACCTGGTACCTGGAGCGGCACATCGAGGTGGATGGGGACGATCACGGTCCGCTGGCGCTGGAGATGGTGGCGGATCTATGTGCGGAGGACGACACGGTGTGGGAAGAGGCGGGGATGGCGGCGGAAGCTGCGCTTCGGGCTCGCATCCAACTCTGGGATGGTGTCGTGGAGGAGATGGAGCGAGCGAGGTTGTCGCTTACGCGTGTAGGCTGGGGTTGAGGGCGGGTCACTGTCTGGGTGACTTCGATGGGAATTTTCACCTCGATGACGCATTCTGGATGTTCAGTTATTCGACGAGGGGTCAGATTTGGACGATCGCCGAACAAGCTCCAAACGAGGGGTTGAGAATCCGCGCAACACGCTTCATACGGTCAGTGGAGTTGAAGCGATTCTTGGGATGAGAGAGCTTCTGGTCGAGTTCAGCCTGCGTTGTGACCAGGCGGGCACGATGGAAGACCTCCACTATTTTCTGACGAAGCCCGGTTTGATGAGGCGGACGCCGAAGCTGTTGCTGGTCTCCCGGCCTGTGGACCGGCTGCTGGACGAGATCCGGGCAGACGACCTGCTGGGTGCGCTGCTGGTCTACGAGTTTGCGCTGATGGGTGTGCGTGCGTTTGCGACGAACGACCGGTCGGGGCGCGGCACGCTGCTTGCGCCGGCTGCACATCGGGCGGAGGTCGCCTCGATCGCCGCCAAGACGATGCTGGAAGATGGAGCGCAGGTGGTGCTGCTTTCCTTTCAGACGGGCCTGAGCGAAGGGCAGATGAGCGGGGGTGGTTTCGATCTTTCCGCATGCGCGGTGAAGATCAAGTGGACACATCGGGAGCGCGCGCTCGACGGGTACCTGCCGCTGGAGCCGACGTACGAGGGAACGCTGGCGAGATTAGGACAGAAGACGAGAAGCCATATGCGGTACTACCGGCGCAGGGCGGAGTCACAGCTCGGCTGTCGTTTTGAGGCAGCGGTGACGATGGGGCGGGAAGAGTACATGGCGCTGAATCGGCTTTGCATGTTTCGCGTGTCCGATAAGGTGGCGGAGTGGCGATTCGAAAGCCAGAAGACGCTGTGTGATCCGGTTCTGTTCGGCCTGAGGGGCGAGAGCGGCGAATGGCTGAGCATTGTGGGCGGACGGAGATATTATGACCGGACCGAAGTGCTGTGGCAGATGAATCGGGATGGATATCCGACTCACTCGCTGGCTACCGTGATGCGGTCCTATTACCTGGAGCACGAGATCGGGCGGGGCAAGAAGCGGTTTTATGTTGAAGGCGGAACGAAGCACTCGATCCACCACTCTTTTGTGAAGGAACAGCTGATTGACTTCGTGGCGGTACGGCATAGCTGGGCTTCCCTCTTGATTGAAAAAGTGGCGATGGGGCTGGTACCGCCGGACAATGAACTGGCGCACATGGTAGAGGATAAGAGCTTGACCTGGACGCGTAACTAAGGCGTTGATCGGCGCGAGCTGCTCTGCAAGCTCCTCTGGACGCGGGGATGAAATTACCACGGGGGCGCTGATACGTCTTATGAGAAGGAACAAGGCGCTCCGGGCCATGTTCCGGATGAGGTTTGTGTGCGGGCTTTGGCTGGGTGTTTGAGAGCGCTGGTGTGGGCGGCGGTTGGGCTGGGTGTGTGCGGGGCACAGGCTCCGGTGGAGCGGCGGACGCCGGGAGGGCAGGATCAGCCGATTGCGACGTTGAAGGCTGAGGCTCGGCTGGTGAACATTGCGGTGAATGCGGTGGATGGGGATGGCAGGCCTGTGGGGGGGCTGGCGAAGGAAGATTTTGCGCTGATGGAGGATGGGAAGGCGCAGAAGATAGTCTTCTTTGAGAAGGACTCGGCGACGCCGCTCTCGATTGTGCTGGCTGTGGATGGCAGCGAGAGTGTGTTGACGAACGAACGGCTGGAGAAGTCGGCGGGGAAGAAGTTTGTGGAGACGCTGCTGCGGTCGCAGGATGAGTTCGACCTGATGGAATTCGACGATGACGTGCGGGAGGTGGTGTCGTTTACGAATGATAAGAGGCGGATTGAGAATGGGTTGAGCGACCTGGGACGGGGGGACGCGACAGCGGTCTATGACGCGGTTTATCTGGCGTCGCAACGGCTGGGAGAGACGAAGGCGGATGCCGGACGGCGGCGGGTGCTGGTGATGATTACGGATGGCGGAAATACCGTCAAAGGGATTCATTACGACGAGGCGGTGGCTCAGGCGCAGAAGGCGGGGGTGATGATCTATGCGTTGATCGTGGTGCCGATTGCGAGCGATGCGGGGCGGAATACCGGTGGGGAGCATGCGCTGATCCAGATGGCGAACGATACCGGTGGGAGGTACTACTACGTCGAGGATCCGAAGGAGCTGGGGCCGGCGTTTGAGAAGATCTCGGATGACCTGCGGACGCAGTATGTGCTGGGGTATTATGCGCCGGAGAAGACGGTGCGGAGCCGGGGGGATGGGTATCGGGCGGTGAAGGTGACGCTGGTGGGGGAGAAGCAAGGGGCGGTGCTGCGGTATCGGACGGGGTACTATGCTGGGAAACAGTGATGGAGCAGTGGTGCGGCAGTAGACGGCGGTGAGGAGGCAGTGTGGAGTTTTTTTATGCGGGGGTGGCGGCTGCGATTGCGCGAGAGGCGGGGGCGCTGCTGAAGGGGTTCTATGAGAAGGGCGTCGCCATGGAGTACAAAGGCGATGTGGACCTGGTGACGGAGGCGGACCGGGCGAGTGAGGCGCTGATCAAGGCTCGGCTGAGTGCGGCGTTTCCGGAGCATGGGATCTATGGGGAAGAAGGTACGCGCGAGGGGCTGGAGCGGGAGTTTCGGTGGTATGTCGATCCGCTGGATGGGACGACGAACTTTGCGCATGGGTTTCCGGTGTTCTGCGTGGTGCTGGGGCTAGAGCGGCGCGGGGCTGGGCTGGCGGCGGATGAGGATGGGGAGATGGTCGCGGGGGTGATCTACGATCCGTTGCGGGACGAGATGTTTGTGGCCGAGCGGGGGATGGGGGCCTGGCTGAATGGGAAGCAGATTTACGTGTCGAAGACGAAGACGATGCAGGAAGCGCTGACGGCGACGGGGTTTCCTTCGCATAAGCGGCATGAGAATCCGAATGTGCATTTTTACCAGGAGATTACGCTGCGGTCGCATGGAGTAAGGCGGGCGGGGAGTGCGGCATTGGATATGGCGTATGTGGCTTGCGGGCGGATCGATGGATACTGGGAATTCAAGCTGAATCCGTGGGATACGTCGGCGGGGTATCTGTTGATCGAGGAAGCGGGAGGGACTGTCACGCACTTCGATGGGGGGAAGTTTACGCTGGACTCGCGCGAGGTGTTTGCGACGAATGGGTTGATCAAGGCGGAGATGCAGCATGTGTTTACAGAGATGTTTGCGGGGCGGGAGATGGAGGAGATCCCTACGCCGGCGGAGTTTCGGCGGCGGCGCGAGGCTTTGGAGGAGGCTTGAAACTCTGGCGGCAAATCCCGCTCACGGTCAGACTGCTGCTCATCTTCGCGATTGCCGGTTGGCTCCTCTACGCCGGCATTTGGGAGGGGAAGGCTGGAGACTGTCAACCTGGCAACCGGGATGGGCAATGCGGGCTCAGCACTTCTGCGGGATTTGCGGGAGGAATCCTGGTAGGTGGAATCGTTCTGATCATAGGATGGGCTGCAACGATCGTCGACTGGTTCAGGCAGAGAAGATCGAAGAAAGCTAAGGGATGACTGCTTCCGTCTGCTCCTCGATGAAGAAGGCTTGGATCGAGTCCTTCGTCAGTGGTGCGGGTGGGTGCTGAAGTTGCTTTTCGTTCAGGTGGCGAAGTCGTTCTACGAAGGTGGTGAGATCCCTCCAGATGAGGGGATCGGTGGCTTGACGCAGTTCTATCTGCTCGATGGTGGCTGAGTAGTAGCGATCAATCCAGTAGAAGAAGGTGTGCTTGACCATCTCGGTGTCAAGGGCGCCGCGCCGGACGAGGAGGGCCATCGTCTCGAAGAAGTCGAGAATGGGCTCTGCTTCGAGGAATTCGCCGGATTGCATGTCGCGACAGGCTTTAGCGCGTTGGAGACGTTGCGCCGGACCGCTGAAGTCTGCCTCAAGTCGGAAGAGTAGGTCGACCGACTGGTTGAAGCGGGCACGGTGGACTTGATACGAGAACGCGACAAGGGCAAGCGCGGTTCCGATCGTAGAGAGGGTCACCGGTAGCCAGCTTGAGATTGGAGCCATGATGCGATGATAAAGCAGGAGGTGCTTCGCTCTCAGGACGGTGTGGCTGGCAGGTTGCTGGTAAAATCGGTTGAAAGCTTTGATCGACTGATTTCAGGCAGGGCTAATTTCAGGCAGGGCTAAGGGAGAGTTACAGATGGCGTATGTAATCGCGGAACCGTGCATTGGGACGAAGGATTCGGCGTGTGTGGACGCTTGCCCGGTGGACTGCATCCACCCGAAGAAGGATGAAACCGGCTACGGCGACAGCGAGCAGTTGTTTATCGATCCGGTGGAGTGCATTGACTGCGGCGCGTGCGTACCGGTATGCCCGGTTTCGGCGATCTACGCGGGAGATGATCTGCCGGAGAAGTGGGCTGAGTTTCAGGATAAAAACGCGGCGCACTTCGGGCGGTAAGGTCGAGAGCTGCGGAGGAGTGGCAGGCGCGGTTCCGGCGAGTCGGGCCGCGTTTTTGCTTTTTCGGGGGGATCATGAAGTGAAGCATCTGGGTGAGCGGGACTGCGCGGAAGAGATCCGGAATCGGCTGGCGCAGCTTCGTCCTACTGACTCAGCTTTATGGGGGAAGATGTCCGCCGGCGAGATGGTTTGCCATCTGCGTGAGGCCTTTCGCATGGCGGCAGGGGCAAGGATCGCGGCTCCGGTAAAGACGGCTCTCGCGCCGGGTGCAATCAAATGGCTGGCGCTCTCCATGCCGGTCCGATGGCCGAAGAATCTAACTACGGTCAAGGAATTGAAGGAGAGCGCAGGCTGTCGTCCGCACGAGTTCAACGAAGACTGTGCGGGGCTGTGCGATGCCCTGGAGAAGTTTGTGGCGATCACGGGGAACCGGACTCCTCATCCGATCTTTGGAGCGATGAAGCCGAGGGACTGGATGCGGTGGGGATACCTGCATACGGATCATCATCTGCGGCAGTTTGGGCGGTAGCGGGTGAAAGAGGGGCGGGTTGCGATCCGGGTGGGGGAGGCGATCGTGCTTCGGACGTGGCCGTTCCATGAGGCGGATCTGCTGGTGAGCCTGTTCACGCGGGAGTTCGGTCGGGTGAAGGGGATAGCGCGCCATGCGATGCGGTCGCGGCGGAGATTTGGCGGAGCGTTGGAGCCGATGACGCATGTGCACGCGACCTGGGCGGAGCGGCCGAAGCAGGAGTTGGTGCGGTTGGACGGGTTTGAGATTGTCTCGTCGCCGATGAGCGGCAAGGTGGATTCGGCTCGGCTGGCGGCGCTGGAACTGGTGGCGGAGGTGCTTGATGAACTGCCTGAAGGGGCGGTTGAGGATGCGGTGTTTCGGCTGGCGGTGGCGGTGCTGGCTGAGTTGCAGGTGGGACGGGTGTGGATGCCGGTGACGTATTTCTGTTTGTGGATGAATCGGCTGATGGGGTGGATGCCGGAGCTGGGACGATGCGTGGTTTGTGGGGAGGATCTGCTGGGGAGAGCTGTCTGGTACTCCGCGAATGCGGATGGGGTGACGTGTGGGGATGACCGGCGGCCGGGGAGTGTTGAGTTGAGGGCGGAGGTCGTGGCGGAAGCTCTGCGGATGTTTCGGGGGACGGTGAAGGAGTTGGCGGCGGAGGAGTGGCCGAAGACGCGGGGGGTGGCGCTGCGACGGTTCGCGGTGGAGACGCTGGAGCGGCACCTGGAGCGGCGGCTGGCGAGTGCGCGGGGGTTGGAGCGGTCTTGAGGCTAGGTGCAGGAGCGGAGGATGAGCAGCCAGGCTAGTGACAGAATGATGGAACCGATGATGCCGACGGCTATGAGAGGGGAGCGCGTGGGAGGGGCGGTGGGGCCGGAGGTGCGGCTGTTTTCCTTTGGATTCATGGGGTTGTAGGTGAGGGGGATGTGCTCGTTCTGGGGGATGGCGGTGGGGGATTGGAACTCGTCGGAGTAGAGGCGGCCGTGGGCGTAGTAGTCGAAGGTGATGCGGAACTTTTCCTGGGTCTGAATGCCGAGAGTGAAGGTGTTCATGCGGGCGAACTGGAAGCGGCAGGAGGTTACGGTGGCTTCGGTGGGGATCCAGTCTGGTGGAGGGAGCGGGATGTGGTTTTTGATGGTCAACTCTTGGAGAAATGTGTGGCTATCGTGGGCAGAAGCAGTGCTTATGCGTGGTCATGGGTGCGTTTTTGCTGGGGATTCGCGATTTATGGCGGGAAAAAATTGGGCAATGGTGAATGTCCGATTCCGGACGTTGGAGAGGGGGTGCCGTGTCAAGTTTTTGATCCTGGGTTGGGAGAGGAAGGCCTGACACCGATCACCACGGATGGGACCGATCTTTACCGATCAGAGGCTTAGAGGGTAGAAGTGGAGATGCGGGGGATTTGGGCGAAGGCGAAGGCTGCGTTGGTCTCGGAGATGGAGTTGGGGAAGTTGACGGGGCGGCAGGCATCTTCGAGGACGATGGTTTCGAAGCCGAGGTGCTTGCCGTCGAGGGCGGAGAAGCGGACGCAGAAGTCGTAGGCAAGGCCGGCGAGGTAGAGGGTTTTCAGGCCGCGGTCTTTCAAGTAACCTGCTAAGCCTGTCGAGGTGGTGTGATCGTTTTCGAGGAAGGCGGAGTAGGAGTCGATCTGGGGGCGGAAGCCTTTGCGGAGGATGAGTTCGGCGTGGGGGATGTCGAGGAGCGGGTGGAGGGCGGCGCCGGGAGTGTGCTGGAGGCAGTGGTCGGGCCAGAGGGTTTGGGGGCCGTAGGGGGCCTGGACGACGTCGTACGGGGCTTTGTGGTGGTGGGTAGTGGCGAAGGAGATGTGTTGGGCGGGGTGCCAGTCCTGGGTGAGGAGGACGTGGTCGAAACGTTGGGATAGGGCGTTGATAAGGGGGAGGATCTCGTCGCCGCCGGTGACGGGGAGGGCTCCGCCGGGCATGAAGTCGGGCTGGAGATCGATGAGGAGGAGGGCGGAGGTGGGCTGGTGGATCACTGCGTGGTTCCGGGCAGATCGGTGGCCCAATCGGCGACTTGGATCAGGTGATTTGCGTGGGAGAACGCTCTATCGTGAGTCACAAGCGTTGCATTCCACTCCGCTGCGTGGGCAGCGATCAGCATATCGACAGCAGTGAGGTTTTTTCCGCTGCTTGCCATTTGAAATCGAAGCCTAGCGTAGATCTGAGCGGTCGCGGAACTCCAGGAGAGCACTTGGACGGTTCTAAAGAAATCGGTAAGGGCAACGCGCAGGCGAGCAGCACCGGGCTTGCGCTCCAAACCGTACAAGATTTCAGCCTGGGTTAGGGCGGAGACGGCGATGGAGGAGTGAATCATCGCTTCTTTCATCCGGTCCCGCGCAGCCGGTGACCGGCCGTCGACGATGTAGGTCACGATGTTTGTGTCGAGCAGATGCATCGTGGCTCTAGAACCAGTCGCGTTCGGGGGAGGGTGAGGTGTCACGCTCGATGATGAGATCAGCGGCTCCCGCTGCGTCCAACTCGTCGAAGATATCCTGCAGAGAACGAATAGGGGGCTTTTCTGACAAGATGAGCTCTCCGGTTGTGGCGTCGCGGCGGATATACACTTCGTCAGTGCTGAAGCGATATGCCTTGGGGATGCGGACGGCCTGGCTGCGGCCGTTCTGGAAGACTCGTGCCTTCTCCATCTGCTGTGCCGGGGAAGATGTTTTGCTTTGGGTCATGGCTTGTCCTCCAATACCCATCATGGGATGTATCATCACGACGTGTCAAGCGGTGAGGGCGGGGCCAAATGTAGAGCGTCAGGAGATGGCGGGGGCAAGGACGGCGGGGTTCCAGTAGGCCTTGGCGAGGACGATCTTGCCTTGCTCGTTGACTTCGATGGTGTCGATGCCTTCGAAGGTGATAGCGACGCCGTTGTGGCCGGTGGCTTGGGCGGTCCACTTGATGGCGGCGGAGTTGCCGGCGATGGAGACGTGATCTTCGGTGAGGCCGAAGGTCTTGAGGCGTTGGAGGATGCCGTTGAAGAAGTTCCGCAGGGCTTCGTGGCCGATGTGCGGTGGCGTGCCGAGTGGATCGTGGCTGATGGCGTTGGGGGCGAAGGTGGCAACCCAGCGCTCGGTGTTCATGGCACGGGTGGCGGCTAAGTACTCGGCTACGGCTTGCTCGCAGGTGAGGTTCGGCATGGGAGGAGTGTAAACCGCAATTATTTCCAGATGGATTTGAGGAGCCAGGATTGGCCGGAGACCTTGGTGGGCTGAGTGCCGCCTTTGGCGAAGAGCTCGATGCGGACCGTCGTGGTGGTGGGGAGGACGAGAGTGGTCATGGCGATGGTGCCATTCTGGGCGAAGAGCTCGATGGAGGAGCGGTCGAGGATGAGGTGGAGGTCGTAGGGGCGGGACGGGACGATGGGGGCGTCGGGGTGGGAGGAGAAGTCTGGGATGGATGCGTCTTTTTCTGTGATGGAGTGGGTGCGGTCGGTGTAGAGGTGGGCGGCGGGTAGGTCGAAGGCGACCTCTGAGAAGTGGGTTTGGTCGGTGTAGATGCGGAGGCCGAACTGCTGGGCGTCGGTGGGGGTGAAGGTGAGGGTGAGGTCGCGAGGGACGGTGGTGGAGATGGTGATGTCCGCACCGGGTTTGATGGAGGCGTTGATGGCGGTGGAGGGGCCGGTGTGCAGGGGGGCGACGATGGGCTCCTGCTGGAGGGCGATGCCGGCGGCGTCGGTGAGGATGGTGGCGTGGCGGGGGAGGGTCATCTGGCCGCGCCAGGGGCTGGTGGGGAGCTTGTCTGCATACTGCCAGTTGTCCATCCAGCCGATGAGGGTGGGGCGGGTGCCGGGGGGCAGGTGGTTGTAGGAGATGGCGCAGTAGCTGTCCTTGCCGTAGTCGGTCCAGCCGTGGGCGCCGGGCTGGGTGGAGGGTGTGAAGGTGTGGCCGTCGAAGGCGCCGAGGAAGTACTGCTCGCCGGAGCCTCCTTGCAGGGCGCCGGGGTTGAGGCCGACTTTGAGCGCCCACATGCCGGGGCCTTTGCCGTCGGCGGCGGGGACCTGGAGGAGGTTGGGGCACTCCCACTGGGCATGGGGGTTGAGCTGGGTGGAGGTGCCGGCGGGGCCGAAGGTGGTGAGGCGGGTCCAGTCCTTTAGGTTCGGGGAGGTGAAGAAGGCGACCTGGTCGGTGCGGGGAAGAGAGACGACCATGAGCCAGGAGCGGGTGAGGTCGTTCCAGGTGACGCCGGGGTCGCGGAACTCGGGCATGTGGAGGTCGAGGACGGGATTGTCGGCGTAGCGGATCCAGGTGCGGCCGCGGTCCTGGCTGACGGCGAGGGCCTGGGCTTCAGAGTTCTCGGGCTCGGTGCCGGTTTTGTCGTGGTGGGCGGTGTAGATGGCGACGAGGCAGGGCTTGGCGTTGGCGCAGAGGTTGGAGGTGTTGTGCTCGTCGACGACGATTGAGCCGGTGAAGACGAGTTCGTTCTGGGGGCCGGGGATGGCGGGGATGGCGACGGGGAGTTGCTCCCAGTGGAGGAGGTCGGAGGAGACGGCGTGGCCCCAGGAGATGTTGCCTGGGGTGTCGCCGAAGGGGTTGTATTGGAAGAAGAGGTGGTACTCGCCTTCAAAGTAGACGAGACCGTTGGGGTCGTTCATCCAATGCTCGCGGGGGGAGAAGTGGATTTGGGGGCGGAGGGGTTCGTTGTAGGTGCCGGTCTGGGCGAGGGCGGGGAGGGATGTGGCGAGAGCGAGAAGGAGGAGGGCTTTGGTCATGGGTGTGTCGCTTCCGGTGCTTGGTTGGATGCAAGGAAGAAGTGAGTGAGGCTTCGTGCGAGAGGATACCCCAGAGGCTCAAAGCCCCGCTTTGGGGTGGGGCCTGAGAGACCCAAGGCTGAAGCCTTGGGGTACCTTTAGAAGCCAGAGGGCGAGGTACCCGGCGCGTGGCTTGAGGAACGCGCTAAGGATTGAGGCGGCAGGTGCGGGAGGTGCGTGGCAGAGGGTATCGTGAACGGGTGCTTTATGGAAAGGGTTTGGATGAGCTCGAACGGGATTGGGACGGAACTGAAGGCTACGGGCAAGGCTGCGAAGAATGCGGCGGCGATGAAGGCGCTGATGGAGGAGATGCGAGGGCAGGAAGACGTAATCCGGGGTGGCGGAGGCAAGAAGGCGGCAGAGGCTCAGAGAGCTAAGGGGAGGCTGACGGCTCGGGAGCGGGTGGCGCTGCTGGTGGATGCGGGCACGGAGGTGCTGGAGCTTGGGCTTTGGGCGGCGTATGGGATGTATGGGGAGTGGGGTGGCGCGCCGGGGGCGGGTGTGGTGGCGGGGATCGGAAGAGTGCAGGGAAAGCTTTGCATGATCGTGGCGAATGACGCGACGGTGAAGGCGGGGGCTTTCTTTCCGATGACGGCGAAGAAGGTGCTCAGGGCGCAGGCGATTGCGCTGGAGAATCGGATTCCTACGCTATACCTGGTGGACTCTTCCGGGGTGTTTCTGCCGCTGCAGGAAGAGGTTTTTCCGGATCAGGATGACTTTGGGCGGGTGTTTCGGAACAACGCCGTGATGAGCAGCTTAGGCGTGCCGCAGATGACGGCGATTATGGGGATGTGTGTTGCGGGTGGGGCGTATCTGCCGGTGATGACGGATACGGTGTTGATGACGGAGGGGTCGGGGCTCTTTCTGGCGGGTCCGGCGCTGGTGCAGGCGGCGATCGGGCAGAAGACGCCGGCGGAGGAGTTGGGTGGGGCGACGATGCATGCGGAGATCTCGGGGACGGTGGACTTCAAGGAGGCTACGGATGAGAGCTGTTTGGAGCGGATGCGGTCGCTGGTGGGGATGATTGGGAGGAAGCAGGGAAGAGGGAAGAGGGAAGAGGGAAGAGACGGCGAGGTGTTTGATCGGGTCGCGTATGACGAGACGCGGGATCGGCCTCGGTTTGCGGCGGAGGAGCTTTATGGGTTGCTGGATACGGCGCCGGGGGCTAGCAATGTGTATGACATGCACGAAGTGATTGCGCGGGTGGTGGATCGGAGTGAGTTCGATGAGTACAAGGCGGAGTTTGGGCGGACGGTGATCTGCGGGTATGCGCGGATTGGCGGGCGGGCGGTCGGGATCGTCGCGAACCAGAAGCTGAACCAGATGCAGACGGTGGCGATGGGGCCGATGGCGGGGACGAAGCGGATTGAGGTGGGTGGGGTGATTTATACCGAGGCGGCGCAGAAGGCGGCGCGGTTCATTATGGATTGCAACCAGAACCTGGTGCCGCTGGTGTTTCTGCATGATGTGAACGGGTTCATGGTGGGGAAGGATGCGGAGTGGAGTGGGATTATCCGGGCGGGGGCGAAGATGGTGTCGGCGGTGAGTACGAGTGTGGTGCCTAAGATTACGGTGATCGTGGGGGGGAGCTTTGGGGCGGGGCATTATGCGATGTGTGGGAAGGCGTATGATCCGCGGTTTTTGTTTGCGTGGCCGACGGCTCGGTATGCGGTGATGGGGGGGAGTGCGGCGGCGAACACGCTGGCGGAGGTGAAGGCTCGGACGATGGAGAAGTCTGGGGAAGTAGTGGACGAGGCTAGGAAGAAGGCAATTTGGGAGGAGATCAAGGCGGGGTATGATGCGGCAGCGGATCCTCGGTATGGGGCGGCGCGGCTTTGGATCGATGCGATTATTGATCCGGCTAAGACGCGGGAGGCTTTGATGATGGCGCTGGAGGCTTGTGCGCTGAATATGGATGTGCCGCGGTGGAATGCGGGGGTGATGCAGACTTGATCTCGCGGAAGACGATAGTGGCGGGGATGCTGGCGCTGTTGCTCGGAGGCGGGCTTTGGTGGTGGGCTGTGGAGCATCGGGATGACTGTAGCCGGTATATGGATGGGGATAGGGCGGAGGAGTGATTCGGCGGAGGTGAAATCAGGGACGCGGACGATTGTGGTGCCTTGTAATGTTTGGGTGGCTCGGCAGCCGGTGAGGGTGCAGGGGGTGTATTTGTTGGAAGGGGCGGTGGTGCTGGTGGTTCTGGTTTGTGGGGTGGGGGATTGGATGAGGACGAGGGAGATGAAGAGGAGCGAGGAGAGATGATCGGCACAGCAACTTCCCGGCACAAATATCTGATCTTCGGTGCATCGCTTACGCCGATTGCACTTGTTGTGGCAGCTGCTTCAGCGGGAGGAGGGCATGGTAGTTATGCAGCTGCGCGCGCACTGCTTCCGTTCGCTTGCCTTGTGTTGGGAGACTACGGAGGGGCTGCTCTGATCGTCAGCACGATGGCGGTCATCCAGTGGCCGATTTACGGTTGGATTTTGGATCGCGCTACGCTGAAGGTATGGGCCGGGGCTGGCATTGCGATTGCACATCTTGGGATTTGTGTTTGGCTGTTTGAAAAGGGGACTCGATGGGAGTCGTGAAGATTGTGGAGTGTCCGCGGGATGCCTGGCAGGGGTTGCCGGGGGTGATGCCGGCGGAGGTGAAGGCGGATTATCTGCGGGTGCTGGTGGCGACGGGGTTCAAGCATATCGATGCGGTGAGCTTTGTTTCGAAGACGGCGATTCCGCAGATGGCGGACTCGGAGCTGGTGCTGGAGTATCTGGATCCGCCGGATGACGCGGAGATCATTGGGATTGTGGTGAATGAGAAGGGGGCGGAGCGGGCGGTGAAGACGGGGTCGGTTTCGACGCTGGGGTTTCCTTACTCGGTGTCTCCGGGGTTTTTGAAGAGGAATCAGAATCAGACGCCGGAGGAGTCGATTGAGGCGCTGGAGGCGGTGGGGACGGTTGGGTTCAAGGCGGGGCTGGATGTGGTGGCGTATGTGTCGATGGCGTTCGGGAATCCGTATGGGGATGCTTGGTCGATCGAAGAGGTGGTGGACGCTTTTGATCTGCTGGTGGACTGCGGGGTGACGCAGATCTCGCTGGCGGATACGGTGGGGATGGCTACGGCGAAGGTGGTGGGGGATGTCGTGAGCGATGTGATGGCGGTGCATGACGGGGTGGAGATTGGCGTGCATTTGCATGCGGCGCCGGATGCGGCTGAGGGTCTGATCCGGGCGGCGTATGGGGCGGGGTGCAGGCGGTTCGATGGGGCGATTGGAGGGCTGGGTGGGTGTCCGATGGCGCAGGATGCGTTGGTGGGGAACCTGCCTACGGAGGTGCTGGTTCGAGTGCTGAGGGAGCTTGGGGCGGAGATGCCGGATCTGCGGCCGCTGGATGGGTTGGTGGCGGCGAGTGCGGAGATTGGGCGGAAGTTTGGGATTAGAGTTCAGTAGTATCGCGCGATGGGAAGGCATACCCGAGGGGCTGAAGCCCGATCTCTCCGGGTTGTGGGAGACCTAAGGCTGAAGCCTTGGGGTACCTAGAAGCCCAGGCAAAGCGGGCGATGAGCGGAGGTTGTTATGGCTACGGTGCTGGTGGGGGATGTGGGTGGGGTGAGGACGTTGACGCTGAATCGGCCGGAGCGGCGGAATGCTTTGACTCCGGAGATGCAGAGGGAGTTGATTGCGGCGTTTGAGAGTGCGGCTGCGGATGACGGGGTGAGGGTGGTGGTGCTGGCGGGGGCGGGTGAAGGGTTTTGTGCCGGGCTGGATCTCGCTGTGCTGCAGGGGCTCGCGGAGAAAGGGCCGGAGGAGCATGAGGCGGGAGCGCGGAGGATTGCGCGGCTGTTCCGGATGCTCTATGAGTTGCCGAAGCCTACGATTGCGCGGGTGCATGGGGCGGCGATCGCCGGGGGGACGGGGCTGGCTACGATGTGTGACTTTACGATCGCTACACCGGGGGCGAAGTTCGCTTATACGGAGGCGCGGATCGGGTTTGTGCCGGCGGTGGTGTCGGCGTTTCTGGTGCTGCAGGTGGGGGAGAAGCGGGCGCGGGATCTGCTGCTGACGGCGAGGGTGTTTGGGGCGGAGGAGGCGAAGGCGCTGGGGCTCGTGAACGAGGTTGTGGAGGACGCGGGGCTGGATGGGCGGGTGAGTGAGTTGGCCGGGGCGCTGATGGCGAATAGTCCGGAGTCGCTGAGCGCGACGAAGCGGTTGCTGGCGGCGCAGAATAAGTTCTGGCTGGATTCGGCTATGGAGGAGGCGATGAAGGCGAATGCGGAGTCGCGGGGGACGCATGATTTTCTGGAGGGGGTTCAGGCGTTCTTAGAGAAGCGGAAGGCGGTTTGGAGGTAAAGAGATTGTCCTGCCGGACAGGCCCACTGCGCGTGGGCCGGTCACTTCGTGACTTGTATCTGCTTCGCGGGTGCTCGCGTTACTCGCCACGTAGACTTGAGGGATGAGTGTAGGGGAGACGCGAGTTCGGGTGCGGTATGCGGAGACGGATCAGATGGGGGTTGTGTACCACTCGAATTACCTGATCTGGTTTGAGGTGGGACGGGTAGAGCTGATCCGGCAGATGGGGCTCGATTACAAGCGGATGGAGATTGAGGAGGGGTGCGGGATCGCAGTGGTCGAGGCGACGTGCCGGTATAAAGCTCCGGCGCGGTACGACGATGTGCTGGTGGTGAAGACGCGGATTACCGGGGCTCGAGGGAGCGTGGTGAAGTTTGGGTATGCAATCGAGCGGGCCGAGGACGGAGTGCTGCTCTGCGAAGGATCGACGACGCATGTCGTGGTGGGGAGAGATATGCGAAAGACGGCGATGCCGAAAAGGTATGCGGTGGCGTTTCGGGCGGCACATGTGCCGGAGAAGACGGATTGAGTGACCCCTCCCCCCCGTATATTGCGCGAAATATTCAAACAGAAGAGTTAGGTTTGTATCAACCTTGGTAATCGTTGGAAAGTTACTTGGAGGGTGGCGGGTTAGATGAGGAGGCCGCGGGGCTTGATGTGATCGCGGATGAAGGTGACGGTGGTATCGAGCGGGGTGCCGGGGCCGAAGATGGCGGCTACACCGTGGTTCATGAGGGGCTGGATGTCCTGGGCGGGGATGGTGCCGCCGAGGACGAGGAGGATGTCTTCAGCATGCTGGTCGCGGAGGAGCTGGGCGATGCGGGGGACGATGGCGTTGTGGGCTCCGGAGAGAATGGAGAGACCGATGCAGTCGACGTCTTCCTGGATGGCGGCGGAGACGATCATCTCGGGGGTCTGCCGAAGGCCGGTGTAGATGACCTCCATGCCTGCGTCGCGGAGGGCTCGGGCGATGATTTTGGCACCGCGGTCGTGGCCGTCGAGGCCGGGTTTGGCGACGAGGACGCGGATGGGAGTGGGTGGCATCTGCGGGGAGTATACGGTTTGTGTCTGACTTGAGCTACCGCACTGGAGCTCACACCTGAGTCAAAATCCTCGATTTGTTGTAGGCCTTTGCGGGTAGCAAAAGGTCATACGCACCGGGTATCTCAGCGCCTATTCCCAGACATTGCTTTACAGCTAGAAGCTCAGACACCCACTGCACCGACGACGTTGGGGCGTGTTCATCATCGGTGAAGTAAATGTTCACCAGGCGAGTAGGTGTGCGGGATTGCAGCCACAGGAGCCACGCCAAGCGATTGCCATACTGGTAATAAGTGTTGCTCCAGGTAGATTGTCCTTCACACCCGAGAAGAGCCTGAGTCTGTGCCAAAGAACGGGTGATCAATTCCAGTGAGCGTGGATCCTTGGCAGTGCATTTGGTTTTCAGCTCTGGAATGTGGCTCTTCGCCTCAATCAGCAGGCGAAATTCCCCACCCGAGTGACGGCCGATGCCCAGAGCATCCCAATGTGGACCTCCATTAGGCCAGAAACCACCAAGCTCAGGCTTCAGAGAGCTTAGGCCAAGTCGATCCAGGGCACGACCATCCCAGTATTCTTTGTAGCCATCCTCTTTGAGCGGCGAAAACCACTCGACCTTTAGATCAGGCTCGATGAACAGATCGGCCAAGCTCTTCTCAAGTAGATAGGGAGATTCGTTCACATATCGTTGAATCTGATTTTGACTTCTGCTGAAAGCCCTACCCTCAGAATCGACACGAGAACTTCTGCCCATCTCAAAATCCTTAGCTTTTCGTAAAGGAAGGCCGGGATTGCTCCCGGCCTCTGGTTTTGGTGAGTGGTTCTGGTTTAAGCGCTGGCGGCGGCGGCCTGGACTTCGTTTTCGGCGTTTTTGGCTTCGGCTAGTTCGGCCATCTGGCGCTTTTTGGTTTCGGCGGTGTTGGCTCCGAGTTCGTCTGCGAGCTTCTCCGTGGTGAAGGTCTCGATGACGTCGCCGGCGCGCATGTCCTTCCAGCCGGCGAGATCGATACCGCACTCGACACCCTCGCGAACCTCGGAGACGTCCTCCTTGATGCGCTTGAGGGAGCTGATCTTGCCCTTCCAGATTTCGGCGCCGTCGCGGGTGAGGCGAGCCTGCGCGTTGCGCTTGATGATGCCGTCGGTGACGCGGCATCCGGCGATCTGGCCGACCTTGGTGATCTTGAAGACCTGCAGGATCTCGGCGCGGCCGGAGTAGTTCTCCTTGAAGACGGGATCGAGGAGGCCGTACATGGCCTTTTCGATCTCCGTGCGGAGCTCGTAGATGATGCTGTGGAGACGGATCTCGACGTTTTCGCGGGCCGCGACCTCGGCCGAGTTGCGGTCGGGACGGACGTTGAAGCCGATGATGATGGCGTTCGAGGCTGAGGCGAGGAGGACGTCGGACTCCGTGATGGCACCGACGCCGGAGTGGAGGACGCGGACGCGAACCTTCTCCGTCGACATGTGGGCGAGGTCTTCTGCGATGACTTCGACCGAACCCTGCACGTCGCCCTTGACGATGATGTTGAGGTCCTTGACGCCGGCCATCTTGATCTGTTCGGCGAGGCCTTCGAGCGAGACGCGGGAGCTCTTGGCGAGCTGGGCTTCGCGCTCCTTCATCTTGCGGTACTGGGCGATGCCCTTGGCCTTGTCGCGGTCGGCCATGACGATGAAGGTGTCGCCGGCGTCCGGCATGCCTTCAAGGCCGAGGATCTCGACGGGGGTGGACGGGCCGGCTTCTTCGACGGGACGGCCGCGGTCATCGAACATGGCGCGGATCTTGCCGAAGGTGTTGCCGACGATGAAGCTGTCGCCAAGCTTGAGGGTTCCGTTTTGGACGAGGATGGAGGCGACGGCACCGCGGCCACGGTCGAGCTTGGCTTCGATGACGGTTCCGACTGCGGGACGGTCAGGCTGGGCCTTCTGCTCGTTGGTATCGGCGACGAGGCAGATCATCTCTTCGAGAGCGTCGAGGTTGAGACGCTTCTTGGCGGAGACTTCGACGAACTCGGTGTCGCCACCCTGGTTGGCCGGCTGGACGCCGCGGGCGGCGAGCTGCTGGATGACCTTGGTGGCGTTGGCCTCGGGTTTGTCGATCTTGTTGACGGCGACGATGATCGGCACCTTGGCGGCGCGGGCGTGGTCGATGGCTTCGAGGGTCTGGGGCATGACGCCGTCGTCGGCTGCGACGACGATGACGACGATGTCGGTGACCTTGGCTCCGCGGGCACGCATGCGGGTGAAGGCCTCGTGACCCGGAGTGTCGAGGAAGACGATCTCGCGACCGAAGGCGGGAGAGTCGGGCTTGACGATTTTGACCTTGTAGGCGCCGATGTGCTGGGTGATGCCTCCGGCTTCGCCGCCGGCGACGTCGGTGGAGCGGATGGCGTCGAGGAGGGAGGTCTTACCGTGATCGACGTGACCCATGACGGTGACGACGGGCGAGCGGACGACCTCGACCATGCCGGTGGTGTCTTCAAGGAAGCCCTCGATGGCCTCGTTCTCGAGCTGCTCTTCGACGGAGATGATGGTGGCGTCGGCGCCGAACTGGCGGGCGACATCCTTGACGAGCTCGCCTTCGAGCGACTGGTTGACAGTGACAAAGACTCCCTTCATCAGGAGAGAGGCGATGAGGTCCTTGCCGCGGACGTCGAGCTTTTCCGCGAGATCCTTGACGCTGATGCCTTCCGTGACCGTGATGGTCTTGGTGATGGGGAGAGGCTCGCGTGACATGGGCTGCCCGCCGTAACGCGGTGGCGGCTGGAAGCCCTTCATCGGGCCTTCCTTCACCTTCTCATAACGCTGTCCGCCGCGGCGCTGGCCGGGACGTGCGGGGCGTGCATTGGCGGGTGGTGCTCCGCCTTCCGGCGCGGCACCGGGAGCTCCGCCGGGACGCGGCGGGAAGCCGGGGCGGCCGGGAATGCCGGGACGTGCGCCGGGGGCGAAGCCGGGACGCGGGGCTCCGCCGGGACCACCGCCTGGACCACCGGGGAAGGTGCGGGTGGGATGCATGGGGCGGCGTGCGCCGGGAGCCATGCCGGGGCCTCCGCCTGTGCCCATGGGCGGGCGGGAGCCGGGACCGGTGTAGGTGGTGCCTGGGCCGGAGCCCGGGCCGGTGCGTGGGCGCTCGAAGATGGGGCGGCGTGGAGCCTGGCCTGGAGCCGGGGGTGGGGCGACGTAGGTGGGGCGTGGGCCGGTCTGCGGCATGATGACGCGGCGGGCGGGTGGCGCGGGTGGGGCTTCCGGGACGGGAGCGGCCGCTGCCGCGGTCTCAACCGGAGCGGGAGCCGGGGGTGGAGTGACGGGAGGCGCCGGGGTTGGGGCTACTACTGACGCTACAGGCGGAGTGACGGGAGCGGGAGGACGCGGCGGCGCGGCGACGGCCACGGGAGTGTTGACCGGGGCGCGGCCGAGGACCGGCGGACCAACCGGCTGGGCCTGCGGACGAGCCACTACGGGCGCGCCGGGCCGTCCGCCTGCGATGGGCGTTCCGGGTGCGCGGTTGGCGACTGCGGGTGCCGCAGGTGGAGGCGCAACGATGCGGGCTCCCTGATTGGGCAGGGGCACGATCCGGCGAGGCGCGGGAGGGGTTGGAGCAGAAGACGCGGCCTGAGGGGCCGGCGTGGGTGCAGGAGCCGGAGCGGCAGGAGGGGCAACGGTCGCTGGGGCGGCGGCTGCCACGGCCGGGCCGGCGGCTGCCGGTGCTGCTGTGGCGACGGGCGCAACGGGTGCGACGACTGCGGGGCGGGCCACTGCGACTGCTGCCGGAGGTGCGGCTACCGGGCGGGCGGGCGGAACGTAGCGGGGGTTGTTGGCGTTCTCCTGGGCCTGTTTACGTTCCAAAATGGCACGCATGGCGTCCCCGGGCTTGGAGACGTTGGAGAGATCGAACCGAGGCTCCTGGCGGGAGGCGTGAGTCGGCCGCGTGGTGCCGCTGCGGTCGCCCTTGAAGTAGGCGCGGACACGCTCTGCCTGATCTTCTTCGATGGAGCTGGAGTGGGTCTTTCCGGAGACGCCGATGGCTTCTAGCGCGTCGAGGATCGGCCTGCTTTTTACTTCCAGCTCTCTTGCCAAATCGTTAATTCTAACTTTGTTCATCCGTCCCTTTATCGCTTCCGACTTTGCGCGCCTAGCTGTTCATAGCAGCCTCGTGTGAAGTGGATTGCGTCTGTTGTCTATTATCGCTGAATTCTGCGAAATCGCAGTAAATTGTGGCAAACGGTGGGACCGTGGCACTAGCCACGGTCGTGCCCGTCCGTATCGATTCCTTCGTCTGAGATCTCCTGGCTTTCGGCGACCAGGGTGTCTACGGTGTCGTTGTCGAGCTCGATGCCTTCTTCGCGGCGGTCGTTGTCGGTGAAGCCGTCGCTTTCGGACTCGGCGTCTTCGGCTGCGGCGAGGTCTTCGGTGGAGAGGTCATCGATTTCGAGGGGCTGGTCTTCCGTGCCTCTTTCGGCGGCGAGGATCTCTTCTGGGGTCTTGGCCATGGAGCTTGTCTCCGGGGTGTCGGTTGGGGTTTCGATGACGGCCAAGGGGACGGGACGTTCTTCGCCTTCTTCGTACTGGCCAAAGTAGTGACGGACGGCGACGGAGATCTTTTCGATCGTCTTCTCTCCGATGCCGGGGATCTGTTCGAGCTCTTCGGCGGTCATGTCGGCGACCGCTTCGACGGTGGTGATGCCGGCGGCGATGAGCTTTTCGAGGATCTGCTCGCCGAGCTCGGTGACCTGCTCGATGGGGGTCTTGGCGTCACCGGCCATGGTCTGCATCTGCTGCTCGACTTCCTGACGCTTCTCTTCCTCGGATTTGATGTCGATCTTCCACTGGAGGAGCTTGGCGGCGAGACGGACGTTCTGGCCCTTCTTGCCGATGGCGAGCGAGAGCTGGGTGTCGTCGACGATGACTTCGAGCTGCTTGTCGGCGAGGTCGGTGATGGAGACGCGGGCGACCTTGGCGGGCTGCAGGGCTTTCTCGGCAAAGGTGGTGATCTCCTCCGAGTACTCGATGATGTCGATCTTTTCACCGCGCAGCTCGCGGATGATGGACTGGACGCGCATGCCCTTCATGCCGACGCAGGCGCCGACGGGGTCGACGTCCTTGTCGCGGGACATAACGGCGATCTTGGTACGCTCGCCGGCCTCGCGGGCGATGGCGCGGATGGAGACGGTGCCGTCGTAGATCTCGGGGACCTCGGACTGGAAGAGGTTCTGGACTAGGGCGGGGGCAGCGCGGGAGACGATGACCTGCGGGCCTTTGGCGGCGCGGTCTACACGCAGGAGGACTACTCTGACGCGCTCGCCGACGGAGAAGGATTCGAGGCGGGACTGCTCGCGCTTGGGCATGCGGGCTTCGGCTTTGCCAAGGTCGAAGATGACGTCCATGGGCTCGAGGCGCTTGACGATGGCGTTGAGGACCTCACCGGCGCGGTGGTTGTACTCGTTGAAGACGGTATCGCGCTCGGCTTCGCGGACCTTCTGGAAGATAACCTGCTTGGCCATCTGGGCGGCGATGCGGCCCAGGGGGCTCGTGTCCTTGTAGAAGCGGAGTTCGCCGCCGACCTCGACTTCAGGGGCGAGGGCGATGGCCGCGTCGTGGGTCATTTGATTGATGGGGTCTTCGACCTGCTCGGGGGTTTCAACGACGGTCTTGAAGACGTAGGCGCGGATCTCGCCGGTGTCTTTATCCATCTCGGCGCGCATATTTTCCTGGGTCTTGTAGTACTTGCGGGTGGCGAGGGCGATGGCGTCCTCGATGGCGCTGACGACGACAGTGGGATCGATACCCTTTTCACGGCTCAATGCTTCGATGGACTGGTACAGGACACTTGCCATTGCTCACTCGTCTTTCTGCAAATTGCTTACTGCTGGTCTGCTTGCTGGTGGTGGTTGAAGCGAAGTTTGGGGGGCTAGATCTCCGGGATCAGGTTGGCTTTCTCGACGTTGTCGAGAGGGACCTCAACGATCTGGCCGGCGATGGAGGCTGCGGCGGTCTTCTTGGCCTTGCCCTTGGCTTTGACGGCTGAGGGATCGAGTTTGAGCGTGTGGGTCTCGGGGTCGAAGGCGGTCAGGCGGCCCTGGAAGTGGCGATTGCCGGCGATGGCGGTGAAGGTCTGGAGCTTGATGAGGCTGCCGGCGAAGCGGACGAACTCGGAGGGCTTTGAGAGCTTGCGCTCGAGGCCTGGGGAGGAGACTTCGAGGGTGTAGTCGGCTCCAGGGATCAGGTCTTCGATGTCGAGGACGGTGCCGAAGTCGCGGGCGAAGTGTTCGCAGTCCTCGTGGGTGACGCCGGAGAGCGCCTCTGCCGGGACGCCGCTAGGGAGGACCGGGACGGGCTCGGTTGGGTCGAGAGGATCACCGGCTTCGGCTGCTTTGGCTAATTCGATGAGCTTGGCTCGGGCTTCTGCGTCTTTTTCGATGAAGACGCGGAGGGTCCGGAACTTGGCGCCTCCGGAGAATTCGAGGTCGACGAGTTCGAGGTGGTGGGAGGTGGCGACGCGCTCCGCGGTGGATCGAATTGTGTCGAGTTGCAGTGCCATTTGGCTTCTTGCAGGCGAAAAGTGTTGAGAGCAAATAAAAAGTGGGCTTTGGCCCACTCGTCTCTTCCGCCACATCGCCGGTTCGGACACGGCAGGTAATGCGGCAGAACGGATTCGTCTGCTTCACGATCATACATCTGGATGGGTGGGAGTTCAATGGCGGCAGGGCGTCGTGGTCCGAGCGAAGACTTGCCACCGATCTGCCACCGATCTGAAAGGCGATCTTAGAGGGATCAGACTGTTTGAGGCGTGAAGCGTGATTACCAGTCTGCGGAGGCTTTGCAGGGGGCGTTGGGGTCTCCGAGGGGGAGAGTGAGGGTGCTGGGGTGTTCGGGAGTTTGGAGGAGCTGGATGTGGGCTATGTGGGCGTCGGCGCCGGATTGCTCGGCGACCGGCTTGATGGAGTTCCAGTTTTTCTCGAAGAAGGGGTTGTTGAGGGCGGAGAGGACAAGGCGGAGTTGGGAGCCTTTGGGGGCACGGACGGCGAACCAGTTGCCGGGGGAGAAGCGGTACTCCTCGGGGCGGCCTTCGTGGATGGGCTCCGGGTGTTCGAGGGAGTTGCGGTAGCGGGCGCGGAGGACGCTTTCGGTGAGGTCGCGGGTTTTGCCGTCCGGAGTGATGAGGGTGAGTTCAGCGTCAAGGTCGGTGTCAGGGGCATCGATGGAGAGCGAGAGGCGGAGGTCCATGCGGCCGTTGATCTCGGTATCTTCGTTGAAGGGCACGGAGTGGAAGACGAGGCCGTCACCGTGGAGGTCGCCACCGGACTGGAAGTGCGGGTGGTCTTCGGCGGCGGAGAGATCGTTGGGGTCGGAGAGGAAGGTTGCGCCGGTGGCTTTGGCGGGGGTGGGGCTTAGGGTACCGGAGTGGTAAACGCTGGCGGCGCCGCCGGTGGCGTCTAGGTAAAGGGTGAGGGACTTGGCGGAGACGGTGGCGAGGGAGTCGGCGTACTTCCAGCACTCGGCTTTGCTGCCGGCGACGTAGTAGGCGACGTGTTTCTGCAGGAAGGCTGGTCTGGTGCCGGAGCCCATGGTGAAGTCGTACCACTCGCGGTGGAGGCGGAGGACGTCGAGCAGGCTGGCGGGGCCGAAGTGCTCGCCGCTGAAGTCAGCTTTGGGCTCGCGGGTGCCGGGATGATCCCAAGGGCCCATGACGAGGTAGTAGTTTTTGAGGGCGTTGGGGCCGGTGGCGTAGTCGTCGTAGAAGGAGAGGGTGCCGGGCTGGTCGCCGTCGTGGGCGCCGGTCAGGACGAGGACGGGGATGTCGATGGCGGTCACCTGATCGTGGGTGAGTGCCATGGCTTTCCAGTACTCGTCGAAGTCCGGGTGTTTGAGCCAGGTCTGGAAGACAGTGCCGGTGTTGCCGGCGAAGCGGTCGTACTGGAGAAAAGGGGCTTTGGCGAGAAAGAGGCGTTTGCCGGCGCCGGTCCATGCGCCGTCGTCGGAGAAGACTTCTTCATAGAGAGTTTTGCCGGTGGTGTAGGTGAGCCACTGCAGGCCGTAGGTGTCGTAAAGGTTCTGGAACTTGGGAAAGTCGATGCCGGCGCGGACGCTTGCGACCGGAACGATGGTGGAGAGATGCGGCGGGTGACTGGAGGCGGTCTGCCATTGGTTGCCGCCCGCGTACGAGCCGCCGAACATGGCTACTTTGCCGTTGGACCAGGGCTGCCGGGCGAACCACTCGACGACGTCGTAGCCGTCTTTCGCGTCGTCGCCGAAGGGAGTGAAGATGCCTTCAGAGTCGCCGCGGCCGCGAACGTCTACGAAAGCGTAGACGTAACCGCGACGGGCGAAGTAGGAGCCGCTGGGATGGGAGTTGGCGGAGGGATAGGGGGAGAGCATGAAGATGACCGGCAGCTTGTCCGGCTGTTTACCTGACGGGGGTGACGGCTTGTAGAGGGTGGCGTTGAGATTGACGCCGTCGCGCATGGGGATCTTGACCTGCATCTCGAGTTGGTAGTCGGAGAGCTTTGGTTCCTGGGCTGACGAGAGCAGAGGCGAGAGAGTGAGGGTCAAGGCGAGGGCGAACGGGCGCATGGAGAGAGCCTAACTGCCGGGATGAAGAGATGAACAAAATTATCTTCGGACCAGGCTGGGGCGGGCGGGTTCGGTTGCGAGCCGTTTGCGGGGTCACTACAATCAAATGATTAAGCCTATGATCCTCTCCTCGATACCCGAAGCGCTCACCTTTGACGACGTTCTGCTGGTTCCCGCTTACTCCGATGTCGTTCCGGCCATGGTCAATACGCAGACGCGGCTGACCAGCCGCATTCTGCTGAATACGCCGCTGATGTCTGCCGCTATGGACACTGTTACCGAGTCGCGGCTGGCGATTGCGATGGCACAGCAGGGTGGGATGGGTGTTGTGCATCGCAACCTGACGATCCACCAACAGGCGGGTGAGGTGGATAAGGTGAAGCGATCGGAGAGCGGGATGATCGTCGATCCGGTGACGATCTCGCCGGAGCAGTCGATCTCGGATGCATTGGAGATGATGCGGCGGTACAAGATCTCCGGCGTGCCGGTCACGAAGGATAAGAAGCTGGTGGGGATTTTGACGAATCGCGACCTGCGCTTTGTGTCGGAGACGGACCGGCCGATCGATTCGGTGATGACAAAGACGAATCTGATCACGGTACCGGTGGGCACGACGCTCGAAGAGGCGGAACATATTCTGCATCAGCATCGGGTGGAGAAGCTGCTCGTCGTCAATGATGACTATGAGCTGAAGGGCTTGATCACGGTCAAGGATATTCAAAAGAAGCTGAAGTATCCGAATGCGTGCAAGGACTCGCAGGGGCGCCTGCGGGTGGCTGCGGCGATTGGGGCGACGGGAGACTACCTGGAACGAGCCGCTGCGCTGGTGGAGAGCCGGGTGGATGCGCTGGCGATCGACTCGGCGCATGGGCACTCGACGCGGGTGCTGGAGGCGGTGGCGGAGGTGAAGAAGCGTTTTCCGGAGGTGTGCCTGCTTGCCGGGAATATCGCGACCTATGACGGCGCCTGTGCGCTGATGGATGCGGGTGCGGACGCGATCAAGGTGGGGATCGGGCCGGGGTCGATCTGCACGACGCGCATGGTCACGGGCGCGGGCATGCCGCAGATTACGGCGATCTCGGAGGCTTTCCGGGCGACGAGCAGGGCGGGAATACCGCTGATTGCAGATGGGGGGATCAAATATTCAGGAGATGTCACGAAAGCCATTGCGGCGGGTGCGAGCGTGGTGATGATGGGTTCGCTGTTTGCGGGCGTGGATGAGAGCCCGGGGGAGACGATTCTGTACCAGGGACGGTCGTTCAAGGCGTATCGCGGGATGGGATCGTTGAGTGCGATGGCGCAGGGCTCGGGTGAGCGGTACTTCCAGGGGAAGGATGATCTGGCGGAGTCCGGGCATGGGGATCGACCGAACCTGACAGCGCGCGAAAGCCCGACGCAGAACCGGCTGGCGAAGTTTGTGCCGGAGGGGATTGAAGGACGAGTCCCGCACCGTGGGCCGCTCGAGGCGATGGTGTATCAGCTTGTCGGCGGGTTGAGATCCGGCATGGGCTACCTGGGATGCTCGTCGATCGAGGAGTTGCAGCAGAACGCGCGGTTCGTGCGGATCTCCAATGCCGGGTTGAAGGAGAGCCATGTGCATGACGTGGTGATCACGCGTGAAGCTCCGAACTATCACGTCGAGTAAGCGAAAGGTTTGGTTTGGATGAGGTCTGTTTTTCTGGAAAAACCCGATCCTCTTGAGCTTCGGCTGCGGACATCCGGATGGGCTCAGATCTGGGTCTGGATGCCGGTGTTGATCGCCGGAGCGGTCATTGCGACGGAGTCTACGAACACGTTTTCGGCAGAGCACTCAGGGCATTGGGTGCGAGCGATGATCGAGGCATTGTTCGGGCAAAGCGCGGCCTCGGACTGGGCAGAGATCAACCACGTACTGAGGAAGACGGGGCACTTTTGCGGCTATGGGACGGTCTGCCTGACCTTCTTGCGAGCGTGGCTGCTGGAACTGGGTGGGATCACCGATCTGGGCCGCGCGGTCTGGCGATGGCGCTGCTGCCTGCTCGCCGTGCTCTGCACGGCGACGGTAGCGAGCCTGGATGAGTGGCATCAGAGCTTCATCCCGAGCCGAACGGGGACGCCGGTCGATGTGGCGCTGGATTCCTGCGGTGCGATGGCAAGTTGCGGCCTGGTCTGGCTTTTGTTCTGGCGCAGCAAGCGAGCGGCCACGGGGTCAGCCACGCGCATCGCGAGCCAGGACTTGCTGTAACGGCGTTCAGGCGATGCGGCCCGTGGTTTGATTCAACTGAAGTGGGTCACGTTTCTCAGTGTGGGTTTTATCCAGGACCAGCGCCTCAAAACGCAGGCGCGTTGAGAAGCCGGTTGCCCTGTAGAGATGGAGAGCTTCATGGTTTTCTTCCGACACCGTGAGGGTGAGAGCGGAGTATCCCTTACGCAGGAGATTGCGCATGCAATGCAGGAGCAGGAGCTTGCCAATGGCTTTGCCGCGCAGCTCCGGCGCGATGCAGATCTGGGTGATGTGAGCCACGCCGGTGGCGACCCTGGAGCAGAGGATAACGCCGACGAGCGAGTTCGATCGACGATCCCGTAGGACCCATGAGGCTTCAGGATCGAAGACGCCACAGCCTGGGAAGCGGACGATGTTGTGGAGGAAGCGGAGGGAGCCGTGAAGGGTGCGGTACTGGTCGTTGATGCGGGAATCGATGTGGCCGAGGTAGGCGGAGTGGATGAGCTCGGCGGTGGCCTGGTAGTACGCGGGGGCCCAGGGACAGATCTCGAGGGTGGGTAGCACGGGGGCGGGCGGAGGGATGTTTCCGGGGGTGAGCTCGCGCTCGAGGAAGAGACGCGCATAGACGGTGAAGCCCTCGTCGAGGAATGGCGGGGTGAGGGATCCGTTGTCGTGGAGGAGGAGTTGGGCTTCGATGCGGTCGATGTCTGGAGAGGCGGTCAGAACCTCGAGCAGATGGCGGGTGAGGGTATGGGTGATCGGGAGGGCTGAGGGTATCTCCGGCAGGACGAAGATATCGCCGATAACGGATTTGTTTCCCTCGTACACGCAGAAGCAGTAGCCGACGAGACGACCTTGCAGAAGCGCGACGAAGCCGGGGAGGATTTTGAGGTCGAGGTACTGCAGTAGAAGTTCGGTTGAGGTGGCGTAGTCCCAGCGCAGACGATTGCGCCAGAGAACGGCCTCCTCGCTGAGGATGGCACGAAGCTGACGCGCGTCGAAGTGGCGAAGGTCGAGGATCTCGATGCGTGGTGGAGCGATCATGGGGCCTGAGGTGTGGATGGGTGCGGGAACGTGGATACCTTTGCTGGGATGAAAGCTGGTTGTTGGACTTCAATGTGAATTGTGCGGGATATCCGCCATGGTTCACAAGGATGGATCGTCGAATGTTGGCCTAACCTTGGGTTGGCTGCGACGCGAGCCCTTGCTGGGTGGAAGGATGCGCCGGCGGATTTGCTACCATCGCAGGATTGTGTATGCGTGACCTGCGGGCGCGCAGGGTGGGGTGAATGATCGGTTTTGTAAAGGCTCACGCGTGTGGGAACGACTTTCTTATCTTGGATGATGAGATTGCGGACGATGGGATTGCGGGCGACGGTTTTTCGGACTACGGGATTGCGAGGAACCGGCATGCGGAGCTGGCGAGGAGGCTTTGCGCGCGGAATACCAGCGTGGGGGCGGATGGAATCGAGTTCGTACAGAGGCGACCGGACGGCACGATTTTTCTCAGGCTGTTCAATGCGGATGGAAGCGAGGCGGAGCTCTCTGGGAATGGCACGCGGTGCGTGGCGGCCTGGCTGGCGCAGAGTGAGGGGTTGATGGAGGTTGCGCTGGGGACGCATGGCGGGGTGCGAAGGTGCAAGGTGATCGACGGCGCGGAGTGGCAGTTCAGGATTGAGAGCGGCATGGGGGTTCCGCGGTTGATGCGGCGGACGATTGTGGTGGATGGCGTGGGAGATGTCGAAGGGGCGATGGTGAACGTCGGGAACCCGCACTTTGTGGTGTTCGTCGAGAGCGAGGAGTTCCGTGTGCATGGGATGGCGTGGCAGGAGCTTGGGGGGAAGATCAGTGTGAGCCCGCTGTTTCCGCATGGGACGAATGTGGAGTTTGTGCGGGTGAAGTCGGCGGATGAGATTGAGTTTCGGATCTTTGAGCGTGGTTGTGGGCCTACGACTTCTTCGGGGACGGGGACTTGCGCTTCATCTGCTGCGGCGATGGTGCTGCGGGATGCGGCGCGAGAGTTGACGGCGGTGGCTGAAGGCGGAGAGCAGAGAGTGGTCTGGACGGCGAACGATCAGGAGATGCTACTCACCGGGCCGGCGGAGATCATCTGCGTGGGTGAGGTGATGGAGCTTTGAAGAGTGTGAAGCCAAGGGCGGTTCGGCCCGGAGCGATGCTGGGGGTGGTGTCTCCGGCGAGTACGCCTAAGGCTGAGTTGGTGGCCGCCGGAGTGGCTCGTCTGGAGGAGTTGGGGTATAGGGTACGTGTGTTTCCGCATGCTCTGGATCGCGGGCCGCTTTATCATGCGGGACGGGTTGAGGATCGTGTGGGCGATCTGCATGCGGCGTTTGCGGATGAGGGGATCGATGGGATCGTTTGTACGCGTGGGGGTTGGGGGTCTGCGGAGTTGCTGCCCTACCTGGATGCAGGGCTGATTCGGGCGAATGCGAAGGTGTTTGTGGGGTATAGCGATCAGAGCTCGGTGCAGACCTGGCTTTGGAATGAGTGCGGACTGGCCAGCTTTTACGGGCCGATGGTTGCAGCGGATTTCTCGCGGGCCGATGGGGCGGAGATGTTCAGCTTTCGGGCGGCGCTTGAGGGGAGAACTGCCTGGGTGGTGGGTGCAGCAGAGGGTCTTAGGGTTCTGCGGGCGGGAACGGCTGAGGGGGTGTTGCGGGGTGGGTGTTTGTCGATCCTGGCGGAGGGCTTGGGGACGCCGTATGGGATGCGGGCTGAGGGGGGGGTGCTCTTTCTGGAGGATATTGGGACGAAGCCGTATCAGTGGGATCGGATGCTGCTGCATCTGCGGTATGCGGGGATGCTCAAAGGCGTGACGGGGATTGTGTTTGGGGATATGGCGCAGTGCGTGGGAGTGGAGGAGATGGGATTGCTGGAGGGGGCGATCCTGCATGCTTTGAGCGGGTTCGAGGGGCCGGTCGGGATCGGGCTGAGGAGTGGGCATGTGGCTTCGGGGAATGTCACGCTGCCGCTTGGAGTAAGGGTGAGGCTTGATCTGGCGGATGAGGGGAACCCGCGGATGGACTTTCTTGAGGCTGCGGTCGAGGGGTAGGCTGAGAGAAGGCGAGGGACACTGCAGATTCCCGTACCCTTCGCTGCGCTCAGGGTGCGGAATGACAGACAAAGAGGGTTGCATGCAGGGTAAGAGACATATTCATCTGATTGGGATCTGCGGGACGGCGATGGCTTCGCTGGCGGGGATGCTGCAGGCGGCGGGGCACCGGGTCACGGGGTCGGATACGGCGGCTTATCCGCCGATGAGCGATCAACTGAGGGAGTTGGGGATCGCGGTGATGGAGCCTTATGCGGAGCGGAACCTTGAGCCGCGGCCGGAGCTTGTGGTGGTGGGGAACGCCATCTCGCGGGGTAACGTGGAGCTGGAGTCTGTGCTGAATGAGCGGATTGCGTTCTGCTCGATGGCTGCGATTTTGCATGATGAGTTTCTGGTGGGGCGGGAGTCGCTGGTGGTGGCGGGAACGCATGGGAAGACGACCACGACGAGCATGCTGGCGTGGATCTATGAGGTCGCGGCCAGGACGGATGCGCGGTTTGCGCCTTCGTTCCTGATTGGGGGCGTGGCGGAGAACTTTGGCGCCAGCTTTATGGTTCGGGAGACGAAGCCGTTTCTGCTTGAGGGTGATGAGTATGACACCGCGTTCTTCGACAAGGGGCCGAAGTTTCTGCACTACTTTCCGGATGCGGCGATCCTGACGCATGTGGAGTTCGACCATGCGGATATCTATAAGGATCTCGATGAGGTAAAGACGGCTTTCAAACGATTTGTGAACCTGGTGCCGGGGCGGGGGCGGGTGGTGGCCTTTGATGGGAGTGACAACGTTACCGAGTGTGTGGGGAAGGCGTTTTGTGGGGTGGAGCGGTATGGGGTGGAGGCGGGGTCTTACTGGCGGGTGATGGGGCTGCGGGCGGATGGGATGGAGATGCGGTGGACGCTGTTGCGTGGGGGGGAGGAGTATGCGGAGCTGCGGCTGCCGATGCCGGGGGAGCACAATGCCATGAATGCCACGGCGGCGGCGGCGCTGGCGGCGGGGCAGGGAGTTCCGGTGGAGGCGATTGTGGAGGCATTAGGGACGTTCCGGAGCGTGAAGCGGCGGCTGGAGGTTCGGGCGGAGGTGAATGGGGTGACGGTGATCGAGGACTTCGCCCATCATCCGACGGCGATCCGGGAGACACTGCGGGCGCTGCGGAGCGCCTATCCTGGGCGGCGGCTTTGGGCGGTGCTGGAGCCGCGGTCGAATACGCTGCGGCGGAACGTGTTCGAGGAGGCGCTCTGCGAAAGCCTGGGGATTGCGGATCGGGTGGTGATTGCGGCGGTGTTTCAGTCGGGGAACATTCCGGAGGCGGAGCGGTTGGAGCCGGAGGCGGTTGCGGCGGGACTGCGGGTTCGCGGGACTCCGGCGGTTGTGCGGGCTGACGCGAAGGCGATTGTGGAGGGGATTGTGCCGGAGCTCGAGAGCGGCGATGTGGTGGCGATTCTCTCGAATGGAGCGTTTGGGGATATCTACCATCTACTTCCGCAAGCGCTCGGGCACCTTCTTTCCGAGGCGATCCCGGAGGTGGCGGCGGTTGGACGGTAGGGTAGCCCCTCCCCCTGCGTTTTGGCGCAAAGTCTTCATAAGATTAGACTTAGGTCTGGACTTGGATCTGAAATGAGGCGAAGTCCGGAGGTAAAGTCCCTGGAATGAACAAGGTGGTGGTGTAAAGTCTTCATTCTGAAAGGCTTATGGTCATCATGAAACGCACTTTTCTGACCTCGCTGTGAGCTGAAGAGCTGGGGTGGCGTAGTCTGGGTGGCGGTATGTTTGCGACTTTCAAGATGCTGTTTGTGTATACCGCGCTGGGACCTTTGGCGGGGATTATCGGGATTCCTTACACGCTGATGGTGGGGGATATCAGCCGGCTTTATTGGGTTTCCATGTGGATTATGGCGGCGGGGGTAAGGGCGGCCGGGATCGAGGTGGTGGTGGAGGGGATGGAGCATGTGCCGGCGGGGCGGAGCTGCATCTTTCTGGCGAACCATGTGTCGAACCTGGACCCTCCGGTGCTGCTGCCGATGCTGCCGGGGCGGACGTCGGTGCTGCTGAAGCGGAGTTTGATGAGGATTCCGATTTTGGGGACGGCGATGCGGATGGCGGGGTTTGTGCCGGTGGATCGGGGGTCCAGCCGCGTGTCGGGGCCGGAGGCTGCGGCGGCGAGCGTGGCGGCTGCGGCGGAGGCGCTGCGGGCGGGGCTGCATATCCTGATCTATCCGGAGGGGACGCGGTCCGGGGATGGGCGGCTGGCGAAGTTCAAGAAGGGGCCGTTTTACCTGGCGTCGGACTCGGGGGCGCCGATCATTCCGGTGGTGATTCTTGGAACGGCGGCGATGATGCAGAAGGGGACGCCCTGGATCCGGCCGGGGGTGGCGACGGTGCGGATGCTGGCGGCGATCGATCCGGGGGCCTATGGGAGCAGGGATGAGGTGATGGCGGCGGTGCGGGCGGTGATGATTGAGGCGCTGCCGGAGGGGATGCGGCCTTTGGGATCGACGTGAATCTGAAGAGCGAACGCGTTCCCTGCATCGCCTTCTCCTCTGCAGCCATCTCTCGTTGCAACTCCCGCCCAATCTGCAAGGTTCCCTCCACCAGGCCGTCGATGTTCCTGCGGCTCGTGCGATGGTTCACCACGGCAGCCCGGATCGCCACGCGATGGCTGGTCTGCGCAGGGTCTGCTGACGCGTTGAGGCTGAACTGTTGCAGCTTGAAAGTGCTGCTGGATTCAGAGCTTCTGATCCCAGGGTCGTTTTGGGTTTCGGGCAGGCGATTTCGGGACAGTTGCGAGGGACATGCGAGACGGAGTTTGGGGGCGGACGGAAGTAGATGTTGGATGAGCGTATAAGGGTGGTTGGATAGAGACGCTTCCCAGGGTCCCTGGAGCGTGACGCGTGGATGTACAGCGGCTTAGGTCGGAGACGCGGGCGGAGCATGAGGCGGTGGAGGCGAGCTTTCCGCTGATGCGGATGGGGCTTGGCCGGGGCGAGTATGCGCGGTGCCTACAACGTCTGCATGGCGTGGTGGCGACCTGGGAAGAGGCGGCGATCGGCAAGGGCCGTGAGGCCAGGCCGGAGTGGCTGCGTTTGCTTGTCCTGGAACGGCGGCGGCGGCCGCTGCTGGAGAAGGATCTGGCGTACTTTGGAGTCTTCAACGCGGACGGTGAGCGGCCGTTGCTGCCGGATACGTTGAGTCACTCCAGCCTGCTGGGCGCGATGTATGTGATGGAGGGGTCGACGCTGGGCGGGCAGTTGATCGGGCGGCATGTGGACCGGGTGCTGGGTCTGGAGGGTGGGCTCGGGAGCTTGTATTTTCATGGGCATCGCGAGCTTACGGGAGCGATGTGGAAGGAGTTCTGCGGAGTTCTAGAGGAGCATATTCCGGAGGCTGAAGGGGATGCGGCAGTGACGGCGGCGAAGGCCATGTTTCAGGTGTTCGGGGCCTGGATGCAAGGCGGCAAGCCGTAAAGCTGGAGCGGACGTGCGAGGGAGAGGGACGATGATCACGAGCACGCAGCAGGCGGATGGCTCGGGCGAGGACTCGACTCCGGAGCAGCGGCTTCTGCGTAACGCCGGGCTGGGCGGCGAAGCGCAGGTCAGGACGGTGGCTTGCGAGGATGAGCCGATCCGGATTCCGGGGAGCATTCAGCGGCACGGCTTTCTACTGCTGTTGGACGAGCCGGCGAAGCTGGTGGTGGGTGCGAGCGAGAACGTGGAGGAGATGCTTGGAGTTCCTTGGAAGCTGCTTTTGGGGAGCCCGGTGGAGACGATTCTGGAGCGGGAGGTGCTGTCCGCGCTGCGGGCGCCGGGGCTGGATCAGGAACCGGCGGGGACGGTGACGTACCTGGGCTCGTTTCCGGTGCGGCATGAGCTTTACAGCGTGGTCACGCACCGGACGGGATCGCGGCGGGCGTTGGAGTTTGAACGGATCGACCGGCTGGTGCGGCCGGAGCTGATGAACGTGGTGATCACGAACTTCGTGGGGCAGTTAAGCAAGCTGAAGACGGAGGAGGAGCTCTGCCGCGCGATCACCCGGCAGGTGCTCGATCTGACGGGGGTGAACCGGGTTCTGCTGTATTGCTTCAACGACGCTGGACACGGGACGGTGCTGGCGGAGGAGAGCGACGGCACGCTTCCAAGCTATCTTGGGCTGCGGTTTCCGGAGGGGGATATTCCCAGGCAGGCGCGGGAGTTGTACCTGCTGAACACGGTGCGGATGATTCCGGATTCGAGCTATGTGCCTTCTCCGCTGCATGTGCTGAGCAGCGAGGCGGGGACGCCGGTGGATCTCTCGATGGCGTTGCTGCGGAGCGTGTCTCCGATTCATCTGGAGTACATGCGGAATATGGGGACGGCGGCTTCGATGTCGATCTCGATCGTGTGCGAGGGGCGGTTGTGGGGTTTGATCAGCTGTCACCATGCGACGCCGCGGAGTGTTCCGTATCTGGTTCGGAGTGCGTGCGACCTGCTGACGAAGCTGGTGGGAACGCTGCTGACGGGGCTGCGGACGACGGACCGGCTGGTGAAGATGGTCCATTTCCACGCGGTGCAACGGCGCATCCTGACGCAGATGGCGGCGGAGAACGATTACGTGGCGGCGATGCAGGCGCAGATGACGAGCATGGCGGAGGTGACGGATGCGGCGGGTGTGGCGCTGATCGTGGACGGCGTGTGCGAGCTGACGGGAGAGACTCCGGCGATGGCGGATGTGCTGCGGCTGGCGGAGTGGATGAATCGGGAGCCGGAGATGGAGCTGTATTCCAGCCGTGAGCTGGGTCTGGAGGTGGAGTGGGCTCAGGCAATCCAGGAGGTTGCGAGCGGGATGCTGGCGATCCGGATCTCCACGGTGAAGCAGAGTTATGTGATCTGGTTTCGTCCGGAGCTGGTGCGCGCGGTGAGCTGGGCGGGTGAGCCGGTGAGGGAAAAGCAGGCGGAGCGAGGGCTGGAGCCGAGGACGTCATTTGAGGCCTGGAAGGTGTTGGTGCGGGGGCAGAGCGAGGCGTGGAGCGAGATGGAGATCGAGTCGGCGCGGGAGTTTCGCGCGGCGGTGATGACGATCAGCCTCAAGCGGGCGGAGGAGGCCGCGGAGCTGAGCGAATCGCGCTTCAAGCAACTGACGCATGCGCTGCCGAACCTGGTTTGGACCGCGGACGACAATGGCCGGCTGAACTATGTGAATGAGCGGTGGCGCGACCAAGGGCTCGGGGATGAAGGACGGTGGTTCGATCGCGGGCGGCTCTCCGAAGAGGACCGGCGACGATGCCTGGAGTTATGGGCCGTGGCGATCCGGGAGGGAACGGCGTTTGAGGCGGAGGTCCGGTTCCGCTGCGGCGCGGAGCGTGTGGAACGTTGGAACCTGGTGCGGGCGGCACCATTTCTGAGGGCGAATGGAATGCGGGCGGGTTGGGTAGGGACTTGCACGGATCTGACGGACCGGCATGAACGCGAGCTGGCGCTTAAGCTGACGGAGAAGCTTGCGCTGACGGGGCGGATGACGAGCGTGATCGCGCACGAGATCAACAATCCACTGGAGGCGATGACGAATCTGCTGTATTTGCTGCGGGACGAGGTGGACGGAGATGGACCGGCGAAGAGCTACATCGCCATGGCGGAGAGTGAGCTGCAGCGGATCTCCGGGATTACGAAGCAGACGCTGCGCTGGTCGAGGGGCGGGACGCAGAAGGCCGAGAGCGGGACGGCTGCGATGCTGTTTGATGATGTGCTGCGTTTGCTGGCGGGGAAGATCCGCAACCGGGAGGTGAACGTGACGGTGAGTGGCGGAGGGACGCCGCTGTTCGGAGTGATCAGCCAACTGCAGCAGGTGCTCGCGAATCTGGTTTCCAATGCGGTCGATGCGGTGCCGGTGGGCGGGCAGGTTTGGATGGACGCCAAGGATTGGAATGGGAGAGTCGAGATCGAGGTGGGAGATGCTGGATCGGGGATGAGTGAGGAGATGCTGCGGAAGATCTTTCAGCCGTTCTACAGCACGAAGGGCGATCTGGGGAATGGGCTGGGACTGTATATCTCGCAGGAGATTGTGGAACGGCATGGGGGAGCGCTGACGGTGATCAGTGAGGTTGGGGTGGGGACGCGGGTGAAGATCGGGCTGCCGTTGCAGGCGGATGTTGCGTTGGGGTGATGGTGTTGGAGTGGGATAGCCTGGTGACGACAACGAGAGCCTGGATGTCAGGGCTCCCCGTGGAACTTACGAGGACGGGGCGAGGATCCTATTCAGCCGCGCGTCCAGCGCGGCGGTCAACTGCGCTGCAACGGCAGAGAAGAAGGCTGCATCTTGACCGGCGGGGTTGGGGATGTCTCGCTCCGGATCTAAACGGGCAAGCTTGCCGGCGGCTTGCGGGAACTTGTTGCGAACCGCCGCAACTTGATCGTCGCTCATGCAGAAGATGAGGTCCGCCTCATCGACTGTGGGGCCGTCCAGATTGGTGGACGCGTGCGGCTTGTTGGGGACACGCGTGCGGCGCAAGGTTTCACCGGCTAAAGCGGCGAGTGGCTCTCCTTCTCGGGCGGTGATGCCGCGGCTGATGACCTTCACCTGGCTTTGAAGGCGGATGCGCTGGAGCAACGAGGCGCAGATGCGCTCCGCCATGGGAGAACGGCTGGTGTTGCTGTTGCAGACGAAGACGACGAGGCGGGTTGGCAGCGGCAGGCGAGAGCTTCGCTGCTGCCGCAGGGAGGATTGGACCAGCAGCGCGGCGGATAGCAGCAGGATGGCGTCGATCCAGAGGCCGGAGATGCCGGTGGAAGCAAGCCGTTCGAAGGCCAGGTAGATCCCGCCCGCGACCAGGGCGGCTGCAGGCAAGGTCACGACCCAGGCGCCGGCCATTTCGGCAAGCGTTCGCCGGTGCAGGAGGCGGTGCTTGCCGGCGATGCCTACGCCGAAGATGGCACCTGAGACGACGTGGGAGCTGGCGACCGGGAAGCTGAGGAGCGAGGCGCCGATGATGGTGGCAGCGGTGACGAAGTTGGCGGAGCTTCCTTCCGCGCCTGACATGGGCACGATGCGGAAGGCGAGCGTCTCGGTGACACGGCGTCCGGAGACGAGCGCACCCGCGAGCATGGCGGCCGCGGTGGTGAGCAGGATGGAGAGCGGGAAGTGCTGGATCCCGGATGCGAGTGAGAGCGGCAGCAGAATGGCCCAGATCTTGGCGGAGTCGTTGATACCACGGCTGAGGGCAGTCAAGCCGGCTGAGAGCCAGTGCGCGCGGTCCATGACGATCATTCCCGGAGAAGGCAGGCGGCGCAGCAAAGATGAGAGGAGCCAGGAGAGGGCGCAGGCGATGACGGGGCTTGCAAGCAGTGGGAGGACGAAGCCGCGGAAGAGGTCGATGTGGCTGCAGGCGCGCCAGCCGCCGGAGAGGAAGGTGACTCCGAGCAGACTGCCGAGGAGGGAGTGGGTGGTCGACATCGGGAGTCTCCGCCAAGTGCAGAGCGCGACCCAGACAGAGGCTCCCAGAAGGACTGCGGGGACGGAGATCCGGAGTGTCTGGGGTTGAGAGCTGAGGACTGCGGCGAATCTTCGGGCGACGCCCATACCGAACTGGGTGCTGAGCAATGAGCCGAGGAGCGTCCAGAGGACGGTCCAGCGCAGAGCGCGGCGGTAGTCGGCGACGCGGCCGCCGAGCAGGGTTGCGACGGCGCGGGAGACGTCGTTTGCGCCGTTGGCCGCGGCAAGCGCAGCGAGGCAGAGGAAGCTGATCAGCATGGAAGTCTCGTGCACACTTCCAAAGGTCATGCGGCGGATTGAGGCCGCCGCATGAGGCTCGGGGATGGTGAGTCAGGTGAGGAGCTAGATGACGACCTTGTCGCCGGCGAAGGTGGTGAAGGTCCATCCGGCGAAGGGTTCGTTGTAGAGGTACTTCTGGTCCTGGAGGATGCTGATGGCGATCTGCTCGCCGAGCAGGATGGATTGGACGTGGTCGGAGCGCCAGTGGACGCCGGCGTGGTTGCGGAACATGCCTACGTTACCGGCGATCTTGTTGGCTTCGGTCATGATGGTGAGATCACTTGCGTCGGTACCGTTGTAATCAACCAACGTCTTGCCGCTGCTATCGGCTTGCTTGATAGGGCTGCCAGCCGATAGCAGTGGCATGTCTTCATCGAAAAAGGCCTTGATGATGGTGGCGCAGGCACCGGCAACGGTCGCGTGTCCCGACCCGTAGGAGGGATGCTGCGGACTGCCTTCCGGGAAAGACATTGGCAGCAGCCAAGTGCCATGCTGGGCGAAGACCTCTGTCAAGGCGTCTGACTGCAGCATCAAGGGGTGAAGCGGGAAGTTGGGCGCACCAGCGGTACTTGCTTTCGTCTGATGTACCATACCGCCGTAGGCTTCCGGGCGAAGCGTGCGATGCACGAACCACTTCTGATACCACTGGGCTTTGAGCGCGCGGGTAGCGACTTCAGCGACAAGGGTTGCGACGTGCGGGTTGCCGAAGGTTCCGAAGCCTGCTTCCGCGGCACTGGTGGCTTGACCGGATTGATAGGGAAGGTTTGGGTCATAGGTAGCAAACTTCAAGCTGTCCAACAGATTCAATGCCGCCATGAAGTAGGCCTGGTAGAGTTCATCGACATGAACGAACGCGCATCCCATGCGACCGTCGTAAAGGTAGAAGGTATCCTTTTGGGTGGTGGTGCCGATCGTTTTGAAGATGTTCGGCCCGAACTGCGAGTTGGCCTGTGTCGGCAGCACGGTGGTAGCTCCGTTCTGCACATCCAGCCACTCCGCAAACGTGGTCATGTAGTCGAGTCCGTTTTTATAGCCGTAGTAAAGCTGGCCTTGATAGTTCGAGGGATCATAAGGCGACGCGAGATCGCCAAAGCCCGCGCTCTGCAGGAAGAATTGAGAGATGTAGGGCCCATCGGTCTCACCCGGCGTCGAACCGCGGAACAGTGTTTGTGCAGTGACCAGGCCTGTAACGTGGTCTTTGGGGCCTTTGAAGAAGCTGCCCAGCTTGTTGAGGTCCGCGATTGAACGTGCAATCAGTGATCCGGGATTGCTTGATTCGTTCTCGTATTCCGTGAACGGAACATCGCGGCAGAGCGCCATCCAGTAAAGCTCGATCATTTCAGCTGCCCGCTCTGCGCTTGCCACAGGTGGAGACGGGGGGATCGAGAGCGCGTGGCTATCGGCGCCTTGAAGATCGAAGGCGAGGCCGCTCTGCGGGTTCACTAGCTTGATGGTGCCTCCAAGAGGTATCTCTTGAAAGTCCTGGGGGTCTCCGGTGGTGACGGCTTTGTGAAAGGCGCGATACGCAATTGGATCGACGACTCCAAAATTATTGTGAGGGAGACCTTTGGAGTAGCTGCCGAACTTGTGTTCGTAGCGCTCCTCATCACCGTTGCTGCGATGCTTCGGGAGGGACTTGGCCTGCTCGAATGCGGCTGCCTGTTCGCGGATCTGCCTTGCGGTGTAGGCACGATCGGTGGGTGATTGGACGCCGTAGGGCATGGATGCCGTTGGCGGGGCGGGGACTGGTAGTTGCTGTGCCATGTCGCTCACTTTCTCTGATTGGATTGTGTGGAGGAGAGCAGGCCCGTTGATGCGAACGGTAGCGCGGAGCGGGAGCTCACGACGCGGAAGGGATCTTGGAACGAGAGGCCCTGTTTGTGCGGAAGCCTAGTCCGACCGGCGCTCCAAGTAAAGGAACTTCTCCCAAAATGGGCAAATTATTTATTGTTGTTCGATCACGGCACGTGCGTCTGGGTGACGGCCGTGCAATGGACCAGGCGAAGACAAGGAACGACCTGCTGCATTATCAGCCGCGCTGTCAGCGTTTGCGCTCAGCCAGGCCGGGTCAGTTTTGGGGTTCGCGGAGGGGGACCTGGCGGTCGATGACGAACTGGACCTTGAGGGAGGCTCGAGCGGTGCCGAGACAGACCAGAAGCTTTTTGCCGGGGCCGCTGAAGGCGTAGTTGATGTGGGCTACGCCGTTGGGGTCGACGCGGGTGACCTGGGGTGGGTTGGGGTTGATCTGGTTGACGTCCGAGAGGTCGACGAGGGCGGCGGTGGCTGAGACGGCGCGCTCGTGGAAGGCGCTGTCCGGTCCACCGTCCGGTCCACCGTCTGGTCCACCGTTGAGGGCGATGGGGACCTGGAGGTCGGGGTTGGCGTTGGTCTGGTTGCAGCCGGCGGTGAGGCCGGCGATGACGTTGTCGCGGGTGACGAACTGGTCTTCGACGACGGGGTTGTCGCGGTAGACGCGGCGGAAGAAGTCGTAGGCGGGGGCGTTGCGGTCGGCGGGCTTGATCATGTGGATGTGATCGGCGTGGATCGGCTGCGGGGGCGTGGTGACGTCGCAGCCGTAGGTGGCGGAGAAGTAGCTGACGACGCGGGTGTGGGGCTTGAGGTAGCGGATGAAGCCTTCGTCGGCGATGGTGTCTTCGGTCTCGTAGGCGCAGAAGCGGTGGATGGCGTTGACGGACGGGTGGCTGCGCCAGCTCTCTTCAAGCCTGGTGAGAAAGTTGTTGGAGTCGGCGTCGGAGAGGTCCTGGAGGAGCGGGTCTTTGTCGTAGAAGGCCGCGATGCGGGCGACGGTTGAGCCTTCATGCGGAGTTCCGTAGGAGACGATGAACTTGACCTTGGCGGCTTCCTGCGGGTGGCGGAGGAGCATCTCTTCGACGAGGATGCCGCCTAGACTATGGGCGAGGAAGACGACCTCGCGGTGGTCCCAGACGTGGTCCTGCTTGAGGCTTGTCCAGAGGGCGTCCGAGAGCTGGATGCTGGACATCTTACCGTTGGAGGCGGGGGACGGGTAGTCGGCGACGGCGACGTCGGAGAAGGCGAAACGGGGGTCGGAGCGGACGAGGTCGGGCCAGTAGGCTCCGTTGGCGGCGCGCCAGGAGGTGCGGTCGCCGTGAAGGCCGTGGACAAAGACAATGACGCGGGGTTTGGGAGACTGGGAGACAGCGGGGGTGAGGAGGAGCAGGAGGGTGAGGAGGTGCTTGAGGGGATTGTGGAGGCGGGTCATTGCAAGCTGAAGTTAAGGTTACAGGGTGGATGAAAGAAGAAAGTGTAGCTACAAAGACAAGAACAATACCTAGGTTCTGAGCCTTCGCTGCGCTACGCCTCAGAATGACGATGGATCTTCGTGCGCTGGATCACTGTTGCAAGAGGCTATTTGACGATGGCGTTGAAGCCGTCGGTGAGGAGGCGCTGGCGCATGGCTTCGGCATCTTTGCGGGTGGCGAAGGGGCCTACCTGAACGTGGAGGAGCTTGTCTTGAGGTTCGGTGTGGATGGCTACGGCGTAGTGGACGCGGCGGAGGGTGGTGACGAGGAGGTCGGCGTCTTCCGGGTGCGAGACGGCGGCGACCTGGACCATGAACTGGCCGGTAGGGACGATGGCTGGGAGCGGAGCGGGGGTGTTGGCGGGAACGTTGGCTGCGGGGAGCGGGTCGCCTGCGAGGATGGTGTCGGCGGGATCGATGTTGGAGGCGCGGGTGACGGGGGCGGGTTTGGGGGCGGGGAGTGGAGCGGGTTGCTGCTCGGGGGTGACCGGGATGATGGTCGCGGTGGCGGGCGGCGGCGGGAGCGTGGTGTCCGGGCCGATATTGTTGCCGGCGGAGGGTTTGAGGCCGTTCGAGTTGCCGGAGATTACGGTGGCCGGGGTGTAGCTGGTGGGCGCGGCCTTGCGGCCGGTGGTGTAGCCGAAGCCGAAGAAGGCGGCGCAGAGCACGGCGAGCGCGAAGAAGATGCCCAGAATGGTCATGGTGCCGAGGGTGATCTCACGATCGCTGCCGCGGCGACTTTGCCGGTCATCGATCTCGCTATCTGCGTACTGGTCGCGTTCGTCGTTGAGCAAGGTATTCATAGGGCAGTGATGAGGCCGTGTTGAAGCAGTGACGGCGGTGAGAAGGCAGTCTAGGGCGTCTCTATAGTAGAGGAAGATTCGGGACGTGGGACCGAAATGGGAGGGGCGGGAGGTGTCTGGGATGGTACGGGGGCAGGTTCGGCGAAGGTGCGGTTGAGGAGGTTCATGAGCTCCATGGGGAGCGGGAAGACGATGGTGGTGTTCTTTTCGACGCCGATCTCGGTGAGGGTCTGGAGGTAGCGGAGCTGGAGGGTCATGGGCTGGGTGGCCATGAGGGCGGCGGCTTCGACGAGCTTGGCGGCGGCGTTGAACTCGCCTTCCGCGTGGATGATCTTGGCGCGGCGTTCGCGTTCCGCTTCGGCCTGCTTGGCCATGGCGCGGAGCATGTTCTCAGGCATGTCGACCTGCTTGACTTCGACGGAGATGACTTTTACGCCGAAGGGGCTGGTGTGGCCGTCGATGATGGACTGGATGCGGAGATTGAGCTGGTCGCGGTGGGCGAGGAGCTGGTCGAGGTCTACCTCGCCGAGGACGGAGCGGAGAGTGGTCTGGGCGTACTGGCTGGTCTGGTAGATGTAGTTGCTGACTTTGATGACGGCGTCGGTGGGGTTGACGACGCGGAGGGTGATGACGGCGTTGACCTTGAGGGTGACGTTGTCGCGGGTGATGATGTCCTGCGGCGGAACCTCCATGGCTTCCTGGCGGAGGGAGACGCGGACGATGGTCTGGATGGGGGCGAAGACGAAGATGAGGCCCGGGCCAGAGGCGGACTCCTTGACGCGGCCGAGCTGGAAGACGACAGCGCGCTCATACTCCTTGAGGATCTTGATGGAGTTGAGCAGGTAGAGGATGACGATGACGGGAAGAATGATGAGGGCAAAAGGCGGCATGGCTGGCGGCTTTCTGGACGTGCTTGAAGCAGGTCCTCCCGCTGCGCGGAAGGATGACAAAGTTAGAAGCGGATGAAGAAGCCGGCTCCGGGTTCGGAGTTGATGGTGCGTTTGAGATCGCGAATGTAGTTGGTCTCGTAGTCGGGATTGAGGTAGATGCTTTGGCGGAAGGCGGCGCGGAGGCCGAAGTACTTGTGGTAAAGCGGAGTTTCCACGCCGACGGAGTAGTAGTAGGCGGCGCGTGCCTGCTCGAGGAAGCCCTGACCGCCGCCGTTGGTGGGCTTGAAGGCGATGGTGCCGAGCCCGACGGAGGCGTAGGGCTGGAGGCCGTAGTGGAGGCCGCGGGTGTGGGCGACATAGCCGAGGGTGTATTCGTTGGCGTTGGTCTGGATGGGGAGGGTCAGGTCGGTGGCGCCGGCGGGGCTTGCGGCGGAGTTTACGAGGGTGAAGTTCTCCGTGTAACGGGCGTAGCCGTAGTTGAACTCAAAGCCGATGAGCGGGGATTTGACGTAGCGGACGGTGACGAGCGCACCGACGGTGTTGCTGGGCACGGTGTTGAGCGATTGGGCGAGGTAGTTGGTGCCGTTGGAGTTGGTGCTGAACTGGCCGACGCCCATGACGCCGATGTCGACGCGATCGAGCTGGCGATCGAGGGCGGTCTTCTGGACCTCGGGGACGTCTTGTGCTCGGGCAGTGGAGGCTGAGGCTGTGAGAAATGTTGCGCAGGCTACGGCGGTGGTGAGTGCGCCGTGAATGCCTAGCCGGCGAGTTGCGTTCGTCATCCGGGTAAGACTCCCTTTACCGATCAAATGGTGCTGAGGTCAAGTCTACTCTGTGGGGGGGATTGCGCGAGGGCAAGAGGGAAGAGGGAAGAGAAGACCGGCTGGTGGTTATGAGGTGGGGGCGACGAGGAGGTGGAGGCCTTCGGCTTCTAGGATGAGGACGGAGTGGCCGGTGGGGATGGTATCGGCCGGGTTGCGGAGGGTGGCTTGCCAGATCTCGCCGCGGATCTCTACCTGGCCGGAGGGGGAAAGGGGAGTGCGGGCGATTGCCAGCTTGCCGACCATGGCCTGGGGGCCGAGGAGGATCTTGTTGCGGCGGGCGCGGAGGGCGCTCCATGCCAGGAGGAAGGAGATTGCGGCGAAGGCGAGGCCGGTTGAGAGAGCGGTGGAGAGGTGGACGCGCTGCTCGGAGATGGGGGCGGTGGTGAGGGTGGCTAGGCCGAGGACGAGGGCGATGGCTCCGCAGAAGGCGAGGACGCCGTGGCTGGGGAGTTTGAACTCGACCAGAAGGAGGGTGAGGCCGGCGAGGACGAGGGCGACGGCGGTGTGGCTGACGGGGAGGAGATCGAGACCGAAGAGCGCGAGCAGGACGAAGAGGGTGCCGAGAGCGCCGGGGACGATGGTGCCGGGGACGTGGAATTCGAGGTAGATGAGGAGGACGCCGCCGATGAGGAGGAGTACGGCCAGGTTGGGGTCGGTGAGGCGGGCCAGAAAGCGCTCGCGGAAGGATGGGGGGAGATCGACGAGGGTGAAGGCGGCAAGGTGAAGGGTTTGGGTCGAGCCGTTGAAGCGGCTGATTGGGCGGTTGTCGAGGCTGTGGAGGAGGCTGGCGTCGTCGGGGGAGATGAGGTCGATGAGGTGAAGGTTCAGGGCTTCGGTGTCGGAGAAGGACTTGGATTCGCGGACGGCGGAGTCTGCGGCTTCGGGGTTGCGGTTGCGGCGGGTGGTGACGGCGCGGAGGAAGGCGGCGGCATCGTTTTCGATCTTGAGCTTGAGGACGGGGTCGCCTTCGAGCGAACGGCCGGGAAGGATGGGATGGGAGGCTCCGGCGTTCGAACCGGGGGCCATGGCGGCGATGTCGGCGGCTTCGAGGAGGAAGAAGCCGGCTGATCCGGCGCGGGCTCCAGTGGGGGAGATGAAGACGGCGACGGGGACGGGGGAGCGCTCGATCTCGTCGACCATGGTGCGGGTTGAGTCGAGGAGACCGCCGGGGGTGTCGAGTGAGATCAGGACAAGAGCGGCGTGGGTGTTGGCAGCTTCGGTTAGACCGCGGTGGAGGTATTGGGCGGAGATGGGCTGGATGGTGTCGTGGAGGGTGAGCTTGAGGACGAGGGGGGATTGGGCTTTGGCCGACAGAGTGGAGAAGCTGGAACACACGACGACAAGGGCAAGGACAAAGGCGAAATACGGAGGTTCTGAGCTTCGCTCAGAATGACGAGCCTTTGTTGTTGGGTGGGTGAGTGGGTAGGTCATGGCTGGGCTAGGGGTTGAGACTGGAGGGACTGGCGGAGGGCCAGGGCTTCGGGGTTGCGGGGGTCCAGCTTGAGGGCGGATTGGACTTCGGTTGTGGCGGCGGTGAGATTATTCTGCTTTTGATCGAGCTTGGCCAGGACGATGTAGGCGGCGGGGCTGGGGGCCAGACGGAGGGAGGTCTGGGCTTCGGTGCGGGCGTCGTCGGCGCTGCCGCTCTGCTCGCGGACCTGAGCGAGGCCCGCGTGGGCGGCGGCGTTGTTGGGCTGGGCGGCGATGGCGGATTGGAACTGCTCTTCGGCTTCGGGAAGCAGGCCCTGAGCCATGTAGTCTCTGCCGAGCTGAACGTACTCGGTGGCCTGCTGGACGGGGGGCAGGGTGGCGAGACGCATGGCGCGGACCTGGTCGAGCTGGAAGGCGGCCTGGCGGAAGCCGGCCTCGGAGTAGGTGCGGCGGATGCGGGTGGTGGGCTCGAAGCCGGAGCCGGGAGCTTTGAGTGTCGTGGAGCGTGCGCTGGCGATGGCAGTGCGGAGTTGGGCGGCCTCGATGTCGGTAGGCCGCAGCTTCAGGGTTTGGTCGAGCTCGCGCTGGGAGTTGGCGAAGTCGCCCCGGCGGTAGTAGGTGGCGGCGAGATTGTAGTGGTAGTCGGGGTCGTTGGGATCGGCCTGGGAGGCGCGCAGGAAGAGCGGCTGGGCGTCCTTGTTCTGGCGGCTCTGGGCTACGGCCTGGTCGTTGACGACTTCCGGAAGCGGAAGGCGAGAGGCGACGAAGGCGAAGGCGTTCTCCGCGTCGGCGTACTTGGCGGTGTTGAAGCGGGCGAGGCCGAGATAGAAGTTGGCTTCGAGGGCCTGGCGGTCGTTGGGCGGGACCTTGGCCAGCGTGGCGGCGGCTTTATCGTAGTCGCGGTCGAGGTAATACTGCTTGCCCAGGGCGAGCAGGGCGGCGGAGTAGTTGGGGGCGTCGAGGACGGCGACTTCGAGGCGCTTGACGCGCTCGGTGGGGATGGTGGCGTCGGTGCCGCGGATGTAATTTTCAAAGGCGCTGAGGCGGATGCCGGCGGAAGCGGAGAGGAAGGTCTGCTGGGCTACGGAGAAGGTGGGCTCGACCTGGCGGGCGATCTTCCAGGCGAGGGCGTTCTCTATGTCAAAGAGGCGGGGAAGATCGCTGGAGTCCTCGATCGGTGCGGAGAGGCGGAGGCGGTTGACCTCAAGGATCTGGGCCTGCACCATGATGCGGTTGTCCTTGACGTTGAAGCTGCCGACGATGACGTAGTTGGCGTCGAGGTTCTGGGCGATGCGGAGGGTGGTGGCGCGGGAGGGGCGGAAGTCGGTGGGGAGGCCGAGGTGGTCGAGAGCGAACTCGCGGTCGTCGCGGGAGATAGTGAGGAAGCCGGAGGAGCCGAGACGCTGATTGAGGGTGTCGGGGAAGGAGTCGCCGATCCAGTTCAGGGCGGGTTGGCCGGAGCGATTATCGAAGGGCAGGATGAGGATGACGCGGCCGCCGGGCTCCCGGCTGGGTTCGCTAGGTCCGCTGGAGGACTGGGCGCGGACGTGTGGTGCGGCGATGAGGAGGCAGGTGAAGGCGGTCAGCAGGCGGAGGAACGGGGGCTTCTGCACGACGTCGATTATAGGAGAAGAGCAGGGGGAGAGGCTGTGATGGATCAGTGGGGAGGCAGTTCGGGGGTCTGGAGGCTGGCTTCGACGGAGCGGGGGAAGCGGAGGACTGCGGCCCACTCGCCGTTGCGGGAGGATTGCCAGACGATGTCGCCGTGGAGGACGCGGGTGATGTCTGCGGGCGGCAGGTCGCGGTGGAAGTCGAAGAGCCTGGCGTCCGACTGCTGGTGGGAGCGGCTTAGATTGAGGTGGCCGGGTGGAGGGGTCCATTTGGTGGAGAAGACGAGAGCGGTGTCGTAGGCGCCGGGATCGGTGACGGCTTTCTGGATTTCGTCGAAGGAGAAGTTGTCCAGCGCGGTGGTCTTGATGGGGATGCGGGTGTAGCCGAGATCGGGGTGTTCGAGTTCGGTAGTGGCGGGCCAGGCGGTGAGCACGATTGCTTGAGGATAGTGGGCGGCGATGAGGTGAATGGCTTGCTGGTGGAGCAGGATCATGTCGCGATAGGTGAGGTTATCCTCGGGCGCGAAGGAGTACGGCGGGTTGATGAAGAGCGCCGCGAGGAAGCCGGCCGTCGTCAAGGCGACGAGCCAAAACCACTGCCGCATGTGTTGCTGCCACAGGCAGATGCAGACGAGAAGGATCAGAGGATAGAGCGGCAGGAGATAGCGGGTGAGCAGGGCGCCGCCAAGGATCGAGAAGGCAAGGGCGTTGCCGACGACGATGACGAACAGCGTGGAGAGGATGGGCTTGGAGAGGACTGGGTTTGGGGCTCGATTGGGCTGACGCGGCATGAGCAGGACGGCCGCGGTACAAAGGACGGGCACATACAGGTTCATGTGCAGGAAGAGATGGACGAAGCGATGCCAGAGGCTCGCCAGGACGCGGACCGGAGTCAGGTTGGCGGTGGCGTTGTAGCGGAGAAACTCCGGATTGCCGAAGACGAAGCCGGTCTGGTGAAAGTGATAGAGGTACCAGAGGATGAGGGGCAGTAGCGGGAAGGTGAGCGCTGCGATCCAACCCGGCGTGGCGCGGTGTTCCGGCGCGGGAGACTTCCTTTCGGTTGCGGCGGTGAGCAGAACGGAGAGCTCCCAGAGCGCAAGTACGACTGGTGTGACGATCGCCGTTTCTTTCGCCAGGGCGGCACAAGAAAAGAGGATGGCGGCGGCGACGGAGTGGTTCCGGGCTCCGGTGGGCTCGATGAAGCGCTGGAGATAGTAGGAGAGAGCCCAGAGCGTGAACGCGGCGGCGAAGATGTCGGCGTGGGCGAGGGTGCTTTGGACGAACCAGATGGGGTAGATCGCGGTGAGAAAGGTGACGGCGGCGGCGACGGCGTTGCCTGCGAGCGTTCGGGCGAGGCGAAAGAGGCCCAGGAGCGCGGCGGCGGAGACCATGCAGACCAGGGTTCGGGTGGAGAAGACGTTGAAGCCGGAGATGCGCCACCAACCGGCGAGGAGGATGGACGGCAGGGGGGGATGGGCGTTGGTCAGGGTGGAGTGGGGGATGAGGGAGCCGGTGCGCAGGAAGTCGAGCGCGGCGGGGATGTAGTAGCCGGCCTCATCCCAGAAGTAGGGAAGGCGAAGGAGCGTCCAGTGCGAGAGGAAGATGAGGGTGAAGAAGAGAGGGAAGAGGATGCGGAGCGGGAGCGGCTTTTCTACAGGGGCGGCCTTGGCGGAGAAGCGGGGGCGGCGTGGGCTGGGGGAGGGCGCGGGACTGGACACGCTGCCAGTGTACGGCGAAGCCGCGCGGTCTAGTTGACGGCGCCGCCCGCGGGTGGGACGGGGATTACGAGGGGCGACTGGGTCTGCTGCTGAGGCTCCAGCGCGAGTTTGCCGAAGGTCTGCTCATACTGTGCGAGATTGTGGCCGAGGACGTTCCAGAGCGCCTTGGTCTGCTGCGGACTGAGGTAGACACCCTGGAAGTTGAGCAGCGTCACCTCCTCCGGGGAGTCCTGGCGCATGGTGCCGAAGACAAGCTGGAAGTCCCAGACGCTCATGCGGACCTGGACGGAGTTGGCATAGCCTTCGCGGTAGGCGTCGGTGGTGGTCATGGTGATCTTCGGCTCTTTTGGGGTCTGGCTCATCGGGTCTCTGAGTGCTCTCTACAGGTATTGGTGCGGAAGAGGGGACTTGAACCCCTACGGATTGCTCCGCCAGATCCTAAGTCTGGTGCGTCTGCCAATTTCGCCACTTCCGCGTGCTTAAACGACCTATTCTTTTCGGTGTGCCGTCCGTTTTGGCTTCCCTACGTCTCCAACTCAACCAAGCTTCGCTCGCCAATCGATTGAAGTCAGGCGATGAGTGGGCATACCTCATGAACATCTGAATTGTACCGTGACCTTTCAAGCAGCGATGGTGTCGATGGGGATACCAGCTATCGCGAGGCGTGACGCGAACGTATGGCGATTCGTATGCCACGTCTAACGATTCGCTTTACATTGGCGACGGCCAGACCGGCGACCGCAGGCAAATCGCTTTCGCTCTGTCTTACTGATGTCCGCTTTGAGTTCAAGAAACGCACACGGGATCCCGGAGTTCGGAGACGGCCTTCTGGACGACAGCCTTTGGCGGATTTGTTTATCGGGTCAGGTACTTGCGACGTGCCGCACCGAACACTCCGAGGGCCCCGGTGCCAAGAAGAATAAGAGATGATGGCTCGGGGGTCGTTGCGACCGCTGGCTGGTTGTAACTGAAGGTAGTATTCGCTACTACGCCACCGATCGCGTCCCCGGCGAAGATCACCACAAGAGTGTGCCCAGAAAAGCCATAAGTAAAGCTGGAGTTGTCAGATGGATTGATGGACTGAACGGTATTCGTGAGTTGAATGAAGTTCTGAAATGCCGTGTCGGTGAAAACCATCTCGAATGGCAAGAGAACACCTGTCGAAATTGCCGAGATGCCTAAAGTGTTCCCGGTGAAGTCGGCGGAAAACGAGATGGGGGGACTATACAGAATGGATTGGAACTCTACGCCAGGGCCAATGGTGACGGTAGTGCCGTTGTCGTTCCCGGCAGTTGGGGGTACTTCACCGGGGGCATTACCGTTGTAACCAACGCCGGGGACAGGGCCGAAGGTGGCGGGGTTGAAGTAGTTCGCGTCGCTGTTGGCACCGGGTAAACTGATGAATAAAGAGCCGTTGACGGAAGTACCGACTCCATCCGCATGGGCGAGGCACGTTGAGCCGAAGAAGATGCCGGTGCAGACGAGGAGACGGAGGCAGCGATTCACAGGGGGCCCTTTTGATTGACTTTGGGTAGACCTTACACGATTGAATCCCGAAGTAACAAGTTGTTTCTGCTACTCGTCAAGCAGGTTCTTTCACGCCATCCAACGATCTACCTGACTGTTCATCCGTCACCTCAGTGTGCCACCGATCCACGCATGCCTTGTCCTTATTCTGAAAGTTGATCTGCTTCGGCCCCGTAGGAGGAGGCCGGCTCCGCATCATCATGCCGGTTCTGGTTGACGGATTGTCATCCCTCCGGAGCATGCCAAGACACTCCAGGCGCGTGCCGAAGAATCGGACGGACCACGCTGTCTTCGGGGAAGGGTTCGGTTCAGCAACTTGCGCGCACGTAGGCACACGCCACCACGATCAGCTCCCGGCTCAGAGACGAAACCTGACCCTCTGGATAGCCAGACTCGAGCATCCTGCGGCTGACGCCTGCCATGATGCCCTGCAGCACGGACGCAACCGTCTCCACCCTGGTCGCCAGCGGCTTGTTTGCCGTCTTGAGCATCGCGACGATGGCCGCATGGCTACGAACTCCCATCTCCGCGACCACCTTCCCTCCGTCCACATCGTCGCTTACCGAGTAGAGCGCCTTACTCGCCTCGACACGACTCAGCTTCGCTTTGAGGAAGGCGGTGACCAGGGCCTTCGCCATCGCCTGCGGCGTTTCACCGCGGTGCGCTTGGCTGGCCGCCTCGACCGCGCGTGCCACGCCCTCCAGATGATCTCTCAGGACGGCCTGCAACAGCGCACTCTTGTTGGGGAAGTACTGGTAGAGCGTTCCGACGGACACACCCGCCCGCGCCGCCACCCGCGTTGTCGTCAGGCGTTCCTTGCCGACCTCCAGCAAAACCTGAAGGGTGGCTTCCAGAATCGCGGCGACGCTTGCGGTCGAGCGAGCCTGAACCGGCCTTTTACGGGGTTTCAGCGTTCTTTGAGCCGGCTCCGCCAAATGCGAACTCCTAAACTGAAGCTTTCTTCATCTAAGTTAGGGTAACGCACTTCTTACAGGCTTCATCAGCACCTGAAAGGATTCTTCCATGAGTACTCTTACGACCACACCTACCAGCGCTCGAACCAACCTCGGCGGCGCCTTTACCTTCCCTGGAACTTCCAACACCGTGCGACGTATGGGATATGGCGCGATGCAGCTCGCCGGCCCGCATGTCTTCGGGCCGCCCAAAGATCCAGAAGCGGCAGTTGCCGTGCTCCGCGAGGCGATTGCATCCGGCGTCGATCATATCGACACCAGCGACTTCTACGGGCCGCACTTTACGAACCAGATCATTAAGCAGGCGCTGCACCCTTACCCCAAAAACCTCACGATCGTCACCAAGCTGGGTGCGGTTCGTGGCGCGGATGGATCATGGAATGTAGCGCTTTCCAAGCAGAACCTCATCGACGGGGTGCATGACAATCTGCGGAACCTAGGTCTCGACGTTCTGGATATCGTCAACCTGCGCGTGGGTCCGCCGCTCTCTCCTCCCGATGCTTCCATCGAAGAGCCGCTTACGGTTCTTGCGGAGCTGCAGAGTCAGGGCTTAATTCGGCATCTGGGCCTGAGCACCGTATCCCCTGCGCAGCTGGCTGAGGGACAGAAGATTGCGCCGATCGTCTGCATCCAGAACCTCTACAACCTGGCCAACCGTACGGACGACGCGTTCGTCGACGACCTTGCAGTGCAGAAGATCGCTTACGTTCCGTACTTCCCGCTGGGCGGCTTCAGTCCGCTGCAGTCCTCGCATCTGGATGAGGTCGCCGCCTCGATTGGAGCCACGCCCATGCAGGTTGCGCTGGCATGGCTGCTGCAGCGCTCGCCCAACATCCTGCTGATCCCGGGGACATCGTTGGTCGGACACCTGAAGGAGAACCTGGAGGCTGCGAGCCTTGAGCTCTCGCCGGAGATTCTTGAGAAGCTGGCGAAGATCGCCTCGGAGAAGACGGAGCAGAAAGCGCACTGACGCGGCTGCTGGCCGGCCGGCGGTGGTGGTGGCCGCCGGCCTCCGGGCGGCGGTGGGCCGCCCATATTGCCGACCGGCTTGGGTGTTGCCGTGGCATCGACGGCGACGCGCAGCTCCGCAATCAGGCCCGGCCAAGGCTGCTTCTCGTTGACGGCCACGAGCCTGACCACACACTCAAGTCGCACCAGCTGCGAAGTGACGGAACTCCCTTTCGTTCTTCCGCGGCTACTCGCCCTCACACTCTCATCAGTCTTAGAGAACGGTCGACCTCCTGGTCCGTGTAAGCGGGACCGGTCGCAGCATGAGCTAGGTGCGCGTGAGGGGCGACGGCTGCCTCCGGCTCCAGGGCATCAGAGAGTGGGCACAGTGATGGGCTCCACTCAACTCAGGAAACTTGACATAAACTCACTCACATCGTATAAAAGAAGAGTGGCAGAAAGCACCCGCACTCAATAAAGGGCTTATCGCGCCCAGACATCGATTCGTCAGAGAGTTTCGCAACCCAAGTTCCTCCCAGGAGCAATACGTATGGCAAAGATCATCGGAATCGACCTCGGAACCACCAATAGCTGCGTCGCCGTGATGGAAGGCGGAGAGCCCAAAGTCATCGCCAACGAAGAGGGCGGACGCACCACCCCATCCATCGTCGCCTTCACCAAGTCCGGCGAACGTCTCGTCGGCACCGTCGCCAAGCGTCAGGCGATCACTAACCCAGAGAACACCATCTTCTCCGTCAAGCGCTTCATGGGCCGGCGTCCGAACGAGATCAACGAAGAGATGAAGATGGTCCCGTACAAGGTCGTCGCCAAGGGGGACAATGTCAACATCGTCGCCCAGGGCAAGGAGTACACCCCGCCCGAAGTCTCCGCGATGATCCTGCAGAAGCTGAAGAAGGCCGCGGAAGACTATCTCGGCACCTCCGTTACGGAGGCTGTCATCACCGTACCCGCGTACTTCAACGACTCGCAGCGCCAGGCTACCAAGGACGCCGGCCGCATCGCCGGCCTGGACGTCAAGCGCATCGTCAACGAGCCCACGGCTGCCGCGCTCGCCTACGGCCTCGACAAGAAGAAGGACGAGACCATCATCGTCTATGACTTCGGCGGCGGTACCTTCGATGTCTCGGTCCTCGAAGTCGGCGAAGGCGTCATCGAGGTGAAGTCCACGAACGGTGACACCCACCTCGGCGGTGACAACCTCGACCAGCGCATCGTCGACTGGCTCATCGGCGAGTTCAAGTCCGACACCGGCCTCGACCTGTCCTCCAAGGGCAACGAGATGGCCCTGCAGCGTCTGAAAGACGCGGCCGAGAAGGCCAAGATCGAGCTCTCGACTGCGCAGGAGTCGGAGATCAACCTGCCCTTCATCACGGCGGATGCCTCCGGTCCCAAGCACCTCGTGCGCAATCTTACCCGCGCCAAGCTCGAGTCGCTCGTCGACGATCTGCTTCAGAAGTCCGTCGGGCCCTGCAAGCAGGCGATGAAGGATGCCGGCATCGACGCCTCCAAGATCAACGAGGTCGTCCTCGTCGGCGGCCAGACCCGCATGCCCGCCATCCAGAAGCTGGTGAAGGATCTCTTCGGCAAGGAGCCCAACAAGGGCGTCAACCCGGATGAAGTCGTTGCCATCGGCGCCGCGGTTCAGGCCGGCGTGCTCGCCGGTGAGGTCAAGGATCTGCTCCTGCTCGACGTTACTCCTCTTACGCTCTCGATCGAGACCATGGGCGGCGTAGCCACGGGCATGATCACCCGCAACACGACCATCCCGACCAAAAAGACCGAGACCTTCTCGACCGCGGCCGATAACCAGACCGAAGTTGAAGTCCACGTCCTCCAGGGGGAGCGTCCCATGGCCGCGCAGAACCGTACACTGGGCAAGTTCAAGCTCGGCGGCATCCCCACCGCGCCGCGCGGAGTCCCGCAGATCGAGGTCACCTTCGACATCGACGCCAACGGAATCCTGAACGTGACCGCCAAGGACCGCGCCACCGGCAAGGACCAGAAGATCACCATCACCAGCTCTTCGGGTCTCAGCAAGGAAGAGGTCGAGCGCATGGCCAAGGACGCCGAAGCCCATGCGGCCGAGGATAAGGAGCAGCGCGACGCCGTTGAAGCCCGCAACGGTCTTGACTCGCTCGTCTACAACATCGAGAAGATGCTGAAGGAGAGCGGAGACAAGGTCGCCGAGTCCGACAAGACGGAGGTCGAGTCCGTCCTCGCCGAAGCCAAGTCCACCCTCGCCGGCAGCCCGTCTGCCTCCGAGATGAACGCGGCCAAGGACAAGCTGCAGACCGCCAGCCACAAGCTTGCAGAGGCCATGTACAAGGCTTCCGCAGCCCAGGGAGCGGCAGATGGCCAATCCAACGCGTCTACAACCGAAGAGCCACAGCACCATGACGAGGGTGTCATTGATGCCGAATACGTCGATGTCGATAAGAAGTAGGCCAAGAAGGGATACGATCGAGTATCAGAACATCACCAGTTGAACCGCCTGGAGTGCATCGCCGTATCACTCCGGGTGTGGAGGGGGAGCTTTCCATGAGGGCACCCCCTCTCTCTTTTCGAAAAGAATGTTAACGATTTTAAGAGAGTGCGCGTCAAACTCGGCAGAAGGGCGTTTGAACAAGTATGAGAAGGAGCCACGACGAGAGCTATCCGGATGGCATCTGGATGACAATGGAACAGCTTCATCATCTTCTAGGAGGCAAGCCAATGACTGACACCATGTGGAAGTGCGACCAACTCCGTGCCGGCCAGCTCTATAACCGGATGATGTTCGACACCCAGACCGAAGCCGAACAGTTCGCCCAGAAGATGCGCCAGATGGAACCCGACCAGACCTTCGCGATCGAGCAGGTTAAGGCCTCCCAGATCTGGAACTAGATCCCCGCAGCACCAGGTACCCGCGTCGCCCCTCACTCTCTGAGTCTGACCGGGGTGGACGCCGGGAACCGAGTCTCCTCTGTAACTTCCCCTGCATTTTTACTGCATCTTAGGCTTTATGCTGATCAACTGGACCGAAGTCGAAGCGCTGGCCAATAGCTGCCTCGTCCTCACCAGTGTGGGTGCTATTTCGTACGCAGGGCTTCAGCTTCGCCATGAGCGGGAGTACCGGTCGGTGGCGAATCTGGAAAAGCAGCTTGGCTTTTTCCTTTCGGAAAATTTTGTGGCGGCCCGGCGCCGGCTGGCGCAGGCTCGCCTAGACGTAAAGGATCCGGAGACTCCGGTACTGAAACCGTGGGATCTGGATGCTCCTCCGGTCAGCGTCTTTGAGGTGTTGGACTTCTATGAGCATCTCTCGCTGCTCGTCAACAAGGGCCATCTGGATGTGTATGACGTCTGGCACACGTTCTATGAGTGGGCTCAGCCGGTCTACGTCGATCTGCAGAGCCTGATCGAATCTCCCGACTCGGCCTATGCGGAGCACTACAACGATCTGCAGAAGCTGATGCGGCAGATGGATGAGATCCAGATCAAGCGCATGCACGAGAAGAACGCGAATCATTGGGCGCTTTGGACGCCGGAACGCATCATCGATCACTACCGCTACGAGCTTGAATCCGGCGGGCGGCCCCGCCGGACACGCAACACTCCAGCCAGGGATGTCGCACGCGAGGTAGCTCGCGAGCTTGTTCGGGAGATCCAGCAGGCGGAGCCGGAGACAGTTCCCATCAGCCCCGATCAGGCAGAGGAGCATGAACATGCCTGAGGGCAATGAGCTTCATCGCTGGGCGAATCTGCACAACGAAGTCTTCGCGGGGAAGAAGGTTCAGGTGGACTCGCCGCAGGGAAGATTCACCGACGCGCCTCTGTTGAGTGGGCGAACGCTGGTCAAGGCAACTGCCGTGGGCAAGCACCTGGGCTATGACTTCGGGGTGATCGAAGGCGAGCGCCGCATCCTGCATATCCACATGGGACTGTACGGCGATTTCACGGAGGGCAAGCCGCCGATGCCGGAGCCTCGGGGCGCACTGCGTCTGCGCATCTGGACCAGGCAGGACTGGCTGGAGCTGCGCGGTCCGACCGACTGCAGCTTGTGGACGGAGGCGCAGTGGCAGGCGCTACTGGATCGGCTGGGGCCGGATCCGCTCAACCGCGATAAGCCTGCTCCCATGATTGAGCGGATTGCCAAGCGGAAGACGGCGATCGGACTGCTCTTGATGGATCAGTCGATCGTCTCCGGCGTGGGCAATATCTATCGTGCGGAGCTGCTGTTTCGGGCGCGGATCAGTCCGTTTCGGCCTGGGAACGAGGTTCCTGCGGCGGCGCTCAAGGCGATGTACCGGGATGCGGTCAAGCTGATGCCGGCTGCGATGGTCGACCGCAGGATCGTGACCACGAAGCCGAAGGACCGGCCGCACAAGCGCGGGGAGGCGTTGAGCGAAGAGGCGCACTATGTCTATCGACGAGCCGGCCGTCCATGTTTCCTCTGCGGCACTGCGATCAAGACGCAAGAGATGGCGACGCGGAACCTGTTCTGGTGCCCAACCTGCCAGGCTGAATAGCCCGCTGGCCGTTGAACGTTTTCCGTTATACGCGTATCATGGAAGATAGTTTAGCGAAGGTGCCTGCCATGCCACAGACCAATGACACGCGAAAGGTAGAGCAGAGTCTCAGAGAGCCGGTGCGCCGTTCAGCCGCAGTTCATCCCGGAGAGATGCTCCGCCAGGAGTACCTGGTGCCTTTGAACCTGAGTGCGAATGCGCTTGCCCTCGCGCTGAGGGTGCCGGCGACGCGCATCTCGGAGATCGTGAATGAGCGCCGGGGAATTACTGCGGACACCGCGTATCGCCTCTCGGTTTACTTCGGCACGACGCCGGATTTCTGGATGCACATGCAGATTCATTACGAATTGAGCGTCCTTCAAAGTACCTCGTCCAAGCAGATTCGCAAAGAAGTCAGGCCGCGCAAGAACGATTAGCGCAGGAGACCGGAGAAGCTATGCCACCCACCCAGAAAAAGGATTATTACGCGGCGCTTGGCGTCAAAAAGACGGCCACCTCGGATGAGATCCGGAAGGCGTTTCGCAAGCTCGCGCGTAAGTATCACCCCGACGTTAATCCCGGCGATAAAAAGGCCGAAGAGAAGTTCAAAGAGATCTCCGAGGCGAACGATATTCTGTCCGATGACAAGAAGCGCAAGATCTTTGATCAGCTTGGGTTCTACTCGGACAACATCGATCCCGGCATGGCGGCGGCGGCGGCGCGTGGCGAGTACGGCGGCGGCAATCCATTCGCCGGCGGCGCTCCGCGTGGTGGAAAAGGATCGTACGGCGGCCAGGAGGTTCCGTTTGACTTCGGCGGCTTTGACTTCTCCGACTTTGCAGCCGCCGGCAAGGGCGGCCAGGCCAAAGAGCAGCCTGGGTTCGGCGGCTCCTTCAAAGACATCTTCTCCGGCATGTTCAATGGGGGCGGCAAGGCTGGGCAGCGTGGTCCGCAACCGGGCACGGACCTCGAGTACCAGGTTCAGATCGACTTCTGGACTGCGGTTCGCGGAGGCACCACGCGGCTGGAGATCGAACGCCAGGATGTCTGCCCCACCTGCAAAGGCAAGTCCACCTCCGGCGGTCCGGTCGAGTGCCCGGAGTGCCATGGCTCCGGCCAGGTGACGCAAATGGGCGGCCGCATGAAGTTCAACATCCAATGCCCGCGCTGTGGAGGCACAGGCGAGGTCTCAAACGCCTGCCCCACCTGCGATGGCGCAGGCGTTGTGACCCGGCGCGAACCGCTGGAGTTCCGCATCAAGCCCGGGACCCGCGACGGGCAGCGCATCCGCCTCGCGGGCAGAGGCAACGCCGGGGTTGGTGGTGGACCGAACGGCGATCTCTACCTGATCATCAAGGCCGGCTCACATCCGGTCTTTACCCGCACCGCGGACGACATCTATGCCGCCGTCCCGGTAACCATGAGCGAAGCCGCGCTTGGGGCGAAGATTGACGTACCGACCATCGACGGCCGGACGCAGCTCAAGATTCCACCTGGAACCCAGACCGGGCAGAAGCTTCGTCTGCGGGAGAAGGGCGTTCCCTCTGCCTCCCAGGAAGGCCATCGCGGCGATCAGATCGTGGAGGTGAAGATCGTCGTACCCAAGATCCAGGATGAGCGATCCAAGGAGATCCTGCGTGAGTTGGCGACCTTGAATCCCGAAGATCCGCGTGCGGAGATGCTCGCCGGAATCTAGGCTACTGCGGCGGCGCCGTCGAATTCGGGCTTGGCGTGGTGGGCGAGGGGGAGCTGGTCGGTGGAATCGGCGATCCTGACGATGCTGGCGAGCCCGGCGCGTTCGTGGACGGATTGCTGCCGAATCCGGACCCCAGGCTCCCCGCCGAGCCTAGCCCGGTCGCACTGCCGGAGCTGACGCCTCCGCCGAGCAGGTTTGCCTTCGCGTACATCTGCTCGATGCGCGGGTCGTAGAGGAACTCCCAATCCTGGTAGTTCGTCTGCTCGTTCACAACGATGATTGCCTCGCCGTTCTTGGGCACGGCCACACCCATGAACGGTCCGCCGGTGCCGGCAAGCGTGCTGGTCGAGCCGAAGCCGGAGTCAGACCCGAAACCTGAGCCGGCACCCGTGGTAGCGGATGCACCCGCCGCGCCGATGGTGGTTGTCGTTGACGCTCCTGCCGCGGCGGTTGTTGGTGAACTCGCCGGCGATCCCAGGCTGGAGGCGGAGCCGAGCGTCGAACCTAACGCAGAGCCAGTCGATCCGCTTGAACTCAACCCAGCCGCCGAACCAAGTCCGCCTGCCAGCCCCGGAAGATCCTCACCGAAGAAGCCCTTGACCTTGGTCTTATTCTGGCCCACGCGGATCAGCTTCCAATCCTTCTCCCCGGTCAGCGGATCGACATACTCCTGGCGCAGGAAGCGTATGTTGTTCGATTTCTTCAGCGCTTCGATCGACGGCGGGTACGACCCCAGCTTCTTGTAGTACATCCGAATCCCGCGCACATACTGGTTCGCACGATGCGCTGTCTCCAACTCACGCTCGCGCTTCAACTGCATGGCGATGCGGGGCGCGGCGACGCTGAGCGCAAGCAGGATCAGGAAGATCGCAACAATCATCGCGATCAGCAGAAAACCCACTTCGCCTTGGTCCTGCGGCTTCTTCGCTTGCATGGGAACCTAGTTCGGCTGCAGCGGCAGCGATTGCTTATTGCTGTTGGGGATATCTTCCACCTGGATAGAGTTGGCGGTGATCGCGACCACGCGATAGCGTCTCTGAACCACGTCTCCGGCCGCAGCGAGGAACACATCATCCCCATTCAGCAGGAACGCTTTCCGTACACCGGCGGCATTCGTCGCCGTTCCGAAGAACTTCAGGTTGATGGGCGGAGGCGGCGGCGGCAAAGGCGGACCGCTGGGCACCTCAGCCACCACAACCGGCCGAGCCGGAGCCTTGGGAGCCACGATCTTCGCCGCTTCAACCGGAGCCGCGCCGGCCGCAAAGATATTGCGTCCGCTGCCCGAGTAGACCACGCCCTCCGTCACCCGCATCGCTTCCATGTGCAGCGTTGGGTCAAGCTGCCCGTCGCTTCCTCCAACCCGCACGGCGGTCTTTTCTCCGCCGACAATGAATCCCGGCGGCGCGGAGACCGATTTGCTCGCCGGCCCGGACGATGCGGAGGAGGTTCCGGTGGTTCTTACAACGTTCCCCGGCGTGGCATCGCGGATCACTGGTGGTGGAGCAACCGTGGTCGCAGGCGGTCCGCCGAAGAGCTCGTTGTAGAGCGGATAGAGCGCTAGGAGCGCAACGAATCCTACAGCACCCGCGATGTACAGCTGCCTCTTGTTTTCGGTCCCAATCCTCATCGCGCCCCTCCGTCCGAGGCAGCGGAGACGTCGGCCACAGCAGGCGCAGCCGCTCCCCCGGCGACCGCATCCGCCAGCGGCAGAGCCCCGGCGAGCTCTTCCTTCGAAGGCGTTCCGCGCAGGTACGTTACGATCCGGATGCGCAGATTCACCTGTCCCGTCTGCTGCCCGGTCAAGCTGATTCCGGTGATGAGGAAGAACTCGCGATCGCGTTCCAGCCCGTTCACGAACGTGACCAGCGAACGATAATCTCCGCTCAATCCGGCGTCCGCGATGACCTGGGTCAACTGTCCGGCTGCATCGCCATCGACCGCGCTCTCCGCGTATTGCACCCGCGTCAGGTGGACATTGTCCTTCTTCACCAGTGCGCCGAGTTCGGTCAGAACCTCAGACCAGCTCACCGGCAGCCGCTCCAGCGAGAACTGATCCGCCTGGCTGCTTGCGTTCTTGAGCTTGACATCGAGACCCTGCAAAGGACGTGCAGCGATCTCCGCCGTCTTCAACGAGACCTGCTGTGCTGCCGCCGCGCTTGCATCGTCATTGCTCGCGGCCCGCCAGGCGAAGAGCATGTGGACCAGGAAGTACAGGTTGACCAGCCCCAGCAGGGCGACCCCCGTCCAATGCAGGTTCAGCGGGCTGAGCACGCCCCGTGTCCTCTGCACCACGTTCATCGTGGCCGCCTCCGGCCTGGAACCCAGTTTCAGCGCGCTCACCGGACACCCCCGATCGGTGCGGCGGCACGTGCGCCATCCGCCGTCGGCTTTCGTGACGGCTTACCAGGAGCGGCGGAGGCCCGAGGCGTCGCGGCCGGGGGTAACTTGGACTTTGCGGTCACGATCACCGGGTTATAGCCGCTGAAGATCTCAAACTCTACGCCATTCCCGAAGACCTCGCCGGCCGGCGCGCTGACCGTCTGAACTCGTCCCAGCGCCTTCGCCTTGTCCGCGGTGAGCGAAGACTCCCCAGCCAGCCGGGGAGCGACGAAGCGCTGCGAGGTCTCCAGATTCCTCACCAGTTGGATCGCACGGTCGCGATCGCCGGTCACCCGCAGGCGAATGTTGACCTCGCCTTCCTTGGTGATGATCGGCTCGATGCTGGTCACCTGCACGCCCTCGGGCAGCACTCGCTCCAAGTCCATCATGGTCGCAGTCCAACTGAAGCTCTTGCGGGCGAAGAGTTCGTTGAGGAAGATTGAGCGGTCCAGCACGGCCTTGTTCTGCGGCTGCCGCATCCTTGCCTCGTTGCGGGAGCGTTCATTCTGATACGCGGCCGTCTGCGCCTTCAAGGCGTCCATCTGTGCGGTCGCCTGCCTGGCCCGCTGATCGAGCGCATGCGAGCCGATGGCAAGGCCGATCGCCAGCAGAACCAGCACTCCCATGGCCAGACGCAGCCTGGCGAAGAGCGGCCTCAGCTCGATGAAAGGTTTGCTGGCAAGGTTGATCGAGATCCGCATCAGCTTCGCAACGCTCCCCGCACGCCGGCCATCCACTCCAGCGGCACCCTGGTCGTGACCGCGCCGCCCACCAGCATCGCCGGTTCGATCATCTCCCGCACCCGCATCTCGCCTTCGGGGATTCCCGCCTCAGCGAGAAGACTGCCCAGCCGCTCCGCCCCCATCGTGCCCGCCGACAGAACAATTCCCGGTAAACTTTGCAGCGTGTCTTCGAAGTAGGCCGCGGCCACACTGACGGCCTGTGTGACCTCCCGGGCTGCAGCCGTCAAGCGCGATTCAAAGAGCGCCTCTTCGAACCGGGCGACCGGCGCGGCCAGCCTCTCTTCTTTCGGCAATCGCGCGTCCGCAGCCGCCAACTCAGCAAGCGCCTCCGCCTCGATCGCCCGCGCCAGCCGCTTCGATTCATCCTCGCGAAGCTGATCCAACTGGAAGTCGTCGAGCACTCCATAGCCGTTCAACGGCTCCTGCATAGCCCACTCGCCGGCGGTGCTCTCTGCATCGACCAATGGGACTGCGAGCAACTCCACTGGTACTTCCAGCGGCACCGTGGCGACAGGGATCGCCATCTCCTGCACCCCTTCCGCGGCGAGGTCTACCGTGCGGTGAAGCAGCAGCACGCCGCCCTGCACGATGGCGGTAGTCACGGCGGTTTCGCCGGCGTTCACCAGCAGCACGGCTGCTTCCATCTCGGTCAGGCCGGCAACGGCGGCCAGCGTACTCGGCAGCACCGCGCCGGGCTCGAAGCCGGCCTCGCGTACCAGGCTCTCGTACTCTGCCAGCACATCCTTCGGCACCGCGACGGCCAGCACCCGCACCAGGCTCCGGGACGTGGACATGATCTGAAAGCTGACGACAGCGTCATCCGCGTCGAACGGCAGCAGCTTCTTGAGGCGAAAACGCACCACAGGGAGAGCTTCGGCAAGCTTCGCCGGGAGGGCGTCAAAGTCCAGCAGCAGGACTCGCACGGCAGCGTCCGGCACCACCACGGTCACGGCGCGATCTTTCAACGCGACTGCATCCAGCGCCTTCCGCAATGCGGCTACAGCAGTTCTGCGCTCGACGACATTGCCGGGCCGCAGACCGGGGGTCAGCGTACCCTCCTGAAAGACGCCGAAGGAGACCGCCGAGACCAGCGCCTGTGCATCCTCGGCCCGCGCCGCGACCACACCCTCGGGTCGGATCTCCACCGCGAGCCTCGGCCGCGTTCCCAACGTCTTCGGCAGCAAATCCATACGTCTCTTTAGACTACCTTTCGCTGAATCCCAAGTCTCTGCGTCTTCTGTTGGCGGACCAGCTTCGTACGCCGACCACGGCCCAGAAGACCAGGACAAACGACCAGAAGACCAAAATGGCCCAGCTTCCCGTGCCCACCGGCCTGCCCGCCGCGCGAAGCTGGTGAACGCGCCCCCAGCTCAGGTAGATCCAGACCAGCGAAAACAGGCACCAGATCACGGCGCGTACGGCGACCAACTTGCCCGGGACACGTCTCTGCAGAAAGCCCACGCGTCTACCGTCCCGCCTCGATGAAGGTCACCTTGTTGATCTCCTTCAGCGTCGTCACGCCCTCACGGACGCGGTCCAGGGCGGAGTCGCGGAGGAAAGCCATGCCCTTCTCCTTCGCCTTCTTGCGGATCTCGCTGCCCGGCTTCTTGGCCAGCAGCATCTCGCGGATCTCATCGTCGAGTTCCAGCAGTTCATGGATCGCGGAGCGGCCGCGGAAGCCGGTTCCGCCGCACTCCATGCAGCCCGGACCTTCCTTGAATTTGAAGCCGCGCCACTCTTCCGGCTCCAGGCCGCTGGCGCGCAGTTCTTCGTCCGAGTAGGTCACCTCGCGGACGCAGAACTCGCAGACCGTGCGGACCAGCCGCTGCGCCAGGATGCAGTTCAGCGCGGAGACGAAGTTGTACGGCTCGACGCCCATGTTCAGGAAGCGGCCCAGCACGTCGACCACATTGTTCGCGTGAACGGTGGTGAAGACCAGGTGGCCGGTCAGCGCGGAGTTGATGGCGATCTGCGCCGTCTCGGCGTCACGGATCTCTCCCACAAGAATCTTGTCCGGATCGTGGCGCAGGATGGAGCGCAGCCCGCGTGCGAAGGTCAGACCCTTCTTCTCATTCACCGGAATCTGCGTGATGCCGCGGATCTGGTATTCGACCGGATCTTCAATGGTGATGATCTTGTCTTCCTCGGACTTGATCTCGTTCAGCGCGGCGTAGAGCGTGGTCGTCTTGCCGGAGCCGGTCGGGCCGGTGACCAGCACCATCCCATAGGGCTCCTTGATGTAGCGGCGAAAGCGAGTCAGATCCTTCTCGGCGAAGCCCACGACGTCCAGGCTGAGCTTCGTGAACTTTTCGGACATCGATTCCTTGTCGAGGACGCGGAGGACAGCGTTTTCGCCATGCACGGTCGGCATGATGGAGACGCGGAAGTCGATCAGCCTCCCCTTGTAACGGACGCGGAAACGGCCGTCCTGGGGGACGCGGCGCTCGGCGATGTCCAACTCCGACATGACCTTGATGCGGGAGAGGATGGTCTGGTGATGCTCGCGGGCGATCGGCGCCATCGCCTGCTGGAGCACGCCGTCGATGCGGTACTTGACCAGCAGGGAATCGTCGAAGGTCTCAAGGTGAATATCGGAAGCCCGGCGCTCAAGCGCGGTGAAGATGGTCGTGTCCACCAGCCGGATGATCGGGGAGATGTCGTCATCGGCGGTGAGCTTCTCGATCGAGATGTTCTCGTCTGCATTCTCCTCGTTCGAGAGCACGTCGAACGCGAGGCCTTCACTAGCCTCATCGAGCACCCGCTGCGACTGTTCGGTCTTCTTCAGCAGGTCCGTGATCTGCGAAAGCGTCGCGACCCGGGTGACCAGCCGCGTTCCCAGCAGCCCGGAGATCTCATCCAGAACCATCAGCTTCGAGGGATCGGAGACCGCGATCGCCAGCCGCCCGCCCGCCTGTTCGAGCGGAACGAAGTTATACCGGAACATCATGTCTACAGGCACACTTTTGAAGAGGTCGTGCTGGATCTTGAAGTTCTTCAGGTCGACGAAGTCGGAGTGGTACCGCTTCGCCAGCGCCTTGGCTCGGTCCGTCTCATCCAGGCCCATGTCGTTTACAGGAATAGGGATCGCTACAGGTGTCGCCATAACTCGTAAGACTCCTAGCTTGCACGTCCGTCAACGGTATCAAGCCCAAGTTTAGAGTCAATATCCCTTTGCGGTGAGCAACGGGTCGCGCGGGGCTTGCAGACTGCGCGGACCTTCGGGTAACTTTCCGGAGATTACGAAGGTGATACAAGGCTAAGCGCTTTTGTTTGAATATTTTGCGCAATAAACCAGGTGGGGGGGGGGTAGCTAGCGGCCGCCTAGTTCGACCTTCCTCGCCTCCACAAGTTTTCCAGCACTCACCAGAACGTATCCGCTGTTGGTGACAAAGCCATCCGGGCCTTCCCAGTGAGCGGGCAGCTTCAGCAGGGTTGCGCGATCGGTCGTCAAGCCGAAGACCGGAGTTCCCGGGATCACCGAGCCCAGCCACTTCTGGACCTCGTCCTCACGGACGACATGCGGCGTCTGAGCATCCGGTCCCCACTCGCCCACACTCCGCTCCTCGAAGGCATATCCCGTCCTAGTCTCATCCACCTTGAGCACCGGCTCCACGATGCTCCCGTTGGCAACGCCGTAGGTTCCCCGCAGACTTACCGTCCGGGGCGCAAACCCCTCCGCGGTATCCGGCTTGACCCTCCCCCGGCACCCCACCAGCAGAATCCCAACCACACCCACACTCCACTGCAGACGCCTCAGCTTCATGAGCCCCCCGACCCCGCGCTGAGCGAAAAGATCGGCAGATAGAGCGCAATCAGGATAATGACCACCACCACGCCCATGACGATCAAGATCGCCGGCTCGATCAGGCTCATTGCCGCAGTGAGGCTGGTCTGGACGTCTTCCTCAAAGAACTCCGCCACTGAGTTAAGCATCTGGGGGAGCGCGCCGGTGCTCTCACCCACTTCAATCATTTCGATCGCCAGTTCCGGGAAGACCTTGGTTGCTGCGAGGCTGGCGCTCAGCCCCTTGCCCTCGCGCACGGTCTCAACCGATTGGAAGACCGCCGAGCCAATCTGCCGCGAGTCGATGGCGCGCGCAGCCGTCTCCAGCGATGGCACCAGAGGCAAGCCGCCGGTCAGCAGCGTGGAGAGCGTCCGCGAGAAGAGGCCGACCTGGTACTTGAGCCAGACGTTTCCAAAGATGGGTAGCGCGATGCGAATCCGGTCTACAGTCACCGCGCCTGCGTCGGTCTTGGTCCAGCGGTAGAGCAGGAAGCCGGTCACCGCGAGTGCCAGCCCCACGTAGATCCCATAGCTCTGCGCTTCCTTGCCCAGATCCAGGAGGAAGACAGTCAGGGCGGGCAGATGGGTATTGAGCTGGTCATAAAGCTGCGCAAAACGTGGCACGACGAAGGTGATGAGGAAGATAAAGAGGCCGAGCACCATGAAGATGAGCAGGGTCGGGTAGATCAGGCTTGCCTTGAGCTTCTTGCGGAAGGTAAGCGAGACGCGCTGGAAGTCGAGAAAGCGCTGCAAGACTTCTTCCAGATTGCCGGAACGTTCGCCGGCGAGCAGTGTGGTGGTGTAGACGATGGGGAATCCACCCTGCGCCTCGAAGGCGGAGGAGATGGACTCGCCCGTTTTGACGCGTGTGGCGACGTCCTCCAACTGCGCGCGGAAGTGCAGCAGCTTCTGCCTGCGGGCCAACAGATCGAGCGAGCCCAGGATGGGCAGGCCCGCTTTGATCAAGGTTAGGAACTGCTGGTTGAAGACCAGGAAGGTGTCCAGCTTGACCTTCTTCTTACGGCCCTCGCCACCTAAAAGACCCTTCGACTTGACGGAGTAGACGTAGTAGCCGGACAGGGTAAAGCGCGCTCGGAGCTCATCTGCGGTGGCTGCGGCGTGGGTCTGCTCCTGTACCCGTCCACGTTCATCCGCAAGCCGAACCACAAACTCTGTCACAGATGCGCTCCAAAGGATTTGACTTCTGCCAGTTTAGACGCATCCGCGAAACGGAAAGGGCGTCCTCCGCAACTGAGAGGAACGCCCCGACCAGAAACTTGTCAAAATCCTCGTTCTGAAAGTTAGACGCTGAAACTTGAACCGCACCCGCAGGTGCTCTTGACTGTGGGATTCTCAAACTTGAAGCCGGCCGCTTCCAGGGTCTCGACATAATCCACGACGCAGCCGTTCAGGTACATGGCAGAGGTGGCGTCGACGAAGACCTTCAGGTCCTCAAAGCGGAGAACCTTATCCATCATGCCGCTCTGATTCTCGAACGACATGGAGTATTGGAAACCTGAGCATCCGCCGCCTACGACGCCGATGCGTAGCCCCGCGGGAGTCGGGTCCTGGGTGCCCATGATCTCCTTGACCTTGGCAATCGCCGCGTCGGTCAACTTGACGGGCGTCGTAGCCGTGACCGGAGCCTCAACCACTTCGGGAGTAACAGATGCTGTCGCCATTGATTCCATCTCCTTTTAGAGCCTAAGTGTACGAGTGTAGCCTTCCGGTCAGCCACCCGCAAGACGCTTATGGGTTACAGATGCTGCAGCACCTACCTCGATGCAAATACCTGGGCCCGCGATGTACAGGAGCATAATGGATGCCATGGGCCTCCTCTACTTCCTTGTCGACGCCTTCATCAACACCTTCGGGATCACGAGGCCGACAGAGCGTGCGCGCCGGCAGGCAGCCTTCTTTATCGGCGGACTCATCGTTCTGGTCCTGATGGCAGTTACGGCTGCGGGCACTCTCCTTCACTTCTGGATGCGGTGAGCTGGACGCGAAGGCGATGAGACGATCCTAGGAAGTTGGTAATGCTCGATGGGCCGATCTTCCCGTACTTCCGCCAGTGACTGAAGATTGCCCTCTTTTTCTGTGCTGAGACCGCTTCAAAGGGTTAGTATTTGGCAGCGTGATCAGGGCGCTTTCGTTGGTTTTGTACGCGATGTTCAGATCCGCATGAGACCAAATCGTCACATCCCTTCTTGGGAGAGGAGAACGTAATGGCTATGAACCCTGTCTTACTGATTGTCTGGGCTGTTCTTGCTGCATGCTTTCTTGCTTTGCTGATCTATCGCGGTCAGCTGACCCGCTATGAAGACGAGCAGCTTTTCCTGAATGACGAGAGCAACACGAACGTCAAACAGGAACAATCGAAGATCGTCCGCCGTATTCATCGTATCGAGCCGCTGGTTCGGGCTTGTGGAGGCGCGGTTGGACTGGTGACGGCCAGTGTGGTTGGGATCTACGTCTATCATGCGTGGAAGATCCTTCATTGATGTCTGTCGCGAATACGGTGAGGGCTATTTTCTTCAAGCCGTCATCGTCCGGGCCTTTTCGTGTTCTGAACAACTTCCGTTGTGACCTCCTCGTCTGACTGTGTAGCTCTCTATCCCTGCACTTTCATCTGGAGTTCCAATGCCCAGCAGCAATGTCGCCGTCTTCGGCATCTTCAAGACTCCCACTTCCGCTGAGCGTGCGGTCGATCATCTGCTCACCCTCGGTTTTGGTCACGAGGACATCTCCGTCCTTCTACCCGACGATGAGACGACCCGCGCCTTTGCGTACGAGAAGCACACGAAGGCTCCAGAGGGTGCGGCGACGGGGGGCACGGCAGGCGGAGTCGTCGGTGGTGCGCTGGGGCTGCTTGCCGGGCTGGGAGCGCTTGCCATCCCGGGCGTTGGACCGTTTCTGGCTGCCGGCCCGATCATGGCTACCCTCGCTGGATTTGGGGTGGGCGGCGCGGTAGGAGGGCTAGTCGGAGGGCTTGTGGGCATGGGGATTCCGGAGATAGAGGCTCGGAAGTATGAGGGTTGTGTGAAGAGCGGGGGGATTCTGCTCACAGTCCACTGCGAGACGACCGAGCAGGTCGACGCGGCGGGTGATGCGCTTAACGCAACCGGAGCGGAAGATGTCGCAACTGCCGAAGAGACCGCAAGGGACGCGGCCTAGACCTCTTGTCTGTGAGCTATCGCTCGTCCTGCTAGCAGAGTCTTCCCGTTTACACTCACGGGATGAAGACTCTATGGATGTTTCTCTTCTGCGCGTTCCTTTCCGTGCCGGTCGCAGCAGCCGGCCAGTTCGATCTGGAGGAGTCGCACACGACGGCAAGTTTGCGGGGGATCGATGCGCTGGGAGCGGGAGTGGCCTGGGCGAGTGGCGCGAACGGAACTTTGCTTCGGACCGAGGATGGGGGTTATCTCTGGCAGCCGTGCACGGTTCCCAAAGGTGCGGAGAAGCTGGACTTTCGCGGGGTGCAGGGGTTCGACGCCAATACGGCGGTGATTATGGCGAGCGGCAAAGGGGCGGCCAGCCGAATCTACAAGACGATGGATGGGTGCCAGACCTGGAAGCTGGTGTTTGAGAATCCGGATGCTAACGGATTCTTCGACGACCTGCGCAAAGTTACGGGGAAGCAGATGTATCTGCTGGGCGATCCGGTGGAGGGGAAGTTTGCGATGTTCTTCAGTGCAGACCAGGGAAGTACTTGGGCGATCGCGGATGATCCAGGGCTGGAGGCGGAGAAGGGGGATGGTGCTTTTGCGGCGAGCAACTCCGGGCTGATTGCGCTTGGGGCTACGGTGATGTTTGGGACCGGGGGAGGGGCATCGGCGCATGTGTACTCCACGTACGGCAAATGTGCGGAGGGAGCGGCGAAGGAGGCGGCGTGTCCCCTGGCGTGGCGGAAGACAGACGTTCCAGTCATGGCGGGGACTACGGGAGCGGGGGTGTTTTCACTGGCGGGACGAACGAGCGCTTCGATGTCGGGGAAGATTACGGGGGTGCTGGTTGCGGTGGGTGGGGACTATGAGAAGGCGGATGCTGCGGCGGGAACGGGGGCGTTCTCGAGAGATGGTGGTGGGCACTGGATGACGGCGGGGACTATGCCGGGTGGGTACCGGTCGGCGGTGGTCTATGTGGCGGGGGTGCAGGGATGGCTTGCGGTGGGGCCGAATGGGGCGGATGTGTCGTTCGATGATGGGAAGGACTGGAAGGGTTTGGCAGGTGAGACGGCGAAGGGGTGGAATGCGGTGTCGCTGCCGTTTGTGGTGGGGGCGAATGGGAGAATTGGGAAGATTCGGGACGGAGTTCTGAAGAGGTAGGTACCCCCCCTCCCTACCCTCTTTTATTCAAAGTCTTCAAAGCAAAGGACTTAGGTCCGGACTTGCGAGAGAAAGTCTTTGTTTTCAACAAGAGTGGCTGCAAAGTATTCATTGTAGGGGAGATAGGCTTATCATGGGCCACCGGCGGATTGGTGTCGCTGCCAGAGAGCAGACCTAACGCCGCTCTGCCATAGACCGGGCACCGATCTGAGGGACGATCGGGACTTTGCGATGAGGCTTAGCTGGGGGAGGGGTCCGCCACCGGTTCCGTGTCTTGTGCATGGACGTGAGGGGTGGCTGGCATCGGGATGGCGTGGAGCGGGGCGGGGAGAATGTACTGGTTGGCCAGTGAGGCGAGGATCTGAGTGGTCTCGGGGGCGAGGCCGGCGAAGCGTGCGGCGAGCCAGGCCTGGGGGGAGATGGTGATCTCGGCGCGGCCGGAGGAGACGGCGTTGAAGATCTTGTTGGCGGCGTGTTCGGCTGAGACGGCGATGCCGGGGGTTTTAGCGGAGAGGTTGAACCAGGCTTTTTCCTTGTCTACGTTGCCGATGAATTTGGCGTGAGCTTCACCGCCGGTGCGCAGCAGGCCGGGGCAGACGGTGGTGACGCGGATTCCCTTATGGCGGAGTTCGGCGTGGAGACCTTCAGAGTAGCCGGTGAGGGCGAACTTGGCGGCGGAGTAGGGAAGCATGTGGGGAACTGCGACCTTGCCGCCGATGGAGGAGATGTTGACGATGGCTCCGGAGCGGCGTTCGAGCATGTGGGGTAGAACGGCCTGCGAGAGATAGAGGGCGGCGAAGAAGTTGGTGGCCATCGCGCGCTCGTAGGCTTCGAGGGGCTGGTCCTCGACGGGGCCGACCTCGATGATTCCGGCATTGTTGATGAGAATGTCTAAGTTCCCGAACGTATTGATTGCTGACGCAATCAGGCCCTTGCACTGCACGGGGTCGGTGAGGTCGGCGGTGACGAGGAGGATGTCGTCGTCGTTGGTGACGTCGCCGGCGCGGAGGATGCCGTCGCGGGCGAGTTCGAGTTCATCTGGGTTGCGGGCGGCGAGGACCAGCTTGCAGCCGGCGCGGCCGAAGCGATGGGCGATTGCGAGGCCGAGGCCGCGGGAGCCGCCAGTGATGACTGCGACCATACCGGGCTTGATGCGGGATGGGGCGGAGATGAGGGCGTAGGCGGTTGCGGCGGCTACCGCGGTGAGGAGGGTTGGGAGAGTTATGGCAGTGGTGGACTTCTTCATGGAGGGTGAGATGCACTTCATGCCTTAGATTGGTTTCATCGCGAGAAGTTAGAGCCCAGAACTCTCCGCGCTAGACTGAAGCACTCGGGCCACATCCCCATCAGTTCCCCTCCCACGAAACGCGGAGCATCCTTGCGAAACGTTCTCCTGATCCTCCTTGCCCTGACAGTGGTCGTCGGTCCCGCAAGAGCGCAGTCCGAGCCAGGCACCCAAATCCTCGTCGCCGAAGAGGATGGTTGGCGCGTACACGTGGGCGACAGTCCCACCTACGCTGCTCCCAACTTCGACGACTCGACCTGGCAGCAGACCACCTTCGGCAACGACCTGCCAGACTCCCTCCTCAAGAGCCATTCCCGTTGGTTTCGCAAGCGCATCGCACTTCCCGCACAGGCCGGGCCCATCGATCTCCTTCTGATCGGCACGCAGGGGTCCTTCGAGGTCTACGTCGACGGAGAACGAATGGGCGGTCCCATCCTCTCCTCACTTCGGTGGCGAAAGGGTCAGGAGATGATGTTCCCGCTCCGTACCGTCGCCGGCCCCAGCCAAAACAGCGTGGAGGTGGCTTTGCGCTCGCATCTCTATGGGTCCGAGTTCAGCGACGACCTCAACTTTGCACAAGCCACCCTCGGCACTCCCGCTGCCATAGGGATGGCGGCCCGCTCTCACCAGGGCACCCGCGTCGGCAAACTCGTCTTTCCCATCGCCATCATGGTCGCCACGGCCGTTACCGCGCTGCTTGTCCTCGCTCTCTTCTACCAGCAACCCGCGCATCGGGAGTATCTCTGGCTCGGGTTGACCCTGCTCTTCGGCGCTCTTACAACAGGCATGCCGGCAATCGACATCTATGGCGGTGCGCCGTATTCATGGAACGCCTTCCTCGGAGACTCCTGCACCTACTTGGAAATCGCCACCCAACTGGGGTTCATCTACAGCTTTATAGAGCGCATGCCGGGCCGCTTGGTGCGCTTCTACCAGGCCGTCCTCGTACTGCTCCCGCTCCCCTTCAACACACTTCTTTGGCTAGGCAGGTTTCCCAACAGCACCCTCGAGTGGGTAGAGAACACGCTCACGCTGCCAGCCATGGTCCTGGTTCTCGTCATCCTGATCCGCGCCTATCGCGCCGGCAGCAGGGAGGCCGGGCTGCTCATCCTGCCCACAATCTTCGCCAACGCCGGGGGGTTCCTCTTTGGGGTTGAGATCATCGTACAAACGCACAATCTCGGCTTTGCGATTCCATCGCTCAATCTCGGCCTGGTTCGCTTCAGTTTCGAGGTAGTCTTCGCCGTGCCTTACCTGCTCTCGATTGGCCTGCTGATCTTTCTTCGATACAACCAGGTCTCGCGCGACCAGGCGCAGACGCAGGCTGAACTTGAATCCGCCCGCACCATTCAGCAGATACTCATCCCGGAAGAACTGCCGAATATCCCTGGGTTTCGCATTGAGTCCGTCTACCATCCCGCCCAGCAGGTCGGCGGCGACTTCTTCCAGATTCTGCCCATCGAAGGAGGCGGTGTTCTTGCGGTGCTCGGCGACGTCTCCGGCAAGGGCCTTCCAGCCGCTATGAACGTCGCGCTGCTCGTCGGAACTCTGCGTACGCTTGCCGAAACTACCACTGACCCAGCGGAGATTCTGACTGGCCTCAATCGCCGCCTGCTTGGACGCTCGAGAGGTTTCACCACAGCGATCGCGGTGCGTATCACGTCCGCCGGAGAAGCCGACCTGGCCATCGCCGGCCATCTGAATCCCTATCTCAATGGCCGCGAGCTTGTGCTGGAGGCCGCGTTGCCGCTTGGCCTGGCTGCTGAAGCCGTGTATGAGAAGATCGCGCTCACGCTTGCGCCGAACGACACTCTAACCCTCCTCACGGACGGCGTTCTTGAAGCCCGCGACACGGCGACTCAGGAACTCTTCGGTTTCGAGCGAACGCTGGCCATCAGCGCACTACCCGCCGCGGAGATCGCTGCGACCGCCCAGAGCTTCGGCCAGGAAGACGACATTGCCGTCCTGACGCTCACTCGAGTGGCAGGCCTCTGAGATTTCTGATCCACCCTACGAGCTTGGATGCCCGAAGAATATCCTGACCTTGCGTCCGTCAGGTCGCGGACGATCCGCTGGGAACTGGATCACGCGGCGAGAGGATTCGGATGGCAGAGGATTTTCTGGACTGAAACGGGGTACCGCCGACACCGGGGGTGCCCATTCCATCTTTAAGAGTAAGCGAGACCAAGCATGGAAGGTTGTTGACGGCTGGGCATACGGATGAGGATGATGAACTGAGAACGATTCCGCGTCGCGACGCGACGCCGAGGGAAAGGAAAGCCTATGAAGGGTGACATGGAGGAACTGGAGGACTTGGCGGAAGAGGTGGACTTCACCGATGGTGTTCGGGGCAGACTCGCCGGCAGACCAGGCCGGGATATTCTAACGGTGACTCTTGTTCCGATTGGCGCAAGCTTTTCCGAACGCTGCTGATGGAAGCGCTGCCTTGCGGATGTTGATGAAGACCGCAGTCGCGTCGCAACAGGGGTTGAAGACGCGTGACCAGAACGCGGCGTAATGGCATCGGCGGAGTAGGGCAGTGGCGACGAAGCGTAAATCTCGTGGGGGGTACATGATCTCCGTAGTGGCGGAGATGTACGAGATCCATCCGCAGACGCTGCGCATGTATGAGCGGGAGGGATTGCTGCGGCCAAGCCGGAGTGAAGGGAATACCCGGCTGTATACGGATGAGGATCTGGAGCGGCTGGAGTTTATTTTGAACCTGGCGCGGGATCTTGGGGTGAACATCGCGGGCATCGCGATTGTGCTGCAGATGCGGGAGCGCATGGAAGAGATGAACCGGCAGATGCAGGGTTTTGTGGACTATGTGCGGGAGGAGATGCTGACCCGGATCAATCAGCAACAGAATCCTGGTGCGGGTCTGGTTCCGCTCCGGCGTGTGGCGGTGGTGGCGCTTCGTCCGGCGGCGAAGTCCGCGGCCAAAGGTGTCGCGAACGCCACGGCAGGTGCCGCGACTGGGTTGCAGGCGAATGCGAAGTCAAGGAAAAAGTAGAGGCGGCAGCGGTACGAAGTTGTTAGGCTAAAGCTTGAGGGTTGAGTTGCAATGCAAGGATTGACGATGCTGGGCTGGGGATTGTTCGGGCTCGGAGTCTTCGGCCTGGTGACCTCAACCATATTCCTGGGTCTCGTCATCGCGGGCTCGGTACGATTCAGGAGCAACGCTGAGCGGCAGGAGGCGTTGTCACGGGTCGATCCTCCGTTTCTGCCGGCAATCAGCGTTTTCAAGCCGCTGCATGGAGCCGAGGCGGAGCTCGAAGCGAATCTGCGGAGCTTGTACGAGCAGGATTATCTTGGCTACTCCATGGTCAACGGGATGCCGTTAGAGGTAGCCGGAGTCTCGCGCCTCGAGGTGCTGTTTTGCGCCCGGTACGAAGATGATGCGGGGCTGGTCCTTGCGCGGAAGGTGGCGGCAGACTTTCCGCAGGTAACGACTCGTTTTTGCGAGAGCGGAGAGCCGTGGGCGGCGAACGCAAAGGTCTGTTCATTAGCTACGATGGCACGATTTGCGAGCCACGATCTCTGGGTGATCTCGGACTCAGACGTGCGGGTGGGTCCGGATTACCTGCGCCGAATTGTGATTCCATTCGTCGATTCCGCAGTTGGATGCGCAACGTGTCTTTACCGTGGAGTCGTGGTGAAGCATGGGATCTGGTCATGGCTCGAAGCCGTTGGGATGACGGTCGAGATGAGCTCCGGCGTGGTGGTCTCGAACTTGCTTGAGCCGATGTGTTTTGCTTTGGGTCCAACGATGCTCGCGCGGCGTGAGTGTGTCGACGAGGTGGGGGGCTTCGCCGCGATGGCGGAGTATTGTGCCGACGATTTTGTCCTGGGCAACTGGATCGAGCAGAAAGGACACCATGTTGTGCTTTCCTCGTATGCGATCGATCATATGGTGCTGCAGGCGGGCTTTGTGGAGTCAATTATGCACCAGGTGCGCTGGATGAAGAGCACCCGGTTTTCGCGGCCGAAGGGACATTTTGGGACGGCTTTGACCTTTGCCGTGCCATTCGGACTGATGGCATGGGCGGGTGCAATGCTGCTCGGCATGCCGGTGGTGGCTTGGGCTGCGTTACTGGCCAGCTTGCTGGGACGCAGCCTGCAGGCCTGGATTGTGGCGAAGTTCGTGGTCCACGAACGCCGCATTTGGCCAACGGTGCTTCTGTTCCCGCTACGCGACGCGATGGGGATGCTGGCCTGGGTGCTGAGCTATGTGGGCGACAGCATTCTTTGGCGGGGAGAGACATACAGGCTCGTCAAGGGCGGTGTGATGTTGAATGCGAGGCTGGTTCACCGGCGATAATCGATGAGTGCGGAGTTCTCGGGGTCGAGTGCAACCCGCTAGTCGGAGACGATTTTCCTGGGTATCTTTTATCCGCGTGCCAGGGCGAACGATGGGGTCCGTTCTTGTTCATTGTGTGGCAAATCCTCTTCTGGGCAGCACTCACTGGGTCGGTGACCTCTTCGATCTACTGTGTGATGGTGGTCGCGGCGGCGATTCGATTCGGCTTGCGCAAGCGCCACGACGAGCAGGCGCCGGCGGACTTTCTCCCGCCGCTGAGCGTGCTGAAGCCACTGCATGGGACGGAACCGGGGATGGAGGCGAACTTCGAGAGCTTCTTTGAACAGGATTATCCGGAGTTCGAATTGCTGTTTTGTGCGCGGCAAGAGAGCGATGAGGGGCTTCGGCTGGCACGGCGGGTGGGGGAACGGTATCCATGGGTGAGTGCGCAGTATGTGACCTGCGGGGAGCCGAAGCCCAAGTTTCATAATGCCAAGGTTTATTCGCTGGAGAAACTGGATGCGATGGCTGCGCATGAGCTGTTCATCACCAGCGATGCCGACGTTCGCGTGACGAAGGATTACCTTCGGCGGATGGTTCAAAATCTGAAGGAGCCGAAGCTGGGGCTGGCGAGCTGCTTGTACCTGGGAACGGTGTACGGCGGAGCGGAGGCAAGCTTCGCCTCCAAGCTGGACGCGGTGGGCAAGAGCGTGGAGATGAGCTCTGGAGTGCTGGTTGCGGACATGCTGGAAGGGACGAAGTTTGCGCTGGGAGCGACGATGGCGGTGCGCAAGCAAAGCTTCCGGGATGTGGGTGGATTCGCCGAGCTGGGGCAGTATTACGCAGACGACTTTGAGCTTGGGAACCGGTTGGCGAAGCAGGGGATTGGGGTGAAGATGGCGACTCATGTCATCAAGCTCATGGTGCAGGATCAGCCGTTCTGGCTTTCTTTCAAGAATCAGCTGCGCTGGATGCAAAGTACGCGGCGATCCAGGCCGTGGGGCCACCTGGGCAGCGGATTGACGTTTGCGACACCGTTCGGAGGGTTGGGGTTAATCTGGGGGCTTGGGTCGGGGCATCCCTTGGCAGGTGCGCTTTGGCTGCTGGGGATGATTGTGAACCGGTGGGTTCAGGCCGGGATCATCCTGGGAGTGATGGGGGATGAAGACTCGCTGCGGAATGTCGCGATCTATCCGCTGCGGGACCTGATGGGCAGCTTGCTTTGGCTGGCGAGCTACGGGGGGGAGAGGTTTTACTATCGCGGGACGGTGTACCGGTTGAAGTCGAGCGGCAGGGTGGAGGCGCCGGAGTAGCACTCCATGCCGTCCTGGGCTTTGCTGGGCGCTCCCGTTGGTCGCGGGTCGAGTCAGTGATTGGTGAGGATTGATTTGCCTCCGGAGCTTGCGAGGACGCGAACGGGACCGAAGGCTGCGAGTTCCGCAGCGCGGATGTTTGTGTCGTAGGTGAGCAGGAAGAGACGATGCGGGCCATGCCAGAGGGTCTGGAGAGTTTGTTCGGACTCGAAGATGGGTGGGGCATCCGGCCAGAAGCTGCCGAACCATGGGCCGTTGATCCGACCGTTGACCAGGTGGACGGGCTGGCGGGTGTAGAAGAGCAGAGTGGAGGCGGTGGTGAGTTCGCCGTCGATGAGGATGATGTCGTTGGGGCGGGGGACGGTCTGCTGGGCTTTGAGGATGGCATCGGCCAGGTCCTGGGAGCCGAGGATTGGGTTGAAGCGGACGAGTCCCTGATGCGCGGCGAGGAGGACGACGACCATGCCGGCGGCTAACGTGAGGTTTGCGGCGTAGGTGCGGGAACTGCGGCGAAGGAGATAGCTGATGAGGCCGGTCGCTGTCATGCCTGCCGCGGTAATGGCGAGTGGGAGCCGGAAGAGGCTCATGGCGGGGCCGGTGAGATCGAAGAGGTGACCGAGGGACAGATTATAGAAGGTGGGATTGCTGGCGAGCAGGGAAGAGAGTGTGGCACCGCGTACGGGGCTGGGCGCTGCAACGACGTAGAAGGCACAGATGATCGCAGCCGCAGAGGCGAGCGGCAGCAGGAACCAGCGGTGCCAGAGCAAAGCGAGACGGTTGGAGGTCTGGTCGAGGGGGGCGGTGGATGGTGTGCGTTCGGCGCGTGCGAGGAGGCCTCCGGTCATGAGAGCGAGCGCGGGGAGCGCGGGGATTGAGTAGTACTCCTGACGGCTGGAGATGGTGAAGAAGCCGAGGACAAGGAGGGTCCAGAGAGTGAGGGTGAGGGCGGATTCGCGCTCGTGTACGGTGACGGGGAGGTGATGACTAAGCTGGCGGCGCAGGTTGACGAGCGTCGCGGGCAGGAAGGTCGCCCAAGGCATGATCCAGATGACGGCGTAGAGCCAGAAGAGCCAGATGGGGGTCTGTCCGTAGTCGTGGGGGATGCGTTTGCCGAGGAAGCGGGCGAAGTGCTCGTTGTAAAGGTAGAACCAGGTCCAGCCTGCGTAAGGAGGAAGACCGAGGCCGGAAGGTAAAGTGATGGGCGGGTTGCGGATTGCGATGAGAATGTGCCAGGGCAGGGCGATGACGGCGAAGAGCGCGGTCGAAGCGATGGGATGCAGGCGCGGGAGAAGACTGAGCTGACGGGTGAGGAGGAGGTAGAGGAAGACGAAGGCCAGGGGAAAGACCAGGCCGATGAGGCCCTTCGTCAGAAGATTAAGGGCAAGGGTTGCGGCGAAGGCGAGGCAGGGGAGCAGGTTGGAGGGATGCGGATGTAGGTGGATTCGAGGACCTGTTCGGTCAAGCGCGATGAGGAAAAAATGTACGCTAAGGGTCATCCACAGGGCGATGAGGATGTCCGGGATGAAGAAGCGGGTGTAGAGGTAGGGGCCTATGGCGGTCGCGAGGGCGAGAGCTGAGTAGAGGGCGGCGCGATCCGGACTTGAGGCGGGTGAGGAGCGGCGGAAGAGCCGCAGGCCGAGCGCGTAGACGGTGAGGAAGAGTGCGAGGACAGCGAGCGCGAGAGGAAGACGGGCGGCCCAGTCGTGCTCGCCAAAGAGATGCATGGAGCCGGCGGCCAGCCAGTACAGGAGGGGCGGCTTGTCGAAGAAGCGGATGCCGTCGATATAGGGGGTGACATAGTCGTGCCGGTGGAGCATCTCGCGGGCGATCTCGATGTAGATAGAGTCGACGTCGTCGAGCAGGCCTGGGGAAAATAGGCCGCCGATCTGCAGGATGAACCATACGAGACCGAGGATCGCGATGGAGCGAACTTTAATGCAGGCTGAGCTGGTACGTTCGTTGGTCATCGGCGGCTAACCGGGGGGACGGTCGGTGATCAGGGCTTTGCCGCTGCTTTGGAGGAGCAGGATCTGGCGATCGCCGAGGAGCCGGTCAACCTCGTCCCGTTTTTCGAGCGGAACGAAGAGGAGTTTGCGAGTTCCCTTGCCCCAGGTTCCGAGCAGGTCTGAGGATGAGAGGAAGATGGGCGGAGCGTCGGGAAAGGTGGAACCGAAGAGCATGGAGGTGCTGCGGCCATCGACAAGGGCGACCTGGCGGCCGAGATAGAACGGGATGGACGAGCCGTACGCTTGATCTCCGAAGAGCATGATCTGACTGTTAGACGCGATTGCGTGAGAAGTTTCTAACTGCTGGATCTTTACGGCGAAGTCTTTTGAGGAAAGCAGCGGACCGAAGCGGGCGAAGGCGATGTGCGCTGCGATCAGGAAGACAGCGGCAGTGAAGGCGATGGCTGTGGTGGCGGCGATGTGGCGGCGCTGGGCTCGGAGCCACCAGGCGGCGAGCGGGCCGGCGGCAAAGGCCAGAGCGGCCAGAGTCGCGGGGAGGCGCAGCGCAGCGAAGGCTTCGGTGGTGAGATCGAAGAGGTGGGAGGTGGAGAGCGTGTAATCTCCGACGGCGCGGTGTGCGAGCAGGCTGCCGATGTCCGGATTGTACGGAAGACTGCGAGAGGACCAGAGTCCGTAGGCGAGTGCGACGGTGATGAGGGCGCCAAGAGCGACCAGGGTGATGTGAGCGAAGGTGATCCAGCGGCGGGAGCCAGGGCTGGTGGAGAAGGTCTGCTCGGCACGCGTGATGGTGGCGGCGGAGAGGAGCAGGATGGGGAGGTAGGCGGGGAGGGTGTAGTACTCCTGATTGGTGGAGAGGGAGAAGAAGACGAGGACGACGGTGGCGAAGATGCTGAGCAGGAGGATGCTGCTCTGTTGCGGGTCGATGCGGTGAAAGGGGCTGGGCGGGATGTGGGCGCGGATGCGGCGGGTGACCAGCTGGAAGATGAGATTGAGGAAGATGGCGAGGACGGCGAACTCGGCGAGGTCGAAGTGCAGGAGGATGTAGAGGCCGGAGAGCGAGAAACCGAAGCCGACGACCAAGGCCGCGCCGGCCCAGCTGTAGTCCCTGGGAATGTGGGCTGTGATGACCGAGGTCTGGTGCTGGACACGGCGCCAGATCGCCGCGAGTCCTAGCGGGATAAAGAGGCTCCAAGGAAAGAGCCAGACCAGATGCTGGAGCCAGAAGAGATAGCCCGGGAGCTTGTTGTAGTCGCGGGGGATGCGGCGGCCGAGGAAGCGGAGGACGTGCTCGTTCCAGAAGTAAAACCAGAAGAAGCCATGCCCATTCGCGCCACCAGTATTGCGCAGCCCGGCGAGGATGTGCCAGGGAGCGGCGATGAGGAGGAAGAGCAGCGCGCCTGAAGCAGGCTTGAGGCGACGCACTTCGCGCCAGGTATCGGTCAGGACGAGGTAGGTGACGACGGTGGCGAAGAAGAAGACGAGGGCGACCAGGCCCTTGGTGAGCACCGCGAGCGCCAAGGCGGACCACATGAGATAGGGGTACACATGAGGGCCGGCGTACCAGGTGAGGGCGGGCCGCTCGGGAGTGTCCGGACCGGCGGTCAGCAGGGGTACATTCGGCTGGTCGGGGTAGGCGGGCTCCGGGGTGAGGGTCTTGAGGAAGGCGTAGAGGGCGGCGGCAAGGAAGAGCGAGAGCAGCACCTCCGGGATGAGGATACGGGTGAAGAGGAAGACGCCGGCGGAGGTGAGTAGCGCGATGGCCGTATAGAAGCCGGTTCGGGCACCGAAGGCGTGGTTTCCCCAGCGATGGCCGAGCAGGACCAGGAGCGCTACCGCGAGCGCCTGCGGGAGATGCGCGGCGAAGGCGTTGAAGCCGAAGAGGCGAAAGCTGATGGCGACGAGCCAGTAAGGCAAGGGGGCCTTTTCCAGGTAGCGGACGCCTTCGACATGGAGGGTTACCAGGTCACCGGAGCGGACCATGGCTTGGGCTGCCTCGGCGTGGGTGGCGTCGGCGTCGTCCAGTAGCGGGGGAGTGAAGAGAGCAGCGAAGAAGAGCAGAAGCCAAAGGCCGGAAAGAATGATGGCCGCGTTGCGCGGACGGGGTCCACCGGCAAACGAAGTGGCGAGGATGGAGAAGTGAAGCTTGTTGGAGGTCTGCGTAATCATGAGCCGCTACTGCAGATACAGCATAGCGGAGAAGGCGGCGGTGCACCGGATCGAAGGGAGATCCGCTTATTTCTTGGGGGTCTTGGCACGGGACGGCTTACGGCTCGGCTTCTTGGTCGAGGTTGCGTAGAGGGCGCGGACGAGGCGGGGGTCCAGGAGGGTGTAGAGGGTGGCGGGTGGGCGGGTAAGGGAGAGACGGGCGATGGCTCCCTTGCGCATGCGGACGGGCGGGGCGAGGGGCGGTGTGACGGCTTCGCTGGGTTGCGGGACGAGGAGGGAGCCCAGGAAGAGTTGGAGGTTGGGGCTGTGGCCGACGACGAGGAGGTTCTCGCGGCTCTTGTGCTCGCGGAGGAGACGATGGAAGTCGGCGACGGTGGCTTCGGGAGCGAGCGCCTTGGACTGTACGATCTTGGCCTCATAACCGGTCTCGGTAGCGATCAACTGAGCGGTCTGGAGGGAGCGCTTGAGCGGGCTGGAGACGATGAGGTCGAAGCTGGTGTTGAGGGCGTTGAGAACGTGGGCAAGCTGCAAGGTGTGCTGCTTGCCTTCCTTATCGAGCGGGCGTTTCACATCGAGGAGAGGGTTTGTGCGGCGGACGCCGGCGCTGGCGTGGCGAAGGACGAATAAATTCATATAACTGTAACAATTGTACCCGAAGCATGGCTGGATGGAGCCGCGCAGACCCAGGGGGAATCACTGGGAATTCCGCGGTTGATTGCGGCCTCCCCCCCGGGGTTTATTGCGCAAAATATTCAAAACGCGCGACTTAGGCTTGTATCACCGTTTGTAACTCCCGGAAAGTTACCTGGAGGGCCGGCAAACCATACCTCTGAGGTAAGGAGACCAAAGAGGGTGGTGTGTGAGGCGACCAGGCGAAGGCCGGCGCGGGAGAGCGGGGTGACGTGGTCGGGGAGGCGGTTGACGCGGAGGCCGGTGAGGAGGCGGAAGGCTAAATAGAGGAAACGGATGTAGAGGCGGGCAGGGACGCGGAGCGGACCAGAGGGGATGCGGAAGTCGGAGACGAGCCAAAGGGAGCCGGGGGCGAGGAGTGGGGCAAGGCGGGCGATGAGGGCGTCGACCTCGGGCTGGGTGAGGCAGTCAAGGAAGAAGTGAGTGACGATCAAGTCCGGCGGAGTGATGGGAATGAAGGTACGGGCGTCGGCTTGATGTGTTTGGAGGCGGGGCTCGGACCCGGCTGCGGCGGCGCGGCGGCGCAGGAGGGCAAGCATGAAGCGGCTGAGGTCTACGGCGTCGGCGTGGAGAGTGGGATTGTGGCAGAGCAGGGCGGCGGTGAAGCGGCCGTCTCCGTCTCCGAGGATCAAGGCTTGTTCTTGATGGCTCAGCAGCCGAAGGTGGCGGGTGCGGGTGCGCTGGAGGATGGGACCGAGGGTGAGGTACTCAAGCCAGCGGTAGGGCCGGGCGATGCGGTCGAAGTTAGGAGGCGGGAGTGTCACCGGAGGAAGAAGATGGGAGTAAGCAGGGCGAGGTCGGCGGCGACTCGGAGGCCGGTGCGCGGCAGGGGACTGAAGCGATCCAAGCCGGAGAGGAGCAGGGTGGAGAGTGCCATGGCCAAGGTGAGGCGAAGGGCCGGACGGTCGAACATGGCCGTGGCGCAGATCGCGGCGAGGAAGAGGATGGTGATGGCGGGGAGGTGGGCGAGGGCGAAGCGGGTGGTGGGGTGGCAGTTTTGATGGTTGTGTGGGGGATGCTCCCAGGCGTAGATGAAGAGGCAGTTGAGGCTGCACAGGGTGGCGAAGAGCAGGGCAGGGGCGAGGAGCTGAGGCCGAAGGAACGGGACTGGGGCGACGGTGGGGATGAAGGTGGCGGCGGCGAAGAAGACTCCGACGGCAAGCTCCTTGGGAAGGCGCCGGGGGTTCTTGCCGGGAGAGATGTGGATGAGGATGAACCAGGCGAAGAGCAGTGATCCGGCGATCAGGTAGAGATGGATGGCTTCGACCGGGATGGTGAGGAGAAGTGGGACGAGGGCGATAGAGGCGAGGAGGATTCCAAGGCGGAAGAGACGCCGGTGGCGGAAGTGGAAGAGGTGGCGAGCTTCAAGGGCGGAAAGGGTGTGCGGGGTTGGGCTGGATTCGAGGAGCCGGGCGTCGAGCAGGCGGTCGGCGGCGTAAAGAATCCAGACGGCGAGAAACATGGCGGCGATAGAAGACGACGGCAGGGTGAGGTGGGCGGTGCGGGCGATGAACCAGGTCCAAAGGGCGGCGACGGTGGGGGCATCGAGCGAGAGGAGATGCCAGAGCAGGAAGGGTATGGGGAGAGCCGCTGATTTCGGCCTTCCGGCGACGAGTTCGAGGACGGGGGTCACGAGTTCCTTTTAGGATGCTCGGAGCGGAGCTCGTGAACGATTCAAGGCAGGGTGACGGATCGCTTCTGGCGGGGAAAGCCTCGTCGGGGCGAAGGCTCGTGCACCGGCTTGGCGTGCGACGTCGATCAGGCTGAAGGACTCTTGCTGTGAAGCGGAGGGTGGGAGGGTGGCGTAGCTTTCGCGCCGGTGATCCAGAAGGACGGATCTACATCAGGAAAGATGTTGTCGCGTTCCTGGATGGCGGCGAGGCGGGTGGCCTGGTGCTCGTTGAGCGAGCCGGCCTGCTCGAACGACTGCCAGATGGAGGAGAGTTCGGTGAATTGATCGTTATGGGTGAGGAAGCGGAGTTCGGCGTAGTCGCGGGCGGCACCGGTGGTGATGAGGAACTGCCAGTCGGAGGCTTCGAGGAGGAGAAGCTCGCGGCAGAGCTGCTGGACGATGCGGGTGCCGAGTTCGGTGTCGCGCCAGGAGCCTGAGGTGCAGACCTCGCGGAGGTAGAGCTCGGCGGGGTAGAGGTGCGTGTAGGTCCAGGCGGTTTCGGAGTTGAGCCAGACCTGGTTGTTGCCTTCCGAGCCCCAGGAGCCTTCGTGCATCTCGATGCTGGCTTGCGGGGGGAAGCGCTGGAGGTAGTCGTTGCAGGAGATGAGCTGGACGTGCTGGGCGTGGTGCTGGATCTCGCGGGCGACGGCTTCCAGCCAGAGCGGGCCTTCGAACCACCAGTGGCCAAAGAGCTCGGCATCGAAGGGCGAGCAGAGGATGGGCGGAGCATCGTCCGGGGAGGCGTTCTTGTTGGCGTCCGCGAAGGCGTCAAGGACGAGTTGGACGAAGTGGGCGGCATGCGACTGGATGCGGGACTCGGCGGCCTGGGGGAAGTAGGGAGCTTTGTCGTTCATGTCGACGCCGGAGCCGGTGACGCGCCAGTAACGGTGTCCGCCGGGCCAGCGTTTCTTATGGAAGTCGAGGTAGTTGCCGTCGCCGGGATAGCCGAGCTCTCCGGACCAGACCTGGATACCGGTGCGAGGATCACGGGGGAAGACGGCGGTGGGTGGACCGGTGTCCGCTGCGGACGCTTCCGCTGAGCCTTCCACGTAGTAGGGATGGTAGAGGGAGCGAGGGTCGCGACTCAGTTCGGTATCGGTCAATGGCTTTGCTGGAAGGCGCGGCGGCTCTTTATAGAGGGAGTAGGAGGAGAGATAAGGGGAGTGGACGGCTTCCGAGTCCTCGATGAGGTGGGTATCGACGAAGAAGAAGCGGAGGCCGGACTCGGCGAGGGCCTGCTCGACGCCGATGCGGTTGAAGCCGGCAGCGATCTGAGTGGGAGCGGGGTGGCTGGAGTCGTGGGTGTGCTCGGGCTTGAGGACGGGATAGTCCCAGAATCCGGCGGGGCGGTAGCCGCACTCGGGGATCCAAATGCCGGTGGGATACCGGCCGAAGTGGCGGAGATGGGTCTGAACGGCGGTGCGAACCTGGGCGCGGACGCTTTCGTCGGTGCCGAGCAGAGGCATGTAGCCATGGGTGGCGCCGCAGGTGATGATGTCGATGAGGCCGGCCTGCTGGAAGTGGCGGAAGCCCTGGATGATGCTGCCGTTCAGCGACTGGAAGTGATCGAGCGTCTGCTGGAAGAAGTGCTTCCAGAAGCGTGCGGTTTCCGCGTAGTGGGACTCGCCGGACTGGGTAAAGAAGGCTTCGTCCTCGCGGGCGTAGACGATCTTGCGGGTGACGTACTTGGGAAACTCGGCGAGGAAGACGGGATGGGCGAGCTGCTCGAGCAGGATGGGGGAGAGGTTCAGGTTGCAGTGAAGGCCGATGCCGTCGTTTTCCAGGCGTCCCAGGAGGCGAAGGAGCGGAAGGTAGGTCTCTGCGGCAGCCTCATGGAGCCACTCCATGCCGTGCGGCCAGGTGCCGTGATTGACGACATACGGCAGGTGAGCGTGGAGCGTGAAGGTCAGAAAACCTGTCGTTTTTGGCGTCTCGGCGATCTTCGGCCTCCCTTCTTCGACGAGTCGTTCGATGCACGGGGGATCAGGAAGGACTCAGTCTGTGCCGAGTGTAACCGAGAGGGTGCGATGTGGGTCGTGAAGGAGGGCTTGCCGCCGATGTGCCACCGATGTGCCACCGGTCTGGAAGGCGATAGGGGCGGACGCAGAGGCTGCTATGGGATTCTGCGTCCGTCGACATTCTTCGGAGGCTTATTCGGGGCGGTGCTGGAGACTGGGGTCCTGGTCTGGGCGCGAGGAATAGTCTGCGCGGGCGGTGACGGTGATAGGGGATGCGGTGGTGAAGCGGACGATGGTCTCGGACGGAATCTGGACCTGCTGGCCGCGGGTGATGGCATTGGCTCCAAGACCGGCGCCGCCGCCGACTCCGGCTCCGATGGCTGCGCCCTTGCCGCCGCCGAAGATGCCACCGAGGACCGCGCCCACGGCTGCGCCGCCGCCTGCTTTTTCAGCTGTGTTCTTGCCGCGGCCTTTGCCGGTGACGGTGTAGGGGTTGGTGGAGAGGGCGATCCGGTCGCCGTGGTTGCGGATGCCGGTGAGGGAGACGGTGAGCAGTGAGTTGCCCTTGAAGTGAGCCGCCTCTTGCACGGCGTCGACGTTGCCGGTGACGGCGGCTCCTGCGGGGATGGCGACGAGGCCGTCGACGATCACGTCGGAGGCGACGACGCCGCTGAAGTTATCGCCCTGCTGTGTGGTGGCGCTGTCCAGGGTCTGGGTGACGCGGACGGGGACGGCCGAACCTGCGGGGAGGGTGAGGGTACGGGTACGCGGCGGTGGGGGCGGGGCCGGGCGCTCGATTGCGGCTGGAGGATTCGGGTAGTTCTGGGACTGGCCGGGGGTCTCGCGGGTCGGGTAAGAGTCGCGCGAGGACGCGGAACGGGAGTTCGCGGAGAGCTCCGCTGTAGTACGCGGGCGTTGCACGGAAAGCGGGGCGGGCGTAGGCGCGGCGGCGACGGCTGAGGCGAGGGAGATGTTGTTGACGACCTCCTTGATGCCGGGAACGGCGGAGGCGTCACGGGCGGCGATGGTGCGCTGTGCGTCGTTGGAGACGCCTCCGCTGAGGGTGACCACACCGGCCTGGACGGTGGGTTGGATCTGCTGGCCGGCGAGTGAGGAGTCCGCGCTGAGCTGGGCGGAGACGGCGGAGGTAAGCGAGGCGTCGTCCGCTGCCTTTGACTTGCAGCCGAGGAGGGTTGCGAAGAGAGCCAGCGACGCGAGGGCGGAGGTCAGAACGCCGGATCGGCGGGCGTGCATGGAGCCGAGTCGAGGAGACATAGTTTTCCTTTCAACATGCTGCATCGAGTGGGTTAGACGCAGGGAGAGGCCTGGTGATGGAGTCATTCGACGGTTTCTGTACGGCCGGGGGGGTGCAGTGCGGCGAACTCGGGCTGTTCTGTCGAAGTCGGGAGTTTCGCACAAGCCAGAAGACTGCGCAAGACAAAGGACCGCGCAACCCAAAAGACAAGGAGGGCATCTTCCTTAGTGATACGCTGCGGGGGGAAGCTATTGCCTGGTTGTTCCCCGTGACGCTCGTCTGACAACGACGACGGAAGCTTGCTGTACATCTAAGCGAAAGTGACGAGGAGAGATAAATGTCTGACGATAACGGTTCAAGTGGATTGGGTTGGTTTCTGGCAGGGCTGGGGATTGGTGCGCTCGTAGGCGTTCTATATGCGCCGAAGTCCGGAATTGAGACTCGGGCTGACATCGTCTCCGGGGCGATGGATGCCAAGGAACGCGCGGCAGCGCTGGCGCAGCAGGGTGTGGAGAAGGCGAATGCCTACGCCGATCAGAGTAAGCAGGCCGCCGGCGATTACGTGGATAAGGGTAAGGAATATTACGAGCGCGGGCGCTCACAGTGGACGCAGTATGTCGAGAAGGGTAAGGACCTGGTAGCCAATCAGCAGGACGCCGTTGCGGCCGCGATTGAAGCAGGCAAAGAAGCGTACGCGAACAAGACGTCGGAAGCGGAACCAGTCAACTCGTAAGCTTTAGGCCAAGAGGGAAAGCAGGGGCGGGCCGATCGCAGCTGGATCGGGTTTCGCCCCTGCGCTGCGTTGGGACGGAAGCGGTATCCGCGCACGACGGATGGCAGTAGGATGAGAGCGGAATTCGGGAGAGATGGCAGATGGTCATGACGGTTTTGGCGGCGGGGTCTGGAGTGAGGGTGGAGAGTCTGGCGATGTGGCAACAGGACGCGATCAGCAGCGGGCATACTGTGCTCCTGGAGGTGTTCGTTGGGCTGGTGGCTCTGGCGATGCTGGTGCAGGCGATTGCAGTCGTAGGGGTGGCGCTGGGTGCCAGGAAGGCACAGAAGGACGTTCTCAATGAGATCGCGGAGATCAAGGCGAAGATCCTGCCGCTGGTGGAGAAGTCACATGGGCTGGTGACGGAGCTGGGGCCAAAGATCCAGAACATTACGGCGAATGTGGAGCATATCTCGTTTGTGGTGCGGGAGAAGGTGGTGGAGTTTGAGCCAACCGTGTCCGCCGCGAATGAGACGATCAAGGAGGCGAACGCGACGGTGCGGGATGCGAACGCGAAGACGCATGCGCAGATCGTGCGGGTGAACGGGATGATTACGAGCACGCTGACGGCTACGGCTGCGATCGGAGAGAAGATCCATCACGGGATCCGGGTACCGATCCGCGAGATCGAAGGGATTGTGGGCGGGGTTAAGGCCGGGCTTGATTCTTTGATGAGCCGGGCGAGAGGATTTGGCGGGGGTATTCGGACGGAACCGGTGCGGACAGGCAGCAGACCGGCGAGGTACGAGGCTCATGCAGCGAGTCCTGTGGTTCCTCCGCCCCATAGCGTTGGACTTGAGGTGGTGAGCGCGGTGGACACGGGCGATGAGCCGAGAAAGCCGGAACGGCCCTGGGGTTCTTCGGCGAAGTGAAGGCTAGATGATCCAGCCGCCGCCGACTACCTCGTCTTCCTGGTAGAAGATGGCGGCCTGGCCGGGGGTGATGGCGCGCTGGGGCTCGTCGAAGAGGGCTATGACGGTGTCTGCGTTCGGGCCAGGCCGCAGGGTTGCGGGTTGGGGCTCGTGGCGGTGGCGGACCTTGGCGAGTACGCGTATGGGTTCGGTCAGGGCGGGTATGGAGATCCAATTGAGGCGGTTGGCGCGGATCTCGCGGGTGAGGAGCTCGGTGTCCGGGCCAACCTGAACCTGGTGAGAGTCGGGGTGGATGGCGAGGACGTAGAGGGGATTCGTGCTGGTGAGGCCGAGGCCCTTGCGCTGGCCCACGGTAAAGTTGTGGATGCCGGTGTGGCGGCCGATGACCTCTCCGGAGGTCGTCACTAGCTCTCCGGAGCTGTCCGGCATGTCCTCTTCCTGTTCGTCGAGGTAGGCGCGGAGGAAGGTCTGGTAGTCTCCGCCGGGGATGAAGCAGATCTCCTGGGAGTCGGGCTTGCTCGCCACGGCTAAGCCAGCTTCGCTGGCCAGTGTTCGGACGGCGGGCTTCTGCATCTCGCCGAGCGGGAAGAGGGTGTGGGCGAGCTGGTCCTGGGTCAGGCCAAAGAGGAAGTAGGTCTGGTCCTTGGAGCGGTCGGCGGGGCGGCTGAGGATCCAGCGATTGCGGATGGGGTCGAAATGGTTGCGGGCGTAGTGGCCGGTGGCGATTTTGGTCGCGCCGATTTGGCGGGCGGTGAGGAGGAGCTGGTCGAACTTGAGGTGGTTGTTGCAGAGGGTGCAGGGTATGGGGGTGCGGCCGGCGAGGTACTCGGCGACAAAGGGGCGGATGACATCGGCCTCGAAGCGGGCCTCCTGGTTGACGAGATAGTAGGGGATATCAAGGGAGCCGGCGACCTTGCGGGCGTCGTATACGTCGTCGATGGAGCAGCAGCGGCCCTGGACGGACTCGGGCATGCCTTCATGGCCGGCGAGGCGGCGCTGGTTCCAGAGCTGAAGAGTCAAGCCGACAAGGGTGTGGCCCTGAGAGTGCAGGAGAGCGGCGACGGCGGAGGAGTCGACTCCTCCGGACATGGCGACGGCGATGGTTTCTGTCTGGGTCATCGACAACTATTGACTAAGCGGCTACTTCGAAGGTGACGAGCTCCATGGGAGAGACGGAGACGGGCTGTTCGGTCTCTCTCATGTGCTGGAGCCAAACGGTCATTGCGCTGCGGAGGTCTGCTAGCGCGTCTTCGCGCGTGGAGCCGGTTCCGATGACAAGCGAGGGAGCGAGCGTGTATGCGCTCCAGGAGTTGTCTTCTGCTTGCTCGAGAACTGCGGTGTAAGTTGCCATCAGCGTAGACCTGCCTGTCTAAGGATAGCCTGTTTGAGGCCGGTGGGCACATCGTTTCCGAGACTGTGGACCGGGACGGGGATGCTTCCCGGTTTGACGAATGCTGGTAGATGCGATGGCTGCCGTTGATCCTTGTGACGCTCCATCCGTCGGCCTCCATCATCTTAACCAGGTCGCGGACTTCACTTTGTTCTCTCCGTGTATCTGTTGAACAGCCTACTCGCACGCAGCGGTCAAGAAGGGTAAGGCATTGGGTTGGTAGACTGGGGTATGCCTCCTATTTTGAACGCCCAGGGAGTTTCGAAACGCTTTGGGGCTGTGCCGCTTTTTGATGAGATTGCTTTTACTGTGTCCGACGGAGATCGGATTGGGTTGATTGGACCGAACGGCGCGGGGAAGTCCACGCTGCTGAAGGTGCTGGCGGGGGAGGAAGAGCCGGATGCGGGCGATGTGGCGATGCGGAAGCGGGCTCGGATCGGGTATGTGCGGCAGGAGTCTACGTTCGCGGCGGGGCTGACGGTGCGTGAGGTGCTCGAGCGAGCGCTGGAGGCCGGTGGGGTGCCTGAAGCAGAACGGGAAGGGCGGCTGCGGGAGACCGGCGGGCGAGTGGGCTTTCCGGATACGGCGGCGGAGGCGGCGAAGCTGAGTGGAGGATGGAGGAAGCGGCTGGCGATTGCGGAGGCGATGGTGACGGGGCCGGATGTGCTGCTGCTCGATGAGCCTACGAACCATCTGGATCTGGCCGGGATTGCGTGGCTCGAGGAGACGCTGAGTCAGGCTTCATTCGCCTGTGTGATGGTGAGCCATGACCGGTATTTTCTGGAGAATGTGGCGACGGAGATTGTTGAACTGAACCGCGTTTATGCGGATGGGCTCCTACGAGTCAAAGGCGCTTATACGAAGTTTCTTGAGGGTAAGGAACAGTACCTGGAAGCGCAAAGCAAGCTGCAGGATGCGCTGAAGAACCGGGTGAAGATTGAGACGGACTGGCTCAGGCGTGGGCCGAAGGCGAGGACGACGAAGAGCAAGGCGCGGATCGATAGTGCGAACGATCTGATCGGGCAGTTGAAGGAGATGAACCAGCGGACGCAGACTTCGAGTGCGGGGATCGATTTTTCTGCGACGGAGCGGCAGACGAAACGGCTGGTGGAGTTCGACCATGTGAAGTGTGTGCTGGGGGAGGGTGACTCGGCGAAGACGATTGTTGAGGACTTGAATTTCCTGATTACGAGTGGGGTACGGGTTGGGCTGGTGGGGCCGAATGGGAGTGGGAAGACGACGCTGTTGCAGCTGTTGCGGGGGGAGATTGAGCCGACGAGTGGGGAGATCAAGCTGGCGGCGTTTCTGAAGGTCGTTTACTTTTCGCAGACTCGAGAACTGGACGAGCAGGTGACGCTGCGCCGGGCGCTGGCGCCGGACTCGGACTCGGTTTCCTACCAGGGGCGGGTGGTGCATGTGGCGAGCTATGCGGATAAGTTTCTGTTTACGAGTGAGCAGCTGAATCAGCCGGTGGAGAGGCTGAGTGGAGGGGAACGGGCTCGGGTGTTGATTGCGAAGCTGATGCTGGAGCCGGCGGATCTGCTTCTGCTCGATGAGCCGACGAACGATCTGGATATACAGACGCTGGAGATCCTGGAGGCGAGTCTGCTGGAGTACACGGGTGCGCTGGTGCTGGTGACGCATGACCGGTTCATGCTGGATCGGGTGAGTACGGTGGTGCTGGGGCTGGATGGGAAGGGTGGGGCGGAGCGGTTCGGGGATTACTCGCAGTGGGAGCAGTGGCAGAGGAGTGGTGGAGGGGAAGCAGGGAAGAGGGAAGAGGGAAGAGGGAAGAGCGAGCCGGAAGCCGCGGCGGAGAAGAGTTCGGGGAAGAAGAAGCTGAGCTATCTGGAGGCTCGGGAGTATGCGGGGATTGAGGCTAAGGTGGATGCGGCGGAGGAGCGGTTGAATGCTGCCAGAGATCTGCTGGATGAGCCGAGTGTGGCAACGAATGCGGATGCTCTGACGGCGGCGCTGCATGAGATGGAGAAGGCGCAGGAAGAGGCAGATGCGCTCTATCAGCGGTGGGCGGAGTTGACGGAGAAGGCCGGGTAGGTGCGCAGTTGTCTGTTGTAAGTTCTCCGTTGTCAGGGGGAGCTACGTATTGGCTTTTTTTGCTGTCTTTTTTGCTGAAGATTTCCTAGCGGCTTTGGCAGGCGCTTTCTTGGCTGCTTTGTTTGGAGTGTGGGGTTTGTTGCCGAGGTCATGCCAGGAGGTTTCGGTGAGGGCGACTTTGAAGTGCTTGGCGGCGGCTTTGAGGTTGGCGAAGGCCTGGTCGCGGTCGGCGTCGGTGACATCTTTGACCTGGTCGAAGCGGGCTATGGCGTTGCGGACGTGGCTGGCATCGGTCATGGGCTCCTTGCGTTTGCCGGGGAAGGCGAAGGCGGAGGCGGGGAGGTTCTTCTGGTTGTCGGGGGTGGAGCTTGCGCCGTCGACGGGCTTCCAGGTTGGTTTCATGATGTAGTCCTCTGAGCGGGTGGGATGGGTTGGAGGAAGGAAGCGGTTGTTCATGGGGTATGCTGCTTGCACGATGACTGGATTGAGATATTTTGCGGGATTGATGGGGTTGAGTGTAGGAGCTGCTGCATTTGGGCAGGCTAGCCATAGTGGGGCGAAGACGTACGTGCTGAAGGCGGCACGGATGCTCGATGTAGGGCCAGGGCGGGTGGTGTCGCCGGGAGAGGTGGTGGTGCAGGGTGGGCGAATCGTATCTGTTGGGGCGGGTGAGGAGCCTGCGGGGGCGGAGGTGATCGACCTGGGGGATGTGACGTTGATGCCGGGGATGATCGATGCGCATGTGCATCTGTTTCTGCATCCCGGAACGGGAGAGGATCTGCAGACGGTGGAGGAGAGTGTGGCGCAGCGGACGCTGCTGGCCATGGATGCAGCTCGGCTGGACCTGATGGCGGGGTTTACCGCGGAGCGGGATATGGGGACTGAAGGCGCGGGGCCGGCGGATACCGCGGTGCGGAATGCGATTGAGTCAGGGCTGTTTCCGGGGCCGCGGATGCGGATGAGTGGGAATGCAATCTCCATTACGGGCGGCCATGAGGATGCGATTGGGTATAACCCGGCGCAGCATGTGCTCTCGAATGCGGACTATGCGGATTCAGCGGAAGAGATTGTGAAGGTGATGCGGGAGCAGCGGAAGCAAGGGGCGGACTTTACGAAGATCTATGAGACGGGCCAAGACCGGGAGGTGGATGGGGTGTTCACCACGCCGTACCAGTACACGGAGGCGGAGTTGAAGGCGGCGGTGGATGAGGCGAACCGGATGGGCAAGGGGGCGGGGCACGGGGTGGCGGTGCATGCGACGGGGGAGCCGGGGACGGGGTATGCGGTGGCGGCGGGGGTGATGTCGGTGGATCATGCGTATCAACTGAGTGCGGCGACGATGCGGATGATGAAGGAGAAGGGGATTCCGGCAGTGCCGACGTTTGCGATCAGTGAATACTTCGCGGAGCATGCGTCTTCACCGGCGAAGGCAGAGCAGGAGCACTGGCTGCAGGCGTTTCATGCGGCGGAGTTCAAGAAGCAACTGGCGGCGGGGGTGCCGATGGCGGTGGGGAGCGATGTGGGGCCGTTCCCGCATGGGACGCAGGCTCGGGAGCTGGAGTTGATGGTGGAGTACGGGATGCCGGCGGCCGAGGTGCTGCGGGCGGACTTGCTGAATGGGGCGAAGCTGCTGGGATGGGAAGGCAAGATTGGAGAGCTGAAGGCGGGGTTCTATGCGGATGTGATTGCGGTGGCGGGCGATCCGGTGAAGGATATCTCCGCGACTGCGAGGGTGAAGTTCGTGATGAAGGATGGGGTGGTGTACAAGCGGTGAGGGTGGGGCCAGACGAGATGAAGCATACGTTCAGGGTTCGCGCTCGTTCTGCTGGACATGGTATCTGCGGTTCTGGTCAAAGACGAGACGGACGAGGCTGTCGCGGTAGTTGATGTCGATGGCGTAGTAGCTGAGGATATGGAATCCGAGGAGGGCGGAGATCTCGACTCCAGCTTGACTGCTTAGACTTGTGAGATCGAAAGAGACCGCAGAATTGTCCGGGGCCTCGTTGGAGGTGAACCGATAGACGGGGAGCTTGATGGGGCGCGTGACGGCGAGATCGAGACCGTCTGGGCCTTGCACAGCTGCGACGTCGAGATTGCCACCGCCCTCGCGCGGGATGACCTTGACGATGGGGCCAGAGAACCCCTTGAGGTTCAGGGTGGGATCTTGGCTGATCCCAAGTTCGCTACGAGTGACGGCTGGGGAGAGGACAGACATGCCGACGCCGGTATCGAGCGCGAAGAGGAAGGGACCTTTCTTGTTGATGAACGTGGGGACAAGAACGCTGCCGCCGGCGACGTAGGCGGGGAACCAGTTTCTTTCTGGCGATGAAGCGGCTAGGTCAGCAAGGTTAGTAGGGCCCGAGGGGGCGGCGGGCAGGGGTGAGAGGCGCAGGTTTTGGGCGACGTAGTCGAGATGGAGGACGTGGTCCTGGAAGAAGCTGGTGCCGATAAGGCTGTTGCGATCGTCAAGGGTGTTGCCCGGGACGACGGTGACGGGACAGTTGCGGTACGTAAGGTGGTCGATCTGAATCTGATCGGCAATCCCGATATAGGATTCTCTGAGCTCCAATGGGGTGTCGACGAGGCGTCGGACTTTCGCCTTGGCGGCATCCGCTGGATTCAGGACGATTCCCTCGACGCTTGAATCGAGTTCGAGCAAGGGGAGGTTGATCTGATTGATGGCGACCTTCAGTCCCCAACTCCTTGTTTTGCCGCCGTTCTGGAGGACACGTTGGAGATTGAGCGAGGCGTTTGCCACGGGTTCTGTCGTGCAGTCGAGATGCTGGGTGAGGATAGCCACCTTGGTGGCTAACTGCTCCAATTGAGCGGGCGGCAGCGCAGGGTGAGAGGCGAGAAAGGCCCGTAGGAGAGCGAGGCGCTGATCGGCGGGTAGGTGCTCCAGGAAGGAGAGGGTGATCTCCGGGTCGGCGGGGGCGATGCGGTGCGCGAAGTTGAGCTCTTTGACAGCGGCGGAGTGGTTGCCGGTGAGGTCGTCCAGGCGGGCGACGCAGAAGTGGGCTCGGGCGGAGCATCGGTCGATGCGAAGAGCCTTGATGAAGGCTTCCGAGGCCAGGGGAATCTCACCGGATCGGGTGAGGACTTCCCCAAGGATTGCCATGGCGTCCGCCGAGTTTGGAAGCGTCGTAAGCGCTTGCTGCGCGGAGTCTCTCGCTTTGACGAGATTCTTCTGGCTGAGCTGGGTATGAACGAGACCGACCCAGTTGGAGGCAGTGGAGCTGGATACGAGCTGCGCGGTGAAGAGGGTTTCAGCCTGGGCAAAATCTCCGGCAGCGGCGGCCTTATCCGCGGGGGTCGAAGGCAGCGAGGCGAGGGAGCAGGTGAGACCCTGAGCCCCGGCGGAGGCGGAGAGAGCGAGCAGGAGGAGCGGATGGCGGAGAGATCGAATGCGGACCAGAACGTTCATCAGTGCTCCACCAGTCAGTAAATGAGACGGTTTTCTTGAGTGAAGCAGATCACGTGCTTCGCTAGGTTGCCTGTTGCAGTGTAGCTATGTCCAGCTTCTTCATGGACATCATGGCGCGCATGGCGTCAGGGTGGCTGACGAGCTGGAAGAGGTTGGTGGGGACGACTTGCCAGCTGACGCCGAAGCGGTCTTTGAGCCAGCCGCAGGCGGTCTCGGACCCGCCATCGGTGAGCTTGGACCAGTAATGATCGATCTCGGCTTGATCCTGGCAGCGGATGACGAAGGAGAAGGCGTCGGTGGGTGGGTGGCCGGGGCCGCCGTTCAGGAAGGTGACTTGCTGGCCTTCGATTTCCAGGTCGATAGCCAGGACAGTGCCCGAGGGACCGGCGGTGTCGTCCGGGTGGCGGAGTTGGTTGAGTTTGCGGCCGTTGGGAAAGAGGGAGAGATAGAAGTCCGCGGCTTCTTCGGCGTTGGCGTTGAACCAGAGGAAGGGCGTGATCTTGTTCATGGCTGGCTGCCTCCTTTGCGTGGATTTAAGTTGCTGGGCCTACTTCTCGTCGGCGGTGGGGCCGAAGGTTGCGGGGACGGGGATTTCGAGGAGGCGGAGGTAGACGCCGAGCTGGGCGCGGTGGTGGATCATGTGGTCGAGGAACATGTTGCGGTAGGTCTTGTAGCGTGAGGCTTCGCGGACGACGGTACCTTGGCGGGAGAGGGTGAAGGTCTCGTCCCAGGCGGTGTCCGGGGTCGATTCGAGGGTGGCGCTGAGGCGGGTGACGAAGGGGTCGTACTCGGCGAGGAGTTCGTCGCGGGTGGTCATGCGGAGGATCTTGCGGGGGTCTTCCGGTGTCCCCATGTTGATGCCGCGAAGGGTGAGCAGGAAGTAGGCGAAGCCGGCGAGCTCGGCGGTGTGGCCGGCGAGGCGGGTGAGGGGCATGGACTTGGGGTGGGCGGCGAAGTCGTTGTGGCCGTCGGGGACGGCGGCGAGGACTTTGCGGGTCGTGGCGAGCTGGTGGGTGAGTTCGGGGAGGAGACGAGTGGCAAGGGTGTCTGGGGCGGGCATAGGACCTCTGGGTGGGGCGTTGTTTGTTGTTCGTTCTCCGTTGTCCGTTACACGTTGTCCGTCAGTGAGTTTGAGCTTGCAACGGAGAACGGAGAACGGTCAACGTAGAACCGTTTACATTTCGTCGGCGGAGGGGCCATAGGTGCCGGGGATGGGAATGTTGAGCTCGCGGAGGTAGACGCCGAGCTGGGCGCGATGGTGGACGAGATGATTTATGCCCAGGTTGCGGTAGGCGTTGTAACGATCTCCAGAGTAGATGGTGTGGCCGCTCCAGGTGAGAACCCAATGCTGGCGGAAGACCTCATCGGAGGTGTTCTTGACTGTACTGAGGGCCTTGTCGGCGACTTCGTCGAATTGTGCGAGCGCTTGTTGCTTGGTCTCCATGCGAAAGGGAATGAGGGGGGTCTTGCCCATGTTGAGGTCCGGGCTGGCGATGAGGGTGGTGAGGAAGTCCGGCATCTCGGCGACATGGCCGGCAAGGTGCGAGAGGGACATCGATTTGGGGTGGGGCTTGAAGCCGTTGTGGCCGTCTGGAACGACTGACAGCATCTTGCGGGTTTTGGCGAACTCGGACTCCAGTTCGGGCAGGAGGAGGGTGCGGAGGGTGGTTTCGGGCATGTGAGACCTCTGGGTGGTGTTCGGTGTTCGTTGTCCGTCAAGGCGTTTTGCGACGGCCAGGGACAATGGATAACCGGGATGTTTACAGGCCCGTTGTGTTGTAGCCGCAGTCGACGAAGGTGATCTCGCCGGTGATGCCGGAGGCTAGATCGCTGGAGAGAAAGAGGGCGGTGTTGCCGACTTCGAGGGCGTCAACGTTGCGCTTGAGCGGGCCGCGGGCTTCTACGGCGTCGAGGATCTTCGAGAAGTCGCCGATGCCGCGGGCGGCGAGGGTCTTGATGGGTCCGGCGGAGATGGCGTTGACGCGAATCTTCTGTGCGCCGAGGTCGGCGGCGAGGTAGCGCACGGCGGCTTCGAGGGCGGCCTTGGCTACGCCCATGATGTTGTAGTTGGGGAAGACCTTTTCCGCGCCGTAGTACGTCAAGGTCAAGATAGACCCTCCTTCAGGCATGAGCGGGGCGGCGGCGCGTGCGAGGGCGATAAGCGAGTAGACGCTGACATCATGCGCGATACGGAAGTCCTCGCGGGCGGTGTTGAGGACGGTGTTCTTGATGTTGGGAGCGAAGCCGATGGCGTGGACGAGGATGTGGACTTTCCCGTATTCGGTGGCAATGTGAGAAAAGACGTCTTCGATTTGGTCGTCGAAGGCGACATCGCACTGGAAGGTGCGGGTGGGTTTGCCGTCGATTTGAGGGAGTTCGGCGGCGAGAGATTCGGCGTCGCGCTGGAGGCGTTCGGACTGGTAGCAGATGGCGAGGGTGGCGCCGGCCTCGGCGAGCCTCTGGCAGATGGCCCAGGCGATGCTGCGCTTGTTGGCGAGGCCGAAGACGACGGCGACTTTGCCCTTGAGATCGATCATTGTGCGGGGAGGCTCCTAATTTAGGACGGTTCAAGTCCGAGGCTAAGGATAGCAGTGGGGAACAGTATGGTGCAGTGAGAGGCAGTGGATGGGCTCGAGAGGCGAGCGGGCGCGGAATACGTCGGAGACGGTATGCTCATTTCAGTTATGGCGAAACCGATCATTCTGACGATTCTCGACGGCTGGGGCTACCGGGCCGAGACCCATGGAAATGCGATTGCACAGGCTCGGAAACCCACGTATGACGCGCTGCTACGCGAGTATCCGAACACGCTGCTGCGGGCTTCCGAGCACTTTGTGGGGCTGCCTGAGGGACAGATGGGGAACTCGGAGGTGGGGCACCTGAACCTGGGGGCGGGGCGGATTGTGCGGATGGACATGACGCGGATCGATACGGCGATTGCGGATGGGTCTTTCTATAAGGATGCGACCTTGCTCCGTGCGGTCGGGCTGGCGCAGCAGAAGGGACGGTCGCTGCACTTGATTGGGTTGCTCTCGGATGGGGGTGTGCACTCGCACCAGCGGCATCTTTACGCGTTGCTGAGGCTGGCTAAGGAGCAGGGGCTGACGAACGTCTACGTGCATGCGTTCATGGATGGGCGCGATACGATGCCGACCAGTGGGCTTGGGTACATGGAGCAGCTCCAGCAGCAGTTTCGGGAGCTTGGGGTTGGACAGCTTGCGAGTGTCTCCGGGCGGTACTATGCGATGGACCGCGACCTGCGATGGGAGAAGTCGAGGCAGGCGTTTGATGCTCTGGTGACTGGGACGCCGGAGGGCGGCGTGCATGGCGACGCTGAGGCGCGGATTCGTGAACTCTATTCCAACGGGATTACGGATGAGTTCATCCAGCCGTTTACTGTGGATGCGAAGGGTCTGATCCGGGATGAGGATGTGGTCCTCAACTTCAACTACCGGGCGGATCGTGCGCGGCAGATCACGCGGGTGCTGACGCGCACGTCCGGGCTGAACCAAAGCATGGGGCGCGACCTGCCCAAGGCGGCGGAGCTGGATGCGGAGATTCCGCCGCAGACGCTGCCTGCGCGGATTCATTACGTTTGTATGACGCAGTATGACAAGGCTTATAAGCTGCCCATTGTGATTCCGGCGGAGAGCATGGATAACCTGCTGGCGAACGTAATGGGAGTCGCGAATCTGCGCAACCTGCGCGTGGCGGAGACGGAAAAGTATGCGCATGTGACCTACTTCTTCAATGGTGGAATCGAGAAGCCGTTTCCGGGTGAGGACCGGCAGCTGGTGGCTTCGCAGAAGGTGGCGACGTATGATCTTGCGCCGGAGATGTCGGCTGTGGGGATTGCGGATACGGTGATCAAGGCGCTGACGGATACGGCGTTCGACCTGATCATTGTGAACTTTGCGAATGCGGATATGGTGGGGCACTCAGGCAAGATGGAGCCGACGATCCGGGCGGTGGAGACGGTGGATGCGCAGCTTGGCAGGATCTACCAGGCGATCCGGCAGCATGGGGGCTCGATGCTGATCACGGCTGATCACGGCAATGCGGAGATGCTGATTGATCCGGCTACGGGTGGGCCGCATACGGCGCATACGACGAATCCTGTGCCGTTTATTTTGGTGAGCGATGAGAAGGATGTGACGCTGCGAGAGGGTGGGAGCTTGCGGGATTTGAGCCCTACGATCCTGAGTTTGTTACAGATTGAGCAGCCGGGGCAGATGACGGGGGGGAGCTTGAGGATCTGAACGATAGAAGTTCTCTGATCAGTCACTCTCGCGGATCTGCTTGAGTTTGTCTCGTGAGACTCGGAAGTTTGTCTTCAGGAGTGCATCAAGTGCCGCTTCGAAGTTCAAAAGCTTACGCTGGCCGGCTCTCTTCAGTAGACCGAGCGTGCCAGCCACTTCCAGTCCAAGTTTACGTGCTGCATCTCGCCCTTTGGCATCATCCATCAACAGGCCGACCCTGCCAGTTTGCAGCGCGAGCTCGATTGCAGCTCTCTCACCTAGGTCGAGGTCTTCTAAGTCTATTCGCTATAAGGCAGCCGTCTGGCGTACTTCACACCATTGCGGCAGATGTGCAGCCCAGGCGCGGACCTTCGTTGGTGCACGGGCAGAGAGGAGTTCTGTGTGCACTTCGTGGGGGATCAGGACCCGATCGAAGAAGCGTTCCAGCAGAGCAATCTCATCGATAAGCAGTAGGTAGTTGATCGGGCCTGTATCGGCCACGACAACGGTCATGGCTTGATTAAGCCTGCGAGTTCCATCCGCCGGATGGATGCAAGATCCTGCTCAAAATCGCCCACCCCGTATGAGCGCTCAAAAACCTCATGTGCCTTCAGAAAGCCGTCAAGTTCGTAGCGTGTTTCGAATCCAAGGAGAGTTCGCATTAGAGGGATTGAAAAGGCTCCGGAACGAAAGCCTTCGATGGCGAAGGCTTCGATTGCCTCACGAGCGAAGTTGGGGCGGCTCTTCAGATCGTCCGGAAGTTCGACCGTGATCGTCATAGCTGTACTTTACACCTGGATCAAAAGTCGCGACGGCCTTCCATGGCGCGCATCATGGTGACCTCGTCGGCGTATTCGATGTCGCTGCCGGCGGGGACTCCGGTGGCGATGCGGGTGACCTTCAGGCCCTGGTTGGTTTTGCGGATCTCGGTGCTAAGGTAGACGGCGGTCGCTTCGCCTTCTGTCGTGGGCGAGAGGGCGAGGATGACCTCGTCGGTGTGTTCGAGACGGGTGAGGAGGTTGCGGATGCGCAGCTGCTCCGGGCCTACGCCGCCGATGGGCGAGAGGGTTCCATGTAGGACGTGGTAGACGCCGTTGTAGCTGCGGGTCTTCTCTACCGTGGCGATGTTGGTGGGCTCTTCAATGACGCAGACGAGGCGCTGATTGCGGATGGGACTGGTGCAGTAGTTGCAGGGGTCGACGTCCGTGATGTTGTTGCAGACGGAGCACAGGCGGAGGTGTTTCTTGATCTCGCGGATGGCGTCGGAGAGGGCATCGGCGTCTTCGGCGGGGGAGCGGAGAACGTGGAAGGCGAGACGCTGGGCGGTCTTGGCGCCGATGCCCGGCAGCTTGCGGAGTTCCTCGATGAGACGGGTCATCGGCTCGGCGAAACGTGTGGTCAAGAGCCGAGTCCCGGCAGGCCGAGGCCGCCCATCATGCCGCCGACGCTGGCCTTCATGGCGTCGTCGGCGCGGCGGCCGGCTTCGTTGACGGCGGCGGTGATCAGGTCTTCGAGCATCTCCAGGTCGCTTGCGGTCGAGCCCCTTGCAGTGGGGGCGATCTTGAGGCGCAGGACCTCCTTGCGGCCGTTCATACGGACAGTGATCAGGCCGCCGCCGGACTGTGCCTCGACGACGGTCTCGGTGAGCTTCTGCTCCATCTGTTCCTGCATTGCGGATGCGGCTGCCATCATCTCGCGCATCTTGCCCATATAGCCGAAGTCCATTCGCGCCTCTTTTCTTGTTGGGATGCTATTCGGATAGATCGATGACGCTTTGAATCTCGGCGCCGAAGAGCTTTTGCGCCTCCTGCACCATGGGATGCTCGAGGGCTTTGGCTTGGGCGGAGCCGGCAAGGGCTGACTTGGGCTTCTTGGCGGCGTTCGCCTTGGCTGCGCCGGGAAGAAGGACAAGCTTCAGTGTTGCGGCGATCTCTCGCAGGGCGGCGCGGGCGATCTTTTCTGCCTCGGGATTGAGGACCACGGGGAGCATGGTCTTGGAGAGCTCGGTTTGGACGCGGGCTTCGTTCGCGGTGATCGTCCAGGCGGCGTCGCTCATCGCATCCGCGGCGGAGGATTGTTTGGCGGCGATCAACGCGTCTACGACGGCGCGCTGGATCGGAGCGGCGTCGCTGGTCGCGGCCGGGGTGAAGACCGGCTGAGGAAGGGGCACTTCGGCTTCTTCTTCGATGGAAACTTCTTCCATCGTGGGGAGCTCAAGCGCGATGGGAGGCGGAACAGGAACCGCCGCAGGGACAGGCACAGGCTCTGCGACCGCGACAGGAGTGGAGTCCACGGGTGTTACCGGCGCGGGTGCGACTGCAGGCGCAGGCGCTGCGACGGGCGGGTCTGAGACTCTCGGGGGGGCCGTCGCGACAGGGATCGGAGCCGGTTCGGGAGCGGCGGACACGCCGGGTGCGACGCCGTCGTAGCGGCGCTTCCGCGAGTCTCGCTCAAAGGGGGAGAACGCCGGCTTGGCGGGCTCAGACCGGGCCGGCTGCGGGGCAGGTGCGGTCTTCGCAGGCGCTGCGGTAGCAGCTATAGGTCGAGACTTGATGCCTGCGCCGCTAAGGGAGCTGAGGACTTCTTCGACGGGCAGCAGGCGTTTGAGATGCACGAGCTTCAGGAGGCCGAGCTCGAAGTGAAAGCGCTGCTCCTGGCGGTAGCCGAGCTCGTCAAAGGTGCGCAGCATGACCTGGAGAAAGCGCGTCAACTCTTCCTCGGTGAAGAGGGCAGCGGTGCGGGCGGCGCGGCGTTGCTCGTCCGGCGAGATCTGGAGGAGTTCGCTGCCGACGCCTTCGCTGGTGTTCTCAGGCGTCATGCCGGTGATCTTGGCGATGACGCAGCTTCTGAGATAGCGGACGGCCTGGCGGGCGAGCTGGGCGGGGGAGTTGCCCGCGTCCAGGAGCTCGTTGGCGATGGTGATGACCTCGGCGGAGCGGTTTGCGTCGACGCCCTGGAGGATGCGCTCGAAGACGGCGTTCGGGACAGTGCCCATCAGCTCGCGGATCTGGCCTGCGTCCAGGCGGGCGCGGCCGTCTTCGACCGGGGCGCTGGCGATGGCCTGATCCATTATGCTGAGGGCGTCGCGCATGGAGCCGTCGCCGGCCTCGGCGAGCAGGGCGAGTGCGCTCTCGTCGGCGTCGACGCCTTCGTGCTCCGCGATGCCGCGGAGTTCAGCGAGGATATCGACCAGCTTGACGGCGTGAAAGCTGAAGTGCTGGCAGCGGCTGCGGACGGTCTGCGGGATATCCTCCGGTTGGGTCGTCGCCATCATGAAGACGATGTGGTCGGGCGGTTCCTCCAGTGTCTTCAGGAGCGCGTTGAACGCGGCGTCGGTGATCTGATGGGCTTCGTCGAGGATGTAGATCTTGTACTTGTCGCGGGATGGCCGATAGCGGGCGGCGTCGCGGAGCTCCCGAATCTCGTCAATGCCACGGTTGGTGGCGGCATCGATCTCTATGACGTCGACGGCGTTGCCTTGGCGAATTTCGGTGCAGCTTTCGCAGACCAGGCAAGGCTCGGCGGTGGGGCGGAGATCACTGCCGATCGGGTTGCGGCAGTTCAGGGCGCAGGCAAGGATGCGGGCGATGGTCGTCTTGCCGATGCCGCGATGACCGCTGAAGATGTAGCCGTGGGCAATGCGGTTTTGGGTCAACGCGTTCATCAGCGTGACCGTGACGTGGTCCTGTCCCGCGACATCCGCAAAACGCTGTGGCCGGTACTTCCTGGCCAATACCTGATAACCCATACTCTCTCTGCCTTATTCTACCGCCGGTCCCCAGGTGAAGACGCAAGGCACAAAGGTGGCGAGAGTGGAAGACGGTAAAGGTTTGTCAGCCAGACTTTGTCAGATCAAGCAACTCAAAGCCGCCGAGCTGAATACGGGTCAGCGCCTCGGCAATTTCTGGACCGGCTGCGACAACCGTGGTCCGGTTTGTCGTACTGAGCACCAGCAGAGCGATCCGGCGGCGCTCGTTGTTCTGTTGAAAGAGGATGCTTTAATCGCCCGTGATCATCACGGTAAAGGCGGGCGTTCTCCGCTGCCGCCAGCGAAAGTCCGTTACCCGGAAGATCCTAGTGCATTTGCTTTGCTGTAAAGGCTTCGTGCTCGCTGAGAAGAGGCAGCAACTGCGCTGGAAAATTGTGATCCAGCAAGACCTTCAAACAATCGCCTTCATCCGTTTGGACTGCGCGAAGGCGATGATGTTGCGGACAGCATCCAGATCGACCTGAAAGCTCTCAGCGATCTCTTCTTCACTCAGGCCGTCGTCGAAGTTGCTTAACACACCGTCAGCGTCCATGCGGGTGGCGCCCACCGTGGCACGTCCGCTCAGCTTGTCCGGGTTGAACTGTACCGCTTCGCAGCCATGCCAATCGGACGCGTCCGGGTAGTGCATTGAAGCCACCTCACTGTTTCATTCTACGATCTGCCCGTGATCAATGCTTCGTCTTCAGGCGAGCACGGCGTTCCATCTCGGCCTCGGAGAACATGGTCCCGCGGCAGTTGGGCGCACCGCAGAAGCAGTCCTGAGTGGTTTCGTCGGAGTCGTAGAGGTGATACTCGTAGGTCAGCTCTTCGCCTGCCGCGATATTCCGTAGCGCAACGACGAAGATGCGTTCGTCTTCCTCTTCGGTCTCGCAGTTGGGCGAGCAGCAATGGTTCATGAACATGGCGGTGCCGAAGCCGTCAATGACCATCTCGCGGTTGCCGTAGCCGAAGAGATAGGTCACCCAGCGATCCGCGTAGCGTTCATCGGCGACTGCCTTGGTCAGGCGCGGGCCGTCGTACTCGCAGATGCGCTTGCCCTTGCGAACGGCCTTGGTCGTGTAGCAACCTGCTGCGTGAATCTCCGATGAACGAATCACCAGGCCTGGAATCATCCCTGTAAGCCCACCCTTTATGCTTGTACTTAGCGTCAAACCTTACAGCTTCGATGGTTCGACGCCGCGTCTGATGTTTCAGCAGAGTACACCATCTCGACTTGCCCTTCTCGCGCTGCTCTGCGGCGTCGCCGGACTCCCGCGCACCGTGCGGGCCCAGGCGTATACGCCTCCTCCTCCTCCGCTCACGGCTGCACCCTGCAAGCCGACGAAGAAGGATCCATGTACCACTGCCGGTGCACCGGCGCCGGCTCCCGCGGCGGATGACAAGTTTGCTTTTCCGGGCGAGGCAAAGGACGCGGGAACGTTGCCGCTGCCCAGCGCTCCGGATAGCTCCAGCGAGGCTCCGGCAGCACCTTCCCCGGCCGGGCCTGCTCCGGCCGCGCCGGCGAGCAAGCCGGCTGCGAACGACTCCGGTTTTCCCTTTCCCGGCGAGCCTCCGGAGACGAAATCTTCCGGATCTTCAAGCTCTTCCAGCTCTTCTTCTCCGGACACTCCGAATCCCGGCGAGCCGGCAGCCTCTCCGCTGAAGGATGAGGGTTCATCCGGGTCAACGGTAGTGAGCCGCCGCCGCAAACTGGCGAAGGTCGAGGACCCGGATGCCAGGGAGGATAAGGATCTTGAGGTCTCCCGTTTTTATCTTGCCAGCGGGAACTTCATCGGAGCTTACAATCGCGCCAAGGATGCGGTTCGGCTTTATCCGGATGACGCGGAGGCACACTTTGCCTTGGCCGCGGCGGCGCAGAAGCTCAAGAAGAACGATGAGGCGGTCACCGAGTACACGGCTTATCTCAAGCTCGACCCGGGTGGAGACCATGATAAGGTCGCCCGGCACGCGTTGACCGAGATACACTGATCCCCCCGGAGCGGTTCCGGGCCGCGAGGAACACCATGTCCCCGGAACTGACGACCTTGGAACTCCGGCTCCGCTCCCCAATCGAGCCGCTGAACGCCACCCAGACACAGCTCTCTCCGAGAGAGCGCCCGGAGTGCTGGAGTATCCAGCAGATCGTGGAGCATCTGCTGCTCACCTATCAGCTAACGTCTGTCACGTTTGAGGCTCGCCTGGCGAAGGGTACACCGACGCGAGCGCGTCCGAGCCTCGGGCAGCGGATGGGACAGTTTGCGATGTTGAAGCTTGGTTACTTTCCTTACGGTCGAAAGGCGCCGGAGACGGTGCATCCCGCTGCGCCTTCCATCCTTCAGTCCGGCCGGGAGATCGCCGCCGTGCTGCGTACGGATTTGGAGCGGATGGATGCGCTGATCGGCCGGGCAGAGTTGGTCTTCGGCCGGGGTACGCAAGCCATTTCGCACCAGATTCTGGGCCCGCTGACCTCGCAGCAGTGGAGAAAATTTCATCTCATCCACGGCTTACATCACCTGAAGCAGATCAATCGAATCCGCGGCGAGCGCAACGTCTGAGGCCGGGGTTCAGCCGGCTTCTTCCAGCTCCTCCGCTTCATGGTCGATGCGAAGATACCGGCGCATGTAACGCAAGGGGTCGTCGCTGACCGCAAGCTCTTTCAGGTGGTATCTCCAGGCGTCCTGACGCATACTGCGGCGGGTGTATCCCTTGCGATTGACGACTCCGACGCTTCCGTTCGGCATGCGCCTCTGGAAGGTGGAGGTCGGCACCAGGAAGGTGATGATCTCGCCCGGTTTCCAGAAGCTCTGGGCGAACTCATGCGAGAAGAGAAGCGCATAGTAGCGGCGTTGCTGGGCCAGCGTCTCGAGGGCGGTCTGTCCGTCCACCCAGGAGATGCCAAGTGTCCGTACATACCAGTGTCTGAACTGGAATCCGTTCGCCTTTGCCTGTCCCAGAAGCAACTGTAAGAGTTGAACTCTTGTCATCGGCAGCAACCTTGTGGAACCGTTGATTTCCTGTTTCGCCCTACGCCTGTGCCACCTATCCCAAGTGCTTCTACAAGGTATAGTGTACGGGTGACCTGAGTCGCTTGCGATCAATCGCAGTCGATCGCTTGATACATTCATCGAGCCATCACAATCCCCAGTGCTCTTCAGCGGAAGTCCTTCCATGAACCTACGAAATCTCTTCCGGTCTTTGCGCTTGTTCGCCTGCTTTCTGGTGACATTTGGCTTCCTCTCGTCTTCCTTTGCGCAGAATCCGCAGGCAAATCCGCACACCGATCCCCTGAACTTCGATCCTGTCGTTCGCGATGCGTACGCACATTTTTATAACCTGGACTACGACGGCGCACTGGCGCGATTCGAGCAGGTTCTGAAGACTCATCCGCAGGACCCGATGGCTTCAGGCTATGTGCTGATGGTCACCATCTTTCGTGAGCTGTACCATCAGGATCTGCTCGACACGACGTACTACGCGCATGATTCTTTCCTGACCACGCAGCGCAAGGTCGAGATTCCGGACGCGACGCGACAGCGGATCGAAGCCCTGCTGAGCCAAGTGCAGAACATCGTCGAGCAGCGCCTGAAACAGAACCCCAACGATCCGGATGCGAAGAACCTCTACTTCGCCCGGGGCTATGCGCGTGGATTGCACGCGGCCTTCATCACGCTGGCCGATCACTCCTTCTTTGCCGCGGCGCGTCAGGGGCTGGCGGCGCGGAACGACTCTGAAGCGGCACTCAAGATCGATCCGGAGTACGCCGATGCGAATATGGCCATCGGAATCCAGCAGTTCGCGGTGGCGAGCCTGCCACGACTGGTGCGGATGATGGTCGGAATCGCCGGCGTAGGCGGCAACAAGCAGCGCGGGCTCGATCTGCTGCGCATCTCCGCCGATCACGGCACGGCGACCAGCGTCGAAGCCCGCACCACGCTCTCGTTGTTCCTGCGCCACGACGGCCGCTATGCGGAGGCGCTTGCGGTGCAACACGGGCTGGCGCAGCAGTTTCCGCACGACTATCTCTTCCGCCTGGAGGAGGCGAACCTAACCAAGGATAAGGGCGACGGACCGGCGGCGATCGCGATCTACAAGCAGGTCATCGGCGACGCGCGAAAGCCCGGGTACTTCACAGACCCTCGGCTGCAGATGGCCTTCTTCGGTCTTGCCGACACCGAACGCGGCCAGAACGATATCCAGGATGCCGCGAAACACTACCAGGAGTCCGCCGACCAGCCCAATAACTCAGACTGGCTGCGCAAGCGGGCTGAACTGAACGCCGGCCAGATGCTGGATCTGCTGCACGATCGCAACGGCGCGATCGCCCAGTACCAGAAGACGCTTTCGCCGGGCGGCGACCAGTCTCAGGCCGACGCCGCGCACAAGCTGCTGAAGAGCCCGTACTCCGGCAAGTAGTGCTTACTCCTCCCGCAAAAGCCTGGAGGGTTGGATGCCCAGCGCACGCCGCGCCGGAACCCAGGCCGCCAACGCACCCACCGCCGCCATGCTCACGACGACTCCGATCAGCACGAGAGGATCGCGGCTGGTGGCCTGATAGACGATCGCGGCCAGGAGCTTGTTCGCCAGGCCGCCGGCCGCCAGTCCAAGCACCGAACCGATGACTAGCAGCTGCATGGGACGGCCAATCGCCGCTCGCAGGATCTGCCGCCTAGCCGCGCCCAGCGCCATGCGGATGCCCAGCTCGCGCAGTCTCCGGCTGACCGAGTAGGAGGCCATCCCGAAGATTCCGGTCAGCGCCAGCATCGCCGCCAGCAGACCCATTGTGCCAAGCGCCAGGGTGGCCGCGATCGCCGGGAACAGCACCATGCCGAGTCCCTGCTGCCAGCTGCCGATCGAAAGCGGCAGCCCGGGATCAAGCCCATGCAGCAGACGCTGGAGGCCCGCCGCGACCTCCGGGTCCGCTCCCGCCGTGGCCTTGGCGCGCGCCAGCAATACGGTCGTGCTGCTCTGCGACTGTGCCAGGGGCATATAGATTGCCTCGGTCTGATCTTCGTTCAGCGTCGTGTACTTGCCGTCCTCCACCACGCCGATGACCCGGATACGATCGCCGCGGATGAGGTACTTCCCGACCGGATCGGCCGAACCGTATAACAGGCGCGCCAGCGTCTGGTTGATCAGCGCAACCTGCGGCGCTCCTGCCTTATCCTCCCAGGTAAAATCCCGTCCGGCGATCAGGTTAGTCTTCGCTGTCTTGATGTATCCCGGGGAGACCTCATAGTAGTTCGCGGTCGCTACCGCGTTCGATGGCCGCATGTCGGTGGTGCCGTCGCGGTAGATGGACGTGGTGGAGGAGTCCAGCCCAAGCGGCAGCCGGCTTGCGATCCCCACCTGCTCAACGCCGGGAAGGGCCGCCGCCTCATCGAGCACACGCTTCTGGAACTGGAGGACCTGCTCGTCCGTGTAGCCGCCCATCTTCAGGTCGAAGGTCGCGAGCGTCACGTTCGCCGGCACAAAGCCGAAGTTCGCGTGCATGCTCCGCGACAAGCCGCGCACGGAGACCAGCGAGGAGGTCACCAGGATGGAGCAAAGCAAGATCTGCAGCAGCAGCAAGCCATCCCGCAGCGTCCAGCGCCGGCCGCCCGCTGTCTTCACCGCACCTGACTTGATCACCTGGTAGGAGTCGCGCCGAATAACAGACCAGCCGGGCGCGAGCCCGAAGAACATCCCGCAGATCACAGAAAGTCCCAGCGCAAGCAGCGTCACACGCAGGTCCGCGTGCACATCCAGGCCTACTGGCATGTCAGCTGGAGGCTTCAACTGGCTCAGTGCCGCCAGCAGCCCGCGGCCCAAGGCCAGCCCAGCCGCTCCGCCGGCGACGGAGAGGAGCAGCGACTCCACCACCAGCTGCCGCAGTATCCGCCCGCGCGTCGATCCCAGGGCAAGCCGCACCGCCAGCTCCCGTGCCCGGTCACCGGCCCGCGCGGCGAACAGGCTTGCGAGGTTCGCGCACGCCGCAAGCAGCACCAGCCCGGCCAGCAGCATCACTCCGTATAAGAACGCCCGCACTGGGCCGCCCAGCAGATCGCCCAGCAGACCAGGCTTGGCCAGCCGTACATTCAAGGTCTCGTCCTGCTGATACTGCTTGGCCAGTTGCGCTGCAACCGTATTCAGATTGCTTTCCGCCGCACCCCTGGTCACGTCCGGCTTCAGCCGTCCTACCAGCCACAGCCCATGATCGCCACGCGATTCGAGAAACTTGTACCCGCCTTCCAGCTTCTCTTCGTTGACCATTGGAACCCAAAGCCCCGGATGCGCGAACAGCTCGGTTCCAACAAAGTTTTTCGGCGCGATCCCGAGGATGGTATACGGCTGCTTGTTCAGCTCGATCACCTTGCCCACGACACCAACGTCGCCGTTCATCATCGTCTTCCACTCGTCGTAGGCGATGACTGCGTAGGGGGCCGAGTTGGGCCCATGCTCATCGGTTTCATGGAAGAATCGTCCAAGATACGGCTTGACGCCGAGCACGTCGAAGTAGTTCCCTGAAGCCTCGGTAAACCAGGTCCTGGCCGCGACCCCGCCGTACTCGACACCCACGCGGTTGAAGCGCGCCGCAGTCAGCCCTTGCAGCGTGGAGTTGCGCTCGCGCAGATCGAGGTAGTCCGGATAGGAAAACGCCGTGTTGACCTGGCCACCGTTGACTTGATTGAAGAAGTAGAGCTGATGCGCCATGGGCAGGTCGAGCGGCCGTAGCACCAGCGCATTCAGAATGCCGAAGACTACCGCATTCGCTCCAATTCCAAGCGCCATCGTCAGAATCACCGTCGCCGCAAACCCCGGCGAGCGGCGCATCTGCCGCATCCCAAAGCGAAGATCCTGTGTCAGTGTAGCCATCTCCTGGTCACCTTCCTGCAACGCTGTGATTCGATCATCCGGATGGGATGCAAGCGGAAGTCCAAGTCCTTGATGCATGTTTGCAGGGCAAAGACTGCCATTGCCCCTGAAACCTCGTCTTGCTTCTGTTCGCACACGGCCAAATCTGTCCACTATCGAACGATCTAGGGTCAGCCGGTCAGCCGGTCAGCCGGTCATCCTCTCACCGAGTAGATCGATCGTGCTTCAAGCAACCTGCCGACTGCGGTTGCGCCCACCACCGCAAGCAGCAAAGGCACGATCAGCGAGTCGGTGTGGTTCGTCAGCTCCAGCATGAAGATGATCGAGGACACCGGCCCCTGTGAGGCCGAGGCCAGCATCGCGCCCGCGCCCAGAATGGCGTAGCTATCCTTTGCCGTGCCCGGCGCCACGTAACTCCATCCCTGCCCGAGCAACCCGCCAAGCAGCGCGCCGAAGGTCATCGTTGGGGTAAACAGGCCCCCGGGCGTACCTGCCTTGAGACAAAGCGCCGTCGCCAGAGGTCTCAGGACCAGCAGCCAGCAGATGAGGCCGGTGCCCAGTCGGCTGCTGAAGGCCTCCTGGACGACATTCTTTCCGTTGCCGAGGATCTCCGGAAACCAGACCGACGCAACGCCTAACCCCGCAAAGACCAGCATAGGAGCCGCGACGATTAGCCAGCCCTTCGGCGGTCCGTTCTCCGCCCAGGCGATCACCTGGACGTAGAGCGCGGAGGCCATACCCAGCAGCGGCCCCGCGAGCACCGCCCAGATCAGCAGGCCGCGCGAGACGGTGAGCGCCGGAACACTGAAGGTGGGGGCATTCGGCAGCAGCAGCCAGGAGACCCACACCGCCACTGAAGAGGTAGTCACGGTCGCCAGCAGATTGGCCACGCTCAAGCTCCCCAGCAGTACCTCCGCAGCGAACAGCGCGCCGCCAAGGGGTACGTTATAGGCGGCCGCCATTCCCGCACCCGCGCCCGCAGCCACCAGCAGCCGCCGCTGTGCCGGCGACAAGCCGGTCCAGGCGGAGAGCCTCTCCGCGACCACCGCACCCACGTCCTTCAGCGCGGCCTCTCGTCCCACTGCCGCTCCCATCCCCACCAGCACAATCGAGATGAACGCCTCCAGCGTGGTGGGACCCGCGGCCAATGCGCCGTCTCGTCTCCACACCGCACCGGTGACGCCGTGCGGCTTGCCCGCCATCACCTTGCGCAGACCGAGCAGAGCCAACCCCGCCAGCACGCCGGCCAACACCATCACCATCACGCGGCGCTCACCGGAGACGCCGCGCACTCCGCTCAGGAAGTCCCCAGAGCTGTACCGGTAGCTGGTATGTTGCACCCAGCGCAGAAGAGACATCAGCAGACCGCTCGTCAAGCCTGCTCCCGCGCCGGTCAACAGGATCATCAGCCACATCTTGGACGACAACTCCACCGCACCGTCGCCTGCGAGATTCGGCTGTGCCGCGCGTTCCGTTTGCAACTCCATGCCCCCCTCGGCGATCGCCATTTCAGTAGATGCCGGCCGCGGCGACCGGCGGGCAACGGGAAGGTGGCGCGATACAGTTATCCTGTGAAGTCCGTTTCAGACAGCCTCATCTTTATCACGCTGTTGGTCGAACTTGGCGTTGCCGCGGCCATATCAAGTTCTCTCGCCCGCTCCCGGACCTTTCGCGATCTTCTGCTGCTGCCGAACCGTACGCTTCGTCAGACGAGCCAGCTGGTTGCGATCTTCATCGGTCCGCTCGTGCTCGGGGTGTGGATTCGAGTGCGCGTGCCCAATTTTCTCGCCGCAGATATCTCCTTTGAAGCCATCATCCTGCTCGGCCTGATCCTGGGGCCGCTCCCCGCCATGGCCGGGGCCGCCGCCCTCGCCGTCCCCGCGCTGCTGCACGGCGAATATTGGTCGCTGACTGTAAATCTTATCGTCGCGGCCATCTTTGGCGCGTTCTCCCGCTTCGCAGCCTCGGAGGATGTGTGGTCGTTCTCGCCGCTGATTGACCTCAGCATCTACCGCTGGATCACCCGCAACCTGAAGCGTCCCGGCTTCGACCGCCAGATCCTGCTCCTGACCCTGATTGCGGCGATGCAGTTCGTCACCAGCGAGCTCTCGCGGCGCTACCCGCGCCGGTTCTTTGAGCTGAGCTCGGAACGGTGGGGCGTGGAGCTGACCATCTGCCTTGCCTCTCCGGTCGTCGTTGGCATTCCGCTCAAGATCTGGAATCAGATTCGCATCGAGCGCAAGCTGGAGGAACAATCGCGCCTGCTGCTCGAAGCAAGGCTCGACGCGCTGCAGCGCCAGATCAATCCCCACTTTCTTTTCAATACGCTCAACTCCATTACTTCCTTAGTGCGGTCCAAGCCGGAGCTTGCCCGCGAGATGATCGTGAAGCTTGCCAACATCCTGCGTATCCTGCTCAAGGATCGCGAAGCCTTTGTACCGTTCTCGGAGGAACTGGCATTCACGGACGATTACCTGGACATTGAGGTCGTGCGGTTCGGAGAGAAACTTCGCGTTGTCAAGGAGATCGCGCCGGACACCCTGAGTGTCGTCGTCCCCAGCATGCTGCTGCAGCCGTTGATTGAGAACTCCATCAAGCACGGTCTTGAGCCTCGGATCGAAGGCGGCACCGTCACCCTGCGCAGCCGGATCATGGACGACGGCCGCATGCTGGTCGAGGTCGAAGATGACGGGGTCGGTATGTCGCCGGATCGTCCATCCGCAGGCAATATCCAGCGCCCCGGAACCGGAATTGGCATGAAAAATGTTCGCGAACGCATGGAGGTCTTGTACGGGGCCGGCGCGGAGGTCAAGATGGAGAGCCGGCCCGGCCGCGGCACCCGTGTCACCCTGTACATGCCGATCCTCGAAGGCGACAACGGCTGGGGCAAGGTTCGTGACGCCGTGGAAGGCGTGGTGCGGGGCTTCACCCGCTGACGCTCAGGGTGAACGCTACCGGGCGAGAACTCGCCGGTAATATGCCTCGTACTTGCCGATGATGCCGCTGGCGCAGAAGTGATCCTGTGCTGTCTTGCGCGCGGCTACCCGCATATCTTCCAGTTTCGCGGGACTCTGCAGTAGCCGGATCGCCGCCCGAGCCATCCCGTCCACATCTCCAACCTCGCACAAAATCCCATTCACCCCATCTTCGATCAACTCCGGCACGCCGCCGACCCTTGTCGCGATCGCCGGCACCCGGCAAGCCATTGCTTCAAGCGCCGCTAGTCCGAAGCTCTCCATCTCGGACGGCATCACCATCAGGTCCGCGATCGGTAGCAGTTCGTTGACGTTATCCTGCTTGCCTAGAAAATGGACGCGGTCCTGCACGCCGAGCTTCCGCGCCAGATACTCCGCGGTCGAGCGGTCCGGGCCGTCGCCGATCAGCATCAGCCGGCTCGGCACCTCTGCCGCGACCCGCGCGAAGACCTGCACCACATCCGCGACGCGCTTCACCGGGCGGAAGTTGGAGAGATGCACCATCAGCTTTTCATCGGCTGACGCGTAACGCGGGCGCATCTCGTCGATCAACTCCGGCTTCGCCACGTAGACGTCGCAGTTGACGAAGTTTCGGATGACCTCGATCTCGGTGTCGATCTTGAAGGCTTTGTGTGTCCGGTCGCTCAGGTAGGAAGAGATGGCCGTCACTCCATCGCTCTGCTCGATGCCGAAGCGCGTGATCGGCAGGTAAGACCGGTCCAGCCCCACCAGCGTGATGTCGGTGCCGTGAAGCGTGGTGATGAACGGCAGGTGCACGCCGCGAGTCGCCAGCATCTGCTTGGCCAGGTACGCCGAGACAGAGTGCGGAATGGCATAGTGCACATGGAGCAGGTCAAGCTCGTAGAACTCCGCCACCTCAGCCATGCGCGTGGCCAGGGCAAGATCATACGGCGGATGCTCGAAGAGGGGATAGTGCATCACCTCCACCTCGTGGAAGTGAATGTTCGCCTCACGGCCGGTCAGCCGGAAGGGCGGGGAAGAGGTGATGAAATGGACGTCGTGACCACGCGCCGCCAGCTCGATCCCAAGCTCGGTCGCGACCACACCGGAACCGCCGTACGTTGGATAGCAGGTGATGCCGATACGCAGGGGGCGAGCATCGCTGGCGGTCATAGAACCTTTTCATAGCCGTCGTGCGGCTCAAACTGCCCCGATGCACGCTGTAGTCCGGCTACACCAAGGTTTCCATAGTGGATGAGTTCAGGGCCGCCGGAGCTTCGGAATCTCTCCGGAATAATCTCCAGCAGCATGCGCAGCTCAGCCTCGCGGGATTGGCGGAGACGGGTGCGCATCGCGCCGAGTGCACCGTCGTTGTAACCGGGATGGCAGCAAAGCTCATAGAGCCCGTCGGCTGGTAGGGCCTCAAGCGTATGAAGAAGAACCTCCGGAGACATGGTGCCAGTCGCACGGATTCCAAGCGTCCCTTCCGTCGTCAGCACCTCGCGGGCGACGATCTCCGGCAGCTTGAAGAAGCCGGCCCGCGAGAGCTCAAAGGCACGAAGGAAGATCTTCCTGCTTAGTGATGCGTGTGCGAGTTTCTGCGACCAGCGAGGCTCATACGGGTTCCGGATGGCGTGTACCCCGCAGCGTTGGGCGATGTGGATGATCGTCCGGGCGATCAACGGGAAGACATGCGTGTGCTTGTGCGTGTCCACATGCGTGACGTCGATGCCCGCGCGCTGCAACCGTTGAATCTGCGCCTGCGTCTCGAGCGCAATCTCTTCCGGCACGACTGATCCCCGCAAGACTGCCTGTGCGAAGTCCGCCATGGAAGGACGGAAGGTCTTTCCATCCGCCCCGAGCAACGTGGGGATCGACTCCGGATGAGCGGCCGGCGAACCCTCCACGAAGTTGAGATGGCACCCCACCCCGAGCCCCGGATTCTGCCGTGCAAGGTCGATCGCATCCTCAATCGCGGGAGCCGTTGCCATGAGACTGGTCGAAGTCAAGGCGCCCGCATGGTACAGCGCGATGATCGCCCGGTTGACTCCTTGCGTCAGGCCAAAGTCGTCGGCGTTAATGATGAGCTTCGGCATCCTCAACAGATTGTATGGGAGCTCCGGGTTCGCCCTCGCTGGCCGGCTGGTCAGGATCTGCAAGCCTGTCGCCATCTATTCACAGCCGCGGCTTATGATCGGGACCTCGGGCCACCCTGTTTTGTCCAAGGAGCGAAATCGATGCGCAACCTATCCAGAGTCCTGCTTACGTCCAGTCTGATCCTTCTTCTGCTGATCCCGGCACCGGCCTGCGCCTGGGGGAATGTCGGTCACGAGGCGATCGCGTATGTCGCCTGGAAGCAGATGACTCCGGCGACAAAGACCCGCGTGCTTGCGCTGCTGATGCAGGTTCCAGCGATCCACACCAGCGAGGGAGATATTCCGGGCTACGCCGAGTGGGTGACTCAACTCCCGCCCGGGCTTTCCACTGCGAAGAAGAACGAGTTCCTCTTCATGCGCGCCGCTACCTGGGCGGACAGCATCAAGCATGCGGGATTGATGGACTCCGACACGCCTCCGCCGGGGCTGACCGAGGATGTGAACGTTGGCTTCGACGACCAGTTCAGCCACGGCTACTGGCACTTCATCGATCAGCCCTTCACCAACGATGGCGAGGCGCTCGGTCCCACGCCGCTGCCCAACGTCGTCACCCAGATCAACGCTTTTCGTACGGCCATCGCCTCCGACGAGCCCGATCTTCTAAAGGCATACGACATGATCTTCGTCGAGCATCTCGTAGGGGACATCCACCAGCCGCTTCATGCCAGCGATCGGTTCCACGGCGGGACCGGCGACGTGGGGGGCAACGATGTGAAGATCAAACTCTCGAAGACGCTTCAGGCCAAGTTTATTTGCTCGCCTTCGAAGTCCTTTCCTTCCGAACTCCACGCATTCTGGGATGACCTGCCCGGCTCCTGTCCGGCGGCGACCGGGCTCGCTCCCGCGGTGGCGTATGCCAGCAAGCTGCCGCTTCTGCTGAGCGGCACCATGCTGCCTGGCGCGGCCGGGGTCTCGGATATCGATCCCGCCGATTGGGCGACGGATTCGCTGAACCTGGCGGAGCAGGATGTTTATGCCTCACCGATTGGCGCGGGAACGAAGCCGGATGACGGCACCGCATCCTATGTCATTACGACCGCGTACTACACCCAATCCGCATCCGTCGCCCAGGCGCAGATTGCTCTCGCGGGTGCGCGGCTGGCCAAACTGCTCAATGAGAATTTGAAGTAGATCGACCCTTGATCTGCCGGATTTCGATTGGCGTCCAGTCCGGCGGTGCCAGGGTGAACCCGGAGAAGTGGAACGCCGGAGCCACGACACAGGAGACCAGGCTCCAGCGCCCCGTGCTCTCCGCCGCCTGCCAGACGCCCTCCGGCACGACAGCCTGGGGGCGCTGACCGCCTTCAAGATCCATGCCCAACACCACGCTCTCCTGGTCCGCACCCTCGCGGCTCAGGTGCAGCCGGATCGGCGATCCCGCATGCCACAACCATATCTCGGTCGCATCGACCGCATGCCAGTGCGAGCGCTCGCCCTCGCGTAACAGGAAATAGATCGCACTGACCGCCGGCCGTTCTCCCGCCGCAGCTTCAGACCGAAACATCTCCGTATACCAGCCGCCCTCCGGATGAGGAATCATGCCAAACGTGTTGATGACGGAATCAGCATCAAGGCCAAAGGATTCATCCATTCCACGAGGCTAATCCATCCGCGTTCGGCTAGCATCCAAGGAGATAAAGAGGAGAATCATCATGGCAGAGATGACTGAGACTGCAGTTCTCGCGGGAGGATGTTTTTGGGGAGTGCAGGAGTTGCTGCGCGACTATCCCGGTGTGCTTTCTACCCGCGTCGGCTACACCGGCGGCGAGGTGCCGAACGCAACCTACCGCAACCACGGCAACCATGCGGAGGCGGTGGAGATCGTCTTCAACCCTGCGCAGATCAGCTTCCGCAAGATACTGGAGTTCTTCTTCCAGATCCACGATCCCACCACCGCCAACCGGCAAGGCAACGACCGTGGCCCGAGTTACCGCTCCGCCATCTTCTACACCAGTGACGAGCAGAGACGAGTCGCGGACGAGACGATCGCCGACGTGAACGCTTCCGGCTTGTGGCCGGGCAAGGTTGTGACTGAAGTAGTCCCAGCAAGTGCCTTCTGGGAGGCGGAACCGGAGCACCAGGATTATCTCCAGCGCATTCCCAACGGGTATACCTGCCACTGGGTCCGTCCAGGGTGGGCACTATCGTCACAGGTCGAGGCAAAATCGGCCTGACTGCGTGTGCGATCAGAGTGAGGTGAGGGCTCCGCGGAAGAGATGCGGAGCCCTAACTGCTTAAGAACTAGCCGCGATTGCCTCATCCTCAGTGTTAAAGACCTTGAAAAGACTCAGGATATGCACCATCTTGAACGTCTTCACCGCGAACGGCGAAGGGTTTACAAGCATGGTGTCTCCGCCCAGCTTTTTCGACTGCTGCAGGGCGTTGACGATAGCACCCATGCCGGAAGAGTCGATGATGGGCATGCCTTCCAGGTTGAAGATCAGAAAGGGGTGTTCGCTCGCGAAGGCTCCCGCGATCGCAGCGTCGAACTGATCGAGCGCGTCTCCCAGGACAAGCCTTCCCTTGACCCGGATGGTACAGGTCTTGCCGCTTTGCAGTACGTCCAGGTCCACGATTTCTTCTTACCTTTCCCGTCGGAATGCATTACATTTGCATCACTCACTAAAGCTAACAGACCGCACGGGCTGTTCTCGCTTGCTGTCGCTGTACGAGTTAGTCACAATTTCCTATTTTTATGCCGGATACCTCTGTTGCCTGGGCTCCTGAAGTAGTCGACGCTGCCGCGCAGTTGCTTGCGGCTTCGTCCTCCAACGCTCGCGCGAAGGTGCTGGCCGCAGCCGTAGTGGATTTGGTCCCGGACTCCGCATGCCTCGTCTACTGCTTCGATCCGCAGCTTGGTGAAGCAGGATGGAAGGCAGCGGCCCGCGCCGGCGATGTCTCCGTAGCGTCGACCGCAAAGCTCTCTGAAAGCAGCGTCTTCGGCGCGATCCTCGCCGATCCTTCCCTGGTGATCTTCAGCGGGGCGGAGTTGCAGCGGGAAGAGTATGGGCACCTGCAGGTGAGCCGTCCCATCGCGTCGATCGCCTACTACCCGCTGGTGTGGGAGGAGCAGGTCTCCGGTGCGATCGAGGTGATCGCCTTCTCGTCAGAGCTCTCGCTGGAAGAGTTAGAGGCTTTGGATCCGCTCGTCGAGGTTGCCACGCCTGCGTTGATGGCCGCCTATGCCTCGGAGCGCGAGAAGGAGAATCTGCTCGACTCCGTGCATCGCATGACCCAGCTTTACGATCTGGAGAAGTCGCTGAATGCGACTTTGGATCTCGATCGGCTGTCCTCGCTCGTCCCTCGCAAGGTGATGCCGATGCTGCAATGCCAGGCCGTTCATCTCTGGCTCTTCAACAGCGACGTTCTCAGGCTGACAGCCTCGGCTGGTGTCGATGCGACGGTAAATGTTGGCATCCTGCAGAAGGCCGGCGAAGGCTATGTTGCTGACATGGCCGAAGAGGGTGTGCCGGTCACGATCGCCGATGCCGAAGACGAGAGGCTCGCAGTCCGCAACAAAGGCGCCGATGCGCCTATATGGACGGCGACGATGGTGCCGCTGATGGACGGCGAGGCCGAGGTCGGCGTGCTCGAAGCCGTCAATAAGCTCAACGGCGAGCCGTTCGATGACGACGACGAGTTCTTCTTTACCACCGTCGCCGAGACCGTAAGCAGCGCGCTCAAGAACGCCAGCCTCATGCTCGCCGAGCGAAAACTGGAGATCCTGGAAGCCCTGGTCCACGTCAGCTCGGAGATCACCTCGACGCTCCGTCTCGACCGGCTGCTGCAGATCATCGTCAACAGTCCGCAGAACGTGTTGCCCTTCGAACGCTGCGCGATAGCCCTGGACAACCGCGGCAAGCTGCAGTTGAAGGCAATCTCCGGGCTGCCCAATGTCCCGTTGGGCGACATCCAGGTCGATCTCCTGCACGATCTGCTGCGCTGGCTCTCGACCCAGCAGGACTCCATGTACCTGAGGCAGCGGGAAGAGGCTGCGGAAGAAGATCTACCCGCGCCGGTCGTGAAGCACTTTGAAGCGACCGGATTTCACGCTCTCTTTGCATTGCCTTTGATCGACGATCAAGGGCGCGTCGGCCTGCTGCTGTATGAGGCCGGCGACCCGGACTTCCTTGAGCCATCTCACACCGAGATGATCAAGATCCTCGCGGGACAGGCGACCGTAGCGATCCGCAACGCGCTGCTCTACCGCGAAGTTCCGCTGATCAGCCTGCTGGAGCCGCTGATGCAGCGCAAGCAGGCCATGCTGCGGACCAATCGCGGCCGCAACCTCGTGTATGCAGCCGGAGCACTCGCGGCGACACTCTTCCTCGTCTTCTGCCCGCTGCCGATGCGCCTGACCGGCGACGCCACGGTTGCAGCCGAGCATACCGTAACCGTCGCCGCGCCGGTCGAGGGAAACGTAACCGCCGTCTTCGCCCACGAAGGACAGCGCGTCGAGCCCGGACAGCTTCTCGGCTCCATGAACGACATGCAGTGGCGTATGGATCTCTCCTCGGCTGAGGCTCGGTACCAGTCCGCGGTCCTGACCATGCAGTCCGATCTCGCCCGCGGTGCGGCACAGGCCGGGGCGGACCGCGCCCAGGCCGAGTATCTCCGCACCGAGACCGACCGAGCCCGCACCAAGATCGATAACGCCCGGCTGCGCTCGCCGATTTCAGGGATTGTGATGACGCCGTCGCTGCAAAATGCGGCCGGCGAGCATTTGGACGCGGGCGCGGCCTTCGCGCAGGTGCTCGATCTGTCTTCCGCCGTCGTCGATATCGCGATCCCGCAGAGCGATGCCGCACTCCTCACTCCCGGCCAAAGCGCCGTCATCAAGCTGGATAGCTATCCGCAACGCTCCTGGCACGGAACCGTCGAGGTCGTCAGTCCACAGGCGGAGAGCGGCGACGGCGTCCGCACCTTTGCCGCCAGGGTTCCGCTCGCCAACAACGACGCGCTCCTGCGCTCCGGCATAACCGGCCGCGCGAAGATCTCGGTTGGCTACCACCCGGCAGGCTACGTTCTGCTGCGGGGACCTGGGCTATGGGCATGGAAGACTTTGTGGAACTGGTTCGGCTGGTGATCCCTATGAAGGTACCCTTTGCGAAAACGTCCTGGGCCATGGCGGCGATGCTTCTCCTCTCGCCCTGGATGATCGGCTGCGACTCCCATTCTCCCGCTCAATCCCCGGCACCTCCCGTCTCTTCGACTCCAGTCGCACCGGCGCCCGCCCCAGCCGCTGTCTCGCCTGAACCGAAGGAGGCCGCTCCAGCTCCCTTTACCACCACTGGTCCGCTGGTCGCCGAGCAGCAGGCAGACGTGGCCGCAGAGCGCGACGGCCGCATCGCCACCATCGCCGTCGAGATCGGTGATCACGTCAAGCGAGGTCAACTCCTCGCCTCACTCGATACCCGATCCTTGCAGGCGGCGGTCGCCTCGCAGACCGCAAAGATCACCTCGCTGCGAGCCCAGGTCCTCGAGTGGGAGTCCGAAGAGAAGATGGACGGTGCCGATCTCCGCCGCGCCGACCAGATGCGCGCCGACAAGATCCTGAGCGAAGAGAGTTGGGAGCACGTCAAGTACAAGCTCGATGAGGTGACCGCAGAAGTTGCGCGTTATCGCGCCGATACCACCGCCGCGGAAGCTGACTTGAACGCCGCCAGACTCCAACTGGAGCAGTGCCGCATCCTCGCACCGTTCACCGGCGTCGTTGGCAGACAGTCCCTTCGCCCGGCGCAGGAGGTAAAGAAGGGCGACGTCCTCTTCTGGATCACGGCTGAGGCTCCTCTACGCATCCTGTTCACCGTGCCGGAGTCCGCAATGGCCGCCTTCCCCGCCGGCGCTCCCTTGACCCTGACGACACCCAGCTACCCTGCCCTGCATCAGCCCGCAAGAGTCCTCCACGTCAGCCCGGCCGTCGATCCTGCCAGCGGAAGCGTTCAGGTGATCGGCGCGCTCGCTCATCCTTCCCCGCTGCTCAAGCCGGGCATGTCCATGCAGGTGGCCGCCGCACGCATGGGACGAGAGCTCGAATGAATCTCAGCGAAGCCCTCGACGCAGCCCTGCCGGAGATCCCCCGGGCACGTCTGACGCGAGCGCATCCGCCCCGTCTCGATCCCGACCTCATCGTCCGCGAAGACATCCTCGACGGCGAACAGATCGTCGGCGTCATGCAGCGCGGCAAAGCAAACTTCTTCCGCTTCGAACCGGCACAGTGGCAGCTCGTCAGCCTCTTCGACGGCGTCCGATCCTACCAGGACATCTCCGAGCTGTTCCTAGAGAACACCGGCATCCAGATGTCCGTGGAGGACGTCCGCATCTTCGCCCAGAACATGGACGCCTCCGACTTCTGGTACCAGACGCCGCAGGAAAAAAACATCGCCATGAGCGAAAAGCTCACTGCCCAGCGCGCCCGCCGCGCCCAGCAGAAGTCAAAGGTAAACCTCGCGCACATCAGCTTCTCCGCCTGGGATCCGGATACATACCTTGGCTGGCTCGACCGCCTCATCGGCCCGTTTATCTACAATCCTTGGTCGGTCACAATTCTTGTGGCTCTGCTGTTTTTTCAGGCGCTCGTCTTCATCAGTCGCTGGAGTACGCTGGGACCGGACATCTACCTCTATTACAACTTTGCCCATAAGAGTTTTTACGACATCGCCGAGTTCTGGGTGCTCTTCCTCATCCTCGGTTTCTTCCACGAGACCGCGCACGGCCTGACCTGCAAACACTTCGGCGGCCAGGTCCACAGCATGGGACTCATGTTCCTCTATCTCACGCCCTGCTTCTTCGTCGACGTCACCGAAGGCTGGGTCTCGGCCACCCGCAACCAGCGGCTTGCCACTATCATCGCCGGCATTTGGGTGGAGATGACCTTGTGCAGCCTGGCCATGATCGTCTGGATGAACACCTTGACTGGCCAGAAACTGCACGACTTCGCTTACCAGATTATCTTGCTGACGGGCATCGCCGTGGTGCTCATCAATCTCAACCCGCTCATCAAGCTGGACGGCTACTACTTCCTCACTGAGTTCATCGGCATCCCCGACCTGAAAGAGCGTTCCACCGCCTTTCTCTCCGGCTGGTTCCAAAGGCGCATTCTCGGCCTGCCGGTAGACGTGCCCGTCATCCCGCACCGCCGCATGCCGCTGTTTGTGCTGTATGCCGTCATGTCAGGGCTCTACAGTTATCTGCTGCTCTACGCCGTCATTCGCCTCACCTACAACATCACCTACAACCTCTTCGCTGAGTTCGCCTTGATCCCCGCCGGAGCCCTGACTTATGGGCTCTTCAAGTCTCGTCTACGCGCTTTGCGCAGGGTGCTTGCTGAGGTATGGAACCGAGCCTTTCCCGAGGGCTTCCGCTGGAAACCGAGCTATGTTCTGGCTGTGCTCGTCCTCTTTGTGCTCCTCTTCGTGCCGCTCTGGCGCGACCGTGAGAACGCCTACTTCGTCGTGGAACCCGCGCAAACCGCGAGCCTGCACGCACTTGTCTCCGGCCGCGTGGATGCCATCTTGGTTCACGAAGGTCAACAGGTGACAGCCGGACAACCGCTGCTGCATATGACCAGCAGAACCGCGGACGCCATGGATGCAACCGCTGCTGCGAAGAACGATGCAGTACGCTATCAGGCCTATGACGCACAACTGCGCCGCCAAAGCATCGCAACCGCCGCCAGCGAGCAGAGCGCCGCGCGAAACGATGCTGTGCTCGCAACCGCGGCACGTAACTCCCTACTCGTCACCGCGCCCGCGCCGGGAGTGGTCCTGACACCGGACCCCGCAGCTCTGCGCAACCAGGATGTGGCCTCCGGCCAGTCGCTTCTGGAACTTGCGGAAGCGGGGCCGCGCGTCGCCCGCATCTACGTCCCGGCCTCCGCGCTCAATCGCATTCCGGAGCACGCCGAGATCGCCATCTCACCCGCCGGCAGCTTCTCTGTCCTTCGCCTGCGGCTCCCGTCCCTTGACAGCGGCGCCGTCTCCCTTCCGCCCGGCTTGCTTCCCCACCAGGACTACAAGGGCATCGTTCTGCCCTCGTTCTACAGCGCCCGCGTGCCGCTTCCGCAATCGCAAGTGCCAGAACCCCTGGGCAGCTCAGGGGATGCCGTGATCTTCGGCAAGCGGCGCAGTCTTTTTGAGCGCGGAGCCGAAGTCGTGATGGACCTGGCACACACCCACATCTGGTAGCTTTCAACGCGCTTAAGAAGAAGGGGAGGCTGCATTGGCAGCCTCCCTGCAAACTTGATGTTGTACTCGTTAGAACGCTTTCTTCGCCGAGACGGCCTTCATGGCGGACACAGCCTTCATGGCCGAGACAGCCTTCATGGCTGACACAGCCCGCAGGGCAGTGGTCGACTTCTTCGCTGACACGGCGCGCGACGCGGTTACGGCATTGCTGGAAGCTGGCGCGGTCTTGAGCGACTTGGTGGTGGGCTTGGCGGCGGAGGGGGCGTTGGTAAGAGACTTCTTCTGAACCGGCATTGTGTGTTTCCTCAGAGAGACAATTTGAATTCCTTTACGCACTCAATGAATGCAAATCACGTGCCAAACTGAAGTGCAGCAAAAACAGGTCAATTTTGCTTCACGCTGCCATTATTTCTGTCAGAAAACCGCCTAAACGCTCAGAGTGGGTGAAAATTTACACCTAAATGGGTCAAAAAATAACCCTCATGCCTAAAGGCAATACTTGCGGCAGAGATACTTCATCCTCTGAATGTCCAGGCCAAGAAGACGCGCCGCCGACGCCTTGCCACCGTTCGAACGGCGCAGTGCAGTCGTAAGCAGCGCCATCTCCAGCCGCTCCACCTCTTCATCGAAGTGTGTGCCTCCCTCCGGGATCAGGATCTTCTCCTGGGCCGCATAGCTATGCGCCAGCAGGCCTGACGGGAGGCCGCTCGCTTTGATCTCCTCGCCACTAACCGTAATGACGAGCCGCTGGATCAGGTTCTCAAGCTCACGCACATTTCCCGGCCAATGATGTTCCTCGAATACCTGCAGCGCGTCCGACGCCAGCCTTTTCAGCGGCACTCCGTTGGCTCCGCAGTGGATCGCCATGAAGTGCTCGCACAGCAGCGGGATATCGCCGGTCCGCTCTCGCAGCGGCGGCAGATGGATCGGAACCACATGAATCCGGTAGTAGAGGTCCTCACGAAACCGTCCCGTCCGTGCCATCTCCTCGAGCGGCTCATTGGTCGCGCAGATCAGCCGAAAGTCGATCTTCCGCAACGTCCGTCCGCCCAGCCGCTGCACCTGATGATCCTCAAGCACGCGCAGCAGCTTGGTCTGAAGGGGCAGAGTTAACGTAGCCACCTCATCCAGAAACAGTGTTCCCTGGTCGGCCAGCTCAATCTGTCCCGGCCGCGACTCGGTGGCTCCGGTGAACGCCCCCTTCTCGCTCCCGAACAACTCTGACTCGATCAGATTCTCCGGTAGCGCCGCGCAGTTCAGCCGGATGTACGGCTTCTTCGCCCGCCTTCCCAGCGCGACCAGTGACCGCGCCACCAGCTCCTTGCCCGTGCCGCTCTCGCCCCGTATCAGGACGTTGATGTTGCTGTCCGCGACCTGCTGGATCGCGTCGTACACCAGCCGCATGGGCTCACTGGCCCCGATGAAATCCTGAAAGCGGCTGCTTTCGAGGGCCTGCTGCCGATGCAGTCTCCGCTTCGCCTCCTCCTGGCGAAGCCGTACTGCTTCCACCAGCGTCAGCCGTACTTCAGACAGATCCACCGGGCTGCGGAAGTGCGCATCGGCTCCCGCTTCCAAGGCCAGCTTCTCGACCGATCGCGCACGGGCCCGGCTGATGGAGATCAGCACGATGCCTTCATCCAGCCGTCGCAGTTCGCCGAGAACGGCGACGCCGGCATGCGGCTCCGCCCCATCCGAATCAATGTCGATCAGCAGCGCAACCGCTTGTTCCCGTCGCGTCCACACGGCAAGATCCGCATAGCTGTCGCGAACCTCCACGCGAAACCATGGAAGGAGTTCAGGGATAAACTCTTCATGAAAATCCTCGTCCGCCGTTACGAGGCAGATCGCCGGAAGGGCCTCACGGGCAGCCGGGGAAGCGAGACGCGAAGATAAATCAGTCCGAGTACCCATAGAGGACTTGTAGCGCACTGCCGGCACACTTCTGTGCCTTGCCATTCACCAGGATTTCTGTCTTGCTGCGATCGTACACGAGCGTCTGCTCTGGCCGGGACGGATCAAGCTTCTCACCCACCGAAGAAACATCAGAGATAGCTGAGCCACCAGTCACGCCTCCGAGCCTTCACCTGGCTGAACCAGCGGCACGGACGGTAAAGGATCAGCACAAGCCCGGCCCAGATCAGGTAGACGATCGGCAGACCATACCCCAAGAAAATCTTCCGCTGCAAGGCTCATGGGATGGCCAGAGTCTAGCTCATGCCAGGCCTCATCCGTACAACAATCCTTCTGTCTAAGCCGGTTTTCCCGCCAGCAGGATCGGCATCGTCGGCGTTGACGATCCCCCCTCCTGCTCCACCGTCACCCCGAACTGCCCCGCCACGACACCCTTCGGCAGTTGCGGCAGAATGACGCTCGCATACCCCTGCGCATCCGGCGTGAACGTCCCCGCCGGTATCGGTGCCTTGCCGTTGGCCGGAATCAGCCAAAGCTCATACACCTTCGCGCCTTCCAGGCGAGCCATATCCGTCGCCAGGAACACCAGTGAACCCTTCTCCGCGTTATACGCGATCCGAGCCTCGGGTGGCGGCTTCACCGCCGAAGCCGTCAGCACCACATTCTGCGCCGCCGGATCCTTGAAGATGTCCATCACCGTATTCGCCATCTCGGCTGAATCCGTGATCTTCGAAATCTGCTGCCGCTGCTCCGCAACCGAGCCATTCAGTTGATCGTTCGCCTTATAGAGCCGGCCCGCCGCAAACGCCAGTCCCGCCGCCAGCGCCCAGCCCGCCCAAGGCAAGATCCGCGCCGCTACACTCCGCTTCGGAGCATCCCGATAAACCGTCTCTGCTGGCGCTGCCGCGGCCGCGGGCACATGGCTATCGATCGCCACTACCTTCTTTTCGCGGGCGATGCTCTTCAGCAGGCGTGGTTTCGCGTTCGCGCCCGGCCCTTCCAGATCCACCGAATGCGCATACATCGCAAGCTCTTCATAGACCTCCGTAAGTTGCCGCCGACCCTCGCGGCTGTACCGTAAGTTTTCGGTCATCTCCTCCATCTCGGCTGGAGGCAGAAGCTGCATCGCGTAAAGCGGCAGGTCATCGGGATCGATACGTTTCACGGGAATCATGCCTGGAAGGCCTTTCTGAGCGTCGTCAACGCGCTTCGTATTCTGGTTTTGACGGTGCCCAGCGGGTCACCGGTCATCTCTGCAATCTCGGAGTGTGTCAGTCCATCAAAAAAGGCCATCTCCAGTGTCTTTCTCTGTTCCGGCGGAAGCAGCACAATCGCGCCCCGCGCCTTCTCCATCATAAAGTTCCGCTCAGCCTCATTCGCCAGGTTGTACGGCGAGGCCAGCCCCAGATCGTCCACCTGTTCGGTCGGACGCTTCCGGCGCAACGCATCGATCGAGCGGTTCCGGCTCACCACCGCCAGCCAGCCGCCAAGGCTGCCGCGCGTCGCGATGAAGCTGTTCGGGGTCCGCCAGATCTGCATGAAGATCTCCTGCAAAACATCTTCGGCAGCCGAAGGGTCTCGCAACACCCTCAACGCAACCGAGTACACAACCTTCGAGTAGCGGTCGAATAAGGCAGCCATCGCTGGCTCGTCACCCCGCTGTACCAGCGCAAGTAACGCGGCGTCATCTTCGGTCGATGACGGCGGCATATTCGTCGTGCCCGTTTCTCTGTACATAGAACGCACCTGTGGCAAAAGCAGATTGATTCTTTTCTGTCCCACTTACGTGTAACGGCCCGAAGAGCTCACGGCCTATTGCACCGCGGCGTACTCCGGCGCAAGCGTTCCCTAAAGCACTCTACCGGAGTTTCTGCCGCTTGCGAAGTCTGTCCCCGGGTTCCTGCCTGCCTGTTTCTCCCCACCTCAGCCTCTACACTGCTCTTGGAGCCTCATGAAAATACGCCTGGACAAACTCGTCGTCGACCGTGGCCACGCCGCCTCCCGCGAGCGTGCCCAGGCCCTCATCCTCGCCGGCCGCGTCCTCGTGGACGAGCAGCGCATCGACAAACCCGGCACCTCCGTCCCCGAGAACGCCGTCCTCCGCATGCTCGGCGACGACCTTAAGTACGTCTCCCGCGGCGGCCTCAAGCTCGAGCGCGCCCTCGATCACTGGGCCATTGACCTCACCGGCCTCGCCTGCATGGACATTGGCGCCTCAACCGGCGGCTTCACCGACTGCATGCTGCAGCGCGGCGCCCAGTCCGTCCTCGCCATCGACACCGGCTACGGCCAGATCGCCCAGACCCTCCGTTCCGATCCCCGCGTCACCCTCCGCGAACGCACCAACGCCCGCCTCCTCCAGCCACACGAGATCTCCGCTACCTACGCCACGCCCGCAGGCCCCGCCGCTCCCATCGACTTCTTCGCGATGGACGTCTCGTTCATCTCCGCCACCCTCGTCCTGCCCGCCGTCCTCTCCGCCTTATCCACACCCGAGGCCGCCTGGCACGGAACCGCCGTCCTTCTCATCAAGCCCCAGTTTGAGGCCGGCCGCGAGCACGTCGGCAAGGGCGGCATCGTCCGCGACCCCGCCGCCCGTAAGCTCGCCATCGACCGCGTCACCAGCGCGGCCCACGATCTCGGCGGTAGGGAACTGGACGTCATCGACTCCCCCATCAAGGGCATGGAAGGCAACCACGAGTACCTCCTCCGCGCCCTCTTCTAACCCTGCCTACTTCCCAGTAGCCATGTCATCCTGAGCGGAGGTTGGCGGCTCCGCGCCAACCGCAGTCGAAGGACCCCGACGAAGCAGACACAGCCACGACCTTATCCGGCTCGCGCGACCATGCCCGCATCTGCCTATCACCGAATCTTCCCAACCGCCTCCGCATACACCGCCAACGCAATCCGCGCGATCACCCTCTCGCAAGTCTCCTGATCCGCATGCGCATCACTCACAAAGACCACCAAAGCCAGCCGGCGCCCATCCGGTAGCGTAATCAGCCCCAGATCATTCGTAGCCGGAATCCTCCCAAACTCCTCCCCCGACGAACCGGTCCGATGCGCCACCGGCGTCCCCACCGGCAGCAGTCCCTTGATTCGCTTCGGCCCCACCGCCGCGTTGAACATCCAAGCATTCAGCAGCGCCGTATGTTCCGCGTTCAACGGCGAGTGATCCGCCAGCAGCCTCAGCAGCGCCACCATCGCCGCCGGCTCGGCTGTGTCCCTGTACTGCAGCTTCTGATCTCCATGCAGCGTATGTTCGCTATCCTCCTGATGGATCGCACTCAGCCCTAGCGAGTCGAGGTACTCCTGCAGCGCCGCCGGCCCGCCGATCGCCCGCAGCTCCAGATCGCTCGCAACGTTGTCTGACTTCTCCACGGACAACCGAAGCAGCTTTCGCAGCGGCACATCCACGTCCGCCCCCGGAAACTCATCCTGCAGCGGACTGTACGTCTCATAGCGATCCGTCTTCAAGAATCGCACCGGCTGATCCAGCTTCAGCTTTCCCAACTCCACCTGGTGCAGCACAGCCATCGCCAACGGAAACTTGAACGTCGATTGCATCGGCGGACGGCCATGCTCATTCAGAGCACAGTCAAGCGTAACGCCCGGCAGCGAGCAGGCGACAGACACCGTGCCCTTCGCTTCGTTGGCAATCTCCGCAATCCGCTGGTGTAGCGGCCTCTGGGCAACCAGCGGCAAGGTCAAAAGCAGGAGGGCTAAGGCACGCATCGCCCCATGCTATCGAAGCCGAGACTGGTCATCGAGGCTCCGGCAAGACGTACCTCCTATCCATCTTGATTCGTCCGCAGCCGCCTTCTGCGACCCTTCGCCTAACCCTTGCGTCCTCCGCGTGGAGCTTTGATCCCATCTTCCCGTCCAATCACTACTGCCTGCCTCCGCTCCACTCCAGATACGACTTCCAATCCTCCTGCCCGGGCATCTGCATCTGGAACTTCCCCTGCATCATCCCACCCTCCAGGTGATACACCAGCCTGAACCGCGGCCCGGACCCAGGCTCCGACAGAAACTGCACCGTCGTCGCATCCGGAGTAGTCACCGCATAATGGATCACATGCCCCTCGTTGTCGAAGTAGATCGCCTTCAGCGGCTGCCCCGGTCTCTCCTCGAAGAGGTACAGCAGATCCCCATGCTCGCAGTCGAAGCTCTCCGGCCCGGTGCAGCCCGCCACCGTGCTGTGCCTCGCCAGCACGTGCCCCTTCAGCTCTCTCTCAAAGCTGTAGGTGCCCGTGACCTTCGCCTCCGTCCCCGCGCCGGTCTTCGCCTGCCAAGTCCCTTGAAGGAAGTTCAAAGCCTGCCACGCATCCACGGGCGCAGCCGTCGCCTGCGCTCGCAAGGACGCACCGGAGGTCAGCGCAACTGCCATCGAGAGCGCCAGTCGCCGCCTTCTGGTCTGTCATCCTCCGAAGATAGAGGACAGGAACAGCGTTCATCGGGACTCGCGCCGTTGCTCTTAGAAAGACTCGCTCACGAACTCCGCCAACGCACGGACGTCACGCCGTGGAGGGCGGCCAAACATCCTGGCATACTCGCGGCTGAACTGCGGGGCACTTTCGTAGCCTACCTCGGTTGCTGCTGTCTCAACGTTCGAACCGCTTGCGAGCATCAGCCGCCGAGCCGCCAAGAGGCGTAGCTCCTTTTGATACTGAAGCGGACTCATCCCTGTTCTCGCTTTGAAGTGACGATGGAAGGTCGCAGAACTCATACGGGCGATTGCGGCCAGCTCATCGACCCGCACCGTTTCGGCAAAGCGTGTCTTCAACTCATGAATCGCGGCGATCAATTGGTTCTCGCGGCTCGATGCTGCGACGATGTGCAGGAGCTGTCCTCCACCAGAGCCCGTTAGCAGCCAATAGAGCAGCTCACGGTACAGCCCAGGATAGAGAAGCGGGATGGCTGCTGGCGTCTCAAGCATACGCATCGCTCTGCAGAGGCAATCCAACGCGTCCGCGCCGAGATCGACGACGCAGACACCCGCAGGTGAGGCCGACGAAGGATGCGGTTGGCTCTTTGGTTGCGATGGGATTTGCTCTGCCAGTTCATGCAAAACCGCGAGATCGAGAACAAGAACGAAGCCTAAGAACGGTTTGCCCAGGCTTGCCGCAGAGACAGCGCCGCGTGACGGCATTTCAACTGTCACAACCATCGCTTGGCCGGCGTTGTACTCGTAGCGAAAGTCACCGAAAGTAGCCCACTTGCTCCCTTGGATGGCGATGCAAAGAGCAGGTTGGAAGAGCCTGTAGCTGGGAAGCTTCGGCTGATCGGAACGAAGGATCACGAAGCCCTCGATGGCGGTCGGGCAAGGGTTTGTCATTGCGCACGAATCCGTATAGCGGCGCAGCGCCTGCGCCAGGTCGTCCAGACGTTGCGCTCTCCTGTTCTTCGCGATACCCATAGAAGGCCAGTATACGTGAGAGGAATAGGCAAGAGATTGCGAAACCAGGCCATTCCACAACGCTCTTCGGCGGCTTAGTTTCAAAGAGGATCAGGAGGAAACATGTCACAGGATCAACAGGGAAAGATTGCAATCGTTACTGGAGGAAGCCGAGGCATCGGTCGCAGCACCGTGGAAAGTCTTGCACGTCGCGGAGTGAACGTGATCTTTACCTATCACAGTCATCGCGAGGACGCGGAGACTGTCGTCGCGACAGCGGGGTCGTTTGGCGTCCAGGCTTCTGCTCTGCCTCTCGACACGGGGAAAGTCAGTGAGTTCGAGGCATTCGCTGAGAGCGTGCGTGGAGTGCTCGCCGAAATAGGGTCGGAGCGCTTCGATTACCTGGTCAACAACGCGGGCAACAATCATCGCAACATGCCCCTGGAGAGTGTCACCGAAGAAGAGATGGACAGCATCTACACCGTCCATTTCAAGGGCGTCTTGTTTCTGACACAAAAGCTGCTGCCGCTCATGAAAGATGGTGGCCGCATCGTGAATCTTTCGACGACCCGCACGCGCTTTTCGAGTCGTGGAGGAGCAGCGTATGCCTCGATGAAGGGAGCAGTAGACGTGCTTTCGCGGCACATGGCGACAGAGCTTGGTCCGCGCCGCATCACGGTCAATGTCGTCGCACCCGGTGCAGTTGCAACCGACTTTAGCGGCGGCATCGTGCGCGACAATCCCGAGGTAAACAAGCTGGTCGCCGATCATACGGCTCTCGGTCGTGTGGCTGGGCCGGACGATATTGGGCCGGCAATCGCTTCACTGCTAGACGACGAGAACGGCTGGGTCAATGGGCAGCGCATCGAGGTGAATGGCGGCGTGATGATGTAGCGTCACCGCAGCCCTGCGATCGGGCAGAACTCCATGAAAGCTGGATAGAGAGGACCAGTAGCGGGAGGTCCGCTTGTCCCGGTTCGATCACAGTGCTACCGAAGCGGACATCTGATCGGCACAGAGAAACTCTTGTTGCGGACTGCTTCCTCGGAAGCGGTCCGCGTAGGCGTTCTCGACTGTCGCTCACAGGCCATTGCGCGTTTCCAGCTCGGTTGGTGCTCGATACGCGCTTTGCCGATTTCGCACACATCGAGAAGGGCCTTTTGCTTTTCTGAACGTCGGGCCGGATTCGCGGAGAGGACCAGGTCCGCTGAGATTCTCTCCCCTGTCTAGGCTTTCTTTTCTCTTTATGGGCGTGCAGAGAGGATAGTCCTCTTTTCCGAGGGTTCTCTAGCAGTAATTCCCTGAACTGAGGTCCGATTAAGCTCGGGTTCCCAATAGCCACTGGTTCTACTTTTCGTAATTTCGCGGCCATGGTCCGTATACCCGACGTATGTTCGATGATGAGCTGACTTCGAGGGCGTCCATGGAAAGCGAAACGCAACGAATCGCGCTTGGGTTGCGTCAGGGAGATGTCGTCGTCCTGGAGGCTCTGGTCGAGCAATACCAATTCCGGCTTGTTCGTTATCTCGTCTCCCTGTTGGGCAGACGAGATGGAGTTGACGATCTCGTGCAGGAGACGTGGCTCCGAGTCCTGGAGCGGGGTGGGTCGTACGACGGGCAATCCCGCTTTGAACCCTGGCTCTTCAGGGTGGCACGCAATATTGCTCTCGATGCCATGCGCAAGCGACCGATGTTCAGTCTGGACTCAAATGAGGCGGATGGTGTTCGCTCATCGCCTGCTTCCGGTGAGCCTTTGCCATACACGCTTGCGGCGCGGACTCAAGATGCCGAGCGGCTTGCCCATTCGCTCGAAACTCTGGAGCCTGTCTATCGCGAGGTCCTCGTGCTGCGCTTTCAAGAAGATTTATCTCTCCAGGAGATATCCGTGATTGTGGGAGCGCCGGTCTCTACCGTAGCTTCCAGAATCTATCGAGGACTGGCAACGCTGCGGCCGCAGTTCGAGGGAGACAAAGCATGATTATCGACCACAACGACACTTTTCAACGCATGATCGACGAGAGTCTAGCGGGCGTGCTCTCGAAGGAGAAGGCACAATCTCTACGCAAGCATCTCTCCACTTGCGCGACGTGCAGGGAGTATCTGAGCGCCAGCAACCGGGTTATCGCGGGCATCAGCGGCTTTTCCTTCGAGGTAAATCCAACTCTCAATGCCAGGGTTTTGGCAGCCCTCAGGCTGCGGGCGGGAGAGGGCCGTGGGATTCTTGCGCGTGACACCGGGACAATGCGACAGCACAGCATGCCATTCAAGAACTGGACTGCATTTGCTGTAGCACTCTCGATGTCATTTGTCGGATCGGGACTCGTGTTCCAGATGGCCGAGCGCCTCGCGGTCCCTGTGCATTTCAACACTGCTCAAGTCCAGGCAGGAGTGCTCATCTTTTGGCTGCTGCCATCTCTCTGCGCAGCCTTATGTCTGCTCGCGGCGCCTGGTGAGAATAGAGGTGTTGCATGACACAGCAGTCGGCGGTGCTTTCGATAGCGTTCTTGGCCGGAATGGTAGTTGCAGCTGTCTTATTGGGAACGGCAACTCGGAAGATTCTACCCCGATCTGCAATGGGCATCGCGGCACTGGCGATCCCGATTTGGGTGCTCTATTTTGCTTCCGGCCAGGGCCGTTCCCTGCTTGCCGCCAAAGGATTTCTCAGTGCGATGCCGGACGCGCTCTGGTTTGGCTTAGCGTTTGGCGTCTTCACCGCGGCTTTTTTCCTTGCCCTCGGATATGTCTACGGGGACGCAAAAAGGCGTCAGAAGCCTGCCTGGGCTTGGGTGATTGCCGCTTTCCTCATACCCAATTGCATTGGATTCATCCTTTATTTTCTGTTCCGAGGGCCTCTCCTTAAGCCTTGCAGATCCTGTGACAAACCTATTCGCGAGGGAGAAGCATTCTGCAGCCTCTGCGGATACTCGCAGGGTTCCTAGCATCGAACGCACCACAGCCGACGATCACACAAAACGGAGGACGCTATGAAACGTGAACGCACCTTAAAGGTAGTGTTGGTGTTGGTGGGCTTGCTTTATTCCTTTTGGGGCTATCTCCTGTTTGACAATCTCTGGCACTACAAGTGGCTTATCGGGCATAGTGACGTCATGCCGATGTTCCTGAGCCTTAACACGACGCTTGGAGTATGTCTGTTGTTGGCCGTTAAGCAGCCAGCTAAGCATCGCTTGATGATCGCCTATGGGGCGTGGTCAAGCCTTGCCCATGCGTTCACGATGACCATCATGTCGGCGCAGGCCGTGGCGCACGGGATGCACAGGCAGGATAGTCCCCAGGACATTGTGATGTTTGTCGTGATCGGAGGCACGCTGCTTGCACTACTCCCGGCAAAACAAGCAGCGCTGGCCTGCGCGCCTATCAGTGAGCCGCGCTTTGCCGAACGCTAGGCATCTCGAATTCAACTGTCGAGAGCAGGCCAATGCATTCATCCACAGGCTGAGAGCACCTTCGTGCTGCTCTGAAACGCAGCTCTTCAGAGCTTAATTGGCCAATTCGTGGGTCCCTTCGGAAGACTCTTTCGAGCCCGGCGTCATCCACCCGACGTCCGGCTCTTGGAAGCGGAATACTTGCTCTCCCCCCTCACGCCCGCCTGCCGTTTCCCTTACACTAAAAGCCTCATGTTCAAGTACAAGGCAGCCATCATCTCCAAGCCGCAGAAGCCGGAGGTCGCCACCCTCCTGCCTGGTCTGCTCGACTGGCTCAAGCAACATCACTATGAGGCCCTCCTCGAGACCGACAGCGCCGCCTACCTCGGCCAGAGAGGCCCGGATCGTACCGAGCTTGCCGCCCTCAAGCCGGAGCTCGTCATCGTTCTCGGCGGCGACGGCACCCTGCTCTCCGCCGCCCGAGCCTTCGCCGGCACCAAAACCCCAATCCTCTCCGTCAACCTGGGCTCCCTCGGCTTCCTCACCGAGATCCCCCTCTCCGATCTCTACACCACCCTCGAACTCTGGTGCCAGGGCATCGCGGACATCGACTGCCGCAGCATGATGCACGCCACCCTCTACCGCAAAGGCGAGATCCTGCGCGAGTGGGACGCCCTCAACGACGTCGTCGTCGCCAAGGGAGCCATCGCCCGCATGGCCGACTACACCGTCGAAATCGACGAGCAGCTCGTCGCCACCTTCCGCGCCGACGGCGTCATCGTCTCCACCCCCACCGGCTCGACCGCCTACAACCTCGCCGCCAACGGCCCTATCGTCATGCCCGGCGTCAGCTGCATGCTCGTCACCCCCATCTGCCCTCACCTCCTGACCATCCGCCCCATGGTCATGCCCGGAGAAAGCCTGATCGGCCTCCACGTCGAGGGCGTTCCCAACCAGGTCTTCCTCACCGTGGACGGCCAGGAGGCGGTCGAACTCCAGCTTGGAGATGAGGTCCAGTGCCGCCGCTCCGACTCCAGCGTCCGCCTCCTCCGCCTGCGCCCCAACGGCCTCTTCAACGTCCTCCGCTCCAAGCTGAAGTGGGGCGTCCGCTAAATAAAGTGCCCAGCGCAAAGCGCACGTAAAGGGCCACTCCCGCCCAAATTAAATACCCATAGAAACGACAAAACCCGCGTCAATCGCGGGCTTGACCACGCGTAAGGAATGCGTCTGCCCACCTTCGCCGGACAAAACTCCACCTAAACCGCCCTCTATCCACGCACTAAACCAGGCTTGAGACGCTCTCCGCCGCACCACGCCTCTTCCGCGCCAGTTCGAGCAGCCGTTCGGTCACCTTGTCATAGTCATGCCGGAGCACCCCACCTTCATGCGCAAAGCTCCCCACGATCGGCTCCACCCCTAAATCCCTTATTCTCTGCAGATCCGCCTCGATCGGAGCCTGCCCCTCCCGCGCATACTGCTCCAGCAGCGTGGGCGAGATAGGCGCCGTATTGATCAGCGCATAGTCGAAGATCGGAACCTTGGTAGCCCCCGCATGCTGGAGGATCTTCTCGATATGCTGAGCCGCCGTAAGTCCCAAAGATTCATTCGCTTGCGTCATTAGGTTGCAAACGAACACCCGTGTAGCCCCGGACCCCGCCAGCGCCTCCGGAATCCCCCGCACTAACAGGTTTGTTATCAACGACGTATACAGCGACCCCGGCCCCAGCGTCACTAGGTCCGCATGGGCAATCGCTTCAACCGTCTCCGGCAAAGGGTCCGCATCCTTCGGCTCCAGCATCAACTCGTTGATTCTAAGCTTGCTAGCGGTGATGTTCGTCTCGCCCAGCACCAGCGATCCATCATCCATCCGCGCCGCTAGAGTTACATTCCGGTTGGTGGCGGGGAAGATACGCCCCCGCGTAGCCAGGATCTGCGAAGACATCTGAACCGCCTGCGCGAAGTCTCCGGTAATATGGCTAAGTGCTGCAACGAATAGGTTTCCGAAGCTATGCCCCTGCAGATCGCCTTGGCTGAAGCGAAACTGAAACAGCCGCGAAAGCAGCAGTTCATCCTCAGAAAGCGCCACCATGCAGTTCCGCACATCTCCGGGGGGCAGCATCTTGAAGTCTTCTCGGAGGCGTCCCGAAGATCCCCCATCATCGGTAACGGTCACCACAGCGGTCAGGTCGCGAATGACGCAAGGCAGATCGTCGCAGCGGGAGTCCACGGCAAGACTTGAGCCTGCCGGGGCAGCTACGTAGCGCTTCAGGCCCCGGAGCAGCGTAGACAGACCGGTACCGCCGCCAATGGCTACAACCCGCAGAGCTTCTGAGGGAAGCGAGTGCTTTACGGTAAGGGACATACGGCCTAGAGTTCCGGGTAGAGGAGTTCGGTGAAGCGCGGATCGTCCGCCATGTCCTGGAAGTCGGAATCTGCCCGGGCCTGGATGCGGTTGCGTGGGTTCTGGCGAATGGCCTCCGTAAGATGTTCGAGGCAGGTACTTCCATCGCCGGTCATGCTGGCGAGTACGGCCAGACCGTAGAAGGCATAATCCGCGTTCTTATTCTGAGCGAGGATCTCCCTGAAGTGCGTGCTTGCATCGTCATATTGCCCGATGTTCAAGAGCGAGATGGCGTAGTCGTACTGCTCTTCGTGGCTCGTGAAGGAGGTTGTCCCCTTCGAGACCTGAAGGAGGCAGGCATTGATGTACATCCGAATGCGATCTCCGAGATCACCCGGACCGGCGAGCAGCATCTTGTTGAAGGCTTCGTGAGCCTTATCGTACTGACGCCTCTGCATGAGCTGGACTGCAGCCTCGTAGTTCGCAAGAACCTGGGCTCGCCCGTCGTCCTTCGGAGGAGGAATCACTCCGGCAAGTGTTCTGGGTGCACGTTTTTGAGGGGTGGGCGGAGCAGTCTTGAGCTGTGCCATGGCGTTCTTTGTCCTGAGCTACGCGGAAGTTTATGAATTGAAAGCGACTCTAGACTGTTGAAAAACCTGGTCAGGGGCCTCCTCGGTTTTATACGCAGAACCTGATGTGGGGTCAATCCCCCGGTATCCGGCTGGTCCCGCATGCGGCGGCTTCCTAGGAACTTCGGTAAAGAACCGGATTAAGATCTGGATCGTTGTACATCTTAAGTTGGCGATAAAGCTTGAAGCGGCGAGTGCCCGCCATGATCTCATGCCAAAGTTCGTCAAGGCAGCATGCGAGATCTGCGCGCTGCTGCCGGATGAGTTCCAAACGGGCAAGATTGCGTGTCCGATGTTCCTCTGTCGCGTTGTGCCGGTGGGACTCTTCGGCTGTGTGATAGAGCTTCAGCGCGAGTATGGATAGCCTGTCCACGATAAGCCCGGGAGTCTCTGAGTGCAGCGGGAGGCTGGGGTTCTGTGGACCCGCCGACGCAAGTAAAAGCAGGTCCATCTGCTCGACAAGGTCGTTGCGGCGCTGGTTGTGCCGATCAATCGCATGTTTGACGGTGGCAATTACCTCTGATGAGGCTTCCGGATCCCTAGCCTCGTCCTCCTGATGCCAAAGATCGAAGTTGGCGCGATGCTGCACTGACGCAAGTTCCAGGAGATCTTGCTGACTCTGGTCTTTGAGGACCACTAAGTGAAGAGTCTCGCTAGGATTGCGATGCCATACGTCGATGGCTCGGTCGTGCATGGCGGTAATCAGGGAGGACTTCAGCATCGGGTGGGGCAGTCGGCGACAGAAAGACGTCCAAAGATCAATCTAGCAAAGATATGCAGAGTGTGGAGATGAGCGGCCTGCGGTTGCCTCTCGAGGAAGAAACACTGAGAATGAGGGGATGGATGACGAGGCGAGGCGTGTCCTGATCTACAGGCTCGGGAGTTTGGGGGACACGGTGGTGGCGCTTCCCGCATTGCATCTCGTCGCACGAGCTTTTCCTGATGCCGAACGCCGGCTCTTGACCAATTTTCCGGTCAATGTGAAAGCGCCAGCGGCAGCGGCCGTGCTCGGTGCAAGTGGACTGGTCCACGGCTATTTTCGCTACTCAGTCGGCTCACGGAGTGTACTTGAACTGCTTCGGCTGTGGTGGGCGCTGGTCTGGTGGAGGCCAAACGTTCTGGTTTATCTGGGCGCAGCACGAGGTACGGACTCTGCGCGGAGGGATGCCTGGTTCTTCCGGGCGTGCGGGGTGTCGCGTCAGATTGGCGTACCTTTGACGCCGGAGATGCAAGCGAACCTTCCTCTTGATACGGAGGGAGTTCTGGAGCCGGAGTGTAATCGCCTTGTGCGGAACCTCTCCACGCTGGGGGCCATAACCATCGAGGACCCTTCATCATGGGACCTAAAAATCACTGCCGCAGAGAGATTTGCGGCAGACCAAGTCTTGCTTCCGGCCTTCGGGCGACCGCTGCTCGCTGTCAGTGTGGGAACCAAAGTTCAGGCCAAGGACTGGGGGGGGGAGAACTGGAAGGCACTGCTGACGGCTCTTGGCAAGCTCTATCCGACGTACGCGTTGGCGCTACTGGGAGCGCCTGAAGAGAGCGAGGTGAGTGACTTTGTCGCGGGCGGATGGCGGGAGAGCGCAGGGCAGGGAAGTCCAGTGATCAATCTCTGCGGACGACTCACACCACGTGAAAGTGCGGCCTGCCTGGCCTTGTCCCACCTATTCTTGGGTCACGACAGCGGGCCGATGCATCTTGCGGCGGCTGTTCAGACGCCCTGTGTCGCGATCTTTGCGGCAAGGAATCTTCCCCGGGTCTGGTATCCCTTTGGTCCGCACCACCGAGTCATTTACCACGCGGTCGCGTGTGCGGGGTGTCAGCTTGAGGTTTGCGAGGTGGAGCGAAAGCGCTGTCTGACCAGTATCCGTGTCGCTGAGGTGCTTGCGGCAGTTCGACAGGTTCTGGACCACGGCTCTCAGGTGGATGCGCGTCTGTTATCGTCAAGGAATACTTGACATGTTGCTTAAGATTCATTCCGTCCTAGAGCTGCTTGAGCGTGGCTTCAGTGAACTCAAGGTGCTGGTGGTGGGAGATCTTATGCTCGACCGCTACATCGTGGGCGAGGTGGAGCGCATCTCTCCGGAGGCGCCCGTTCCCGTGCTGCGGCATGCGGAGAGGTACGAACGGCCCGGTGGCGCGGCCAATGTAGCGATGAATCTTTCGGGTCTGGGTTGCCAGACTTTTCTGGCGGGTTTCTGGGGACAGGATTCGGAGGGGGCAGAGCTGGCGAGTCTGCTGGAGACTGCCAAGGTGAATACCCTGGGTGTCGTAGGCAGTTGCTTGCCGACGATCTCAAAGACTCGGATCGTGGCACGAACGCAGCAGGTGCTGCGCCTGGATATAGAAAGCCGCGACCCAGTACCACAGGAGGAGATCGATCGCCTCCAAGTACGAGCTGTAGAACTGACGAAGAAAGTTCATGCGGTGATCCTCTCAGATTATGGGAAGGGAGCTCTCTCGAAGAGCATCTGCCAAGCGATTATTCGAGCGGCCAAGACTGCGGGTGTGCCCGTGCTCGTGGACCCGAAGACGCTAGACTTCAGCAAATACTCCGGGGCGACGACGGTATGTCCAAATCTGAACGAGTTGTCTCTCGCCACCGGGCGGCCGGCACATCCGACAGAGGCTTTGCTTGAAGCGGCTGAAGCTTTGAGGGTGGAACATGACTTTCAATTCTTGACCGTAACGATGAGCGATAAGGGCATTACAAACCTTGGAGCGGATGGTTCGTTTCATTCTGCTGCGAAAGCAAGAGAGGTTTTTGATGTCTCCGGTGCGGGAGATACGGTAATTGCGACCCTCGCCGCGGGGCTTGCGGGCGGCCTAGAGATTCGAAGCGCGATTGAACTTGCAAATCTGGCGGCCGGAATCGTTGTAGGCAAAACAGGAACCGTTCCGATCGCCGCGCACGAACTGATCCAGGCCCTAACCCCAAGCTCCGGGATCGTGTCTGGGGAGAAGATTCTGAGTTTAGAGCGTTTGCAGCGGCGAGTCGCGGAATGGCGGGCTGCCGGAGAGACGGTCGTATTCACGAACGGATGTTTCGATCTTCTACATGTGGGCCATATCTCACTTCTGGAGAACTGTCGGAGGTATGGTTCGAAGCTGGTCTTAGGACTCAATAGCGATGCTTCGGTCTCCCGGTTGAAAGGGACGAATCGTCCAATCGTCGGGGAGTACGAGCGTGCCCGTGTCATGGCTGCGCTAGCCTCTGTTGACGCCGTAATCTTGTTCCAGGAAGATACACCGCTGGAGTTGATTCGGGCGCTGAAGCCTAACGTTCTGGTAAAAGGTGGAGACTATACGGTTGCGACCGTAGTTGGGCACGAAGATGTGCTGGCGGAGGGTGGGCGTGTGGAGATTGTTCCCACCGTAGAAGGTTTTTCTACGACCAACATCGTGAAAAAGCTTAGCGCAAAGAACGGTCTTGATTCGCAAGACACCTATGCAGCCGCCGAGGAGAGCTTCGGTTGATTATTGTCACCGGCGGAGCCGGATTCATCGGAAGCAATCTGATCCAGGAATTGAACCGGAGTGGCTTTCGCGACATCCTTGTCGTGGATAACCTTGCGCCCGCAGCAAACCTTTCCGGGCCCAAGTTTCTCAATCTCTGGAGCGCAAAATATGCCGACTACATGGATAAGTTGGAGTTTCGCAAGGCACTTGCCGCGGGCGATTTCAAAGATCTGAAGGTTGAAGCGATTCTCCATCAGGGCGCCTGCTCCAACACGCTTGAAGACGACGGTCGGTACATGATGGACAACAACTACACCTACTCCAAGGAGATTCTTAGCTTCGCGGTGGAGAAGGCTGTGCCGCTGGTTTATGCGTCGACCGCCGCAGTGTATGGTCTGAGCAAAGGGTTTGCGCCGACGGCACAAAACGAACGTCCCTTGAATGTCTACGGATTTTCCAAACTGGCCTTCGACAACTTTGTCAGACGCCGTTTCTCAGATGTGCACAACGTTCTCCGGAGCACTGTAGTTGGGCTGCGATACTTCAACGTGTATGGTCCTCGTGAGCAGCATAAGGGGCGCATGGCGAGCGTGATCCACCACTTTACGAGGCAGTTAAAGGAGACCGGATCGATCCGGATGTTTCAGGGGTCCGGGGGATATTCCGATGGGGAGCAACGCCGGGATTTTGTCTTCGTAAGAGACCTGGCCCGGATGAATATGTTCTTCGCGGGCCTCCTGCCGGAGAGTCCCGAGGGAGCTGTGCACGCGATCGTCAACGCGGGCACGGGCGAGGCGCGTACCTTCAAAGCGGTGGCGGAGGCGCTGATGGACGTCCATGGCCCGGGTTCGATTGACTTTATTCCTTTCCCTGGAGATCTCCTGAATCGTTACCAGCATTTCACCGAGGCGGACATCTTTGGTCTCCGGGAAGCGGGTTTTGCCGCACCGTTTACCAGCCTAGAAGCCGGAGTGCGCGCCACCTTTGCGGACATATCGATGCTCGAAGGAGCTTGATGCATTGGTGGCTTCGATTGATATAGTTCATCTGACGCATGACATCGAAGCAGTACCCGGACACGTTGAGGACGAGGCATGATGGAAGTTGAAACCGTAAAGCGAAGGCCTGGTCTCTTCTGTATCAGCAGTTATGAAAAGGGGCAGAGCTTCCTTCGCGAGGCTGCAAGGCTTGGGTGCGATGTGAGTCTGCTGACGACAGACAAGTTGCGCCATGCAGACTGGCCGTACGAGATTCTAAGCGAAATTCTGACCATGCCGGAGGAGCTTAGTCCGAGACAGGTCCTGAATACGGTGATGTACCTGGCTCGAGACCGTTCTATCGACCGTGTTGTGGCGTTGGACGAGTTTGATCTGGAAGCTGCCGCGCTTATCCGCGAACATGCCCGGCTCCCGGGCCTCGGTGAGTCGCAGACAAGGTTTTTCCGGGACAAACTGGCGATGCGCACACGCGCACGAGAGGTGGGCATTGCAGTCCCCGAGTTTACCAGCATTGTGAACCATGGGGATGTGCAAGCGTTCATGCAAAGGGTGCCCGGACCGTGGCTGTTAAAGCCACGGATGAATGCGTCTGCGATCGGCATCAAGGAGATCAATTCGCCGGAAGAGCTCTGGCCTTTCTTGGACTGTCTGGGTGATCTGCAAAGTCACTATCTTCTGGAGCGCTTCGTCCCCGGCGAGGTCTTTCATGTCGAGGGCGTGACCTGGGGTGGAGAAGTGCTGTTCGCCCAACCTTGCAAGTACGGCCGGCCGCCTATGCAGACGATGCATTATGGAGGCGTCTTCACGACGAGGACTTTGCCGAAGACTTCCGAAGATGGAGAAGCTCTTACAAAATTGCATTCGGATGTGCTTCGGGCGCTTCACCTGACTTCTGGGGTGACCCACTCGGAGTTCATTAAGGCATCCGAGGATGGCAGGTTCTACTTCCTGGAGACTGCGGCGAGAGTCGGCGGCGCGTATATTGCCGATGTCATCGAGCTTGCGACCGGACTGAATCCCTGGGTTGAATGGGCCCGGATTGAGGTAGCGTTGGCTCGGGGCGAAGTGTATCAGCTTCCGGCATTGCACGCGGGTTATGCAGGGAGCGTCATCAGCCTTGCGCGCCAAGAGACGCCGAATCTTGCGGGATATACGGATCCGGAGATCGCCAGGAGGCTGGACAAGGCACATCATGCAGGGCTTCTGCTGAGTTCAACGGACCAACATAGGCTTCGCGCGCTGGTCGACGAGTATGCTGATCGCTTCCTGGCAGATTTCTGCGCATCGATGCCGGTTCCGGACAAGGCCACCGCATGAGGAACTATCTTGGGGAGGGCAAGGGATGGTGAGCCCGCTGGGGCTCGAACCCAGGACCAACGCCTTAAAAGGGCGATGCTCTACCAACTGAGCTACAGGCTCCAACCAATTAAGAAAATAGCACAAAAAGCTCTCTCACTGGATTCAGCGAGGTTGATGCAGAAACGGTGCAGACGAACGCTACAATAGGGAGCGTGAGTTGGGAGAAATTTCTCACTTCCGCTTCACGATCGACTGCGCCAAGGTATAAACGCTTATCCGCATTCGTGTAACTCTCGGATTCTGGCTTATCTTCCCCAAGTTGTCTGGAACAGGAACGAAACCATGGATGGCCGCTTGACGAATGATCGAGAAGACCCGCAAGTTGCTGAAACGCCAGAGGATGTAGCGATTCTCTATTCCTGGGCTAATCTTCACGGCGCCAAGTACCGGGACTTCTCCGCGTCACGGCGAGAGTACCGGGCGCAGGTTCGTCATCGTGCAGCCGAAGAGTTGAGGCGAGCTGAACTGAGGGCGCAGGCCGAAGCTGAGCAGGCTGCTGCAGAGGCAGAGTTGGCTGCACGCGAAGCTGAAACTGCTGCTCGGGGCGACTTGGAGACTCCGGTCTCCCGTGAGGAGGCGATGCGCGAGGCGGACGAAGCCGCGCGACGTGCCCTGGCCGAGCGCGTGGAGGCGGCGAGGAGATCCGAGGCTGCCGCACTTGCCGAGGCTGCCGCTCGCCGCGAAGAACGTGAGATCGCCGAGGCCCATGCATCGGCTCAGCGTCAGGCTGCTCGCTATGCGGAGTTCGAAGTAAGGCGACGGTCTTTGGCCGGGCCGCAACCGATTGCGGTAGTTCCAGGGCTGACAAGCGACCCTTATACGCAGGCGCCAGGAGCGGGCGAACAAGTGGACCTGTATACGCCCAACACGCAGCTTGAGTACACGCAACCGAGCCGCTTTGTAGGAGACAACGAAGAGAACCTGCAAAGAGCGGAACCTCAGTTGATCCGTGGAGCCGAGAGTGGTTCTCGCCGCCGTCCCCAGGGATTCCGGCCCGATGATGCATCCGGGGTTCATCCTGCTTTCCAGCCGGCGGCTGCTGAGTACGCTCCCGGGCGCGGGCCTGCGTCGGTTCTGGGACTATCACAAAGAGAGCCGATTCTTCGACCGGAGCAGACGAGTTCAAGAGGTGCAGCCGAAGATCTGGCGCCGGAGTGGCTTACTAAGCAGACGCAAGAATCCGCAGTGGGATCGCAAGCGGCTGTTGCGGACACGCTGCAGCACTCTCGAGAGCGTGTCGCGGCTCGCTGGTTTCAGTTGAAGGGAGTTTTCGAGCCCGGTGAAGACACCGCTGAAGATGTCTCAGCACCGCTTCGCGAGAAAGAGACAAGAACGCCCATGCTGGCCGTGTTCTCGCTTGCAGGTGGAGTGGGAAAGACCAGTCTAGTGGCCACGCTGGGCCGAGCACTCTCGTGGCTCGGCGAGAAAGTGTTGCTCACCGACACGACCTCGCACGGACTGCTGCCTTTTTACTTCGGTGCGAGTGAGCTTAGACCGGGTGTGGTCCGGACGTTTTCACCTCCAGTCGGGAGCACTGATGCGCCGATCCACCTGGTGAGTTATGACGTTGAACGAGATCCGGTCGAACGAAGGGTGCAGGATGGACTTGTCGAAGAACTGATGAGGGCGTCCGTAGGTACGCATCGCATTCTTTTGGATTTGAATGCCTCGTCTGCGTGGCTGCTTCGCAAACTTGCCGCTGCGAGCCCTATGATCCTGGTGCCCTTGGCGCCCGATATGAACTCGGTTATTAGCTTGCAGGCGATCGAGCGCTTCTTTCATGGCTTGATGGATTTGGAAGGTAGAGCACTCCAGCCCTTCTATGTGCTTAACCAATTTGATGCGTCCCTTCCACTCCACCTGGATGTCCGCGAGGTGCTGCGAAGGCAGTTGGGTGATAGGCTACTGCCGTCCGTCATTCGTAGATCGCCTGTTGTGAGTGAGGCCCTTGCAGAGGGGATGACTGTAGTTGACTACGCACCGGAAGCCGCAGTGGCAGAGGATTACGTGAACATAGCAAACTGGCTGCGAGTTGTTTCCCCGCCTGCAACGCAAGGATTACGGAATATTCGATGGAGTGAACGATGACAAGGTCGCCGTTATGGAGAGAGTTTGAGTCAGGAGACAGCTTCCTGCTCAAGGCGATCCGCTTTTTTGTTCTGGCGGGCGGAATATTTTTTCTAATCTTTACTGGAATTCTTGATCTGACTTGGCCGCAGCAGGCGATCCTTGGTTTGCTGATGGTCCTGCTCGCGTTCTGGATGGATCGCAGTTCAAGTTCCTATCTCGTAACGCTGACGTTGATGCTTTTGTCGATGTACTCTACCTTCCGGTACGGCTACTGGCGCATCTCCTACGTGATCCGTTTTTTCCTTGATCCCGGAGTGAATTGGACAGCGTTGGACGCATTCTTTATCTGGTTGCTGGTGGGCGCCGAGACTTACGCCTTTGTGATTCTTTTCCTCGGTTATCTGCAGACGCTCTGGCCTCTCCGCCGTACCCCCGTGCCTCTTCCGGAGGATCCCGAGAATTGGCCGGCCGTTGACCTTCTAATCCCGACCTATAACGAGCCGCTTTCGGTGGTGAAGTTTACCGCGCTCGCAGCGATGAATATCGATTGGCCGGCAGACAAGCTGAATGTCTACATTCTGGATGACGGCAAACGTGAGGAGTTTAGGCGCTTTGCGGAGGACGCGGGCATCGGCTACATGACCCGTGACGACAATAAGTTTGCAAAGGCTGGAAACATCAACCGCGCGCTGGAGCGCCTCGATGCGCCATTCGTCGCGATCTTCGATTCCGATCACGTTCCGACACGCAGTTTCCTGCAGGTTACGCTTGGATGGTTCCTTAGAGATCGTCAACTGGGAATGCTACAGACTCCACACCACTTCTATTCTCCTGACCCGTTCGAGCGAAATCTGGATCAGTTCCGCGTAATTCCGAATGAAGGGGAGCTTTTTTATGGAGTGGTCCAGGATGGAAACGATTTCTGGAATGCGACCTTCTTCTGCGGTTCCTGTGCGGTTCTTCGCAGGTCCGCTTTGGACGAGGTCGGCGGCATCGCTGTTGAGACCGTCACCGAGGATGCGCATACCTCGCTGCGAATGCAGATGAAAGGCTGGAACACGGCCTACGTCAACATACCGCAGGCTGCCGGTCTGGCAACCGAACGGCTAAGTGGTCACGTTAAGCAACGGATTCGCTGGGCCCGCGGGATGGTGCAGATACTCAGGACGGAGAATCCGCTGTTTGCGAGTGGTCTCTCGGCAGCGCAGCGCCTTTGCTATTTCAATGCCATGTCGCACTTCCTCTATGCGCTTCCGCGACTGATCTTCCTTACCGCTCCTCTGATTTACCTAATTTTCGGCAAGACTAATGTTCCGGGCTACTGGGCGGCCATTCTTGCCTACGCCTTTCCTCACCTGGTGCTCTCTTCCCTGACCAACTCCCGGATCCAGGGTCAGCATCGCCACTCATTTTGGAATGAGATCTACGAGACGGTGCTCGCTCCCTACATCTTCCTGCCTACGATGCTTGCCTTGATTAGTCCCAAGCTCGGCAGCTTCAACGTGACCGCGAAGGGTGGTGTTGTAAACCGCAGCTTTTTTGATGTGCGCATCGCACAACCGTTCATGGTGCTTCTCTTCATGAATGTGGTCGGCTTAGTGATGGCGATTCCTCGCTACTTGTACATTCCTTTGCCCTATATCAGGCTGCTGTGGGATGGGACACATCCAGGAACGATCGTCATGAACGTCCTTTGGACGTGCTTCAACGTGACCATTCTCGGCGTCGCGACTGCAGTTGCGTGGGAGAGCCAGCAGCGGCGCTCGACTGTCCGGGTTGCGATGAGTGTTCCTTCCGATGTCATTCTGGCCGACGGAACTGTCGTTCAGGGGGTGACCGCGGATCTCTCCAGCGGAGGTGTCCGGGTGCAGGTGGATCGCAGCTTTACGGCGATGCCGGGCGATCAGGTCAGGCTAGTGTTTCCCGTACTGGATGGAGATGCGACGCTTCCCGCGACCGTCATCAGTGCAGATGGACAAAGTCTTCGCGCGCAGTTCGACCCCTTGAACCTGCAGGAGGAAGAGTCTCTCACCATGGTTCTTTACTCCCGCGCGGATACCTGGCTCGGGTGGGGTGAAGCTCGTGAAGCCGACCGGCCCCTGTTGAGCCTCTACCGCATCATGCAACTCTCCTTCCATGGTTTGGCCCACACTTTCCGGGGATTGTTGAAGAGCAGAAAGAATCCTCCCAAGGGAAGGCTCGCAACCACTGTCGCCCCGCTCCTCATCTTCATGCTGCTTGCGCTCTGTGGTGCTGACCACGCTTCGGCACAACATCAACGACATAGAGTTCCGAAGCAGGCAACCGCCGTCAAGGCGTCTTCAAACGACTCTGGTTTGCCTGCCCCGCTGCCGCCGGGAACCTTCGACAACAACTTTCCGCTCACCGACATCAACGTTCCCGATACGATCGTCCTTCGGGGCGTGGATGCGTATCACTCTATCTTCTTCTCCGTTCCGCAGACTGATGTCGTCAAGACAGCTAAGTTCCACATCAAGTATCACTTTTCTCCTGGCCTGATCCCAGAGATCAGTCATCTGAAGGTAAGCCTTAACGGCACGCTATTTGCGACTCTGCCAGTGGTCACCCCACCGGCGATCCAGCATCCAGGGGATATCACGCCGGAGCAAAAAGTTGCCGAGCAGCAGGTATTGAACGTAACTCGGAACGAAAACAATGCGCTGCTTGAGGCGGATCTGACCATGCCAGCCGAGATGCTGGTGCACAACAATGAACTGACCTTTGAGTTCATCGGCCACTACACGCTTCAATGCGAGGATCCCTCTCATTCTACGCTTTGGAGTCACGTGGATTCGAGCTCCCGGATAGAGCTTGCGGGTACACTCCTCCCCTTGCAGAACGACCTAAAGTTGCTGCCCTTGCCGTTTTATGACGCAGCCGTCAATCTGCATCCCGTCGTTCCTATCGTGTTCTTAGGTCAGCCATCGCCTTCTGCGTTGCGTGCCGCAGGGATCGTCGCATCGTACTTCGGTGTTCTAACGAACGATCATCCGGTGAGATTCCCGGTCTCGCTCGGAACGATACCCACGGGAAACGTCATCGTCATCGGTGAGAATGCAGCCGACCTGCCACCTGCACTGAACGTGACTTCCGTCTCCGGTCCAACGCTTGCGATGCGCACCAATCCGGCCGATCCCTATTCAAAGGTTCTGGTGCTCTCGGGAGATACACCGGAGAACCTGGTAGCCGCGGCGCAGATTCTGGTGTTACAACGCGACATGCTGGCGGGCGAGCAGCAAAGCGGGCAACTAGTCGAAAAGCCAAGGGCGCGCAAACCGGACGATGCTCCACGATGGCTCAGTACCGAACATCGGACGATCTTGGGGGATGTGACGCAAGGGAACGATCTGCAAGGAGATGGCTCGGTGCCGGTTGGAGTCTACCTTCGGCTTCCACCGGACCTCTATACAGAGGGGGGTCCGCAGAACCTTGGCTATCACTTATCCTATCGTTATAACGGCATTCCACTAGCGAATGAAAGCTCGCTGCAGGTGTACATGAATGGAACTTACATCAGTTCCACCCCCATGCCACACACCGAGCAGGCTTCCGCTAAGCTGGACACGGTTGTTCCTGTGCCGGTGGTCTCGCTTCGGCCGTTTTCCAACTCCTTGCTGATGCGTTTCGTCTTTCAGATTGCAAAGAAGGGCAAATGCCAGGATACAGCTCCTCTGAACTTGCAAGGATCGGTCATCAAAGACTCTTACCTGGACATTCAGGACATTCCACATTGGGCCGTCATGCCCAACTTAGAGATCTTTGCGAATGCCGGTTATCCTTTTACCAGGAAGGCTGATCTGGCCGACACTGCAGTCGTCATGCCTGACACGCCGTCGACCGATGAGATCGAGATGTACCTTACGTTCATGGGACACTTCGGCGCCCAAACGGGATATCCGGTACTCAACGTCACCGTCACCGATAACGACGGAATGAAGAGCGATCGATCGAAGGATTACCTGGTGTTAGGCACCATGGACGATCAACCTGCCCTTGGAACCTTGGGCTCCGCCTTGCCCGTACGTGTGGACAGTGGAGGCTTGCACATCCAAGATACGCAGGGATTCTTTGCGCCGCTGCAACATGCGTGGTGGAAGGTACGCGGCTCAGAGCAGGTGCAGTCCGGACAATTGGAGACCACGAATGGTCTTCCGGATGCGCTGATCGAAGGGATTGAATGGCCGCGAAACTCGAACCGATCTGTCGTCGTGGTGGCACTTCGCGACAAGACGGTCGTGCCATCTTTCCTGACGGTGTTCCTCAAGACCTCTCAATCCTCCGATATCCAGCAGTCGGTAAGCGTCCTGCACGGGAACCACTTCGTCTCCTATCGCATCGGAAACGATGTCTATCGCGTAGGATCTCTTTCCTGGTGGATTCGCCTCAACATGCTCTTCTCTGAGTTTCCCTGGATTGTGGTAATTGCGACGGTCATCTTCTGCATCCTTATGGCAGCTCTGATCCGTGCGATGCTAAGGCGGCGAGCGCGTGCACGCCTTCAAGGGAATGAGTAGGCGCGAATCAGAAAAGGCAGAGAGCATTTAGCGGCTCTCTTCAAGGAGCGATCCTCGAACGCGAAGGCTGACCTGATGAAGAGGTTGCGTTTTGCCGGGCTGGTCCTGGGCGTGTTGCTTCTCCCTTGTCCAGGGAGTCACGCCCAGCAGCCTTGGCCGCTCTGGGAGAGCTACAAGAAACGCTTTGTAGATGACCAGGGGAGGGTGATCGATCGCTCCGCCAACGATCGAACAACCAGCGAAGGCCAAGCCTACGCCATGTTCTTCAGTCTGGTCGACAACGATCGCGGCCGCTTCGACAAATTGCTGAACTGGACCGAGCAAAACCTTGCCAGCGGAGACCTTACCCTGCACCTTCCAGCCTGGAACTGGGGAAAGACCTCTTCCGGAGAGTGGAAGGTCATCGACGAGAACTCCGCCTCCGATGCAGACGTGTGGATGGTCTACTGCCTGATCGAAGCTGGAAGGCTTTGGCATCAACCCCGATACGAGAAACTTGGCCGAACAATGGCTTTGCGCGTCGCGAAGCAGGAAGTCGTCCTGGTCAATGGCTTAGGGACTACGCTGGTGCCAGGACCGAATGGGTTCCATCCGGACCAGGAGACGTGGATCGTGAATCCGAGTTATATGCCTTTGCCGGTCGTCGTCTTTCTTGCAAAGGTCATGCCGCACGAAGCCTGGTCGTCGGTTCTAAACTCGATGCCGGCCCTTACGGGAGGCGACGTCAGCCACCGCTTCGCGATGGACTGGGTGGCAGCAGGTTCGGGAGGAATCCATCCTTGTCTCGCGCCGCAACAGCCATCCTCCGGGCTTCGTGAGCCGCAGATTTCGGGGAGTTATGATGCCATCCGAGTCTATCTTTGGCTTGGGATGGCGGATGCAAGAACTCCGGGACTGAAGAAGTACCTCTTACAAACCTCCGGGATGAGTACCTATCTTCAGTCAGCGGTGACCCCGCCGCTAGAGGTGGATGTAGACGGCAAAGTGATCCGCGCAGATGCTCCGCCCGGCTTCTCAGCTGCGATGATCCCCTATCTGTCCAGCGCCGGATTGAAGGCTCAGGCTACAGCACAGCGCGACCGACTGGCCGCAACCCGGGACCCAAGTACCGGCTTGTACGGTCGCACTGCGGAGTATTACGACCAGAATCTTGCCTTGTTTTCCACCGCCTGGAGCGAGCGGCGGTTCCGTTTTGAACATGATGGAAGCCTGCGTGTTTCATGGAAATAAACCTTATGTCTACCCCTCTTTCGATTCAGGCTGACGCCTCGCAAGCAGTGCAGAAAAAGCATTACAAGCCGCTGAAAAGGCGGTAGTCTCAGGAGGACAGCTACATGTCCAACTCTCCCCTTTGGTGTCGCTGCGCGTGAAGACAAACATGAAGAGTTTATCCCCATTTCGTTTCTGGGCGCCTACTGTTCTCCTTGGCGCGGCTTCGTTCCATCCGTTCTTCCTCGCGGCACAGGGCCATGCTGGACAATCCATCACGCAGCCTCTGTTGGATAAAGCACATGCACTAGAGAATGACGGACGCCTGGACATGGCCGCGCAGGTCTGGCAACAGGTTCTTCTCGCGGACCCGAACAACACCGAAGCTCTTGGGGGACTCGCGCGCTCAGCAAAGTCAAGCGGGAACCTGGCGCTATCTTCGACCTACCTGGATCGTCTTCGCGCTATCAGCCCAAATGACCCGGCGATCGCCCGCGTAGAGAGCATGCAGGTACAGCGCGATCATAAGAGCGAACTGCAGCAGGCCGGCAAGATGGCGCAGCAGGGTCAGTATGGGGAGGCGATGGGGGCCTATCGCCGAATCTATGGCGACACGCCCCCGCCGGGGGATGTGGCGCTTGCCTACTATGAGACGGAGGCTGCGACGGAGGAGGGTAGACCTCATGCGATTGCGGGTCTCCGGGCGCTGATCGCTAAGAACCCGAACGATGCACGGTACCAGGTTTCTCTGGGCCGCATCCTGACCTACAACCCAAGAACGAGGCCGGAGGGACGCCGCCTTCTGGAGGCACATCCCAACGATCCGCAAGCGATAGAAGCGCTTCGGCAGTCTCTCCTGTGGGATGTGCAGAATCCGGCCAGCGCAGCGGACATCCGCGCCTATCTGGCAAAGCATCCAGACGCGCAGCTTGCACAAGCTCTGCATGGAGCGCCGCGACGCTCGGGCGGAGCACGTCTGACGCCCGCACAGAGAGCAGCAGATACAGTGAATGCGACTCGAAGTGCCGCAGACCGGGCGGCTTATCGTTCCTTGAACGACAAACGCCTGACTGAGTCGGAAGAGCGATTCAAAGTCATACTGGCCGAGAACCCCGACGATCCCAATGCGCTTGCAGGCATGGGTTACATTCGCATGCAGCAGGCCAATTTCGGGGGCGCCATCAGCTTTCTCGTCCAGGCGAAGCAGGATGGCTCAAGAGATCCAGGCGTCGACCCTGCGCTGAATACCTCGCGTTTCTGGTACACGATGGGCGAGGGTGCCATCGCGTTGAATGAGAACGATCTGGCTGCCGCTGAGAGGAACTATCATGCGGCGCTGACCATGAGGCCAGGCAGCCCGGAGGCTCTGGAAGGGCTTGGCGGCACCTTGCTTAAGGCGCAGATGCCGCAAGTGGCTGTTCCTTACTACCTCGAGTTTGTCAGGGTGAAACCTGCGTCTTCCCATGCATGGCGTGGGCTCTTCCTGGCGCAGTCAGGATCCGGTGATGCTCCACGAGCGTTGCAGACGGAGCACCAGATGCCGGCCCAAGTGAGAGCGGAGTTGGCCAAGGATCCTCTCTTTCTCCGGTCGCTGGCTTCAGCTTACTCGGCTGCGGGCCGCGACGCTGATTCGCAGCGGGTCTTACGAAGTGCTCTGGAGCTTCCTTTCCCGGCCGACGCGCATGGCGTCCAAGCGGACACCCAGATTCAATATGCAAGTCTGCTCCAGCAGGCCGGTCGCCTAGAGCAGGCGGCGGGTCTCTACCGACAGGTTCTGGCCAAGGATCAAAACAACACCGAGGCATGGCAGGCGCTGGTCCGTGTTGAACACCAGGTGGATCAGGACTCGCAGGCACTGCAGACGATCGAGAGCATGCCGCCTGCGAGTTATGCAAGATCGATGCGCGACCCCGGCTTTGAATCTACCGTGGCTTCGATCTATCAGAGTCAGAAGCGCTATGACGTGGCCCAGGACATCCTGGAGAAGGCTATTGCGCAACAGGCCTCGTCGGGGCAGAAGGTGTCGATTCCAGTTCAGATCCAGCTTGCCGGGATCTATCTACAGCGCAACAATGCCCAGCAGGCTTATCCGCTGTATCACAAGATACTCGCCGAGAATCCGGGGAATACGGACGCCTGGAAGGGTCTCCTGTCTTCCCTGCACGACAGCGGACGCGACGGTGAGGCGCTGTCTGAGGTTCGACAGATTCCTCCGGCTACCCGCACGGTGTTGGAGAACGATGTTGCTTATCTGCAGACTGTCGGCGCCATCTATAACGGCCTTGGTCAGCCTCGTGAGGCTTCCGTCTTCCTCCGCCGCGTGCAACAGCACTTTGCTTCGCAGCATGCGGCACCACCATCCGATGTTGACATTCAGAATGCCTGGTTGCTGTACAACGGCATGAACGATGCCGGACTATACCGGCAACTGATGGTGATTGGCGATCGCACGGATCTGACAGATACGCAGCGGCGAACGGTCCAGACGATCTGGACGAACTGGGCGGTGCGGCGTGCGAATCAGGCGTCGGCAGCCGGCAACGATCGCCGTGCGCTTGCGATTCTGAATGCCACAGCAAGATCCTTCCCAGACAACCCTGCGGTGATCAAGGCGCTGGCAAGTGGGTATGCCCGTGCCGGCCTGCCGAAGCAGGCGGTGGCGATCTGGAAGGCGCAGGATCTCAACTCCGCGCAGGCGGCTGACTACAAGGCGGCAGTTGGAGCGGCGCTGGCCGCGAACGATATGAAGGACGCGGAGATCTGGCTGCGCTTCGGTCTCGAGCAATACCCGAAGGACTCGCAAATGCTGATCCTCGGGGCAAAGTTTGAGGAGGAGCGCGGAGATACCAACCGGGCGGCCGTTTATTATCATGCTTCCCTGGATGCCATGCCGCCCGCCGACCCAGGTGCGGAGCTTGCGACGGAGTTGAGTCTTCCCGCACCGGTGACTCCGTCGCGGCTGCCCAGTGCGAGTCAGCCTCAGGATCTTGCTGGATTACTCCAGCCTGGGATGAACGATAACGGGACACAGACGCCGGCGGTGGAGCAAGCGCCCTACCTTCCGGGGTTTGGCAACTACACGGGCAGCGCTCCGGTTCCGTTGACCGAACCGGGCCAGCCATATGGTCCCTCGAACGGTGGTCCTTATGGCGACGAACCTACCGTCCCTTCGTACATGAGCACACCTCATCCGACTGAGCCCGCGGCGGGACCGAGGACGAAGCTGCGTGACTATGTTCCGCAGGCGTCGGCGAGCGAACCTGTCCCCATGGACGGAACCGAGGTTCCGCATCTGGACTATGCTTCCCCCGGCGGTGACTTCGCTACGGTAGTCACGCCGGCCGTTTATCAGCATCAGCAGATCGTCCGCGTGACGGAGCAGACCCAGTCCTTGCAACTGGCGTCGTACCATCCGGCTTCAGAGCATGGCGGCGATGGCTCTGCCTGGCAGATGCAGGCGGGACAGCAGCAGACCCCGGCTCCACAAGGGAACGGTCCCATCTTGACCGCAGCCCCGACGGGCGATCCGCAGACATCCGCTCAGAGCCAGACGGGGTCGGGTGAGGTCTATGGGCCGTACGTGCCTTACAAGGTGCCTGCGCCTGCGCCGGCGCCCGCGGCTGTGCCCGATGCGACGCCGACGGCACGGTATGTGCCGAACGCCCGAGGCAACGCGCCATCCTCACGCTCCAATGCGGCCATGAGCGCCGCGGCGGCGAGACGGCACCAGTCTCATCCCCTGGCTGCTCCGGGAGTACCTCTCAGCGGCGAGAGTCATCCTCCAGCGGACGACTACAACGCCGCGCCCACGGAGCCCACGGTGTATATGGGTAGGCCGTACGATCCGCCGCAGACGGGGCCCAAGACGCAGATCCAGCCGTCGCAGATCCCGGCGGATCAGGTGCCGCAGCCGGCTCCGGTGCAGCAGCAGGTTCCACAGGTGCAGGTGCAGCAGAGACAGCCTGCTCCGGCGCAGGTGACGCAGCCTTATACGGGCGTGCCTGCGACCGGGAACGGGGACAGTTACGGGCAACAGTATCCGCAGCCGTACAAGGATGCGGTACCGGTGACGTCGTCGCGGCGACGGAGCCGTCCGGCTGCGCGTGCGGTCGCGAAGGCTCCGGCGCAGCCGGCAGAACAGGGGCTGAGCTATCCGGGAGTCGGGCAGGCGCTGACGTATCAGCCTTATCCGCAGATCGGACCGGCTTATCCGCTGGGCGATGCTCCGAGTGACGCGGACCTGATGGACCAGCGGCTGCCTCCGCTGCGGGGACCTTACTACACCGGCAATGTGCGGGCGCCTGAGCCTCCGCTGACGGAGCGGCAACAGGCGGAGCGCGATCTGGCGCAGCTCGAGGGGGCTTACAGCGGCTGGCTGGGCGGGACGGGCAGCGCGCGGTATCGGAGTGGAACGGTTGGAGTGGATCGTCTGACCGATCTGGAGGCGACGTTCGAGGCATCGGCGACGATCGGCAACCATGTGCGGCTTACGGTTGTGCCCAGAGCTGTGTTCCTGAACTCCGGGCAGTTGAACACTGCTACCTCACTGAATCCGAACCCGCTGCTTGGGACTCTGGTGGGGAACGCGGCGGTGTCTCCGGTGAACCAATCCGCGAATGGGATTGGCGGCGAGATACAGCTGTCGACGCGAAACTTCGCGGCTGCGGTCGGCTATACACCGTACGAGTTCCTGGTGCGGAACGTGACGGGACGGCTGCTGTACAAGCCGGCTCGCTGGGTGACGTTCTATGGGGATCGTTCGCCGGTGGTGGAGACTCAGCTTTCGTATGCTGGACTCCGCGATCCGGGATCGGCGACTCCGCTGTATTCGGGTAATATCTGGGGCGGTGTGATCTCGACGGGCGGTGGAGTCCGGTTCGATGGCGGGAATGCGAAGGCTGGGTACTATGTCAGCGCGGATGGTGCGGACCTCACCGGGTATCACGTGCTTGAGAACTACAAGTTCGAGGGTAGCGCAGGAGCTTACTTCCTGGCCCACACGTTTCCGGGCTACGGACGGCTGAACATCGGGGCGCAGCTGTTTGGCATGCACTACAACTACAACGAGCTGGGGCTGACCTATGGACTGGGCGGGTACTTCAGTCCGCAGGCGTATATTCTGGCCTCGGTTCCGGTGACGTTTACCGGGCGATACGGGAATGCGTTCCACTACTCCATTGCTGGAGCCGTGGGGGTGCAGAGCTTCCAGGAAGACAACCAGATCTACTATCCTCTGGATCGCGGGCTGGAGAACGGCGTGGTGTGTACAAACGTGCAGCTTGCGACGCAAAGCTGCGGACAGACGCCGCGGACGACGAACACCGGGGGCAACTACTCGGTCAACGCCGAGGGTGCTTACCGGATCGCGGAGCACTGGTATGCGGGCGGGTTCCTGTCTGCGAACAACACGAACAACTACAACACGGTTACGGGCGGGTTCTTCGTGCGGTATCTGTTCCGTCCGCAGTTCGCCACCGACGACTATCCGACGGGACTTTTTCCAGTGGAAGGATTCAGGCCGCTTCGGGTTCCGTAGAGTTGAGGGGGGGTACCCCCCCTCCCCCATGATCAATCCACGAAAGCGTTTCGTTTCAAAGCTTTACGGGTGGGGGGCACCCGTAAAATATTGAGCCCGTTGGGGTTACGGGTAAAATATTGTCAGATAACGACTTAGGAGCTTGCTGAAAGCTTCTTTGGCTCTTTCTCTGTGATTCTATTTTACGAGATTGGGCAGAGTGGTTTAGCCAACTATTTTTCCTGCTGAAGTGGGCGTCTTTACTGGCGATTTCTGTTTTGCGGTGGGATTTGGGACTTGACACGCGAATTTGCTGCTGTTTTTCTGGGTTCTTTTCTAAAGAAAGTTGGGGTTAGCGGAGCTGGGGATGCCGGGTGAGTTCCAGAATGGGATTCCGAGTCTCTGGCGGGGCTCGAGCCAGGGTGAAGAGTGGGTCGAGAGCGGGTCGGGTCGAGAGCGGGTCGGGTCGAGAGCGGTTCAGAGGCGAAGTGGGATGCCACTTTTGCAGAATCTTCGGCTTTGGGGTGCGGACCGATAGCAGGGCGGTACAAGCAATCCCTCCATCAAAGGAGAACAAACCTCATGGCGCACTCCACAGAGATTCTGCAGGTGACCAAGCTTGAGACCCATGCCGTGATCGTGACCTTTACCGACGGGATCCTTGCGCAGTACACCAGCGCGGAGCTTTTAGCGTTACGGCCGGAGCGGGAGACGGCACCGCAGATCAAGCCATGGCGAGGCCCGCTTTGGTGAGGCAGGGAAGGGAGGTTTCGGAGCCGGCTCTCCCTGGAATCGGGACCGTCTATTACACAAAATTCAGCTGAGAAGGAGGCGGGGCGCATCTCACTGTGCATGAGCGACATGATCGACTTCCTCTCGGTAGAGAAGGTTGAGTTTGAGAGGGGATGTGGGCTCTTCGTGCTCTTTTCCGATGAGACCTTTGCGCTGTATCCACCTGAGGAGTTGGCGCGATTGCGCCCTCACCGTGAGAAGTGGAGGTCAGGCTTGCCGGGCAATTAGCGGCGCCTGCGATGGCTGTACTGTGCTTCGGTGGGGCACATGTGTGGTTGGGTCAGGTTCACCGGAGACGGCAGGGCCGGATCTGTCGATGTTGCCTGAGCGGTGGGGCGTACCGAAAGTGATTGCAAGGACGCGGCGGATGCCGTATAAAGAGCCATCCGCGATGGAGAAGTTCAGCTGTTTGAAGCTGACAGGGCCTTCTGTCCTTTCGGGGTGCGCGTGTTCGAGGCCCAAGGCTGTGGTTCGCAGTGCAATGCTTGAGTTTCTCTGCCGATCTTTCGTTCTCGTGGTTATGATTTCGTGGTCATGGTTTCGTCCGCTAAGGTTTCGCCGTCAGGGTTTCGTCGTCTGGGTTCGTTGGGTACTCGGGAACCGGGTCGAGAGACTCGGTTCCGGAGTGGGTCAAGTGTGCGGCGCCTGTTTGCCGGGCTTCTTGAAGGGTGATTGCAACTCCTGGGAGGCTTACCCGTTCTATTCCTACACATGCGCTCCATCGCCCTTGCCCTCCTTGTCGCCTCGCTGGCCGTTCCTGCACTGACGCAAACGCCGAGCCCCGCGGCGCCCACGCAGCCAGCCGCCCCAAACCCCTGGCTTTCCCGGGCCAACTCCGGGACCTACACGATCCACGACTTCCGCTTCGGCACCGGCGACACCCTCCCCGCGCTCAGGCTTCACTACCTGACGCTTGGCAGCCCGCACCGCAACGCCCAGGGCCACACCACGAATGCCGTTCTCCTGCTGCACGGCACCGGCGGCGACGCTCACACGCTACTCAACCCCATCTTCTCGAACGTGCTCTTTGGCCCGGGGGAGCCGCTCGACATCACCAAGTTTTTTCTGATCCTGCCGGACGATATCGGTCACGGCGAGTCTTCCAGACCCTCCGACGGGCTCCACGCCCACTTTCCCGCTTACGACTATGACGACATGGTCGCCAGCCAGCACACCATGCTGCTTGAGGGGCTCCACGTCGATCACCTTCGGCTGATCCTCGGCACTTCGATGGGGTGCATGCAGGCTTTTGTGTGGGGAGAGACGTATCCGCAGTTTTCCAACGCCCTTGCGCCCTTTGCCTGTCTTCCCGTGCCTCTTGCGGGACGCAACCGCGAGTGGCGGTATATGGCCATCTCGGCGATCAAGAACGACCCCGCGTGGCAGGGCGGCGAGTACACCTCCGAGCCCATCCAGGGGCTTACCACAGCGAACGACCTCCTGCTCATCGCAGGCGCGGCACCCCTGCAGATGCAGAAGAACTATCCCACGCGCGTCAAGGTCGAGGAGTATGTAGACGCTGCGCAGGCGCGCGCCAACGGCTCCACCGATGCCAACAATCTGATCTTCTACGTCAATGCCAGCCGCAACTACGATCCCAGCGCCAAGCTGTCGAAGATCACGGTTCCGGTGCTCTGGATCAACTCCGCAGACGATTTCAGTAACCCGCCGGAGCTGGGCATTGCCCAGAGGCTTGTGAGCCAAATGCCAAGGGCCAGGTTCCTTCTGCTGCCTGTCACCGATGAGACAAGAGGGCACGGTACGCATACCGTGGCTAGTATTTGGAAGGACTACCTGATCGAATTACTCCGAGAGACAAGCAGAAGGACAAATTAGGATCGAATAATGCCTTCCACTCGCACCGTGCTCAATGTATTTATCTCTTTTCCTTCCCAGCAAAAGCTAGAAAAACTAACAGTTGAAAAGACTTTGCTTGGGATGAATGAAGAATTGATTGCAGCTCACGAAGTTCAACTACAGCCCGTCGACTGGGAAAACACTGTTGTGCCCGGGGTTGGCATCGATGCTCAGGAGGTAATCTCAAAGCAGATTGACTACGACCTCTACATTGGGCTCATGGGGAGCGTGTTCGGAACGCCCACTAAGCGAGCCAAATCGGGAACCGAAGAAGAGTTTGATCAAGCTCTTCTGCGATTTCAGACTTCGCCGAAAAGCGTTCGTTTGCTTTTCTATTTTCGGACAACCAGCCCCAACGTGTTCCATATAGACCTGAAACAGTTGGAAGCCGTCAAGGCATTCCGAACAAAGCTGGAGAACTCAGGTGTCTTATACAAGGATTACGAAGAACTTGATGATCTAACGGCTTGGGTGACAAAGCACGTTCGTAAGCTAATTAGTGATCATTGGACCAAGGATGGGTGGAGAGTACAGGATTTCTCTCCTTCCGTATTATCCAGCCGACAAGAGCCCATCGAAGTAGCAGAACAAGCCACCTGTCCGCCGGTCACATCCGCTCGTCCACTACATGGTCGTCCGGGTTTGCAAGAAGTAACTGTAGAGGTCATGAATGTCGCGAGAGAGATGTCGAAGCACTATGAGCGTTTGAATCCTTACTCAAGTTCTATCGCCACGGCACTCGAAGACTTGAACGACGAAGTTGACGCCGCAATCCTAAGAAATAATGAAGAAGCCAAACTCATCGCCTACGATGATCTGGCGAGCAAACTCGCAGCTAAAGCTAGCGATCTCCGAACTGAGGTTGTTGTGTTTGGGTCTTTATCAGCTAGGTTATCCGATTCTGTAATCCAGCTCGCATCTCTCTTCTTCGAAGAGAATGCGGGACGCCGAGAAGATCTGACCGCTACCATCGACGCTTACGAGAAAAGTTTGGACTCACTACGACTAGTTCGGTCTTCATTAGGGCGTCATCGCCTAATTATGGAAAGGCTCGGCAGTTTTACAAAGGCTCTTAGAAAAGCTCGTGACTCTTACGGCTCTGCGGTTGATGAGCTTGTGTCTTCATACACCGTTTTTCTGACGCAATCAGAGATAGTTATTCGACACATTCGAAGGGAGCTCAGCGAATTAAGTCAGGTGATTGTTGCGGGCGGTGGAGGCGGCAGCGCGGGGTAGAAGGTGCTCGTCACTTGACCATGCGGCAGCCGGTAGAGCATTTCACTTACTGGCGCAAACGCTCCCAAGGTAGGCTTTAGGAATGAAATCGTTGCCAAGGAAGCTCTGGGTGCCGTATAAAGAACCATCCGCGACAGGGAGTCAAGCAAGCCGATGTTACAGGGTCTCTTCGCTTGTTGCGGGGGTAAGGAATGAGGCCCGATCGATGGTTCGCAGTGCGTTTCCTGAGTCTCTCTGCAGTTCTTTTGTTGGCCTGGTTCTCGTCGTTCTCCTCTCCAGCAGTGTGCCTGCCCTTGCGTCGAAGGACTCTGTTCCGGATTGGGTGAAGAGTGCGGCGGCACAGCATCTGAAGACGTATGCTCCCGAGACACCAGCGGTGGTGTTGCTGGACGAGACGACGCTGACGGTGGGGGCGGATGGGACCGCAGTCGAGCGGCAGCGTCGGATTGTAAAGATCCTGCGGCCGAATGGGCGGGACGAGGGTTACGTTGCGATCCCGTTCGATAAAGACACGAAGATCCTTTCGCTGCATGTGTGGAGTATCGACGCGAACGGGCATGAGTATGCCGTTAAAGACAATGAGATGACGGAGCATGGGCTTCCGGGGGATGGGAGCCTGTATGAAGACATCCGGTTTCGGGTGGCCAATCCTCCGGGGCGGGATCCTGGCGGGGTGATTGCGTATGAGGTGGAGCAGAGATCGGAACCCTATCTGCATGAGCGGACCTGGCGGTTCCAGGGCGAGCTTCCGCGGGTGAGCCAGAGTTTTACATTGGAGCTTCCGCCGGGGTACACGTACGGCACGACGTGGGCGCACCATGCCGATGTGAAGGTGATCGACCTGGAGCACCAGCGGTACCGATGGGAGATGCCGGATACGCCGGGGATCGACCTGGAACGGGTGCCGATGCATCCTTCGATCGCGGCTCTTTCGGGGCGGATGACGGTGCACTACATGGCACCGGGCGGGGCGGCGGATCAGCTTGCGAGCTGGAAGGGCGTGGGGGTGTGGTACGACCAACTGGCGCATGACCGGGAGGCGGCGACGCCGGATATCGCGGCGAAGGCGGCGCAGTTGACGGCGGGGAAGACGGACTTCTACGACAAGGCCGAGGCGATCGGCGAGTATGTGCAGGGGAAGGTGCGGTACTTTGTGGTGGAGATGGGGATCGGCGGGCTGCAGCCGCATCCGGCGGCGGATATCTTCCGGAACGGGTATGGGGATTGCAAGGACAAGGCGACGCTGCTGTCGGCGATGCTGTCGACGGTGGGAATCCACTCGACGATTGTGCTGGTGGATACGCATCGGGGGTATGTCGATCCGAAGGCTCCGTCGATGAACGGGAATCATGCGATAGCGGCGATCGAGATTCCGAAGGGGTATCGCTCGGCGAAGCTGCATAGCGTGGTGACGGCGAAGAACGGAAAGCAATATTTGATCTTCGATCCGACGTGGGAGAAGACGGCGTTCGGGCAGCTTGAGGACAATTTGCAGGGCGGGTACGGGATTCTGGTGGAGGGTGCGGAGAGCCAGATTGTGGAACTGCCGGTGCTCGATCCGGAGTTGAATACGATTCGGCGGACGGGGAGCTTTCAACTGGCGGCGGATGGGACGTTGAAGGGTGATGTGACGGAGAAGCGGTTCGGGGATGTGTCCGAGCATCAGCGCTATCTGTATGCCTATGGGAACGCGAAGGAGCAGAGATCCTTTCTGGATCAGACGTTGAGCCGGGACTTTACGACGTTCGATGTGAACGATGTGAAGGTGGAGAATGCGGCGGCGTTGAACAAGGATCTGACGACGACGTATGAGCTGACGGCGAGCCGGTTCGCACGCAACGCGGGGCCGCTGCTGATGGTGCGGCCGCGGGTGTATGGGCAGGAGGGGCTGGCGCTCGACCGCAAGGCGCGGCTAGTACCGATCGATCTGAGCTCGACGCGGAAGATCAAGGATGACTTTACGATCGAGCTTCCGGAGGGGTATACGGTGGATGAGATTCCAGAGCCGGTGAAGGTGGATATGGGGTTTGCTTCGTATGAGAGCTCGAGCGAGATGACCGGGAATAAGCTGCATTACACGCGGACGTATACGGTGAAGGAAGTGTCGCTGCCGGCGGAGCGGTACGGGGATGTGCAGAAGCTGGCTATGGTGATCGATATGGATGAGCAGAATCATGCGGTGTTCAAGAAGAAGTGAGGGAAGAGGGAAGAGGGCAAAGGCAAAGGCCAATACGGAGGTTCTGAGCTTCGCTCAGAATAACGATCCCTTTTTCATAAAGATGACGACGGCTTATCGGGATGAGGACGTTTAGCGGGATGACGGCGTCTTGTTTTGCGGATTGGATGCGGAGAGGTGACGGGCATGCTGGATGTGGTTCGGATGATGCGGGTGTTGGTACTTGTGGTTGGGGTTCTGGCTTTGGGGCCGCGGGGTTGGGCGGATCAGCTTTGGACGGCGCCTACGCCGGAGGAGCTTGCGATGACGACGCAGGCGGGGGCGCCGGGGGCGACGGCGGTTTATCTCTATCGCGAGGAGACGACGGATGACTCGCTGCGGATGTATAGCTTTTATGTTCGGTTGAAGGTGCTGACGGAAGGCGGCAAGGAGAAGGCGAATGTGGAGCTTCCGTTTGTGAGCGATCGGGCGGGGTTCACGATCGACACGATTGCGGGGCGGACAATTCATCCGGATGGAACGATCGTTGCGTTTACGGGTAAGCCGTACGACAAGATGATCGAGAAGGGGAAGGGCTACCAATATAAGTCCAAGGTGTTTACGCTGCCGGCGGTGGAGGTGGGGAGCATTCTGGAGTACCGGTACAAGCTGCGGTATGACGATGCGTACTACAGCGCGCCGGACTGGTATGTGCAGAGCGATTTGTACATGCGGAAGGCACATTATATGTGGCGGCCGACGACCGGATTGGTGGGGAACGAGTCGGACGGGATCTCAGGGAATATTGCGTGGCTGCCGGTGCTTCCGAAGGGGACGCAGGTGGTGCAAAAGGCGGTGAACGGCCGCAATGGGCAGAGGGAGATTTCGCTGGATGTGCAGGACGTCCCGCCGCTGGTGCATGAAGAGATGATGGCTCCGGCGGAGAGCCTGAGTTATCGGGTGATGTTCTATTGGACTTCGTATGGGACGATTGACGAGTACTGGAAGGCGGCGGGCAAGCGGTGGGCCAAGGCGCAGGATCACTTTATCGGGCCGAACAAGGGGGTAAAGGACTATGTTGCCGAGATTACGTCACCGGGGGATACGCAGGAACAGAAGCTGAAGAAGATCTATGACGCGGTGATGAAGATTGAGAACACGGAGTACACGCGGCAGCGGTCGACGCAGGAAGAGAAGGCGGCGGGACTGAAGGATGTGTCGACGACGGACGATGTGCTGATGCGGAAGCGGGGGAATGGGGACCAGCTTGCGGGTCTGTTCGTGGCGATGGCTCGGGCGGCGGGGATGAAGGCGTATGTAATGGGAGTGGCGAACCGGCAGAAGCGAATTTTTATTTCGTCCTACTTCAGTGTGGGGCAGCTGGATGACGATATCGCGATTGTGAATGTGGATGGGAAGGATGAGTACTTCGATCCGGGGGAGCGGTACTGCGAGTTCAAACACGTTGCCTGGGAGCATGCGGGAAGCGCCGGGCTGCGGGAGACGGAGGGAGGGACGGCGGTCGCAGGAGTTCCGCCCGAGAGTTATAAGACGGCGCATGTGCAACGGGTCGCGGACCTGACGCTGGATGAGCATGGAGAGGCGAGCGGGACGGTGAAGATGACGTACAACGGCGATCCGGCGCTGCATTGGCGGCAGGAGTCGTTGCGCGGAGATACGACGAGTTTGAAGGAAGATCTGAAGACGAGCATGGAGCGGTTGCTGCCGGGAGGCATGGAGGTGAAGGTGACCAACATGCAGGATCTGGAGAATCCGGATAAGCCGCTGGTGGTGGAGTTTGACGTGAAGGGGGCGATCGGGTCGCCCACGGGCAAGCGGCTGTTGATCCAGGCGAATTTGTTTCAGGTGAATGCGACTCCGACGTTTCCGAACTCGAAGCGGGAACAGGCGGTGGTGCTCGAGTATCCGAGCTTTTACCAGGATGCGGTGAGGATCAAGTATCCGGCGACGATGGCGATTGAGTCGGTGCCGGCGGCGGCTACGGAGAAGCTGAAGACGGCGGCGTTGTATGGGAGTTCGGTGAAAGAAGGCGCGGGGAGCGTGACGTTCTATCGGAATTTGATGGTGGGGGAGGATGTGTTTCCGGTTTCGGAGTATCCGGAGCTGCGCGCGTTCTATGGCAAGGTGGAGACGAAGGATCAGGAGCCGATGGTGCTGATTCATGCGGGGGTGCGTGCCGGGGTGGTGGCGCCGGTTGCGCCGGGGCTTTGAATTGGGGTGTGGGAGGGTGAGGGCAAAAGCGAGAGCAAAGAGGAAGAGCAACGGCAACTACGAACGTTCTTCCTCTTCGCTGTGCTTAGCGTCAGAATGACCCGGGGATGGTGTGGTGGGATGGTCGGTGTTCGGCTGCGGAGAGCTAGGGGAGGCGGCAGAGTTTTAGGGTGGGGTTGGTGTGGGGGCAGGGGAGTTGGGTGGGGGTGCTGGATTGTAGGAGGAGCCAGGTGGCGCCCAGGGGTTTGAGGGTGGCGAGGCGGGTGGCGTCGGATTGGGTGTCGAGGTTGAGGGTGGCTCGGCTGGCCGTGGTCCATGAGGGGGTGAGGCCGGGGGCGATGGAGGCTTCGCCGCCGTCTTTGGAGTAGTCGGGGAGGGCGCTGCGCTCGGCGATGGCACGGAAGGATTGGGCGTCTTCGCCGGGGATGGTGATGTAGTGGGCGTCGAGTGCGAAGACGGCGGTGGTGGGGGTGTTTTGGCGGGCCCAGAGGAAGGCTTCGACCCAGGGATTCTGGGGGTGGGGGGTGGGGAGTTGCTGGGCCGGGAGTTCCAGGTGGGGGGAGGCGGGGAAGGTCCGGCGCTGGGTGTAAAACATGATGGCGGTAAGGGTGGCGACGGAGAGAGTCCAACGGAGCTTGTGGGTGCGGAGGAAGGTCTCGCCGAGGCGCGCGCCGAGGAGGAGGATCATGAGCTCGTAGACGGTCTGGAAGATGCGCAGGGGCTGGAGGCGGGCGACGAGGAGCGTGGCGAGGTGAGCTCTCGAGAAGCAAAGGGCGAGGATGATTGCTGCGAGGGCGATGGCAATGGCGGCGCGGGTGAGGGTAAGGCGGGTGGGGCTCGCGGGGCTGGTGCGGAGGAGTGCGAGGAGGACGAGGATGGGGGCGATGAGGCCGAGTTGCTCATACCAGTGCCACCAGAAGGGGAACCAGTAGTAGCGGGTGAGGGCGACCTGGAGGTAGGCGGGGGATTCCGGCGGGGCGAGGAGTTGGAGGGTGCAGGCGGTGAGAATGGCTGCGAGGGTGAGGGCGGCGAAGCCGGTGAGGCGGCGGGTTTGCGTCGGCTGGGAGGCGGCGGCAAGAAAGAGGATCGAGATGAGGGCGTAGCCGGCCATTAGAGGATGGAGAAGCGTTGCGAGGAGAAGGAAGGTGGCGCAGAGGAGGAGATTGCGAGGGCGGCGGGTGGAGCTGTGGAAGAAGTCGAGGGCGGCGGTGAGGGCGAGGAGGGCGAGCGGGGTGGAGAGGGAGCGGGCGGTGAGGTAGGGGTCAAAGAGGATGAGGGCGGTGCCGGCGATGGGGAGAGTGAACCAGCAGGCGAGGAGGGTTACGGCGGCGGCGCGGCCGGCGGGGGATGAGGTGAGGCGCGCGGCGAGGCGGGCGGCGGCGAAGAGCGTGAGCCAGGCGGAGAAGGCGTAGAGGAAGACGAGCGTCCAGGGCAGGGGGATGCTGGTTGCGCGGACCAAGGCGGCGACGAGGGGGGCGAAGAGGGAGAAGCGGAGGTGCTCGGTGACGAAGGGGGTGTAGGCGGGGTAGAGCGCGGGGTTGAGGAGGCGCTTGATGCCGGCGACGTAGAGACCGCCGTCCTCGGCGTAGGGATGGTAGCCGTGGACGGCGAGAACGAAGACGGTTAGGACGATGGGTAAGAGGTGGCTCAGGAGACCGGGGGAGTGACGGAGCGGGCGGTGCGAGGAGAGCCGCTGCTGATGCTCGAGATCCTGAAGGTTGAGTAAAACAGACACGTGGGGGAGGTTTCTCCTAAGGGCTGAGGGCGTGCGTTGGGGCTATGGCTTTGACGCTGACGGGGTGGGTGGGTGGTCTGGTCGAGTAGACTTGGACTTGCCTTCCATCCTAATTGCCGCGGTGTTTTGAACGATGTATCGGACGATTCAACAGACGCTTCTTGCACGGATTCAGTCTCTTTTGCAGACCAAGTATGACGTAAGGCTGGAGCAGTTGGCGGTGGAGCAGCCGCCGTCCGTAGCGATGGGGGAGCTGGCGCTGCCGGTGGCGTTTGAGCTGGCGAAGCGGCTGCGGAAGGCTCCGCGGGCAATTGCGATGGAGCTGGCGGGGGAGTTGACGGCGGATTTGGGGCGTTTGCCGGGTGTGGCTTCGGTGGAGGTTGCGGGAGCGGGGTATTTGAACGTGAGGCTGGATCGGGCGGCGCTGGTGGGGCGCATTGCGGCGGGCGAGCATGCGGATTTGGGTGGCCCGGGGTTCCGGTTGATCGAGCATACGAGCATCAATCCGAACAAGGCCGCGCATATCGGGCATCTGCGGAATGCGATCCTGGGAGATACGTTTCAGCGGCTGCTGCGGAAGGACGAGTTCAAGACCGGGTATGACGTGGGGGTGCAGAACTACATCGATAACACTGGAGTACAGGTGGCGGATGTGGTGGTTGGATTCACCGAACTCTTGGGGCTGGATTTAGATGGGCTGAAGGCTCTGCTCCAGGATCTGTTTGAGGAGAATGTGCGGCTGGATTTCTACTGCTGGGACCTGTATGCGCGGGTGTCGCAGTGGTATGTGGAGGCGGGGGTGTCCGCGGAGCAGCTTGGAGTCAGGAAGGCGCTGAGACTGGCGACGCTGCATGCGCTGGAGACGGGTGGGAATGATATTGCCACGATCGCGGACCTGATCGCCACAAATGTGCTGCGGCGGCATCTGCAGACGATGGAACGGCTTGGGATCGAGTATGACTTTCTGCCGCGTGAGAGCGAGATCTTGTCGCTGCACTTCTGGGATGCGGCGCGGAGGCTGATGATCGAAAAAGGTGTGCTGTATGAGGAGACGGAAGGGAAGAATCAAGGCTGCTGGGTGATGCGGCGGGCGGGGAGTGATGGTGCGGGAATTGATGCGGGGCCGGATGAAGAGGCGAAGGTGATTGTGCGGTCGAATGGGACGGTGACGTATGTGGGGAAGGATATTGCCTATCACCTTTGGAAGTTCGGGCTGCTGGCGAAGGACTTTGGGTATGAGAGGTTTCATGAGTATCCCGGTTCGGTTGAGAGGCCGGCGCATACTTGTTGGATTTCTACCGGGGATTTAGCGGCGAGCGATCCGGCGCATCCGGTGTTCGCGAAGGCGGATGCGATCTATAACGTGATCGATTCTTCGCAGAGCGATCCGCAGAATAATGTGATCGCGGCGCTGAGAGGGATGGGGTACACGGAGGCGGCGGACCGGTATACGCATTTTTCGTATGAGAAGGTAGCGCTGACGCCGCGGTGTGCGCTCGAGTTGGGATACACGATCGCGGAGGAGGATAAGGCAAGGGCGTTTATCGAGGTTTCTGGGCGCAAAGGGCTGGGTGTGAAGGCGGATGACCTGATCGACAAGCTGATTGCGGCGGCCGCGGCGCAGGTGGGGGAGCGGAATCCGGAACTGAGTGAGGATGAGAAGACCAGGACGGCGACACAGATTGCGGTGGGGGCGTTGCGATACTTTATGCTGCGGTTCAACCGGAATACCATTATCGCGTTCGACTTCAAGGATGCGCTGAGCTTTGAGGGTGAGACGGGGCCGTATGTGCAGTATGCGATTGTGCGCGCGGCGAATATCTTCAGGAAGGCTGGGTTGACCGAGGATGCGGCGCTGGCGCGGTTGCCAGGGCTTGATGCTTTGGAAGGAATGCTGAGTGGGGAAGACGGGACGGGGATATGGGAGGTTTGGCTGGCGGTTTCGCGGCTGACGGCGGTGTTGGATCTTGCTATTTCGGCTTCTGAGCCGGCGCACCTGACGAAGTACTGCTTTCAATTGGCGCAGCAGTTCAATAACTTCTACCACCGGTTCCATATTTTGAATGAGGTGGATGAGGGACGGAAGGCGCTCTTGCTGGGGACGGCGGCGGTGGCGAAGCGAGGAATGGTGAGAGGGTTGGGGTACTTGGGGATTGAGGCTCCGGGGGTAATGTAGAGGCAGGCCTCTTTCCCGACTACCCAGTACATATGATCTGCCGACCTTCATGGCTGCGCTGGGATCGTTAACTAGGCTACTAAGGCGTCTTAGGCTTATAAGCTTCTGGAACTTGAATGCTTTTCACCTCTACGCCTAAGAACTTCGCCACTCGCGTCAGCGGGGTAGACAAAGGACACTCCGTAACCAGTAGAACGCGAACGTTGTTCTCTGTATGGGTGGGACTGCGTAACAGTTCGTAGCGTTGATGAGCATCTAGAATGGCACGATATTTTATGCATTGAAAAATACCGCGCAGCAAGTCACTGTCATTGCTGACGCGACTTTTGACCTCGACGCAAACTATTCTTAGATCGGTTTCGTTTATAAGAAATAGATCGGCTCTGTCTGCAGATGGCAGGCAGACTTCGAAGCTCGACGAATAGCCACCCTTTAGATCGAGCAGTTCGTGTCGCTCGGCGAGATATTCTTTCAAGCGTTTGTGGTGAACGCTTTCTGCACCGCCTGACCAATCCTGATCGGCTGTATCGTTCAACTCAACTGTGGAGGGTAAATCGAGTGTCAGAGGAGCGAGTGCCAGAGCGGCAAGAACGGCTCTCCAGTGTGGATAGGCCAAGATCTCAGCGCGAACACTCTTTGAAAGAGCTTTACGCGCTGCCGCCCTCCATGTGAGCAGCATCCTTCTTAGACTTCCCGATAAAGGAGAAGGCAAGGTCCCCCGGTCTGCCTCTTCCTTTGCTCCAAACCATAAGTTGGATTGGGGGAATGGTTTTCGACTTCCACTCCGGCATCTGGTTTAGTTCTTGTAGAGCGTGACCGATTGTGCCCAGGGCGGAATGAATTGCATGAGCGTAGTTGCGATCGGCTACGATCGCTGCCAGGTCGCCATACGTAAAATCCGGAATCTCATCTTCGGATTTACCCCTATATTGTTCAGCTCTCGACACTAAGACGGGAAGACAACTCCTCGCAAAAGCTGAAGCAAAGTTCTCTCCATAAAGAAACTTCTCAAGTCTGCGTTTCATCGGTAGCTCATCTCACTTTCTTTCCATAGTTCACCGCTAGTCTTCTACAAATGATTAGGGTGTGTGGTAGGTTTTTGACTAGGACATGGTTGGCGATGGGGTTCGCCTGAACCGCGTTTGGGCCTGGGATTGAGGGCCGGCGCTGATGACTCCTGCATCCTGTAGGAGGTCTTGTGTCTCAACGAAAGATGACGGTGGATGAGTTTCTGGGGATGGTTCGCTATTTGGCGAAGTGGACGCCGATTGCGGGGCTGGCGGGGGTCATGGGCGGGTCGGCTTCGGCGTTGCTGCTGGTGATGTTGAACTGGGTCACTGCGGTGCGGGAAGCTCATGTTTGGATCATTGCGCTGCTGCCGGTGGCGGGGATGGTGGTGGGGTGCATGTACAAGTACCTGGGGACTGGTCGAGGAATGGGGGTGGAGGCGGGGAATAACCTGATCCTTGACGAGATCCATGATCCGCAGCGGACGATTCCGGTGCGGATGACGCCGCTGGTGTTGATCGGGACGGGGTTGACGCATCTCTTTGGCGGGTCGGCGGGGCGGGAAGGAACGGCGATCCAGATGGGGGCGTCGTTGGCGGATCAGTTGGCGCGACCGCTGGGATTGAAGGGACCTGATCGGCGGATTTTGTTGATGGCGGGGGTGAGTGCGGGGTTTGGGTCGGTGTTTGGGACGCCGCTGGCGGGAGCGGTCTTCGGGCTGGAGGTGCTGATGGTGGGGTCGATCCGCTATGAGGCAATTGCACCGTGCTTTATCGCGGCGTTTGTGGGGGATTGGATGACGCATGCGTGGGGGGTGCAGCATACGGTGTACCGGGTGAGTGAGACGCCGGCGATGACGGCGGCGGGGATGCTCTGGGCGGCGGTGGCGGGGATGGTGTTCGGGCTGACGGCGATGGCGTTTGCGCGGGTGACGCATGCGATCGGCGCTTGGTTCAAGGCGCGGATTGCGTGGGCTCCGCTTAGGCCGTTTGTGGGCGGAATCTTGGTCGCAGGGGCGGTTTGGGCGGTGCATACCACGCGATATATCGGGCTGGGGGTGCCGACGATATTGGAGGCTTTCGGCGGGCGGCATCGGCCGTGGGACTTTGCGGCGAAGTTCGCGTTTACGGCGGTGACGCTGGGGGCGGGGTTCAAGGGTGGGGAGGTGACGCCGCTGTTTTATATCGGGGCGACGCTGGGGAATGCGCTGAGCTATGTGCTGCCGCTGCCGACGTCACTGCTGGCGGGGATGGGGTTTGTGGCGGTGTTTGGCGGGGCGGCGAATACGCCGATCGCGTCTACGCTGATGGCGATGGAGCTGTTTGGGGGCGAGGTGGGGGCGTATGCGGGGATCGCTTGCGTGGCGAGTTATTTGTTTTCGGGGGGGATGGGGATTTATGGGTCGCAGAGAACCGGGGTTGGGAAGGGTGGGGTGATGGAGAGTGGGTCGCTGGCGGTGGAGGGGAAGGAGGGCAGTGTTGAGGCAGCTGCGAGGCCGTGATGGGGCGGTGGTGAGGCAGTGGCTTGCAGGATCGGGCAGCTTCGGGACCGGCTCGATCGTTGTCGCGCGAAACTGGAGATGGTGTTGGCGGGATCGGCTTCTTCAGGGTCCTTCGACTTGTCTGGCGCGTTTGCGCCAGACTCGCTCAGGATGACTTTTTGCTCCGTAGTTACCAGGCTCGGGAGAAGTCGGGTCCGGGTTTCGCGTCGGTGCGGAGGCTGGCGTCGATGCCGGCGCGGTGCTCGATGAGGCGGCCAAAGAGCCAGATGAGGTCGGAGAGGCGGTTGAGGTAGGCGAGGGTTTCGGGGAGGACGAGGGGGATGGCGGCTTCGGAGGTTTCCTGGAAGCGGACGGCGAGACGCTCGGCTCGGCGGCAGACGGTGCGTGCCATTTCATAGGCGGCGGATTGGGTGTTGGCGCCGGGGAGGGACCAGTCGGAGAGGATGTCAGGGGTGGACTCGATCTCGTAGACGAGATTGGTGAGGATGTCTACATCTGCGCTGGAGACGATGGGAGTGGGTTTGCGGAGCTCGGGTGGGGTGGAGAGGTCGGCGCCGACGCGGAAGAGAGTGCGCTGGATGGCCTCGGTCCAGGCGGCGATGTCCTGATGGGTGCAGATGCTGCGGGCGAAGCCGAGGACGGTGTTGAGCTCGTCGACGGTGCCGTAGGATTCGACGCGGAGGTCGGATTTGGAGAGGCGGATGCCTCCGGCGAGGCCGGTGGTGCCGGCGTCGCCGGTTTTGGTTGCGATGGTGCTCATGGTGTGGGGCTCCTGGTGTTACAGATGCAGACGGGAGAGGGGAAGGGGGCAAGCTTTTGCCTGTGTACCCATCCTTTCGATGATGCCGAAAGGATGGGTACACAGAGATGAGGCAACGGCAACGGCCACTACCAATAGGGAGGTTCTGAGTCTGCGCTTCGCACAGACTCAGAATGACGAGCATAGAGGCGGTGGAGGATTAGCGGAGGTGCCAGGATTCGCCGCCGAGGGTGAATTTGAAGCCGCCGCGGAGATTGAAGGGGAGGGCGGGATAGCCAAAGGCTTCCTGGTAGTGCTCGTTGAGGAGATTCTGGAGGTTGGCGTAGGTGGAGATGTGGTCGTTGATGCGGTAGGTGGTGGTGAGTTCGAGACGCTGGTAGGCGCCGTCGAGGTTGCGGTTGGGGAGGAGGAGCGAGTTGCCGAAGTTGGCGTCGGTGAGGAAGGTTGAGTCGTCGCGGCGACCGACGAGGGTTCCGGAGAGCTGGGTGTCAAGACGGCGGCTGGTGTACTGGAGGGCGAAGTATCCGGTGTGAGGGGCGCGGCGGAAGGGACGGGCACCGTCGAGCGGGGCATAGATTCCGATGGGGATCGCGGCGAAGTTGGAATTGGTGTTGAAGCTAGGAGCGAGGGCGTCGGACGAGAAGGAGTGCTGGACGACTGCGTCGAGGTAGGTGTAGCCGGCGCGGGCGAAGAGGTGGTTGGCGAGGCGGTACTCGAGTTCGGACTCGAAGCCGAGGGCGCGGAAGGCCTGGGAGTTGGTGTAGGCTCCGTAGCCGGTGGCGACGGCGGCTTCCTGGGGGACGCCAAGGGAAATGAGGGCGTCGGTGGAGACGTACTGGAAGCCGTTGGTGAACTCGTTATGGAAGAAGGTGAGATTGAGGCGGGCGCGGCCGCCGGCGAACTGCTGTTCGAGGCCGAGGTCGTAGGTTCGGCTGTACTCGGCTCCGAGGCGGTGGATGTTGTCCGCAGCGATGATTTCCGGGGCGCTGGCGAGAAGGACGTCAAAGAGGGAGCTGGTCTGCTGGCCGACGTTCGGGCCTTTGAGGCCCTTGCCGAAGCTGACGTGAAGCTTGGTGCCGCTGAGGAAAGACTGGCCGGAGGGGCGGACGAGGTAGTAGGCGAGCGAGACGCGGGGGGTAAGGGCTTTGCCGTAGACGGCGTTGTCTTCGACGCCGGAGCCGAGGGTGTAGAAGAGGCGGCTGCGCAGATCTCCGGCTAGCTGGAGGGTGTAGCTGTAGTTGCCGTGGTCGACGGCACTGGGCGTGGGGGGAAAGCCGTCATTGGCGTTGTAGATGGTGTTGCCGCGTTCGTCTTCGTAGCGGAAGGCGGCGAGGCCGGTGAGGTGCGGGGTGAACTTGTAGTCGGTCTGGGCGTAGCCGAAGTCGCGGTCGGTGGCGGTGTTGAAGAAGTTGGGGTAGCTGGAGCCTGCGAAGTAGAAGAACGCCTGGCCGGAGACGGTGTAGCCGTTGGCTCCGGTGAGGGTGACGGGCGCGCCGAGGGTATCGCCGAAGCCGTCGGGGAGGCCGGCTTCGCCGTAGTCGGAGGACTGGGAGCGGAGGCGCTCGTGGCCGTACTGAAGCTCGTTGTGCCAACGCTGGGCGGTCTGGTGGTTGAGAGCGGCGTTGAGGTAGAGGTCGTGCTCGCTGGCGGATGCGTCGTCCGGGATGCCGTAGAGAGCGGTGGCGTTGGGTTGGCCGCCGTTGGTGGCGAGATGGCGGATGGTGACGCGGAGGTCGGTGGCGGTGTTAGGGGCGAAGCCATAGTTGCCGGCGAAGGTGGCATTGTGGAAGGCGTCGGCGGCGATGGAGTTGGAGGTGTTGAGGCGGGCGAAGGCGTTGAAGTAGTCGAACTTGTGCTGGGCGCCGGAGAGCGCGGCCTCTTGGCGGAAGAAGCCGTAGTTGCCTCCATCTACCGCGTAAGAGAGAGTCGGGAGGGGTGAGGAGCCGCGGGTGGTGGTCAGGTTGACGACGCCGGAGAGGGCATCGGAGCCGTAGAGGGCGGAGTTTGGCTCGCGGAGAACCTCGATGCGGGAGACGCCGACAGAGGCGAGGTTGGCGAAGTTGACGGCGCCGCCGATGTCGTTGAGGGGGGTGCCGTCGAGGAGGATTTTGGCGGCGTCTGAGTCGGCGCCGCGGATGAATAGGCTGGTGACGGCGCCGGTCTGGCCGGCCTGGGTGAGCTGAACGCCGGGGACGAGGCGGAGCGGCTGTTGGAGCTCGGGGGATTGGGAGTAGTCGGCTGCCTGGTTGAGGATGGTGATCGGGGCACCGGACTGGGCGAGCGGGGTGGGAGTTCCGGAGGCAGTGACGGTGATCTGCTCGGAGTAGGTGGGGGTGTTGAGGGTAAGATCTTTGGTCTGGTCGCCGGTGGCGGAGAGGAAGATGGGCGGGGTGAGGGTGGTGCGGAAGGTGGGAGCGGTGATGCGGAGGCGGTAGTTCCCGGAGGTGGGGATGGGGAAGGCGTAGGTGCCGTCTGGAGCCGAAGCGATGGTTAGAGTGACTTTGCCGGCGGCGTCGAGGAGCTCAACCGAGGCATTTGGGACGGCGGCTCCCAGGGGATCTTTGACGACGCCGTGCAGGTTGCGCAAAGTGCCGCTGGAAAAGGCTGGGGCGGGCGGGGTCTGGGCGGAGGCGCACGTAACGGCAAGGCTGCCGAACGCGAGGGCGGCGGTGAGGCGAGAGTGCATGACGCTCCTTTCCGGCGGGCGCACGCAGGCGCACGGCGGTGGTGAGCGGGAGTGAGTAAGGTGGAAGCGCGGCGCTTATGTGGCGATGCGGAGGATCGCAGGCCAGGCGGCGGCAGTGCTCTTCCGCTCTCCCTACGAAGCGGAACGAAGCCGGGTACACCATCTGGCCGGTCTCCTGACTTACGCTTCGTCGAGCCTGCTTGCGGATCCCTTGCGGGACCTGGAAACGGCCTTCCCAGGAGGTGAGTCCCAGTGGCTGCCTTGCGGCGTGTTTCCGGCTCTCTGCGCTTACAGTTACGGGGTAGCGACGGATTTACACCGTCTTCCCGACACCAGATATGTTCACCATACGCACATACGGGGGGTGGGTCAATGTGTGTTGCGAAAGGTTTCGGGTGGTAGAAATGGGGATTGTGAGCGACATCGTCGGGCGGAGAGAGTTCGGATTCGGGTTGGTTGCGGCGCTCTGCGGAGCGGCGCACGGGCAGACGAGTGTTCCGGGGCGAATTGTTTCTACGGCGCCGAGTTCCACGGAGACGCTTTTTGCGCTGGGTTTAGGGAGCCGGGTGGTCGGGGTGTCGGTGTATTGCGAGTATCCCCCGGAGGTGAAGGCGCTGCCCAAGGTTGGGACTTATATGAAGCCCGATCTTGAGGCGATCGCGCGGCTTCGACCGGATCTGGTGGTGCTGCAGAGGCATGAGGGGCCGGTTCAGGGGAGATTGCAGGCACTTGGGATTCGGTATGTGGAGATGCCGTACGGGATGCTGGCAGACGTCTACCAGGGGATCTCTCTCGTGGCTCAGGCTGCTGGGATTGCGGCTCGAGGGATAGAACTGGACGGCCGGATCAGGGTGAAGCTGGGAGAAGTGAAGGCGCGGGCGGATCGTGCTGCGAAGGTGAAGGTCTTGGTTGTGGCGGATCGTAGAGCCGGCACCCTAGAGGATTTGATTGCCGTGGGACCGAACAATTATGTCAATGAATTGATTGGGATCGCGGGTGGAGTGAACGTATTGCATGAGGCAAAGTTGCCCATGTATCCGCAGATCTCTTTGGAGGCGGTTCTACGTGCGGAGCCCGAGGTGATCGTGGACTTGACGGATTCCCATGACACCGATGCGGCGCATGAGCGGGTTCGAACGGCGGACAAGGAGCTTTGGGGGCGGGAACAGGAGTTGGCGGCGGTGAAGGCTGGACGGGTGATCGTGGGAACGAGCGTAGTTCTACTGGTTCCGGGGCCGAGGACGCCGGAGGCTGCGGAGATGTTCTACCAGTACTTCCATGGTACCACCGTATAATGCTAAACGTATTGGCGTTAGAGGGTGCTAAGTTTGGTTTTGGAGCCACGGAGGTGCTACGGTCCGTCTCGTTCGAGGCGGGTGCCGGGGAGTTTTTGGCGATCGTGGGAGCGAATGGTGCGGGGAAGAGTACGCTGCTCGATCTGATATCGGGATTCCGGCGACCGAGTGGTGGGTCGGTGATCGTCGATGGACGGCGCGTGGAGGAGTACGGGGCGAGGGAGCTGTCAAAGCGGGTGAGTCATCTGCCGCAGGCGGTTCATGCGGACCTGCCGTTTACGGCGGAGCAGCTGGTGGCGATGGGACGGTACCCGCATACGGACAAGTGGTTCGAGTCCGAGGAGGATCATCGGCTGGTGCGGGCGGCGATGGAACGGACGCAGTGCTGGGAGTGGCGCGAGCGGCGGTTCGGGACGCTGAGCGGAGGGGAACGGCAGAGGGTGCTGCTGGCAGCTTGCATGGCACAGCAGGCGGAGGTGCTGCTGCTGGATGAGCCTTCTACTTTTTTGGATATCGATCAGCAACTGCAGTGTTTTTCCATGCTGCGGCAGGAGGCGGAGCGAGGAAAGCTGTGCGTGGCGGTGACGCATGATCTGAACCTGGCGATGCGGTTCTGTACGCGGATGGTGGTGCTGGCGGACGGCGTGGTAGCTCGGGATATGCCGGTGGCAGAGGCGGCGAGGGGAGGTGAGTGGCTGGAGTTGTTCTCCGGGCGGCTGCGGATGGAGGCGGCGGGGGATGGGACTGCGTGGGTGTCGTACCGGTGAGAGTGGAGACGGCTCGGCGGTGGGTTTGGATCTCGGCGGGGGTGTTTTGCGTTGCCGCGGTTGCGCTGCCGTGGGTGGGGAGCGGAGGGATCGATCTCGGGAAGGTGTTGCGGCGGGAGGGACCAGATTACGAGATCCTGGTGCAGTTGAGGGTGTCGCGGACGCTGCTGGCGCTGGTGGCGGGGGCGGGGCTATCGCTGGCGGGAGCGCTGTTCCAAGCGATGCTGCGGGAGTCGCTGGCCGATCCGTATACGCTGGGGATCTCAGCGGGGGCTTCGCTAGGCGCGGTGGTGACGATTGCGGCTGGGCTGGATACGGTTCTGGGGCTTCCGGGGACGTGGGTTGGAGCGCTGGTGGGTGCGTTTGCGGTGCTGGCGCTGGTGCTTGGGCCGACACTGGTGGGGCGTTCGCGAAGGCAGCTTTCGGCGTTCACGATGCTTTTGACCGGGATTGCCGTCAACAGTGTGTGTGCGGCGGGAATCTTGATTTTGAGCAGTTTTGCGGGGATCGTGCGATCGTTTTCGATCTCGCGTTGGCTGATTGGGAGTGTGGATGCGACGAGCTATCCGTCGCTGGGAGTGCTGGGTGTGGTGGTCACGGTGGGGGCGGGGTTCATCCTGTGGCAGGCGAGAGGGTGGAACCTGCTGGCGGTGGGGGAGCAGTGGGCGGTATCACGGGGGGTGCGGGTGGGGCGGTTGATGGGGACGGGGTTTGTGGCGGGGAGTGTGCTGGTGGCGGGGGCGGTTGCGCTGACCGGGCCGATCGGGTTTGTGGGGCTGATCGTACCGCACCTGGTTCGGTCGCGGATCAGCCCGGATAGCCGGGTGTTGATGCCTTGTGCATTCTTTCTGGGCGGGACGCTGCTGGCGGTTTGCGATGCGATTGGGCGGGTGGTGGTGCCACCGGCGGAGATTCCGGCGGGAGCGGTGCTGGCACTGATAGGGGGGCCGTATCTGGTTTGGGTGATTCGGCAGCGGGAAGCAGTGTGAGTGAGGCAGTGGCGAGGCAGTGATGGGTCAGTGACAAGGCAGTGACAAGGCAGGGGTGGAGCAAGTAGAGCGTTGAGTGCGGGATGCCTTGACTATCTACAGCTCGGGAGTGTAGATAGTCTTGGTATGGGGAAACCAAGTGATCTGGTGCAGGGAACGCTTGATCTTTTGATTTTGAAGACGGTTTTGCTGGAGCCGATGCATGGGTGGGCGATCGCGAAACGGATTCAGCAGGTGTCGGGTGAGGTGCTGCAGGTGCAGCAGGGATCGCTGTATCCGGCGCTGCACCGGCTGGAGCAGCAGGGATGGCTGCGGGCGAAGTGGGATGCGAGCGAGACGGGGCGGCAGGCGAAGTTCTACACGTTGACGGCGGCGGGGCGGAAGCAGCTGGAGCAGGAGGCTGCGAACTGGAATCGGCTTTCGGCGGCGATCAACTTGATTGTGCAGAACGGGTAGGGGTAGTCAGGGCGAGTGAGGAGGCAGGCGATGCAATGGCTCGATAGGCTGACGATGCGGGTGAGGCGGCTGTTTCATCAGGACCGCGAGACCGGTCTGCTGGACGCGGAGCTGCAGTTTCATCTGGACCAGCAGATTGCGGAGAACAGATTGCTGGGGATGGAGGAGCGCGAGGCTCGGCTGGCTGCGCTACGGAGCTTTGGGAATCCTTTGGTGGTTCGGCAGCAGACGCACGAGACATGGCGATGGATGGGTGCGGAGCGGATGGTGCAGGATGTGCGGTTTGCGTTGCGGCAGATTGCGCGTGCTCCGGGCTTTGCGGTGATCGCGATCCTGATTCTGGCGTTGGGGATTGGGGCCAACAATGCGGTGTTTACGCTGACGCATGCGCTGCTGCTGCGGAACCTGCCGGTGGCGAAGCCGGAGGAACTGGTGCGGCTGGCGCTGGAGTTTCCGGACGACGACGCCCGCTCGAAGAACGTGCCGTTAAATCTGCCGTTTACGGAGGCTATTGGGTCCAGGGCGAGGTCGTTCAACGGGGTGTTCGGTTGGTCGGTGTATGACTTTGTGTTCAAGGATGGCGCGGAGATCCATGGCATCCATGGGGCTACCGTCAGCGGGAATACGTTTGAGGTGCTGGGTTTGAAGCCGGCGGCGGGGCGGCTTTTGAATGCGGGGGACGATCGGCCGGGGGGCGGTCCTGATGGCTGGGCGGCGGTGATCAGCTATCGGCGATGGGTGGAGAACTACAACGCAGATCCGCGCGTGGTGGGCAAGCATGTGACGGTGACGGATCATCCGGTGACAATTGTGGGCGTGGCTCCGGAGGGGTTTGAGGGGACGCTGGTGGCGGAGCATCCGGATATCTATCTGCCGCTGGAGTTCGACGCGGCGTTGAACGGCGAGGAAGGGCTGCATGCCGGGATGCGACTTTGGCTGACAACGTTTGCGAGGCTGAAGCCCGGGGTGAACCGCCGCAAGGCAGAGGCAGAGATGCGGGTGCTGCTGCCGGGGATATTGGACGTGGTGCTTCCGCCGCAGGCGCGGCATATGCCCAGGGCGGCGCAGATACAGATGGATGTCGATCCGGCGAGTACGGGGTGGAGCGAACTGCGGTTACAGTACACGCGGCCTCTGCTTCTGCTGCAGCTTCTGGTTGGAGCGGTTTTGCTGATCTGCTGTGCGAATCTCTCCGGGCTGTTCCTGGCGCGGGCATCCGCGCGGCAGCAGGAGTTTGCGATCCGTGGAGCGCTGGGCGCACCGAGGGGCAGGCTGGTGCGGCAACTGCTGGTGGAGAGCCTGCTGTTGGCGGCTCCGGGGGCGGTGCTGGGAGTGGGATTGGCCTGGGTTGCGGGGCCGTGGATTCTGCATGCGTTGGGGAATCGTCAAGCAGAGACCTCGCTTTCTGCGCGGCCGGACCTGGCGATCCTGGCGGTCACTGCTTTGTGTGCGTTGCTCTGTGCGGTGCTTTTCGGGATGGCACCGGCGTGGACGGCGAGCCGGATGAGCGTGGAGGCGGGGCTGCGGCTGAACCGGAGAACGTCTGTGGGTGGCGCGGGGGTGCGGCGGTTCTTTGTGCCGTTCCAGGTGGCGTTGTCGCTGGCGCTGGTGGTGGTGGCTTCGCTTCTGGGATCGACCGTGGTGCATCTGCGGACCCAGGACGCGGGGTACAAGACGAAGAACGTGAGCTTCTATATCGCGGACTTCAACCGGCTGCCGGAGAAGGGTGACGACCTGGTTGCGATGTACCGGAGAGTTGCGGCGCGGCTGCGCACGATGCCGGGAGTGGAGGATGCGAGCGTGGCGGAGATACCGCCGCTGCTGGGTTGGCAGTCGTGGGCGGTCTTCGAGGCGGCTGGAGCGAAGACCACCAGTCCGACCAAGGAGCCAAATGGATCGCATGTGAACCGGATTGGCAGCCGCTTTCTTTCGGCGGTGGGGGTGCCGATCCTGTTGGGTCGTGATCTGCGGGATGATGTTTCGGACGATGGGTCCTGCCTGCTGAACCAGAGCGGGGCGGCGCACTTCTTTCCGGGCGAGTCTGCGTTGGGCAGGTCGCTGCGACAGACCCTGAATGACCCTGAGACGTTCAAGGAGACGTTTACGACGTGCGAGGTGGTTGGGATCACCGGCGACAGCAAGTATGACTCGCTGCACAACGATCATCCAGCCATCATTTACCTGCCAGTGACGGCACAGACTGAAGCGCTCTCACGACTGTTCTTCGTGATCCACGGGAGCAGTGAGCAGGCGAACAGTGTGGCGTACAAGACGGCGCTGGGGGAGATTGCACCGGCCAGTCCGGAGACGGATCCGTTCCAGTTCCAGCAGCAGTTCAACGATTCGATTGCGCGAGAGCAGTTGCTGTCCGTGCTTTCGGGGTTCTTTGCCGTGCTGGGGCTGTTGTTGAGCGCGATCGGGATCTATGGGCTGGTGGCCTGGACGGTGAACCAGCGGACGATGGAGATTGGGCTGCGGATGGCACTGGGGGCGACGAAAGGGAGGGTCTTCGGGCTGGTGATGCGGCAGATCGCGGGAGTTCTGGTGGTTGGGATGATCGTGGGTGCGGTTGCGGCTGGATTTGCGGCGCATGGAGTGCGGACCTTCTTGTATGGGGTGAAGGCGGGGAATCCATGGGTGTTTTTGGGCGCGGCTGGGTTGCTGGGTTGCTTTGGGTTGGTTGCCGCCGCGGTGCCGGCTAGGAAGGCGGTGGAGATCGATCCAATGGTGGCTTTGCGGGCGGAGTAGAGGATTGCGGGGGCTGGAGGGAAGGACGAAGGCAAGGGCCAAGACGACGTCAACGGCAGAGCCACCTGCACCTGCACCTGCAACGCCAGACGCGACGGCACCTGCAACTCCAAAAGCAAGACTTTGCTCAGGATGACGGGGTTCGGGGAGACGGTGACGGGCGTTTTGGGGAGGACGGGCCGGTGTGGGGTTGGAGGTCTGGGTGGTTAGAAGCGGCGGGCTACTCCGATGGAGCCCTGGTAGGGAGTGAGGCCGTGGGGGAAGAAGCTGGGGATGAACTGGTACTCGAAGTCGATGAGGCGGATGTTGATCTTGTGACTGAGGTAGAGATCGATGCCGCCGCCGGGGACGTAGGCGGGGTAGTGCAGGTGACTGGGGATGTAGGACGGGCTCTGGTATTGGAAGCTGCCGATGCCGAAGAGGAACTTGCCGTAAGGGTGGAAGCGGCCGCGATTGAGTTGGTAGCGGGCTCCGTAGAGGTAGGTTGACTCGCCGATGTCGCCGGGGGTGTGGAAGCGTGGGAGGTTGATCTCGCCGGCGATGCCGAGGTGGGCTCCGACGGTGTAGTTGCCGTAGATGCCGATGCCTTGAATGGAACCGGGGCCGAAGTCTGGGCCGCCGGCGACGTAGTCTACGCCGACCTGGCCGGAGACACGCGGTTCCACCTTCGCTCCCTGGGCGAAGAGAGCGCAAGGGAGGCCAAATGTAACGAGGAAGCAGATGATGCGGCGCCTGAGCATGCTTGATCCTTTGAACGAATTCAGGGTACTGGGGGCCGGGGAGTTTGTTGCTAGATGACACCCTAAATGCTTGCGGGGATGACGGCTACAAAAAAGCTTCGGTGACCCGCGATGTCCCGTGTTGCGGGGATGCGCGGGCCACCGAAGGGTGGGTCGAAGGCTAGAGGACGCGGTTGGCGGCAATGGTTTGCCGGTAGAAGTCGGCGCTGAGTTTGGGAGTACGTTTTTGGGTAGTGAAGTCGACGTAGGTGATGCCGAACCGCTTCTCGTAGCCGTCGGCCCATTCGAAGTTATCGAGGAGGGACCAGAGGAAGTAGCCTTTGACGGGAACGCCCTCAGAGACGGCGCGCTGGAGCTGGGTGAGATAGTTGCGGAGGTACATGACGCGGTCGGTGTCATAGACGTGGCCGTCTGGGGCGAGGGTGTCTGAGGAGGAGCAGCCATTCTCTGTGATGAAGATCTCCTTGACGTTCCAGGTTTCGGCGACGAGTTTGGAGCCCCAGTAGAGGCACTCCGGGCCGATGGTGAGCCAGGGGCTGAACATCGCGGGGTAAGAGGCGGGGTTGGGGACGATGGCGAAGCCGGCTTCCGACTCTTCCGGGGTCTCGGGGGCGCGGACCCAGGCGGGCTGGTAGATGTTGATTCCGGTGAAGTCCATGGGTGAGGCGATGGTTTTGAGCTCTTCGGGGGTGAAGTGGGGTGCGTCGGCGCCGAGGCGTTTGAGGTACAGGTCGGTGTAGCGGCCTTCCTGGATGACGGTGAGGTACTGGGCGTTGACCTCGCGGATGGCCTTGCGGGCGGCGGCGATGTGCTCGGGGGACTCGATGACGGGGACGGTGGGGGTGACGTTGTCGGCGAGGCCGATCTTGGTGCCGGGGCGAGTGTTGGCGCGGATGGATTGAACGGCCATGCCGTGGCCGAGGACGATGTAGTGGTTGAGCTGGGCGAGGCGTTTGGGACCGACTTTGAGGCCGGGAGCATGGGTGCCGTCTCCGTAGCCGAGTTCGACGAAGGTGCGGATCTCGTTCATGGTCATGAAGTGGGAGACGCGGTCGGTGAGCTTGCCGGCGGTGTATCCGGCGTAGTCGGCGAAGGCCTTGGCGGTGTCGCGATTCTCCCAGCCGCCGTGGTCCTGGAGAAGCTGAGGGAGATCCCAGTGGTAGAGGGTGCAGAAGGGGGCGATGCCGGCTTCGAGGAGGGCGTCAATCATGCGCTGGTAGAAGTCGAGGCCTTTGAGGTTGGGCGAGCCGGTGCCGAGGGGAAAGATGCGGCTCCAGGCGATAGAAAAGCGGCAGGATTTTAGGCCCAGGGACTTCATGAGGGCGATGTCCTGCTTGTAGCGGTGGTAATAGTCGTCGGCTATGTCGCCGGTGTCGCCGTTAGCGACTTTGCCGGGATTGTGGGAGAAGGTGTCCCAGATGGTGGTGCCGCGGCCGTCGGCTTTGACGGCGCCCTCTACCTGGTAAGAGGCGGTTGCGGAGCCCCAGAGGAAGCCCTGGGGGAAGCTGCGGGAGGTTGGGGCCGGTGGGGCGGAGGCGACGGCAAAGTCAGGCAGAGAGATGGCGGCAGAGGTGGCAGCGAGGGTGCGGGCGAGGGTGCGGCGAGAGAACTTCGTCGTCATTGAGTGCTTTCCGGGGTATGAGAATGCCATGAATGTGAAACGAGCCGCTATTCCGAGGGTTGAGGCTCGAAACAGCGGCTCGTGGGGGTGGTGCCCGGGGTTAGAGGTTAGAACTGCGCCTTGAGTGCGAACTGCAGCTGACGAGGGTTGTAGTTGGGATCGTAGTCAGTGACTTTTCCGAAGGTTGAGCTGCCAAGCTGTGCGTTGTTGGAGCCGCTGTTCGGAATGTAGTAGTCAGGAGTGTTGGTCAGGTCGAACGCTTCCGCGCGGAACTGCAGGTTGATCCGTTCCGTCACAGCGAAGTCCTTGAAGAGCGACAGGTCGATGTGGCGGAAGTGAGGGCCGAACTCCGAGTTGCGCTGGGCCGTCCCGATGGTGCCGAGGGGCTGTGGCGCGTAATTGGCGGTGTTGAAGTATTCCGAAAGGGTCTTCGGATTGCCGCCATTACCTACCTTGTTAGGACGGTCGTTTCCGCCGTTGTTGACGGGAGTTGCACGGTTGCCATACGCGTTGCCGGCGACCATTGTCCCACCCGGACCAGGGACCAGGGTGGTGTCCGTCGTTCCACCGTTGAGGATGGAGAAGGGCTTACCGCTCTGCCAGACGAGGATGGTGTTCGCCTGCCAGCCGTGGAGCGCAAGGCGCTTCAGACCAGTAAAGTTCTTCCCGTACTGGAGTTCATAGTTGAGCGAGAGAGCGAAGCGGTGTTCGATATCGTTCTCAGCGACGCCGTAGTCGATCTGGTTGATGCGGGTTGGATCCGCATTGCCCCAACCCTGCTTGCCTTCCTGGGAGAAGCCGGTGTTGGTGCTGAGGTCCTTAGCCCAGGTGTAGTTGGCATCGAAGGCCAGCCCCTTGGTGAAGCGGCGCTGGAAGGAGGTCTGAAGTGCGTTGTAGTTGGAGATACCTTCGCTTTGGAGCCAGTTGACTCCGCCCAAATTCGGAAGGATCGACTGCAAACGTAGATTGGCTGCGGTGGACCCGGCTGGTTGATTCAGGGGATTGAAGGGAGCCGGCTGGTTGATGTTGTTGATGGTCTCCGGCAGGTGCTGACCGGTGTTGCCGACGTAGCCAATGGTAAGAACGTTGGGTCCGAACTGCTGCTCGACCTGCAGGTTGAACTGCTGGATCAGAGCCGAACGGAACTTGGGATCTTCTGCGACGAAGGAGAGCGAATTGCTGTTGAGGGTTTGAGCCGCGGGAAGCGGGAGCCCGGCATCGAAGGTGCCGGTGCCGTCATAGGTGGGAGGCGTCATTGCAGCTGTCGGTAATGTGCCATCTGCGTTGAGGCAATGCGAGTTGAAGGTCGACGCCGAGACACCCGCATTCTTCTGAATGGTTAGAGCATTGAGTGACTGACCGCAGTTGGGAGAGTAGACCGAGACGAAGGGTGCATTCTTCAGGTCGGCGTTGGAGGTGTAGTTGCCCGGGAAGAAGCTGAGGCCGTAGCCTCCGCGGAGCACAGTCTTCGGCATCACCGAGAAGGAGAAGCCGACGCGAGGCGCGAAGTTGCTGTAGTCGGTCTTGATGCCGGCGTGGCCATCAACACCGTTGACGTTGGCAACCTTGAGCGCTGCTCCGACGGTTCCGGTAGTCAAAGATTCCGCCTGAAGGAAGTCGAAGTTCGAGATGCGGTTGTGCGCTTCGGTGAAAGGTGTGAAGACATCATAGCGGCCGCCATAGAGCACGGTCAGTTTGGGGTTGACCTTCCAGCTATCCTGCAGGTAGAAGCTAGGCTCCCAGGTGCGATAGTCGGGCGGCGTGAGGTCGTAGTTACGGCTCTCGCTGCTGAATGCGCCAACCAGGGTAGAGGCGAGCTGGTTGATCTGGGTTTTGGTTGGATCGGGGTCGTTGTCACTGGCCAGGCCGAATCCATACTGACCGGCCGCAAAGGCGCTCTGTACGTTACGGGCCTGGCGACGAATCAGAGTAGCGCCCGCTTTTATGTTGTGGTTGCCGAGGGTGTAGCTAACGGAGCCGGAGTACTGGAAGGAGTTATCGATATCCTGCAGCGGCACGTATGCGCCGTCACCGATATCCGAGAAGCCGCCAATCCCAACGGGGGTCAGGAACGAGGAGAGATTGTTGAAGTTCATGTTGGGACCGAAGCCGAGCTTGGTGTCCGGGTTGAGGCCGTTGTTCAGAGGAAGCGAGAGGTTATTGATGCGGGTGTAGGAGGCCCGCAGGTCGACGAGCAGGTTCTGGTTGAAGATGTGGGTGAATCCAAGGCCATACTGCTGGGCCTTATCCGTGGCCGGCCCGGCGAAGATGTAACGACCACCGGAGATAGCCAAGCCGTCCTGGACACCTAGAGCCTGGGGGGTGTTCGTGTCTACCTTGTTGAAGGTGTAACGGGCGAAGAAGAGGTTCTTGTCGTTGAATTTATGATCGACGCGAGCATCTACCGTGTTGCTGTACTGGGTCTTGTTGGGGCTTACGACGTAGTTGTTGGTGATGCCGGCGTTTGTGGGTGCAGGAAAGAGCTTCAGCAGATTGAAGGCGACTTGATCAAGCGGCTGGTTCTGGGTTCCGTTGCCCATGTTGATGAGTTGCTGGGCACCTGCCATTGTCTGAAGCAGGTTGTACTCCGCGAGTTGCGGGACGTTGCTGGTGTAGGTGACGCCGGAGACGAGGCGAAGGCCTTCGTAGTCCGCGAAGAAGAAGGTGCGGTCGTGGAAGATGGGTCCGCCGATGGAGCCGCCGAACTGGTTCTGACGGAGTTCCGGCTTGTTGCCGGAGTTCTGAAGAACGTTGCGGGCGTCGAAGACGTCATTGCGGAAGAACTCGTATGCCGAACCGTGGAACTGGTTGGTGCCCGAGCGGGTGATGATGGAGACGACGCCACCAGCAGTACGGCCGGCTTCCGCCGAGTAGCTGTTGGTCTGGACGGTGATCTCCTGGATGCCTTCCACGTTGGGACGGACGCCGATGGTGCCGATGACGCGCTCGTTGTCGTCGGTGCCATCGATGATGAAGTTATTGAGGGTGTCGTCCTGGCCGTTGACGGAGAAGCTGGCGCTGGAACGGCGATCGTCCGGGCGGCCGCCGCTGACGAGACCGTTTCCAGGACCTTCATTCGCACCGGGCACAAGCTGGACGAGCTGAACGAAGTTGCGTCCGTTGAGTGGGAGGTCCTGCACGGCCTTCGCGGTGACGGTGGAGCTGACGGTGGCGTTATCGGCCTGGAGGAGCGGGGTTTGGGCTTCTACGGTGACGGTTTCGGACTCGCCGCCGGTTTCCAGCTTGACGTCGGAGCGGGCGCGGTCGCCGGCTTCGACTGCCAGATTGGAGGTGCTTGCGGTTTTGAAGCCGGTTTCTTTAACGGTTACAGTGTAACGGCCGACCGGGAGAAGGGTGAACTGGTAGTCGCCGCTTCCGTTGGTGGTGGCGGTGCGCTGGTCGTGGGTGTCGAGGTTCACGACGGTGACGGTGGCGTTGGGAATGACGGCGCCGGTGGCGTCGGTGACGGTACCGAGGATGTCCGCGGTGGTGGTTTGCGCGAAGAGCGGGAGCGGGCAGAGCAAGACTGCGCTGAGCGCAAGCGATTGCCCGATCCGGCGCGAGGTGCGCTTGAAGTTTGACTCGCACTGGCCAGTGCTGAAGCGAGACGTGTTCTTAGGTTCGATCATGGTTGTTTGGTTTCCTGATTTCGTGAAGTTACTTGAAGCTCGTTTGAAGATAAAAGGTCAGTTCGCGTGGCGCTTGCGGAGCCCTTTCACGTACGGACCAGAGGCATCCTTAGGTTCGGCGAGCATCTTATGTGCAGAAAATGAGAATGGGATAGGTCTTTCTGGTATAGAGCGGGGTAAAAGTAGTCTTTTGTGGGATTTATCAGGGGTTCCCGCGGAGGTAAACACACGTAAAGAGGCTCCACTTGTCACTTGAGTGCACCAAGGCCTATGCTATGGGGCACACTGGAAGGTAAAGATATGCAAGTGGTTCACGAGGTCAGCGCCGCATCCGAGCCGATGAGCGATGCTGAACGAGAAAAGGTACGGGAGCAGCTCGAGAGACTGTTGCAGACGCATCACTTTAGAAACAGCAGACGCTATCCGGCTCTGTTGCGGTTCGTGGTGGAAGAGACGCTGGAGGGGAGAGGCGAGTTTCTAAAGGAACGTTTGTTGGGAGTGCGGGTCTTCGATCGTCCCGCAGACTACGATACGGCTTCCGATCCGATTGTGCGCGTGACGATTGCGGAGATTCGCAAACGGATCGCACAGTATTACCACGACGAAGAACACGACGCGGAGATGAGGATTGAACTGCTTCCGGGGCGTTATGCTCCGGAGTTCCGCGCCCGGAACGGGAAGCGCCAGAGAACGGAAGAGGAGGTTTCGCAGACGGCGATCTCCCCGGAGCTGCGGGTAGGAACGATAGCGGCCACTGAGACGGCTTTGGAGCCGGTGGTTGTGCCGGAGACGAAGGCTGAGCGGAGTCGGGCAGTCATGCTGGGATGGTTCGCGGGGTCAGGACTACTGGCTGTGCTGCTGGTGTTCGGCGGCTTTTTCCTGGTGCGCTGGATGCGGCCTTCCGCACTTGAGGAGCTCTGGAGTCCGGTGTTGGCGGCGCCGGGAGAGGCGCTGTTCTGCGTGCCGACCGATGTCGGCAAGAAGCGTGGGCCGGCAACAGATGGAAACGTTGTGGAGCCTGCCCCACAGGTAGAGACCAATCCGAGGCGTCCCGGAGAGAAACAGACGACGTTCCTGGATTACGAGTCGCTGGGGCAGAACGTGGTGTACTCCGACATGCTGGCGACGCTGAAGATTGCGAAGGTTCTGACGAACCATCAACGCGATTACCGGGTGCGACTGAATACGGCAACGACACTCGAGGATTTGAAGCAGGGGCCCACGATTCTGATCGGCGGACTGGACAACCAGTGGACGATGCGGTCGTTGAATCCGCTGCGTTTTCACTTTGAGGGAAGCGACGAGACGCGCTACTGGATCATAGATTCCAAAGATCGGGGCAATAGAGAATGGTCGCTCGATTTGAAGCAGATCTTTGGGGCAGTGAACCGGGATTATGCCATCATTGCGCGGCTGCATAACGACCAAACCGGAAAGCCGGAGATGATTGTGGCCGGGATCGGGATGAGCGGAACGGCGGCGGCGGGTGAGTTCCTAGGAGATCCCGAGAGAGTGGCGGAGCTGCGGCGACGGATCGGGCCGGGGTTCAAGGACCATGACTTCGAAGCGGTGCTGAGTACGGATGTGGTTAACGGCAGCGCGGGGTCGCCAAAGATTCTGGCGGTTACCAGCTGGTAAGCTTCCTGCCCGCGGCCTGGTTGGCGAGCGGGCAGGAGCAGCGTCTACTTGGTGAGTTCGAAGCTTGCCTTCTGGCGGATGTCGCGGGATGAGGCGCCGATTAGAACGTCGAAACGACCTGGTTCGGCGATCCACTGCTTCTGCGCCGTGCTGTAGAAGGAGAGAGCCTGGCTATCCAAGGCGAAGGTGACGGTCTTGCTTTCACCCGGGGCGAGGACGACGCGGCGAAATCCTTTGAGCTCTTTGACGGGTCTGTCCACGCTGGCGTGGGGATCAGCGATATAGAGTTGAACGATCTCGGCCCCTTGGCGGGAGCCGGAGTTGCGGACCGTGACTGAAGCTTCCAGGGTGTTCTGACCGTTGTATGTCTTCGGTAGCTTCAGGGCGGTAAATTCGAAGCTGGTGTAGGAGAGGCCATAACCGAACGGGTAGAGAGGGGCGACGGTCACGTGCTTGTCGAAGTAGCGGTAGCCGACGTAGATGCCTTCGGCGTAGTTGACGTGGAGGTTTTCTCCCGGGTAGTTGCCGTACGAGGGCGAGTCTTTCAGGGCCTTGATGAAGGTGAAAGGGAGCTTTCCGCTGGGGTTGATGTCGCCGAAGAGGGCTGAGGCGATGGCGTGGCCAGCCTCTTCGCCTCCGTAGAAGGCGTCGACGACGGCGGGAACCTGGTCGATCCATCGGGTGAGGGTGACCGGGTCGCCTGCGTTGAAGACGACGATGGTCTTTGAATTCGCGGCTGCGACGGCCTGGATGAGTTCGTCCTGTCCGTCGGGCAGGTCCATGGTTTCGCGATCTTTGCCTTCGGTTTCGAATTTGCTGGAGTAGCCGACGAAGACAAGAGCGACATCGGAAGACTTCGCTGCGGCGACTGCGGCGTCGCGCAGGGTTTTGCGAGCTTCCGGGGTGTCCTGAGTTGCATCTTCGCCGGGCATGGCGACACCCAAGGCGTAGCGGACGTCGATGCTGCCTGCGTGCTCCTTAATGGCGTCCAGAGGAGCTACGAGGAGCGACGAGTGCACGAGGGAGCTGCCTCCGCCGCCGCTGCGGTCTATCGCGGCGTTGGGCCCGATGACCGCGATGGAATGGAGTGAGCCGGCCTGCAGCGGGAGGAGATTGCCGGAGTTCTTGAGGAGGACGAGGCCTTCTTCCGCTCCTTTGCGGGCCACGGCGCGTTGCGCGGGAGTGTCGATGCTGCCGGTTCGCGTATGGGGATGATCGATGAGTCCGCTTTCGACGAGAATGCGAAGGATGCGGCGGACGTTGTCATCGAGGTTGGCCTCGGGGATGGCGCCGCTCTTGACCAGGGGCAGAATCTTCTCCGGGGTGAGATAGCCGCCGTCGTTGCCGGATTTTTTGGTCTCGGGCCGGAGGAGCCAGGTCTGCATGGGCGGGCCGCCGGGCATCTCGATGCTCATGCCGGCGTTGACGGTGGCTGCGGTGCTGTAGGTGCTTCCCCAGTCCGAGACGATGAAACCCTGGAATTTCCAGGCTTTCTCCAACGTGGATTTGAGGAGCGGATTCTCTGCGCAGTAGACGCCGTTGACCTTGTTGTAGGCCGACATCACCGACCAGACGTTGGCTTCCTGGATGGCGGCTTTGAAGGCCGGGTAGTAGATCTCATGGAGGGCGCGATCGTCGACCGCGACATCGATGCGGTGACGCTCGAACTCTTCATTGTTGGCTACGAAGTGTTTGACGGTGGCAATGACGCCCTGGCTTTGGACGCCCTCGATGTAGGAGACGCCCAGGCGGCCTGTTAGGTAGGGGTCTTCGCCGAAGCCTTCGAAGTTGCGTCCCCAGAGGGGTGCGCGCTGGATGTTGACGGTCGGGCCTAGGATCATGTCCCGTCCGATGGCTGCGACCTCGGCTCCGAGAGCTTTGCCTTCTTCGCGGGCGAGTTCCGGGTCCCAGGCGGCGGCGATGGCTATGCCGGCAGGAAAGGCTGTGCTGTTGATGGTGGTGCGGGTGCCTTCCGCGTTGGTCACGGCTGAGGGGCCTGTCCAGTTGCGAATGCCCATGGGGCCGTCGGCCATTTTGATGGCGGGAATGCCGAGACGCGAGATGGGAGCGCTGTCCATCCAGCTGGAGCCGCTGAGCATGGTGGCCTTCTCCTCCAGCGTCATCCTTGAGAGCAGGTCCTGAACGCGCTGCTCGGTGGAGGCGTTTGCGACTTCGGTTGAACCGGCGGCGGGACCACGGGCGGGCTGCTGCGCGAACGCGAGAGAGGTCGAGACAATAAGGACGGCAGCGTACGGGACGATGCGCATTGGGCAGTGGGCTCCATTCTTCGGGCAGCGTACCATGCGGGCAGGATCGATGTCATGGAATGGCTGAGGACGGGAGCAAGGGGAGCGCGCTGATGCGGAGTTGTGGCGCAGCTTAGCGGGGACTGACTGCTTTGCTGACGATCTCCGCCTTTGAGGCAAGGTCGTTGCTGACTTACTTCAGGAAAGGTTTGCTTGCCGGCTTGGCGGGCTCGGGCTCAGCGTGCGTCTGCGGGAGGGATGGAAGCAAAGCTTGCGGTGGCTCGGGGCGGAGGAGGACGATGTCGACACGACGGTTCCGGGCACGGCCCTCTTCGGTGTCGTTGGAGGCGGCGGGGCGGAACTCGGCATAGCCGGCTGCGGAGATATCCTGCGGCGCAGCGGCGTGTTGCACGATGAGCTGGCGGGTGATGCTGGCGGCGCGGGCGGTGGAGAGCTCCCAGTTGGTGGCGAATTGGGCGGTATGGATGGGAACGTTGTCGGTGTGACCTTCGACTCGCATGGCCTGCGGAGGAATGGCGGCGGCGATGGTGTTGAGGACGGCGATGGCTTCAGGGCGGACGTCGGCTGAGCCGGAAGGGAAGAAACCGCCTTCGCGGAGGGAGATGACGACGCCGTCGGAGGCGAGATGGACGCTGACGGCTCCATCCTTCATGAGCTTCTGGCTTACTTCCTTTCTGATGACTTCCTGGATCTTGGTTTCGGTCTGCTTTTCTACACGGGATTGTTCCACGGGGCTGAGCAGGTCCACGGTGTGCACGGGCAAGGTGAGCGGCATGGGCGTGGCGGCGCTGGATGGGGATGGGTCCGTGGTGATGGGCGGGGTCTTGGCGTGAGCGTCGAAGATGCCGTTTGAGTTGAAGGCGCTCTCGATCGCCGCGGCGAGCTGGGACTGCTTCTTCTTGTCCGACGACTGGCCGGAGGCGAAGAGGACGACGAAGAAGGCGAAGAGGAGGGTGATGAAGTCGGCGTAGGAGACGAGCCAGCGTTCATGGTTGACGTGTTCGGGATGTTTTTTCTTGCTCATGCGGTGGCCTCGGCGGTCTTGCCGGATTTTTCAGCAGGGCCTTTGCTTTCGAAGAGGAAGGTGCGGAGCTTGGTGTCGATCATGCGCGGGTTCATGCCTTCAAGGATGGAACAGACGCCTTCGAGCATCATCTCTTTGAGCATGACCTCTTCGCGGTGGCGGAACTTGAGCTTACCGGCGGCGGGTAGGCAGATGAGGTTGGCGACGGCTACGCCGTAGATGGTGGCGACGAAGGCGGTGGCGATACCTTTGCCGACTTCGTCGATGTTGTCGAGGTTCTTCATGACCTGGATGAGGCCGAGGACGGCTCCGATGATGCCGACGGTGGGGGAGTAGCCTCCGGCGGCTTCAAAGACCGCGGGGATTTTTTCTTCTATTTCGGATTTATTCGCCAATTCCAATTCCATGATTTTGCGGACTTCACTGGGTTCGGTGCCGTCGACGGCGAGCATAAGGGCCTGCTTGAGGAAGGGATCGTGCACGGAGGGCAAGTCGGCGTCGAGCGAGACGATGCCGTTTTTGCGGGCTTTATTTGCGAACTCGACGATCTGGGCGAGGATGGCTTCGCCGTCTTCGGGTTTGTGCAGGAAGACCTTCATGAGGGCTTTGCATGCAGCGATGAAGATGCTGAGCGGGAACTGCAGCATGACGGCTCCGGCGGTGCCTCCGATGACGATCATGGCGGCGGTGGGTTTGGTGATCTGGCCGATGTTGCCGCCTTCGATCATCATGCCGGCGAGGATGCCGACGAGAGCAAGTACGAGTCCGCCGACGCTGGCGATATCCATGAGGAACTGCTCCTTATAGTGCTGGCTGGATCGAAGTGGTGGGCCCGAGTGCGAATGCTTGTTGGAAGGTTGGACTACTGATCTTTGAGGCGTTGCTGGTCCGCGCGAAAGACTTCGTTGCCGAGCTTTGCGCTGAGGGCGGGCGCGGCGTCGGGCCAGGCTGCGTCGAAGACCGAGGCGCGGAAGTGGGTGATGCGTGCGATGAGGTCGTCGCAGGATTCAAGGACGACGAGCTTTTCTCCCGTGACCAGGGTGATGGTGGTGTCGGGGACGGGCTCAGCGAATTTGATGAGGTCGCAGTTGACGAGCAGGCGGGCTCCGTTGAGTCGGGTGAGATCGATCATTGCGCGTCAGGCTCCATGCAGCGTTTATCGGCGGCCCGGGGGTGGGCATCACTGCAGGGGAGAGGCGGCGCAGAGAGAGATAGAAGCGAGGGCGACTGTAGTACATGAGTTGCGGAGAGGATGGAAGGTTCTGCGGAACAGTTTCTAAAGTCGGCAGGGGGCTCGCCGATGGAATAGCTGAACGCGAAGCCTTCCGCAAGCCGAACGAGGAACTGAACGAACGATGTTCAGTGAATCCGCTTCGGTGTCCCGGGATAAGCGCTCGCGGAAACTCAAAACGGTAGTACAGGAGCGCAACTCTATGTCCTTGGGCGTCTTGAACAACATTGCAGCAATTTACGCGCAGAACAACCTGAATCAGACGCAGTCCAACCTGCAGGACACGCTGACTGAGTTGTCTTCCGGTTCACGCATCAACACAGGGTCCGACGATGCAGCGGGCCTTGCGGTCGCAGACGGTCTTCACGCGAATGAGACGGCGCTGACTCAATCCGCGCAGAATGCAAGCAACGGTACGGGATTGCTGCAGACTGCGGACGGCGCGCTTTCACAGGTGACCAGCTTGCTCAACCGTGCGGTCACGCTGTCGACTGAATCGGCGAACGGCACGTTGAATTCCAACCAGGTGAGCTCCGCGAATCAGGAGTACCAAAACATCCTTTCGGAGATCCAGGATATCGGGGTCACGACCAACTACAACAGCAGAACGGTGTTCTCCTCTCAGGCTAAAACAGTGTTTGTGTCGGATGGAACGGTGGGCGGTGCGAACACCTATACTGAGTCGACCGGCATTCTGACGAAGGGTGCCGTGGGCCAAACGGCTCCTGTGGGGACGGGCACGGCGTTGGCCAATCCGACTCCGACGGCTTCCACGCTGGCGGCGGGTTCGGTAGCGACGTATGCGGCGCTTGCGAACTCAACCGATACGATAGGTGGAACGCTGGTGGTGCAGGTAGGTGCCGGTGGCACGCCGGGCAGCTATACCATCGCGCCGGGAACATTGCTGAGCGACGCCGTGAACCAGTTGAATGCGCAGTTCAACCAGGCCAACAACGGCGTTACCGCAAGCATTGGCGCAACGAACAAGCTGGTACTGACGGGGCCTGTCGACACGACGACTGCGGGTACGAACACACTGGTTCTGACTGGTTCCGCGTTGACGGACTATGCGCAGGCACTTCCGAACGCGGCCCCGGGTGCGGGTATCAACTTCACCGGTGCGGGTGTGTCCACGTTGACGGCTGCAACGGCGCAGACGGTGCTGACCACGGTGACCTCGGCGATCGCGGCGGTTGCGTATCAACGCGGCAGCATCGGCGCGAACGTCAATCAGTTGCAAGCGGCTTCCGGTGTGGCGTCGGTGGAGAGCGAGAACCTGACGGCGGCGGAGGATAACATCCGCGCCACCAACTATGGTCAGGCGACGAGCGATCTGGCGAAGTACGAGGTGCTCTCGCAGACCGGCATCAGCGCACTGGCCCAGGCAAACAGCGTGCAGCAGGAAGTGCTCAAGCTGCTGCAATAGTCCACGGGTTGTAAGAAGGAAGCGGGCAGGTCCGGTCAGGGCTTGCCCGCCTCATTCTTTGGCCGAGACTCGGGTTGAAGCGCCGGACGAGAGCTCTCTCATGAAGGCGCATTCGGTGATGGCTGTCCGGTTGCAATGCATTGATAGACGCGAGGTGTATCAAGTATGGGCGTTGGGATTACCTTTGGCACGCCGACGGGAGGCGCGGGGTTCGATGTGGCTTCCACGGTGACGTCGATCCTGGCGATAGAGTCGGGCGTGGAGTCGCCTTGGAAGGCTCATCTCGCCTCTCTGCAGGCGCAGGACAGTGCCTTCACGACGTTAGGGACGCAGCTCTCCGCGCTGTCGACATCGCTGTCTTCGTTAACGAACTTCGATGGGCTGTTTGCGTCCAAGCAGGGCTCAAGCTCGGATACGGATGTGGTGTCGCTGACCTCGGCGAGCAGCACGGCGGTGGCGGGGAGCCACACCATCGTGGTGAACAGCCTGGCACAGACGTCGTCCGACTTCTCCAGTGAGATTGCAGCGGCCGGCGATACGCTGAGCGGCAGTTTGACAATCGGGATCGGGACGGCGAACAGGACGATCACGCTTGGGACCGGGAACAACACGCTGACGAGTCTGGCTGCGTCGATTAATGCCGGCACCTATGGGGTTACGGCGAGTGTGATCTCGGATACGAACGGGTCGCGGCTCTCGTTGGTGAGCAATACGAGCGGTGCAGCCGGGCAACTAACCATCACTTCCAACCTGACCGATACGACGACGTCGAACACGGTGAGCTTTACACAAGGGCAGGCGGGTGCGAACGCCAGCTTGTCGGTGGATGGACTGGCGACGACGAGTGCGTCGAACACGGTGACCGGGGCGATTCCCGGGGTGACGTTTCAGTTGCTGGAGGCTTCCCCGGCGACTTCCGTCCAGGTGCAGATCACGAACGACAACTCGTCGATCGAGACTGCGGTGCAGGGGTTCGCAACGGCTTACAACGCGATTCTGGCGAGCATCAAGACGCAGGAAGGAAACGACGCAACCGGGGCGGCTGAACCGCTCTATGGAGATCCGGCTTTGTCGCTGGTGCAGACGCAGCTTTCGCAGGCGTTGTTTGCGGGCTCGGCGAGCGGGAGTGTTTCGAATATTACTCAGATTGGGCTGACGGTTGGGGCTGACGGAACGCTCTCGCTCGACACGGACACGCTGGATGCGAAGTTGGATTCGAGCTACAGCGATGTGGAGGGATTCTTTCAGGCTACGGGGAGCTTCGGCGAGAGCTTGTCGGCCACGCTGAACAACCTGGGGACGACGAGTACGACAGGCGCGATCTCGCTCTCGTTGGCGCAGAACGCAACCGTGGAGCAAGGGATCAACACGGACATCACGAACAAGGATGCGGAGCTTGCGACGGAGAAGACGACGCTGACGGCGGAGTTGAATACCGCGAATCAGGAGTTGCAGGCAATTCCCTCGCAACTGAACGAGATCAATGAGCTGTACAGCGCGTTTACCGGCTACAACACGGGCAACGGCTAAGAGGTTTGAGAGCAAAAGGAGAGGTTATGGACGCTATGTCGTATCAGCAGCAGGCACTGGTTGGAGCTACCGGAGTGGAACTGGTTGTGGCGCTTTACGACACGGCGATCCGGAACCTGCACCGGGCAGTGGAGGCGGTGCGGGAGGATGACGTCCCGGGGCGGCGTGCGGCGGTGAAGAAGGTGGTGGACATCCTGATGTACCTGCAGGCTCGGCTGCGCCCGGATGTGGGAGGGACGGCGGCTGCTTCGCTCTCGGACTTCTACGCGGCTATGTTCACGCTGACGCTGGAGGCTTCGCATGTGGAGTCAGTGGAGGGGTTCAAGGAGGTGATCCAGTGCGTGCGGAATGTGCGGGACGCGTGGGCGATCGCGGCAAAGGATCCTGCGGCGGGGAAGGTTCTGCCACGGGAGTTGCGGACGCGGGAGGAGAGATATGTCGCTCCAAATGCTCGTGGTTCGGAGATGGGTGAGATTGTGGGGCTGCGGTGGTCGGCGTAGACGAGGACTTGACCCCCACCCCGGAAAATCGTGTCAAAGTCTTCAAAGCAGATGCTTTAGGTCTGGACTTCGGGTGTGGACTGCTCCAATAAGTGTGCAGAGGTGAGGGGCGATCTCTGGGTTGGAGTACGTAGAGAGCACGACCAGGGTTCTCGCGCGCGCTGGACGGGGTTGGGGCGGGATTGAGTTTGTCGGGGTCCTTCGACTCGTCTGGAGCTGAGCGCCAGACTCGCTCAGGATGACACCGCTTCTTTCTTGAAAGAACAGCTGTGGCAGCTTGACGGCGGGTTAGACAGCGACGGCTAGTTCTTCCTCGAGCTGCTGCTTTTCGTAGAGCTTGGCGTAGTAGCCGTTGAGGGCGAGGAGGTCGTCATGGGTGCCGACTTCGGCGATGCGGCCGGCGACGAGGACGGCGATCTGGTCGGCGTTGCGGGCGGTGGAGATGCGGTGGGAGATGAGGATCGTCGTGCGGCCCTGCATGACGGTGCGGAGACCGGCCAGGATCTGCTCTTCGGTGTAGGTGTCTACTGATGCGAGTGCATCATCCAGGATCAGGATGCGAGGGTCGCGGATGACGGCTCGGGCGATGGAGGTGCGCTGCTTCTGGCCTCCGGAGAGGGTGACGCCGCGTTCGCCGACGAGGGTTTCAAAGCCTTTGGGGAACTCGAGAATCTCGGTGCGGATGTGAGCGATCTCGGCGGCTTGCTGGATCTGGTCGAGGGTGGCGTCGGGGCGGCCAAAGGCGATGTTGCGGTGGATGGAGTCGGAGAAGAGGAAGGTCTCCTGGGGGACGAAACCGATGTTGGCGCGGAGGGTGTCGAGGGAGAGACTGCGGATGGGTTGGTTGTCGATAAGGACGGTGCCGGGGGCGGCGTCGTAGATGCGTGGGATGAGGTTGACGAGGGTGGATTTGCCGGAGCCGGTAGGGCCTACGATGGCAAGAGATGAGCCGGCGGGGATGTGCAGGTTGATGTCGGCGAGGACGGTGGGGCCGGCGGCGTAGGCGAAGGTGAGGTTGCGGAAGGTGATGGCGCCCTGGATCGCTTGGGTATAAAAGGCGACTGCAGATTCCTCCGCTTCGCTGCGGAATGACAAAGGGGAGAGATTTGCCGGGATCGAGGAGAGCGGTCGGGCTTTGCCCGATACCGCAGCCTGCCCGACGATGGGACCGTCGGTCGAGGATGGCGCACCCGAGGCGTCGGCGATGGTAGGGATGGCTTTGAGGAGTTCGTCGATGCGGGTGAGGGAGGCGGTGCCGCGCTGGAAGAGGTTGACGACCCACCCGATGGCGATCATGGGCCAGGTGAGCTGGACCATGTAGACCATGAACTCGGTGAACTCGCCGACGGAGATCTTGTGGTTGACGACCTCGTGACCGCCTACGAGGAGAGTGATCATGAGGGAGATGCCGAGGATGAACTCCAAGGTGGGCCAAAGCATGGCCATCAGGCGGACGAGATGGAGGGAGCGGGCGATGTACTCCTGGTTGGCGGTCTCAAAGGAGGCGATCTCGGCTTCTTCCTGGGCGAAGGCGCGGATGAGTCGGGCGCCGGAGAAGTTCTCCTGGGCTTTGGCGGAGATGTCGGAGAACATGGCCTGGATGCGCTCGAAGCGCTTGTGAATGCGGGCGCCGAAGCTCTGAACGAAGACGCTGGCGAGCGGCAGGGGGACGAAGGCGAAGAAGGTCAGCTTGGGGCTGATCTTGAACATGAAAGGCAGCGCGAAGGCCATGAAGAAGACCGTATTGGCGCTGTACATGATGGCGGGGCCGAGAAGCTGGCGGACGGCCGAGAGGTCGTTGGTGGAACGGGCCATGATGTCGCCGGTGCGGTGGGTGTGGAAGAAGACGGCGGACTGGCGCTCGAGGTTGGCGAAGAGGTCGTTGCGGAGGTCGAACTCGATCTCGCGGGAGGCGCCGATGATGATCTGGCGCATGGCGTAGAGGAAGACGCCCATAAGGGCGGCGACGCCGAGGAGGCGGAGCGCGTGGAAGACGATCTTGTGCTCGGTGACCTCGGTCTTGAGGTCATCGATGGCGTGGCCGATGACGATGGGGAGGATGACCTTTACGGTGTTGTAGAGGATGAGAGAGACGCCACCCCAGGCGAAGAGCTTCCAGTAACGGCGGAGGTAGGGGGCGAGGGGTTTGAGGCGGTCGGGCATAGTGGTTAGATGGTGGGCGGGGTGTGGGGGCTTCTGAAGGTTTGGGTTGCTGGTGGAGGTGCGGGATCGTCGCGCAAGCCGGATAGGGTTGAGGGAACGCGGGCTTCTTCGGGGTCCTGACGGTTACCGAACCGTTCTGCTGGTCCGCTCAGTTCTGAAAGGAAGTTACTTCGACTCGTCCGGCGCGTGAGACACGCCGGACGACGCTCAGGATGAATGATCTACAGCGGTACACGTCCAGCGGTACACGTCCGCTTAGGAGCCTGACGGGGTTGGGGTTGTCGCCGGGGGTGTGGTGGCGGGCTTAGTTGGGTCAGTTGGGGGTGGGACTGTGGTGGGTTTGGTTGGGTCGGTGGGCTTGGGAGTGGTGGATGGGGTGTTGGAGGGTGGGGGCGGAGTGGGGATGGCTCCGGGTGCCGGAGGCGGCGTGGCCGATGCCGGCGGGGTTGCGGGTTTGGCCTGGACTGGTGCGCCTGCGGGCGGAGTGGGGCGGGGCTGGCCGGGAGCTTGTTGCGGCTGCTGGGGTAGATCCTTCTGATCGAGGAGTTCGAGATCGAAGATGAGGACGGCCTTGGCAGGAATGACGGGGGGGCGGCCGGCATCGCCGTAGGCGAGCTGGTAGGGGATGAAGAGGCGGCGCTTGCCGCCGACGTGCATGCCGGCGAATCCGGTGTCCCAGCCGGTGATGACGCGGTGAAGGCCTACGGGAAAGGTGATGGGCTCCTTGCGATCGAGAGAGGAATCGAACTTTTTCCCGTCAAGGAGGTAGCCGGTGTAGTGGACTGTGTAGAGCTTCATGGGCTCAGCGAGAGGGCCGGAGCCGATGAGGGTGTCGATGTATCTGAGGGCGTAAAGGGTCTTGGGGCAGCCGGGGATCTTAGGGATGTCGGGGCTGAGGACGGGGGTGTCGGCGCAGGCGGTCGTAGCGGCGCGGTGCGTGGGGGTGTGGTGGACCGGAGGCTTGGAGGTCTGGGTTAGTGCGGGGGCTGCAAAAGCGAGGAAGGTGAGGGCGGGGGTGAGCTTCATGATGGGTCAATGGTAAATGAGGCAGTGAGAGGGCCGTGCTTGGTAGTGGTGATGCCGTGGAGAGGCAGTGAGGAACAGACAACTGCAGATTCTTTACCCTTTCGTTTGCTCAGGGTGCGGAATGACAAGAGAGGAGGAAAAACAACTGCAAGTACAAGCGCAAGTGCAAGAGCAACCACGGAGGTTCTTTGCTCTGCTCAGAATGACGGCTTTTCAGATCTGAAAAGAGGCCTATCGCGACGGCCTGAACTTAGGTGGGGGTGCGGAGGAGGAAGTAGGCTCCGGCGAAGGTGAAGAGGGCGTCGGCGGACCAAGCGGCAAGAGCGGGTGGGAGGGTGTTAACGTTGCCCATAGCTTCAAAGAGGCCGGAGACGCCGAGGTAGACGACGGCGAGGAGGATGGCCACGGCAAAGCCGGCTACGCCGCCGCGTTTTCCGGTCATAAGGGCGAAGGGGACGGCGAGGATGGCCATGACGAGGGTGATGGCGGGGTAGGCGAGCTTGCGGTTGAGCTGGACGGAGAGGCGCTTGGTGTCGAAGCCGGATTGGCGGAGGTCGGAGATGTAGGTGGAGAGCTCGGAGAAGCTCATCTCCTGCGACTGGCGGTCTTCTTTTTTGAAGTACTCGGGGTGCTCGCGGATCTCGGGGAAGGTGGAGAGGGTGAACGGGGTGTAGGAGTCGGCTACTTCTCCGGAGAAGGTGCGAGACCAGCCGTTTTCGAGAATCCACTGGAAGACCTCTGGATCCCAACGGGCGGAGGCGGCGAAGATGCGGCGGACGAGCTTGAAGGTGACCGGGTCGATCTCGAAGACGGTCAGGTTGGCGAAGAGGTTTTTATCGGGATCGAAGAATTGATAGAAGAAGATGCGGGCCGGCTCGGCGTGGCGGATGACGGGATGAGGGTTGATGAAGGGGAGAGTCTGGGAGACTGGGATGGGAAGGGTCTGGCCGGAGATCCATTGGCGGTCGGGGCGCAGGAAGGTCTGAGCGGGCTTGCCTTTGATGACGGAGCGGAGGGCTTCCTGCCGGCGGTTGGCGGCGGGAAGATAGCTCTCGTCGAAGGCGAAGAGAGCGGCGGCGATGACGGCGGTGAGGACCAGGACCGGGGTGACGACGCGGTAGAGAGAGAGGCCGGAGGCCTTCATGGCGGTGAACTCTGAGGTCTTGGCGAGCGAACCGAAGGTGATGAGGACGGCGACGAGGACGCAGAGCGGGGTGACGTTGTAGAGGATGTAGGGGATGAGGTTGAGGAGGTACTCGCCGACGGTGACGAAGGCGATGCGGTTGCGGATGATGTCTCCAATGAGCTCGAAGAAGGTGAAGATGACGAAGACGAGGGAGAAGGTGGCGAGGACGAGGACGAAGGTGCTGCCGAACTCGCGCATGATGTAGTCGTCGAGGATGAGGGGGAAGTGGATGTGCAGCATGGAACGGAGGCGTTGCGGGAAGGAGTTGGTGAGGTCCTGATTGTCGCGGGCGTCGGAGTTAGTGGGGTTGAGGCGGCCGAGGGCGCGGCCGATGTATGCGCCGAGGCTGGAGAAGATGTTGAGGGCTACGCCGCCGCGCGAGAGTTGCTGGAGGAGCAGGATGCCGGCGATGGCGAAGACAATGTTGGCACTCCAGACGCCAAGGAAGGGCGGGAGCTTGCCTTGATTGGCGAGAGCCACGCCGACGGAGGAGAAGAAGTAGTAGACGAAGACCAGGAGAATGGTGACGACGAAGCCGGTGGACTTGCCGCCGCGCTTCGAGCTGAGGCCGAGGGGCACACCGACGAGCATGAGGACGAGGCAGGCAAAGGGGTAGGAAAAACGCTTGTTGAGCTCGATCTTGTAGGTGCGGGCGGCGCGGTCTCGCTCTGCTGGAGTGGCCCTGGCGGGTGCGGGGTTGCGGATACGGGCGATGAGCTCGGGGAGGGAGAGAGCGAGGGTACGGGTGTCGGAGCGGGAGAGATGGGCTTCCTCCTGGGCACCGGTTTGCATGGGGATGTCGGTGATGTGGAAGGTGGAGATGTTGTATTGGTTCGGGTCGGTGGGGGAGATCTCGTGCTGGGAGCCGTCGGTGAGGTGGAGGTTGAGGTTGCCGGGACCGGCGGAGGTGACGATGGCTTGTTCGGCGGTGGTGATTTTGGGAGTGGCGGGCTGGGTGAGGTCGGCGACGAAGACGTGACGCCAAAGGGCTGCGCCGGAGCCGGGGCGGACGTCCTGGACGTAAAGGACGATGTTCTTGAAGTCCTCGTCGAAGACGCGGGGTTCGACCTCAAACGAGGCCTGGGAGTATTTGAGGTTGTCCTGGAGGGCGAGAAGGGCGGCGGCGGAGCGGGGGGCGAGGTAGAGGGAGTTGACGAGACCGAGGATGAGGGCGGCGAAGGAGACGAGAGAGACGATGCGGACAAAGTCAAGCGCACCCATGCCAGCGGCGCGCATGGCGGTGATCTCTGAGTCTGCGGCGAGGCGGGAGAGGCCGAGAAGGATGCCTACCAGGACCGCCATGGGGATGGTGACGATGAGGGCTTCGGGGAGGAAGTAGGCGACGAGGTGGACGGCGTCCGAGACGGATGCGGAGTTGCGGACGACGATCTCGAGGATTTTGGAGAGACGGCTCGTGAAGAGGACGAAGGTAAAGAGGACGCCGCCGAGGAGAGCGTGGGAGAGGACCTCGCGGAGGATGTAACGGGTGAGGAGGCGCATTTGGAGGCTGGGTACAGTGTAGAGACTCAGCCTCCTGTTTTGCTAAGGGGTCTACTTCTGCTCTGCCTGCTTGATGAGGTGCTCGGTGTGCTCGTGGGCTTCGCGGCTGCGGTCCTGGGCCTGCTTGGAGAGCTCGTGGGCGGTGAGGTGGTCATTCTGGGCGTGTGAGTTGGCGGCTTTGGTGTGGGCCTGGGCGGCGATGTTGTGGAGTTCGGCGGCGCGGTCGTGAACGCTTTGCGGCATGGGTGAATCTCCTTTACTCAGGGTTAGATGCCAGGGGCTTGAGTAGAAGTGATTGGGTACCCCCCCTCCCCCCGTTTGTGCGCAAAGTCTTCAAAGAAGAGACTTTAGGTCTGGACTTCAGATAGGTAGAGGTGTGGGTTGCACCAAAAAGTGTGCACGGATGACGGACGAAATGAGGGGAGTTGCTATGGGTGTTGCGGGCGGAGATGTTGAGGGGGCGAATGGGAGGCTCTCAGAGATGTAGGCTAGGGTGGTGATCTCAGGACAAGCGCACGCCGTTGTGGCACCCACAGGCTTCCCGTTGTTTTCTACAGGCAACGCAGAATGAAGGACGAGAGAGAGCCGGGGCGGGACGATTCGATGGTCCACCATGGCGAGGTGGATCGTTTGGAGACGGTCGCGGGCCTCCCTCCTGTGCTGCGGCGCCTGGGGCGGTATGTTGTCGAAGGCCAGCTTGGCAGCGGCGGGATGGGCGAGGTCTTCCGGGCGCAGGATACGCTGCTGGAACGTACGGTTGCGATCAAGATGCTGCCCAAGGAGACCGCCGGGGACAGCACACTGAAGCGGCGTTTTCTGAACGAGGCGCGGGCGGCCTCGGCGCTGAATCACCCCAACATCGTTTCGCTGTATGACATCTGTATGGACAAAGACGTCGATTTTCTGGTGATGGAGTTTGTGGACGGGCGGACGCTGAAAGAGATGCTGGCGGCGGGAGCCCTTAGCTTTGACCAGGTGGCCGGGTTGGGGTCGGAGGTGGCGCTGGCTTTGGGAGCGGCGCATGCCGCGGGGGTGGTGCACCGGGATATCAAGCCGGCGAACATCATGGTGACGAACGGCCATGTTGCGGGTGCGCAACAGGCGAAGGTGCTCGATTTCGGGATTGCGAAGGTGACACGAAGTGCGCCGGAGACGATGGTGACGATGGAGGGCCAAATCTCCGGGACGGTGGCTTATATGTCTCCGGAGCAGACGCGAGGCGAAGCGACGGATTTCCGGTCGGACATCTTTTCCTTCGGGTGCGTGCTGTATGAGGCTGCCGCGGGGCGGCAGGCGTTTCAGGCGGCGAGTGCACTGGGGCTGATGCACGAGATTGCTACGCGCGATCCGCAACCGCCCAACGTGTACCGTCCGAAGCTTCAGCCGGCGCTGGTGCGATTGATCCTGCGGTGTCTGGCGAAGGATCGAGAGCAGAGGCCGGATTCCGCGATGGAGCTGGCGACGGAGCTTAGATCGCTGACGATTCCCGATCGGCCGCAGACGCGAGTGCATGCGACACGTTCTTCGGTTGCGGTGGTTCCGCTGAAGGTGCGGGGGCCGGCGGGTGATCAGTATCTTTCGATTTCGCTGGCTGAGGCGCTGATTCACCGGCTTTCCTCAACCGGCAAGCTAATGGTGCGGCCGATTGCGAGTGTGCTGCGGTACGGCGCGGATGAGGTGGACTGGGCGAAGGTGGCGCGGGAGCTGAACGTCGATGTGGTTGTGGAAGGGACGATTCAGATTGCGGGCGGAAAGATACGGGTGCTGGTACAGGTTCATCGGAGCAGCGACGAGACGACGCTCGCCTCGCTGAAGCAGGATGGGGACTCGAGCGATCTGTTTGCGTTGCAGGATCGGTTGGCGGATACGGTGAGCGAGGTGTTCGTGCCGCGGCTGGAGATGGGTACGGAGGCCGGCAGGGAGGCGAGGGTTCCGCCGACGCGGAATGCGGGGGCGTACGAGCTTTATCTGCGGGCGGTGGACCGGCAAGTGCATGTGGACAAGTTCGAGATGGCTTCCGCGATTGAACTGCTGACGCGTGCGACGGAGCTGGATGCTTCGTTTGCGGATGCGTGGGGGTTGCTGGCGCAGGCGTGTGCGCAGATGGGCGCTCATCTGGACTCCGATCCGAAGTGGTTTGAGATGGGAGAGCGGGCGATTGCGCGAACGCTGGAGCTGGATCCGGTGCAGTGCACTGCGTTATGCGCTCGCAGTGTGATTGTGTGGTCCCCGTCACGAGGATTTCAGAACCGGGCGGCGCTGCGGGCTCTGAATGCGGCGATTAAGATCGATCCGGCGCGGCCGACGGCTCGGCATCAGCGGTCCGCGATCCTGTGGCATCTGGGGTTTGGGGAGGCCGCGGAGCTTGACGCGCTGGAGTTACAGGCTACGAACCGGGCTTTGAGCTTTATGCAGCGGGGTGGGATTGCGCTTCAACAGGGTGAGGCGGAGAGAAGCGTTGAACTCTACGCGCGGGCGCTTGAACTGGAGCCGAGCGGTGTGCTGAATCATCTTCTGTCTCCCGTGGCGATCCTTTGGGCGGGGCGAGTGGAAGAGGCGCGGACCTCGGTCGAGAAGGCTCGGCGGATGTTTCCGCTGGAGTCTTTTGGGTTGGGGATGGAGGCGGTTCTGGCGGGGATCGATGGGGACCATCGCCGGGCCGAGATCCTGGCGGATGAGGCTGCACGGTCGACGCACAGCATGACCCATACCCACCATACCTGGCACTCCTGCGCGGAGGCATATGCGCTGAGCGGAAAGCCGGAGAAGGCGCTGGTTGAGCTGGAGCGGTGCGCTGCGATGGGGATGCCGAACCATCGGATGTTCCAAGTGGATCCGTACCTGAAGACGATGAGCAAGGATGCTGGGTTCCTTGAGTTGATGACGAAGCTGCGGCGGGAGCATGACCTGATACGGGATGAGTTCGGGTTGGAGGGGTGAGGCGGGTTGCGGGTTATTTCCATCGAGCACAAAAGTGCAACAGCAAGTGCAAGTGGAATGGCGGACATTTGTTCGCTTCGTTCGGAATGATGGGGTTTTCGGCGTAGGGAGTTCAGGGCGCAAAGACGCGCTCCGTGCGGTTATGACGCGTTTCAAAGTGCAATGACATGGGCTCCAACGTGCGTGTCCATGACAAGGTAGCGCTAGCTTATCGGCTCTCAGGGCGGGGAAAGGGGGGTTGGGATTGCCAGAGGATGGGCTGGCGGATGGGGAAGGCGCGGAGGATTTCTGGGGAGGTGGGATCTGGGTTGAGGGTGCGCCAGATGGCGGCGTAGTCGGCTTGCGAGTAGGCGCGGGCGGCGAAGAGGAGAGCGGGGCGGCGGCCTGGGAGGTCGTGGAAGTGGGTGCGGTCCGAGGGGTAGGGCCAGGTTGAGGGAGTGGAGATGAAGGAGGCGTGGCGGGCGATGGCGGCGCGCATGCCGGGGCCGTCCTGGAGCTCGTGGTCCCAGAGGGAGTCGAAACGGGTGGAAAGGAGAACGCAGGCTCCGGCGAGGAGGTCGAGGTTGAGGAGGGAGTTGCGGAAGGGGTTGGGTGTGGGGAGCTCGTTGGGGAAGAAGCCGTCGCGGTTGATCTGGGCGCGGATGGTGGAGGTCTTGAAGCGGTGGGAGGCTTCGGTGAGAGCGGTCTCGGAGGTGGTGAAGTGGGCGAAGGCGGCGACCTGCAGGAGCCAGGAGCTGGCGATGTGGTCCTTTTTGTCGCGGGCGAGGAGGGCGGTGCGGGATTCGGTGAGCCAGGTGAGGGTTTCGCTGAACCACGGCATAAGGCGGGCGAGGTCTTCCGCGGGGAGTTGGAGAAAGGGTAGGGCGACGGCTACTTCTGCCAGCGGGGCATAGAGGAGGGTGGTTTCGGGGTCGGGGAGTTCGGTGGGGAGGCGTGTATCGGGTGTGATGAACCAGGCTTCCAGGTGCTTTCGGGCTTGGGCGAGGTACTTCGGGTCTTCGGCGATGAAGTTCGCGGCGGCCAGGGCGGGGAGGTCGAGAGTGAGGTCGAGGAAGGCGTCGGAGGCGGGGTCTTTGGCTGAGTTTGGGGCGTGTGAGACGGGGCGGGCGAGGGCTTTGGCGGCTGAAGCGAGGATGCGGTCGTGGTCGATCTGGGCGAGGTTGAGGCGGGTCTGGGCAAGAAGAGGGGAGAGCAGGGGGAGAGGCAGTTGGGAGAGCAGTGATGCGGCGGTGGCGAGGCAGAAGGTGCGGCGGGTGGGCATGGCGGGCCTGAGCGAAAGGGTAGCATGGGAGGCAAAAAGCAGGTTTAATCTGCTATTTGCTCGAAGCTTCCCTCCGTGGCTCGATCGATAGCCGCCTCGACCGGACCGGTATGGAGTTTCAGCACGTTCCAGTCGATCGTCGAAAGCACGACGAGAGCGAGTTTCCTGCCGGATAGATTCTGTTGGTAGGAGAGGTTCTTATCCCCGGTCACCATGACTTCGAAGCCTGATGTTTGCGCGGCTGTCAGGAGACTACCGTTTTCGAGCTCGTGCCAGCCCATCTGCCTTGCTGTCCAGACCTCGTGCTTCAGGAGGTGCCGACGAAGAGGCACGGGCACATTGTTGTCGAACAATACCTTCAACGCTTGAGAGCCGAAGGATGCGCGGCTGCATAACTGAGTAAGGCGCGTACTGATTGCTCGGGGATCTCAAAGTTTTCTGCAATCTCATCCGCTGAAGAGCCGCTGGCGTGATTTTGCAAGATCGCATTGGCCGGCATCCGGGTGCCTTTGAGTATGGGGGTTCCACTGAGCTTCCGTGGATTGGCTTCAACGAAGGGGCAGCCGGTCCAATCGATGATCTGGGTTTCCAGCAGTTCAGCCATGGCTACAGGATAGTCCCGTCTGCTGTGTGCAGCAATGGTGTTGGCAGTCGGGACTTGGTCTCTTCGTCCGTTGCTTACTGCGAGTGTATTATCAAGAAGGTCTAACGATGCCTGTTTTGCTGCTGCTGATTCCGGTTTTGTCGACGCTGGCCGGTGGACTGCTGGCGGTTCGTTTTCGACGGTTTCTGCCGGTGTTGACGGCGGCTGGAGCCGGATTGTTGCTGGGGGCGGCGTTTCTGGATCTGCTGCCGGAGGGATTGGACTTGGGGGCGGCGGTGAAGATGGGGGCACCGGCTGTGCTGGGTCTGACTTTGTTGTTCTTTTTGTTGTTTGTGGGTGTGGAGAGCTTTCTGGATGCGCAGAGTGCACGGGCGGGGGTGCGGGAGCGGCGGACGATCGGGCGGTTTGCGGGGGGGATGATGATCTTCCACAGCTTTCGGGATGGAATGGCGATCGGGGCGGCTTTTGCGGCTTCGCATGCGGCGGGGTACGCGGTGACGTTGGGGATTGCGGCACACGACCTGGGGGATGGGATGAATACCGTCCTGCTCACGACCGGGGGCGGCCGGGCGCGGCGAGCGGACTACCTCTTTCTGGCGGCGGATGCGGTGGCTCCGTTTGCGGGCGGGCTGCTGACGATCTGGTGGCTGGTGAGCTCGCGGAGTGCGGTGGTGCTGCTGGCGCTGGCGGCGGGGTTTTTTCTGCAGATGGCTACGAGTGATCTGCTGCCGAGGGTGCGCGGTGTGGAGGGTCGGCGGGGTGTGTTGCTGGGGGCGGTGATGGGTGGGGCGGGGTTGATCTGGGTGGCAAATCTGCTGGTGAGGTGAAGGACGTCGGTGTTCACGGCTCCAGGTGACGTTCTTGCGGCTGCGAACCGTTATCCTCGCGCGAGCCGGACAGGTTAGAGGTGAGATCAGCTTCTTCGGGGTCCTTCGACTCGTCTGGCGCGAAAGGCGCCAGACTCGCTCAGGATGACGTGGCTCTTTCTAGGAATGGGTTATGCGGAGTAGGTGCGGACCCACTCGACGATGGAACGGACGGCGACGCCGGTGGGGCCTTTGGGGAGGTAAGGTTTGGGGTCTTCGTTCCAGGCGCAGCCGGCGATGTCGAGGTGAATCCAGGGGGTTTCGCCGGCGAATTCTTTGAGGAACATGGCGGCGGTGATGGCGCCGGCTGCACGGCCTCCGGAGTTCATGATGTCGCCGATGGAGCTTTTGATCTGTTCGCGGTAGTCGTCGGTGCAGGGGAGGCGCCAGAACTTTTCGCCGGAGGTTGCGGTGCCGGTCATGAAGGCTTCCCAGGTGGGCTCGTCGTTGGAGAAGAGGCCGACATTGTTGTGGCCGAGGGCGACGACGCAGGCTCCGGTGAGGGTGGCGGCGTCGATGAGGTGGGTGCAGCCGAGGGTTTTGGCGTAGTGGAGGCCGTCGGCGAGGACGAGGCGGCCTTCAGCGTCGGTGTTGATGATTTCGATGGTTTTGCCGGACATGGCGGTGACGACGTCTCCGGGTTTGAAGGCTTTGCCGTCAGGCATGTTTTCGGCCGAGCAGACGATGCCGATGACCTTGACGGCGGGCTTGAGCTGGGCGATGGCGCGCATGGCTCCGATCATGGCGGCTGAGCCGGCCATGTCGTACTTCATGAGCTCCATGCGGTCGGCGGGCTTGATGGAGATGCCGCCGGTGTCGAAGGTGATGCCCTTGCCGACGAGGCCGAGGATGGGCGCGCCTTCAGGCTGCGAGGCTTCGGGGGTGTAGGTCATGACGATGAGGGCGGGTGGTTCGAAGGAGCCCTGGGCTACGGCGGCGAAGGCTCCCATCTTGAGCTCGGTGAGCTTATCGGTGGAGAAGACCTGGCAGGCGAGGCCGACTTCGTCGCACATGGCCTTGGCGCGGGCGCCGAGGACGGTGGGGGTGAGGACGTTGCCGGGCTCGTTGACGAGATGGCGGGCGAAGTTCTGGGCGGCGGCGAAGATGAGGCCTTCGGCGAAGCCTTTCTGGAACTCGGAGGTGGTCGAGGGTTCGGCGGCGGGGGCAATCAGGGTGAGGGTCTGGACGGAGAGGTCTTTGCGTTCGCTGCGGTAGGTGTCCCAGTCTAGCTCGGAGATCTCCGCGCCTTCGACGACGGCGCGGGCGGTGAGAGCGGAGGGGAGGGTTTCGAGGTGCTCGTCGGAGAGGGCGCGATACTCGGGGAAGGCGATGGCGACTTCACGGACAGCACGGGGTTTGGCGGCACGGACGGCGGTCCCGGCGGCTTTGCGGACCTCGTTGACGGAGAGGTTTTTCACCTTGCCGAGGCCTACGACGAGGAGGCGCTCGGCTTTGACGTTGGCGGGGGCGTGCAGGAGGAGGCACTCGCCGGAGGTGGCTTTGAATTCGCCGGTGGCGAGGACTCGGGCGGCGGCATCGGAGATGGCATCGGAGGTGGTGAGGAGCATGGGGACGGGGTCGGCGTCCTTGCTGATGGCAATGTCGATGGCGAAGACGGCGAGCAGGGGAGTTTGAAAGGCGGCTGCGTCGCCGAAGGTGAGACGGGTATCCATGGAGGTATGGTATCGCGGCTGACGGGCAGGGTTAGCTGCGCTGGCTGCGGGCTATGGCGGATTTGGCTTCGTTGTCGGCTTCGCGTTTGCGCTCGGTGGCTCGCTTGTCGTACTCCTGCTTGCCTTTGGCGACGGCGATCTCGCATTTGAGGCGGCCTTGGCGGAAGTAGAGGCGGACGGGGATGAGGGTGAAGCCCTTCTGCTTGGTGGCGGCTTCAAGCTTGCGGATCTCCTGCTTGTGGAGGAGGAGCTTGCGGGTGCGGAGGGCTTCGTGATTCTGGCTGTTGCCGTGAGAGAACGGGCCGATGTGGGCGTTGAGGAGGAAGCACTCACCGTCTTTGAGGAGGCCATAGGCGTCCTTGAGATTGGCTTTGCCTTCGCGGATAGATTTAACTTCGGTACCGCGGAGAGCGATTCCCGCTTCGAACTTGTCAGTGAGGAAGTAGTTGAAGCTGGCGGAGCGGTTGAAGGCGGCGTCGCGCTTGCCGGAGGCGATGGGGTCGCGGTCCTTTTCTTTGACGGCCGGTTTGGGCTCGTGGGCGGGCGTCGTGATGGACATGGAACGGGGCATGGGAACTTCTAAGTTTAACATGCGGTTAACTGCCTCACTGAAAGTGGAGGCCCACGTCTAACAGCCAACGGCGAGGAAGTGTTGCAGTTCCCGCGAACCGGTGTTGACGCCGGGTGTACTACTGCAAAGGATGTAGCACGTCTTACGAGGCTGATGTGACCCGAATGGTATACTCGCCAGAGCCAAAAGCTCTTGCCCGCAAAGGAATTCCCGGTGTTTTTCCCTGTTTTTCGTATGAATTTGGCGGCATACAGGGTGGGGGAGAGTACGGCGCGGGAGAAGGCGGCCCACCCCGTGCAGAGAAAGCGAACACACCCAGCATGAGCCGTGGATTCGTCCTCCCAAGCCTAAAGCCCGTCTCGCAGTTCGTCCATGATCTGAGCCTCCTGCGGGGTTCGAGGGCGCGTCTTGGGTTGGCGCTCGCAGTGGTGTTTGGATTTCTGTTTTTCGGTGGGTTGAAGGCGCAAGGGCAGTCGGCGAGCGGGTGGAACAAGCGCGGGCAGGATGCGGAACTGCATGAGGAGTACGACCTGGCGTTCCAGGATTACTCGAAGGCTCATGCCAAGAGCATCAAGGACATCCGCTACAAGGAGCGTATGGAGCGGATGCGGTTCCAGGCTTCGGTGCAGCATATCGACCGGGGGCGGGTGCTGCGGCAGAACGGAGATTTTTCCGGGGCGCTGCGAGAGTTTCTGCGCGCGACGGAGATCGATCCGGGCAACGAGACGGCGCGGCAGGAGATTGCGCTGACGCAGGCGCAGCAGCCTGCGCCAACGCCGACCGGGCCGGGAGCGGCTGCGGCTCTGCAGCAGATGACGCAGCAGAACCTCGTCACGAAGAGCATCTCGAACATCACAGGGCCGGTGGAGCTGAAGCCGGTTTCGAACGATCCGATCACGCTGCACATGGTCGAGGACGTCAAGGTCATCTACCAGGCGATTGGGAAGCTTGCGGGGCTGAATGTTCTCTTCGATCCCGAGTACACGTCCAAGCGGATTCCGGTGGATCTGACGAACGTGTCGCTCTACGATGCGCTGCGGATCGTGGGCACGATCTCTGGAACATTCTTTAAGACAGTTACGCCGAATACGCTGTTTGTGGCTTCGAATACACGCACCAAGCACACCGACATGGACGAGTTGGCGGTGCAGACGTTTTACCTGGCGAACTCCTCACAGGCGAATGACGGCAATGAGATTCTGACCGGACTGCGATTGCTGCTCGATCCCTCAGTGAAGCTTTACCTGGTGCCGAGTCAGAACGCGATTGTGATGCGTGGGACTGCGGATGAACTACTGCTTGCGCAGAAGCTGATCAATGACTTTGACCGATCGCGGCCGGAGGTGGTGGTGGATGTGGCGGTGCTGGAGGTGAACCGGGACAAGGTTCGCAATCTGGGAATTACGCTGCCGCAGAGCATTGGGCTGACGCCACAGCTTACCTCGACGACGAGCTCCAGCACTGCAACCGCGACCGGTACGACAGGCACAACGACTGGGACGACCTCCAGTTTGACACTGAATAATCTTGCCCATTTGAACGCAACTGACTTCGCGGTTTCGATTACGGGCGGGACGTTAAATGCGCTGCTGACGGATTCGGATACACGCATTCTGCAGAATCCGCGTATACGGGCGACGGATGGGCAGAGAGCGACGCTGAAGATCGGGTCGAAGATTCCAATTGCGACCGGGTCGACGACATCCACGCTCACTACGACGGCGCTGGCTACGACACAGTTCACGTACATCGATGTGGGTGTGAATATCGATGTGACGCCGACGGTTCACTACAACCGTGACGTGACGTTGAAGATGAAGATCGAGGTCTCGTCGCAAAGCGGTACGGTGACGATCGAGACGGTGAGTGAGCCGATCATCTCGCAGCGTGTGATCGAGCAGGTGATCCAGCTTCAGGATGGTGAGCCGAGTATTCTGGCGGGGATCATTACGCACTCGGACAGCAAGACGGTGAGCGGGACTCCGGGGCTGGGGGAGCTGCCGTTCTTCAAGTACTTCTTCAGCTCGCAGAATAAAGAGACGCAGCAGGATGAGATTGTCTTTCTGCTGATACCTCATATTGTGCGGGAGTCGATCCTGACGCGGCTGAATACGGCGGCGATCGATACGGGTACGAGCACGAATATCGAACTGCACCGGGCCGATCCGAAGGCTGGGGACTTGGGAATGGATCAGCCGGATCCGAGCATGTTCGGGAAGGCAAAGGTTGCGAATCCGACGACTGCGGCGAATGCGGCGGGAGCGATTCTGCAGCAGCTTCACCAGGATGCACAGCCGCCGACTCCGGATCAGATGAAACAGATGCAGCAGCCGGATCAGGCTGCCCCTGCTACGACTCCGGCGGTGACGCCTGCGAGTCCGGCTCCGGCTACGCCTGCTCCGGCGAAGAGTACGCCGCAAGGGGCGGGACTTGGACTGACGGTGAAGCCGGCGAGTGCGGATCAGACGGTCGGGAGTACGTTCCAGACCTCTGTCATGGTGAGCGGCGGCAGGGATGTGTACTCGGTGGCTTTGCAGGCGCAGTACGATCCGAAGGTGCTGCAGCTGGTGAATGTGGATTCGGGCGACTTCCTTTCGCGCGATCTGAAGCCGGTGGCTCTGGCGCACCGGATCGACAATGGGACGGTCACGATCTCGGCTTCGCGACCTCCGCAGGTGGGTGGGATCAATGGCGATGGGTCGCTATGCGTACTGACTTTCAAGGCGATTGGGCCGGGCGATGCGACGATCTCGCTGACGAAGGTGGGCGCGAAGGATAGTTTGCAGGCGAATATCCCAGCGGTTGGCGCACCGGCGGTGGTTCACGTCAAATGATCATGCGAGTGCGACGCAATCCGGTGGTCCGGGTCTCGAAGACGAGATCTGACGGCGGGCTGCGGGATGGGCGGGGTGAGTCCGGACTGACGCTGGTGGAGTTGATCATTACGGTTGCGATTGTGTCGGTGCTGGCTACGGCGGCGCTGCCGGTGGCACGGTTCCAGGTGAAGCGGACGAAAGAGTCGGAGCTTCGGCGGGATCTTTGGATGATGCGGGATGCGATCGACCACTATAAGGATGCGGCGGACAAGGGCGGTATCCAGACGAAGGCGGACTCGTTCAACTATCCGCCGGACCTGCAGACGCTGGTGGATGGAGTCGATGTCCAGACGAAGAAGGTAAGGTTTCTGCGGAAGATTCCAACCGATCCTATGACGGGAAATGCGGATTGGGATGTGCGGTCGATGCAGGACGATCCGGATGACACAGGGAGCGGCGGCGGGGGCGAGAACGTGTTTGATATTCACTCCAAGAGCACGGGAACCGGGCTGGATGGGACGAAGTACAACACATGGTGAAGAGACGGTTGTTCGTTGTTTGTTGTCCGTTATCCGTTCAAGAGCAACGGCTTGAGGACATGCGGGCGCGGGTGTTTTCAAGGGAGAAGGGGGAACGGAAAACGAAGAACGGCATCTCCGGGTTTACGTTGCTGGAGTTGATGATCGTGATGGTGATCATCGGGATTCTGGCGGCGATTGCGATTCCTTCGTTCACGATGAATGTGAAGAAGGCGCGGGAGGCAGTGCTGCGGGAGGATCTGCATACGATCCGGTCGGCGATCGACTCGTATACCTATGACAAGCAGAAGGCGCCGCAGACCGGCGACGATCTGGTGCAGTCGGGATATTTGAAGGTGATGCCGGTGGATCCGTTTACGCATCGGGCGGATACGTGGATCTTCGACCAGGGGAGCACACTGACGACGGTGGATGAGACGCAGACGGGGATCGACGACGTGCACTCCGGGTCCCAGGATGCTTCGACCGAGGGCAATACCTACAACCAGTGGTGAAATCCGAGTGGGCGGGGCGGGCGTATGCTTGGTGGAAAGCGGCGCGGAGCTCGCGCTACTTTCGCCGATGAAGCGCGTCTAAGATGATGTAGGGCTGCGTCCGGCAGGGTAGCGGCTCGTTCCGATCGACATTTTATACGGACCTGAACGCTGAACAGGAGTCTTCCATGCGTCACCTTCCTCACCTCGGCCTCGCCGCTCTTCTGACCCTTCCTCTCGCGGCTGCGGCGCAGACGACTTCAACGCCTGCGCCTGGTCCAGGGCAGACGCCTTCGACCACTCCTTCAACGACTCCGAGCAGTACGAGTCCTGCGACGGTGACACCTGGTGTGGAGAATCCTTCGGGCGCTCCGAAGCCTTTGCCGCAGCCCGATCCCACGACGACGAAGGCGGATGCGAAGACGGCGGCGGCGAACGCGAAGAAGCAGACGGACTCGATTCCTTCTCCGGGTGAGGCGCTGAAGACGAATATCAAGCCGGGCAGCGAGGATGATGTTAACGCGATCGGGACGCGGAACATCGGCGGGCGTGGGCTGGGGAACTGGTACTCGACGAACTGGGAGATTGGGGTTGGGAAGCAGTACTCGATGGAGGTGGAGAAGTCTGCACACCTGATTACCGACCCGGTGATCGTCGAGTATGTGAACCGTGTGGGGCAGAACCTGGTGAAGAACTCGGATGCGCGGGTGCCGTTCACGATCAAGGTGATCGATTCCGATGAGGTGAATGCGTTTGCGCTGCCGGGTGGATTCTTTTATGTGAACTCCGGGCTGATCATGAACTGCGATGAAGAGGCGGAGCTTGCGGGAGTGATGGCGCATGAGATCTCGCATGTGGTCGCGCACCATGCGGCTCGGCAGCAGACGAAGATGAACTATGCGCAGATTGCTTCGGTGCCGTTGATCATCATGACGGAGGGAAGCTGGACCGGGTACGGGATCTATGAGGCGGCGCAGCTTGCGATTCCGATGACGTTTCTGAAGTTCTCTCGGATGGAGGAGGCGGAGGCGGACTACCTGGGCGTGCAGTACATGTATAAGGCCGGGTACGATCCTCAGAGCTTCATTACGCTGTTTGAGAAGCTGGATGCGCTGGAGAAGCATAAGCCGGGGACGCTGGCAAAGGCGTTCTCCGATCATCCGCAGACGCCAGACCGGATTGCGGCTTCCGAGGAAGAGATTGCGACGATTCTGCCGGCGCGTCCGGAGTACATTGTGACGACATCGGAGTTTGACGATGTGAAGGGACGGCTGGCCCGGATCGAGAATAAGCGCAAGATCAACGACAAGAGCGGGGGAACAAAGCCGACGCTGCGGCGAGCGGGTGGGAGCAATAACGACCCGAACAATCCGAGCTCGACGACGAGTTCGGGTGACGATCGTCCGACGCTGGGGCGGCGCAATTAGGCGGCAAAGAGGTTGAGGCGAGGCCCGGGGTTCGGAACTCCGGGCCTTACTGTTTGAGTGGTAATTGGTGCAGGGCTACTGCAATGACCGGGGTCATCCGGGATAAACTAGAGTGACATGATTCGATCAAAGCACTGCCTTCTCGTCTTACTTTTTGCAGCACCCCTGATTTTTGTGGCAACTTCGGCTCACGCGCAAGTGGGAATTTACGGCACGGTCACGGTGCAGCGGATGAGTGGGATTGCGGGCTCGCCGGTGACGACTCCGGGCGTGTCTTATAACGACACGGTCGATCCGCTGGGTGGAACGGGTGGGGTGTACTACGACTTCAAGGACTACGGGCCGGTGCGGTTGGGTGCGGATGTGCGGGGCTCGATTGTGACGACGCATCGTGGGGCTTTGACGGACTCGAACGGGGCTGGTGCGCGGATCAACTCGGGGCTGGGGGGGCTGCGGGTCAGCCTGCGGACGCCGATTTCGTACTTGAAGCCGTATTTGGAAGGCGCGGCGGGTGTGGGGACGTCGAACTATGGGGTTTTGACAGGGAACAATGGGGTGGAGTTGAAGTCGAACTTTGAATACCACGTGTATGCGGGGCTGGATATACGGGTGTTTCCAATCATGGACTTTCGGGCGGCTGAGCTGGGGTACGGCGGGCTGGATGGATCGGGACATAACTTCCCGCTGAAGAGTGTGAGCACGGGTGTGGTGTTCCACCTGCCGAGCCTGCCTTAGGCGCGATGGAACGCGATAAACTGGACTGATGCGTACTCAGAACACCGGCTATACCGACAGCCATGCTGCCTCCGGGCTGGATCATGAATTTCCTCCGATCGACGTTTGGGAGAACCAGTTTCCGGGCTACGAGATTTTGATTGACGATCCGGAGTTTACGTCGATTTGCCCGAAGACCGGGCTGCCGGATTTTGGGGTGCTGACGATTCGCTATATGCCGAAGAAGGAGTGCATGGAGCTGAAGTCGTTGAAGGAGTATTTGTTTGAATACAGGAACCTGGGGATCTTTCAGGAGAATATCGTCAACCAGGTGCTGAACGATGTGGTGAAGGCGACCGATCCGCAGTGGGCGGTGGTGAAGGGCGATTTTCGGCCCCGAGGTGGCATCAGTACGACGGTAACCGCGATCTATCCGCGACCGGAGAATGATCTGCCTCCTCGTTAGAGGCCCATATCAGTAAGGCCGGGGTGATCGGCAGGCCGCGGACCTTGGGGCCAGAGGAACCTTCTTTCTGCTTCGTTGATCTTGAGGTCGTTGATGGAGGCCTCACGCCGGCGCATGAGGCCGTGTTCGTCGAACTCCCAGAGTTCATTGCCGAAGCTGCGCCACCACTGGCCGGAGGCGTCGTGGGATTCGTAGACAAAGCGGACGGCCATGCGGTTTTCCTTGAAGCCCCAGAGCTCCTTGCAGAGGCGATAGTCGAGCTCGCGCGCCCACTTACGGGTGAGCATGGCGACGATCACTTCACGGCCGTGGCTGAACTCGGCGCGATTGCGCCAGCGGGAGTCGGGGGTGTAGGCGAGGGAGACTTTTTGGGGGTCGCGTGAGTTCCAGGCGTCTTCGGCTTTGCGGACTTTTTCGGTGGCGGTTTCGAGGTTGAAGGGCGGGAATGGTGGGCGGGGTTCAGGTTGATCCATCTTATGCGACCTTGCCGGTTGAAGACTGTGCGGGCCGGTACGCCTGCATGATCCGAGGGTTCCATGAAGCGCCGCTCTCGCTGTCGACCGAAGCGAGACTGAGATCGGAAGCTGGAATGTCCGTTTCTCGTGAGAGCGAATCGACTCCGCCACGGGCTTTGACGACGATGGCAATCGCGCCTGGCAGGTACGAGGGTTGATTGTCTTCGGGCTCCGCCTCGAGGAAAAAGAAGATATCTTCGGTACCTGTCAGAGACTCTGCTTCGTCATAGTCAAAGGTCTTGAGTGCCACCTTGTCCTCCTGATGCTGCTGCCTTGCAAGCTCTTTTGCGAGTTCGATGTCTTTCGCTTGAGAGCTCTTGTCGCACCCGCAGAGAAGCAGGATCAACTCCATTTCTCACCGCGTGAAGTACACCCTGTAGCCGGAACCCTCGTCCATCTTTAACTCGGAGACACCCTCACCGACGGAGCTTTCCTTTCCGGCATTGCCTGCGCCGAGTCGCCGCAAGCGTACAAGGATTCTATCTCGAGCCCTACGGCCGCGCAGTCTTCGCAGCCACTCCGAGAAGATACGAGTCTGACGGATGTTCAACCTCCGTGCAAGCGTATCGCAGGGCATTCAAAGAGCCCGCCTGCTATGCTTCCCCACAATGGCTTCCACTACGAAACCGACACAATCTGCCGGGCAGGCTGTGGCCGGCGCGACGCTTGCGCTGGTGCTGCTGACTGCGTTGAACTTTGTCAACTATATCGATCGCTATATCCTGCCGGGGGTGCAGGAGTTGGTGAAGAAAGAGTTTGGGGTGAGCGACTCGCAGATTGGGTCGATTACTTTCTGGTTTTTTCTAACGTATATGATTGCGGCGCCGTTGACCGGGTGGATTGGGGATCACCTGCCGCGTAAGCCGCTGATCGTGATCTGTGCGCTGCTGATCAGCGGCGTGAATATTTTGACGGGAACGGTGCATCAGTTCGATTCACTGCTGTTCCGGCACGCGATTCTGGGGATTGGAGAGGCTTCGCTGGGGATCTATGCTCCGGCTTTGCTGGCAGACTTTTATCCGGAGTCGCAGCGGAACCGGATCTTGACGATCTTCTATACGGCGATTCCGGTCGGGGCGGCGCTGGGATATCTGATCGGAGAGATTGTTGGGGCGAAGTATGGCTGGCGGATGCCGTTCTATGTGTCGGCGGTGCCGGGGATGCTGATCGGGCTTTTGATCCTGTTCCTGATGAAGGAGCCGACGCGTGGGGAGAGCGAGAACAAGGCGTCCGAGGAGCAGGGAAAGGGTGAGGGAAAGAGTACCTGGGACAAGGTGCTTTCGCTGGCGACCAATGCGCCTTATCTGTACGCGACGCTGGGGATGGCAATGGTGACGTTTTCGCTGGGTGGAATCTCGGCGTGGATGCCTTCGTTTTTGCAGCGGAACGGGTTTACGGCGAACTCGGTGGGCCTTACGCTGGGAGCGATCACGGCGGGCGGCGGGCTGGCGGGGACGGCGTTCGGCGGGTGGCTGGCACAGCGTTGGCTGCGGACGAACCATCGGGCGCTTTACCTGATCTCGGCTTGGTCTGCCTTTCTGGCGGTACCGCCGGCGGTGCTTTGCTTCTTTGGGCCCAAGGCGACGATGCTTCCGGCGTTGTCTGCCGCTATGTTTCTGATCTTTCTTGGGACGGGGCCGCTCAATGCGGCGATTATCAACGCGGCTCCGGCAGCGGTGCGGTCAACGGCGATCGCCTTTGAGCTGCTGATCATTCACGCGATTGGGGATACGCCTTCGCCGAAGATCATTGGGATTGTCTCCGATCACAGCAACCTGGGGACGGGGCTGGGGGTGACGCTGATCACGATGCTGGTGGCCTCGGTGCTGCTGTTTCTGGGATCACGGACGAAGAGGCCGGTTGAAACGGCGGTGTGACGGTGCTCACCGACTTGTTTGCTGTGAGGAATGCTCGGGCCGTTTGCTTCTTCAGCGGCTAAGGCTCGAAGGTACGTGGGCCTGCGCGGTGTGGGGAGCGGCCACGGGTGGGTTGGGAGTGATGGCGAGGGTTACGGGTTGGACGGCGGTGGGGTCGTCCCGGAGACGGAGATAGAAGGTGGGGCCGGTGGGATGGGGGATGGTGAGGGTAGTATCGACGAAGCCTTCCGGGACCTGGAGGGGGTTGGTGAAGGGCTGGGTGGTGGCGATGGAATCGATGAGGTAAAGGGACTGGCCGGTGAGAAGGCAGGAGGCGGCTGCGTTGGCGCTGCAGCTGAGCTGCGTGAGGGTGGGGAGACGGACGATGGTGGCGAGGGGTTGCCACTCGCCTTCCGTGCCGTCCGGCGTGATGGGGCGAAGGCGGAAGGGGCCGAAGGAGGATGGGCCGAAGAGCTTCATGGGGTCGAAGGTGGCGAGGACGGTGTGGGTGTCCTGCATGACGAGGGTGCTGTCCTTCAGGTTGAGCCGGGTTGAAAGGGATGAGTCGGCGTTGGCGATCTCAATCTGCTCGGTGCGAGGGAAGTTGGATTTGGACTTGAGGAAGAAGACGAGCTGGGCTCCGAGGGGAACCTCGTTGGGCGACGAGAGGCTGATGGGCGATGGGGCGGGGCTGATGATGCGACGGGAGAGGATGGAGATCGATGGGCGTGGAAGAAGGGCGATGGTGGAGGATTCGAGGGAACGGCCGTCGTTGAGCTGGACGGTGGCGTGGAGCTTTTCGCTCGGCTTGATGGCGGGTTGGGAAGAGCCGGGGGCGAGAATGAAGGTGAGGCTGGTGGGAGGCTTGGCCTCGGGTCTGGGTTCGGTGTCCGGGGCAGGCGGTGGGGGGATGAAGGTGGTGGCTTTGACGTTGACCTGCTCGACTTCGTCAAGGCCGGAGCCGGTGATCTGGAGGGTGGAGTCGCCGGCGTGGTACTGGATGGATTCGATCTTGGCGGGCTCGGCGAAGGTCTTGGTACCGAGTTGGTCCGGGGTGGGCTGGGCGAACTGCTGGATGGCGAGCTGGATGGAGCCGGGAGTGGCGGCGTGTTGGAGGTTCAGGGTGAGATCGACGGGGTGGACGGAGCCAGCGACCGGGCGGGCAGCCTTGATGTCTGCGATCGCCGAGGCTTCGGCGGGCTTCGGTTTGTCGGTGGATGAAGTGGGGGGAGTGGTGGACTTGTCGGCGGGTTTGTCGGCGGGTTTGTCCGGTAATTTTAGTGCGGCGTTCTCGATCGGCCTGGTGTCGGTGGTTGCGTTGGCTTTGAGTTCGGCCGTTTCGTCGAGCCTCCAGTCAACTTTTTCGCCGCCGGGTTCAAGGCCGATGGACTGGATGCAGGCGGTGCCGGTGGAGGCGATCTCAAGGTGGTTGGGCTGGCCGGCGATGAGGTTTTCCGGTGTTAAGGGATTTCTAACGATGTGCCATCCTGCTCCGGGAAGAGCCTGGATGGAGAGGGTGGGTCCAGTGAAGGAGTCGAAGCCCCAAAAGCCCCTGACGGTGCCGGTGATGGGCTCGGTCGGTGGGAAAGGTCTGCCAGGCTTGTCTCCAGACTTGTCAGGCTTATCTGAGGGCTTGACTTCCGCGGGGCTGGACGGGTTGGGAGGTGTGGCGGTGGGGTACGGTGGGACGGGGAGTTCGTGGCGCTGGGGCTCGGGTGGGGCAATGGTGAGGCCGCCCTGGAAGGCGTCGGGAGTCAGGGGGATCTCGTTTGAGTGATTCGGGAGAGAGGTGCCTTCAGGGAGATTCAGGTGAAGCATGAGCTGGTGAGCGTAAGAGGTTGAGAAGACCAGGGGCGCACCATCGATGGGGAGGACCATCTTTGGGTTAAGAAGGCAGGAGGTGTGATTGGGCTCGGCAGAACGGAGCGGAGGGAGAACGGCTTTCTGGACGGCGGGGAGGCCGATGACGATGACCGACTTTGGGTTGTGGAAGCTGGGGGCGGTGTTGAGGCGGAGATTGAGGCTCTCTTGCTCTGGGAAGGCAATGGCGGGGATGTACTGGTACTGCGCGGTGTGCAGGGAGCTGGTGATGCGGACGAGATCTACGATGGCTCCTACATAGGCTGAGTAGAGACCTTCGCCGGCGACGCGGGTGTTGGCGGCCTGGTAGATGAGGTCGGAGTTGGCGGAGTTGTTGAGGGTGTCGGCCATGGTCTGGCCGTGGCCGTCGTCGAGGAGGGTCTGGGAGCCGGTTTGGATGAGGCACTCGGACTGGAGGTCGACGGGGCGCTTGAAGCAGTCGGGGTTGGGCTTAAGGTTGAGGGTGCGGGCGAGGAGGTTGGAGTGATCGGTAATGGCTTTGGCGTCGCTGGGGTCGACCTGCTTCATCTCGGCGATGTATTTCTCGATGCGGGCTTGCTCGAAGCCGGCTTCGATGAGGTCCTGGTCGGCGCGGACGAAGATGCCGGGACGACCTTTGACGGCGGAACGGAGGGTGGAGAAGTCGCCACCGGTCTCGGGAGCGAGGAAGAGGATGGCCTGCTGGGCGTCTGCGGGGACGGTGATGGTGACGCCTTCTTCGCGGACCTCTTTTTTCCAGGTTTCAATGCGGATGAACCAGTCGTCGGGTGGCGGGTTGGTGGTTCCGCGGAGGAAGGCGGCGATGAGGAGATATTTGACGGACTGAGTGGGAGGGAGGTCGGGATGGAGCCAGATCTGGTCGCCGGGCTGGAGGTTGGGGACGAGGGCGATGGGGAGCGAGACGCCGTTGCGGCTGACGTGGATGTCGAGCTTGGGGCCGGTGAGGTCGAAGCGTGCGGGGCCCTGGGCGGCGGCAAAAGTGGCCGCGAGGAGGCAAACCAATATATAGAGCGAGGCCGGCAATCGGCAACAGGGCTTGGCCATGACAATAGTTTAGACGTTTGAGGGGAAGGGGGCGTCGCATACCAGCCAGGAGTCCTGGCGAAAGTGGTTGATGCAAGAGGGATGGAGTGCTAGGCTTCGGGCGAAAGGGCGAAGGACAATGGAGCCGATCAGGATCGTTGGGTGGGAGGGATCGGCGATCCTGGGGCTGATGACCGTCTTGGTCCTGTACAAGGCTGCAGGAAACCGTGAGTGGTGGCGGAACGTACTTCGGGTTGAAGAACTGCAACTGCTTGTGGTGACGATGACGGTCAGTGGGAAGGTTGCGGTGGACCTGCTGACGGGGCCGCGAGGAACGATGCCGCCTGTTGGGGCAGAGTTCCTGACACTGTTTGGGGTGAGTAGTGCGGTTTATGCGGCGTTCAAGGGTTTTCGGGTTGCTGCAAAGAGGTAACGGGCCAGGGAAGCAGACATTCTGGGAGGTGCGCATGGTTCAAGCGAATGTGAACGCTGTTGCGACGAGCGAGCCGCTGGTCGTGCTGAAGCTGGTGTGCGGGTATGCGGTTTGTCTTTTCCTGGGACTGCTGGCGGGGACGCTGCTGTGGCTGGTCTGGACGGGGAAGATGAATCTGTCTGCGCTGCTTTCCGAGGCGAATGGGCAGGCGAGCGTGTCGCGGTTCCAGCTGATTATCTTTTCGATGGTGATTGCGTTGGGCTTATTTGTGCTGACGATTCAGGATGGGCGGTTTCCGGTACTATCGCCGCAGATCCTGATTCTGCTCGGGATCAGCGCGAGTACGTATGCGGTTGGTAAGGGGATCTCGTACAGCCAGCCGGGGGTTTTGACGGCGGAGACGGCGAAGGATATTTCGGCGACCGGGGCGGCGGTGATTGCGACCCCGGATGGGGTGGCGGCGGAGGGCAATCCGAATCCGGCTGCTCCGGCTGCTCCGGGTGCTCCGTAGCAGGAGTTGTAGGAGTGGCAGCGGCGAGGGAGCGGAGATGCGGACAGTGATTGTGCGGATGATCGCAACGGCAACGGCAACGCAAACGCAACCGCAACCGCAGCCGTAACAACGGAGGTTCTTCGCTTCGCTCGGAATGACCCCTGAGGGGTTGGAGCTTGCTAGCGGCCGGTGGCTCTTTTTTCGAGGCGGTCGAGTTCAGCGAAGATCTCGGGGACGGCGATCCGGATGGAAGTTTCGGGAACGATGAGGGCTTCCTTTTGCTCCAGCATAATGCCGTCAGGACCGGCAAAGTAGGCGGTCTCGCGCCAAGGGTCGATCACCCACATGGATTGGACTCCCATGTCTGCGTAGTCGTTGAGACGTTCCTGGACCTTGCGCATGCGATCTTCGCTGGCAAGGATTTCGACGCAGAGCAGAGGCGGAGATTGAAGGAACCGGGCGGAACGATTGGGGATGGAGCTCAGGATGAGATCGGCGACGCGATACCGTCCGTCGGCGACGCGTAGTCTCTGCTCAGTGAGGACGTCAATGCTCCACTTGTCCTGATTGAGGCGGAAGAAGAATGCGAAGAACGCCTGCAATCTGCCGTGGAGTGTTTCTCCCATATTTCTCTCTTGAACCTCGCCTTCGATGTAGTCGCAGTCTGGGCGGAAGACGGTGCGCAGATACTGTTCGACTGGGATAAAAACGGGTGTTGCCACGTTGAATGGCCTCCGGTTTTGGTTTTAGCTTAGCTGGGTTTGAGATTGGCGCAATGAGCAGGACTGCCCCATGCGCATGGGCATTTTGTGCTGGCACTTCGTGCTGTATTCGACGCTTACGGGTGAGTACTTAGGGGGCGACGGTGTTGGGGCAGGAACTCGGGTGATCGCCGGTGCTTGAGCGATTCAGGAAAAGGCTTTTGTGATTCTGGAGATTATAAGGGGAGATGTGCCGGTTAGCGGGCGGCGGCGCGTTTTTCCAGGCGGTCGAGCTCGGTGAAGATCTCTGGAACCGTGATCTGGATGCAGGTGCCGGGGACGGTGAGGAGGGCTTTCTGCTCGTGGAGGACGGCGTCGGACCCGGCGGAGAAGGCGGTGCCGCGCCAAGGGTCGATGACCCACATGGCCTGGACGCCCATCGAGGCGTAGTCGTTGAGGCGTTCCTGGACCCTGTTCATGCGGTCTTCGCTGGAGAGGATTTCGATGCAGAGCAGGGGTGGGGTGTGGACCATGCGAGGCTCGGGGTTGGGAAGTGAGACGAGCATGATGTCCGGAATACGATAGCGGGTGGGATTGACCTGAAGCCGAAGCTCTGGAAGAACTTCGAAGTTTGCCGCGTCTTCGAACTTCGCGAAGTAACGAATGAAGAAGCTCTGCAGCCGTGCGTGTGGCTTTTCGCCCATGTTGCGCTCCTGGACTTCACCATCGATGTAGTCGCAGTCCGGCCGATAGAGGGTGCGGAGATACTCTTCGACAGGGATGAGGACAGGGGTTGCCATGTGCGGCCTCCGTTTGTGGTTCAGGATACGCCTGTTTGAGGGTAAGGCAACGGCAAGCGCGCCCTTGCGCCGGGCGGGCACCACTTCGTGGTGTTTCGGACGCTTCGCGTGGGAGAGGCTAATTCTTTGCGTGGCGGGAGGATGGGTGATCGCTGGCGATGACGCCGTCGCGGATGGTGACGACGCGGTGGGCGTACTCGGCGATATCGGGCTCGTGGGTGACGAGGACGATGGTATTCCCCTTGGAGTGGAGCTCATCGAATAGGGCCATGATCTCGTCGCCGGTTTTGGAGTCGAGGTTTCCGGTGGGCTCGTCGGCGAGGATGATGCTGGGCCTATTGACGAGGGCGCGAGCGATGGCGACGCGCTGGCGCTGGCCGCCGGAGAGCTCGTTGGGCTTATGCATCATGCGGGTGCCAAGATTGACGGACTCGAGGACAGATTTTGCGCGGGCGGTTCGCTCGGCGGCGGGGGTACCGTTGTAGATGAGGGGAAGCTCGACGTTGTGGAGGGAGGTTGCACGGGCAAGAAGGTTGAAGGTCTGGAAGACGAAGCCGATCTCCTTATTGCGGATGCGGGCGAGTTCGTCGTCGTTGAGTTCGGAGACGTTGTGGCTATTAAGCCAGTACTTGCCCTGCGATGGGGAGTCAAGGCAACCGATGAGATTCATCAGCGTGGATTTGCCGGAGCCGGACGGGCCCATGATGGCGACGTACTCATTGTGGCGGATGCGTAGATTGACGCCGCGCAGGGCGTGGACCTGCTGGTCGCCCATGGAGTAGGTCTTCCAGAGGTTAGAGGTGACGATAACCTCGCCCTCATGCGGGCCGTCGGCGTTGATGTTGGTTGGGTCGACGGCGATGGGGGCGAGTTCGGTTTCTAGGGGCATCGAGGGCTCCGGAGAGTGCTGGTCTAAGGATACGATGGCCGGGGCGAAGGGATTAGGACTTGGAGGTGTCGGTTTCAGGTTCGGCGGTGTTGTCAACTTTGACGGCGGTGCCGCTCTTAAGGGAACGGAGAACTTTGTAGCGGCCGGTGACTATGGTGTCGCCCACCTTGAGGCCGCTTAGAAGTTCAATGTCGGTCGCGCCGATAACGCCGGTTGTTACCGGCGTAAAGACGGCACGCTGCTTGCGGTGATCGGATTTGAGGACGTAGACGCCCTGCACAAGGACGGGCTTGACCTTTGGAGCGGTTGCGGCGGTGGTGTAGGTGGCGTGGTGCTCCGATTTGGTTGCGAGAGCCTGCTCGGCGAGGGGATCACGCTGAACCAGGGCCTGAATGGGAATGGTGACGGAGTCAGGACGGCGTGCGGTGGTGATCTTGGCGGTGCTGGAGAGGCCGGGGCGTAGCTCGTCGTTATTCTGGCCATTGACGTTGTCCAGGGTAATGACGACTTTGAAGTCCTTGGCTTCCTCGGTGCCGGTGGTGCTTTGGCTGGTGGCGACGCCGGTGGTGCGGAGGAGAGCCTGGTCGCCGACCTGGGTGACGTGGCCTTTGAAGGTGCGGCCGGGGAGGGCATCCACGGTGACGTCTGCGGTCTGGCCGAGGGCGACGTTGACGATGTCGGTCTCGTCTACCTTGACCTCCGCGGTGATGACGGACATATCGGCGATGGTCATGAGGGTAGAGCCTTCGGCGTTCTGGATACCGACGACCATGGTCTCGCCTTCGCGGACGGGAACGTTGGTGACGAGGCCGTCGAAGGGGGCGCGGCTGATGGTTTTGTCGAGGGCGTCGAAGTTGGAACGCTGGCTGGCAACGGCCTGGTTGACCATGGCGCGCTGGGAGTCGGTCTGGGCCTTGGCCTGGGATTCGGCGGCTTTACGCTGGGCGAGGGTGGCGACGGCGGCGTCGTAGACGGCTTTCTTGGCGTCGAAGTCCTGCTTGGCGATGAGCTTGTCGTTGTAGAGGGCAAGGGCGCGGTCGAAGTCGAGCTTGCGTTGCTCAAGGTCAGCGGCGGCGGCGGCGATGTTGGCCTGAGCGGTCTGTTCGGCGGCAACGTCCGCGGTGACGTTGGTTTTGGAGCTGAGGATGGTGGCGTTCTGGGCTGAGACGGTGGCGCTGGGTTGTACGTTCTCAATCGTGGCCAGTACGGCTCCAGCTTTGACGTGATCGCCTTCGCGGACGTTGAGGTGAGTGATGCGGCCGAAGGCGGTGGCCCCGATGTTGACGTAGGTCTTGGGCTTGATCTGGCCAGTTCCGCTGACGACGGAGAGGAGGTCCTGGCGGCCGACGGTGGCGGTGGTGACCTTGAGAACGTTGTTCTGGCTTTGAATGATGGAGAAGGTTGCAAGTCCGCCAAGGGCGAGCACGATCACCAGAACGATTACGATTTTTTTGACGCTCATCGTTTGCTTTGCCTTCGATCGTTGGGTATGGATTCTAAGCAGGAGTGGATTGAGTTAGGAGGCGGGAGGTCGCCTGCAGGACAGATACGCGGTACGAGTGTGGAGGGTTCCATGAAAAGGCGGATTTAGATGGTGATCTGGCTCCATGCTTTAAAGCTGCTTCTCCGTCTAACCGAGGTGCTGGTCCTCCATGGAGAGAACTCTCGTCAGGCTTGAGAGGTGGCGCACACGTTCGAGTATGCAGCGGTTGACGTGCGGAATAACTGTGATGATATCAGCGGGTGCGGATGCGGGAACAGGTTTGTATGTTGCCCGGTTTGAGCCTACAATCGAAGGCAAGTTCCAGGAGTATCCCTGCCATGTATTCAAGTCCTTTGCACCTGACCCGTTTGATGCTTTGCGTTTCCGCCATCTGCCTGACGTTTGCCGTCGGCGGAGGTGCGGCGGCACAGACGCAAAGTGCATCGCCTGATGGGGTGACGAAGGTTCCGGTGCAGAAGGATAAGCCAGACCCCACGGAGCGTGAGCGCACCGATGCCGAGAAGATCCGGGTCAACAAAGAGGCGAAGCAGGAGCTGAAAGGCTCTTATAAGGTGTGGATCGACCAAGATGTGCGGTGGATCATCACCGACCAGGAACTGGCTGCCTTCAAACACCTGTCGAACGATGAGGAGCGGGACCAGTTTATCGAGAACTTCTGGCTGCGGCGGAACCCAAATCCCGACTCTCCGGATAATGAGTATCGCGAAGAGCACTATGCCCGAATCGCGTATGCAAATGAGCATTTCGCGGCGGGCAAGCAGGGCTGGCGGACGGATCGTGGACATATCTACATTGCGTTCGGCAAGCCGGATTCAATCGATTCGCACCCCAGCGGCGGCAACTATGAACGGCCGACGGAAGAGGGCGGCGGGAACACGTCCACGTTTCCCTTTGAGGTTTGGCATTACCGCTACATCGAGGGTATTGGCGACAACATCGATGTGGAGTTTGTGGATACGTGCATGTGCGGCGACTACCACATGACGATCGACCGGTCTGAGAAGGACGCGTTGAAGCACACGCCGGGGGCTGGTCTGACCCAGTATGAAGAGATGGGGCGCGCCAAGAAGGCAGACCGTTTCTCGGGCGGCGGTCTGGAACAGCTTGGCCAGGGCATGGGCACCAACGGCAATGCGGCGAAGCAGTTCGATCGGCTGGAGACTTTTGCGAAGCTGACGGCAGCGCCGGTGATCAAGTACAAGGATCTTGAGTCGTACATGGTTTCGTCGAAGATCCTGACGGGCCCACCGTTTCTGTTCGACGTGCGGACCGATTATGTGAAGGTGACGAACGATACGGTTCTAGTTCCGTTGACGCTGCAGATTCATAACAAGGACATCACCTATGTGACCAAGGATGGGGTTTCCACGGGCACAGTGAACATCCTGGGACGAGTGACCAATTTGAATCACCGCGTGATCCAGACGTTTGAGGATCCAGTGCAGTCGCAGGTTCCGAGCGAGTTGCTGGGACAGACACAGGTGCAGAACTCGGTGTACTGGAAGTCTTTGCCGTTGAAGCCGGGCTTGTACAAGGTCGACATCGTGATCAAGGATGTGAATCAACCGGATCATATCGGGCGCTGGCAGCGCAGCGTGAATGTACCGAAGTATGACGACGATCAGCTTGCCCACTCATCGCTGATCCTGGCGGACCAGATGTACCGGGTACCCTCCAAGGATGTTGGTGCGGGAAATTTTGTGATTAGCAATACGCATATCCGGCCTCGAGTTCCGACCGGGGTTGCGGTGCCGATCAACTTCCATCGGAGTCAGAACCTGAACTTCTGGATGCAGGTTTACAACCTTGGGATCGGGGAGAACAAGCAGAACGGGGCGACCATCGAGTACCAGATTCGGGACCTGGCGACGAACAAGGATGTACTGGATACGTCCGAGCAGACGGCAAAGCTGAATCCGAACGCGGACCAGGTGACGTTGGAGAAGAGCTTGCCGCTTGCGAGCCTGACGCCGGGCAAGTATGAGGTCAGCATTAAGGTGAATGACGGGGTAAAAAAGCAACAATTTGCCGAGACGGCATCGTTCACGGTCGATTAGACTGAACGGAGCAAGGATCAGGCAGGGCCAAGCAAAGCGAGATGGGATCACGGCGCGCGGATGGAAGGCGATGACCGGGTTTCGGCACTGAAGTTGAGGACTGGCTCTCTTACGGAGAGAGTCGAGTCCATTGTCGGAGCGGCCGTTGGCGAGCAGGGGAAGACTTTGCAGCGATTCCAGGAAAAGTGCATTCAATCCGGAGCAGGTTTTGCGATTCTTATCGGAACGCTGCTTTTTTCGCACGCTGCGTGGGCGGCGGCGACTGGGGACGGATCGATGGTGGTGCCGGGGGCGGTGGTCTCCGGGGTAGTGAAGGACTCGCAGGGTGTGGTTCAGATGGGTGCGCTGGTTCAGGTGCTCGCGGCGAACTCGATGACGGTGGCGACGGCGTTTACCGATTTACATGGACATTATGCGGTAACCAACCTGGTCCCAGGACGGTATGAGGTGCGGGCGAGTGCGGCGTTGTTCGTTCCGGCAACCAAGGCGAATCTGCAGCTTCGGACAGGGGCTAAGGCGGTTGTAAATCTGACGCTGGCTGCGCTGTTCGATACGGCTTCCTGGCTGCCGGCGAGCCGTCGGCGCGCGGATGAGCCGGAAGATGAGTGGCAATGGACGCTGCGGTCGACGGCAAACCGGCCGATTCTACGAATACTGGATGAGGACGGAGTGCTGGTGGTCTCGGATACCCCGGAGTTGCGGGGTACACGGGTTGTGGTACGTGATGCTGTGACGGATGGGAGCAGGTTTGGCGACTCCGGCGTGCATGATGTGCTTTCCGTGCACAGAGTCTATGCGAATGGAGATGAAAGCACGCTACGGGCGGACGTGGGTACCGCGGCGAATCCTGGGGGGATGGGGACTTCGGGTGGTCCGTTTGAGGTGGAGGCGGGGCTGGACCGCAAAAACGGATATGGCGGTGGTTCCCGGACGGTAATTGGATTCAGTTCGCATCCGGAACTGGTGGGACCAGGCGGCGCGGCAGGGGTCGAGGTGCTGGAGCTTCGCAGCGGACAACAGATGGCACTGGGGGAGCACGTCGACCTGGAAGTAGGGGGCGAGGTGGAAGGGGTGCAGAGCGGCGGGTATGCGGTTGCTGCGCATCCGTTCGTCCGGGTAACGGCGCATCCAGGAGATGGCTGGCGGCTGCAGTACAGGATGGCCACGAGCCGGAGCACGCAGGAGTTCGCGGATGTGAAGTCAGAGCGCGAAGAGGCGCCTGCAGCTGCGGAGGCGGGAAGCAAGCTGGCGCTCGAGTCGGGACGGCACCAGGAGATTGCGGTTTCACGCAAGAGTGGACGTGGAGTGATGGAAGTGGCCTTTTATCATGACGCGATCCAGCGTATGCCCGTGGCCGGTGGGAGAAGCTTCGGCGGTTCGTCAGCGTCCGGCATGCAGTCCGATGCTGCTCTAGCGTTCGGGGGGATGGTTCCGGCGGGGTTTGTCGTGGACCCGGTAAACGGGAGCTTCAGGGCGCTTGCTGTTGGATATACCGCGGATGGTGCGCGAATCTCGTTCGCGACGCCCGTGGCGCACGATCTCTGGATCGCAGCTGAATATGCGACGGGAGAGGCGCTCGCCTCGGAGACCGGACCGCTGGTCCATGTGACCGACGCGTTAGACGGGTTGAGAGCACGGAGTGGCGAGTCAGCGGCGGTTTCGCTGAGGGGCGATCTGAAGGGTTCAGGGACGCGGATCAGGGCGTCGTACCGCTGGCAGCCGAGTGCGATGGTGACGGCGATCGATCCATATGGGGCGCTGAGTGACGAGGCTTACCTGAGCTGCTTTGTGCGGCAGCGGGTGAAGCTGGGATCTTGGATTCCGGCAGGGCTAGATGCGACGATCGATGTCAGCAACCTGCTGGCGCAGGGGTATCGGCCGTTTCTCTCGGCGGATGGGCATACGCTTTACTTTGCTCAGGCTCCGAGGACCATTCAGGCTGGGCTTTCTTTTACTTTCTAGAAGCTGTCCTGCCGGACGTGCCGACTGCGCGTCGAGCGGTCACTCATGACGGATGATCTGGTCTTGGGAGTGCGGGACACATGGGTGCTCCCGTTGGTCGCAGGCTGGAGTCGGATACTTACGGTGTCGGGTGGGTAAGAGGCATGTACTCGTCTCGCAGACGGGTCTGGCGGGAGACCATGGGGATGGCTAGGCCGTCGATGTAGACCTGCTTGACGGTTGTGCGGACGTCGAGCGGATCGCCGTTGGCTATGACTACATTGGCTGATTTGCCCACGTCGAGTGAGCCGAGCTTGTCTGCGACGCCCCAGATTTCCGCAGGGTTGAGGGTGATGGCCTTGAGAGCCTCGTCGTAGGGAAGGCCGTAAGCTACGGAATAGCCGGCAGCGTAGGGGAGGTTGCGGGTGAACTCGTTGCCATAGGAGGCGAAAGCGATTTTGACGCCACGCTTCTGGAGTTCAGCGGGCATGGAGTAGACGGAGTCGTAGCGTTCGCCTGCCTGGGGGAGTTCGTAGATGGGGCCGACGACGACGGGGACGTGGTAGGAGGCGATCTTGTCGAGCATGTTCTGCGCGTGGGGGACATGGTTGAGTACGACTTTGAGGTGGAACTCCTGTGCCAGCTCCATGATGGGCTCGATGTCATGGCCCTGATAGACGCCTATAACGACCGGCTTTTCGCCGTTGAGGTAGGGGAGGAGAGCTTCGTTCTTGAGGTCGAACTTTGCGCGTGGAGTGGAGGGCTTTGATGGCTTCAAGGCGTTCGAAGCGGCGGGTTTGGCGGCTGCGTCGGCGCGGGCTTTCTTGTACTCCTGGGCGTCGATCAAGGCTTGGCGGAGCTGGGTGATCTCGCCCATGCGGGTACTCGGGAAGCCGCCGGGCTCACCGCGACGGCCGCTGCGCTTGGGTTCTTCTCCGAAGTTCATGGGTAAGGCGTTGTCGCGAAGGAGGATCATCTGGTCGCGATCGGCGCCGGCGAGCTGGATGAAGATGTCCTGGCCGGGCATGGTGTCGGAGCTGGCGGGGGCGACAATGGCGTTGGTGATGCCGTTGAGGCGATCGATGGGGATGTGTTCGGTCTCGCCGTGGAAGGCGTCGTACACGTGCATGTTGGGGAAGATCTCGTCGGTGGGTTCGACGAGGTCGCTGTTGACCTGGTTGGACTCGATCTCGGAGAGGCCGATGTTGGTCTCGGAGTCGATGAGGCCGGGGTAGATGGTCATGCCTTTGGCGTCGACGATGGTTGCGCCATCGGGGACTTTGACCGAAGAGGCTGGGCCTACGGCGGTGATCTTGCCGGCGTTGAGGATGAGGACACCGTTCTCGATGATGCCGTGGGTGATGGTGAGGAGCTTGCCTCCGACGATTGCGGTGAGAGGTGCGGGCTTGGAGGTGTCAACCATGACGGCTTGAGCGAAGAGGCCGGTGGGGAGGAGCGCTGCAGCCGAGAGAGTGAGCAGATACTTTGTGGGCACAGTCATTAGTTTCCTCCTCCGATGCGATCGTCGTTGTCTGCGCCGTCGAAGCCGCCGCCGTGCATGACGCCGGTGAAGTGGGTGAGGCCGTAGCCGGGCAGGGAGGAGTCGAAGTAGAGGTCACCGTCGATGAAGACTTTTTCTGCGCGGGCAAAGGTGGAGAGCGGGTCCATGTTCCAGATGACGAGGTCACCGTCCTTGCCGACATCGAGGGAGCCGGTCTTGTCGTCGATGCCCATGATCCAGGCGGGATTAAGGGTGATCATGCGGAGGGCTTCGTCTTCGGTTGCGCCGCCGTAGTGGACCATCTTGCCGGCTTCCTGGTTGAGGCGTCGGACGTGGTCGTTGGAGTCTGATTTCAGGGCGACGCGGACGCCTTCGCGCATGCTCATGACGGCGTTCCAGGGGATGGCGTCCCAGGCTTCATCCTTGAAGCCCCACCAGTCTGCAAAGGTGGCGATGGCGGTGTTATCGGCGGCGATTTCGGGGCCTACTTTGTACATTTCTAGGGCGTGGTGGAAGGCTCGAATCTTGTAGCCGTATTGCTTGGCAATAGCTTCCTCGGTGAGGAACTCATCGGCGCGATAGCAGTGGATCTGGACGAGGAGCTTGCCGCTTAGGACGTCGGAGAGGGCCTCAAGTTTGAGGTCGCGGTGAGGCGCTTTGGCTTCTTCCGCGTCTTTGCCGCCTTTGGCGATCTTGGCGTTGTAGTCGTCCCAGTCCTTCTTGTAGACCTTGGCATCTTCAAAGGCCTGGCGCATGACTTCAAAGTTGCCCATGCGGGTGGACGGCAGCTGGTGGCGAGAGCCGTAGACGCGCTTGGGATTTTCACCGGAGGCGAACTTGATGGTGCGCGGAGCGCCGGCGAACAGCATCTCGTCGCGAGTGCGGCCGAAGCGGTTCTTGATGGTGATGTTCTGGCCGCCGATCATGTTGGCTGAGCCATGGAGGAGGAGCTCCGAGGTCACACCGCCGGCGAGCGCGAAGTAGAGGGCGCTGTCGGTGTTGTCGAAGGCGTCGATCATCATCATGGAGGGGGTGACGGGGCTGGTGGCCTCGTTGATGTCGTCGCCGAGAGCGGAGTGGCTGTGGGGGTCGATGATGCCGGGGGTAATGAACTTGCCGGAGGCGTCGATGACGACGGTGCCCGCAGGGGCGTTGACTTGCTCGCCTACGGCCGCGATCTTGCCTTGATGAATCCAGACCGAGCCGTGCTCGATAGTGCCGTGGGATGCGGTCATCACGGTGGCGTTCTTGAGGACGAGGTCTGTGGGGGCGTCCTTCTGGGCAGTCGCGGCGACAGGGATTGCGATGAGGCAGGCCGCTAGGGTGATGCGGGAGAGCGGATACGAGTGAAGATGAGACACGAGTGCCCTCCTAATGAGTCACGCGAGAGTGGGAGCAAACAGCCGGACTTCAGCGAAGGGCGCATCGTTGAGGCTGGTGTGCTGCGCAGATTTTTCGGTAACGGAAGAGTACCACGGGGCTACTGGACGGTGGCGTCGAGGAGGAAGTCGTAGCTGCCGGAGCCTCGGGGGATGAGGTGCTGGATGCGGGTGGTGTGGACGACGTTGTTGTCTGGGAACCAGAGGGGGATGGCGGGGAGGTCTTCGGCTAGAAGTTGCTGGATCTGGCGGTAAATAGAGCGGCGGGAAGGGATGTCGGAGGTGGATTCGGCGGCGGTGAGGAGCGCGTCTACGCGAGGGTTGGAGTAGCGGCCACGGTTTCCTCCGGCTGGCGGGAACTGGCTGGTGGCGAAAGCGTAACGGAAGATGCCAGGATCTTCGTTGCTGCCTATCCAGCGGAGGGCGTACATCTGGAAGGCGCCGTGAGTGACATCGGCGTAGAAGGTGCCGAACTCGGTGGAACGGATGGTGAGGTCGATGCCGGCGGCACGAAGCTGCTGCTGGAGGATCTGGGCGAGGAGGCGGGTGGTCTCGTCGGTGCTGGTCTTCATCTCGAGGTGGAGGCGAATACCTTTGCTGTCGGCGGGAAAGCCGGCTTGCTGGAGGAGGGACTGAGCGCGGGCGGGATCGTGCGGGTAGTGGGCGAGGGTTTCGCTGGGGGTGGCGGCCCAGTGTTCGGGGGGGAGCAGGGTGTCGGCGAGGCGGGCGCGGCCCAGCCAGAGGGCTCCGATGATGACTCGGCGGTCCATGGCGCAGGCTATGGCCCGGCGGACGCGGGGGTCTTTGAGTGGGCCGGTGGTGGTGTTGAAGTTCAGGTACATGACGGGTGAGCCGGGGCCGGTCTCGTCGGCTAAGCCGGGAGTGCGCTCGAGGACGTGGACCATGTCCAGGGTGACGACGTTCACGGCGATGTCGGCTGTGCCCTTCTGGAGTTCGAGGGCGGCGGTGACGCCGTCTGGGATGACGGAGAGGCGAAGATGCTCGATGCGGTTGGGTTGGGGCAGGGAGGTGTCAGCCCAATAGTGTGGGGTGCGGTCGAGGATTACTTCCTTGTCCATGGCTTCGCTTTTGAAGCGCAAGGGGCCGGAGCCGATGGGGTGGAGGCCGAAGTTCTGGCCGGAGCCGCGTGGGACTACGCCGAAGAGGCCCTCGCTGAGGTTGAAGAGGAGGGATTCGTCCGGGTGTTTCATCTCGATGATGGCGGTGAGGCGGTCTTTTGCGGATGCGTGCTGGACTGCGCTGAAGTTACCGGATTTGGCGGTGATGATGGTTCCGTCGATGAGGCTGTTGATGGTCCAGGCGACGTCTTCGGCTTCGAGCGGGCGACCGTCGTGGAAGTGGACGCCATCGCGGATATGGAAGATCCAGGTGGAGGGATTGGGGCGATCCCAACTGGTAGCGAGCCAGGGTTGAAGCTCGAAGCGCTCGTTTTTGCGGACTAGGGCGTCGAAGATGAGAGCGCCGATACGTTCGGATTGGGCGTCGGTGCCGATGCGTGGGTCGAGGTTGTTTGGGCTGCTTTCGATGACGACTACGACGGTGCGTGGGTCTTCGCGGGGCCTGGTGCATGCGGTGAGGGAGAGCAGGCCGCAGAGTGCAATGGCGGAGAGGACTAGACGCATGTCATCTTGCCCAATACGGCTGGACGGTGGGCGCCGGTGGCAGAGGGAACGTTTCCGGGGAGGCCGTGATAGCTGAGCCAGGCGAGGAGGGCGAAGGCTACGGCTTCCTTGGCTTCGGCTGGGATGCCTACTTGGTCCGCGAGGAGGACCTTGACGCCGAGCGGGGTGAAGAGCTCGTGGAGGCGGTTGGTGAGGGTTCGGTTGCGGGCTCCGCCGCCGGCGATGATGAGCTCGGTGGAGCGGGCGAGTGGAGCAAGTTGGCCGAGGTGGGGCCAGCAGAAGCGGGTGTAGGCGTCGTAGATAGAGCAGGCGGTTAGTTCGGTGGCGGTTGCGATGATGTCTGGGTTGGAGGCTCCGGCTTTTGTGCAGAGTGCTTGCAGGCGGTTGGCGAAGGGCGCGCCGAATTGCTCGCGGCCGCAGGATCTGGGTGGCGGGGCGGAGAAGTAGGGGTCGCGGAGGATTATTTCGACGACCGGGGTGAAGGCTTGGCCGCGTGAGGCAATCTTCCCGTTGCGGTCAAAGCGTTTGTTGTAGAGCTTGTGCATGAGGGCGTCGATGACCATGTTTGCGGGGCCGGTGTCGAATGCCACCAGCTGGTCTGGGGTTCCGCCGGCGGGGATGACGGATACGTTGGCGATGCCACCGAGGTTGAGGAGGACGCGGTTCCTGGTGGGCGAGCGGAAGAGGCAGAGGTCGAGGATTGGGACGAGGGGTGCGCCCTGGCCGCCGACTGCAAGGTCTGCGGTGCGGAAGTCGCTGATGACGGGGAGGCGCATGCGCTCGGCGAGGAGGGACATTTCGCCTAGTTGCCATGTGGCCCGGACGTCTGTGCCGAGAAAGCGGGTGGGGGTCGACTGGTGGTAGATCGTCTGGCCATGGATGCCGATGAGGGAGGGTTTCTTGCCGAGGCTGACGACAGTCTGCTCGACGGCGTCCGCATAGAGCTGGCCTAGGCGCCAGTTCAGGCGGGCGATCTCTGGGACGGTGGTAGGGGCGGGGCTTGCAGCACGCAGAACGGCTTTGCGGAGAGCCGAGGGGTAGGGAAAGTGTTTGTGGCCGAGGATCTTGAGGCGGGGGAGTTCAGCGGATGCGCGTGGCGTGATGCGGACGAGTGCGACGTCGATGCCGTCGGCTGAGGTTCCGCTCATGACGCCGGCTACGGTCATAGATGTTGGCGGTGGTACTCTTGGGCGCTTCATAGGCTCGGGTGACCCTTCATCTCCAGCTTCAACTCGGCGAGGAGGTTGAGGGCTTCGAGCGGGGTGAGGGAGTCGACCTGAATCTCCTGGAGGCGATCGACAATGCGCTGGGAGAGTGGAGTGAACATGGTCATCTGGAGAGTGCGGGGTTCGGTGGCGGCTTCTCGGAGCTGCTGGGTTTCGGCGCGTTCGTGGACCTTCAGAACTTCGCGGGCCCGGGCTATGACATTCGTTGGGAGGCCTGCCAGGCGGGCGACTTCTATGCCGTAACTCTTGCTGGCTGCGCCGGACTCGACGGCGTGGAGGAAGACGATACCGCCGGCGTTCTCCTTCACGGTGACGCGGACGTTCTTGAGCTTGGCGAGGCGGTCTGAGAGCAAGGTAAGCTCATGGTAGTGGGTGGCGAAGAGGGTGCGAGCGCCGATGCGGTTGTGCAGGTGTTCGACGGTGGCCCAGGCGAGCGAGAGGCCGTCGTAGGTGGCGGTGCCGCGGCCCATCTCGTCTAATAAGACCAACGAGCGGGAGGTCGCTGTGTTCAGGATGGCGGCGGTCTCGGTCATCTCGACCATGAAGGTGGAGCGGCCGCGGGCGACGTTGTCGCTGGCTCCGATGCGGGTGAAGATACGGTCCACGAGGCCGGCGCGCATGCGCTCGGCGGGAACGAAGGAGCCGCACTGGGCCATAACGACCAAGAGAGCGGCCATGCGGAGATAGGTGCTCTTGCCGCCCATGTTGGGGCCGGTCATGAGGAGGATGGACGGGCCTTGGTCGTTGTCGAGAAAGAGCGAGTTGGGGATGAAGCGGCCGCTGGCGGACTCTTCCATGCGCCGCTCAATTACGGGGTGGCGTGCGTTGACGAACTCTAGAACGCCGCTCTCGTCGAGGGTGGGTCGCGTCCAGCCCCGCAGGACGGCGAGGTGCGCGAAGCTGGCCATGAGGTCGATCTCGGCGACCTTGCGGGCGGCTTCGCGGATGCGGGATGCGGAGGTGAGCAGCTGCGCTTTGAGTTCGGCGAAGATGCGGCGTTCGATCTCGGCGGAGCGCTCCTGGGCGGTCAGGATCTTCGCTTCATACTCTTTGAGCTCGGGTGTGGTGAAGCGCTCCGCGTTGACGAGAGTCTGCTTGCGCTCATAGTCAGCGGGAACGGCTTTCGCGTTGGAGCGAGTGACTTCCAGGTAGTAGCCGAAGACGGAGTTGTAACGGACCTTCAGGGAGGCGATGCCGGTGCGGGCGCGTTCGCGTTCCTCGATGGCGACCAGGGCCTGACGGCCGCTGTGGCTTAGTTCGCGGAGTTCATCGAGCTCTGGGTGCAGGCCCCGGCGGATGACGCCTCCCTCGGCGAAGGAGATGGGTGGGTCTTCGGCGATGGTTGTGGTGATGAGCTCGTAGAGGTCTTCGAGGGGGTCGAGAGCCTTAGTGAGTTCGAGCCAGCGTGGCCCGGTGAACATGCCGGCGGCTGACGCAAGGTGGGGAAGACAAGCGATGGTGGAGGCGAGGGCCAGGACTTCTCGGGGGCCCGCGGAGTCCATGGCGATGCGGCCGAGAAGCCGTTCTAGGTCGAGGAGGCCGTCCATGGCGCGGCGGACACCTTCGCGGCGGCGCAGGTCGGCTGTGGCTTCGGCCACGGCTTCCAGGCGCGCTTCGATCTCATGGAGTTCCATGGGCGGGCGCAGGAGGTTGGCGCGGAGGAGGCGCTTGCCCATGGGGGTGCAGCAGGCGTCCATGGTGTAGAGCAGGGTGGTCTGGGTGGACTCGCCGGAGAAGAGCGGGTCGACGAGTTCGAGGTTGCGGACGCTTACGCCATCGAGCTCGAGAAAGCCGGAACGCTCGTAGAAGCGGACGCTGTCTACGTGTTCGAGGGCACCTTGCTTGGTGTGGCGAAGGTAGTGGAGCAGGCCGCCGGCGGCGATGGCGGCGGCTTCATGGCCAGCGAGACCGAGGCCGTCGAGGGACAGGACTTTGAAGTGTTGGCGGAGCAAGGGGAGAGCGTGCTCGGCGGTGAGGATCCAATCGTCGGTGCGGGTTTTGGTCTTGATCTCGTCGAGGCTGGATTCTTGTTCGTCTGAGGTGCCGTTCAGGGTGGCTTGGCGGGCAAGGCCGAGTCCGCCTTTGGCGTAGAGCAGCTCGGCGGGGCGGAGGCGGGCGAGTTCGTCGGCTGCCTGCGGCCAGGCGGTGGGTCCGGTGAACTCGGTGGCGCGGAACTCGCCGGTGGAGAGGTCAACCAGGGCGAGGCCGGCGGTGCCTTTGCACAGGACGACGCTGGCGAGCCAGCAGCTTTCGCCAGCGCCGAGCGAAGGATCGACGGCGGTGCCAGGGGTGAGGACGCGGGTGACTTCGCGCTTGACGATGCCTTTGACCGTCTTGGGATCCTCCATCTGCTCGCAGAGAGCGATGCGATAGCCCTTGCGGAGGAGGCGTTGCAGGTATATTTCGGCGGCATGGTAGGGGACGCCGCACATGGGTTGCTTCTTTTCTTTGTCACGGGCGGTCAGGGTGAGCTGGAGCTCGCGGCTGACGGTGATGGCGTCCTCGTAGAAGAGCTCGTAGAAGTCACCGATGCGGCAGAACATGAGGCAGTCGGGATGAGCTTCCTTGGCGGCGAAATACTGCCGCATGACGGGGGTGAGCTGCGCTTCGTTGGTCGTGTCCGTGGGCATCGAGAGGAAGATCTTCAGGATACGCTACGGGGTTAGGCGGCGAGCGCGCGTAGACTGGGCGGTAGCCGGTCCTGAGGACCGCACCGGAGGCAGCTTGATCCAGATTTCGCTTACTCCTGACGCCTTTGCCGCTAAGGCTGAACAATTGAAAGCGCAGCAGGGAATCAACCTGACCGGAGAGGAAGGCAAGATCTCCAAGTCTGGCGTGACGGCGGGATACGTCTACAAAGACGGGATGCTTAGCGTGGATATTTTGGAGAAGCCGTTCTTTCTTACGACGGAGTACTGCGAGGAGCAGTTGAAGAAGTTTCTAGGGGTCTAGTGTGCGATAGGGTCTGGCATTCTTCACTCGCAAATGTTTTCCGCTTAGACCGGCTGCATCGAATGCTGGAGTGGAGGGGCTATGCCTGAGGGGGATACCATCTTTCGGTCGGCGCGAGCTTTGCAGCGGGCGATTGGGGGGCAAGTTTGTACGGGATTCGAGACGGGGCTAGCTACGCTGGCGCGGGTGGATGATCACACGCCGGTGGCGGGGCGGACGATTGAGAAGATCGAGGCCAAGGGGAAGTGGCTGCTGATCTATTTCTCCGGGGATCTAATCCTGGTGACGCATATGTTGATGTCCGGGAGCTGGCATCTTTACCGGACGGGCGAGAAGTGGTGGATGGGGAAAGACAGGATGCGGGTGGTACTCCGAACGGCTGAGTGGCAGGCCGTCGCGTTCAATGTGCCGGTGGCGGAGTTTCATACGGCTCGGTCGCTGGAGCGGTATACACAGGTGCCGAAGCTGGGGGTGGATGTGCTCTCGGACGAGTACACGGTGGAGGCTGGAGTGGGGAAGCTGCAAGCCTATGGGCGAGAGCACCCGGAGGCGGAGATTGCGGTGGTGCTGCTGAATCAACGGGTGCTCGCCGGACTGGGGAATGTGTACAAGAGCGAGGTGGCGTTTGCGGCGGGAGTGAATCCTTTTCGGGCGATGGCGACGATTACGGAGAAGGAGATGGAGGTAATGGCGGAGGTGGCGGCCAAGTGGATGAAGGTGAATGTTCTGGATGGAGCGGGAGATGGGATCTCGACATACTTTGGAAATCGACGGACTACGGGGAACTCGAACCGGGATGACCGGCTGTGGGTTTATGGGCGGCAAGGGCAGGAGTGCCGGCGGTGTGGAGGACTGGTACAGATGCGCAAGCAGGGGGAGCAGGCTCGGTCGACCTACTGGTGTATGGGGTGTCAGCCCTGGGTTGCGGCGGCGGGGCAGGCGGAGGTTGCGCCGGTGGGGAGGATGGTAAAGCTTATGGGACCGAGGCGGAAGGTGGGGTGCTGAGGAATTCTCAGGAGCTATCCTGATTGGGAAGGGATGTCAGGTATGGCTACGTTTGAGGAACGGTTGACAGCGTTGGAGGCGGTGGTGGAGCGGCTGGAACGTGGGGAGTTGTCGCTGGATGAGAGTGTCCGGCTGTTTGAAGAGGGGGTGCAGCTCTCGAATGCCTGCAAGGGAGAGTTGGAGCTGGCGGAGGGGCGGATTCAGGTGCTTGTGGAAGGGCGAGGCGGCCGGATGCAGGTTGCGGAGTTGGAGGTTGATGATCTTCAGGACGAAACGGAAGAGTAAGCAGGACTCCGGCGAAGGGGGCCGCCTCGAGAGGTCCGCCCCCCTTATCGATCAGGCGAAGAGCTCTAGTTGCCCGACGGACGCTGAACGATGTCGTTGAGACGAAGCGGCACGGAGGTAGGCAGGCCGTTGAGAGCGACCGGCTTGTAGACGTACTTGCTGACGGCCGCAAGTGCATCTGATCGGTCACGGGGTCCGGTGATTTGACGACCTTAATGTCCTGGGGCTTGGGGAGGATGAAAACTGGCAGGATTGCGGTTTGGCGGGGTTAGCGGTCGCGGGAGGTGACGAAGCCGGGGACCCAGAGCAGGGCGCGCTTGGCGTCGGTGGGGGGGAGGTCGGCGACGGAGAGGCGAGCGGCTTCGGCGTAGGCGCAGGCGGTGTCCATGGCGTACTCGATGGAGCCGTGGCGGTGGAGGATCTCGAGGATCTGGGGGTGGGAGACGCGGGTGAAGCTGCGGTCGGCAAGGACGGTCCGGATGGCCTCGCGGTCGGCTCCGGTGCCGCGCTCGAGAGCGTGGATGACGGCGAGGGTGGCCTTGCCTTCGCGGAGGTCGGAGGCGACGGGCTTGCCGAGGACGTCTTCAGCGGCGGTTAAGTCCAGGACATCGTCGACGATCTGGAAGGCGAGGCCCAGGTTGCGGCCGTACTCGCCTAGCTGCTGGTCTAACTTCTCCGTCTGCGAAGGCGAGTAGTGGTCGGACTCGATGGCGATGCCGAGCTGCATGGAGACCTTGAAGAGGAAGGCGGTCTTGCGGTAGATAAGGTCGAAGTACTCTTCCTCGTTGATTAGGTGGCCTAGCTTCTCCATCTGTACGAGCTCGCCCTCGACCATCTGCTGGGTCAAGGTGATGAGGAGATCGAGGACGCGGAAGTTGCGTTCCGCGAGCGCAGTGCGGAAGCTCTGCATGTAGAGCCAGTCGCCGGCGAGGACGCACTTGGCGTTGCCCCAGGTGGTGTTGGAGGAGGGACGGCCGCGGCGAGAGTCGGCTTCGTCGATGATGTCGTCGTGGACGAGAGTGGCGGTGTGGAGCATCTCGACGACGGCTCCGAGGCGGATGCGGGCGGGATTGTCTGAGCCCAGGGACTTGGCGGAGAGGAGCAGGAGCAAGGGGCGGATGCGCTTGCCTCCGCCTGCGATGAGGTACTCGGCTATGTCCGTGATGACCGTGACTGGGGACGCGGCCTGAATGGCGAACTCCCGCTCGACAGCGGAGAGATCGTCACGGAGGAGGTCGATCACCTCTGCGGCGGTCGCGATGGAGAGTGTGTTCACCCAGAGTTAGAGTATCAGGGCGAGGTTTGTCAGCCGCTGATCGCTCCGAAGCGTTTGATAGGAAGCAAAGAAGCAGGGTTGATTGTGTATGGCTAGTTGGAGCGGAAGTTGGTGAACTGGAGCTCGACGCCGAAGTCACCGCCGCGAAGCTTGGCCATGACCTGCTGGAGGACGTCCTTGTCTTTGGAGACGACGCGGACGGTTTCGCCCTGGATGCTGGCCTGGGCTTTGAGCTTGGAGTCCTTGATGGCGGCGACGATCTTTTTGGCGTTCTCTGAGGCGATGCCTTGCTTGAGCTTGATCTTCTGGCGGACGGACTGGCCGGCGGCCTGCTCGAGCTTTTCGTACTCGAGATTCTTGAGTGAGATGCCGCGCTTGACGAGCTTCTGGGAGAGGATCTCGATGACGGCGGAGAGGGAGTACTCATCCGCGCTGGCGAGCTGAATGGCTTCCTCTTTCTCGAGCTCGATCTTGGACTTGGAGTTCTTCAGGTCAAAGCGGGCGTTGACCTCTTTGGTGGCTTGTTCGATTGCGTTTTTGACTTCCTGAAGCTCTACTTTGGAGACGACGTCGAAGCTGTTATCTGAGGCCATAGAGAGACAGTATAAGGCAGTGAGAGCTCAGTGATGAGGCAGTGGAGAGGCCGTTTCGGGGAATAGGGTGTGGAAGTTGGCGGTGGTCTGCGCGGCGAGGTCGGCGGGTGTTATGCCGCGGAGGGTGGCGAGATAGGCGGCGGTGTGGGTGATGAGGGCGGGCTCATTCTGCCGGCCGCGGTGGGGGATGGGGGCGAGGAAGGGGCAATCGGTTTCTACGAGGATGCGGTCTGACGGAGCGGCTACCGCCGCGTTGCGGATGGCTTCCGAGCGGGGATAAGTGAGGTTTCCGGCGAAGGAGAGATAGAAGCCGGCGGCCAGGGATTGCTGGGCTTCGGCTGGGGTGCCAGAAAAGCAATGCATGACTCCGGGAAGGCCATTGGGAACCCAGTGCTGCTGGATGAGGCGAATGAGGTCGGCGAAGGCGTCGGCGGTGCCGTAGCGGGCTTTGGCTTCGGGGGTGGCTAGTTCGCTGGTGCGGCAGTGGATGAGGATGGGCTTGCAGGCGGCGGCCGCGATGTGCATCTGGGCGACGAAGGCCTGGTGCTGGGTGGGGATGTCGGGATTGGCGAGGTGGTAGTAGTCGAGGCCGATCTCGCCGATGGCGATGCATCTGGGGTCCTGGGCCAGGATACGGAGCGCGTCCAGAGCTTCCGGTGTGGCTTGGTGGGCTTCCTGGGGGTGGATCCCGGCGGAGGCGAAGATGTGTGGATGCTGGTTGGCGAGGGCCAAGGCTCGGTGCATGGTTTGGGGGCCGTCGCCGATGCCTATGGCGAGGATGTGGGAGACTCCGGCGGCTTCGGCTCGGGCGAGGATGTCCGTGGGGTCTTCATAGAAGTCGAGATGGGCGTGGGAGTCTATGAGCATCGATGAATTCCTGGGGGTACCCCCCCCCCGGGGGGGGGTGAATGGCTAAAATATCTCCAATGAACCAGTTGCAGCTTAGGCGTCCGGTAAAACATTCATTCCAGACGACTTATAGCAAGATATTCATTCTAAACGGTTTATGAGGGGCAAGTAAAAAGCCTCCGGCGGATGGCTGGAGGCTTCTTCTGTATGTTTCTATTATACGAAATTGGGCGGGGTGGTTTAGCCAACTATTTTCAACTATTTTAGCCGCGTCTTTCTTGGGGATTTGCGATTCAGGGGGTGTTTTGGGGCTTGACAAGATTTTGAGCTACGGGGGGACGGCTAGAACGAACGCAATGACGCTCGGGTGAGGATGCAAGGTCGCTGAGGATGCGGGTGCAGCGTGCTGGGGGTTGAGAGTAGCTTGATGGATGGGAGTGTCTGTGAGAGTGATGCGCGGGGTGAGATGGTTTGGGATGGGGATGGCAGCTGGGACTGCAACTCCAACTGCAACTGCGACTGCAATAACAGCGGCTGCAACGGCAATTGCAACCGCAGCGGCAACAGCAGCGGCAACAGCAACTGCAGCTACGGAGGTTCTTCCGCTTCGCTGCGCTCAGCGTCAGCAAGACCGGGTGGGAGGGTGGGTTGTTTTGGCTGTGGTGTTTCTCTTGGCGATTGCGGGTGGGGACGCGGGGTGGGCGGGGGCTCAAGGTGGTGTTGCGAAGCCGGCTCTTTCAGCTCCGATCGCTCCGGCAGCTGCGGCTAGCGCGGTGCGGGCGGAGGCTACTCCTGGGTTGTGGAAGGTGCAGGGGGCGCACGAGACGGTTTATCTGTTTGGTACCGTGCATGTGATGAAGCCGGAGGTGCACTGGCAGACGGCGAAGGTGGAGGAGGCTTTCAAGGCAAGCGATACGCTTTACCTGGAGATTGCGAAGATCGATGACATGCCCTCCATGCAGCCGCTGGTAACGGAGTTGGGGATGGACCAGGTGCATGGGCTGTCTACGAAGGTTTCCAAGGAGGATGTGGGGCTGCTGGATGGGGCGGCGAAGACGATGGGGCTGCCGGGTGAGCAGGTGTTCGAGCCGATGCAGCCCTGGATGGCGTACATGACGCTGCAGGTGCTGCCGATGATCAAGGCGGGATACAGTCCGCAGAGCGGGATCGACGTGAAGCTGACCGAGGATGCGAAGGCGGCGGGGAAGCCGGTGATCGGGTTTGAGACGGTAGGGCAGCAGTTGCACTACCTGGCGGACTTTCCGGAGGCGCAGCAGGTGGAGTTGCTTCACCAGGAGTTGGTGGATCTGCCGAAGGCTCCGGCGGAGACGGATGCGATGGTGGGGGCTTGGACGAGCGGGGATGTGGATAAGATTGCGGCGCTGGAGAATGGGGAGTTTCAGCAGAAGTATCCCGCGATCTACAAGAAGCTGGTGGTGGAGCGGAATGCGCGGTGGGTGGATCAGCTGGCGACGCTTTTGAAGAGCGAAAAGGCGGGGACGGCGTTTGTGGCGGTGGGTGCGGCGCACCTGGCGGGACAGGGCAGTCTGCAGCGTGGGCTCGATGCGAAGGGATTTAAGGTGGGCCGGGTGGAGTAGGGTGGCATCTACTAACAAAGTCACAGGGAAGATGGAAACAAGTGACGGGTGAAGTTCAGAGTGAGATTGGGACAGGGAGTTGGGAATGACGCTGGAGCGGGCGAAGAGGGATGGGAAGAAGTTTTTGAATCCGGTGCCGACGATGGTTGGTGATTGGAAGATGGCCCTGTCGCTGATCCCGCTGTATATCAGCAACAAGGCTGAGACTGAGCCGAAGGAGAAGTTGGGACCGTTCCGGACGGATGCTTCAGCGTATGCGCAGGCACCGGCGAGTGGGTTGCGCGTGACCTGGTTCGGCCATTCCTCGAACTTGATTGAGATCGATGGGGTGCGGGTGCTGGTGGATCCGGTTTGGGATCTGCGGGCGGCTCCGGTGCAGTGGTTTGGGCCGAAGCGGTTCTTCGCTCCGACGCTTGGGTTGAACGAGCTTCCGGAGATCGATGCGGTGTTGATCTCGCATGACCACTACGACCACCTGGGGGCTGGGACGGTGCGGGAGCTGGCCAGGCTCCGGCCGCGGGTGCGGTGGATCACGTCGCTGGGGGTTGGGGCGGAACTGCGGGGGATGGGGGTTGAGGCCGAGCGGATCACGGAGCTGGATTGGACTGAAAGTACGGTTATTGCGGGGCGGGATGGGGCGGAGTTGCGAGTCAGTTCCGTTCCGGCGCGGCACTTCTCCGGACGTAGCCTGCTGAACCGGTTTGAGACACTTTGGGCGGCGTTCTGTCTGGCTGGGAGTGAGCACCGGGTCTACTATGGCGCGGACACGGGTGAGTGGGACGGCTTCAAAACGATCGCGGCGGAGTATGGGCCGTTCGATCTGACCATGCTGGAGATTGGGGCTTTTAACGAGAAGTGGAAGAGCATTCACCTGGGGCCGGATGGGGCGGTGAAGGCGTTTGGCGCGTTGGGAGGCGGGTTGATGATGCCGATCCACTGGGGGCTGTTCAACCTGGCGCTGCATGGCTGGCGGGAGCCGATCGAGCGGGTGATGGAGCTGGCGCCAGAGCGGGGAATCGTCTTGTTTTCGCCTGGGCCGGGAGAACCGACCGAGGTGGTGGCGGGCCGGGAGGTGCGGTCCGGCTGGTGGCGGCGAGAGGTTACGGACCGGTCAACGGCTGTTCCCGCCGGGGCAAGAGGCGAGATGGCCGGGTCCAGTTAAGGAACTGGAGACGTAGCAAGATAGTCAAGAGTCGAGAAAAGATATTGTGTGTTTGCAGCCGGATGGGTACAAAGGGGTGTGCGGGGCGGTTACGAAAGGGCCACGCTGAGGTTCCGGGATGACAGGCGCAGTTCATACGATGCTTCGTGAGGTAATGGATATCCGTCAGGCTTCGGAGTACCTGGGGATCAGCGGGGATACGCTGTACCGGTACGCGAGCGAGGGTCTGATTCCTGCGTTCAAGCTGGGAAATCGATGGCGCTTCAAGAAGAGCCTGCTGGACGCATGGATGGTGGAGCAGAGCGGCGGCGGCCGCGAAGGGACGAAGATGGCGGTTCTAGCGAAGCAGAAGAAGCCGGTGAGCCGAGCGAGGTAGCTGGTGTTCTCCCCAAAGTTCTGGATTGTGTTGGTGGTCCTGGTCGTGCTGTTTGGGTTTGCCCTGACCGGGTATCTGCGGCGGCTGAAAGGGAAGCCCTGGTACACGGTTGTGCTGGGCGGCACGGCGATGTTCGGCGCGGGCGCGGTGCTGCTGGGCGCGACGGCGACGACGCTGCTGTTTATCCAGCACATCAGCGACAATTCCAGCGTTCTACCGCCGGTGCCGGGGCCGAACGGCAGGTATACGGTGCAGGTTTCCGCGATGACCTCGGGTGGCCTCAATGCTTATCGGACGGCTGTCAACCTGTGGACGCAGGGTGAGCATTCGGTTGAGATCTTTCGCTCGAAGAACGATCCGGGTGACATACGGGTGAATTGGCAGGGGGAGAACCGGCTGGAGATCCTGCGGCCGGTGCCAGGGGCAGGGCAGGAAGAGGTCAAGGATCCGACGTTTTACTGCTCCGAGGGGGCGTATGGGCTGGAGATTCGGTGTGGGACGTATTTGCCTTAGGTGAAGTTGGGGGCCGGAGCTTTTGCAAGGACGAGCGGGGGGATAAGCAGAAGCAACAGCAACTACGAAGGTTCTTGGATGCGCTTCGAATGATCGGGGTGGTTGAATGGCGGTGCAGGGTTGCGCTTATGCGGGGCGGAGGGTGGCGACTGTGATCTCCGGCGGACAGTTCAGGCGGAGGGGAACGCCTACGGTTCCGAGACCGCGGTTGACGTAGAGCTGAAGATCTCCGAGGAGGTAGTGGCCCTCCGGGTAGAGCTTGCCGGCGGGAGGGAGAAGGAGAGGGCCGCTGAAGGGCAGGCGGATCTGTCCGCCATGGGTGTGGCCGGAGAGGACGAGGTCGACCCCGCGGCCGCGGTCGTGGGTGTAGATGGTGTCGACGTAGTCCGGCTCGTGGGACATGAGGATGATGGGCGCCTCGGCAAGGAGGGCGGCGGGGGGAAGGGTGAGCTCGATGTTGGGGTGGCCGGAGAGGGTGTCATCGAGGCCAGCGAGCCAGAAACGCTGACCCTGACGCTCGATGGGGAGGTATTGGTTGACGAGGATGGGGGTTCCGTTGTCTTCCAGGAAGGCGCGGATCTTTTGCGGGCCGACTACGGCGTCGTGATTGCCGAGGATTCCGAAGCGGTTCTTGCAGGCGATGCGGGTGAGCAGGGCGGCGCAGCGGCGAGCGGCGGCGAGGCCGAAGCTGAACGGAAGCGGGGCGCGGCTGCAGAAGTCTCCGGTGATGAGGACCATGTCCGGCGCGAGGGCGTTGACGCGGGTGATGATCTCGTTGAGGAAGAAGTCTTCGGTGTACTCGTCGAGATGGATGTCGGAGATCTGGACGATGCGATAGCCGGTGAAGACGGGATGGAGGTTGCGGAGGACGAAGGTGCGGAAGTTGGTTTGGACTTCGTGGCGGGCGATCTCGTTGGAGTAGAGGAGGAGACCGGCGGCGGCGAAGGTGGAGCTGAGAAGGAAGCGGCGGCGGTTGACGATGGGGCGTTGGGGCTCGGGGAGGGGAGGTGCAGGCACCGGGACTGAGGGCTCTGGGTGCAGAGTCGGAGGTGAAATGCCGTGCATAGGCCATGATACCGGGTTTGATCCGGGCAAGGATGTGGTCCGGTAAGATGAGGGTTCATGACGATGATTCCGGCGGGACGACGAGGGAGGCTGGCGCGGGCGGTGGCGAAGCTCGGGGCGCAGGGGATGGTGGTGACGAACCTGGCGGATGTGCGGTATCTGTGCGGGTTTACGGGGTCGAATGCGGCGCTGGTGTTGGTGGGCGGGCGGGCGACGCTGTTTACGGATGGGCGGTATACGGAGCAGGCGAAGAGCGAGGTGGATGGGGCGAAGGTGGTGATCGCGGAGAAGTCCGTGGTGACGGCGGCGGTGGAGTTTGCGGTGGCGGCGGGTGTGGGGAGGTGTGGGTTCGATGAGACGGTGACGACGGTGGCGGGGCTGGAGGGGATGCGGGGTGCGCTGCCTGGGTTTCGGAAGAACGGGCCGTCGCGGGGGAGATGGTTTGTGGCGGTGGGGGCGGTGATTGCGGGGATGCGCGAGGTGAAGGACGAGGTGGAGCAGGAGAAGATGCGGGCGGCGGCGGAGTTGGGGTGCCGGTTGTTCGAGCAGTGTCTGGAGTACGTGGTGCCGGGTGGGACGGAGATGGAGGTGGCGATGGCGCTCGAATACATGGCGCGGCTGGCGGGGGCGGAGGGGATGAGCTTCGAGACGATTGTGGCGAGTGGTGAACGGAGTGCTCTGCCGCATGGGCGGGCGACGGGGGCGAAGCTGCCAAGGCGGGGGTTTGTCACGCTGGATTTTGGGGTGGTGCTGGATGGGTATTGCAGCGATATGACGCGGACGGTGCATCTTGGGCGGGCGAGGAGCGGGGAGCGGGAGGTGTATGAGGCGGTGCTGGAGGCGCAGGAGGCTGGGGTGGCGGCGGTGAAGGCGGGGGCCCGGGGGAAGGATGTGGATGCGGCTTGCAGGGGGGTGCTGGAGGGGCGGGGAATGGGTGAGTGGTTTACGCACTCGACCGGACATGGGGTGGGGATTGACATTCACGAGGGGCCGAGGCTGGGGAAGACGAGCGTGCAGAGGCTGAAGGCGGGAATGGTGGTTACAATTGAACCCGGCGTCTACATGCCGGGTAAATTCGGTGTGCGGATTGAAGATACGGTTCTGGTGACGGCGGATGGGTGCGAGATTCTGACCCCGGCGACGAAGGCTTGGATCGAGTTATAGATTTGCGTGTGCTGCGACTTCAGGGCACGGGAAGAGATGAGATGGACGGTAACGAATTGAAGGATCTTCGGGAGTTGATTGAGTTTCTGAAGTCGCAGGATATTGCGGAGTTTGACCTGGAGCAGGCGGACCTGAAGGTTCGGCTGAAGTTTGCGAGTGCGGTGACGGCGAGCGCTCCGGCGGCGGGCGGGCTGGATATGGCGCAGATTGCGCAGTTGATGGCTTCAGCTTCTGCGGGAGGGGCGGCTGCGCAGGTTCCGGCGCATGTGGCGCATGCGCACCCGGCTCATGCTGAGGCTGCTGTTGCGGCTCCGGCTGCGGTGGAGAGCAAGAACCATGTGGTGAAGTCGCCGATTGTAGGGACGTTCTATGAGTCGCCTTCGCCGGGCTCGCCGGCGTTTGTGAAGGTGGGGGATGTGGTGGAGGTTGGGCAGGTGCTGTGCATCATCGAGGCGATGAAGCTGATGAATGAGATTGAGAGCGATGTGGCGGGCGAGATTGTGGAACGGATTGCGCTGGGTGGGCAGCCGGTGGAGTATGGGCAGGCTTTGTTTACGATCAAGGCACAATAGCAAGGGAGAAGCCGTTGAAGAGTAGCGGACAAACGGACACGGATCGAGAGCCTCCGTTTCTTCATGACCTTGAACAAGTCCAGCGCAATGTTCTGCCGGAAGATCTCATCAGGAATGATCGCCATGTTGATGATGTACTTTGGCACGGTCCACGAGGTGGATCGAAGCTCCAACGTGCTGGAGCATTGGTGATTGGCGGAACGCTATGTTTGACGAGCCTCGCGGCATTGGACACCTTCTACGAGAAAGGTGCCCGACTTACACTCATTCCTTTCATCGTCCTAGCCGCTGGAGGATTTCGAGTTCTGTACAAGAGCTTTAAGGGGCCGAACGAATTGCCTCACCAAGTAGACGATCAAGATGATGACTCATCAACGTAGTTTCTGGGATACGGGAAGGCGTACGCAACATGTTTCGTAAGGTATTGATTGCCAATCGGGGGGAGATCGCGCTGCGGGTGATCTCGGCTTGCAAGGAGATGGGGATCCGGACGGTCGCGGTGTATAGCGAGGCGGATCGGAACAGCCTGCATGTGCGGTTTGCGGATGAGGCGATCTGCATTGGGCCGGCGCGGTCGTCGGAGAGCTATCTGAATGTTCCGGCGGTGATCTCGGCGGCGGAGATTGCGGATGTGGACGCGATTCATCCCGGGTATGGGCTGCTGAGTGAGAATGCGAACTTCGCCGAGGTTTGCCGGGCGTCGAACATCAAGTTTATTGGGCCGCCGCCTGAGGTGACTCGGATGATGGGCGAGAAGAGTACGGCGCGGCAGACGATGAAGAAGGCAAAGGTGCCGATTCTGCCGGGGTCGGATGGGGTGATCGCGGGCGAGGAGGAGGCGCTGGAGTGGGCGAAGTCGGTTGGGTATCCGGTGATCCTGAAGGCTGTTGCAGGCGGCGGCGGGCGTGGAATGCGGATTGTTCGGAGTCCGGCGGAGCTGCCTGCCATGTACAAACAGGCATCGACCGAGGCGGCGAATGCGTTTGGTAACGGCGATATGTACATGGAGAAGTTCATCGAGCGGCCAAGGCATATTGAGTTTCAGGTGCTGGCGGATGAGCACGGGAATGTGATGAGCCTGGGGGAGCGGGAGTGCTCGATTCAACGGCGGCACCAGAAGCTGATTGAAGAGGCTCCGAGCCTGCAGATTACGCCGAAGCTGCGGGCGGAGCTGGGGAAGACGATCGAGCGGTCGCTGAAGGATATCGGGTACTGGAACGCGGGGACGATCGAGTTTTTGATGGATGAGGATGGAAAGATCTACTTCATCGAGATGAATACCCGTATCCAGGTGGAGCACTGTGTGACCGAGATGGTTACAGGTGTGGACCTGGTCAAGGCGCAGCTGCGGATCGCTTCCGGGCAGAAGTTGAGCGAGATTGTGCCGAAGGTGCCGGAGATCCGCGGGCATGCGATCGAGTGCAGGATCAACGCCGAGCATCCGGAGAAGTTCACGCCGAGCGCGGGGAAGATAACGGTTTTCAATCTGCCTGGGGGAAATGGGGTTCGGGTGGATACGGCGCAGTATGCAGAGGGCGTGGTGCCGCCGTATTATGACTCGCTGATTGCGAAGCTGATCTGCCATGGGAAGGATCGCGAAGAGGCGATGAACAAGATGCAGCGGGCGCTAAGTCAGTTCGTCGTTGAGGGGATTCATACGACGATTCCGCTGCACCAGAAGATCTTCGCGGATGCGGAGTTCCGTTCGGGGGCGTTCGATACGAAGTTTATGGAACGGTTCTTTGAGCGGCAAGGGAAGCAGTAAACGGCATGAAAGATGGTGTCCTGCCGGACGGGCGCCCTGCGCGGGCGGCGGTCACTTCGTGACTTGTCTTGGTTGTCGTGGGGGTGTTGGAGGATGGGGTCCGAGCGTTGCTCGGCTTGTGCTTTTGGTTTGCTTGCTGGTGGTGGGTGTGAAGTCGTGGGGGCAAGGGGTGCCTTCGATCCGTTCGGCTGCGGGCATGGGACAGGATTTGCTGGTGAAGTCGGGGTCTACGGGCCTGGTGCTGGTGGTGGTGCGGGGGAGAGAGACGTTTGTGCAGGGGTTCGGCGAGACGTACCCGGGGAGTGGGGTGGCTCCGGACCGGAACTCGGTGGTGCGGTTGTGCTCGCTGACGAAGATCTTTACAACGGACCTGCTGGTGAAGATGCTGCAGGATGGCTTGGTGCGGCTGGACGATCCGCTGCAGCGGTTTGCGCCTGAGGGGGTGAAGGTGCCGGTGGTGGGGTCGGCTCGTCCGATCACGCTGGGAGATCTGGCGACGCATACGGCGGGGCTGCCGAGAGAGGTTGGTCCGGCACCCCGAGGGGTAGCGCACTTTACGTTTCCCGGCGAGGCATTCCGGTGGGCTTGGCTGCCGAAGCAGCGGCTGCGGGATGCGCCGGGGACGGTGGCGGTTTATTCGAATGTCGGGTTCGATCTGCTGGGCGATGCGTTGGCTACGGCGGCGCATCAACCCTATCCGAGGCTGCTGGCGGAGCGGACGACGGGGCCGCTTGAGATGCGGGAGACGACGTTTACGCCGACGCCGGTACAGTGCGCGAGGTTGCTGGGCGGTACACATCCCGAGGGGGAGTGTACAGCGACGGCGAATTCGGCTGGGAGCTCAGGGCTGTACTCGACGGCCTCCGACATGCAGCGGTGGCTTGAGTATTTGCTGGGCACGGATGTGCCGGCGATCCCGGCGCAGAATGCGGCCGCGCAAGCGGTGTATGTGAGACCGGAACAGCTGAAGCGGGGGCAGGGGCTGGATCATGCAGGGGGTGCGGGAGGGATTGGGCTGGGATGGATTCATACGGCGATGCCGATGGATGCTTCGGGGGTTAATCGGTATGGGGATCTTGTGGAGAAGACGGGTGGTGGGGCGGGGTTTCTGACGTACATCGCGCTGAACCGGGCGAAGCATACGGCCATCTTTGTGGCGGCTACGGATGGAAGAGTCGAAACGCACTTGAACCTGTTTCGGGCGGCGAACAATGTGCTGCTGACGCTGGCGGGATTGCCGACTTTTCCGGAGGAGTTGCCGCATAATACGGAGGTGATGGTGGCGAAGGCGCGGGGGAAGGCTAAAGTTGTTCATTCCGGGCGCAGGGCGGCCCCTCACGCTTCCTGGCACAAGGCGCGATGACGGTAATTACCAGATGGTTCGAGGATAGTGTTTGGCGATCTGCTCGTCTGAGGAGATGAGGTATGCCAGGCCATTGGCCTTTGCCTGGGCGACGATCATGCGGTCGAAGGGATCGCGGGTCCAGGATTCGTCTATAGCGATCTGCGCGACGAGGTGAAAGAGAAGGTCCGAAACGTTGACTTGGAACTCATGTTCAATCTTAAGAAAGACTTCTCGCGAAGGGATCTTGATTCGCCCGATTTCATAGAGGTACTCCAGTTCGAGTCCGACGATGGGAGAGATGAACAGGGTGGCTCGCTCGACCATCTTGAGTGCACTCCGGCTCATACGTCTGCGATCCGCTTGAGCCAACATGGCGGCGATATGTGTATCCAGGTAAGCGATCAGATATCTTCCCAGTCTTTTTCCCAGGCGAGCGTCATCTCTTTCAGCAGAGAGCCGTCGTCGGGCATGTCGAAGTTGATCACGTCCATGGGAGTTGCGCGATCGAATTTGCTAGGGGGCTTGGTTTCCGGGGTGATCTTGAAGCGGCGTCCTTTATGCGTGACCCAGATATCCGTGCCGTCCATGGCTTGATTGACGAGTTGAAAGATCTGACGGCGAAACTGGGTGATGGTGACTTGCATGGCTGACCCTCAAGACATGTACATCGATGATTATGAAAAGTGTACACCCTGGGTCAGGGGTGCGGAATGGCTGAGGCTTCGGCGGGAAGGATGGTGGAGGTGACGTGGGTTTGCTCGAAGTTCTTGTTTTCTGCGCTGAGGATGATCTCGCGAGAGAAGAAGAAGAGTACTTTGAGCTTGAACTCGGTGCCGAAGCTGATGGGGAACCAGATGTCGCCGGAGGGGCTGGGCTGGGGGGCGTAGATGACGGTGAAGCCGAGGCCGGGGACGTTGGTGCCGAGGAAGGTGCGGACGGCGAAGGGTACCTTGCGGGACATGGTGGTGCGGACTACGACGGGCTGGTAGGCGGTGGTGTCGATGTAGGCGTCGCCCTTCCAGCCGAAGTCGGATTTGTCTTTGTAGGTGAAGGCGATATGGAAGACATCGCGGTTGTTGATGCGCTCGCGGCCGAGGAGTTGGAAGTCGTAGCCGGCTTGAGACTTTGAGGTGAGGGGGAAGAGGCCGGAGCCTATGCCGTCTTTTGATTTCGTTTCGGTGAGGTTCTTGCGCATGTTCTCGACGAGCTCACGGTCGGTCTCGTCGTCACCGCTGATGGTGACGTTGACGTCTTCCTCTTTGGTGGAGGCGTTCTTTTCGTTTGGCATTTGGGTGTACGTGACGTACTTGCCTTTGACCAGCAGACGGCCGTCCAGCTTGACGATCTGCTGGTGGGAGCCGGTGGTCGTTGGGGTGATGCGGGAGTCGGTGATCTCTTCACAGCGGACGGTCTTGCCTTTGCGTGAGATGACGCGGGCATGCTGAATGTAGAGATAGTGGAGACGTTCTGACTCGGATTGATCTTGGTTGGAGGCTACTCGGGCCATGATGGAGGCGGCGTCGGGTGGGGTTTGTTGCGCGAAGGCGTGAAAGATCAGGAGGGCGAGAGCCAGGGTGAGCGGGAGCGGGCGCATGACTGGTTAGTACGCGGGTTGGGGCGGGAAGTTCCGGAGCGGAGGCTAGAAGCGCTTTTGGAGCCAGTACTGGGAGATGCCGCGAGGGTGATCCTTGAGCTCGCCGAAGACGGTGAAGCCGAGCTTTTCGTAGAAGGGGCGAGCCTGGAAGTCGAAGGTGTCGAGCCAGATGCCGGTGAGATTGCGAGCGCGGGCGATCTGCTCGGCCTGCCGCATGAGGTTTGTGCCGAGGCCATGGCCACGAAGGGATTCGGGGATGAAGAAGAGCTCGATGAAGAGCCAGTCGTAGCGGGAGAAGCCGGAGAGACCGCCGATGATGGTACCTTGCGAGTCTTTGATGAGAAGGGTGAGCGGATGATGGTTGGCCGAGGGGGCGCTGGCGGCGTTGTAGGCGAGCAGGGCGGCGAGAATGGGTTCGCGGTCTTTGGGCCGGTCGGCTTCTGTGAGTTCGATGGAGTAAGACTCGGGATCAGGCATGATGGTGGAGGGTTTTGAAGGGAAAGGCATGACTGGTGTGGGATTAAGGCTACCGCGATTGTATGTGATCGTCGATGCGGGGGTACTGGCGGCGAAGGGTCTTGGAGTGGAAGCCATGGCTGCTGAGCTTGCGGCGGGGGGTGTGACGCTGGTGCAGTATCGGGATAAGGACGGTGGGCCGCAGGATGTACTGGCGGGCGCTGCGGCTTTAAAGGCGAGGATGGGGTCGGAGTGCTTGTTGGTGATGAATGATCGGGTGGATCTGGCTTTGTTGGCTGGGTTTGGCGGGGTGCATGTGGGGCAGGGGGATCTCTCTCCGGAGGATGCGAAGGCGGTCGCGCTCTCGCGCGATACCCCACCCTATCGCGGTGAGACCGCGAAAGGATGGGGCAGCCAGGGCTTGGTGGTTGGGGTTTCGACGCATACGGAGGAACAGGTGAGGCGAGCGGATCGGGGAGCTGCGGATTACCTGGCGATTGGGCCGGTGTTTGCAACGGGGACGAAGGCGGATGCGGCTGAGGTGGTGGGATTGGAGGGGGTTTGGCGGGCGCGAGTGCTGACGAGCAAACCGCTGGTGGCGATTGGCGGGATTACGCTCGGGAACGCGCGGAGTGTGCTTGAGGCGGGGGCGGATTCGGTGGCGGTGATCTCCGGGATGTTTGTGGAGGGGCGGACGGTGGCTGAGGTGGCGCGGGACTTTCTGGAGGTTCTGGGGTAGTTTGAAAGGAACGTGAATACAACGGCGAAGGCAGAAGCCAAGATAAATACGGAGGTTCTGAGCGGAGCTCAGACTGACGGGGTTGCGGGGGTTCGTGCGGGGGCGCCGCAGTTTGTGCAGGGGATGGGGTTGTTTTCAGCGACTGCGATTGTCATGGGGTCGATGATCGGGTCCGGGATCTTTATTGTTTCGGCGGATATGTCGCGGTCGCTTGGGTCTCCGGCGCTGCTGATCGCAGCATGGCTGGTGACTGCGGCGATGACGATCATCGGGGCGCTGAGCTATGGGGAGTTGGCGGCGATGATGCCGAAGGCGGGGGGACAGTATGTCTACCTGCGCGAGGCGCTGGGGCCGATCTGGGGGTTTCTGTATGGGTGGACGCTGTTCCTGGTGATTCAGACGGGGACGATTGCGGCTGTGGGAGTCGCGTTTGGGAAGTTCCTGGGGGTATTTTTTCCGGGGGTGAGTGCGCAGCGTTGGCTGTGGCATGTGGGTTCGGGGAATGTGGGGCTGAATACTGCGAATCTGGCGGCGATTGTGGTGATTGTGCTGCTTACGGCGCTGAATACACGTGGGGTGAGGCTGGGGTCGGCGGTGCAGAATTTGTTTACGTCGGCGAAGATCCTGGCGTTGATGGCGGTGGTTGGCGTGGGGCTGGTGGCTAAGAATGCGGCGGCGATTGCCGCTAATTTTGGTGTGGGTTGGCAGAAGTTTTGGGCTGGGGCGGGGCTTGGGACGACGCATGGGATTACGGTGGGGTCGTTCTGGCCGGGGACGCATGACTCGACGGCAATTGTGGGGGCTCTGACGGTTGTTGCGGTCGTGCAGGTGGGGTCGCTGTTTTCGTCGGATGCCTGGAACAATGTGACGTTTACGGCGGGGGAGATTGAGAATCCACGGCGGAATCTGCCGCTTTCTCTAGCTTTGGGGACGGGTGTGGTGCTGCTGCTGTATGTGCTTTGTAACTTTGTTTATCTCAGCGTGCTGCCGCTGGCCGGAGATGCGAACGCGGGGACGATCGTGGGGCGGGGGATTCAGTTTGCGGCGCAGGACCGGGTAGCTACGGCGGTGATGGAGCAGGCCTTCGGGGGCGTTGGCGCGAAGCTGATGGCTGGGGCGATTTTGATCTCGACGTTCGGGTGTGTGAACGGGATGCTGCTGGCGGGGGCGCGGGTCTACTACGCAATGAGCAAGGATGGGTTGTTCTTCAAGGCGGTGGGGAAGCTGAGCGGGCGTTCCGGAGCTTCCGGGGGCGGGGTGCCGGTGAACTCGCTTTGGGTGCAGTGCGTTTGGACTTGCCTGCTTTGCTTGAGTGGGAGCTATGGGCAACTGCTGGATTATGTGATCTTTGCTGTGCTGATCTTCTACATTCTGACGATTGTGGGGCTCTTTGTGCTGCGGCGGACGCGGCCGGACGCGGTAAGACCGTATAAGGCGTTTGGATATCCGGTGCTGCCGGGGCTGTATATCGTCATGGCGGCGTGGATTTCTGTTGTACTCTTGCGTTACAAACCACAGTACACATGGCCGGGGTTGATTCTGGTGCTGCTCGGAGTGCCGGTTTACCTGGTGTGGCGGCGTGGAACAGTTGCCGGCGAAACGTCGTCAGATGTCAGTTAGGGACTAAGAGGGTTAATGGCCAATCTTTTTGCGAAGAAGACGATGAATGTTTTGATGGCGGAGGCGGAGGAGCATGGGTCGCAGACGCTGGAGCGATCCCTGGGGCCGTTTTCCCTGACCGCGCTGGGTGTGGGGGCGGTGATCGGGGCGGGGATCTTCGTTCTAAGCGGGCTTGCGTCGCAGAAGGTGGGTCCGGCGTTGATGCTGGCGTTTGTGGTCTCGGGGCTGGGCTGTCTGTTCGCGGGACTCTGCTACGCGGAGTTTGCGGCGATGATCCCATTGGCCGGGTCCGCTTACACGTACGCGTATGCGACGCTGGGTGAGTTGATGGCCTGGATCATCGGGTGGGATTTGACGCTGGAGTATGCGATGGGGGCGAGCACGGTGAGCTCGGGCTGGTCGAACCACTTCGTGGAGCTGCTGGGGATCTTCCATATCAGCTTTCCGATGTGGCTTTCTTACGATCACTGGACGGGGCAGGATACGGCGTTGAAGATCGTCGCGCGGCAGGCTTTGGCGATCAGCGACCCAGGGCTGGTGGTGGGGACCAAGCCGTTTACCGAGGCGTTGGCTGAACTCCTGAAGCATCCTAGCGCGACGCTGCTGGGACAGGCTCATGCGCTGCTGGGCGCACCCTCGATCTTCGGTGTGGAGATCGGGTTCAATCTTCCGGCGTTTCTGATTGCGCTGATTATTACGACGGTGCTGGTGATCGGGATCAAGGAGTCAGCGAAGTTCAATGCGACGATCGTGGTGATCAAGGTGGCGGTGGTGCTATTCGTTCTGTTCCTGGGTGCGCATTATGTGAATCGTGCGAACTGGGGTTCGGACTGGCATAGCTTTGCGCCGTTCGGGTGGGCGGGAATTGGGAAGGCCGCGGGGCTGATCTTTTTCTCGTATATCGGGTTTGACGCGGTTTCGACGACGGCGCAGGAGGCGAAGAACCCGCAGCGGGATATGCCGATCGGGATTATTGTCTCGCTGGCTATTTGTACGGTTCTGTACATCGGGGTTGCGGCGGTATTGACGGGCATGGTGTATTGGCCGTCGATCAACATCGAGGCTCCGATATCCAGGGCGTTTCTGGACCACAACCTGGTTTGGGCGGCGGACATTATTACGTTCGGTGCGCTGGCTGGACTGACCAGCGTCATGCTGGTGATGCTGCTGGGCCAGAGCCGGGTACTGTATGCGATGGCGAATGATGGTTTGCTGCCGCGAACGTTCTTCTCAGCCATCCACCCGAAGTTTCGGACGCCATGGAAAGGGACGATCCTGGCCGGGCTGCTGGCCGCGATCGTGGGGTCGCTGACTCCGATCGAGATCATCGGCGACATGGTCAACATCGGGACGCTGCTGGCGTTCGTGATTGTGTGCATTGCGATTATGGTGCTGCGCAAGAAGGATCCGACGCGGGCACGGCCGTTCCGGACGCCACTGGTTCCGCTGGTGCCTGTCCTGGGAATCGGGTTCAACTTGTACATGATGTATACGTTGGGGAAGTGGAACTGGATACGGTTGGTGGTCTGGCTGCTGATCGGACTGGTGGTGTACTTCGGATATAGCCGGAAGCATAGCAAGGTGCAGGCCGCGCTGGAGCATAAGGCGCTGGTTTAGATCTCTGGTAGTAGCGGACGGCGCAGTTGGAGTGTCCGCTTTGCTTGTGTCTCGCAAGCGGAAGAGTTCCGCTTATGAGATAAGGGTTGAGTGGGTGTTTTCATTTTTCTCGTCGCGTTGAAGGTGCTGCTTTGGCTGGTTGCTCTCTGCTGGGTGCCGCGAGTGCTGGCGGCGCAAAGGGGCTTGCCGGGGATTCCGGACCTGCTGCTTCCGGAGAATGATCTGACGCCCGCGGGGGCACCGACGCTGACGGTGATCGTTCCGGCCCGAGATGAGGAAGAGAACGTCGGGGCTTGCCTGGAGTCGCTGCTTCGGCAGGACTATGCCGGAGTGCGGATCATCGCGGTGGATGACCGATCGACGGATGGGACTGGGGAAGTGATGGATCGGCTGGCGGAGCTTCATCCGGAAGAGCTGGATGTGATGCACATCCGTGAGCTTCCGGGTGGGTGGCTGGGGAAGACCCATGCTATGGCGACGGCGGCGCGGGTGGCTGCGAGCGACTTTCTGCTGTTTACCGATGCGGATGTGATCTTTGATCCGGCTTCGCTGAGGAGAGCGCTGGCGAACGCGGTCGCGACGCAGGCAGACCATCTGGTGCTGATCCCGACGACGATCCGGCGGGGCTGGGATGAGGCGGCGCTGCTGGGGTTCTTTCAGATCTTCGGGTTGTGGGGAGTAAGGCCTTGGAAGGTTGGCGATCCGAAGGCGAAGCGGGATGCGATTGGGATTGGAGCGTTCAATCTGATTCGGCGGACGGCGTATGAGCAGATCGGCGGGTTTGCGAGCTTTCCGATGGAGATTGTTGAAGACCTGGGGCTGGGGCGGCGAGTGAAGTGGGCGGGGCTGCGGCAGCGGGTGGCGTTCGGGCGTGGGCTGGTGCGGGTGCACTGGGCCTCCGGAGCTCTGGGGCTGGTGAATGTTATGACGAAGAATATGTTCTCCGTCTTCAACTTCCATGTGTGGCTGGTTCTGTTGGCCTGCGGGTGGCTGGGAGTGTTTGCAATTCTGCCGTTTGCGAGCGTGTTTGTGCCGGGGCTGTTGGCTCCAGCTTTGGTGGCGATTGTAGCGATCGCTTATGGATATGTGCTGATGAGCCGGCCTTCGGGGATCTCGGCTTGGAACGCGCTGCTGGCTCCGTTTGCGGCGGGATTGTTTGTGTATACGCTGCTGCGGTCTATGGCGATCACGCTGCGGCAAGGAGGCGTGGTGTGGCGAGGGACGTTCTATTCGTTAGCAGAGCTGCGGCGGCATACCGTTCCGTTGATTCGGAGACAGTAAAGGCAAGGATGTTTTCTGCTGTCCGAGTTCTTAGCCGAATGAACGTCAGTCTGCCCGACCGAGTGATGGAACCGTCGAGATGAGCTTGTCCGCGATGAGAGGAGCGGATGCACCGATGTTGATTGCGACAATGGGGGGCAACCTGACGCCGCTGCGCTCATACGCCAAGGTAACTAGACCACCCAGAAGCCCAAGCGATGCCCAACTTACCCAGAACATCGGGTCAGACATCAGTATTGGACGGGCTTCCTTTGGGAGACTGGCATGACGAACAACCTGAAGTAGCTTTGCGAGCAATCCACCGGCGAAACCCCAAAGAACGGTTTCAACGGCCTCGTTCATTTCACGCTATCCGAGAGGGCACTGAGAAGTTTACCTGCCCAGGATTGCGCTTTTCTGTAGTGTTCCCGGGTTGTGTAAAGGTTCTTTCCCCCGCTGCCGCGTCCGATGACAAGGATGTCTTCTGGAAGCGTGGTCAGGGTGGTCACGATCTGTTCCGTTGGGAGCTGAGTCTCCTTCTCCAAACCGGAGATGGTTCTCCAGACATACTTAGGATTCTCTAAAGCCCTAAGTATCTGAGAAGTGACCGATTCGGTGGGAAGAACCTGTGTATTGCCCATGGTCATCACCTGTAAACGAAGTATAGACGCAAATGCTCGCCTGACTGCTTGGTCTTCAATTCAAAACGGCGAAGACGGGTGGCTCGATCGGCTTCTGCTCATCTCCACTATTCGCATGGACAGTGTTGGATTTGACAGACGGCGTGGCGTGGGCACCGGCGCCGTAGCGCTTGTGGACGTAGCCGTCGAGGATACTCTGAAACTCTTCTACGATGCGGTCGCCTTTGAGGGTGGTGGAGAATTCACCGTCGATGTAGACGGGAGCTTTGGGATCTTCAAAGGTGCCAGGGAGGGAGATGCCAATGTTGGCGTGCTTGCTTTCGCCGGGGCCGTTAACGATGCAGCCCATGACCGCGAGCTTCAACTCTTCGACGCCGGGGTAGGATTTTTTCCACTCAGGCATGGATTCGACGAGGTAGGACTGGATGCGCTCGGCGAGCTCCTGGAAGTAAGTGGAGGTGGTGCGGCCGCAGCCGGGGCAACTGGTGACCTGCGGCATGAAGGAACGGATACCGAGGGATTGGAGGATCTGCTGGCCGCAACGGACCTCTTCGGAGCGATCGCCGCCGGGGGTGGGGGTGAGGGAGACGCGGATGGTGTCGCCGATGCCGGCGAGGAGGAGCGGGCTGAGGCCGGCGGTGGAGGCGACGATGCCTTTCATGCCCATGCCGGCTTCGGTGAGGCCGAGGTGGAGGGCGTAGTCGCAGCGGCGGGCTAGCTCGGAGTAGACGTCAATGAGATCGCGGACACCGGAGACCTTGGCGCTCAGGATGATCTGGTCGCGGCGCAGGCCGTAACGCTCGGCGGCGGCGGCGTTGTCGAGGGCAGAGACGACCATGGCCTCCATCATGACGTCGCGGGCGTCGAGCGGGTTGGGGGCTTTGGAGTTCTCGTCCATCATGCGGGTGAGGAGGGCTTGATCGAGCGAGCCCCAGTTGACGCCGATGCGGACGGGCTTCTGGTTGTCGACGGCACACTCGACCATGGTGCGGAAGTTGTCGTCATCCTTGCGGCCGATGGAGACGTTGCCGGGGTTGATGCGGTACTTGGAGAGGGCCTGCGCCATGGCCGGGTACTTGCGCAGGAGCTGGTGGCCGTTGTAGTGGAAGTCGCCGATGATGGGGGTGTTCCAGCCCTTGGCGAGGATCTGCTCGACGATGTAGGGCACGGCCTTGGCGGCATCATCGTTGTTGACGGTGATGCGGACCATCTCCGAGCCGGCACGGGCGAGGGCGGCAATCTGCTGGACTGTGCTTTCGATATCCGCGGTGTCCGTGTTGGTCATGGACTGGACGACGACGGGGGAGGAAGAGCCTACGAGGACTCCGCCGATGTTGACGTTTGTGGACTTTCTGCGGGAGAGTGGCGGCATATAGGCTATGCGAAGTTTATCATTCTGGCGAGTGCGGGGAGCGTTCGGGAATTTGGCTGAGATAGACTGAGGGGAGTGGCCCGGTAGCTCAGTTGCATAGAGCAGCGCACTCCTAACGCGAAGGTCGCAGGTTGGACTCCTGCCCGGGCCACCATCAACTTTTTTTCACTAATTTACAGCAAGCGGTGCGGCGACGGCGAATCACTAGTTCCGGAATTGGGATACTTTCTGGATACTTTGAGCTCGCTTCCAGTGCAAACGGGTGCAACGGCCTGCATTGGTCCTCAAACCCGGTCGCGACTGGGGTTTGGTGGCGGCTAACACCCCGCCTCTAGTTGTGAGGTTTCAATAGGTTGTCCATCTGATCGAGAACTGTGATGCTGGGTTTGCGAAGACTCAGGACGCAGGAGACCAGATGGACTATCACCAGAATGCCCGACTTACGATTCATAGTCGAGAGCAGCTTGCCAGAACAGTTGTGGTGCAGGGCCAGACGTTGAAGCTGGCCGCGGCCAGCTTCAACGTCAGCGCGAAGACAGCGGCCAAGTGGGTTAGCCGGTTCCGCGAGCAAGGGGCTGCCGGGCTGCGGGATCGGAGTTCGCGGCCTCGGCATGTTCGCCAGCCGACGTCGGCGGAGTTGGTGGAATGGGTGGAAGTCTTGCGGCGGCAGCGCTGGACGGGGTTTCGGATCGCCCGGCAGACGGGTCTGAGCCGGGCCACGGTGAGCCGCATCCTGCGCCGTCTGAAGCTGAGCAGGGTGCGCGATCTGGAGCCCAGGCCGGTGTTCCCGCGCTACGAACACGCCGCTCCAGGCGACCTGCTGCACCTGGACATCAAGAAGCTGGGCCGCATCGTCAGGCCCTCGCACCGCGTGACCGGAAACCGCCGGGACTCGGCCTCGGGCGCGGGTTGGGAGTACGTGCATGTGGCCATCGACGATCACTCGCGCATCGCCTTCTCGGCGCTTCATCCCAACGAAAAGGCCGATTCAACTGTCGCCTTCCTGAACCAGGCGCTGGCTTACTATGCGCGGCTTGGCATCCAGTTCCGGGCCATCCTCACCGACAATGGGCCGGCCTATCGCTCGCGAGCCTTCGCCGTGGCCTGCCGAACGCTGGGACTGAAGCACCGCTTCACCAGACCATACACGCCGCGCACCAACGGCAAAGCGGAGCGCTTCATCCAAACCGCGCTACGCGAGTGGGCTTACCTGCGCTCCTATCAGGACTCAAACGAACGCAGCCAGGAGCTGCACGCCTGGCTGCACCAGTACAACTGGCATCGACCTCATAGTAGTCTCGGACTGTCGCCACCCATCAGCCCGATCAGGACTAGATCGGAACAACCTGTTGAGACTCCACAGCTAGCGTGCCGAGCCATAATCCACTCATTCCGCTATCTGAGGACGGCGCTCCGACACCACGCAAAATCGTGCATATCGACATGGACGCGTTCTATGCGTCCGTTGAACAGCGAGACAACCCAGACTTGCGCGGTAAGCCGGTCGTTGTTGCATGGCGAGGCAATCGGTCGGTCGTGTGCGCCGCTTCCTACGAAGCGCGTCGTTTTGGAGTACGGTCTGCGATGCCAGCGCTTACGGCAGAGCGTCTTTGTCCCGGAGCGGTCTTCATCCCGCCTGACTTCGTCCGCTACAAAGAAGCCTCCCGAGCTATCCGGGGGATTTTCGAACGCCATACAGATTTGATTGAGCCCCTGTCTCTGGACGAGGCGTATCTCGACGTGACGGAAAACAAGACAGGCTTGCCCACAGCAACACTCGTGGCGAAGACGATTCGGCAACAGATAAGGGCGGAGCTCAACCTGATCGCCTCTGCCGGCGTGGCGCCCAACAAGTTCCTGGCTAAGATTGCTTCTGACTGGAAAAAGCCGGACGGGCTTTTTGTGATTCAGCCCCACGAAGCGAAAGCTTTCTCCAGCCGTTGACGGTGCGGCGGATCCCAGGAGTTGGACAGGTGACAGAGTCTCGAATGAAGGCAGTCGGCATCGCCACCATCAATGACTTGTTCAATCTTGACTTGGCGCAGTTGGAAACTCACTTTGGACGCTACGGGATGCGGCTCCATCAACTCGCCCGTGGGATCGACCACAATCCGGTCGTGCCAAATCGAGCAAGCAAGTCGATATCTGCCGAAGACACCTTCGAGCGTGACATTCCGCTTGCTGAAACGGAGCTTTTGATCCGTCGCCTAGCAGAAAAGGTGTGGAACGGTTCAAGGGGAAATGCTCGTTGCGCAAGAACGGTCGTTCTCAAGCTAAAGACGAGAGAGTTTGCCACGATCACCCGCAGCTTAACTCCCCCGTCTCCACCTTGCTCTTGCGACGAACTAACTGCAATCGCTCTTTCTCTACGAGAGCGAGTTGAGTTTAAACCGCATCAGCTATTTCGTTTGGTTGAAGTGGGTCTGAGCAACTTTCAGCTCGAAGATACCCCGCCAACGGTTGCCCACCAAGAGCATGTCGACCAGCCCAACTGACGAAAACGGCGTTTCTCGAGACCTATATTTCGGTGATCCGTAGAGGGGACGTTCATCGAATACAGTACGTGCTTTTCCGACCTGCTCCAGGTGCTGCTCTGCCCACATCCATACTCCGCAGAAGGCAGCTCCAAGGCTTAAGCCCAGAGAAGTGAGTTTGTACTCGACTTTCGGCGGCACGACCGGATGAACGGTGCGTTCGATCAACCCTTCGCGTTCCATGGAACGCAACGTCTGCGTCAGCATCTTGTAGCTGATTCCCGGGCACAAACTCACTCAGTCGAGTGAAGCGTGTTTCTCCTCGTTCCGTCAGGACTTCAAGGATGAGCATGGTCCACTTGTCGGCGACTCGACCAATCAGTTCCGTCACCAGTGCCTCAACGCGCGGGTCGGCCACTTGCTTCGAGCCGCAACTTTCATAGGAATGCAGAGAGGCAATCTGATCGGGCGTGAGCTGTAGCTTTGTTGCCATTCTTACACTCTCCGTTTGGTGCGTATTGCACTTGAAAGTGCCTACTTCCTGAAAGAGAGTAGTAGTCCTATAGTGCCATATAGAGGTCCCTCCTTAGTGGAGTTCCTTTCCCTCTTCGAGGCAAAAGCATGCACTTCCTGAACCACTCCAATCGACTGCATTACACGCTTCTCTATGCCGCCTATAGCTGGCTTCTTCTAAGCGGGCTGCTGCAGATCGGCATTGACGTTGTTTCCCAGTATCTGCGCGGCAAGCGTGCGCCCGGTCCCTCCACCACCCTTTTCTACGGCCTCAACAGCGCTTACGGCATCAGCCAGATACTGTTTGCGCTGCTTGCGTTCTTTGCCATTCGGCAGGGCGTAGTCGCCCTGGGGCAGTGGCCCGGAGTTTCGCTGGGCCTTCTAGCGGCCACTGCATGGTTTGCGCTCTGCGTGCTCTTTCTTGAATATCCGCAGCCGCGGATGACGGTAGCTCTTTTCGCGGCACTTCTGCTTGCGACGGCTTTTACCTCCTGAAGCTCTTACAATTCCACTTTTTCGCAGTATGGAGAAATCATGAAACTCGAAAATAGAACGATTGATCACCGGCGGTACCAGTGGCATCGGCTTTGAACTGGCACGGCAGCTCATCGCCCGCCGCAACACCGTCATCGTCACTGGACGCGATCCGCGCAAGCTGCAGGAGGCTAAGTCCAGCCTCCCTGCCGTTCATTCGATCCAGAGCGATGCCAGCAAAGCAGAAGACATCGATGCTTTGTCCCGGCAGGTCATGACACAATTCCCCGCGTGCGACACCCTGTTCAACAACGCAGGCATCATGCGTAATCTGAACCTTAACGACCAGCGCCCATTACCCGATGTCACGCGCGAACTCGACCTCAACCTGAATGGACCAGTGCAAATGGTGCAGGCGTTTCTCGCGCACCTTAGGAGCAGACCAAACGCGCTGATCGTCAACGTGTCATCGGGTCTGGCCTTCATCCCATTCCCTCTATCCCCGATCTATAGTGCGGCCAAGGCAGGGATGCATGCGTTCTCCCGCTGCCTGCGAGTCCAGCTAAAAGGCTCCAAGGTCACCGTAGTGGAGCTCGCGCCTCCAGGCGTGGAAACGAAGCTCTTTCGCGGAGAGTTCGCAAAAGAGATGAAAGACCAGAAAGGCATGCCGGTCGATGTTCTGGTGTCCAAGGCTATCGCCGGTGTAGAAGCGGGCAAGACAGAGATTCGCCCCGGCCTTAGCAACGTACTTTACCTGCTGATCCGTTTGGCTCCGTCGCTACCATTCGGGCAAATGGCCAAGATGGTAGGTACTACGGAGTAGTGGATCAAAGATGAGCACCGGGTATCGGCTTGTGGGAAAGTAATCCAGCCGTTCGATGAGTGACTCTGCGATTTGCACTAAGCCACTAGCGCGGCGGGGTTATGCTTTTGTGGCGTTTGGATAGAGTGTTGGACACCGAAGGAGGTGTCCATGACACAGCTACGCCAACGCATGCAGGAGGATCTCCGGCTACGGAACTTCTCCGAACGCACAGTTCGCCACTACACTCACACCGTTGCCGAGTTCGCAGCCTACTTCCACAAGTCGCCCGATCAGCTCGGTCCCGAGCATATTCGGACGTTTCTTCTGCATTTGCTCAACGAACGGAAGCTGGCTTGGGGAACGATCCAAGGGGCCCGCTCGGCACTGAAGTTCCTCTATACGCGGACACTGAAGCAGACCTGGTTCGATCAGGAGATCATCAAGCCCAAGGTGCGGCGCAAGCTGCCGACAGTCTGGAGCCGGGAGGAGATCTGTGCCTTGCTCGATGCAGAGATGAACATCAAGTATCGGGCGTTGCTGGCTCTGTACTATAGCGCGGGCCTCCGCTGTCAGGAGGCGCTCGATCTTAAGGTCACCGACATCGACAGCAAGCGGATGATCATCCACGTTCGCGAGGGCAAGGGCAAGTTTCCGCGTCAGGTGATGCTGTCGCCGAAGTTGCTGGAGATCCTCCGCGCGTACTGGCGTGGGCGCAAGCCCAAGGACTGGCTCTTTCCCGGCAGGCTAGTCGGAGAGCAACTGAAGGCAAACGCGGTTCGCGTTGTCTGCCAGAAGCTGCGCAAGCAGTTGGGGATCAAGAAGGCCTTTAGCCCGCATGTGCTGCGCCACTCGTTCGCCAGCCACCTGCTGGACGCGGGCATCGATCTGCGCAGCATCCAGCTCTTGCTCGGCCACCGCGATCTGGAGACCACCTCGCGATACCTGCACGTCTCCGAAGCCAGACTGCATGGCACGCCAAGCCCGCTCGACGATCTGCCGATCCGCATTCCGCGCACGTCGCAGGGAGGGATCAGAACCGCATGACAGAACATCGGCTTGAAGTGGCCGATGTCTTTCATGCTCACCAGAACCAGTTCCTTCAGCGCTGGGGCCATGTGCTCTCGGACCAGCAGCGCAAGGTACTGCGCGACATCGGCCGATGCCGAACGGCGGCGCTCGGCACGCATCTCGAACGATGCGATCGCTGCGACTACGAGACTCTCGCTTACGACTCGTGCCGCAACCGGCACTGCCCCAAGTGTCAGTCCTCGGCACGCGATCGCTGGCTCATGAAGCAGGCCTCAAGCCTGCTGCCGGTGCCCTATGTCCATGTGGTCTTCACCGTGCCCGAGCAACTAGCACCACTCGCACTCCGCAACCAGCGTCTGTTTTACAACCTGCTGTTTCGGGCCGCTTCCGAGACCCTGCTGGAGATCGCCGCCGACCCTCGCCATCTGGGCGCTCGCATCGGCGTACTCGCCGTGCTGCACACCTGGTCGCAGAACCTGGGACATCATCCCCACCTGCACTGCCTGGTTCCCGCCGGAGGACTGGCGCTCGACCGCTCCTGCTGGGTCCGGTCAAGGCGTAACTTCTTTCTGCCGGTACGTGTGCTCAGCCGCGTGTTCCGCGGCAAGCTGCTCGCCTTCCTCAAGCAGAGCTATCGGCACAACGAACTATGCTTCGCCGGCACGTTGGCTGCGCTCTCTCAGCCACGTGCCTTTCACTCCCTGCTCTCTGTCTTGCGCAACAAGGAGTGGGTGGTCTACTCCAAGCCTCCCTTCGGCGGTCCGGAACACGTGCTCAAGTACCTTGCCCGCTACACCCACCGCGTCGCCATCTCCAACGGGAGACTCCTCAGCCTCGACCACGGACAGGTACGATTTCGGTGGAGCGACTCCAGACATAACAACCGCAGTGCAGTCATGGCCCTCGACGCGGTCGAGTTCATCCGCCGCTTCCTGCTTCACGTCCTGCCCGCCGGCTTCGTCAAGATCCGCCACTTCGGCCTGCTCGCCAACCGCAACCGCAGCCATGCCCTCGCCCTATGCAGGAGCCATCTCCACGCCGTCGCTCCAGACAACAACGCACTGCTGAGTGAACCGCAGACATCCGCACTCAACCGATCCTGCCCTCAGTGCAAGCTCGGTACCCTGCACCGGGTCCCGCTACACTTCTCCTTTGAACAGTGCAGTCCACACTCACTGACCGCCCGCGCGCGCTTCGACTCATCCTGAGCAAGATCATGCCGACCTGCGTGCCAACCCGGTTCCTCTCACCCACTGGCGCTCATCCGGTCAACGCCACCCCATGGCTTGAACCGGCTCCAGGTGACCACGATGCTTGCGTGAGCCCTCTCATCCGCACCGCAGACGCACCACGGATTATCCCCGCTAAGCTCAACGTCATCCCAGCTCGTGCCCAGTTAGCCGCATCGGCTCACCGCGAACAGCTTTCAATCCCCATACTTTTACCGCGCTAGCGGCTTAGCGCAAATCGCCGTATCCGCACTGCTCCGCGCCAGCAGCGCCGACGCGCGGAAGGTTCTCGCAGCGGAGCACTGCCGATACGGCACTAGAGATTTGCACTAGAGATTTAGATTTGGTACCAATCTGGGAGCATAGCTGGCCGGAAGCGCGTTCATCAGGCCTCATCCGCTCGCTGGCAAGTAGAAAGCCACGACCGACGCGATGAAGCTCCAGTCGGTGGACGGGCACACTTCTACGACGCTTGTGCCAACGATCAGGATTGGGCTTTGGTACACGCGTTGATCGTGGAAGAGAGCAAAGGGTGCTGATATAAGTCCGTTTACCACCGAGTCGAGGGACAAAAGTTAAGCTTCCATGGTGGCGCTCCTCTCTGCTGCGTTGGCCTTCACTGCGCGGCTTGGCATCCACTTCAGGGTCATACCTAGCGCTAACGGCCCGCGTACCCTCGCGGGGGGCAGCACCGCATTTCACTCAGGCGATCTCTGGTTCAGAGGGGGTCAGGGTGAGGTCGAGCGTCTGGACACCCAAGACGGGGTGCGTGGCCTTGACGGTGACCTTGCCGGCGGTTTCGCGGGCGCGGATCCAGATGGCACCGGTGCCGCCGATCAGGCTGAAGGGGTTGTCGCCGATGAGGTCCGCGGGGCCGGTGAGTTCGAGCAGGATGGCATCCATGGCAAAGGGACGAATGTTGCCGAACTCGTCTTCGGCACGGAGGATCACGCGAGTGGCATCCGCTCCGTCGGCGACGAGGGAGGTATCGTCGGGAACGAGTTTGAAGGCGTGGTCGACGCCGGAGCCGGAGTATCGCTTGCTGATGACCTGCTTGCCGTTGAGGAAGCCGTCGATACGGAGGTCGCCCCAGCCGTGGCCGTGGAAGTCCAACGGGATGGAGAAGGGTGGATAAGGAAGAAAGGGGAACTGCTTGCGGTCGGGGCCGCCTTCGCCAAGGAGATACTCGCCCTGAGGAGTGATGCAGGTGAGCTTGAGGTGGTCGCAGTTGGAAGAAACGAGGGCGTAGGTGATGCCTATCGATTCGTCGTTGCGGGCCCAGTGGAAGGCGGGTTCAAGGACGATCTCAGTGGCAGGGTCGCACATGGACTTGTAAAAACCGGCGGCGGGCTTAGGGGTGCGAAAGATGTCCATAACGCCGTGGTAGCAGATGCGGTCTCCGGAGCCGAAGTTGTTGTGGGTGGCGTAGTCGAAGGCGCACCAGCCGATGCCGCCGGAGTACTGCGGGGTGGAGGCGAGGGTGTTATGGACGCGGGCGTGGCGGATGGTGTGCTCGCGCAGGCGCTCGAGCGAGTCGATGGTTTTGGTGGGGAAGGTGTGGCCGACGAACTCAGTGTTGAGCCAGAGGGGATGGTTGGGCGCGCGCAGGGGCCAGCCGAAGTCGTTCATGGTCATGACGTCTTCAAGGAGCTCGGAGTTGAAGTTGCCGGCGCGAACGCCGCAGGTCTGCCGGCCGGTGTCGAGCGCGTGGGCGAGGGCGTTGGTGCGGGTGTAGAAATCGTGATTATCCGGCGACTCATTGATGCGAACGCCCCAGAGGATGATGGAGGGATGGTTCCAGTCCCGCTGGATCATGCGGCGGACATTGTCGACGGAAATGTCCTGCCAAGGCTTGTCGCCGATGTGCTGCCAGCCGGGAAGCTCTTCGAGCACGAGCAGGCCATGCTCATCGCATGCGTCGAGGAAGTGCCGGGACTGGGGGTAGTGGCTGGTGCGGACGATGTTGCAGCGGAGGTCGCGGCGGAGGATGGTGACGTCCTGGCGCTGAACACGGGCGGGCATTGCCTGGCCGACCCAGGGGAAGGTCTGGTGGCGATCGAGGCCGTGGAGCTTGACGATCTTGCCGTTGAGTGAAAAGCCATTCTCAGTGAAGATTGCCTCGCGGAAGCCGATGCGACGAGAGACCTCGTCGATGATCTGGCCGTCACTGAGTAGCTGCACGCGCACGGTGTAGAGGTTCGGATCGGTGAGGTCCCAGAGCTTGATGTCTCTGAGCGCGGTGAACCTGACGCGGTGGCTGGCCTTATCGGTGTCGGCGAAAGGCTGAGAGCCGCGAGTCTGGCCGGCGTCGGAGGCGTCAACCGTGGGACTAACGGGTGGGGCGAGGATCTTCTCGGTAGACTTCGCGATGACGGTCACGCCATCGATCAATTCGACGTTGACGGAGAGCTTGCCTGTGTAGGCGAGGGCAGAGCGGCTAAGATAGATGGCGGTGTCCAGGCCGGGTGAGGCGAGGACGGTGGTCGGCATTGCGTATACGTTTTCTATGGAGAGCTGCGGGACAATGCGTAGGCTGACCTCGCGGTAGATGCCGCCAAACGTAAGGTAATCTACCTCGTCTCCAAAAGGCGGGATGTCGGTGCGCTCGGTAGAGTCGAGCTTTACGGCGAGAACATTTTTGCCGGAGTGGTCGAGATGATCGGTGAGTTCGAAAGAGAAAGGTGTATAGCCGCCCTTGTACTCGCCGAGGCGTTTGCCGTTGAGGTAGACAGTGCTGGCAAGCATGGCGCCTTCAAAGTCGACGAAGACGCGCTTGCTTTTGGCACCGGAGGGTAGGTCGAGCTTGCGGCGATAGATGGAGATGAACTCGTAGGACTTGTCGTTGAAGGCGTGCCAGGGGAGCTTGATGTTGGAGTGCGGGATGACGACTCTATCGAAGGCGGAGTCATCGAAGTCGCGCGCGGTGGCGGCTTCGGTGAAGGTCTTGCTGTAGCGCCAGTTGCGATCAATGGAAAGAAGGGCTCGGCCCGACGCAGCAGACGAAGTTGCGGCGGCGCGGGCGGATGAAGTGAGCGATGCCCCCGCCACGATCGTGCTGCCCGTCTTCAAGAAGTCTCTGCGATTCATCGTTCTCCATCCGGATGTTTGTCGTTGGCCGCCAAGGCGAACCTATTCAGAAGTCAATTTATACGAGAAGAGCAGTGCGGCGTATTTCGTCGATCCCGGAGATGTCAGGTGTTGGACTTGACCTGCCCCCTTTTTCTCACCCATTGATAACTGGAGTTTCCCAGTTTTGTTTTGGCGTCGAGACGATATCGTCGCCGCCGCGGCTGTGCGGATGTGGGAAGCGTTGTTTGCTTTCCACATCTGCATAGCCGAACTGCTGTCTGAACTCGTTTGGCGTGCGGTATTCCAGCGAACTGTGGGGCCGCTCGCCGTTGTACTCCTCGCGCCAGGTTGCCAGAGTACACCGCACGTCGTTCAGTGTCCGGAACCAGGTTGCGTTGAGGCACTCGTCGCGCAGCCTGCCATGGAAGCTCTCGACGTGACCGTTCTGCATTGGGCGGCCCGGCTGGATGTGCACCAGCCCGACCTTCCAGTCTTCGGCCCAGCCGATCATGCGACGCGAAGTGAACTCCGGCCTATTATCCGAGCGTACGTTCTCTGGCCGGCCACGCTCGGCAATGACCCGCTCCAGCACCCGCGTCACGCGGCCCGCGAGCCGAGGCTGGTGTCGGCCTCCAGCGCCAGGCACTCGCGCGTATAGGCATCGACCACACTGAGGATCCGCACCATCCGACCCGTCGCCAGACCGTCGACGATGAAGTCCATCGCCCACTCCTGGTTGGGCCCGGTCAGCCGGGCCTCTGCGCTACGATCGCGCACCAGACGCTTGCGCCTCTTGCGGCGCACCATCAACCGCTCTTCCACATACAGCCGATAGACCCGCTTCACGTTCACCTCGTGACCTCTGCGGCTCAGCAACGCGTGCAGCCGACGATAGCCGTAGCGCGGCTTCTGCCGCGCCAGCGTCACGCAACTCCGCGTTACGGTCCGGCCTCGGTTCATATCGATAACTCGACCGCTCCACGTCCAGCAGCTTGCAGGCCGTGCGTTCGCTCAGGTCATGTGCGGCCTGAGCGAACGCCACATCAGCTCTTAGACCGGCAAGCTCCAGCCGTTTTTCGGATCACGCCCTTCAGCGCTTCGCCACGCAGACTCAGCTCCGCCACCAGAAGCTTCAAACGGCGGTTCTCGTCCTCCAGCGTCTTCAGCCGCTGCGCCTCGGCAACCTCCATCCCACCATACTTCTGCTTCCAGCCATAGAACGTCGCCGCGCTGATCCCGTGCTCTCGGCACAGATCCGCCGTCTTCACCCCAGCCTCGCCCTGCTTCAAGATCCCGATCATCTGCTCTTCCGTATACCGGCTCTTCTTCATCGCTTCCGTCCTCTCAAATAATGTACGAGAGAACTCCAGTGTCATTTGGCAGAGTTTTCCGGGGGCAGGTCACAGCGACGAAGAGATGTACACCTATTTTGTTCCTCGGAGAGCGCTGGTACATCGGAAGTGCAAGCGGGAGCCGCTTACCTATGACGAGTCCGACCGTGCCGTGCGTATCGCCAGGATCACTTCCCTGGCTGAAGAGATCTTTGGTAACGGTGCGAAAGCCGGGCGAAATCAAAGAGCCTTTCGACGACGTACTCCGTTGGGAGTTTCGCGAGCCGAAGCGGGGGCGCGTCTCGTAGAGGAGATGCTGCTGCATTTAGATTACGGCATCTTTGTGTGAGCGGTGGAGTCACCTTATGGCGCGTGAGAAACTACACCACTCTGTACGGTATGGGTGGAACGTATATGGCCGGGCGTTGGCACACGAAAGGCCATCCCATTGTCCATTGCAGAGAAGATTCTCCCACGGCTCTGATGCAGACTCTAGGTCACATCGAGATCGTTCGCTGATCAGTTGATCAGCCGGCACGTCCAAATCGAATCGGCGTTCTCATCTGGATCCGGCCGGAAACGCTAGCGATCTGACTTGGTCGCACATCTCAAAGATCTGAGAACCCTCCTGAACGCTTAGCGTGTAAAGCGGTCTTTCATCCCTAGGAACGGAGTCTCGAAGTAGCGGAAACTCAGATAAGCAAGTATCACGCTTGAGACACATCCTATGATGCCGGTAAGAATCACTTGCGCAGAGTGCCCCGTTAGCAAATGCTCCGAAACGCGCTCGTAGAAATCCATGGGGATGTAGTGCAGAACGTAAAAACCGTAACTGATCTGGCCGAGTCGACGCAAAGGCCCTAGAGACAAGGCTCGATAGAAGATAGTATTAGGCTTCAGAGTAAGGAGCAGCACGCCAGCGGAGATGAGGTCGACAAATGAGAAACCCACAGTTGATATCCACGGCGAATTGTCAGCCAACGTGGATCTCTGGTGTAAGACAAAAACGGCAATGATCCAGGCGACCGCAAAGAGTAAAACGGCTCCAACGAGGAGCGATGAGGCGCTGCGACGCAGGCGTTCCGCCTCGGGTCCACGCAACATCAAAGCCAACGCTCCGCCGAGCATCAACGCGTCAACACGGAAGGGCGTGGAGAAAACCAAAAACTTGCCTTCAAGGACAGCCTGTGATGTGAAGTGGAATACAGCTAGTCGAAACAGCGGACAGAGAGCGACAATGGCAAAGCAAAGATTCCTGAGCCGAACACGATCACTCACGAAGAAGACTACGAACGGCCAAACCATGTAGAACTGCTCTTCAACACAAAGGGTCCAGAAGTGGATCAGGTGGGCAGACAGGTTGAATCTTTGCGAGACCAGATTCAAAGGAACTGATTCTGTCTGACCAGGCTGCAGAAAGTGCCGAAGATTTCCCAGATATACAAGCCACAGCGCGCAACTTCCACTCCACATCCACTGGAAGAGTGGAGTGCTGACATTTATGACAAGAAACACGCCGTAATAAAGCGGAAAGACTCGCAACGCGCGGCGAACATAAAAATTTCGTAACCGGTAAGGACGTTCCCGGCTATCGAAAAGAATTCCCGTGATGAGGAAGCCTGACAGCACAAAGAATATGTCCACCCCAGCCCAGCCGCCCTTTAGCCAGTCCGGTACCCGGCTTCCAGCAAGATAATGATATTGAAAGACCATCAGTGCAGCGACGGCGCGTAATCCGTCTATCGCTGGATTAAAATGTTTTATTTCCGTTTTCGGCAGGTCCCACTCCGCATAAGCTCGAGCTGCGAGGATCTTCGCCGGCAGCTACTACGCGCCCTTTTTGGGACAAAGCCTGACCTCGGGCAATCAAAAGCATTGTGGGTTCCCTCTTCTATGAAGATGCTACGAGTTCGTAGATCAAGTCTCAATCCGCGGATTGGGTAAGGAGGTTGCGACTGTTATGCTAACCAGATGCCTAAGTGTATGTCGAACCGAATATTCTTGTTTGGCTCTCTGAGGGACAACGGACGATTGTAGAAAACCAGGTTATTCTAACTCGTGAAACTGCTGGTGAAAGGAAGCGACGTTTGTCATTCCGCAAGTAGTCGCGGCCGTGGCTTTTAGACTGACTTAGTTTCTGTAGTGTGGCACAGGAGAAAATGGGTATAACTTCGGGGGCGCGTTCAGTGAGGGGAAAGTAGGCGTCTAAAACATTTCCTATAAGGCTGATGCATATGAGCACAAAGTACTAATGGGCAGGCGACTCGATGAGGCCACCGCGCAAGAGCCTCACGGAGGTTCTTGCGGGACTCAAAAGAACGTCATAGCCAGAACCAGTGTAAGCGTCACGGGAGTACCGTCTGGACGGTGCCTTTCCGCTTAGGCATTCTGTTTTAAGGAGCAGCGTGAGTTGTTGCTTTGAGGGGGATGGATGGAAGCCGAAGGACCGGTCGTGCGAAGACGCAGGGAACGTCAGTTCAGGTCGCCTGAGGAGAAGCGGCTGATCGTAGAAGCGACCCGCAGAGCCGGCGTATCGGTGGCGGCCGTCGCTCAGGCTCATGGAGTGAACGCCAACCAGGTGTTCTACTGGCGCAAGCTGTACGACGCAGGGCAGCTTGCGTGCAAGCCTTCGCTTCCGCCTGACATCGAAGCAACTCGCGTGTGCTTGCTCCCGGTCACCGTTGATGCCGAGGAGCAGCATGGACTCGTCCGAGAGGGCGAGGCAGAGCGGCGTCCATGCAGCTGTTCTTCTGAAGCGAACCAGGCCAACAATACCGAACCTCAGGAACAGATCGATATAGCCACTATCCGCATTGTGCATCGACCTTTTGGCTGACCTCATAACTTGGAGAGAATCGCGATACACGGTCCAGAAAGCGCCAGCACCGTAACGCCGCCAGAGATGTTGCATCGCGAACGGCATGATGTTCGCCCACTCCACGGTCTTGCTTGTAAGTGTCGTATCTTTGCCGAGCAGATCCAGAAGTATGACGCGGCCAACAACGATGGCGATCAGGCCGGCTGCCATGGTGAACAGAATGAAAGCAATCTCTCTCTGCTGGTCTGCCTGAGAAGCCGTCCATACGAGCGTATGGCGATTAGGAGAACGGCGAGCAGGAGCCATTCCGCACAATGTGTCTGTCGCAGCGTGGCGCGGAACATGGCGCGCCAATGACCCATCAACAACGCAATACAATCAGATAAAAGGAAAGAGTGAGCACCGTCAGAATGGGACTCGATGTATCGTAGGTGTTCATTAGATCAGTCAGCTGCCTACTCTGCGAAACCGCTTCGATGAACCACGAGTTCTAGCCGGAGATTAGGAGCACTACAAGCATCAACCACCAAATACGTTCGCGTCAAAAGAGGAATACTCCATAAGCCTTGCGCGGCCAGACCTCTCTCTGTGAAGCGAGAGTGGACAGGACTAGACGGGAATCTTCTGCTATTGCGGGTGACAGCAAGAGCTCACTCCTGACCTGGCGCAAGCCGCCATTCACATGTTGTTCAAGACAACTATGAGACAGTTTCCTGCTGCATGGGCGCGACGGGTGCAAATCGAAGAAGAAGTGATTCGTAGGCGGTCAGGATCTTCTCCTGGGTAAATTCTTCGAGATACCTTTTTCGACTAGCCTCCTGCATTGCATGCAGTTGAGCTGGGTCGGCGCGCAGTTCATTCAGAATCGTATCAACGTCTTCGGAGGAGCGAAAATAGCGTGCTTCGGGTCCCGCGACCCAACGAGTGAAGCGATTGTCGTGAGCGATGACGGCACTGCCGGCGGCCAGAGCCTCCACGAGAGAGGGATTTGTTCCCCCAACGCGATGACCATGAAAATAAGCCTGACTGTGAATTCTAAGAGCCTTGACGATATCACGGTCGAAGATCGCGCCTAAAAACATAACCTCAGGTCCAGCCGCATCCAGTACCGTCTGCTTATAACGCGTTGGGTCAATTCTATAATTTCCTAAAATCACTAACGGGACTCCACGCGGCCTGAGGGAATAAGCGCGCACGATCTCTAGGATTGAGTTCTCTGGCTCCGGCCTTGCGATCAGAAGGTAGTAGTTCTTCGGAGTAAGATCGTATTTCTGAATGAGATCTCGGGGAGCTGTATTTACCAGATCCGCACCGTAGGGAATGACGGTGATTTTTTTCGCGGAGGTATGGCGGCCAAGGTGTCTACCGATCTCAGGATGATCCGCGACCAGGTGATTGGCAACTCTGGCTCCGGCCCACTCGTTGAGCCAAAACCACGTTCGAGCCGGAAGCGACCACTTTTCACGCTTCCACTCGATACCGTCCATGTTCATCACACTGTGCATCCCGCTAAACCGATAAAGAAGGTTGAACACACCTGTGTTGTATCCAAGGGTGAGCACAACCCCTTTCTCGCGCTGAGAGTGCCGCGTAGCCTCCCAATCGAAGAGGATGGTGCCCACGGACCCTCTTCTGGCGGGTATTAGCACGCGCCGTATCCCGTGCCAGGTATCTTCACGAGGCATCTCGCCTTCGTCAACCTGGCAGTAGACGGTAACTTCATGACCGCGTGATCGCAGAAAGAGAGAAAGATCCTGCGCGAACGTCTCAAACCCGCTGTGTTTGGAAGGCACACCTCGGGTTCCTAAGATCAATACATGCATTCAATCACTCCTGATCAGATAATACGGTACCAGGGCACACGTCTAGCAGAGGGTGCTCTTAGGTCACTCCCAACAGCACTTTCAAGGACCCATATGGCAATACTATCCACGTTTTTCAATGATCACTCACCGCGAGACCTTGGAGACTACCAGTGTCGATTATCAAGCTTGTTTTGCAGATCACCTGTGGCACTTTATGTGTACTTTCTAAACTCCTTCTGGTCACTGGAAAGGCAATAGATTGCTTGACAAGACGCATAGCCTCTGAAACGATCGAGGTGAAAGCAACTGCCCGTGTCTACCTATTCAGGAGTTGCTGAAGACGTTCATACGAGTCGCCTCCACACCGATTGATCTCAGAACTCGTGAGAGACACATTGATACAAGATCCTTTGTTGGGGTGTATGACCCAGAGCAAAAGATGGGAGACTTCACATCGAGATTTATCGATTTAGGCAGTCCTTGGATTTCAAGAATGGCATGCCGTGTGCTGGGCACTCTTAGTCAATGCTTTGCTTCTGCTTTGGAGAGCGAGCCGCCAACCTATGAGAACACTTTTTATGTTCCTGGCGTTCTCTTACAGCCAGATGAATACACTTCAAAGTAGACAAGTCGTCCACCTGCGGTCGGGCCGCTCAGTAGTGGAAGAGTCGTTCGATGGACAGAGGCTAGAGTTGATCAATGCGCCACCCATTATCTCTCTACCTCTCAACCCTCCGAAGCCTGCAAGTCAAGGTGTCTTGTGGTCTGTTGATATTAAGAATCTGGGACCCGGAGTGGTAGCGATAGTGGGGAAACCAAACTTGAATATCAGACTTAACATCAACGATACGATCCATCTCTGTTCAGATGGCGCAATGTACACACAAAGGCGATGACTCTTTGAACCACAACCTAAGCTGTTCGGAGACGGTAAGATGACAACATTCCGCAAGGCTGCAGAAGCAGAAGATGTGCCAAGAGCCAACTCGTCAAGCCGTCTGGTAGATGGTGGAGTATTCCAATGGCTTTAGGAACACTGTTGAAAAAGAAGTGTGTGTCAGTTGTTTGCACTTTCTGTGTTCCCTTCTTCACGGGCTCCGGGATGTGCCTGGCGCAGAATCCACAGCCTCTCCCGAATCAGCAACACTTGCGCTATGCGCTTCAAAGGCAGGACGTGATTTCTCTTACGTTTCCGCTTTCTCCCGAGTTGAACCAGACGCTCACAATTCAGCCGGATGGCTATATCAACCTCCAGAATGCCGGAAACGTCAGCGCGAAGGCAGGCATGGGTGGCCTGTATGTGCAAGGGATGACCCTTCCCGAACTCGTCGCCGCAGTGAGGAAGGCCTATGAAGGCGTCCTTCGTGAACCAATCATCAATGCGGACTTACTTGATTTTCAGAAACCCTTCTTCTCTGTGTCGGGCCAGGTCGGTAAGCCTGGGCAGTACGAACTGCGTAGCGACCTCACGGTCTCTGAAGCAATCGCCGTGGCGGGCGGCATGACCTCTGTGACAGCGAAGACTCAGGTCTTCCTTTTTCACAGAGCTTCCCAGAATTGGTATGAAGTTCAAAATGTCAATTTGAAGAAAGTTTTGGGTGGCAAAGGACTTAGTGAGGACCAGTTGCTTCGTCCGGGTGATATGATCTATGTCCCCGAGAAGTTTATTGCCAATTTCAAGAAATATGTGCCGTACACGGTCAATCTAGGTACTTATTTTCAGAGTCCGCTGAACTTCTAGCAACCTGCCTTGAGTAGCTATTGAACCAAAGAGGACAAGAATTCATGCGAGAGATCCATGCGATGTATCCGGAAAGTGATGCAAGTGGTGTCACGGCGCGGGATTTCCTTCTTCCGCTGTTTCGAAGGAAGAGACTGCTTTTCTTCACCTTTCTCTTCGTATTTGTCTCTGCCCTTTTAGTGTTTTTCCTTCTCGGCCCCTCGTACTCGTCACGAATGGAGATCCTTGTTAACCAGGAGCGGCTCGATCCGTTGGTGTCAACTCAGGCGATGACGCAGATGATCACAACGGCCAGTACGGTCACACCAGAGGAAATTAACTCCGAGGTCGAGCTGCTCAGCAGCCGCGACGTCCTTGAGCAGGTTGTGCTTCAAAACGGTCTTGATCAATCGCATGGGTTCTCTTTGGTTGATCTGCTGATGCCAAAGCAGACGAAGGAGGACCGAATCGCCAGAGCTGTCAAGAACTTGGCGAAGTCACTCAAGATTGCGAATGTCAAAAATTCCAATCTGATCGATGTGATTTACAGGTCACCCGATCCTAGGGTTTCCTACGGTGTTTTAAAGTCGCTCGGAGAACTCTACGTCGCAAAACACGTGGCAGTGCATAGACCGGCCGGATCTTATGAGTTCTTCACCGAAGAGACCGACAGATACCACAAGGAGCTCGATACGGCGGAGGAAAAGCTGCGGGCTTTTGGATATGACGAGTCCGTTGCCGCTCCGGACGAAGAGCGGACCCAACTAGCGTCCCAGTTCGCAACCACCGTCGGTCTGCTCCATGGAACGGAGCAGGCGATTGCTGGAGACGAAGAGCGCATCAAGGAAGAGCGGCGTCAGCTAAAGCTGACGCCTTCGCGAGCGCCTACGGTCCAAGCATCCAGTCTCAACGACAAGCTGATCGATGATCTGACAACGGTGCTTGTGGCCGCGCAAGCAAAACGAACCCAGTTAGTTTTGAAGTATGAACCAAGTTATCCGTTAGTCCGGGAAGCAGACGATGAGATCGCGCAGGACAAGGCCGCGATCGCGCAAGCGGAAGACAAAAAGTACGTTGCAGAGACGACGGATAGAGATCCCACCTACGAACTCCTGCGCGAGGATGTTGCAAAGACCGAGGCCGATCTCTCCGCCCAGCGTGGGACCCTTCTCGCAACCAAGAGTAGCTTGGACAGCATTCAGAAAGAGATGGTGACGTTGGACCAAATGTCGATAGGGCAACAAGACCTGCAACGGGAGGCAAAGGCCGCCGAGAGCAACTATTTGCTCTATCTCGCGAAGAGAGAGCAGGAACGCTCCACAGACGCGCTTGACGTGACTAAAATCGCTAATGTGGCTATCGCCGTTCCCCCCTCGATTCCAGTCTTGCCAGTTTCAAGTTGGCCACTCATGACCATCGAGGCTTTCGGTTTGGCTCTAGTGCTTAGCATGGGCGCTGCATACGCGTTTGATTATTTCGACCCTTCGTTCCACACTCCTGCTCAGGTCATCGACATTTTGGGGGTGCCTCTAGTGGTGGCGGTTTCCAGGAAGAGAGCCTAGAAGATGTGATTGGCTGGGCTGTGATGATCATGCTCAAGATTCCGAAACTTATGAGCAGCAACTGAAAGGTCACCGTGAACGAAAGTATTCGGTTGGGGTCTGTAACGGATCAAGAGAAAAGCTTTGCTTCGGCAGGTACAACGGGTCGCGCTTCCAAGGCAACGTCTGCAGGCTATGCTGGTCCAGCGGGCCGTCAGGTCGTGAAGGATGAGGCTTTAAGGCTTGTGCAACAGCTTTTTCTTTCACCTGCGGAAGAGACTCCGCGAGTCGTCGTCTTTGCAGGTATCGATCATGGCAGTGGTTGCAGCCAGGTATGCGCTGCTGTTGCGGAGACACTGGCGAAAACCTCTCGCCGCCCCGTCTGTGTTGTTGATGCGAACTTTCGCTCTTCAGTACTTGCAGATTTGTTCCAGACGGCAAACAATGTTGGCTTAGCGGATGCCTTGTTCCGCGAGGGTGCGATCCAGTCTTTTGCGGAGAGGGTGTCGACAGAGAATTTATGGCTCATCTCTTCCGGAAATATAACTAGAGATTCTCCTGGGATGCTCAACTCCGAACGCCTCGGCGACCGGTTGACCGAGCTTCGTAAGGAATTCGAGTTCATCATCATCGACGCGCCTCCCTTGACCCAGTACTCCGACGCGATCGCTCTAGCTCAGCATTCGGATGGCCTCGTCCTAATCCTGGAGGCGGATACAACACGCCGTGATTCCGCAACTGTGGCAGTGGCGAACGTTCGAGCGCTCAACATTCCGATTCTTGCAGCCGTCTTGAATAAGCGGAGTTTTCCGATACCGGAGAGGATTTACAAGCGTTTGTGAGGCTTTGCAATGTGGTGAAGGAAAGTCCTCGTTTGATTTACTATCCTCCGGGGCAGGTGAACTGATTAACTGTTGATGAGATACCAAGGAGCTTTGGCTTTTTGTCAAACATTGGAAGGTGCGTTCTGCTTTCGTCGTTGTACCACTTATCAGTTTATCCATAGCAGTAATTGGGTGGGGAGGGTACACCTATGCTCGGTCGGGTGTCTTTGCGATAGGCGCCGACACATCCTCCTGGAACGGTTGGAATTTCTACAAGGGAAACAACGCGCAGGCCTACGCTCTCTACCCTCTTGTACTATTGGATGTCCTTGACAACTCAGAATCAGCGCATAACCTTCTTCCGTACGTTCCCGTCCATAACGAATGGGAACTGAGTCATGCACAGTTAGCGCTAGGGGAGAACTACGTAAAGAGAACACTTGGAATTGACCGCACGTATGGATATGAAAAAGCTTTGGGTTGCGTGTTGCGACTTTGGAGAAGCGCCCCAGACCATAGTAGGTCATACAAGGAAGAGCGTGATCGTTAGCAATGCTGTGAATCATGTGCTGCTTGCATGTGTATTTGCGGTAGCACTCTGGAATATAGGACACCGCAACTCCAAAGATGCGGAGCAACTCATAATCGTCCTAACACTGGCGTATCTCCTCCCATATTTTGGAGGTTTTCTCTACATGCGACACATGGTTCCAGTCTATGGCCTTGGTGCACTTGTCTTCACTATCCAATTCGCCAATTGGTGCCAAGACCGGGAGGCGCCGGAGCCTGCTTAGTAAATCGTCGACGAGTATAGCCTTTATCATTTATGCCTGCGACTGCTTCCGTTCACGAGACCTAGAAGAGCGTTGTTGTGAGTCTAAAGTACGGTGCTGGTTGATAAAAATCTCCCAGTAATGCGCGTCGGCTTAGAAGAAAGCAAGAGTTCGGCGGGAGGGATATGAGCAAAGCTCATCGGCTGAAGACGATGCAAAATGAGAACCGCTTGAGGCTACTATTGGCCAAGTTTAGTCTGCATGGCGAAGCGCTGAGATCGGTGATCTAAAAATGAGTGGAGCCTGCCTCTCTAAGAGAAAGAGTGCGTTTGTCTCCTCGGTGTGAGGTGCTGCATGCTAATTTGGTTATAAACATGGCAGCCGAGGTAGTAAGATAGAAGAAGTTCGGACTTAAGCCCCGTTGCTCTGACGTAAAACTTCTTTGCCTATCCATGTTTGCTTTACACGTCTACTTTGTAGGCTGCTTCTTTTTCGCTCGGTAATCGCTTAAGTCTACGGAAAACCTCTTCGGAGGGGGAAATCGCAATACGATCGCTCCATCAGGTCGTCGTGCCGCGAGTCTGGCCGGAACAAGGGACCTTATATGAGCCGTAGGGTTGTGGGTAATGCAGCTTCAGTAATGGCGGTGCAAGCGGGAAGCTATATCCTTCCCCTGGTCAATGTGCCGTATCTACTGCGAGTGATCGGACCTGAGCATTACGGCCTGATAGCTTTCTCGCAGGCAGTGATGGCCTATTTTGTAACTTTAAACGATTACGGTTTTAATTTGAGTGCAACGCGGGAGCTCGCGGTCCGTCGCGACGATCCAGTCCTCAGATCAGAACTTTATTCAGCCGTCATGACCATCAAGCTGAGTCTCTGCATTGTGAGCTTCCTGATCCTTTGCGCACTGACCCATTTCGTACCGCGTTTTCACGATAGTGCGCCGGTATTCTTCGCTAGCTTTGGAATTGTCGTGGGGACCATGTTATTTCCGCAGTGGTTCTTCCAGGGCATAGAGAAGATGTACTGGATTTCAATGGTGAATCTCACGGCCAACATCATCTTTACGATTGGCATTTATTTCCTCGTGCGCCATTCGTCGGACTACCTGATGGCAGCGATCGTACAAGCCGCTGGGAAATTACTGGCTGGAATCCTCGGCGTTATCATCCTGTTCTCTACGGAGCATGTAAGGCTCTCAGTCCCAACCGTGGCCCAGCTGCGCCACAGGTTGGAAGATGGCTGGCACCTCTTTATGTCTTCGGCTGCTGCAACTCTGTATACCAGTTCCAACGCGGTTGTTTTGGGTTTCGTATGCGGGATGACCGAGGTGGGATACTTCAGCGCCGCCTACAAGATCTTCGCGGCAGGTCAGGGTGTCGTATCCCCAATGTGCCAGGCGATCTACCCTCATGTATGCTCCTTGGCGCACAGCTCCCATGAACTGGCCGTTGCATACCTGCGCAAAGCGATGGTCGTCATCGGGGGACTTTCTCTAGGCGGCGGCCTTCTTGTGCTTTTGCTAGCAAAGATTATCGTTCGTATCGCGATGGGGCCCAAGTATATGGCATCGGTTATCGTGCTGCAGTTTATGGCCTTAACTCCCTTCGCCTGCGCCATCAACAACATCTACGGAACACAAGGCATGCTGAATTTTGGGATGAAGCCGCAGTACAGTCGCATCATTGTGGTTTCAGCCTTCTTCAATAATCTTATTCTCTTCCCTCTATGTTATTGGTGTAAGGCTCCGGGAGCGGCTGCCTCAGCACTTCTGACGGAGACCTTTGTCACCGTCGTGATGGGAGTTTTGCTTCACCGTCGCGGGATCGATCTCCTGCCACGGTTGTCAGATGTGACAGAGCAGTTCACCAGCATGCGCGGCTTCTCGTTTCGAAAGCCGATAGAAAGCTAAAGGGTGAGTCATAAAGAGGCTGTGTGTCGAGCAAATTGTATGAGGAAGAGTCGACACTTTCTTTTGATCAGCGGGTTCATGATGACATGCACCTCGCAGAGACAACGTGCCTCTTGAAAATTAACCTGGCACCTCGCACTCGCGGAGGCAGAATGCACCTGTTTCGTACTTTCCCGGCAATAATGATGGTGCTGCTCCTCTTCGCGGCATGCCTCTGCGCACAACAGAATGCATTGATCACCGTGGATACCCGGCATTCCCCCGGGCCGGTGAACCGTCTCATCTTTGGCAATAATATCAACGCTGCTGATAATGCCCGCATCTTCTCCAGCGACACCACCGATCCAAACCTGATCCAGCGGGGCGACGGCTTCTGGAACCCCGACACGGGCGCCCCCGTTCCCGCAGTCCTACAGTTCAGCAAGGCGATCGGCATGAGCATGCTGCGCTACCCCGGGGGATGCCTGGTGCACAACTACGACTGGCGCAAGACCGTGGGCCCCGACGCCAAAGCTAGCGGGTGGAAGTTCGGCCTGGATGAGTATCTCTCTCTGTGCCGTTCCATCGGTGCGGTTCCGTTGATTACGATCAGTGATTATGTGCTGCCGGCCGATCAAATGCCTGCGAACGCCGCCTCACTTGTTGAGTATCTGAATGCCCCCGCAGATGCCGGGCACCCATGGGCGATGAAGCGCAAACAATTCGGCCATCCCGACCCGTACCACGTCGTCTACTTCGAGCTCGGCAACGAGAGCATGCACGGCAACCATCGTGTGATTCCGTTCCGCCGGTACACTGCCGAGCAGTATGCCACCTACGCCAACGCCACGGCTGCGGCCATGCGCAAGGTAGACCCCACCATCAAGATCGGCATTCTTACCGTCCCCGGTACCGGCGCCGACCCCAACGTCGACTGGAACACCACCGTAGTCCGCCTCGCCGGCGCCACTGCGGACTTCATCATCGTGCACTTTTACGTGCCGCAGCAGCCCAAGGTTGGTATTTCCGAAGATCTGCTCATGCAATCCATGATGGTCGCGCCGCAACACATTGAGCAGCGGCTGTCCGGCTATCACCGCATGATCCGGCAACAACTGGGGCATGACCTGCCGCTCGCCATCACGGAGTACAATGGCAGGGTCGGCGATGACGCGAAGCCGTACCGCTTCAGCTTTGCCAACGCGCTGGAGTGCGCCGACCTCGTTCGGGTTTTCCTCCGACCCGAGAGCAACGTCCTCTTCGCCAACTACTATGACTTCGCTAACGGCTACTTCGGCATGATTCAGTCCAAGGAATCCGCGCCGGACGGCCAACCGATCAACAACGAACCCGCCTACTTCACCTACGCGATGTGGGGCGAACACTTCGGCACTCGCCTGGCCGGAGTAACGGTAGACGGCCCGCGTGCCGACTTCGCGGGTGCCGGCTCGGAAGAGCCTGACCAGGGCAGTACGGTCGAACCCAAACGCCTGCTGCAAACCTTTGATCTGGACAAGGCCAGCTCCACCGTCGGCAGTCTCTGGCCCCGTCTGCTGAACACGCAGATCCAGCGCAACAGCTCCGGAAATCTCAGCATTCGGATGCAAGGCCTGGGCCGCAGCATCTTTCCTACGTTGGCTCATTTGGAGCGGCCTGCCGGCACCGAAGGTGCCCCAGTGCAGTTCAACGTCAGCTTCGACGCGCAATTTACTCCGGATCCCGGCAGCGACGTGTGCCCGCTGGGCATCGGTCTGATCGACTCGAGAGGCTGGGACGCCACCCATTCCGGTATCGGACTGGACGACATCGGCACCGCTTGGAAGCATCTGGAGGGAACCTACAACCTGGACGCTCAGACGACCGCTGCGGATCTGAGCGCGCGCCTGATGGCCAACAGCAAGAATGTTTCTGGCACTCTACAGATCAAGAACCTGCAGGTAACCGCCTACAATATGGGCCACGACAGTGCCTATCCGCTTCTGACTGCCGCAGCCAGCACCTCGGCTGACGGCCAGCACGCTTTTTTGATTGTCTTCAATAAGAGCGCGTCCGACGCTATCTCCGCCGATGTCCGCCTGCCTGGTTTCCCAAGCTCCGGAGCCCACTTCTGGGAGGTGAACGACACCAGCTTAGCCACGATCGGGGGTGCAAAAATCACCCAGAACGGCACAGCGTTTTCCCTCATCACGCCCACGAGCGGTGCCCACACCTTTCCCGCCCACTCCATGACCGCAATCGAGTTCACAGCCGGAAGCCAGTAACTACGGACTCGGGACCACCGCATGCCGAAGTCACAGCAGGGGCGCAAGGTATAATAAGGCAGATCGGACGCCGCCCATCCCACAACAAACTCTCTCGCTGCCCACGCAGCAAAAGCAGGAGCGCGCAGCATGGAAATGACCCTTCCACCAAGTCCCTACGACGTTCCTCGCCGGGATGCGGACACTCCGCTCTTCCGCCGCTACAGCACCTGGTTGCTGATTGTTGTCTTCACTTTGATTGCCGGCCAGAACTCTTGGTTTACCGAAGGCATCTCACAAAGCAAGCAACTCGCGGACTTCAAACATACGTACGACACGTCGTCGCCTATCCTTGCGGTGCTGACTCTGATCATTTACATACTTGCTGCAGGCATTGGCCTCCGATATGCACGCTACCTGCTTCCTGCTTTGTTGCGGCAGAAGACGATCCTCTTGTTTGGTCTTTTCGCGGCTTTCTCTCTCTTGTGGTCTCAGGTGCCTGGAGTCTCCCTGCGTGGGTTGCCGTTGCTGGTCTCCCTGATCACTTTAGGTTGGTACGTTGCGCTCTACTACAAACCCGAGGAGCAAATCCGGATTACGTTGACGATCGGCTTCTTCTTCGCCTTTTTCGGGGCTTTTCTCGCGATCGTGCTGCCACGTTACGGCCTCGACTCCGATGGCGAATGGAAGGGCATGATGGGCACGAAGAACCAATTCGGCCACGCAATGCTCTTTCTTTTCTCCGGCATCCTCTACCGCAATGACAGGCGAAATCGTGTCTTCTGGTTCTCAGCCGGCCTGCTTGGCCTGGGCTGTCTGGTGATGGCCAGGTCCGCCGAATCTGTCATGCTTTACCTCATCCTGGTGGGTGTGCGTCTGTATGGGCCGCTGCTGCGCCGGGCGCCGCGTGACAAACAGCCCTTCCTTATCTTCGCCGCAGTGGTCGGCATTCTCACAACTCTTATTGGCCGGGTCGCTTTGCTCGATTTATTTGGTAAAGACACGACTCTTACGGGCCGCACGAATGAATGGGCGACAATCATGCCTTTCGCCATGAACCACTTCTGGTTGGGATATGGTTTCAAGGGCTTTTGGACCGGCGATGGGGATTCGCTCCGGGTCATGCAACTCGTTAGAGGTTCCATGCATGGTGCCGATAGCGGCTATTTGGATTTGTTGCTGCAGTTCGGTGTGATTGGGCTAACTTTGGCCCTTCTCATCATGCTGATTGCACTATGGCAGTTTGCGCGGATGTATGTTGCAGACCGGGCACCACTTATCTCCTATTGGTACTTCAGTTTGATATTGGTCAGTTTTATTGGCAATTACGCGGACGCTTACTTTCCGTTAACAGGTGGAGCGCCAGAGATCATGCTGATCATGTCTTTCGCCACTTTATGGAAACTCAGCCTTCGCAAGGCGACGACTTCCAGAGTCGCAATGATGCAACCTACATCCGCCGCCTTCTCCTGATTCTGTAAACCAGAAACTCGCCGATGGACTTTGCTACTTTGAGTCTCGGTCTCTCAGACTGCAAGGGGTTACCGACTATGTTGCCTTCGAACCAAAAATCGCGGCGGTTCCTTGGAATCCAAGCATTAAGAATGATTGCTGCGGTGATGGTTGTCATAACGCACTCCACCTTTTATACCTCTGAGCGGCTGCATCTTGGTGTTCACTTTTGGGCACAGGGTCGGGCTGGCGTCGACATTTTTTTCGTGATCAGCGGTTTTGTGATGATTTACGCATCGCAGAGGCTGTTCACTATGAATGACGGTTGGAAGCGATTTGCCGTGCACCGCATCTTACGTATCGTTCCGCTCTATTGGCTGGTGACCACGCTGAAGGTTGTGATTCTGCTGCTGACGGCACACCTTGTACTGCACGCCGAACTTAATTGGGTCACGGCATTCTGTTCCTATTTCTTTCTTCCTTCCGTGAATCGGGATGGTATGCTGCAGCCGCTGGTTGGCGTGGGCTGGACGTTGAACCTCGAGATGCTGTTCTACTTCCTGTTCGCCTCGGCGCTGTTCCTGCGCCGGAATGTTTTCGTGTACTTGGGTATAGTGCTGACGGTGTTGACGGTTGGGTCGTTTTTTCGTAAGCCCGGGTGGCCGGTCGTCTCCTTCTACCTGAACTCTGTCGTCTTCGAGTTCTATCTTGGTATGCTGATCGCAAAGGCCTGCCGGTCGGGCCGCTACCTGCCGAAGATGTTAGCGGCGATTTTGCTGCCTGTCGGCTTCTACTTGCTGCTGTTACCACCACTGCACGCGTTCAAGCTGCCGCCAATCCTCGTCAGTGGCATTCCGGCGGCGATGATCGTAGCGTCTGTAGTCTCGCTCGAGGCGATCGAGCGGTGGATTCCGCGATGGATTCTCTACCTGGGCGATGCATCCTACGCCATTTACCTGATTCATCCCTTCGTCTGTCCAATACCACCAACGTTGCTGAACCACCTTCACTACAATCATCCCGCTGCCGCAGTTCCGCTTGCTATTGCAGTAGGCGTTGGTACCGGGTGCCTATTGCACCAATTCGTTGAAGTGCCCGTAAACCAACGCCTGCGCGTCTGGGCTGACCGGCGGACCCAGCCCGCGGCCGTTACGGCCTGAGCCGCCATTCTAGATTCCCCATCCTCAACTGATTTGCCACTCTGTCACTGATCAGTGCCAGAGTGGTCCACGGCAAACAACGAGGAGCCGGGACGGCCCTGATGTCGGCAGCGTGAGGATGTCGTCGAGTACCAGCTGGGCCGACGCATGTTCAACGCAAACCCTCTACGCAAATTCGAGGGTTTGGCGTTAAATCCGGCTTAACCTCACCTTAGGCAGAAGCGACTGAGCAATCGAGTAGTTCCTAGGTGAAGGAACTGTCTTGGTGATGTCGCCGTGACCTTGCAGCAGTCAACGTTTAGGTAGCCGTTTGCGGGGATTGAGAGTCGTGCATGGCTCCTGGTGCAAGCGGCTTACGGCCTTTCGTCACTTTGATGATCGGTCTTTCCACCCAGTCGTAGGTTTTGGCCGAAATAACTATGGCGATGCTGCCGAGGACGATAATCACCGCATCTGGCGGAATCCGCGATAACACATGAACGTGCGTTAGTGCGGATGCAAATGCCGAAGCAAAGAAGTAGTGAACCAGATAAATCGAATAAGAGGCATCTCCTAGATACGTGAGAATTCTTGGGACTGGCCGAGTTCCAAGCGCAGCCGCCCCGAACACAAGGAAGGCAGAGGGAACACCAAACCAGAAGAAACGCAAAGGATCAAGTTCTCCTCTCACGAAGAGAGTAAGTAGCAATCCAAAGACCCCTGTTGCGAGGCTTGCGTAAGACACTCTCAAAGATAGGTGTCCTTTGGACTCCAATAGAATCTCGCACACAAAGACGCCGAAGAGAAACTCAAGAGTGATTGAATTCGTCAGAAGAAACCGTATGCCGCACTCCGGGAGCAGGATTCCGATGAACGCGAGCGCTGAGAAAGCGGCCAACAAGATCCCAAGCAGTCGAAAACGTTTCACGCCAAAGGTGATAGTAGCGGCGAAAACAAGATAGAAAAGCATCTCAAACTCGAGAGTCCATCCCTGTGACAACAACGGGTAGTAAGTCTTTCCGTTGGAGACGGGTACGAGCAGAAATGATAAAAAAAGAAATTTCTTGGAGAAATGACCGAGATGTACAGCATGAACAGCCCAAAGAAAAAAGAGACAACCACTCCATAGCCAGTAAAGCGGCAGGATACGTTTCACACGATGGCTCAGAAAATTCCAAGTGGCATCTATGCCGACGGCTCTCCTTGTCGTGTAAGCCATGATGAAGCCGGAAATCACGAAGAAGATGTCGACACCACATCTCCCAAGCGATCCAAACCCAGACGCTTGAATGTGGGAATTGTGTGTGTCCTTATATATCAGCGCGAAGTGGTGAAAAACAACGATAGAGGCGGCGACAGCACGTAGCGCCTGCAGGGCCGGAAGAGGTGTCGTTCTCGAAGGCGAGAGTTTATCTGGTGGCGAGGACACGCAGAACTCCAAAGTGCGTTGCTGGATTAGACCCTGCTGAAAGTCTAGTGCAATTGTAACGTGGCAACCATCCATTTATCTATAACGGTCCTATTTACTCCAGCCGCCGGCAAGTCGAAGATGAGGATGAGGGCGAAGGACAGCGTTCAACGTAAAACCTGCCCGCGGATGAGAATGTTGTTTAGATTCCGGATTCGGCTCATGTGAGGCAGAAGGCACCGAGTAGGTTCAAGTAGAAGGGGCAAACAGCTTGAGGAACGTGTAAACTAGCTGAAGCAAAGCTTTGAAATCCTCAATTGGTTCTCCGTTCCCGTTCGCCCAGGAACAGGGCAAGGCTCGCCTGGAACTCGAAGGTTTTGTGTTCGGACAAGAAGTGGTCGAGAGTGCGGTCCGTATGATGGATGAAGAGCGTAGCAGCGCTATCATCGTAACCTTCCATCCTCAAGCGGAACATCTGGAATCTCTCCGAAAGGTGAGAGCTCAGGTTGACCTCTTGGTTGTGGTTGACAATGGCTCCCCAGAGACGGAGTTGGGCTGGCTTCGTCAAGCGAGCCGTAATTTGGGATTTGCTTTGATTGAGAACGGCAAGAATCTTGGCATTGCCACCGCCCTGAACCTTGGCATACGGGAGGCGCAAAGAGCGGGCTGTCATTGGGTGTTCCTCTTCGATCAGGATAGTAACGTGACTGAAGGATTCGTTGCAGCGATGGTTGCCGACTTTCGTGCCTGCAGATTGAACAAGCCTATCCTCCAGATGATCCCGAGGTATCGTGATCCCGAAACCGGTACAGAGCGAAGCGTGTCCCGATTCCGAGATGGTGGGGTGTTCCTGACGATTACCTCCGGTAGTCTCTTCTCCATGGAAGCATTTGAGAAGTGCGGTCTGTTTCAAGAAGAGCTATTTATCTACTGCGTTGATGACGACTACAGCCTTCGCATTCGGAAAAGGGGGTTCTATATCGGCAACAGTGAACATGCTGTTCTTCTTCACCAGTCAGGTCATCCGACCACAAAGAAGCTGTTTGGGATGAGGATGACGACTAAGAACTACCGGCCAGAAGTGCGTTATTACTATGCGCGAAACAAGGTCTGGATTCTGCAAGCGTACGGTCTGACTTTTCCTCGTCTAATCATTCCTACACTACGTGAGTTTGTGACCATTCCCATTAAGATTGCATTGATGGAAAGAGACCCGCGCGAAAAGATCAAGTTTTTCGTCAAGGGGCTAACTGATGGCTTATTGGGAAGAATGGGCCCACTTAGATTGAGCTGAAGCCGGTCTTTGTGGAGACCCGAATGAAAGCGCATTCGTCCATCCCAGTGCCCCCTCCAAGGCTGGATTGGCCAATGCAGTCTATGTAGACTTGAGTTGCCATACGTTAGGAGCCGACCGCTGCGCATATCCCCAAGACCTCTTCTCCTGATCCATCATGCAAACGATATGTATGGAGCGGATATCGGTCTGCTGCATACGATCCGGTCGTTGGATCGAGAGAAATATTTTCCGATCGTGATTTTGCCAGCCGACATGCCCACGGGCATGCTGTCTCCAGAGCTCGAACGCCTTGGTGTGGAATTCTACTTCGCCCGTCTCGGTATCCTGCGGCGCAGGTATTTGAAACCGTTGACAGTCTTTTCGCTGATCGCGGACCTAATCAGCGGAGTCATCTTCGTTCGTGCCACCGCCCGGCGGCGAGGTGTGGCGCTGGTCTACACCAACACATTCGTGACGGTCTCGGGCGCTCTTGGCGGAAGATTAGCGGGCGTTCCGGTGCTCTGGCATGTCAGGGAGATTCTTTCAGTCGCGGCCCCGATTCGGTGGCTTTTCCACAAAGCTCTCGCTTTGTGCGCTTCCCGGATTGTCTGCATCTCAAAGGCGGTGCGCGACAGTATCATCAAAGACTCTCCGCAGTTAGCGGCCAAATCGGTGGTTGTGTACAACGCGGTCACGGTTGCCGAGAAGCATGAGACGGGAATCAGCCTGCGACAGGAGCTTGGTGTCCCTGAGGACTGTCTCTTGGTGGGTATGGTGGGCCGCATCAGCCATTGGAAAGGGCAGGAGATCTTGGCGGCAGCTGCGTCGCTTGTCATTCAACACGTTCCTAATGTCTACTTCGTGGCGGTTGGCAGCTATTTTGCTGACGAATCCTACTACCTTGATAAGCTGACTGCCCTCATCAGTCATCTTGGCTTAAGCGGCAGGTTTCACATCGTCGACTACCGATCGAATGTCACCGATGTCTACCAGGCGCTGGATGTCTTTGTGCTTCCATCGATCAAGCCTGAACCCTTTGGCCGCGTGACAGTCGAGGCCATGATGCAGGGACGGGCGGTGATCGCAACAAACCATGGGGGAAGTAGTGAACTGATTGAGAACGGTGTAACGGGCATGCTGGTTCCTCCGTCCGACCCGAAGGCACTTGGGGAAGCTATCGAGTCTCTCCTGATGGACGCTGCTCTCAGAGAGAAGATAGGAAGGGCGGCGGCTATCCATGCTCAGGCGAACTTTGGTCTCACTGCGTACGGAGAACAGATTGGCCAGATTCTCGATGATCTTTCGGCGAGATAAGGAACCGCGTTCAGGTGAAGAGTACCCGGGCCTGGATCGTCTAGGGAAGTACGCTCACCATGTTGCGTGGTTCTAGATCTTTTCTTTTGTTCAATTTGCGAAAAATCATCGGCCAGTGAGAAGCAGATCGGATCAGATTTGACCGGGCGGGGGCAGGGGTGCCGATCCCACAGTATGAGGCCTGTAATAACCGGTCCTACCGTGTCGAACAAAGACGCGCGTGCCTCCTGCGAGCAGACACCCAAATAGACAGATTATTAGCGGCCATTCTGCATCACCCGTGACTACGAACAAAGATGACCTGCCCCCTATTTCTCACCCATTGATAACTGGAGTTTCTGTGTTTTGTTTTGGCTTTGAGACGATCTCGTCGCCGCCGCGGCTGCATAGCCGAACTGCTGCCTGAACTCCTAGGGTGTGCGGTAGTTCAGCGAGCTGTGGGGCCGCTCGCAGTTGTAGTCCTCGCGCCAGGTTGCCAGAGTACACCGGACGTCGTTCAGCGTCCGGAACCAGGTTGCGTTGAGGCACTCGTCGCGCAGCCTGCCATGGAAGCTCTCGACGTGACCGTTCTGCATCGGGCGGCCCGGCTGGATGTGCACCAGCCCGACCTTCCAGTGTAAGCGTCACGGGAGTACCGTCTGGACGGTGCCTTTCCGCTTAGGCATTCTGTTTTAAGGAGCAGCGTGAGTTGTTGCTTTGAGGGGGATGGATGGAAGCCGAAGGACCGGTCGTGCGAAGACGCAGGGAACGTCAGTTCAGGTCGCCTGAGGAGAAGCGGCTGATCGTAGAAGCGACCCGCAGAGCCGGCGTATCGGTGGCGGCCGTCGCTCAGGCTCATGGAGTGAACGCCAACCAGGTGTTCTACTGGCGCAAGCTGTACGACGCAGGGCAGCTTGCGTGCAAGCCTTCGCTTCCGCCTGACATCGAAGCAACTCGCGTGTGCTTGCTCCCGGTCACCGTTGATGCCGAGGAGCAGCATGGACTCGTCCGAGAGGGCGAGGCAGAGCGGCGTCCATGCAGCTGTTCTTCTGAAGCTTCGATCGAGCTGACGTTGACGCGGGGGAAGGTGCGCCTTTTGGGTGCGGTGGATGCCGGAACACTTCGTACGGTTTTGGGATGCCTGCTGGCATGATCTCTCCTCCGGCCAACACACAGATCTGGATTGCAGCGGGCGTGACCGACATGCGACGCGGCTTCACCGGGCTCAGCGCCCTGGTGCAGACGGCCCTGGAACAGGCTCCGCTCTCCGGTCACGTGTTTGCGTTTCGTGGCCGGCGCGGCGATCTCATCAAGCTGCTCTGGTTCGATGGGGATGGTCTTTGTCTGTTTTCGAAGAAGCTCGAGCGGGGACGATTTGTATGGCCACAGGCCGACAGTGGTAAGGTGTCTCTGACCCGTGCGCAGCTCTCGATGTTGCTCGAAGGTATTGATTGGCGAAGACCGGATCGGACCTGGCAACCGGCGATGACTGTCTAAGTCTATGTGTGCGATTCTCCAGCATTCACGCACCTTTTGTGCATTTTCTGGGTCCCGGAACATGACATACTACAGGCATGCGAGAGATGCCTTTTCTGCTGCCGGATCTGGAGGTTCTTGATCCCGCAGCGCTGAAGGCGATGATCTGTTTGCAGCACGCCGAGCTGCTCTCGCACAGGAGCCAGATTGAACGGCTGGAGTTGCTGATCGCGAAGCTGCGACGCATGCAGTTCGGACGGAGCTCGGAGAAGGTGGAACGGCAGATCGAACAGCTTGAGTTGAAGCTGGAAGAGCTCGAAGCCAACCAGGCCGAACTTGCACCGCAACCGACACAGACAGCAACCGCAGATCGTAAGTCGACGCCCAGGAAGAGACGTGTTCTACCCGAACATCTGCCGCGCGAAGTGCATGAGCATCTACCCCAAGAAGAGAGCTGCTCGGTCTGCAAGGGCAAGCTGAAGAAGCTTGGCGAAGATGTCTCCGAGATGCTGGAGTACGTGCCCGCCAGCTTCAAGGTCGTCCGCCATGTCCGGCCTCGGATGTGTTGCACAGGATGCGACCGTATCGTGCAGGCGCCGGCACCTTCACGGCCCATCGATCGCGGTATGGCCGGACCCGGCCTGCTCGCTCACGTCCTCACGGCCAAGTTCTGCGATCACCTGCCGCTCTATCGCCAGTCGGCGATCTACGCCCGGGAAGGCGTCGAACTGGACCGTTCCACCCTGGCCAGATGGGTCGGAGAGAGCAGCTCGTTGCTCGCTCCACTGGTCGAAGCCCTGCGTCGCCATGTGATGTCGGCCAGCAAGCTTCACGGGGATGACACACCGGTTCCCGTACTTGCGCCCGGCACCGGCAAGACCAGGACGGGACGGCTCTGGACCTATGTTCGCGACGATCGTCCCTCCGGTTCGCTCGAACCTCCGGCGGTCTGGTTTACCTACTCGCCGGATCGCAAGGGAGAGCATCCTCAGCGTCATCTTGCAGGCTTCCGCGGAGTTCTCCAGGCCGATGCTTACGCCGGCTTCAACAAGCTCTATGAAGACGGAGCGATCCAGCAGGCACCCTGCATGGCCCACATCCGGCGCAAGTTCTACGACCTGATGGAAGCGCACCAGTCGCCCATCGCCACCGAAGCCATCGAGCGGATCGGACGGCTCTACGCGATCGAGAAGGAGATCCGCGGTCGATCTCCAGACCAACGCCGCACCGTACGCCAGGCCCGAGCCCGGCCTCTACTCGACTCTATGCACCTCTGGCTCCAGACCTCGCTCGCCCTGCTCTCGCGGAAGTCCGAAACGGCGGCCGCGATCCACTACGCCCTCACACTCTGGCCTGCGATGGTGCGTTACGCGGACGATGGCCGCATCGAGATCGATAACTCGGCCGCCGAGCGGTCGCTGCGCGGCGTGGCCGTTGGCCGCCGTAACTATCTCTTCGCCGGTTCCGACCGCGGAGGTGAACGCGCCGCTGTCTTCTACACGCTGATCGAGTCAGCCAAGCTCAACGAACTCGATCCCGAAGCCTACCTGCGCCATCTGCTAACACACATCGCCGAACATCCCATCCGCCGCATCGAGGAGCTCTTGCCTTGGAACTTCGCCCGAAGTCTCGAACTCGTAAATCAATCCGCAGCCTGAAGCAGAGTCCTGAACCAGCCAGCGCCAGCGACCCGGTCGCGGATCTCCTGCCTAATCTCGCCGACTTTATCGAGGATGGCGAAATCACCCTCGGCATCGTTGACCCCGTCGGCTGCGTAGCCACCGCCGCAGACGAACATGCCTCCATCGCGATGCTCGTCCGCCGCAAGAACGAGACGCTCACAGAGCTGCTTACCCGTCTTGACTATGCCATCGGACTTGCCCTCACCGAAGACATCTTCACCGACGAAGTTAACCAGCGCCCCAAAGGCAAATAGCAGGTCCAACCTCACACAGGTTGTGTCCACTACGCGCTTGTGGACACAACCTATCTTCAACAAACAGTCAAGACGGCCAAAGCGCCACGCTTACCGTCCAGTCTTCTGCCCAGCCGATCATGCGTCGCGAAGTGAACTCTGGGCCATTGTCTGAACGGACGTTCTCTGGCCGGCCACGCTCGGCGATCACCCGCTCCAGCACCCGCGTTACGCGGCCCGATCCTAGGCTGGTGTCCGCCTCCAGCGCCAGACACTCGCGCGTGTAGGCATCGACCACGCTGAGGATGCGCACCCTCCGCCCCGTCGCCAGACCGTCGACGATGAAGTCCATCGCCCATTCCTGGTTCGGCCCCGTCAGCCGGGGTTCTGCGCTGCGATCGCGCACCAGGCGCTTGCGCCGCTTACGCCGCACTATCAGCCGCTCCTCCACGTACAACCGATAGATCCGCTTCACGTTCACTTCGTATCCTCTGCGGCTCAACGGCTCAACAGCGCATGCAGCCGCCGATATCCGTAGCGCGGCTTCTGACGCGCCAGCTTCACCAGCTCTTCTCGTAACTCCGCGTTGTGGTCTGCCCTCGGTTCATACCGGTAACTCGACCGCTCCACGCCCAGCAGCTTGCAGGACGTGCGTTCGCTCAGACCATGCTCGGCCTGAGCAAACGCCACATCAGCTCTTAGACCGGCAAGCTCCAGCCGTTTTTTCCGATCACGCCCTTCAGCGCCTCACCATGCAGGCTCAGCTCCGCCGCCAGCAGCTTCAGGCGGCGGTTCTCGTCCTCCAGCGCCTTCAACCGCTGCGCCTCGGCGACTTCCATCCCCCCGTAATTTCTGCTTCCAGCCATAGAACGTCGCCGCGCTGATACCGTGCTCACGGCAAAGATCCGCCGTCTTCACACCAGCCTCGCCCTGCTTCAAGACCCCGATGATCTGCTCTTCCGTATACCGGCTCTTCTTCATCGCTTCCGTCCTCTCAAATAATTTACGAGAGAACTCCAGCTTCAAATGGGTGTGATTTGCGGGGGCAGGTCAAAGACACGGAACGCCTTCGTTAGCAAGACAGAGCTATCCGGGACCGCCCGACCCTGCCTCGTTGCAGATTCGTTTGGTCGCCTTCTGTTTTATTCCCTCAAAGGATGCAGCGATGACCACAAATTGTGGTACATCCTTCTATGTCGCTATCGGTTAAGTTAAAGTTCATACCTCAAAGGCTGTATTTCGATAGACAAAAGCCCTAGATTTTTTGCGCGGGCGTGCTATTTCAGGCGCAACCGCGTGCTCCTATAGTCGGCTCTGAAAGACAAAATAGACGCCAATTTGGAGAAAGCAATGCCCGTCAGCGAACGCCTGAACCATAAGACCAAGACTCGGACTAAACCGAGCACGGCACCCGCAGCAGCACACAGAACTCGTTTTGTGCTGCAGACGCTTCTCACCTCCTACATAGTCCCAATGATTTTCGGTTGCGGAACTGGCTATGCAGCAACTAACCCCAGTACTTCGCTGACAGCTGCTACGAGTAATAACTCAGCTTCTACAGATACCACCCCAGTCATGAGCTCCTTCTATTGCGCAAGCGCCGCGATGCTAGGAGCTGGTACCGACATCTGTACCGTTAAGCTCAGCGTAGCTTCGGCAGCAGGAGTGACCGTCAAGCTCTCAAGCAACAATGCAGCGGTGTCGATACCGACGACGGTCACGGTGCCGGCAAATACAACGGCTTTGCAGTTCCCCGCAGCGATCTCCTCGGTTCAGACTTTGCAACAGGTCACTCTAACAGCTGCCATGAGCGGCGTGACGGGGACCTTTGCTCTCCGCCTTAACCCGGCCGTGCGGACGCTTACCATTAGTGCCGCAAGCATCGGCTTCGCAATGGTCCAGGAGAACGCGGCGGTCACACAATCCCTAACATTGACCTCAACGGGAACTCTGCCGCTGACGATTAATGCGGCGACGGTCTCCGGAACAGGGTTTAGTATGGCAGGCATGGCCTTTCCGCTGCTCTTAAATCCCGGTCAGACGTCAACTTTATCAGTGCAGTTCAAACCAACGGCGGCGGGAGCGGCATCGGGGCAGCTTAACCTGACGAGCGACTCTTCGTCGGGGTCTTCGGTCATCAACCTGACCGGGATGGGTGGCGTTCCTATCTTAAGCGCCTTCTACTGCGCAAGTGCTGCGATGGTTGGAGCTGGGACTGATATATGCACGATCAAGCTAAACGCACCCTCTGCCGCAGCGAGCGGTGTGCTCGTCAACCTATCGAGCAACAATGCGGCGGTATCGCTACCGGCTACGGTAACGATACCGGCGAACACAACCGCTTTTCAGTTTCCCGCTACTGTTCTATCGGTCAAGACTGTGCAGCCCGTGACGCTCACAGCCGCGACTGGAGGAACGACCGGAAGCTTTGCACTTCATCTCAATGCCGCAACGGGGACCCTGGCCGCGAGCATGAGTAATCTTTCGTTTTTAAACGTGCCATTGAACGGGACGGGAACTCAAACGGTGACGCTGGCCTCGACCGGAACGGGTCCTGTACATATCAGTGGCGCATCGCTGACTGGCACAGGCTTCACCCTTTCCGGCGTGACCTTTCCACTGGTATTGACCCCGGGTCAAACAGCAACGCTGAATGTGTTGTACCGTCCCACAGCCACTGGAACGGCGACAGGACAGTTGACCCTGGCGAGCGACTCAACTTCGGGAGATCTGGTGGTCGGCCTGAGTGGTAAATCCTCAGGCGCTTCGTTGAGCTCGTTTTATTGCAGCAGCGCCTCTGTCTTAGGAACGGGAACCGACATCTGCACAGTCAAGCTGACAATGGCTTCTCCGAGCAGCGGAACCAATGTGACTTTCGGGAGCAGCAACGCCGCGGTTAGGATGCCCGCCGCGACCACGGTCGCGGGAAATGCGACAATGGCGCAGATCACCGCGAACATCGGGACAGTAGCAGATGCACAGATGGTAATGCTCACGGCTACAGCCGGGGGTGTGTCCGACACCTTTGCGCTGCAGTTGACTCCTGCAACACGGACTTTGAGCGTTAGCACCGGCAGCATGACGTTCGGCACGCTCTCGTTAGATAACGTTGCGACACAGACACTTACTCTGACCTCGACAGGAACGCTGCCTGTGACGATCAACTCGGCTTCCTTGAATGGCTCTGGCTTCTCGATCCCGGAGGGTACCTTCCCGATGACGTTGACGCCAAATCAAAAGGCGATGGTGAGTATTCAATTCGATCCAATAAAGGCGGGAACGGCGACAGGGCAACTGACGCTTAACAGCAACGCCTCAAGTGGGCTCGCCCCGGTGACTCTGAGCGGCATGGGAACGCCAGTCACTCTGAGTGCCTTCTATTGCAGCCAAGGCTCGCTCATGGGAGCTGGAACGGATATCTGCACGGTGAAACTTAATGTGGCGAGCAGAGGAACGAGCGTTGACCTTTCGACGAACAACGCTGCGGTCACGATACCGGCGACGGTGACCACGACATCGACGAGCTTCCAGTTCACAGCTAAAGTCTCGTCTGTGCCGACTACGCAGACGGTTACACTCACCGCCACTGCCGGCGGCGCGACGATCAATTTTCCGCTTGTGTTGAATGGGGCCATCCGTACGTTGAGTCTCAGTCGATCCAGCGTGGCTTTCTATGCGGTCCTCATGGAGACAACGGCGACTCAGTCTATATCGCTGACATCTACCGGAACTCTACCGGTGACTGTCAGTGGTGCGGCGTCAATGAATCAAGCCTTCACCCTCTCCGGAGCGACGTTCCCGCTAACCCTAAACCCGGGTCAGAGCGAATCGCTTGCGGTACAATTCCGCCCTTCATCCACGGGAGCCACGACCGGTGTGCTGACATTGACCAGTGACTCTTCAACAGGACTGTTGACGGTACCGTTGAACGGGACCTCAACTCGAGGCGCGAATATGGCAGCAGTGCCTGAAGGCTACTTCCCCTATACCGGAAGCAACTTGATTAACTCCATGGAAGCTGCCAAGCCAACCACTGCGATCTCCAATGACTTGTTCGGGATGACAGTCTACAACTTGGCGCCCAACAGCCTGCATGCGCAACCTGGGATGACTCCCTTTCCTTCGCTTCCGGTATCCACCTTCCGCTTCTGGGATGTAGCTTACTGGGCGATGATGGAGCCTTTGCAGGGGCAATACAACTGGACCAAGATGGACAATACGGTCGCCATTGCACAGCAGAATGGTGTCAGCGACTTCATCTACACCTTCGGTCATGTACCAGCGTGGGCTTCGACTAACCCAGCCGATCCATGCACTAATGGTGAAGGCGCTGGAAGCTGTACCGCTCCGAACATGGCAGCCTTTGACGATTTCGCCACTCAGGTGGTGCAGCGGTACTGCGGCAAGGTGAAGTACTACGAGCCGTGGAACGAGCCGGACGGACCGGCCTTCTGGGACGGTACAAATCAGCAGATGCTTACAATCTCTCAGCATGTTGAAAAAATCGTAAAGGATCCGGCGAACTGTGGCTGCACGAACGGCAGCTGCTCTCCGAATGGAGGGCTCAATCCTAACAAGGTTCTGCTGGCCCCAATCAGCAATCTCAGTCCGGCGGAAGTAGGATGGCTCGACACCTATCTGACTGCCGCAGGTCCAACGTATCCATATGCAGACATTGCTTCTTTCCACGGATACGTCTGGTCAGGTTACCAGCCGGAAGAGATTGCATCGGGGGTGCACCTTCTACAGCAGACGTTAGCGAAGCACGGCATGTCCAATCTCGAACTGTGGAATACGGAGGTAAGTTGGCAGTACAACACCAACTTGCCCGAAGCGCAGCAGGCCTCGTGGCTCATGCGTTACCACGGACTTCAAGCCGCCCTCGGAGTCTCGCGGGTGTTGTGGTATGCCTATGACCAGTGCACCTGGGGAACTCTATGGGCTTCACCTCTCTGCCCTGCGAGTCAAGATACTGTGGGTAACTTGACCCAACCTGGAATCGCATATGGCACGACCGCCGATTGGATGGTTGGTGCAAACCTGACCCACTGCCAGCAATATAAAGATGGGCTTTGGGCATGCGAGTTGCAGCATGCGGGAGGGTACTCTGCATGGATGCTCTGGAGCAGCACAGGGACGAGCCTGTCTGTTCCTATCCCGCCTAGCCTTCAACTCACAACATACCGTGACTGGCAAGATGAGGTAAACCCTCTGCCGGCTCAGCTTACGATTACTTCGAGTCCAGTTCTGCTGGAACAATAAACAGCGGCAGGAGGAAACTGTGGTAGTCTCCTCCTGCGCTTCTTTCCTGCATTCTGACTTGTGTCTCTAAATATTTCGGTCAACTCCTAAGCCATCCAGAAGTTGCTTCATCTGAATCGCATAGTGGGGAAGTCCGAAATTAATTTGCGCGTAATCGGATGCGGCCCGTCCAATTTTTTCTCTTAGATCAGGATTCGCTAGAAGCATCTCAATGGCTTCGGCGAGTGCCTTTGGGTCTGATGGAGGCACAAGAATACCGGTAACTCCATCCTGAATCAATTCAGGAGTCCCTCCATGATTGGTGGCAATGACAGCGCAGCCCTGCTTCATTGCCTCTACGGTGACGCGGCCAAAAGGCTCCGGCTTTATAGATGGAAGGACAAAAATATCTAACGCCCGGTATACCGCGGTTACGTTCGCACGGTATTCGAGAATGTGAAACCTTCTTCCGAGCTCCAACCGGGTAATGAGAGACTCGATCTTTTGTAGATAGTGGGATTCGTCCGAAAAATAACTTCCCACTGCCACAAAATGAACATCAGGAAGATGCTTCAGCACGAGCGCTGCCGCCTCGGCGAGAATCTCCTGGCCCTTCCAGTGCGTAATGCGGCCAACCATCCCCACGATCACGGTGCCTGGAGGCACTCCAATCTCTAACGGCAACTCGAGGCCATCCCCGGCGAAAGTCCCAACTTCCGAGGGCACGGCGTTATAGACGACGACTGACTTGTCCGCAAGAGAGGGGTTTTCCCTTATAAGGCTCTCGCGGACCGCGGAGGACACACATACGATACGATCAGCACAGGAGCTAAGAATTTGGCATAGAATCCATCGGATAGGGCGGGGATAGGAGAGAATCTCATGCACATGCCACAGTACAGGGAGACCTGCCAGTCTTCCACCAATCGCTCCCGAGACGGAAACGATTGTATTGACATAAACGATGGAGGCGTTGTGTTTGCAGACAGTTGACCGAACATAAGCTACGCCGCGAGTGAATTCGAGTATCAAAGATAAGAAGCGCTGCAAAGAAAGGTATTTCCGGCGTAGGATGCCCAAGTGAGCGACGTGATATTCGACGCCGAGACGATCAAGCTCTGCGGACAGCATGCCGGCCGGCATATCGGCCGGCAGGATCACGATAGGATAATACGCCTTTGGATTCAGAGACTGTATGGAGTGGAGCAGGCTAACATCCGCTCCGTACATGTCGTTTGCATGATGGACAAAAACAATAGTTTTGGGGGACACAGCCGTTGGGGTTCTCCTTGTTTGCGCCTAATCAGTCGTCAGCTTCTGGTTGGTCGCCAAGCCATAAAGACTCGTTTGGAGACGTCCTTCGCCCAGTCTTCACTTAGATATATTGTGTGACAGCCTCAACGGACCCATCTTTCCACTCACTCCGTCCATCATCCCCCGTAAGAACATCTTGATCTTATATTGTGGTAATTCCTCCATGAGCGCGATCTTGAACGGGATGGTAAAAAACTCGCGCAGTGTCGGAATAATGAGGCGAGGGAACACTCTCCAATACGTGCGAAGAAGCCAGACTTTGTTACGAGCGTAATAATAGCGTGACTCTGGCCGGTAGTTTGTCGTTCCGATTCGCCTGCCAAAGAAGTTCCTGTACGTCGGATGCCCAGGTTGGTGCAACAACACAGCATTCTTACTCAGGCCAATAAAGAACCCGTTGACGCGAATGCGCAGGCTATAGTCATCGTCGACGCAGTAGATGAATAATTCGTCACGAAAGAGGCCGCACCGTTCGAAGACTTCCATCGGGAAGAGACTACCTGAGGTCATAGTCAGAAAGAGACCGCCATCTTCGAAAGACGAGACCCTGTCTTCAAGACCTGTAGCAGGATCTAGGTATCGAGGAACTATTTGCATGATCTTCCTCGATTCACGATAGATTCTAAAGTCCTGCAGCATGGCAGTAATGAATCTATCGGTCAAGGCGCTATCTTGATCAAAGAGAGCCACCCAAAGACAACCTTCTTTCTGAGCCTCCCGCACGCCGCGGTTGAGAGCGGTTGCAATCCCAACGTTCTCTCCGTTCTCTAAGAGTCTGAAGCCCTCAGCTTGGGTGATGGACCTTAGATGCACCAGAACAGACTGATCGGAACCATTGTCTACCACAACCAGCAAATCTACCTGCTCACGCATTTGAGCGATGTTGATCAGGTGTTCAGGGCGAGGATGAAAGGTTACGACAATGCCGCATACAAGTTCATCGTTAGGCATGCGTCCTCGCTCTTTGGACACCTTCGGTAAGAGCATACAGTTCTGTCTCTAAGCTGCTTGTTGCACGTTCCCAAGTGAGTTGGCAAACAAATGCATGACCCTGAATGGCGAGTTTAATCCTCAAGGCTGGATCCCGCAGCAATCGCAAAATGTTATCAGCAAGTGCTCTTGGATCTCTACCCGGACTGGTGAGCGCTGTCTGTCCATCAAAGGCGAATTCGCGGTGACCATCGATATCCGTAGCCACCAGAGCAGCACCGCAAAGCAACGCTTCGCAGCCCGTCAAACCCCATCCTTCCGTTCTGCTTGGGGCCACGAAGATGGCTGCCCGGTTGTATAGCTCTCGTAGCAGCTTTGGCGTTGGTGCCTGATAATAGTCGATCCAGTCTGGCAGGTTCTCTGGACGATCGGGAACTCCGAAAAAAATCACGCGGATTTCGGGCTCCTCCTCCCGAGCCAAACGAATAGCTTCGAATCCGTCGTCACATCCCTTCCATTCGGCATCGTGATACAACATCATTAATTGCTTCGGCGATCTCTCCTCGGATGGCATCGTCATTTGGAACGTCTCGACATCCAGTCCATAAGGGATGTAAATAGCGGATTCACCCAGATTTCCTGCTATATCGGCGAGCCATTTCGAAGGAACAACCTTTTGCAGTGGCAGTTTCCAGGTTGCATAGACTCTTTCTTCGGGACCATTCCAGGTCTCAAGATGCTGAACGAAGTAGAAGCCGACACCTTTTGACTTTGGGTACTTTGTGACCCATTCCGCTGTTTGCCAAGCCGTCGCGAAAACGATGTCCCCATCCGGAATAAATCGTTCTGAGAGACTTGGGACGCATGTGAGCTTGACGGATGGCTCTATCCTGATCCATTTATCCGGCTTATATTTCCCGTTCACTTTTTTTATTCCATAACGGATCGCGTTCTTCAAACGATCTAGAGCGTGGGGGTTAATGACGAGTCTGCCTGGATGCACGACCGTCAACTCATGGCCCCTTCGAGACAGATGGTTTGCAAACTGGTACACCGTGCGAAAACCACCAGCCGCCCATTCCCCTGTTCGTGGCAGGACGAAAGTGATTTTTAGCTTGCGACTCATAGATTTATCCTTGTATGTCCATTCTATGCGCGTTTGGGATTTCGCCTAGTACTTTAGGAAAGGTTTCCTCCCAAGGTTGAAACCCGAAACCGAAGGTTTCGCGCATCTTCGTGCAGTTCAGACGGCTGTTGGATGGCCGTTTCGCAAGAGTCGGATAATCGCTACTCGGAATCGGTCTGAGCTCAGCAAGATCGGTGTCCGGTTCTGCAACTTGCCGCAGTTGCAGGGCGCGCTTCACGAAGTCAAACCAGATGGTCTCGCCTCTCCCGGCGGCGTGATAAATGCCTTGGAAAGCTCTTGCCCCTTTGGGATATTGAGCCTGAACCAGGATGGCCGCACTCAGACGCGCGAGATCACCTGACCAAGTGGGTGCCCCGTGCTGATCGCTTACGATGTTCATCGTTGAGCGCTCACGCGCGACGCTCGGGACGGTTAGGAGGAAGTTCTTGCCCGTTGCGCCGTAGACCCAACTCGTCCGCAGGATGACGTACGCGGCGCCGCTCTTCGCAAGTGCCCGCTCGCCCGTCAATTTGCTTGATCCGTAGACACCGAGAGGGCCAGTCAGGTCAGTTTCAACCCACGGCCGTGTTCCCTTACCGGAAAAGACGTAATCAGTAGAGTAGTGGAGAACGGCCGCGCCAATGGCCGCTGCCTCTTCCCCAAGGATGCCAGGAGCGGTGCCGTTGACCGCAAATGCGGTCTCCTGGTCGGACTCAGCACTATCGACAGCAGTGTAAGCACCGGCACTGATGATCCACCGCGGCATCACCGACCGCACCACGCTGCGGATCGAGTCGGGACTCTGCAAATTGAGATCCCGGCTGCTCGGAGCCACGACTTTCCCGAGCGGAGCAAGCAGCTTTACCAAAGCGCCGCCAACCTGGCCGGAAGCTCCTGTTACCAGAATTGTTCCGCTCGGGTGTTCTCGCTTGGTCATTAGTAAACTGCTTCTTGAAGCAAATTGAGAAGATACTGACCATAAGTGCTCTTTGCCACTTGGGTGGCCAAGGCTTGCAACTGTTTTGCATCAATGTAACCGAGACGGTAGGCGATCTCCTCCGGGCAGCATACTTTGAGTCCTTGACGCGACTCGAGTGTGTGGATGAAATTTGACGCTTCGAGCAGCGAGTCGTGAGTCCCGGTGTCGAGCCAAGCGACGCCGCGGCCAAGAACCTCCGTGCGCAGCTGTCCTCGTTCGAGGTACCAGCGGTTCACGTCGGTAATCTCGAGCTCGCCCCGTGGTGAGGGCTTGAGGTTCTCGGCTATGGTAACGACCTGGGCGTCATAAAAGTAAATTCCGGTCACCGCGTAGCGTGATTTGGCCTTCGCCGGCTTCTCTTCGATGGAAATAGCCCTACGCTCGGAGTCGAATTCTACAACCCCGTAGCGTTCAGGGTCGTGAACTGCGTATGCAAAGACGGTTGCGCCTTCTTTAGGTGCAGCGGCGTCGCGCAGAGCACGAGCGAAGTCATGGCCGTAAAAGATGTTGTCTCCCAAGACCAGGCAGCACCCTTCCCCCGCCAAGAAGTCGCGCCCGATGAGGAAGGCTTGAGCGAGTCCATCTGGCGAGGGTTGAACGGCATACTGTATCTTCAGACCCCACTGCGACCCATCATCAAGGAGCTGTTCAAAACGCGGGGTGTCGTCCGGGGTGGAAATGATCAGGATCTCCCGGCACCCCGCGAGCATCAGCGCGGAGAGCGGGTAATAGATCATGGGCTTATCGTAGACCGGCAAAAGCTGCTTGGAGGTAGCTCGTGTGACGGGGTAGAGCCGGGTGCCGGAACCTCCGGCAAGGACTATACCTTTCATCGAACAGCCTCCTCAGCAGCCAGGGCTTTTGTTGAAGTGCGTTCCGCGTAGTTCTGCTGGAGCCATGTCTGATAGTGTCCGCTGGTGACATCTTCGACCCATTGCGAGTTCGCGAGGTACCACTCTACCGTCTTGCGCAACCCAGTTTCGAAGCTTTCAACAGGATGCCAGCCGAGCTCGCGTTCGATCTTGCGGGCATCGATCGCGTAACGCCGATCATGGCCCGGCCGATCCGTTACGTAACGCATCAACTGCTTGTGTGGAACGAAGCGAGAGTCAGGCTTCAACTCATCGAGCAGCGCACAGAGGGTAGTCACAACCTCCAGATTAGCGCGTTGATTGCGCCCGCCGATGTTGTACGTCTCTCCAGGCTTGCCATTCGAAAGCACGGTGCGAATGGCGCTGCAGTGATCCGTGACAAAGAGCCAATCGCGGATCTGTTGTCCATCTCCGTAGATGGGCAGCGGCTTACCTTGAAGGGCGTTGTTCAACACCAGCGGGATCAGCTTCTCAGGGAACTGGTAAGGTCCATAGTTGTTGGAGCAGTTGGTTACCAGCGTTGGAAGGCCGTACGTGTGGTGCCATGCACGGACGAGGTGATCGGAGGCAGCCTTTGACGCTGCGTAAGGACTATTGGGAGAGTAGGGAGTCTCTTCGTGGAAGGCGGGTGCCACGGGAGTCAGTGTGCCGTAAACCTCGTCGGTGGAAACATGCAAAAAGCGGAACTTCTCTCTTTGTTCATCGTTCAGAGTCGCATAGTAAGTGCGCGCTTCTTGTAAGAGGGTAAAGGTCCCGTCGATATTCGTATGCAGGAACGCCTCAGGACCCGCGATAGAGCGATCGACGTGACTTTCCGCCGCGAAGTGCACGATGGCGGTAGGCTGATATTCCTTGAACAGAGTGCCTACTAAAGCGGCATCACAAATGTCGCCGTGGACAAAGGTGTAATTGCTTCGTCCCCCAAGCGAGGCGAGGTTCGCTGGGTTGCCGGCATAGGTAAGTTTATCGAGGTTCACCAGACGCTGGGCGGTTCCGTCCGCTTGGGCGAACCAGTTCAATACAAAGTTCGAACCGATGAATCCTGCACCACCCGTGACGATGATGCCGCCAGGGCCAAGGGTCCCTTTGGAACCTAAGTGAGTCTGATTTGAGTTCATTTCTCAGATGATATCGGTAAATCTCTCTTTCCAACACTGAAATCAGGCCTGATAACACGAAAGGGCCAGATAGCGAGTTCAAAACTTTATAGGCCTGTGGAACAACTTGGCATAAAAGGTGTCCTAATCTATGATCCGGGTATGCTAAGTTTCGACACTTCGCTTGCCGATGTCAAGCTTCTGCGACCAAAGCGTTTCGCAGACGATCGCGGTTGGTTTGCAGAGTTTTTCAACTCCACCACCTTCGCTTCGAGCGGCTTACCAAGCCACTTTCTCCAAGACAATCAGTCCAAATCTTCAAAGGGCGTGTTGCGCGGGCTTCACTATCAGCTTGGAAAACCGCAAGGGAAGTTGGTTCGTGTTCTGTCCGGTCATATCTACGACGTTGCAGTCGATCTCAGGAAGGGGTCACCTACTTTCGGGAAGCACGAAGGTTTTCATCTCAAGCCACTCGACAACCAGGATGAGTTGACAATGCTCTGGATCCCGGATGGATACGCGCATGGATTTCTTGTACTTTCTGAATCCGCCGAAGTCCTTTATAAGACCACCAACCTTTACCATCCGCCGGGCGAACGCTGCATCCTCTGGAACGACAGCACGCTCGACATTCAATGGCCGCTGAAAGCATTAGGTGGCATCGCCCCTGCCGTTAGCGGGAAAGACGCTAAAGGCTCTACCTTTCTTGAGGCCGAACTACCGTAAATGGGATACTCAAGTCGCGTGTTAAGCGCACGGGCGGTTTCGATGCAGCCGGGGAACAGGTGAGAGTGGATCGGGGGAGAGCTGATGCGGCGTAAGGAAGCGCGGCTTGGGGCGGACTGCGACCCCGCGGAAGATGCGTAATAAGCCCTACTCTTCAGTTGATGGTCTTCATGCGGCGGCTCATGAAGTCCATGAGCAGGTAGTTGCCGAGGGTCTCGGGCGTGGTGAAGTACGCTTTGCCGCGGCACATGGCGGAGACCTGCTGGACAAACTGGACGAGCTGGAAGTCGCTTGCGAGCATGAAGGTGTTGATCATGATGTTCGAGCGCTTGCAGCGGGAGACCTCCTTCAAGGTTTCCTCGATGACGAGCGGATCGAGGCCGAAGGCGTTTTTGTAGATGCGGCCGTCGGGGAGGGTCAGGGCGGAAGGCTTGCCGTCGGTGATCATGACGATCTGCTTCATGTCTTTGTTGCTCCGCTGCAGGATGCGCTGGGCGACGCGGAGACCTTCGCGGGTGTTGGTGTAGTGGGGGCCTACCTTGACGCGCGGGAGTTGGCCGACGGGGATGTGCTCGGCGGAGTCGTGGAAGAGGACCAGGTCGATGGTGTCGCCGGGGTACTGGGTGCGGATGAGGTGGCTGAGGGCCATGGCGACGCGTTTGGCGGGGGTGAAGCGGTCTTCACCGTAGAGGATCATGGAGTGGGAGCAGTCGAGCAGGACGACGGTGGCGCAGGAGCTCTGGAAGTCGGCCTGCTGGACCTGGAGGTCGGAGTACTCCAGGTTTAGCTTGCCGCCGTGCTGGTTGAAGTCAGTGCCTTCGCGGGCGAAGACGTTCGAGAGCGTGGCGGTGATGTCGAGGTTGAGGGAGTCTCCGAACTCGTAGGGCTTGGAGGAGCCGTTGGTCTCGACGCCTGCGGCTTCATATCGCGTGTCGTGGCGGCCGATGCTTGCCTTGCCCAGCGGGCCGAGGAGCTCGCGCAGGGCTTTGTAGCCGAGGAAGTCCATGGCTTTATCGGTGACTTCGAAGCGGGCGGATTCGCCGTCGCCGTTCTCGCCCTGGCCTTGCTGCGGCTGCTCGGCGTTGATGAAGTTCTGCTCCTGCATCTTCTGGATGATGTTGTCGATGAGTTCCTCGACCTGATCTTCGTCGAGCGCCTCATATTTTTCCTGCGTTTCCTCGTCGAAGAGCTCGCCGGAGTCGAGTGCTTGGCGGATGGCTTCGCGCAGGTTCTCCATGGTCTGGTCGCCGTCGAGAGACTGGAAGCGCGACATCGGGTCCTGGAAGCCGGAGTCGAGCAGGAAGTCGGAGAGCGCCTGCATAAGGTCTTCGAGGCCGAAGGCAGAGGAGAGATCGCCGGTGAACTTGGTGTAGCGAGTGCGCTTCATAGATGCTCCTGAGGCTTTGACACTGAGGTGTGGATGGTACCCCCACTCCCCCTGGAAAACGTCAAAGTCTTCATTCCATTGCGGTTAGGTCCGGACTTCAGGCGGTGTGGCGAGCTAAAGTCTTTAGAATCGATAAGATTTGCTGTAAAGTCTTCAAGATAAAAGACTTGTTCTCATCACGAGACGCACTTATTCCAGCTAGAAGTGAACGACGAGACCGGTGTTGACGGTTTCGAACGTTGCGTTGCGGGAGTCGATGCCGATGCCTTGTCCGGCACCCACCTCAATGATGCGGATGTCGGCGAATGGGATCAGGGGGTAGTCGACGCCGCCCAGGACCTCGTATGCAGCATACTTGTTGTCGAAGGTGCCACCCTCAGCCGGGCCGTTGACCGTGGAGGTGGAGAGATTGGTGGTGCGGGTATCGAGATAGCCACCTGAAACTTGCACGTAAGGCTTGAGCCGGACCACATGGGGATGTAAGGCAAGCTTTACTCCTACCAGCGCGGAGTCTACGCCGGCGGTTCCTGGTCTGGTCGAGCCACGCAGGTCCAGATTGAAGGAGACGAAGGGAAGCCGCAGAAAGGGGACGGTTACGCCGCCACCCACGCCTGAAGACCAGTAGGACGCGGTCTGCTCGGTGTAGCCGGTGGTGGTAGCGACCGCTCCGGTCTCAACATTGGCCAGGTGTGCCGGGGAGTAGGTAACGTATGCCGAAAGTTGCGCATGGGCTGCGCACAAGGGAAGGAGTGGAGCAAGAAAGCAGAGGAGGCGTAAGGATCGCAAGCTGGTCTCCCGTCGGTTAGCTGGCTACTGCGTACTCGGCAAGCGAGACGTCCGCTTCGCCTTGACCGATGCTGAAGATGAATTCGAACCGCGTAGCTGCAGGCTTAACCCAGGTTTCCTGTGCCCCCTGTTGCGTGCGGCGCTTGATGGAGAGAGCGCCAACTCGTCGAAGCAAAGATAGATCTCGCTTAAGGGCGGCAGTCTCACACCCCAGCGTTTCACGAAGACTATCGAAAGGTTGGGGGCCGTGTGCCGCGAGACACTGCAGGATGAGGATTCGGCGCGGTGAGAGGACGCGCCGCAGTTCAGCGGACGAGCGGAAGGTCGATGATGCCTGGCTCGGAAACTGCTTTCCCGCGTCGGCCGCCTTGGCGTTCTCCATCGCTCGACGCCCGAATCCTTCGAAGCCATCGGAGTGAAAGCTCATCTTATCCATGCCTGCTCCTGATCTCAAGAACCTCATTCAGGAACCGCCCGTACTGAGCGGCGTAACCCTCAAAGTCCGTTTTGGACGCATGGCCCATGAAGTGCCGCTCATGGAAGCCATGTGCATTATCGTAGCCGAGAACCCTGCCATTGTCGCCTTGGTAGATGGCAAAGTCGATATAGGCGAAGGCGTAGGTGATAACCCGCCCGGACTGATCCTGCGTCCACCGTTCGTTGATGAGCGGCGGCTTACCCGGCCCTTCGAAAAAGTAGCGGTTATGGAGGACCTCTGGTGGGTGTCCGGCATACGCCGCCTCTTCGTAAGACCACCAAGTCAATGGTTAGTTGAAGCCCCTGCGGCTGCGATTTCTCGGTGTGTCTTCGAACTCGCGTTCCCGCACGCGCTCAGCGAAGTTGGCGGCGTCGGCGTTGCGCTGCTTCTTTTCTGCGGCGCTGAAGGTGCGCTCTTCGCTGCGGCTGATGCGCTTATGTGCCGTCATGCCCTCGAGGAGAAACTCGGCTGCTGAGACTGCTGTTTCAGGCTGCGACTTCCCGGTGATGTGGAAGGGCGCGAGCTTATCAAAGAGGCCTTGGATCTGGTTCAGCGATTTCAAGACTGAGGCTGAGCTTTGCGTGTCGTCGAACTGGACCGAGCCGCCGAGGTTGAACCATTGCTCGATCTGCTGGGTGTTCTGGCCGGCGAAGTAGAGGTCGAAGACGGTGGCGACGCTCTGACGGATGATCTCGCGGACGACGGTGTCGGCGCCGCGCATCTCGCCTTCGTATTCGAGTTCGATCTTGCCGGTGATACCCGGGAGCGCGGCCAGGATGTCGCCGACGCGGGGCACGACGACGCTTTCGCCATGCAGGAGGGCGCGGCGCTCGGCGTTGGAGACGACCAGCTCCATTGTCGAGATCGGAAGACGCTGGGAGACGCCGCTGCGTTTGTCTACCTTCTTGTCTTCACGGGCGGAGAACGCAATCTGCTCGACGATCTGACGGATGTAATGCGGGATCTCGATGGTCTGGATGGCGTTGTTGCCGGCGGCATAGCTGCGTGCCGTCCAGGCTTCCTGCTCGGTGATGGTGATGGCTTCGTCGATGGACTCGGGATAGTGCGTCCGGATCTCGGAGCCGATGCGGTCTTTCAAAGGCGTCACGATCTTGCCGCGGGCGGTGTAGTCCTCGGGGTTGGCTGAGAAGACGATCGCAACATCCAGCTCCAGGCGGACGGGGTAACCCTTAATCTGGACGTCGCCTTCCTGCATGATGTTGAAGAGTGCGACCTGGATCTTGCCGGCGAGGTCCGGAACCTCGTTGATGGCGAAGATGCCGCGGTTGGCGCGAGGCAGGAGGCCGTAGTGCATGGTCAGCTCAGAGCCGAGCTCCTGGCCGGAGCGTGCGGCTTTGATCGGGTCGACATCGCCGATGAGGTCCGCAACCGTGACGTCCGGCGTAGCCAGCTTCTCGACGTAGCGCTCCTGGGGGGTCATCCAGGCGATGGGAGTGTCGTCGCCCTGCTCGGCGATGAGGTTTTTGGAGAAGCGGGAGAGCGGCGCGTAGGGGTTATCGCGCAGCTCTGACCCGGCGACGTAGGGGCTGAAGGGATCCAGCAACGTGGTGAGAGCGCGGAGGATGCGGCTCTTGGCCTGTCCGCGCAGGCCAAGCAGGATGAAGTTGTGGCGCGAGAGGACGGCGTTGACGATCTGCGGGATGACGGTGTCGTCATACCCCACGATGCCGGGAAAGAGCGGCTCCTTGGAGGCGGCCGCAGCGCGCAGGCGGCTGATGAGGTTGTCGCGCAGTTCGTCCTTGACGGAGCGGGAGAGGCGTTCGGCAGTGTATTCGGACTTGCGAAGTTGACCGAGTGTGCTGGGGAGTGCGGTGTGCGCCATGTGTTGAGTATAGATGTTCGGTCCTGCAATAAGTTGCGGTCCGGCGGGGTGGTTTGCACCCTATCAAGAACCGCGAAAGACCCTTTGCCGGCGTTATTTTTCCGGCGCTGCTGCGTCTATCCCTCATCCACTTGAGTCTGTACGGACGGCGATCCCCGGCGCGGCGAACTTTACCGAGGACTTACAAGACTTCCGTACTATTTGTGCATCCTCGGGTTAACCTAAGGGACGGACTATTTTTCTGAGATCGATGCGTTGAGAGGTTTGTGCAGTTGAGAGGATTGTCGCGAAAAATGTTGGTTCAGCCATCCGCTGCACTTTTCCGCATGCCGGTCTGGCCGTTGCTACTGACCGCCTTGCTGGCCGGTTGCAAGCACGACAAGCCCAATGAAGCCGCCGAGGCGCCACCCTCCGCGCCGCAGGTCGTCGAGAGCGGAGCTACCGATTCGGTCCATATCGAACGCCCAGACCGTTTCGGATTGACGGCTGCCTCAATCCGCCAGCTGGTGAGCCAGTTGAATGTGACCGGCTCGGTCAGCCCGGACGTTTCGCGAGAGATTCCGGTGCTTTCGCTTGCCAATGGCCGCGTCACCGCTCTGCACGTTGGGCTGGGAGACATGGTGCATAAGGGACAGCTGGTGATGGAGGTGCAGAGTCCGGACGTCACCTCCGCCTTCGACAGCTACCTGAAGCAGGTGAACGACGAGCACCTGACCGCCGTTGTCCTGGAACGCGACAAACTTCTTTTCGACAAGGGCGCAATTGCCAAGTCGCAGCTCGAGATCGCTGAGAATGGGGAACAGGATGCGAAGGCCGACCTGCTTGCTGCCGAGCAGCAGCTTCGGATCCTGGGTGTCGATAAGAACCATCCGGGCGATAGCGTCAAAGTCTTCGCACCTGCCACCGGGGTCGTCATCTCACAGAATGTGGCTGCGGCCGGGGCAGCCGGAATTACCTATGCCGGCGCGCAGGGGTCGCTGACCATTGCAGACCTGTCGCATGTTTGGATCATCGTCGATGTGTATGAGAACGATCTGGCAACGGTGCACATCGGGCAGCACGCGGACATCCATATAAACGCCTACCCCGGCAAGACCTTTTCGGGGACGATCTCGGATATCGGGGCTACGCTCGATCCCAGTTTGCGGACCGCCAAGGTTCGGATTCAGGTTCAGAACCCCGGGGGCGAGCTGCGCATCGGCATGTTTGCCACTGCGACCATTCTGGGCAGCCAGGCCCGGACTGTGATTACCGTGCCGGAGAACGCCGTCCTCCACCTGCATGACCGGGCGTATGTCTTCGAGCCCACCGTCAACGCCGGCGGCTTCAAGCGCGTCGAGATCCAGACCGGCCGCGTTCTAGACGGCAACGCTGTAGAGGTCCAGGCGGGCGTCCCCGCCGGGCAACAGATCGTCGCCAACGCGCTCGACCTGCAGAACACGGCAGACCAGCAATGATCGCGAAGCTCGTCGATTTTGCGCTCAACAACCGCTTCATCATCATCGTCGTCGCGCTTCTGCTCTTCGGCTGGGGTGCGATCTCGTTCCATAATCTGCCGGTGGAAGCGTATCCGGACGTGGCGAACAACTATGTGACGGTGATCACGCAGTGGCCCGGACGCGCCGCGGAGGAGGTCGAGCAGCAGGTGACCGTGCCGCTCGAGATCGGCATGGCGGGCATTCCGCACATGGAGCATCTGCGCTCTACGTCGCTGGCGGGCTTGTCCAGCGTCACCATGATCTTCGACGACGAGAGCGAGAACGATTGGAACCGCGAGAAGGTTCTGGAACGGCTCTCGCAGGTGACGCTGCCCACCGGTCTGCAGCCGCAGATCGGCACCGACTGGAGCCCGGTGGGGCAGATCTTCTGGTACACCCTGCACAGTACCAATCCCGAGTACGACACGATGTCGCTGAAGAGCCTGGAGGACTGGACGCTCGAGAAGCAGTTCCGCTCCGTGCCTGGCGTTGTGGACGTCTCCAGCTTTGGAGGGGTGACGCGCGAGTACCAGGTGATCGTGGACCCGGAGAAGCTGATCGCTTATGGGCTGACGCTGCAGAACGTGCAGCAGCAACTCGCGGCGAATAACGTCAATGCCGGCGGCAGCTTCATCGAGCAGGGGCAGCAGCAGATCAATGTTCGTGAGGTCGGGCTGTTTACTCATGTGAAGGACATCGAGCAGACCGTCTTGAAGGCTGCGAATGGCACTGCACTCCGAGTGTCGGACATCGCGCACGTTCAGCAAGGGCCTAAGATCCGGCTGGGGCAGATCGGCAAGACTTACCGGGCGAAGGATGGGAAGCTGCTGGATGATGGCGACGTGGTCGAAGGCGTGCTGCTGCTGCAGAAGGGCGAGAACTCCGATCAAACTTTGGAGAGGATTCACGCCAAGGTCGCCGAACTGAACGACCACGTCCTGCCTAAGGGCGTGAAGATCGTGCCGTTTCTGGATCGCAGTACGCTGCTGAAGCTCACGACGACTACGGTGCTGGACAACCTGACCAAGGGCATCATCCTGGTCGCGATCATTTTGTTTATCTTTCTTGGTAACCTGCGCGGCGCGTTGATCGTTGCGATCACGATTCCGTTCTCCTTGCTCTTCGCGTCCATCTGTCTCGACTTGCGCCACATCCCCGCGAACTTGCTTTCGCTGGGGGCCCTGGACTTCGGCATGGTGGTCGAGGGCGCGGTGGTGATGATCGAGAATATCGTTCGCAGGCTCAGCCATAAGCACGCGGATACCACGTCGATTGAGGAGATTCGGCAGGCTGCGCACGAGGTGCAGCGACCGGTGTTCTACTCGATTGCGATTATCATTACGGCGTACCTGCCCATCTTTACGCTGCAATCGGTTGAAGGCCGGCTCTTCAAGCCGATGGCTTGGACGGTGGCGTTCGCGCTGCTCGGAGCGTTGATCTTCTCCATGATTCTGGCGCCTGTGCTGGCCAGCTTCATCTTTCCCAACGGCGCCAGTGAGTGGGAGAACCCGCTGATGCACTGGATCACGGAGCGCTATCGCGAGACCGTCGGCTGGGCCATCGACCACAAGTTCGTTCCCATGATCGCGGCGGCTGCTCTGCTCGGGTTGAGTGCCTTCCTTGCCTTCTCCGGCGTCGTCGGCTCGGAGTTTCTGCCGCACCTGGACGAAGGCGCGATCTGGGTGCGCGGATCGCTTGCACCCAGCACCGGACCTACGGAGTCGCGCGCCATCGCGGATAGGACGCGTATCATCCTCGCCTCGTTCCCTGAGGTTACGCAGGTGGTCAGTCAGATTGGCCGCCCCGACGACGGTACCGATACCACCGGCTTCTTCAACACCGAATACTTTACTGATCTGAAGCCTAAGAAGCAGTGGCGGCCTGTCTTCCACGAGAATAAGGAAGAGCTGATCGCCGCCATGGATCGGGAACTCGAGAAGCAGCCCGGCGTGACGTGGAACTTCTCGCAGCCCATCTCGGATAACGTGGAAGAGGCGGTCAGCGGAGTCAAAGGCGAACTTGCCGTGAAGCTCTACGGCACGGATCTCAAGACGCTCGAGCAGAAGGGCGACCAGATCGTCGGGGTCATGTCCGGCGTCAAGGGTGTCGCCGACCTGGGACTCTTCCGCGTCATCGGGCAGCCCAACTTGAACTATGAGGTGGACCGCGATGCCGCAGCCCGCTATGGCATCAACGTCGCCGACATCCAGGCCGCGATTGAAGGTGCGGTCGGCGGTTCGATCGCGGGTGCGCCGGTGACGCAGGTGCTCGACGGCGAAGCCCGCTACGACGTGACCGCGCGCTACGATCCCAAGTACCGCAGCACGCCGGATGAGATCAGCAATATTCGCCTGCTTGCGCCCAACGGCGAACGCGTCTCGCTCGCCCAGCTTACCCATGTGAAGTTCGTGGATGGGGCCGAGTCGATCAGCCGCGAAGGCAGCCAGCGGTACGTGGCCATTAAGTACAGTGTGCGCGATCGCGACCTGGGCAATACCGTGCAGGAGGCGATCGATAAGGTCTCCAAACAGGTGGCATTGCCTGCCGGGTACAAGATCGACTGGGCCGGCGAGTACGAGAGTCAGAAGCGCAGCTCGCGCCGGCTGATGATCGTCTGTCCGCTGACGATCATGCTGATCTTCATCATCCTGTACACCATGTTCAGCTCCTTCAAGTGGGCGGTCCTGGTGCTGCTGAACGTGGCCATTGCACCGTTCGGCGGCCTGGTCGCGCTGGCGCTGACGGGTACGCACTTCAGCGTGTCGTCCGGCGTCGGCTTTCTTGCGCTCTTCGGTGTCTCGGTGCAGACCGGCATCATCATGCTGGAGTGCATCAATCAGATGCGCGCCAGCGGGCTTGGCCCACGGGACGCTGCGCTGAACGGCGCTGTGCTGCGGCTTCGACCCATCATGATGACGATGCTGGTTGCCACGCTGGGGCTGCTGCCGGCCGCGCTCTCGCATGAGATTGGGTCCGACTCCCAGAGACCCTTCGCCATTGTCATCGTCGGCGGGCTTGTCGGGGCGCTGGTCATGAGCGTCTTTCTGCTGCCGACGCTCTATGTCTGGATCGCACGCCCCTCCGACCATCTCCCCCCACCCGACGCGGAGTTCCAACATTGATCGCCTTCTATAAACCCTTGGGTGCCCTTGCGACCCTCTTGCTCCTGACAACAGCCGCACTCGCTCAAGGCGGGGCCGGCGGGAGCGCGGGAGCCGGTTCCGGCTCAGGCTCTTCCGGTCCCGGAGCAGCCGCTGCCGGCCACGGGGCTCCGGGGCAGGGAACCACCGCTCCTGCGAACGCTCAACCCGGCACCACCCAGCAGAACCCCGCCCAGACCTACGCGGCTGGAGCGACGCTCGGGCCTGACCCGCGCAAGCCGCCTACCTCCCGGCCCGGTGCGCTCACGCTGGCTCAGGTCGTCGATCTCGCGCGCACGAAAAACCTCACCCTGCTCGCCGCCGAGCAGAACCTGCAAAGCGTCCGCGCCCAGGAGCTGCAGGCCGGCGTCCGGGCCAACCCTTACCTCACCGTGTACGGTCAGGACGTTTCGGAGCCCGCCGTCGGCGGAGCGAACCCCTATACCTACAGCGCCCAGGTTTCGCGGCTCTTCGAACGCGGCCAGAAGCGCCGTTTCCGCCTGGAAGACGCCCGAGCTACCACGGCCCAGACCCAGGCGCAGCTGCAGGATACCGTTCGCCAGACCATCTTGAGCGTCAAGCAGGCCTTTACGAAGATGCTCGTTGCTAAGGAAGCTCTCGAACTCGCCTCCGCGAGCCTGAAGGACTTCCAGCATGAGGTCGACATCTCCAACGACCGCTACCAGGCTGGTGATCTCGGCAAGCTCGACTTCGAGCGGCTTGACCTGCAGCTCGGTTCGATCGAGGCCGATGAGTCCAACGATATCGTCGCTCTTCGCCAGGCCTCGGACCAGCTCCAGACCCTGATCGGCATCGAGACGCCGTCTCCGGAGTTCGACGTCGCCGGCGACATCGTTCCGCCCAACCTCACGCAGACCCAGGCCGACCTGCTCCAGGCCGCCCTGGTCAACCGTCCGGACTTCGCTGCCGCTCGGTATGCGATTACCGCCGCCGAAGCCGCCGCGCGGCTTGCCATCGCGAACGGCACAGCCGACCCCACCCTCGAAGGCGAGTACGACCGCGCCGGCACAGATAACTCCGCCGGCTTCTCCGTCAATATCCCGCTGCGCCTCTTCGACCGGAACCAAGGCAATAAAGAGACCGCCCGCCTCACCGTCGAAGCAAACCGCCTTACCGCGTCTGCCGCCCACAACCAGGTCATCTCCGACGTCGACCAGGCGTGGATCGGCTACATCCAATCAAAACGCCTCTCCGACCGCTTCGGCGAGCACTATCTTGACGAGTCGAAAGATGTCCTCAGCATCGCTCAGTTTGCCTTCGAGCATGGCGGCCTCAACCTCATCGACTACCTCGACGCCCTGCGCGGCGCCCGCGCCAGCACCTCCGACGCGCTGAACGCCTACCAGCAGACGTGGCTCGCCATCCACCAGCTCAGCGCCGCCGCCGCCACGGAACTCGTCCCCTGACGGTCACTGCGAAGCCTTCGCTGATTCGCTTCAGGCAGCGGTTCTGTTCTCGAGCATCCACTGCTCGGGTTCAGCGTTGGCTTCGTTAACAAGGAACACTTGAAGCTTCTCTCCGGGTGAGGCGGTTGCGTTCCACTGCGCTTCCAGCTGAGACCTTTGCTGCTCCGGATGCGAAGCATCGAGCCACAGTTCCGATGCGCTCAGGCTTCGCGCAGCCTGGAGCAGAACGCTGACCCGGTCCTCTCCGGGGAGCGCAAGCAGCTTGACCGGCCGGCCCTGCTTTTCTGCGGAGAAGACAACCTCACTGAAGATGTCCTTGACGCGATCGTCGACAGCACAGTCATCGTTGGGCATCTGTTGGACGCGCTCCGGCGAAAGGGGTCCGACGCAGACCGCGACCACAGCTTTGCCGTCGGCGTCCCCGGCGAGAATCCTATCGATGGCGCGCAGATCGCCTGGATCGTCGACCCCCACGAGACAGCAACCAGGCTCTGTCTCAAGCGACTGCGGCGAGAGATCTTCGCGCGCTTCAAAGCGGAAGCGGTCGCGGGAGGTCTCGCGAAAGGGATCGCCCGGATCCGGACGGGCTTTGATCTGATTCTCCTTTTGCTGCCGGCTGTACCTGCGCTCGGAGTAGCTGAAGAGCGCGAAGAAGAGGATGGTAAAGATGCCCCCAAAGATGGTCGCATCCTTCTTGGTAAACAGGTTGACGAAGGCCATCAGGAACAAGATCAAGGTGGTGGCGAGCAGGCCGAGGGGAAGCTCGATGCGCCCCACGCGCAGGTTGAGCGGAAACTTCCAGCGATCGATATCGGGATGGGTAAAGCGCAGAACGGCGACTGCAAGCGCCTTCATGGCGAAGCTCCACACGACGCCGAAGGCATACGCGTCTCCCAACATGTCCACGTTGCCGCGGCTCAGGACGATGGTGACCAGTTGCAAGGCCACGATGAGACCGATGATGTGGTGGGAGGTGCCATGCTTCGGATGCAGCTTGCGAAACCAGGGTGGAAGCACGCCGTCCTCGGCGACGCGGCTGAGGACGCCGTTCGAGCCGATGATCGCGGTGTTGACCGCGCCGGACAAGATCAGAACACCCACGACAACCACGAACGCATGAAAGCTAAGCCGGAGCCAGAATGGGCCGGCGAGCACCATGGCTAGACCTCCGATGAGATCATCCAGGACCTTCGCCCGCTGGGCATCCGGGATGAGCATGACCGCAAAGAAGGAGACGAGCGAGGTGAAGAGCAGGCTGTAGAGGAATATGATGAGGCCTGTTCGCAAGAGGTTCTGACGCTTGGGCGCCTCAATCTCTCGATAAACCTGTGCGAGTGTCTCTTCGCCACTCAGCGCGAGCACGGAGTGCCCAAGCCCGATGGCGACAGCAACGACGGTGAAGCCGGGCAGAGCGGTTCCTTTCAACCAGCCGAGCGCGCCCTCGCTGAAGTGGAAGTTGGAAGGCACAGGCAGAGGCACAGGCTGGAAGCCCTTGGTGAGGATGGTGTACACGCACCAGACGATGAGGATGACGACCATGACGGTGGTGGCCTGCATGATCCGAAGCGCCCGGGTGCTTGAGAACGGGATACCGATGCGGTTGGTGTACCAGAAGTAGAGCGTCACGACCGCCGCGAAGCCGGCCGCGAACCAGGCACTGGGAACGTGCATCCACGCGAGATGAAAGTACTGGCCGAGTTCATTGATGAGCGCCGCGAGGTAAAGGCCCGCACTCACTCCGCTGATGGGACCCGTGAGCACATAATCGAACATAAGGGCGGAGACGGAGAACTTAGCGGCCGTGCCTCCGAGCGCCTCGCGCACCACGCGGTAGACGCCGCCGCGAACGAACATGCTGCAGCTTTCGATGTACACCGCGCGGACGGCATAGGAGAAGAGCATGACGGAAAGGATGAACCAGGGCGCAGCCTTGCCCATGGCCTTCTCCACGATGCCGCCGACGTAGTACGCCGAGGAGCCGAGATCGCAGAGAACGATCGCGGAGGCTCTCCAGAAGGATAGGAAAGAGAGCATGACGGTGACGGGTACAACGAAGCTGCGAATCCTGGCGACCTGTGTCTGCATTCCTATTCCTGTGAGCCTTCTATCGACAAAGCGCTGCACGGCCGATCTGAGCCGCTGCCCAAAGACAAAGACCGATGAGCTATCACCCGTATTTGGAGGCTGCCGGCAGGATCATGCTTGCCGTAAGCGCCCGTCCGACGATCATAAGCAGGAAGGGATAAGGAAGGCGTAAGTCTGGGCTGGGATGATCAGGGAATCAGAGCCGAGTTTGAGCCGGTGAAAACAGGAGGTTACTGCGGGCCTTTGTACTCTTCCACAGGGTCGGCGGACCGTATCCAGGCGGTGTAGATCAGGTCGCGGAGCTCGATGGCTCCGGCGGCGAGACGCTCTTCTGTGAAGGCCTTGCCCTCCGGCGTGCCGGGCCCGTTGAAGGCGCCGGTTTTGTCGAGCTGGTAGGTCTTCTCGACCAGCGAATTGGTGTGGTGGAGGTAATCGAGGTAGTCGGACCACTCGTCGGTCAGGACCTTGGGGGTCGAGGCGATCACAAGGGAGGCCACCTCCGCGCGGGGGATGTTAGCGGAGACGTAGGTCGACTCGAACTTGGCGTGGATCGTATTGGCGGTGGAATAGCCGTTCGGGTTGGGGCCGGTCCAGCCGTTGTACTGATAGGTGGTGTGCAGAGGCTGGGAGCCGTCGGCGACATAGTGGCCGAGCCAGCCGGCGTAGAAGAGGATGGCCTTCTCGTCCGGGCGGGTATCGGCGTTGGCGGCGAGAAGCTTGCGGTACTCGCGGAACGCGGATTTGAGGCGCTGGTAGACCTCCTCGGTCTGCCAGGGATTGAAGCCGATCTTGGCGGGGGTGAGCTGGAGCTTGGGATGCGCCTTGGCGTAGGTCTCCATGGCATGGATGTAGTCGGTGCGGCGGCGGGGAAGCGGGCCGAGGAGATCGGTGTACTCCATGTCAACGAAGTGGTCGGGAGACTGTTCGGCGTTGAGTTCGGGCTCGCCTTTGCCCTTCCAGCGGTCGGGCTCGGGGCCGAGATACTCCATGGTATCCACGGCGTCGCCGTTGCGGAGGAAGGCAGGGGTGTCCTTGGGGAGGTTCTGGACGGAGAGGCGATTGATCATGCGATGGCCGTCGGCTCCCCAGGCGGCGCTACGCTGCGGGAGAAGGATGGGCACGAGGAGGACTGCGCAGGCGATGGGCCGGAGAGCAGGCTTGAGCATGAGGCAAGTATAGATGGGCACGCCATGGAACGGCGGGCCGGATAAGGACAAGCTAGGGGCACGGGACCATACTGGTGTGTTGCGTGAAGAAGGTCTGCGCGATCCGGCGGATCAGGCAGCGCTTACGACGCTGCGGAAAGCGACATACCTGATTCCAGGGGAAAGAGATCTTCTGAACGGCTGACAAAGGCTTCATCGTTACCCCTGCAGAGTCTAGGGCTAGGCATGGGTTGATACTCAGCGGCTCAGACGATGATGGGGGCACCTTCTTCAGACGGGGTGCCGAAGACCCGACGGTAGCGGGCGACCACTTCGGGTGGTCCGGTGGTCTTGCGGGCGTTGTCGGAGAGTTTGACGGTGGGAATGCCGTTGGCGCTGGTGAGCTTGCAGACGAGGGAGAGCGGCTGCAAGGTATCTTCGTTGCGGGGGTGGCAGTCACGGAAGTCGTTGGTGAGCAGGGTGCCCCAGCCGGCGGAGAAGCGGATGCGGCCCTGAAAGTAGGCGTGCAGGCGGAGGATGTCGTCGACGTCAAGGCCGTCGGAGGCGATGAGCCGCTTCTGGCGAGGGTCCCGGTCGCGGCATGCAAGCCATGCGATGTACTCATCGCCTGCAATGACCGGGTCCCTGGAATCGACGCGCTGGCCGGTCCAATCCGCAGTGAAGGCGGGTGCGTGCTGGAGGAACTGAGTGGTCCCGAAGGTGTCCGGCAGCATGATGAGGAGAGAACCCCCGTAGCTTTGCTGCCAAAGCTCAAGGACGCGGTATTGGGATAGGCGGAGGGCTTCGTCAGACTCGACTGAGGCGAGGGCGGCCATGGCCATGGGAAGTTCATGCGCGTTGGTGCCGATGGCCTCCAGGTCGTGCTTGTACGCGAGGTGAGTGTTGGAGGTGCCGATGAACTCGGGGCCGAGCTTGGCGCGGAGGGCGAGGACGGCGTACTCCTGCCAGAGGAAAGAGTGGCGGCGGCGGGTGCCGAAGTCGGAGAGCTGCAGGTCGCGGACGTCGCGGAGTTTCTCGATCTTGTCCCAGAGGCGGGTCTTGGCGCGGGCATAGAGGACGTCGAGTTCGAGCTCGGAGAGTTCGGCCAGAGCGGAGCGGGTCTTCAGCTCACTGACGATGGCGAGCGCATAGACCTCCCACATGGTGACTGCGGTCCAGAGCCCGGAGAAGCGCAGGGTGAGCTGGCCATCGTGTTCCTCGGCAATCTCGTAGGCGGAGAGGGCAAAGTCGTGCTCGAGCCAGTCGAGGAAGGCGGGCTCGAAGATGCTGCGGACGCCGTAGAAGGTATTGCCGGCGAGCCAGACGAGCTCGCTGCGGCGGAAGCGCAGGCCGCGAACGTGCTCCATCTGTTCGCGGAGGGCGATGGCTCCGACACGGTGGGCGAGCCGAATCTGGACAGTGCGGTTCGTGACTTCGCTGGTGACGTGGACGGCAGGGAAGTTCTTCCAGATGAACTGGAGCATGAGGAGCTTGTAGAAGTCGGTGTCGAGCAGCGAGCGGACGATGGGGTCAAGCTTCCAGTTATGGTTGTGCGCCCGCTCGGCGAAGTTGACGTTCATGCAGAACAGGGTATCAACCGCCAGCCTGCGGACTTGAAGAAGTTGAAAGAAAGTTGTCAATGGTGCTTGACATGGAAAGGACGCTTGTCGTAAAGTTTGCTTGTCATCGAAGGCGGTGACTGAGGCGATCAAACATGATCCTGTCGAAGAGCAAGGCGTTGAATCTGCTTCCGAACATCACCATCGCTGCGGGGATTCTTGCGGCAACCTACGTCGGAACGATCGGGCCCCTCGGAGCATGGAGGACGGCAGTCAGTGCGCTGACGATGGTGTCGGCGATCCTGGGGGCGGATGCGGTTGACTCGCTGCTGCGATTCGGAGTGATGGCAGTCTCGTGGGCTACCGTCCTGCTGAGCAGCGGGTTCCTGCTTGCAGTTTGGCTCTGCCGTGAGTCAGGTGAAATGAGCCTGCTGATTCCATCGATCGGGGCCATCGCATGGGTGGTGCTGCTGGACTGTACCCAACGCAACAGCAAGCCCCGCAGACTTCCGTAAGGAACAGGTCAAGAAGGAGATAGCGATGGGTCTGTGTGAGACGAGTACGACCGCAAGTAAGCGGTATCAACGAAGGACAGCATGGACGATGAGCGGTTATGTTCTGGTGGTGTTCGGGACCGCCTGGGAGGTGAGGCACCACTTTCTGCACGGCTGGCTGCTGTACCTGTTAGCGGTCCTGCCCGCGCTGCCGGTGATCTTTTCCGTCGTGCTCATGGGGCGATACCTGCAGGAGGAGACGGATGAATATCTGCGGGTGCAGACCACGCGATCCATCCTGGTGGGAACGGCTGCGTTGCTGGCCACGATCGTCGTGAATGACTTCATCCGGTCCTACACGGAGGCAAGTGGTGTGCCGCCGTTCGCGGGCTTTGTGATCTTCTGCGTGGCGTTCGGCCTGGCGCAGATGGTACAGACGCTGCGGAACAGGAGTGGCGATGAAGAACCATCTGCGTAAGTTGAGGGCGGAGCGGGGCTGGTCGCAGCAGGACCTGGCGGCAAAGCTGGAGGTCTCGCGGCAGAGTGTGAATGCGATCGAGACGGGACGCTACGATCCTTCGCTGCCGCTCGCCTTCCGGATCGCCCGGCTGTTCGAGATGACGATTGAAGGTGTGTTCGAAGATGCGGCGTAGCGAGATGACATTCGTCACGACGGAATGCTGACGGAGGACACTGCAGACGCTGTTTGCAACGGGGCAGGATGGGACGAGAAGCTAAGGAGAAGGCGATGAAAACGATTAAGACGATTCAGTATGTTGCTTCCGTTGTGTTGGTGATGGCGGGAATTCTTTTGCTTTGCGCGCCGGCGCATGCTGCCGCGCCCGGTCAGTCGGCCTTCCAACCGACCCGGTTCACGATGACCGATGAAGGCACACCGGGAAAGCCGGACGTCCTGATGATCCCAGGACTTGCAAGTTCATGGAGTGTGTTCGACGCGGAGGCTCAGCTGCTGGCTCCGAACTATCACCTGCACCGCCTGCAGATGGATGGGTTTGCAGGCCGGGCGGCGGGACCAAACGCCTCCGGGCCGATCCTTGTACCTGTGGTCGAGGAGATCCACCAATATCTGGCCGCGAGACACATGCACCCGGTCATGATCGGCCATTCGCTGGGCGGGCTGCTGGCCCTGATGCTGGTGGATGCTCACCCGGAGGATGTCTCGAAGGTGCTGATCGTCGATACCCTACCCTTCTACGGGCTTGTCTTCGATCCGCAGGCGACGGTGGAGAACGCGAAGCCGCAAGCGGAGGCGATTCGAGACCAGATGCTGAAGCTGCCGGATGACCAGTTCGCGGTCGGAGCAGGCATGGCTGCGAGCGGCATGGTGAAAGATCCTGAGGGGCTGAAGCTGGTCAAAGCGAGTTCCATTGCGAGCGACCGGACTGTATTCCTGAACGCGATGTTCGAGGATCTGCAGACGGATCTGCGACCGGATCTGCCGAAGATCAAGACCCCGGTTCTCGTGCTTTATCCCTACGACGCAACCCTGCAGGGACCGGATCCCGCGAAGGTGCGGGCGCTTTACACCGGCGCTTACAGCACGATGCCCAACGCTACCTTGAAGGAGATCGACGACTCGCGGCACTTCATCATGTATGACCAGCCGGCCAGGTTCGATCTTGCGGTGGAGGCGTTTGTGAAGCCGTAGCATGCGATCCGGAACCGCGATTCGGGGCCGGGTGACGGGACCGTGAAAATCTTCGACGCAAGCGTCTCCCGGGCGTGAAACTGGTACTCTTAACAGTGACATGCTTACCAAAAAAGAACTCCTCCAAGCTCCGATCGAACACATCGATATCAAGCAGCACAACGTCGTTCCGCTGGTTGAGGCGATGAGCCACATGGCCTACTCCGCCCGTGATACCGCGCGTGCAGCCAACATCTACGACATGATGCTGCGCGATACCGATTGCGGCGTCATCCTGTGCCTGGCGGGTTCGCTGATCTCGGCCGGCCTGCAGAAGATCTTCATCGACCTTATCCGCAACAACATGGTCGATGCGATCGTTTCCACCGGAGCGAACATCGTCGATCAGGACTTCTTCGAGGCGCTCGGCTATAAGCACTACATCGCGGGCGACGAGTACAAGTATGGGGCGGGCGACGCAGACCTGCGCGAGTTGATGATCGACCGCATCTACGACACCTTCATCGACGAAGAGCAACTCCGCATCTGCGATGACACGACGCGCGCCATCACGGACTCGCTCGAGCCACGGGCTTACAGCAGCCGCGAGTTCATTCAGGCGATGGGGAAATATCTGGTGGACCATGATCGTACGCCTCAGAACGGGAACGCCGATTCGATTGTTCTGGCCGCCTATGAGAAGGGTGTACCCATCTTCTGCCCGGCCTTCTCCGATTGCTCGGCTGGCTTCGGCCTGGTCGCGCACCAGCATGCGCGGCAGGGCAAGGCTGTGGTCTCGATCGACTCCGCGAAGGACTTTTACGAGATCACCAAGATCAAGATTGAGAATCCGACGACCGGGCTGCTCATGATCGGCGGCGGTGTGCCGAAGAACTTTGCACAGGATATCGTCGTCGCGGCGGACATCCTGGGGGTGGAGGCTTCGATGCATAAGTATGCGATTCAGATTACGGTGGCGGATGCCCGGGACGGGGCGCTTTCGGGTTCGACCCTGAAAGAGGCGAGTTCGTGGGGCAAAGTCGATCTCACCTACGAGCAGATGGTCTTTTCCGAGGCGACGCTGGCGCTCCCCCTGATCGCGGGGTACGCCTTTCATAAGAAGGGCTACGCGGCACGGACGGGAAAGAACTTCGCCGGAGTGCTGGATCAGGTTCCGGTCGCCGTCTAGATCACTTGCGGCGCTCGTTTTCTGAACGCCATCTGAAAAGATTTTGCCTCTAAGTACATCCAAGCGCACATCCGGTGCGTAATACAGACCCGTGCCGAAGTGTGCAGGTCACGAAAGTTGCAATAGGGTACAGAACTTGTCAAGCACCTTTGTGTAGAGTTAGGTTACCATCGGGTCACTCAAGTGATGACACTGGCACCAATTTTGGTAATCACATTCGTTCTCTGCCTCGGTCTCTTCGTTCTCGGTGCCACGCTGGTCTGGCATCGCAAAGAACTAAGGAGATTGCGTGCCGAGTTGCTGATCGCCTCCGAGGCACAGCGGACCCAGGACTCTTTGCTGAGTCAGCGGTCTGAGCTGGACAATATTAAGGATGAGTTCATCTCCACCGTGTCCCATGAGCTGAGAACCCCGCTCACCAGTATTCGTGGGGCCTTGGGTCTGCTTTCAGCAGGACTCATGGGCACGGTGGACTCCAAAGCCCAAAACCTTCTACGTATCGCGCTGACGAACACGGATCGTCTCATCCGTCTGATTAATGACATTCTCGACCTGGAGCGGATGGAGTCCGGCCGGGCGCCGCTTCACGTTCGACGCTGCTCGCTGCGCGACCTGACCAAGCAGGCTATGGAGACGATGAAGCCAATGGCAGACACCGCCGGGGTGCATCTGGAGTTCAGCCTGGGTGTGGCTCCCGAGGGCGTCTTCTTCGACGGCGATCCCGACCGGATTCTGCAGATCATCACGAATCTGCTCTCGAACTCCATCAAGTTTTCGCCCCCTGAGAGTACCGTCACCCTGCGGCTGGAGGCTGATTCCAACTCCGTGCAGCTGCGCGTCTCGGACCAGGGCCGCGGCATTCCTATCGAGAAGCTGGACGCGATCTTCGACCGCTTTCAGCAGGTTGAGGCCTCCGACGCACGGCAGAAGGGCGGCACCGGCCTGGGACTGGCGATCTGCCGGACGATCGTGCAGCAGCATAACGGCAGCATCTGGGCGGAATCGAACCCCGCGGAACACCGGGGGCCGGGCGCGTCGCTCATCGTCTCCTTGCCACGCATGAGCCGCCTGCTGGATCAGCTTGACGATAAGGGCATCGTGCAGCCCAGAGGCGGCGACGGAACGCTGATCCTGTGCGACGACGATCCGGGTATTCGCACCATCATCGGGGAACACCTTCGTCACCACGGCTATACCATTCTTGAGGCGTCCGACGGAATGTCCGCCATTGCGCTGGCGGAGACGCATGAGGTTTCAGCGATCTTGCTCGATCTATATATGCCTGGGCTGACGGGTTGGGAGACGCTGCAACGCCTGAAGCACTCCGCGGCGACCGCAAAGATACCCGTGGTGATCCTCTCCGTGCTTTCGCCCTCCAGCACGCCTCGGGAGGAGCGGCAGGCAGCCTCGGCCGCGCAAGGCTGGGTGCAGAAGCCCTTCAATGAGAACCTGCTGCTCGCGGAGTTGTCGCGGGTGCTGCACGCGGGCGAAGGTCCGGCGCACGTTCTGCTGGTCGAAGACGATATCGATCTTGCCTCGGTGGTCATCGCCGGCTTCAAAGATGCCCAGATCACGATCGATCATGCGAGCACCCGGGAGATCGCCATGGAGCGGTGCCTGCTCTCCGCGCCAGATCTGGTGATTCTCGATCTCACGCTGCCGGATGGCGATGGCTTCTCGCTGGTGGACTGGCTGCGGCAGCAGCCGACGCTCCGGGCGTTGCCCCTGGTGGTCTACTCCGGGCGAGAGGTCTCGGAGTTTGAGATGAAGCAGCTGCAGTTGGGACCCACGCAGTTCCTAACCAAGGCGAAGGTCCAGCCGGAGGAGGTCGAGGAGCTGGTGCTGAACATCGTACAGCGGCTCCGCCGCCCCGTACCAAAAGGGATTCATCTTGCTCAGTCAGAACGGGTTGCAGTCTGACCGGAGAGACGGTGGCGTGAGAGAATGCTTGCCATGAAGCGAGTCTTGATTGTGGACGACGAAGACGATATCCGCGAAGTCGCCTCGCTTTCTTTGGAAGCTACTTCAGACTGGGTGATCCTCACGGCGAGCTCCGGACGCGAAGGGCTGGTTACGGCCGCGGCCGAGCGCCCGGACGCCATTCTCATGGACGTGATGATGCCTGGTATGGACGGTCCCACAACCTTCAAGCAACTGCAGTTGAATCCGCTGACGGCACGGATACCGGTGGTTCTCCTGACGGCCAAGGTTCAAGGCGTCGACCAGCGTCGCTTCGCCGGGTTAGGTGTCGCGGCGGTGCTCTTCAAGCCCTTCGATCCGCTCACGCTTGCGGCGCAGATCTCAGAAGCTCTGGGATGGGAACTAAGTTAGCATCTGTGGAAAACGTGTGAAGCCAACTACCCTTCAAGTTGTAGAACGCTCCCATTTTGGCCCAACACCACTATGGACCAGCACAGATCTTAGAATTTATTTCGCAGCAAGCGGAGTTTTCTTCTATCCTAAGGAGACTTCCTGCAACTGATAGAGGCCCCAAGATCGTGTTAGAAACGAAGACTCTCTCCCTTGTTTCCGCGCTCTGGGAGCGCAAACGGCCCTTGATGTTGCAACGACTCACCATTCTCGACCGTGCCGCAGAGGCCGCTGCCGTGGGTAGCCTGGAAGAGTCACTCTGCGAGGAAGCTCTCTCGGAAGCGCATAAGCTGGCTGGATCACTGGGCACATTCGGCTTTGCTAAGGGGACGGAGATTGCGCGGGAACTGGAAGTGGGGCTTGAAGCGGGAACGCTCAAACCCGAAAGAATGCAGGAGTTGACGCGCAGATTACGCGAGACGCTCTTTCCGACCAGCGTCATCAGCTAAGCACACCGTCCGAGGTATTCTCACTTTGTCGTCAATACCCGGGCGGGAGAGCCGTTATCATCACCGAAATGGATGTATCCGTAAACGAGCTTCTGAAAGCCGGAGGCGCGGCAGCTGACGAAGCGCTCGAGTCCCTGCTCCCCGGCCCCGATACCCCTCCCCACTCCATCCACCGGGCCATGCGGCACTCGACCTTCGCGGGCGGGAAGCGGCTGCGCCCGATCCTGTGCATGGAAGCCGCCCGGATGGTGGGCGGGGGGGAGCTGCCGGCGGGCGCCGCGGAACTGGGGGCGGCGCTGGAGATGCTCCATACTTACTCCCTGATCCATGACGATCTGCCGGCGCTGGATAACGATGACCTCCGGCGCGGCCAGCCTACCTGCCACGTGGTGTTCGGGGAGGCGATCGCCATCCTGGCCGGGGATGCGTTGCAGACGCTCGCCTTCCAGGTGATCTCCCGTCTTCCGGCGGCGGCGGAGACGGTGGTTGAGGTGCTGCGCGAGGTGGCGGCGGGGGTTGGGACTGGAGTCGGGCGGGTGGGCGACCTGCAGACGGGGTTGCCGCCGGGCATGATCGGCGGGCAGGTGATGGATATCGAGTCCGAGGGGACGCGGCCGACGGCGGAGCTGGTGGAGGCGATCCACCGCGCCAAGACGGGCGCCCTGATCACCGCGAGCGTGGTTGCGGGCGGATTGCTGGGCCTGGGACAGCAGCGTGGGCACGGCGATGCCATTGCTAGGCTGCGCAGCTTCGGGCAGAAGGCGGGGCTGGCGTTCCAGATCGTGGACGACATCCTGGACATGACCCAGGACTCGGCGCAACTAGGCAAGACGGCAGGGAAGGATACGGCGAGCGATAAGGCGACCTGGCCGGCGGTCTTCGGCATCGAGCGGTCGATCCAGGATGCGGAGGCTTTGATTGCGGATGCGTTTGCGGCGCTGGAGCCGTTCGGCGAGGATGCCGCAGCGATGAAAGCGCTGGCACGTTTTCTGACGGACCGAAAGAACTGATCCCCCCCTCCGGGGGTTTATTGCGCAAAATATTCAAACGAAACCACTTAGCTTCGTATCAACCTCTGTAACCTCTGGAAAGTTACCCGGAGCCCGGCGTAACCGGAGGCAGGCGTCAGGAGTTGTACTCCAGGTCTGTGACCCGGGCGGCCCAAGAGACATTCTTGCCGGTCTCATCCGCCTCCTGCATGGCGAGGTGGACAATGGTGTGGGTCTGCTCGGCTCCATGCCAATGGTTCTCCCCCGGAGCGATGACGGCGACGTCACCCGGTCTCAGGATCGACTTCGGCTCTCCCTCTTTCTGAATCCAGCCGAGCCCGGAGACGATGTAGAGCGTCTGGCCGAGAGGGTGTGTGTGCCAGGCCGTCCGGGCGCCGGGAGCGTAGGTGACGAGCACGGCCTGAGCCTTTGCCGGGGCGGTGGGTTCGACGACCTCATCCATCCAGACCTCTCCGGTGAACCATGCGGCCGGGCCGCGTCTGCAGTACCGCTGGGCGTTGCCGAGAATCTTCATGCGGAAACTGTACCACCGGCCAGAGCCGATCACGGCTTCTGAAACGGCAGCTATCATCCAAACAGACGATGGTGACCGAAGACCACATTTGGCAGGCGCTCCGGGACTGCTATGACCCGGAGATCCCGCTCAACGTTGTCGAGCTGGGAATGATTGCGGCGATCGCGGTCAGGCTCGACCCCGACGCACCCGGAGCTGGGATTGTCGGAGTTCCGGACCGCTACTCCGTTCAGGTGAGTTTGTTTTCCCTGGGCGAGGACGAGGCTCATGAGGCACAGGTCTCGGCGCTGATCTGTAACCGGCTGGCGGGCTTGCCGGAGCTCTCCAGCGTCACCGTCCAGACCGGGAACGCCGTCCGCTGGACCCCGGCGCGGATCACCGAGGCAGGCCGGCGGATGCTGCGGCTCGATCAGCCGCAGTTTCCCATCCTCAACAACCGGGTGCGGTAGAGCAAATCAACTGTTGCTGTGGAGTGGGCATGGTGTGCAGAGTCATTCCCTCGAGAGAAAATGACGTGGATACCGACGCCTCCCTGTACACCCACAGGGAATTTAACCTAGTCTTGCCTCCATGCCTGCGAAGCGGCGTCGAGCCAGGATCGTTCCAAGCCACACTCCCAAACCGCCGCCCGTGCATCCCTTCGACCGGCTCTACGGCACCGATACCGGCGGTCTGATTCCCGGCAGCGAACTGCTGACCGGACACGCAAACGATGCGCACCTGACCGCCTACTACGGGGTTGCGCCCTCGATCCTGGATGCCCTGATCGACCGCTGGCTGCAGACGAAGCCGCGCTTCGATATCGACCGGTATACCTTCTACGATGTCGGCGCGGGCAAGTGCAGGGCGATGATGACGGCGTCGCTGCATCCTTTCCTGCAGGTGACGGGAGTGGAGCTGAACCCCGCGATGGCCGCGATCGCCCGAGCCAACCTGGTGCGGTTCAACACCAACGCCAGTCCACTCGCGCCCGCGACCTTGCTCGAGGCAGACGCGCTGGAGGCTCCGCTGCCGGATGGCCCCACTCTGGCGTTCCTGTTCCATCCGTTTGAAGCGCCTGTGCTTCGCAGGTGGCTGCGCAAGGTGGAGAGCCATGCAGCAACGTCCGCCGAAGTCTTCGATCTGCTGTACGTCAACGCGGAGCACGCGGCGTTACTGGACGCAAACCCCAGCTTCCGCCGCCTCTTCTTCGGTCCCGTGCCGATGAGCTCAGAGGATCACCTGGCTGACCTGGCCGAGATCGCAGAGCAGCAGGAGTACGGATCTACGGGCGATGAGATCTGCGCGATCTACAGGCTTGAAAGGAACATGGAGTAAGCTGAGGAGCGGAATGCCCCCGCAAGTCCAGCCAACTGGGAGTACAGGCGCTGCGTCTCAAAGGAAAGACAATAAAAGAGGAAATAGCTCAAATGGACCTGATTCATATCGTCATCGTGCTCGTCGTTGTCGGCGTTATCCTCGGGCTCATCAATCGCTTCATCCCCATGGCATCCAGCATCAAGTCGATCCTGAACGGCGTGGTGGTCATCTGTGTCGTTCTTTGGCTGCTCCAGGTCTTCGGCATCATCGGTTCGCTGAACTCGATCAAAGTCCGTTAGTTCACAGCCTGACGCCTTACTGAATCCCGTCGGTGAGCCTGTGCTGCGGCAGCGCCGGCCAACCTCTGCTGGCGAGTCCGCGCTCGGTCAGAAGCCCATAGATGGTGGATACCAGCGAGCCGGGCCCGGCATGGACGTCCACGGTCGCATCGGCGCCATCGCGCGGCCCAGAATCAAATCCGTTCATGCGCACGATCAGCATCGTGGGAACCTGGTGGCGGATGCGCATCACCCACCGCTCCCGTTCTTCTTCCGGGATGGTGTGGCAGACGACCGTAAGATCCGCTGAAAAGACCGGAACATCGCTCGTCTGGAGAGCCGCGATATCGATCTCCCAGAAGTGCTTGAGGACGTTCGCCCGAGACTCCAGGTGATCCAGTTCGTCTCCAATAAGGAGCACTCGCGCCGGCAACGTCATAAGGGTCCCACCTTTCCCCGCTCTGTCGACTTTACCTCCCGTGGGATGCTTGCGGATGAAGCTTGACGCGTGTTCCTACCAACGTTTTACTCTCGCCAACGAACCAGCAAACTTCGTTCATCCCCTTCAAGAGGAGTCATAAAGACCTTTGCCGTAGCCAGTTCGACGACACTCGGAAACTTCTCTCCCCACTCGGCGAGGATCAGTGCGTCAGGACCGCCGGCCATCTCCTCCAGCCCCAGCGTAGCCAGCTCCCGCTCCGTCTCTAACCGGTAGAGATCGAGGTGGTAGATGTGCGCCTTGGGTCCCTGGTACTCGTGGACGAGCGTGAACGTGGGGCTGGTGACGTCCTCGGCGGAGCCGGCTTTGAGCGCCTCCACCCATCCTTTGACCAGGGTCGTCTTGCCTGCGCCGAGATCGCCGCGCAGGATCACGAAGTGCGGCGCCGGCAGAAGCTCGGCGATGGTCTCCGCCAGGGTCAGGGTTCCGCGAACCGAACGCGTCTTGAAGCGTTTCTCGCGATTGAACTCCGCGGGCATCAATCTTGCTCCGGCTTGCGTGGGCGAAGTCCGCACAGCCACTCCAGCCCGTCTTCGTCCGCCGTCCGCAGGTCCAGCGCCTCCGTGAGTGCCGCGATGACGTCGGTGGCCAGCAGGGTCTTCTCATTGCGATGCTGAACGGCGCAGTCCGCGGCCAGCCCATGTAGATAGACCGCCGCCGCGACAGCCTCCGCCACGTGGTCCGGAAACTGCGCCAGCAGGGCGGCGACGATGCCGGTGAGGATGTCGCCGGAGCCGCCCTTCGCAAGCCCCGGATTGCCGGTCGTGTTGACCGCGATCGTGCCGTCCGGATGCGCGATCAGCGTGCGCCAGCCCTTGAGCACGAGCGTCAGGTGGTGCTCCGTAGCGAAGCGCCGGGCGAGGTTGATCCGGTCCGCCTCAACCTGCGGAACGGTGAGGCCGGTGAGGCGGGCAAACTCGCCGGGATGCGGCGTGATGACGAGGGTGCGGTTGTGGCCGTCAAGCAGATGGACATGCTCGGGATCGAAGGCGTTGAGGGCGTCGGCGTCGATGACGATCGGAAGCGTCGTGCGGGTGACGAGGTCGCGCGCAAACGCCGAGGCCTCTCCCCTGGTGGAGAGTCCCGGGCCGACGGCCAGGACCTTGATCCCCTTGAGTAACTCGTCCAGGCGATCCAGGGCTGCGGAGGCGATGACGCCGTCAGAGTCTTCCGCGAGCGGCCGCAGCATCAACTCCGGCGTGATGCCCGCGACCAGATTGACGATGGAGCGCGGGACGGCTGCCGTGACCAGCCCCGCACCCGCACGGAGGCAGGCGAGCGAAGCCATGCTGGGCGCGCCCGCCGTGCCGAAGCTGCCGCCGACGATCAGGACGTGGCCGAACTTGCCCTTGTTGCTGTTGATCGCGCGAGGCTCTTCGGCGATCGCCTTGGAGGCGCCGGCCCAGCGCAGGTTCTGCGTGGATTGCACCGCGCTCTCAGGGGAACCGATCTCCGCCACGACCACCGGGCCGAAGGCGCCGGGGGTCAGGTGGCCGAAGACGTGGGCGAACTTGGGCGCGCTGAAGGTGACGACAGCGTCGGCGCGGAAGGCGTCCGGAGCGGACTCCGCCTGGGAGTCGGCGTCCCAGCCGCTGGGCAGGTCGACCGCGACAACGGGAATGCTGGATTGGGCGACGACATCGCGCAGACTGGCCGCCGCGCCGCGCAGAGGCGGCTTGAAGCCGGTCCCGACCAGCGCGTCGAGCAGGAGGTCAGCCTCGGATAGGAGGTCGGTAAGTTCGTCGGTGTCGGCGGCCAGCTCGTCCGTGAGCTCCTCGACGATCTCTTCCGCGGTGGAGTCCTTCAGGGCGGCCAACGCGGCGGCGGCATCGCCCTTCAGGTCCGCCTGGCGGCCCGTGAGCAGGACGCGGATGCCGATGCCTTCTCCGGCCAGAAGGCGGGCCGCCACGAGGCCGTCTCCACCGTTATTCCCTCTTCCCGCGAGCACCATGATGCGAGCGGCCTGCGGGTACCGGCGGAGGACAAACGCGGCCACCGCTTCGCCGGCAGCCTCCATCAACTGACCGATGGGAACTCCGGCGGCGACGGAGGCTTCATCCGCCTGCTTCATCTCCGCTGCGGTAAGAATCTTCATACAGGTCTAGGGTACCCTGGGCCTATGGTTTCCAAAGCCTTTTCTAGCACTCCTCGTCAGCACTCCTCGTCGCCAGAGCGATCGACGCCCGCGAACTAATCTACACCGCCAGGATTCGATCGACAAACCGGCAAAAGAGTGAAAGAGCCACGCGTATCTCTCATAGTAAGCACGAATAGCGTACAGCTTTCAGTCGAGCGGTTGAGATCCGTCCTTGGTGCAGGAGCGTCAGCGCTGTGTATGCCGGTCAGGCCCTACGGAAAGCGCTCCCCGCCAGTACTCCGTAAGTGCCTCGCGAAGCTCTACACCGAAAGGTTTCGCGACGAGTCTCTCTGAGGCGACGACTCCCGCCGAGAACGTCTCTTCCCTGTGCTGGTAGGACTGCCACAGCCCCCGAGTCAGAGCGTACGTGCGCATCAGCAGTTCAATCCCGCGTCCTTCTGGTATTCGAAGGGCAATGTCGATCATGCTTCCGGTCCTTTCCAGACGCATCGTGAACTCCGCTTTGTGAGTCGTCAGTACGTCTCGTGACATGTTCTTTTCCAGGACGCCGTAGCCGAGTGCATCGAGGCGAAGAAGCTCTGGATGATCGCTCAGATGAGACACAAGTGTGGTGAGAAAAACACTCACTTTAGCCGCGCGAGGACCCTTTATCGTCTGCAAAAGAGCTTGACTCTCTTCCATCACGGCGCCCCACTTCTGGAGGAGCAGGGCGGCAAAGATCTCTTCCTTTGTTTGGAAATAAAGGTAAATTGTTCCTTTGGCAAGACCCGTTGCCGAAGCGATCCTCGCTGCTGTAGGCAAGTCTCCTGCACCCGCTGCAAAGAGAAGATCGGCGGCCTGCAGGATTGCCGTGCGGCGCGCCGCTTTGTCTTCGAGGGCGTGCGCGTGAGCTGCAATGACTTTTTTCACTTGGACATGCGATACGTCAGCTTCGCTTGCAGATGCCGCGAGGTGAATCGGTTGGAGAAAGCGGTGAGTCGGTTCAGCTTTCCGACAATGACGCTGGATTTGCCGGCAAACATCGCCTTCAGACCCGCTTCCGCCACCTTGTCCGGCGAGACGATGGACGGCTTCAACGAGGCCTTCGGGCGAAAGCCGGATACCTCGTTGAACTCCGTATCCATCAGTCCAGGGGAGACCACGGTTACAGTGACCTTGGGAGCCAACTCCACGTGTAAGGCGACCCCGAGTGCAAGGACAAATTGCTTCGCCGCGCCGTACGCCGCCAGCAACGGATTGGGTTGATAGGCAGCCAGGCTCGCCACAAGAAGGATGTGGCCTCTTCCCCGATCTGCCATGCGCTTGCCGAACAGGTGTGTGAGCTCCGTGAGTGTGAGGATGTCCAGGGTGAGCATCTCGCGCAATCGCTCCATGTCCTGCGTGAGGAACTCGCCGCTCAGTCCAAAAGCCGCGTTGTTGATGAGGATGGAAGGTTCGATACCCCGCTCGTCGAGCCGGCTCTGGAGATCAGTTGAACTCCCGGCGGCGCTCAGATCGATCGGCTCGACAACGACGTCTACGGCGTACTGCTGGCGAAGATCGGTTGCCAAGGCCTGCATTGGCTCCGCTCGACGCGCCGCCAGCACGAGGTTGCATTGACGCGCAGCGAGCGCTCGTGCGAGTTCCTTCCCAAGCCCGCTCGACGCACCTGTGACCACAGCCCATTCGTTTGATTTCAGCATTCTCGGTCTCCATGACTAGCAGTCAGCATAAATGACTACGGGTCATATTGCACTCCCGCGCTCGAAGATCTCGAAAACCTCGAAGATAAAGACGTGCAGCATAGATGGCCAAAAAGTGCCAAAGCGATCACAGATTTTCGCTTGTGGAGCCCCTCTATCCCTCGGACTGCTCCGCATGCAAGCCGGCCAGCAGGCCCTTGAGAGCAGGCGTCAGCAGCGCTACCAGGATCGGCGTGCCGAGCAGCGCCACCACGCTCCAGACGACCAGCGCGTGCCACTCCCACATCCATAACATCCGCGTCGTCATCAGCGGATGATGCCGCATGCCGGCCAACAAGGCTTCCCGCCCGAGCGGGAGTTTGCCGGTTCTGAAGACACGGTCGCCCAGGTCCAGGAAGACGAAGAACATCGCCAGTTGCAGCGGGTACACCAGGTGGTTGGTGATCTGGGAGGCCACCAGGTTCAGGCGCAGGCAAAACGCGACGACAAGGCAGACCAGCGTCGTCGATCCCAGCAGGGGATTGATGCCCACCGCAACCCCCACCGCCAGCGACCAGGCCAGCTTGCGCGGAGAGGCACCCATTCGCAGCAGATGGATCACCGGAGAGATGACATGCCGCTGAAAGATCCCCGAGGACGTCGTCGTGACTCCTTTACCCATCTCCAAACCCTATCAAAAGCATCCTCACCAGATAGACTCAACCTGACGGCGTGCGGATTGCCATCCCTCTTTTGCGGCGTCAACAATCCCCTCAAGGCGACCCATGTCCTTCGTCCGTGCCGTCCTCCGCTCGCTCAAACTCATCGCCTACTTTGTCTGGTTCGGCTCCGAGCTGCTCCTCCGGCGCCCCGCAACGCGGCCGGATCGGGCGGATTGGCTGCATCGCTTCTGCGCCTCCGCGCTGCGAGGCTTCAACATTCCCATCTCGGTCGAAGGAACCTTCCCGGAACGCGGAGCTTTGGTCACCAACCACACCGGCTACCTGGACATAATCGTTCTGGCAGCCACGCATCCGTGCGTCTTCGTCTCCAAGGAAGAGATCCGCAAGTGGCCTGTGATCGGTTGGCTCGCTACCATGGCCGGAACCGTCTTCGTTGAGCGGGGACGCGGAGGATCGGCCATCCGGGCGCGCACCGGCCTGCAGGCAGCCTCGGACGCAGGCGTCCCCGTCGCCTTCTTCCCCGAAGGCACCACCACCAACGGAGACACGCTGCTGCCCTTCCACGCCGGCCTGCTCGCCCAGGTGCTGGACGCCGGCCAGCCGGTAACCGCCGGCTTCCTGCACTACACGCTCGACCAGCCAAACCCCGCAGGCGTCAGCGTTGAAGACCAGGTTGCCTACTGGGGCGACGCCAACCTGCTGCTCCACCTCTTCCGTTTTCTCGGTTTAGAGGGGGCTCACGCCCACCTGCGCATCGCTCCGGCACCCATTGCGTTTACGAGCGACACCCAGCACCGCAAGACTAGCGCCAAAGAAGCCCGCAACGCCGTCTGTGCGCTGGCACCCATTCCGCTGGAAGCTCCCGTCCCGCCAGACACCTCGGCCAGCCTCACCAGCGCATCCTGAGTCTCAGTTCGTGCTCATCGATGCACACTTATTGGTGCACTTTAGCCGCATATTTTTCCCGCACAAAACGCTAATCGCCAGTAGGGACGCACCCTTGACCATGCGTAAGGACTGCATTCTGCCCAGCTTACCCACACCTTTCTCCAGTGAAATGCCGCTCCCGACCGGCTTCTGCTCTACATATGCCGCAGAATCGCCGTCAGCAAAGCCGTAAACCGCTCCGCCGCCAGTCTCCCGATCTCCATCACCTCCAGATGGTCGATCGTCTTCATCGTCACCCCCGCCGCGGCATTGGTAACAAGGGAGATACCCAGCACCTCCAGGCCCATGTGCCGCGCCACCAGCACCTCATGCACTGTTGACATCCCCACCAGATCCGCCCCCAGCGTCCGAAAAGCCCTGATCTCCGCCGGCGTCTCAAACGACGGCCCCATCACAGCCAGATACACTCCTTCCTCCAAAGCAATCCCAAGCCCCTCAGCCTCGCGCCGCGCCAGCGCGCGTAACTCCTTTGAATACGCCGTCGTCATATCGAAGAACCGCAGCCCAGCCCCCTCCACCATCCCAAACCGGCTCTCATTCGGCCCGGCAAGGGCGTTGAACCCTGTCCAGTTGATGTGATCCGAGATCAACACCAAAGACCCCGGCTCAAAGCTCCGAATCCCCCCAGCCGCGTTGGTAACAATCAGCTTACGGCACCCCAGCAGCCCCAGGACGCGGGTCGGGAAGGTCACCTCCGCCATGCTGTAGCCCTCATACGCATGCACCCGTCCCTGCATCACAGCGACCGGAACGCCGGAGATCTCGCCCAGGATAAGGTTGCCGGAGTGCCCCTCAACGGTGGACTGGGGAAAGTGCGGAATTGCCGAATACGGCACACTTGTGGCCTTTTCCACCTGTTTCCCGAACTCGCCGAGACCTGAGCCGAGGATGATGCCGACAAGTGGGCGGACCGGGGTTTGGGCCTGAAGATAGGCAACAGCAGCTTGGGCTTTGGTGAACTGGTCGTGCGTCATCGCTAAAGCTTACGACAGCAGCATGGAGACGATGGAGGCGCTCATGAGATTGGCCATGGTGCCGGCGAGCATGGCGCGAAGGCCGAGCTGGGCCAGATCGTTGCGGCGGTTGGGGACGAGGGCTCCAATGCCGCCGATCTGCATGCCGATGGAGCCTACGTTGGCGAAGCCGCAGAGCGCGAAGGTGGCAATCGAGAAGGTGCGAGGGGAGAGCGTTTGCTTGATCTGGCCCAGGTTGGTGAAGGCGACGAACTCGTTGATCATGGTGCGGGTGCCGAGGAGGTTGCCGATGGTGTGGGCGTCGTGCCAGGGGATGCCGATCAGCCACGCGACCGGAGCGCCAATGACGCCAAGGATGGCATTGAGCGAGTGGGGGAAAGGCACATGGCCGTGAGCCCAGGCGAAGTTCGAAATGCCGAGCATGATGGCGTTGAAGAGGCCGACGAGTGCGACGAAGCTGATGAGCATGATGGCGACGTTGAAGGCGAGTGCGCCGCCGTCGATCGTGCCCCGGGCGATGGCGGCGATCAGATTTTCGTTCGCATGCTCTTCGTTGGGAGGCATCTTGACCACGCCTGCGGTGGCGGGGAGTTCGGTTTCGGGGACGAGCATCTTGGCTACGAGGATGGTGCCGGGGGCGGTCATGATGACGGCGGAGAGAAGGTCCTGGGCATTGATGCCGAAGCTGATGTAGGCGGCCATGATGCCGCCGGAGACGTGGGCCATGCCGGAGGTCATGATGGTCATGAGCTCGGAGCGGGTGGCGCCGGCGAGGAAGGGGCGGATGGTGAGCGGGGCCTCGGTTTGGCCCATGAAGATGCTGGCGGCGACGTTGGTGGACTCGGCTCCAGAGGTGCCCATGGTGCGCTGCATGATCCAGGCGACGACCTTGATGATCTGCTGCATGAGCCCGATGTGATACATGATGGCGAAGAAGGCGGAGACGAAGATGATGGTCGGAAGGACGGAGAAAGCAAGGACGGAGAGCGGATCGCCGGGGGTTCCGAGACGGCCGAAGACGAGGGATGAGCCGTCGGCGGAGTGGCCGAGCAGCGAAGTGATGACGCCCGAGACGGTGTGGAGGATAAGTTGGCCGGTATTCCACTTGATGACCAGGAAGGCGAAGAGGATCTGCAGGCCGAGGCCCCAGGCGACGGTGCGCCAACGGATGGCTTGGCGATTGGTCGAGAGGACGTACGCGAGGCAAAGGAAGACGATCAGTCCGAGCAGTCCGGTGAAACGGGCCAAGGTGGCTCCTTGTGATGAAAGCGTGATCAGGAATGGGTGTGTGAAGAGAGTGTAACGAATGGTGTGAAATGCTGGATATGTTTGACAGATGGGCGGGCCTGGGTAGAGTGGGTGCAACAGAATCTCAGATCACAGGAACGCGGGAGAAGAACGATGCCACTGCCGAACGACGAAAAGCTGATCAAGCTAAGTGAAGACATCATTGCGAAGTTCGACCAACTGTTTGGCATGCATCCGGGATTCCGGCCTGCGCATGCCAAGGGCGTTTTGCTGAGCGGAACGTTCAAGCCTTCTGAAGAGGCGAAGAAGCTTTCGAAGGCTCCTCACTTTGCGAGTGAGTCGACGCCGGTGACGGTGCGGTTTTCGGATGCGACGGGGGTGCCGGTGATACCGGATAGCGATCCGAACTCCATGCCGCGGGGGATGGCGGTGCGGTTCCACTATGGGGAGCGAAAGCACACGGATATCGTGGCGCACTCGACGGACGGGTTTCCTACGCATACCGGGGCGGAGTTCCTGGAGTTTCTGGGGGCAATCGCTACGTCGGGACCGGATACGCCGCATCCGACGCCGGTGGAGCAGTTCCTGGGAGCGCATCCTGCTGCGCTGGCGTTTGTGCAGGCTCCGAAGCCGTTTCCGGTGAGCTTTGCGACCGAGAAGTACTTTGGAGTGACTGCGGCGGCGTTTATCAGTGAGTCTGGGGCGGAGCAGTTCTTCCGATATCGGATTCTGCCGGATGCAGGGGAACAGTACCTCGATGACGAGGGGCTGAAGGCGAAGGGACCGAATTATGAGTTTGATGAAGTTAAGGAACGGGTGGCGGGTGGGGCTATCAAGTTCCGGGTGATGGCGCAGCTGGCGGGGCCGGGGGATGCGGTGGACGATGCGACGATCCATTGGCCGGAGGAGCGGCGGGTGGTTGAGCTAGGGACGCTGGAGTTGACGGCTTTGGTGCCGAACGATGCCGAGGAGCAGCGGACGGTGATCTTCGATCCGATTCCTCGGGTGGAAGGGATCGAGCCGAGTGCGGATCCGTTGCTGGAGCTGCGGGCGGCGGTCTATTTGATTAGTGGGCGGCGGCGCCGGGCGGCGGCGCCGGCTAAAGTGTAGACCATACCCCCCCCCGCAGAAACGCGTCAAAGTCTTCAAAGCAGGGACTTTAGGTCTGGACTTGGGATCTATCGCGGGTATACCTCATGAGTGGGTAACCAGCCGGAAAGTTACCCGGAGGTCCGACGAAGCGGGAGTTAGTGGGTGGTGGATCTGGGATGGGAGAAGATGGTTCCTCCAAGCTCAATGCTGACGACGGGACCGCCTTCGGAGAGTTGGCCGACCTCGCGGACGACAGCGGGGACTTCTCCGCCGCGGACCCAGACGAAGAAGTCAGCGGGCTGCTTGCCGATGATGGGGGCGACGATGCCGGTTACGCCTCCGAGTTCCGGCTTGATGCGGAAGACGCTGGCCTGGCAGCGGAAGCCGGTGACGCAGAAGAAAGACTGTTGCTCGGCTGCGGAGATACCGAGGCCGATGAGGCGCCCCTTGCCGTAGGGGGCGACCATGCCGACCTTGAGCGCGGAGGCAGCGGGCGTGACATTGAGCAGGGTGGCGGCGATCATACCGTTCGAGAGATCCGGCGGCAGATCGAGGTGGTTGGTTTCGATCTTCATGGAGCCGTCATCCTGGCGGATGCGGGAGGTGATGGTGCCGTTCTGCTCGATGGTCATGTCAAGGGGTTTGGAGAAGAAGGGACCGCTCTGGACGTGGTGGTTGCTGACGAGATGGAGGGTGCCGTTCTGGGTGTAGACGGTGGTTTCATCGTCGAGCGAACCGTCTTTGAAGTGGAGGGTGAGACGGCTCGTAATGTGATCGCCGTGCGGCATCGCGCTGTACTCCCCGTACCCGAGGAGCTTGCCTTCTTCGGTGCGCAGCAGGACGAAACCGTGGGAGGTGCCCTGGCGGAAGCGGACGGCGACGGGTTCCGCTGGTGCGGTGAAGGCGGCGAGGAGAAGGAGTGAGGACAGAACTCGAGGTAGAGTTGGGGTGAAACGCAAGGGGGCCTCCGGCGGCGTGGTGAAAGCGTGAGGCTGTCTGAAGTCTACTGGTTGAACCGCGGGGAGGGAGGAAAGTTGCGCGGATTCGAATGGGATCAACGCGCGGCGGTCTGGTTTGTGATGATCTCGCCGACGAGGGGGTGAAGTTTGGGTGGGGACGGCTCAACCGAGTAGGTGGCGCGGAGCATTTCATAGGGTTCTGCGAGGAGGGATTCGTCTTCAGCGAAGAGGGTGACGAGGGGCCGGCCTTCGGCGACGTGGTCTCCGAGTTTGGCGTGGATTTCGAGGCCGGCGTGGGCGCTGACGGGGTCGCCGGGTTTGGTGCGGCCTGCACCGAGGCGCTGCAGCGCCCAGCCGACCTGAGTGCAATCCATGGTGGACAGGAACCCGGTGGAGGAGGCTTTGAGGACGCGGGAGGCGGTGGGTTTGTGGAAGGCGGCGGGGCCGGCTTCGCCTTGAAAGAGGGAGATGTCTCCGCCCTGTGCCTGCACGATTCCCAAGAAGGCTGCAAAGGCTGCGCCGCTGGTCATGATCTCGTCTGAGAGGGCTGCGCCGGCCTCCGGCGTGTCGGCGTGGCCGGCGAGATGGAGCATCCAGCCGGCGAGGATGTTGGTGAGGGTGATGAGGTCGCGAGATTGAGGATGACGGTTTTGTTTGAGAATGTCGATGCACTCCCAGACTTCGACCCAGTTACCGGAGAAGCGGCCGAGAGGCTCGTCCATGCGGGTGAGGAGGGCGACGGTGCGCGTGCCGGAGGCTTCGCCGGTCTGGACCATGAGGTTGGCGAGGAGGCGGGCGTCTTCCTGCTTGCGCATGAAGGCTCCGGAGCCGGTTTTGACGTCGAGGACGAGGGCGTTGAGGGACTCGGCGAGCTTCTTGCTCATGATGCTGGCGGTAATGAGGTAGGGGCTTTCGACAGTTCCGGTGTGATCTCGGAGAGCATACAGGATGCGGTCGGCGGGGACGAGGGTGGGGGTCTGGCCGATGAGGCAGGCTCCGCATTGGCGGAGGACCTGTTCAAAGCGGGCGAGGGAGAGCTGAGTGTCGAAGCCGGGGATGGTTTCCAGCTTGTCTAAAGTCCCGCCTGTATGGCCTAAGCTTCTCCCCGAGATCATGGGGACGCAGATGCCGGGGACGCCGGCTTTGGTACGGTGGGCAAGGCCGGCGGCGGCGAGGATGGGGGCGATGAGGAGGGATGTCTTGTCGCCGACGCCTCCGGTGCTGTGTTTGTCCACAGTAAAGGTTTCCAGGGGGCGCGCGTCGAAGACTTCGCCGGAGAAGCGCATAGCCCGGGTGAGGGCGGCTAGCTCTTCTGTGTTGAGGCCGCGCTGAAAGACGGCCATGAGGAAGGCGGCGATCTGGGCGTCGGTGACGTTTTTCTGGGAGACGACGGCGGCGATGAAGGCTTCTATCTCGGCGCCGGTGAGGGTGAGACCGTCGCGCTTGTGGAGGATGACGTCCAGGGGGTGCATAAAAGCAGTGTAGGGCAGTATGGGGCAGTGGTGAGGCAGTGGAGGAGCAGCGACGGCGAGGTCAGGGGGTGAAGGAGGTTTTGTTGAAGGCGGCGGGGAGCAGATCGGCTAAGGTGCTGAAGGAGACCTGGCCGGTGGGGCCGGGGAAGCCGATGAGGGCTTCGGGTGGAGCGAACTCGAGGATGGTCTGACGGCAGGCTCCGCAGGGTTGGCAGGCTACTTGGGCGAGATTGGCGACGACGACGGCTCGGATGCGGATGGTGGGGCCGAACTGGGAGACGGCGGCGGCGATGGCGGCTTGCTCGGCGCAGCTGGTGAGACGGTAGGAGGCGTTTTCTACGTTGCAGCCGGTGACGATGTGGCCGGACTCGAGGAGGATGGCGGCTCCGACGAAGAAGTTGCTGTAGGGGGCGTAGGCGTGGTGGGCGACCTGCTCGGCGAGGCGGCTGAGTTCGGCGATCTTGGAGGCTGGGAGCTCGATGGTCATGGTGTCAGACGAGAGTAGAAGGTGAGCGGCGGGAAGACAAGGGCGGGATGGGTGACGCACCGCTCAAGAGACGGTGAGTGCGGCCCGATATAGGGGGGGTGGATGAGCGGATCAATCAAGCGGCTGCGGATGAGGTCACGGTAGGGCTGCAGACGGGGACTCAGACCGAGGGTGCAAGTCTCTTCGAGACGACTTTGTCGCCGATGGGGGAGCTTGCGGGCGGGGCGCGGCTGGAGGGGCTTCTGGATTCGCTGCGGCTGGATCGAAACGGGCATCTGCACCGCACGGCAACGGAGGCGGCGACGATCCATGAGACGAGCTTCTTTCGCGATGCGAGGGTGTTTGAGGCGATCCGGACGGAAGCGATTCCGAAGCTGATGAAGGCACGGAAGGTTGAGCGAAGGCTGAGGGTTTGGTGCGCGGGCTGCTCGACGGGGCAGGAGGTTTATAGCGTGGCGATGCTGCTGCGGGAGGCTCTTGCGGCGGTCCATGGTTGGAACGTCGCGGTGTTGGGAACGGACATTGCGCGGCCCGTGATCGAGTATGCGGAGAAGGGTTTGTATCGTCCGGGCGAGGTGAGTCATGGGCTGGCGGAGGGGATGCTGGGGAGGTACTTTGAGGCGAAGGCGGGGGATTGGGCGGTGGGCGCGGCGGTGAAAGGAATGTGCTCGTTTGAGTGCTGGAATCTGTGCGACCCGTTTCCGCCGCTGCCGGTCTTCGACATGGTGCTGATGCGGAATGTGCTGACGTACATGGATGCGGAGTGCAGGGACGGCGTCTTCAAGCATGTGCGCAGGCAGATGGCGGCAGATGGGTACCTGGTGCTGGGAGAACTGGAGCAGGCTGAGGAGGCGGTGGGGTCGTTTGACGAGGAGGGGAGTGGGGAGGGATATTTTTACCGTCCCACAGCAAGTTCCTAGGGGCAGTGCGAAGCGTGGGTGGGAGCCGGTATGCTGCTAAGGGTAGGCGGCGATGGGGCGAAAGAGTGCGGCGGCGACGGTTGAGGTGAGTGCGGAGAGTCCGGCGGATGCGGCGCTGGGGCTTTTTCATCCGGTGACTGCGGCGTGGTTTCGGGCGGTGTTCGATGGGCCGACGGCTCCGCAGATTGAGGGTTGGCCGGCGATTGCTCGGGGGGAGTCGACTCTGATCCTAGCTCCGACGGGGACCGGAAAGACGCTGACTGCGTTCTTGTGGTGTCTGGATAAGCTGATGCTGCGGACGGATGTGGATGCGGCCGGGGTGGGCTGCCGGGTGGTTTATCTTTCGCCGCTAAAGGCTCTGGCGGCGGATGTGGAGAGGAACCTTCGGTCGCCCCTGGCGGGGATTGCGAACTTTGCCAAACGTGAGGGGGTGGCGGTTCGGATTCCGGAGATCAGTGTAAGGACGGGGGATACTCCGGCGCGGGATCGGGCGAGGTTCAATCGGCATCCGGGGGAGATTCTGATTACGACTCCGGAGTCGTTGTACTTGATGCTGACGAGTGCGGCGGGGGAGCAGTTACGGACGGTTGAGACGGTGATTGTGGATGAGATTCATGCGCTGGTTCCGACGAAGCGTGGAGCGCATATGGCGCTCTCGCTGGAGCGGCTGGAACGGCTGGTGGAGGCGAGCTTTCCGGGGAGACGGCTGCAGCGGATTGGGTTGAGTGCGACGCAGCGGCCGCTGGAGGAGGTGGCTCGGTTTCTGGGGGGGGCGGAAAGCAGGGAAGAGGGAAGAGGGAAGAGGGAAGAGCAGACGGCAGGGTGGCTGGTGGCGGATACCGAGGGGGTGGTGCCGGCGGCTTTGATGGATGTGGCTCGGGATGAGAAGGAGGTGGGGACGGGTGGGCCGCGGTTCCGGCCGGTAACGATTGTGAATGCGGGGGCGCGGAAGGTGCTGGACCTGAAGGTGGAGGTGCCGGTTGAGGATATGGCGAAGCTGGGGGAGATTCAGGATCAGCCGAGCGGGCCGGCTTCGCAGGGGCCGAAGCGGACTTCTATCTGGCAGAGTATTCATCCGCGGCTGCTGGAGATTATTCGAGAGCGGACTTCTACGCTGATCTTTGTCAATGCGCGGCGGGTGGCGGAGCGGCTGGCGGGGGCGATCAACGATCTGGCGGGGGAGCCGCTGGCTCGGGCGCACCATGGATCGCTGGCGGCGGCGCAGCGGAGTGAGATTGAAGAACTGCTGAAGGCGGGGAAGATCAAGGCGCTGGTGTGTACGTCGTCGCTGGAGCTGGGGATCGATATGGGGGCGATCGATCTGGTGATCCAGATTGAGGCTCCGCCGAGCGTGGCGAGTGGGATGCAGAGGATCGGGCGGGCGGGGCACCAGGTGGGGATGCCTTCGAATGGGATCATTTTTCCGAAGTATCGGGCGGACCTGGTGGCTTGTGCGGCGGTGACGCGGGCGATGCATGAGGGGCATGTAGAGTCGACGCGATTTTTGCGGAATCCGCTGGATGTGCTGGCCCAGCAGATGGTGGCTACAATCGCTCATCCGCCGGCGGTGGCGGTGATTGAGGAGAAGAAAACTTCAAGGGGGGCTAAGAGTGCAGGTAGACCCACTCAACGCGGTAAGGCTGCGATGAATGGGGCACCGGCTGCGACAGGGCTGATCGACGAAGACGAAGGCGGAGGGGGGATCTCGTATGACGGGCTGCTGGGATTGGTGCGGGGGGCGGCGAACTTTGCGGGGCTGAGTGTTGGGGTTTTCGATGGGGTGCTGGATATGTTGGCGGGGCGGTATCCGAGCGATGAGTTTGCGGAGCTGCGGCCGAGGATTACGTGGGATCGGCAGAAGAACTGGCTGACGCCGCGGCAGGGAGTGAAGAAGATTGCCATCCTGAATGGGGGGACGATTCCGGATCGCGGGACGTATGGGGTGTTTCTTGCCGGACGGGAGGCGGGGAAGCCGATCCGGGTGGGTGAGCTCGACGAGGAGATGGTGTTTGAGTCGCGGAGTGGCGACACGTTTGTGCTGGGGGCGAGTGCGTGGCGGATCGAGGAGATTACGCAGGATCGGGTGCTGGTGACGCCTGCTCCGGGCGAGCCGGGGAAGATGCCGTTCTGGCATGGCGATCAGGCGGGAAGGCCGCTGGAGTTTGGGCAGAGGATCGGCGCGCTGGTACGGACGCTGCGCGAGATGCCTCGGAGCGTGGCGATTACGCAGCTGACCAGCGAGCATGATCTGGATCCGAAGGCGGCCGAGAACGTGATGCGCTACCTCGCGGACCAGGAGATTGCGAGCACGGTGGTGCCGGATGACCGGAACATCGTCATTGAGCGGGTAAGGGACGAGCTGGGGGATTGGCGGATGTGCTGCCTGACGCCCTTCGGGAGCAAGATCCATGCGCCGTGGGCGATGGCGGCGACGGCGAGGATTCGGGCGAACGGCGGCCCGGAAGTGGAGACGATGTGGTCGGAGGATGGGTTCGTGCTGCGGTTTCCTGAGAGCGATGAGCCGCCGACGATCGACCACCTGCTGCTGGAGCCGGAGGAGGCGGCGGAACTGGTGCTGCGGCAGCTGGGATCGACGGCTCTGTTTGCGGCGAAGTTCCGGGAGGCGGCTTCACGGGCGTTGTTGTTGCCTAGACGACGGGCGGATGGGCGGACGCCGCTCTGGCAGCAGCGGAAGCGGGCGTATGACCTGCTGGGTGTGGCTTCGCGGTATGCGAGTTTTCCGATTTTGCTGGAGGCTTATCGGGAGTGTCTTCGCGATGTGTTTGATATGCCGGCGCTGATGGAGATCATGCGGGCCATTGGGAACCGGTCGCTGCGGGTGCATACGGTGGACTCGCGGACGCCTTCGCCGTTTGCGGCGGCGCTGCTGTTTAGTTATGTAGCCAATTACATCTACGACGGGGATGCGCCGCTGGCGGAACGGCGGGCGCAGGCGCTGTCGATCGATCAGGATCAGCTGCGGGAGTTGATGGGGGATGCGGATCTTCGGGAACTGCTGGATCTGGGGGCGATCGAGGAGACAGAGGAGCAGCTGCAGTGTCTGGCTGAGACCTATAAAGCGCGGTCGATGGATGGGGTGCACGACCTGCTGCTGAAGCTTGGGGATCTGCGGAAGGAGGAGCTGCTGGCGCGGTGTGTGTCGCCTGAGGTGGCGATGACAGCGGAGCGGCTAAGAAAGTCGCTGCGGGTGTTGGAGCTTTCAATTGCGGGGGAGAAGCGGCTCATTGCGGTAGAGGATGCAGGGCGATATCGGGATGCGCTGGGCGTGCCGCTGCCGCCGGGGCTACCGACGGCGTTTCAGGTCGCGGTTCCGGATGCGCTGCTCGATCTGCTGCGGCGATTTGGGCGGACGCATGGGCCGTTCACGACGGGGGATGCGGCGAAGCGATTTGGGCTGGCGCTGGAGACTGTCGAGCCGGTACTGAACCGGTTGGTGGGGACGGGGAGGATTGTCGAAGGCGGGTTCAGGCCGGGGGGGACACACCGGGAGTGGTGTGATCACGAGGTGCTGCGGACTGTTCGGAGAAAGTCGCTCGCAAAGTTGAGAAAGGAGGTTGAGCCGGTTGAGCAGGCGACGCTGGCTCGGCTGTTTACGCGGTGGCAGGGAGTGGTGCAGCCACGGCGGGGGCTCGATGCGCTGCTGGATGTGGTGGAGAACCTGCAGGGTGCGCCGGTGCCGGCGAGTGTGCTCGAGACGGAGGTGCTGCCGGCTCGGCTGCTGGGGTACAAGGCGGCGGATCTGGATACGCTGATCGCGGCGGGTGAGGTGGTTTGGGTTGGGCTGGAGGCGATTGGGGAGAAGGATGGACGGGTGGCGCTTTATCTGGCGGAGAAGCTGCCTTTGCTTTGGCCAGTTGGCAGGAACGTGAGCGGCGAAGAAGGATCACCGACGGCCGAGCGCGAGGGGAAGGTGATCGAGTATCTGCGGGTGAATGGGGCTTCTTTTTTTCAGCAGCTGCATGATGGGACGGGTGGCGGGTATCCGGGGGAGACGCTGGATTCGATCTGGAACCTGGTCTGGCGCGGCTTGCTGACCAACGATGCGCTGCATGCGTTGCGGGCTTATTGCGACCGGGCGGCGACAAACTCCCGGAGTGCGAAGCCGGCGCGGCGGGTTCATCAGCAGACCGGGTTCCGGTCTCGGCGGACGACTCCGCCTACGGCGCAGGGGCGGTGGAGCTTGAATGCGGCGGCGCTGGAAGAGGGCAGGAACGGGACGGAGTGGAGTCATGCGATTGCACAGCAACTGCTGGGGCGGTATGGGGTGGTGTTTCGGGAGACGGCTCATGCGGAGGGGCTGCCGGGAGGCTTCTCCGCGGTGTATGACGTGATGAAGGCGCTGGAGGAGAGTGGGAAGGTTCGGCGGGGGTACTTTGCGGCGGACCTGGGGGCGACGCAGTTTGCCATGCCGGCGGCGGTGGATCTGCTGCGGAGTCTGCGGGTGCGCAGGGATGGGGATAAGTCAGAGATGCTGATGCTGGCGGCGACCGACCCGGCGAATCCTTATGGGGCGCTGCTGAAGTGGCCGAGCGGTGGAGATTCGGGGTCTTCGCTGACGCGGAGCGTGGGGGCTCGGGTGGTGCTTTGTGACGGGGCGCTGGTGGCGTATCTACGGCGGGGGAATCCGAACGTGCAGGTGTTTCTGCCGGAGGAGGAGCCGGGACGTACGCAGGCGGCGAAGGCGCTGGCGGAGTTCTGGGTGGAGCGGGCGCATGCGGAGGGTGGGATGCTTGTGACCGGGGTGAATGGCGAGGCGGTGCATGAGAGCTGGATGGCTCGGGTGCTGCTGGATGCGGGGTTTGTGGCGGCTCCGATGGGGTTCAATGTGAGACGGGTGTTGCCGCCGGTGCCGAGTGCGATGGGAGTGCGGTAGGTCCTGTCCCCGTCAGGCCTGGAGAGATGGAAATATCGAGCAGGCTTTGGTCTAGACCGGATGGAGAGAGTCCCACTCTGCAGGCTTGCGGAGTGTTCCTTTCGAGCGGGGTAGGCTGTTCGTGGGGCGCGCGGATAAGGGTCGGGTGGAGTGAAGGCGGATATCCTTCGTCGACCTCCCCACGGTCATGCTGCGGGGAGGCCGCTCAGGAGGTGGAGTTGAGACACGTTGTGATGTCCGGGCTGAAGCCCGGACCTATCTCAGGAACAACGGCACGGGCGCACCTCGTTGGGCGAAGAACAGGGCTGGATCTAGGTGGGCAGAATGCTTGGTGCGGCTGGGTGTGCGGAGGTCAGAGGGAGGGAGACTTCGAAGAGGGCGATGGTGCCTTGGCGGGAGCCGTACTCGCGGAAGCCGAAGGAGGAATATAAGGTGGCGGCGGCGGGCATGTGGGCGAGGTCGGTGTCGAGGATGACGCGGGTGTAGGGGCGGGTGGCGATGCGGGTGAGGGTCTCGGCGACGAGGGTGCGGGCGATGCCTTGGCCGCGGAAGGCGGGTGCGACGAAGAGGCGTTTGAGCTCAGCGGTGGTGCCGGTGGAGTCTGCCTCAGGGGTGGCGGCGCGGTAGGCGATGCAGGCGGCGGGGTCGGAGCCGATGAGGGCGAGGAGGAGTTCGCCGGCTGGGGGTGTGTAGGGTGCGGGGAGGGCGGCGATCTCGCGGTCAAAGTTTGGGATGGAGCAGGCGTGCGATGGGAGTGTGCGCAGGAAGCCGGCGTACTCGGTGAAGAGTGTGCGAGATGCCGGGAGGAGGGGAGAATCGTTTGTGATGGAGTGGATGGTGAGGTGCATGCGGCATGGTATCGCGGGTGAGCTCGGAGGTTGTACCAACATTGGTTTTGAGGCCACTGTAGATTCTTCGATCCGCTGCGGAATGACAAGCATCGAGGGTAGCGGTTGCTTCGAGAATCCAGTGAGGTGGTGGGTCTCGTTCTTGAGGTGAGTTTGGATGTGTTCGAAGGGGGATGCTGCTTCAGGGGCTTGGTGAGCAGGCCGCTCGATATACTGGTTGGTAGCGTCTGAGGCGAAGGCGTTTTCTGCTATGTCACTGTTCTGGCTTAGAGTCGCGGTTCTTTTGTATGGCATTGCCGCGCTGGCGGTGTTGCCGGCGGCTTTGTTCGATCGGAGGCGGTGGAACCTAGTGGCCATTCCCTGTACGGTGGCGGCGCTTTTTTTCCATTTTGTGTCGCTCGCGGAGACGATGAACGAGGCACACCATCGGCTGCCGGTGGATACGCATGAGACGCTGTCGCTGCTGGGTTTGCTGCTGGCGCTGGCGTTTCTGGCAACCTATGCGCGGTACCGGACGATGTCGCTGGGTGTGTTTCTGCTGCCGATCGTGTTTTTGCTGGGGCTGCTTCCGGCGTTTCGGCCGGGCGAGGAGATTGTCTCGGGGAATGTGCATACGGGGTGGGTATTTCTGCACATTGCTCTGCTGCTGGCTGCTTATGTGGCGCTGGTTGTGAGTCTGCTGGCGAGTCTGCTGTACCTGATCGAGGAGAGACGGCTGAAGGCGAAGGCGTTGGGGCCGGGTGGGATTAAGCTGCCGCCGCTGGAGACGTTAGACAAGATTGCGTTGCGGTCGCTGCTGTTTGGGCTGCCTTGCATGACGGCGGGGCTGCTGATTGGGTCGTTTCTGGCGCAGATTGCGTATGGGGCGGCTTACTTCAGCGATCCGAAGATTCTACTGGCGTTTGCGATGTGGTTGGCTTACGTGGCGATGATTTATATTCGGCGCATGAACGGGCTGCGCGGGCGGCGGGCGGTTTATCTTTCGAGTTTTGTGTTTCTGGTCATTCTTGCAGTGTGGGCCTCGAATCAGTTTTCCAATGTGCACAGGTTCACGACGCCATGAGTGAGCGGCAGAACAATTCGACGCTGGTGCTGCTGGGGGTGAACCACAATACCGCTCCGGTGGATATACGCGAGCGACTGGCGATTCCGGCGGGTCGGCTGGCGGATGCGACGCGGTCGCTGGCGCATGCGCCGGGCATTCGGGAAGGGCTGATTCTTTCGACCTGTAACCGGGTGGAGTTGATCACGATGCAGGACAGTGCGGCGGAGGCTGAGGCTATGCCGGATCTGCTGCGGTTTTTGCATGAGTACTTCGCGGTTGCGCCGGCTACGATTCAGCCGCATCTGTATGAGTTTCGTGAACGGGAGGCGGTGCGGCACCTGTTTCGGGTGGCTTCTTCGCTGGACTCGATGGTGGTAGGGGAGCCGCAGATCCTGGGGCAGGTGAAGGAGAGCTATACGGTTGCCCGGGAGGTGGGGGCGATTGGGGGCGTCAAAGCTGGCGGCGCGGGGCATCTGGACTCGCTGCTGCAGCGGGCGTTTACGGTGGCGAAGAAGGTGCGGAGCGAGACGCAGATTGGGTCTTCTTCGGTCTCGATTGCCTCGGTGGCGGTGGACCTGGCGCGGAAGATCTTCGGGTCGCTGGCGAATAAGACGGTGCTGCTGGTGGGGGCGGGGAAGATGTCGGAGTTGGCGGTGCGACACCTGGTGCAGCATGGGGCGGCTTCAATCCTGGTGGCGAACCGGACGCAGACGCGGGCGGAGGCGATTGTGGCGCAGTTGCAGGCGCCGGGGCTGACGGCGGAGGTGATCGGGTTTGAGGAGTTGTATGAGCAGGCTCCGCGAGCGGACATTGTGATTACTTCGACGGGGGCTCCGCAGCAGCTTTTTGGGCGGTCGCATGGGCAGCACTTTATCTCGCGGCGACGGGGACGGCCGATGTTCTTCATCGATATTGCGGTGCCTCGGGATGTCGATCCAAGACTCAATGAGGTGGACGGGTGCTTTGTGTACGACATCGACGACCTGCAACAGGTGGCGCAGGCGAACCTCGCGGACCGGAGCCGGGAGGCGGAGCAGGCGGAGTCGATTATTACGGAAGAGGTGGCGCGGTTTCAGGATCGGCTGCAGACGCTCGATGCGGTGCCGGCGATCAAGGCGCTGCAGGTGCAGGCGGAGATCGTACGGCAGGCGGAGCTGGCGAGGGCGGCGAAGACGCTGGCGGGGTTGACGCCGGCGCAGCGGGAGGCGGTTGAGGGGTTGACTCGGGCGTTGACGAATAAGCTGCTGCATCCGCAGTTGGTGGCGCTGCGGAAGCCTACGGATTCTTAGGGCGGGGTAAGACAAGGGCGGGATTCTAGCGCGAGCCGGATGTTGTTGAGTTGGGTTGAGAAGCATCGGGGTCCTTCGACTGCGGTTGGCGCGGAGCCGCCAACCTCCGCTCAGGATGACATGGCTTCCTTGTCGTGAGAGAAGACTAACTGTGCTGGTGGTATGGATTTGGGCGCGCCTTTTAGCGGTTAGGGACGTCGTATCCTTAGACGACATGGCACATATTCGGATTGGTTCACGAGGCTCGCAGTTGGCGCTTTGGCAGGCGAGACATATTGGTGGGGCGCTCGAGGCGCAGGGGCATACGGTTGCGATCGAAGTGATTCGGACGACCGGGGACCGGATGCAGGATCCGGGGTTTGTGGCTCCGGCGGGGGTGGATGGGAAGGGGATCTTCATCAAGGAGATCGAAGAGGCGCTGGCGGCAGGGTTGATCGACCTGGCGGTGCATAGCTATAAGGACTTGCCGACGACGCTGGATGAGCGGTTTGTGATTGCGGCGGTGCCTCCGCGGGCGGATGCCCGGGATGCGTTTGTTTGCGAGGCTTTCTGGGGGTTGCATACGCTGCCGGAGGAGGCTCGGGTGGGGACGAACAGTCCGCGGCGGCGGGCGCAACTGCTGGCGATGCGCCCGGATCTGCGGTTTGTGGAGCTGCGGGGGAATGTGGATACGCGGCTGAGGAAGCTCGAAGAAGGGCAGTGTGAGGCGCTGGTGCTGGCTTGTGCGGGGCTGGATCGGATTGGGCGGACGGAGTCTGTGCATCAGCGGTTTGAGCTGGATGAGCTGACCCCGGCTCCGGGGCAGGGGGCGCTGGCGCTTGAAACCCGGAGTCCGGCGCATGCGCTGGATACGGAGGACAGCCGACGGGATCCGGAGATCTATGCGGCGATTGGCGCGCTGGAGCATCCGGTGACTCGGTTTGCTACGGATGCGGAGAGGGCTTTTCTGGCTCGGCTGGGGGGTGGGTGCGAGCTGCCGCTGGGGGCGCATTGCATCGCGAACGGGCTGACTGCGGACGAGATGTACCGGATGTATGCGCAGGTGCTCTCGCCGGATGGGGAACAGATGGTGCAGACGACTTTGGATCGTGAGATGGGGGAGAGTGCGGTGGGGTTTGGGGAGCGGGTGGCGGAGATGTTGATTGGGCGGGGGGCGCTGGAGTTGTTGCTGGTGGGGGAGTAGAGACGGTCGTTTGCTGGCGCAAATGATACCCCACCCTGCCACGGCTTCGCCGCGTCGAGGGTGGGGCAGTCGGAACGAGCAACGGCAACGACGACTGCAGATTCCTCCTCTTCGCTCCGGAATGACAACAAAAGTCCTGCGGGTGATAAGAGACTGAGCTACGGCTGGCGGAGACGGTCGTTTGCTTCCGCAAACGATACCCCACCCTGCCACGGCTTCGCCGTGTCGAGGATGGGGCACCCGGTACCCATACCCGAAGACTGGGCTAGCGGGTGGGGATTCGGACGACCTGGCCGGTGGGGTGGCAGAAGACTTTGCCGTGGCTTAATGCGATGCGGCGCTGGGCGAGTGAGGCCATCTCGGGATCGTGGGTGACCATGACGATGGTGTGGCCGGCGGCGTGGAGGGCTTGGAGGAGTTCCGCTACAATTTTCTGGTTGGCCTGATCCAGATTGCCGGTAGGTTCGTCGGCGAGCAGGACGGGTGGGTTGTTGATGAGGGCGCGGGCGATGCAGACGCGCTGCTGCTCGCCGCCGGAGAGTTCGCTCGGGAGATGGCCGGCGCGTTCGCCGAGGCCGACTTTGACGAGGGCAGCGTGGGCTTCGGACTCGTCGGTCATGGAGTGAAAGTACTGGGCGAGCATGACGTTTTCGAGGGCGGAGAGGTAGGGGATCAGGTGGAACTGCTGGAAGATGAAGCCGATCTTGTCGGCGCGGAAGCGGTCTAGCTCGGATCGGGTCATGGCGGCCACGTCGGCGCCGTCGATTTTGAGAGTGCCGCAGGTGGGGCGGTCGAGGCAGCCGAGGAGATTCACGAGGGTGCTCTTGCCGGAGCCTGAAGGGCCGGTGATGGCGACCCACTCGCCGGCGACGATGGAGAAGGTGGCGGAGTCGAGGGCACGGACGACGCCGGTGCGGCCGGTATACTCGCGGGAGACGCCGTCGAGGGCGATGACGGCGCACTCGTCGCGGGTGACTTTGGGCTCGGGGCTGGCGAGCCGGGTGACTACTTCTGCCAACTCATTCTCCTTTCCATATTCATTCTCCTTTAAGGAGGGCTGCGGGTTCGAGACTGCGGAGGGAGCGGACGGGGATCAGGGCGGCTAAGAACGCGATGACGATGTTGAGGAGAAGGACGAGCGGGAGGACTCCGATGCGTGGGAGGGTGGCGGTGTGGAAGTTGGTCTCGCTGATGGTCCATGCGGCGGCTGATCCAAGGATATAGCCGAGGGCGACTCCGGCGAGGGCGAGGACGAGGGTTTCGAGAAGGAAGAGGGTGGCCATCTGACCCTCGCGGCCGCCGAGAGCCTTCATGAGGGCGAAGTCGCGGCGGCGCTCGAGGACGCCGGCGGAGAGGGTGGCGAGAACCGAGACGGCGACGGTGAGGGCGATGAGGAGGACGGCACCGAACATGAGGGCGTGGGTGCGGTCGACGATGCGGGATTCGCCGTCGATGAGCTGGCGGATGGGTTGGACCTGGGCTTGAGGGAGGGCCTGGCGAAGATGGGCGATGGTTTGATTGATTTCAGCGGGGGTGCCGGGGACTTGCATTTCGACCACGTTGGGCTGGACTCCGGTCCAGGCGGTGAAGGCGGCGATGGGGATGTAGATGCGGCTGTCTTCGTCTCCACCGGTCTTGAGACGGCCTGCGCTGTGGAAGGACATTTGCTTGTTGGCGAAGGTCAGGGTGACGGATTTTTCATCACCGATGAAGTCTGCGGCGCGGGTGCCGAGGAGGGCGTCGGTGGGGCCTGTGGGCCAGGATGGGACCTGCCACCAGGAGTCTAGTTTGCGGATGGCGGGGAAGTCTACGCCGGAGATGACGACCGGGGTGCCGCGATCGGTGGTAGCGACGGCGTAGGCGAAGGCTGCGGAGGTGACTCCGGGGCCGGCTGCCTGCTGGGCTTTGGCGGTGAAGCTGGGCTCGGGTACGGATTCGGTGACGACTACGTTGGCGCCGAAGCTGCGGAACTCGTGATGGAGCTTGGCGTCCAGGTCTGCGTAGAGGGTGAGGAGGGCGGTAGCGACGGCGGCAGAGACGGTGAGGGCGGAGAGGCTTCTGGCGCGGCGGTGGAGCAAGGACTGGCGGAGGAGGCGGGTCATGCCGAGTTGCCGGGTCAACTGTCGCCTCGGAGGACGGCGGAGGGGTCCATGTTGAGGGCGTTGCGGATGGAGGGGGTGCTGCCAGCGATGGCCACGATCAGGGCCATGGCTACGATGACGGGGAGCAGGACGAGGTTGAGGATGGGGCCGGCGGGATCTCCAGTGAAGATGTGGGCTCCGAGCCAGAAGGCGAGGGTCGAACCGGCGAGATAGCCGATGGTGCCGGCGGCAATGGCGAGGAGGCCGGTTTCGGAGTAGAAGAGGAGGGCGATGCTGCCTCGGCTGGCTCCGAGGGAACGCATGAGGCCGATCTCGCCGCGGCGCTCGAGGACGGCGGTGGCCATGGCGGCGCTGACGGCGAAACCGGCGGCGAGCAGGGCGGCGATGCTGACGAGCCACATGAGGCCGCTGATGCGGGAGAGGACGGTGCCTTCGGACTGCTCTATTTGTCTTACCTGCGAGGCGTCAGCGCCGGGAATGGCCTCGCGGATCTGGTAGGCGATGGAGTTGGCGTAGGGGCGGCAGTACCAGATCTCGTGTTGGGCGGGGGAGAGGGTGTCGGGGTCTTTGCGGGCGAAGGCGTCTTCGGGCTTGGTGCGGGCCGAGACTTCGACGCGGGAGATGGCGTCGGGGAGGTTGGCGAGGGATTGGGCGTCGGCGAGGGTGAAGAGGAGTTGGTTGTCGAGGGGGGTGTCAGTGGAGGCTATGCCGACGATGGTGAAGAGGGATTCGGGAGCGGTTGGGTTTGGCTGGAGTGAGATGTTGCTGTTGAGAGTTAGGTGGTGATGGGAGGCGAGGTTTTGGCCCAGGACGACTTCTCCCCTGGGGCAGGGAGTGGGGCAGGGGTGGGCTGGGATTTGGGTCGGCCAGCGGCCTTCGATGCGCCACGATGGGTTGAGTTTATTGACGCCGGTGATGATCGATCCGAAGGGATGGTTGAACCAGAGGCCGCGGGCCTGGATGGTTTGCGGAGGCGGGGGAAGGCGGTCGTTTGCTTCCGCAAACGATACCCCACCCTGTCCGGCGAAGGGACCGCCGGTCGAGGATGGGGCACCCAAGGCCTTTGCTGGTGATGAAATAGAAGAGCGGTCGTTTGCTTCCGCAAACGATACCCCACCCTTCGCCGAAGACGCGAAGGATGGGGCACCCAGGACGATGGTGAGGGGAAGTTCGGGGCTTAGGCCGGTGATGTTGTTGGCCCAGAAGATGGTTTTGAGCCTGGCCAGATCGGATTCGTGGAGGTGGGCTCCGCCGGTGGAGGGTTTCAGGTCTACTCCGGCTACGTTGACGGCCAGGGATTCGGCTCTGGGGAAGACGATGATGTTGGCGCCGTAGACGGCTAGCTCGCGGTGGATGCGGTCGCCGATGGTGGTGGCGAGGGCGAGCATCGCAGTGACTGCGGTGGTGCCTAGGAGGATGGCGATGGCGGCGAGGGCTTTGCGGCGGCGCTGGCGGACGAAGGACTCGTAGAGGAGGCGGAGGAACATCTCAGAGTTCCCCTCGTGATTGGAGGCTCGGGTGGGAAGGCATACCCCTGACCGATACCGCACGATGACACGGTCCGCTTCTCGAAAGGGGATCGCTGCAGGGGCTGAAGCCCGGATGATGGGTGGGCTGGGAGGCCCGAGGCTGAAGCCTTGGGGTACCTAGAGGCGAAGGCAATATTAACGATTCCCGAGCTTCGCTGAACGTCCATGATGAGGACGTTAAGACCGTGCTGATCATGGGAGAACTGATTCGGAGAGTATCGGGAACCCACTCATCGCGATGAGACTGCGATGAATGGGGCACGGAGAGGGTTGGGGCCGGTGCAGGAGTGCGGAAGATCACGGAAGAGGTTGGGGCGGGAGCGCAGGGGGGCATGCTACTTTTCGAAGCGCGGGGCTAGCGCTTTGAGGTCGGCGGCGGCGATGGTGATCTGGCCGGCGGTGTTGGTGCTCTTGAGCGGGATGGGGTTGCAGCCGCCGGGTTGGCCCATGGAGGCGGGGTTCAGGGGGCTGGCGCACATCTTGCAGGTGATGCCCTGGCTTCCGATGTAAAAGCCGACCGGGCCGCAGATGGAGCAGGCGTCGGCTACGGAGACGATGTTGCCGTCGGGCTTTTTGAAGAGGAGGAAGCGGACTTCGGGGGATGCGCCGTTGCCGTCGTCTACATGGACGCCGTAGCGGTGGAGATGGTCGTCGGTGATCTCGGAGGCGGGGACGGAGACCTGGTCGCCGACGAGGGTAACGGGCGCGGTGGAACTGAGGGCGGTGGTGGTTTTGGCGTAGATGAACTCGGCGGTGGAGAGGAAGATGAAGAGGAAGCTGGCACCGACGACGGCGGACATCCAGAGTTTTTCGCGGCGCTGAGACCATTGGGCGCGGCGGCGGTCTGAAGGGCTCGCGTCCGCGGGGAGCGGGGCGGGCTGGCGGCGGCGCTGCTCCATAAGGATCATGAGGGCGGCGAGGGCGAGCATGGTGACGAAGAAGAAGAGGTCGTTGCGGACGATGGGGCCGATGTAGCGCATCTCGGCGGTGCTGGAGGGGAGGACGCCGTTCTCAGAGAGCTCATGCAGGCCGCTGACGATGAGCTGGAAGGTGACGAAGTAGAGGATGACGCTGGTGACGCGGAAGAAGCGCTGCAGGTTGATCTTGACACTGCCGCGGATGAACATGACGCCGAAGACGACGGCGACGGCGATGCCGAGCATGGTGCCGGTGAAGCTGAGCAACTCGGTGGAGTTGAGGGAGACGGCGGAGAGGATGAGGACGGTCTCGACCCCTTCGCGGAGGACGAGGAGGAAGACGAAGAAGAAGAGGCCGAGGCGGGAGGTGTTGGCGGCGGCCTTGGCGATTTTGGCTTCGATCTCGCCCTTCATGGAACGGGCGGTCTTGTGCATGAACCAGATCATGCTAACGACGAAGGCGGCGGCGGCGAGCATGACCCAGCCTTCAAAGATGTCGGAGTTCCACTGGGTGCGGGAGAGGATGACGGCACCGAGGACGCTGGCGGCGATGGCGGAGCCGAGGGCCCAGAAGACGGTCTTCTTGAGCTCGGGGCGGTTGATTTTGCTCAAGTAGGCGAAGATGATGCCCACGATCAGCGACGCTTCGACGCCTTCTCTCAGCGTGATGATGAATGCCTGCAGCATGACGATACTCCTCCGAGGTTGCGCCCACCCCTGGGACTCGACGCAGCGTTGCGGCTGGTCGTGTGCACCCGTTTTAAGACCCCGGACGAGAGTTGATTCTAATTCGGACCAAAGCAGTCGTCAATGGCAATCGCCTTCGTGGCTTGCTCTTTGTGGGGCCGCTGATCGTATTCACGGCTGTTGACCGGGGTGGTTTTCGCGAGGATTGCCCGCTTGCTCTGTGCCATACGGGGAAGTTGGGGGCAAAGTGGGACATTCGCCTATTTACCCCTTTCTTTTCTTTACTTCCGCAATCAACTCCGACACAATAGCCTGGATTCGACTTCTCTCTCCTAAGCTCGATGGGTGAGTTCGGCGTGGAACGACGGCCAGGATTGAAAGAGAAATTGCTTTGAGGGCAAACCAAGTGATGAGCGAGCGCGTAAGTCTGTCAGATCGAACAATCAGGCGGCCCGGAATGAGAAGAGACGTTCTTTTGCAGTGGCTTGGGGGATCGTTGCTCGCTTTGTCGCTCTGCGGCTGCGGCGGAAGCAGTTCGAGTTCTACTGCAACCACAACAACGCCGCCGGTACCTATGAGTGCGGGCAACTACGTCTTCTCGGCGAGCGGCACGGATGGGACGGATGGCGACTACTTTGTGGTCGGCAGCTTTGTCGCGGACGGAAACGGGAATATTACGAGCGGCACGGTGGATTACAACCTTGGATCCGGCGTCGATAAAGCTGTGCCGATCACGGGGAAGTATACGTTCCTGGGGAACGTTGCCACGGTGAACATCACGAATGGCGATGCGGGTTTTTCAGATATTTTCAACACCAACTTCGGGCAGGCTACGGCTCCTGTGACGAACTTCGACGGGACCGGCAGCGGCATGTTGTACCAGCAGGTCACTACGGGGTTCTCGCCGGCTGGAACGTACAGTTACACGGTCAAGGGTGAAGAGGACGGCACGGTGACCGGCAGCGGAAGCTTTGTCGCCAATGCGGGCGGAACGATCACCAGCGGATCGAGCACCTATACGAACGGCGACGCGACGGCGACGGCGACGGCCACCGGCTTTGTGTATGCGCCGCTGGCGAATGGACGTGGTGTGGGATCGGTGCAAGGGATCGATCTTGCGTATTACGTCATTAGTCCGACGCAGATTCTGGCGATTGGGCTGGATGACCGGGCGCTGCTGATGATTCCGGCAACGAAGGCTTAAGCGAAATGCAACCTGTCCGCGTAGAGGGTGAAGAGGAAGAGATGAAGACCAGATCCATGTTGACGCGCCTAGCAGTGATCGTGGCGGTTGCCGCCACGACGGTGTCCCTGGTTACCCTTGGGCCTACGAAACATCTTGCGAAGGTTTACGGCTCCGATCATCGTGAGGCTCCGACGGTGGATGGACTTCCAGAGGGCGACTTAACGGACGTTTATACGTTTACGGATCCGAATGACTCTTCACGGGTTGACTTCATCATGAATGTTAATTCGTTTGCGGTTCCGGGGGAGAACGGCAGCTATGCCTTCTCGCCGGACATGCTGTACCAGTTCAAGATCGATAACACCGGCGATGCGCGGGAAGACCTGGTGATCCAGGTCAAATTCGATACGACGGGTCAGACGCAGACGGCATCCATCTACGGTCCCGCTGCTCCGACTGTGACTGGGGCGCGCAACACCTTATTGAGTGGTACGCCTACGACGACCGCGAAGTTTGGAGTGATTCCGACGGTTGGCTCGGGGGTCACGGCGTTTGTCGGTCTGCGTGACGACCCATTCGTTTTCGACTTCGCCCAGTTCACCCGGATTTTGAACGGCTCGCAGGACTTGTTCCGCGCGGTTGGAACCAGCTTCCGCGGGCGGGCGGTTCGGGCGGACGGAACGAGCGGTGTCAACACCTTTGGCGGCTTCAATCTGACGACCATTGCGGTTTCTGTTCCGAAGTCGGCGGTTCGGGGAAGCACATCCAAGATCAATGTCTGGGCGACGGTGAGCCAACTGGTGCCGGCACGTCATGGAGCGAATGTCTACCAGCAGTTCGAGCGGCAGGGTCAGCAGGCGTTTGCGACGATCTTCATTCCTTCGGGTGCGGCACGCGATGCCGAGAACTTTGAGATCCCGGAGCATGACGTAGCTAATTATTCCAGCCTGCTTCCGGATGCCTTGACGACGATGGACACGGATGGCACGAACAACACCATCTCCGGGCGGGCTTCGCTGTTGACGTCGCTGGGGGTGACTGCTTTCCCGAATGGGCAGCCGCTGCTGCTTCCGGCCACCTTCCCGAATACGGATAAGAACCTGCTTCGCGAGGCGGTGCTGCCGGATGTTCTCCGTCTGGACCTGGACGTTCCTTATGGGACGCTGAACATCGGTGTCGGCGGACTGCAGAACGGACGCATTCTGGACTACGACGACATCGACGTGTACCTGCAACTGGTTCGTCAGCTTGCCGATGTCCAGTTCCCAGCGGGCGCTGGAATCCCGGGTAGCGGTCCTCTGGGGACGCGTGCAGCGCTGGATTGCACGGAGTTTCCGCAGTGTGGCGATCGCAGGGTTCTCGTGGTGCTTCAAGGCACGCAGTTCATCAAGGCGGATTCGGACGTTCCGAATAACTCCTTCGAGGGTAACGACGAGCCGTTCCTGGCCAGCTTTCCTTACATCGCCAACCCGCATCCTCTTCCCGGAGCGCCGGGCACGACTGATTTCCCCACGCAGCAGGACCGGCAGTCGACGTCAACCCAGTAGTAACTGCACGCAATCAGGGTCCCAGTATGAAGCATGAAGACTCCACAACGCGCCGCTGGTCCATGATTTGGGCCTTCGGCGCGTTTGGAGTTCTTGGGCTTATGAGCGGCAGGGCACAGACTGCGACCACGCCGGGGCAGGCGTTCGTATCGTCTGCCGCTCCTTCGAGTGGCGATGCTGCCGGACGAAGCAATCTTGCCGACCAGCGGATACGGTTCTGGCAGGGGCAGGTCGCGCGGGATGCGGAGTTCTGGGAGAGTTACAACCGGCTTGCGGGAGCGTTTTCGCAGAAGGCACGGGAGACCGGGGACATCAGCTACTTCGAGCTTGCGGAGGGCTCGCTGAAGAAGTCGCTGGAGCTGGAATCGAGTCACCAAGAGGCGGCGGCCGCGTTTACACAGCTGACGACGGTTCATCTGGCGGAACACCGGTTTCATGAGGCGAGTGAAGACGCTGCGAAGGCGATTGCGCTGGCGCCTTCGGCTCTCGATGCATATCCGTATGCGGGGGATGCGCAACTGGAGTTGGGGAACTACGCAGAGGCTAAGACGTTCTACGATCGTCTGGTCGATCCGCCGGATGGGATGCTTCACCCGGGGATCGAATTTCTGGCCGCGAGCCATGGCGCGGGGCTGCACTGGATCCAGGGGGATACGGCGCAGGCGGCGAAGGATCTGGAGCACGCGATTGAGCTCTCGCACCAGCTGCATATGCCGGAGGAAAACATTGCGTGGACGCAGTTCATGCTGGGGGAGCAGTACTTTCAGGCGGGCGATCTCGTCGAGGCGGAACGAGATGAGAAGGCTGCGCTGACTTCGTTTCCGCGATATCACCGGGCTTTGGCTGCCATGGGGCAGATACGGGCTGCGCAGGGCCGGTATGCGGAGGCGATTCCTTTTTACAAGGATGCGATTGCGATTATTCCGTTGCCGATTTATCTGGCGGCGCTCGGGGACGTTTACACCGCCGCGGGGGACAAGGGGAACGCGGAGAAGCAGTATGCCGTGGTGGAGTTTATCGGGAAGCTGAATGCGATCAACCAGCAGGTCTACAATCGCGAACTAGCTTTGTTCTATGCCGACCACGATCGCAAGGTTCCCGAGGCTCTGGCGCTGGCGAAGAAGGAACTCAAGGTTCGGCATGATGTCTATACGTCGGACGCAGTTGCGTGGGCTTTGCTGAAGAACGGGCAGGCTGAGGCTGCGCGAGTCGAGATGGAGAAGGCGCTGCGGCTCGGGACGCAGGATGCCATGCTTTATTTTCATGCGGGCATGATCGATGTGGCGCTCGGGGACAAGGCACAGGCGGCTGAGCATCTGCGGCGTGCGCTGGCCATCAGCCCTCATTTTCATGTTTTGTTCGCGGCCCAGGCGACGAAGATGCTTTCTTCGCTGCGTCCTGAGCCGGTAAACGCCACGGCTGCGAAGGCGGACTGAGCGATGCCGCAGCGATATGGGACTTTGCGACGGGAGCTGCTGTGTGTTTTGGTTGGACTCGTTGCTCTGCTTGGAGCACAGCCTCTGCTTGCTCATCCCATGGGCAACTTCAGCATCAACCACTACTCCGGGATTCAGGTTGAGCGGGGGTCCGTGGAGGTTCGTTACATTATCGATATCGCTGAGATACCGACGTACCAGGAGTTCCAGGACGCGGGGATCGTCGCGCAGACCGGAGATGCTTCGTTGCCGCCGTACCTTGCGCGGAAGGCTGCGGAGTGGGGCAAGAATCTACACCTTGAGATTGATGGTCATGTAATTCGGCTGACTCCGGTTTCGCGTACCGTCATTTTTCCGCCGGGTGCGGGGGGGCTGCCTACGATGAAGATCGGGGTTGTGTATCGCGGCAGCATTCCGGCGGGGAGCGCTGGGCGTGCGGTGCATCTGCACTACTCGGATGGGAACTTTGCGGGGCATGCGGGTTGGAAGGAGATCGTCGTCAGCTCCGGCCATGATGTGACGATCGAATCAGGTGAGGCGTTCAAGATCGACCGGAGCGCACAGCTTACGAACTACCCTACGAACCTGCTGAATAGCCCGCCACAGGATCTGGAGGCAGGCTTTGACTTCACGGTGACGCCTCCGGTGCCGCCGGCTGCTGTGATTCGCGCTTCAGCGCTCACGGTACCCGCTGTTGCAAAGAAGCAGCAGAGCCTGGGGGCTGCTGCAGCGTTTCGGCCGGCTGTCACAGCGCCTGAAGCACCGCCGGCCATGGTGCTTGCGCCGAACAAGCAGGCCACACCACGAAATCGGTTTACGGAGCTGATGACGAACCAGCATATGAGCTTCTGGTTCCTGTTTACCGCGGCTTTTCTGGCGGCTGGACTGGGTGCCTTGCATGCGCTGGAGCCGGGGCATGGGAAGACGATCGTCGCGGCTTATCTGGTGGGGTCGCGGGGGGCGCCGAGGCATGCCATCGGGCTGGGATTGCTGGTGACGGCGGCGCATACGGCCGGAGTTTACCTGCTGGGCGCGGTGGTGCTGTATGCCTCCAAGTACATTATTCCGGAGCGGATTTATCCGTGGCTGAGTATCTTTTCGGGGCTGATCATTGCGGTGCTTGCGGCGTACCTGCTGCTGCGGGCGTGGACTGGAGTGGAGACGCCGGAGGAGCATGATGAGGGTGTGCTGCATACGCACTGGTACTCGCTTCGGCGCAATCCGGTGGGGACGGGGGCGGCGATTGTGGAGGCGGTCAGCGAGGCCACTTCTCCGAGGCGCGAGCGCACCGTTCCGCTTCGTCAGCTTCTGCTGCTGGGCATTACGGGTGGGATTATTCCTTGTCCGGCGGCGCTCGTGGTTCTGCTGAGCGCGGTCTCGCTGCACCGGGTCGGGTTGGGACTGTTTTTGATCGTGGCTTTCAGCTTTGGACTGGCCGGGGTGCTGATTGCGATCGGGATCTTGATGGTGAAGGCGCGTGGGCTGCTCGCACGATGGCGCAGCGATTCGCCGGTCATCCAACGCTGGCTCCCGCTGGTGTCGGCGTCGGCGATGCTGATTGCGGGGCTGTCTATCGCGGGGTCGGCGCTGCCTGCCACTGGACTCTCTTTTCATCTGCCTGATCTCGCCGGAGGACATATCGCTTCGTTTGCGGCGATTGTTGCGCTGGGACTGGTTCTGGGGATGCGGCACTCGACCGACCCGGATCATGTTGTTGCCGTGTCGACGATTGTGAGCCGGGAACGATCGGTGCGGCAGGGTGCGGTGATCGGGATGATGTGGGGCTTCGGGCATACGCTTACGATCTTCATCGTGGGGGCGGCGATCATTCTGTTCAACCTGACCATTCCGGCGCGGATCGGGCTTTCGATGGAGATGGCGGTGGCGGGGATGCTGATCTTTCTGGGCGTGTTGAATCTAACGGGCGTGCTGCAGCGGGTGACCGAACGGCTTACTCCGAACGCGTGGGCTAAGGCTGAGGATCGCGCTGCGATTGCATCAGAAGCACGGCCCGGGTTTTTTAGTGGCCTGCTGAATCGGTTCGGCTATTACCATCTGCTGCGTCCACTCGCGATCGGGCTGGTGCATGGGCTTGCGGGCTCTGCTGCGGTGGCGCTGCTGGTGCTTTCGATGATCCATAGTCCGGCATGGGCGATTGCGTATCTTGTGGTCTTCGGGCTGGGAACCGTGGTCGGCATGATGCTGATGACGACGGTGATGGCGATCCCCATCGCGTTGACGGGACGGAAGTCGTCACGATATTTGACGATGGCATCCGGACTGGTGAGCGTTTGTTTCGGGCTTTTTCTGGTGTATCACCTTGGTTTTGTAGATGGGCTCTTTACGGCACATGCGCGTTGGACGCCTGAGTAAAAAGACCTAAAAGATAGGCGTTTCCGCACCTGGAGGCTTCCTGTACCCTAAGTCATTCCCGCACTTTGTTCCCTTCGCATCTGTGTCACCCAGGTCTTCTGCACCATGTACCAATCGCCCTCCAGGCGAACGGCTGAGGTCTCTCCTACCATGAAATGCTTCCACGGTCCCGTCCTCCTGTTGCTCGGCTTCTGTCTCGGTCTTGGCTCTTCCTTCGCTCAACCGGCCGCGGCGCTTGTACCTGCGGCCGTGCTTGTCCCTACTGCATCGCGGGGTCAGAGCAGGCTGGAAGTTCGTACCGTCACCACGAAGAAAAACGGGAAGAGCAACATCCAAAGCCAGACAATCCGGAGTTCGCTCCGGAGCGTAGGGGCGATGCGCCCGGGCTCGTCGATTAAGTCTCGTGCGATTGGAGGTGCGCGGGGACAATCCATCACCCTGAAAGCTCCCACAACTGCTGCGGCTTCGGTCTCCACGAAAGCCAAAAGCAGTGTTCATCCGCGATTTGGGGGGCCTGGGACGACGGTCAACTCGCAGGCCTTTCCTAACACGACGATCGGCGGGACACCCAGCCAGGTCACTCTGAACTATCCATCTCCGGACTCCTCCACGACGTATACGTTTACGATCTTTTCAACGAACCACTTCTCGATCGTGAATGGCGAGTGCAATGCCGACACCTGCTACGTCAATGTCGGCTTCAATCCGCTTTATCCGGGTCTGCTGAAAGACGCCGTACTAGTTACCGATGAGAACGGCAACCTGGTTTATGAGACCTACGTTTACGGCACCGGCGTAGGTCCGCAGTTCGGCTATGACTTCGGGAATGAATCACTCTTTGGAACAGATAGTCTGAAGCCTGCGGGCATTGCGGTTGGGCCGGACGGCAACTATTACATCGGGGATCAGGCCGGCAACCAGGTGTATGAGTACGTTCGCGATCCGAGTAACCCGGTTGACCTTACCACCTCGACAAACCTGAACTTCACCAATCTTGGTACGCCTGCGGGGCTGGCAGTCGGTGGGTCCGGAACAGTTTACGTGGCGGATCAGACCAACAATGTCATCACGTATCTCACCACGGCTGGATTACAGGGCAATCTAGTTACTTCAACGCTCGCGGGGCCACAGGGCCTCGCAGTGGACGGGACCGGCGCGCTTTACCTTTGCGATACCGGGAACAACCGAATCATCAAGATCGACAATCAAGGTACGGAAACAACGGTGGTGACGGATGTCACTGCCCCGCAAGCGGTTGCGATCGATAGCGCGGGGGATTTCTTCTATAGCGATACGGATAATGGGGGCGAGATCCTTGAGGTGATGGCTTCCGACGGCTCGACGCATAGCATTGGGAATCAGCTGGGCGTACCCCAGGGCCTTGGGGTCGATGCGGCGGGACGCGTCTACTACAGCACACCGGCCGGCTTCGGCAGCATCGACCCGGTGGACGGGACGACCACGTTTGGCGGCAACTCGGCGGGGAATGATGGACCGTATGGAGTGGCGCTGGACAATAACGGCGATATTCTGAGGACGCAACCGGCGGATGGAAACTTTTCCGTTACGGACCGGAAGAACTCGAATTTCATTCTAAGTACGACGCCCGGTTCAACGACGTCCGGCACAATCACGGCGGAGAATACAGGCAACGACATGCTCTCGTTGAGCAGCGTAACGATTCCGGGGCCGGAGTTTTCAATCGAGCAGGGAGCCTCCACGACCTGTGTTGAAGGCGGGAACTTGCCGACGGGGCAGACGTGTCAGATTGTCGTGGACTTCACGCCGCCGGACGACTCGACCTATCAAGAGAACCTGGTCGTCACGTCGAATAGTCTCAATGCCTCCGGGACGCAAAGCGACTTCACGGTGAAGGGGATCGGGCAAGGTTTTGCGACTACGACGACGCTCAGTACATCCACGGGAGCCGCGCTGACGGGAAGTTCGGTGACGTTGACTGCGACGGTTGGGACGACCGCTGATACGGAGAGCATGCCGACGGGATCCGTGAACTTTACGGACAACAACAGCTTCCTGGCGACGGTTCAACTGGCCGCGGGCAACAACACGGTAAGCTACACCACGTCTTCGCTGCCGACCGAGGCAAACGAGATCCAAGCGGTTTATGGCGGGGACTCGCTGTTCGCCACAAGCTCCAGCTCAATTCAGAACGTGCAGATCGACGCGATGAAGATCCAGGCCGCGGTTTCGCTGGAGGTATCTCCGGCGAACGTTGTGCTGGGGCAACCGGAGACGCTGACCGCGCTGGTGGCGGGGGAGTACACGCCGCCGACGGGAACGGTCACGTTCTCGGATCAGAACGGCGTGCTAGGGACAGTCGCGACCAGCGGATCGGGAAGTGGGTCCAGCGCGACGCTGACCCTGTCCACGCTTTCGCTCGGAAGCCATACAGTGACGGCTACTTACAACGGCGACGCGACGTTTATCGAGGATACGAGCGATCCTGAGACCGTCAACGTGGCGGCGGCTTCGACGAGTACCACCCTGACGATTACTCCGACGACGACTGCTTATCAGACACCGGTCACCTTCCGTGCTTCAACGATTGCGCACTCTGGCCAGGTCTTGTTCTGCGATGCGTCCGCGCCGCAGTGCTCCGTCAACTTTAACATGGCTATCGGGCAAATCAACTCGGACGGGATTGCGATTGTTCATCTGCCGGCCGGTACGATTGGTACCCACAACTTCATTGCCCGTTATCTAGGCATAGGTCCCCGCGGCGATAGTGCCGCGATCCCGGCGAGCACCTCCGCGCAGGCTACCGTGACGGTGACGGGCATGTATCCGTCTTCCACGACCGTTACAAGCACGGGCACCGCGAATCCTTACAGTCTCACAGGAACTGTTGTTGGGGTAGGGTCGCCGACCCTGGTGCCAACCGGGAGTGTCACGTTCAATGACACCTCGAATGGCCAGATTCCGATGCTGGGGAGCGCGAACCTGGGAGCGTCGGTGTTGAGTTTCACGGCGGTTCAGCCGGCGGGATCGCCGATCGCTGTGGGATCTCATCCTTATGGAGTTGCCACTGGAGACTTCAACGGTGACGGGTTCATGGATGTGGTCACGGAGAACTATTACGGAAATTCGGTCAGCGTTCTGCTCGGCAACGGCGATGGGACGTTCCAGCCAGCGGTCTCGTATGGCGTTGGCACGGAGCCGGAACGGGTTTTGGTTGCGGACTTCAACGGTGATGGATTCCTCGATCTTGTCGTGGCGAATACAGGCAGCGGCACTGTAAGCGTGCTTCTGGGCAATGGGGACGGCACGTTTCAGTCGCAGGTCACGTATGGTGCAGGCTCGCCGGTGGGACTTGGAGTTCTGGATCTGAACCATGATGGGTTTCCGGATATTGCGGCGGGCGACTACTACGACGGCACGATGAGCGTGCTGATCAACAATGGGGACGGCACCTTCCAGGCTGCGGTCACATACCCAACTTCGTCTATCCCTCAGACGCTTGCGGAGGGTGATTTTGACGGCGACGGCAATGTGGATATTGTGGTCGGCAACCTGAACAGCAATAATGTCGGGGTTTTCCTCGGCAATGGCGACGGGACGTTCCGGGCACAGGTTACGTATGCTGTTGGCGGGGGGCCGCAGGGAGTACAGGTTGGGGATTTCAATGGTGACGGCAAGGCTGACCTGGCGGTCGTCAACTCGAGCGACAATACGCTCAGTATTCTGCTTGGCAATGGCGACGGTACGTTTCAGGCTCAGGTGACGTACCCGGTGGGTTCGAGTCCCGTAGGCCTGGTAATTGCTGACTTCAACAACGATGGCAGACAGGATATTGCAGTCAGTAATACGGCGGCGGCGGACCTGACCGAAGGAATACTTCTGGGCAATGGGGATGGCACGTTCCAGACGCAGATCAAAGTGCCCGTCGCCAACTTCCCCTACGGGGCGGCTGCCGCGGACTTGAACGGCGACGGGTATCCGGATCTTGCGATCTCTGCCTTCAATAACAGTCAGGCCACGATCCTTCTGAGTGAGGTGACGCAGACCGCCACCGCCAACATCAATGCTGTGATCACAGGCACGGGTCTTCACAATCTGGATGCGGTCTATGCGGGTGACACGAACTTCAGTGGAAGCACAAGTCCGGTGTATCCGCTGACGATTTCAGCCCCATCGGGCGCCGTCCTCTCACCCGGAGCGTCGTCCATCGTGGGCAACGGCGGGGTTGCGCCGGGATCGCCTACGGACTACACGTTCTTCGGCAACATGAACGTGGAGTTTGGAGCCGGCGGCGGCGGGCAACCTACGGTTCTGACGAACTTCAGCGTCAGCACCCTGAGCAATGTTGAGTATCACGGCAACTCCAACTACACCGCTATCACCGCTCCGGGGGGCACCACGCCGTTCACCACCGGGTCTTTGACGGAAAACCCGACGAACTACCCCAACACGACGCCGCACACTACCCTTCTTGCCACCTTCAGCCCGCTGAATGCTGGATCTTTCACGGTCTACATTCTGGATGGGAACACGGATGGGGTTTACGTGGGGAACTCGAGCGTGGGTCTAGGCGTGAACGGCGGGGCGGAGATCGCGACTGCCTCCCAGGCGCTCTCCGGCGCCAACGAGTTCACGGCCTATACCGTGACGGGAGCCCAGCCCACGGACGTCTTTCAGGTCTATGCCACGACCAGCACCAATGCTTACCCCACAATCGGCGCACTGACGTTTTCCACTGCATCTGCAACCCTGGGCGGCTCTGCGGTAAGCCTCACAGCGAGCCCCACGACCCAGACGCTTGGGGGAAGCGTTGGATTTTCGGTGACGGTCTCCGGAGTCAGCCAGACCTCACCCGCTCCGACCGGTACGGTGACGCTGGTCAATACCAGTGTCACGCCGAACGCTACGGTTGGAACGATCAACCTAGGGTTGTCCGGGACGGGAACCCTGCTCACCTCCATGCTTCCGGCTGGTCAGAATGCGATTGTAGCGATGTACAGCGGCGATTCCGTCTATGCCTCGAGCAGCAGCTTGCCCCAGACGGTGACGATCACGACCACGCCTCCGGTCGCTGTGATCGATTCACGAAATTTCGGCAGCGCAGTCGTGGCGGGGACGCCTATAACCCTTACGTTGAGCTATAACCAGTCTGGAAGTGCGACGCCGGTCGCGGCGATCGTCGAAGGCAGCGTATTCAGCAGCCAGGCCGTCTCGTGCTCACAGGGAGTCTGCTCGATCCAGGTCACTTTTGCGCCCGCGGCGCCGGGGCTGGCGACCGATGCCCTGACGTTGAGAGACGGCAACGGCAATCTTCTTGACGAGACCTTCCTTTACGGTACAGGAACCGCGCCACAGCTTGGGTATGACCTGTCCTACGGAGTGGTCTCCGGGCAGACGCATAGCGGCACGATCAAGTCTCCGGCGAGCGTTGCTGTCGGTCCGGATAAGAACGTTTATATCGCTGACAACTCTACCGATCAGGTCTACCAGGTGAATCCCAGCAACTATGGGGGCGGAACTGCGCTTGGCATCACCGGGCTGGGCACGCCTGCCGGGGTTGCGGTGAGTGGCGATAATACGGTCTATGTTGTCGATCAGTCGAATAACCTGGTGAGGTTCTTCAATCCTCTGAACTCCGCTCAAGGAGTGTTGAGGACGTCCACGCTTTCCAGGCCGAGTGGCATTGCGGTGGATGGGACGGGGGCGATCTACGTTGTCGATACCGGCAACGGGAGGATTGAGAAGATCGATAACCAGGGCAATGAGACTACCGTGGCTCAAGGGCTCAATGCTCCTAGGGGGATTGCGCTCGACAGTGCCGGAGATGTCTTCTACGGCGACAGCGTTTCCGGCGGAGAGATCACGGAGTTGGGTAATGATAGCGGGAGTCCGGTCTCGATCGGGACGAACCTGGGGACGGTGAATGACCTGGCGGTCGAACCGTCCGGACGGGTGTACTTTGCCACGATGGGTGGGGTCAGCGCGATCGATCAGGGGGTTGTTCGGGCGAACGGCTACTTACAATTGCCGGGGAATACGACGAACTACGGTGTCGCCCTCGATCCGTTTGCCGACTTGATCACGACAAATACCAGCGGCGGAACGTTCCTGGTGACGAACCGGCGTTCTTCAGCGTTTGAGGTCGGCACGCCGATCGGGACGACACAGATCTGCTGCGACTTCGTTTCGAATACGGGGAATACGCCGCTGACGATCGGCGGGCTGGGTTCAGAGGGGGCCGGGTTTACTGTGGATGCCGGGTCGGGTGAGTGTCAGACGGGGCAGAGCCTCGCGCCGGGAAGAACCTGTTCTGTGAATGTCGACTTTACGCCTACGGCTGCTCAGAACTACTCGGATACCCTGACGGTGACTTCGGATAGCCTGAACGCTGCGAATTTGATCTCCAGTAGCTTCCTGTCCGGGCCGGGGCAAATGATCGCGACTGCTACGTCACTTTCCATATCGCCCGCCGCTGCGACCGTTGGGCAGACGGTTACCCTGACCGCTACGCTGGCGCCTAGCAGCAGCTACACGACGAGCCTGACGGGTACTGTGAACTTCGTCAACTCGGATGGAAGTACGCTCGGGAGCGCTCCGCTGAACGGGCTTTCCGCTCAACTGACTCTGACGACGCTTGCGCAAGGGAGTTATAGCGTGACTGCGGTTTATTTGGGTGACAGCCTCTATGCCACGAGCACGAGTACCCCCCAAAGCCTGACAGTCGCAGCTTCAACGGCTCTCGCGCTGACCGCGGTGTCTCCGAACTCGGGAGCGATCGGGAGTCCGGCAACAACGATCACGCTGAGCGGGGCTAACTTCTCAAGGAATGACGTGGTGCTGCTCAACGCGACGGCGCTTGCGTCGGCGTTTGTGAATGCGACCACACTGACGGCGGTGATTCCAGCAAGCTTCTTTACGAGCGCCGGAACCGGGATGATCACGGTTCATGATGGGCAGAGCGGAATGACGAGTGCGGCGGTGACGTTTACGGTGTCGAGTTCTCCGCAGATTGTCTTGACGGGCCCCAGCACTGCTGTCTCCGGGCAGCAGCCGAGTGTGACCTTCCAACTGGTCAATCCATATCCGGTCGCTCTCGCTGGGAGCCTAACGCTGACGTTTGCGCCGAGTACCTCTTCCGGGATCAACGATCCGGCCGTGCAGTTCGCTTCGGGCGGCCGGACGCTTGACTTCAACATTCCGGCGGACTCGACTGCGACTCCGGGAGTGCAGTTGCAGACGGGTACGGTGGCGGGTACGGCGACCATCTCGCTGGTTGTGAGCGCGAACGGCGTGAATGTCACGCCGACGACTCTGGCACCGGTCACGATCACGATTCCCCCCGCCGCTCCGACGATCACTTCGAGTTCCATGACGCGATCCGGGGACGCGCTCACAGTGTCGGTCGTGGGTTTCTCGAACACGCGGGAGGCGCTTCAGGCGACGTTCCACTTCAATGCCGTTGCCGGCGCCACGATCGATAATCCGGATGTGACTTTGACGGTTGGGAGCGATTTCTCAGGATATTACGTCACTCCGGGATCGGATGCGTATGGGTCTGCGTTTACGTATAACCAGGTGTTTACGCTGGATCAGGATGCGGCCGCTATTCAGAACGTTACGGTGACGCTGACGAACACGATTGGAAGCTCAAGCCCGTCAACGACACCATAGGGAGAACAGGGCGTCATCCAGCGAGGGTTGGCCCCTGTCTCGACCACGCGTGCGACGTACAATCAGGTAACGATTTCGTAGTGTTTGAACTGGAAGCTGACCTTCTCCCCTTGACGACGAAGCGATTGAAAGAAGGATTTGCGAACACGCATGAACCCTGGAAGGCGTTCCAGGTACGGCATCGGAGCATGGACCTGAAGCGCGACGCGGTGCTGCAGACCGCGGCGCACCTGTTTCTGAAGCATGGCTATCAGAAGACGTCCATGAGCCTGCTGGCGACACGGCTGAAGGTGACGAAACCGGCTCTTTACTACTACTTCCGGAACAAGGAAGAGATACTGGTTGAGTGTTACAGGGCTGGAATAGCCGAGATTGAATCCCATCTGCATAAGTCGAGTTCCGACGAGGGGACGGGATTGGCGCAGCTGCGAGCGTACGTGAATGCGTATGCGACGGCGGTGCTACGGCATGAGTTTGGTCGATGCGTGGCGATGATCGATGACTCCGAGCTTTCTGTTGAAGGGCGGAGAGAGGTACGTGAGTTGAAGCGGCGTATGGACCTCTCACTTCGCGGATTTGTGGAGGCGGGGATCAAGGATGGATCGGTTTCGAGTTGTCATCCGAAGCTGGTTTCATTTGCGATCTCCGGCGCGATCAATTGGGTGGGGACCTGGTACAGGCCTGAGGGAGATCTGCAACCGGCGGAGATTTCGAGCGAGTTTACGCGGATACTGACCGGGGGGCTGGGCTAAGGGGGATTGCAGGGGTCTGCCGGCTGCTCTAAACGGTTTCCAAAGGGCAAAAGATTGGCTGCTGTATTGCGCAATGTGTGCCGTTTGACTTTCTTACCCTGCGTTCAGTAATCTTCCGGCATTGATGGCGGAGTAGACTCTGCTTGCGCGGGAAAGCGCGGTTGGTGAGGAGTGGAACGATGGCGGCAGGGAATGCGGTGCTCATGCAGACGGCGGCGGTGACGGAAGAGAAGCGGGCGAGGAAGTACACGATCGGGCGGGTTGGAGTGCTGGGTGCGGGAACCATGGGGGCGCGTATCGCGGCGCATGTGGCGAATGCGGGCCTGCCGGTTTTATTGCTGGATATGGTTCCCGCGACCGGGGAGCGGAACAGCCTGGCGGCGGGTGCGCTGGCTTCGCTGAAGAGTGCGAGACCTGCGGCTTTCGCGGCTGCGGGGCAGGCTTCGCTGGTGAGTGTCGGGAACTTTGACGACGACCTGGCCAAGCTAAAGGAGTGCGATTGGGTGATCGAAGCGGTGGCGGAGAACCTGGAGATCAAGCGGGCGCTGCTGAACAAGGTGGTGCCGCATCTGCATGCGACGGCGATTTTTACGACGAATACGAGTGGGCTGCCTGTTGCGAGGATTGCAGAGACACTGCCCGCCGAGATCCGAAAGCGCTGGTTTGGGACGCACTTCTTCAACCCGCCGCGTTATATGCGGCTGTTGGAGCTGATTGCAACGCCTGATGCCGATGCGGATGCGATTGCGGCGATCAGCGAGTTTGCGGACCGGCAACTTGGGAAGAGCGTGGTGCCCGCACACGATGTGCAGAACTTCATCGCGAATCGCGTGGGCACATTTTCCATGCTGAACATCTTCAAGATCATGCGGGAGCAGGGGCTAACCATCGAAGAGGTGGATCTGCTGACGGGTGCGGTGATCGGGTGGCCGAAGACGGGGACGTTTCGGCTAGCGGACATGGTCGGGATCGACGTGCTGGGGAGCGTGGCGCGGAACTTTACGGCGAGCGCGAGCGACGAACGGCCCGATGTGCAACTACCGGCGCTGGTGGAGACGTTGATCGAACGAAAGTGGCTGGGCGATAAGACAAAGCAAGGTTTTTACAGGAAAGAGCGCGGGGCGGATGGGAAGGAGCTTCGGTTGGTGCTCGATCCGGCGTCTCTGGAGTACAAGCCGGCGACGAAGGTCTCCTTGCCGGCGGTGGAGCAGTCAAAAAACAATGACTCGCTTACGGGCAGGCTAAAGGCGTTGCTTGAGGGTGATCCGGCTAAGGATAAGGCGGCCAAGTTCTATTGGCGTGCGCTGCCGGAGCTTTGGGCGTATGCGGCGAACCGGATCGGCGAGGTGAGCGAAAGTCTGGTTGAGATCGATCGGGCGATGGAGGCTGGGTTCAACTGGGAGATGGGTCCGTTTGCGCTTTGGGATGCGGCGGGTGTCCCGATGGTCGTGGAGAAGATGAGAGCGGCAGGGACGCCTGTACCGGCGGCGGTAGAGAAGCTGCTCGCAAGCGGGGGAACAAGCTGGTACCGGGCAGGCGGGGCGGAGTACTTTGATACCGATTCAGGTACCTATAAGCCGGTGGTGCAGGATGCCAATCTTCGGATGATTGCGAGCTGGAAGAAGACGGGGGCAGGGAAGGCGGATGTGTTTGCGGGCAACTCCGGTATCTCTCTGGTGGATGTGGGCGATGGGATTGGGTGTTTCGAGTTCCACTCGAAGATGAATGCGCTGGGCGAGGATATCGTTTCTTTCTTACTGAAGAGCCTGCGGCCGGGTAGCGATGCCGTCAGAAACTTCGATGGCTTCGTCATCTCGACCGATGCGGCGAACTTCTCGGTTGGAGCGAACCTGATGCAACTGCTGCTTGCGGTGCAGGACGGCGAGTGGGATGAGATTGAGCTGACGGTGAAGAAGTTCCAGGACATGACGCAAGCCGTAAAATTCTGCCCGAGACCCGTGGTGGCGGCGCCGGCGGGGATGTGCCTGGGGGGTGGGACGGAGATATCCATGCATGCGGCGGCGCGGCAGGCACACCTGGAGCTTTATATGGGACTCGTCGAGACCGGGGTTGGGCTGATTCCGGGCGGCGGAGGGTGTAAGGAGATGCTGCTGCGCGTGATTGCGGATGCAGACCGGGTGAAGTCGGATGTGCGTGGCGAATCGACCGAGATTGTGGAAGGGATTCGCAGCGCGTTCGAGACGATCGCGATGGCAAAGGTATCTACGTCTGCGATCGAGGCTCGGGGAATGCGGCTGCTGGCGGAGAGCGATGGGCTCACGATGAATCGCAGGCGGCTGATTGGCGATGCAAAGGCGGAGGCGCTGGCGAAGGTGCGGGCGGGATATAGCGCGCCTGCGATGCGACGGAATATTCCAGCGCCGGGGGAGAGTGTCATGTCCACGCTGAAGCTGGGGATCTACACGATGCTGGAAGGCGAGTACATCAGCGCCCATGACGCGAAGGTGGCGACGCATGTTGCTCGGGCGCTGACGGGCGGGGAGATCACGCCGGGAACGATGCTGAGTGAGCAATATCTGTTAGATCTGGAGCGGCAGGCATTTCTTTCGCTTTGTGGGGAGGCAAAGACGCAGGAGAGGATTGGCTTTACTTTGAAGATGGGAAAGCCCTTGAGGAATTAGAGGTTTGTCGACGCTAGAACGAGCACCAGCAAGAACAATATTGAGGTTCTTCGCTTCGCTCAGAATGACGGGATGTTAGGAGATCGGTATGCGGGAAGCGGTTGTTGTAAGTGCGGTGAGGACGGCGGTCGGCAAGGCTCCGAAGGGGACGCTGCGGTTTTCGCGGCCGGATGATCTCGGTGCAATCGCAGTGAAGGAGGCTGTGGCACGGGTGCCGGAGCTGGATGTCAAGGAAGTTGAAGATGTGATTATCGGGTGCGCGATGCCGGAGGCGGAGCAGGGGCAAAATGTGGCTCGTCTGATCTCACTGCGAGCGGGACTGCCGATCGAAGCGGCCGCGATGACGGTGAACCGGTACTGTGCTTCGGGGCTGCAAACGATAGCACTGGCCGCGGAACGTATCCGCGGCGGCGGCGGCGATGTCATTGTTGCGGGTGGCACGGAGTCGATGTCGTTCCTACCGTTTGGCGGCAACAAGATCACCATCAATCCGTGGCTAATGGAGAATCATCCGTCCGCTTACATGTCGATGGGCTTGACCGCTGAGCGCGTGGCGAAGCACTACGGGATTACTCGGGAGGAGGCTGATGCGTTCGCCCTGAGGAGTCATGAACGGGCGCAGGCGGCGATTGCGGCGGGTAAGTTCGAAGAGGAGATTGTACCTGTTCCGGTGACGAATACCGTGCTAGGCGAGAAGGGCGAGATTGAGTCCCGGGAGATGGTGTTCAAGGTGGATGAGGGGCCGCGTGCGGATACGTCGCTTGAGGCGCTGGCCAAGCTGCGGACGGTCTTTCATGCCAAGGGTGTGGTGACGGCTGGGAACAGCTCGCAGACGAGCGATGGGGCTGCTGCGGCGGTGGTGATGTCGGCTTCGCGGGCTAAGGAGATTGGGGCGAAGCCGATGCTTCGTTTCGTGTCCTTTGCCTATGCGGGATGTTTGCCGGAAGAGATGGGCATCGGTCCGATCCATGCAATTCCGAAGGCGTTGAAGATGGCTGGACTTTCGCTGGACGAGATTGACCTCTTAGAACTGAACGAAGCGTTCGCGACGCAGTCCCTGGCGGTGATGAAGGTGCTCGGGATCGATCCGGAGCGGGTGAATGTCAATGGCGGAGCGATCGCGCTGGGCCATCCGCTGGGCTGTACCGGAACCAAGTTGACGGCGACGTTGGCGCGGGAGATGAAGCGGCGTGGCTCTAAGTACGGGATGGTGACGATGTGCGTCGGCGGCGGACAAGGTGCGGCGGGAATCTTCGAGAACTTACAGAACTAAGAACAACAGAGATACGAGGGGATAACGATGATTGCTGAGATGGCGGTAGCGAAGCGTGTGACAGGCGGAAGCTTTCTGATCGAGGATTTGCAGCCGGAAGATATCTTCACGCCCGAAGACTTGTCCGATGAACAGAGGCAGATCGGTGCCATGACGGCGCAGTTCGCGGCAGATAAGATTCTGACGCAGGTTGCAGCGATCGAAGGTAAGCAGTACGACGTTCAGCGTAAGCTGATGCGGGAGTTGGGGGAACTCGGCCTGCTTGGCGTGGACGTGCCGGAAGAGTACGGCGGCATGGAACTGGATAAGGTGACGTCCGCTGTCGTCGCACAGGAGATCAGCGTGTTGGGCAGCTTTAGCGTGACCTTCAGCGCGCACGTCACCATTGGAACGCTGCCGCTGGTTTGGTACGGCACGCCGGCGCAGAAGGCGAAGTACCTGCCCAAGCTTGCGTCGGGCGAGTGGATTGCTTCGTATGCTTTGTCGGAGTCTTCGGCGGGTTCGGATGCAATGAATATTCGTACAACTGCGAAGCTCTCTGAGGATGGCAAGTACTACCTGCTGAACGGCGAGAAGATGTGGATCTCGAATGCGGGCTTTGCCAACATCTTCACGATCTTTGCGAAGATTGATGGCGAGAAGTTCTCTGCGTTCCTGGTTGAGCTCGGCACGGAGGGGCTGACGATCGGTAAGGAGGAGCACAAGCTGGGGATTCGTGGATCATCGACGTGCCCGCTGATTCTGGAGAACTGCAAGGTGCCGGTTGAGAATCTGCTTGGAGTTGCGGGCAAGGGACATCAGATCGCGTTCAACATCTTGAACGTTGGGCGTTACAAGTTGGCGGCTAATGCGGTGGGCGGTGCGAAGATCGCCTATCGCGACGGTGTGCGGTATGCGAAGGATCGTGTCGGCTTCGGTAAGTCGATCACGCAGTTCGGCCTGGTGAAGGAGAAGATTGCCGAGAGTGCGGCGGGCATCTATGCGGCGGAGGCTACGCTCTACCGCGTGGTGGGAGCGATCGATGCGGCGCTGGCGGAGCTGGATAAGAAGTCGCCGACGTATACGCAGGAGGTGCAGAAGAGAATTGAAGAGTTCGCGGTGGAGTGCTCGATCCTGAAGGTGTTTGGGTCGGAGATGCTGGAGCGGGTAGTGGACCAGATGCTGCAACTGCATGGCGGTTACGGGTATGTGGAGGAGTTTGCGGCAGAGCGCAGCTATCGTGATTCCCGCATCAACAAGATCTTTGAAGGGACGAACGAGATCAACCGGCTGATCACCACTGGCTGGATGATGAAGCGAGCGCTGGCGGGAACGCTTCCGCTGTTGCCGGCGATCAAGCAGTTGATGGATGAAGTGATGGCGGGACCGACGGGGAAGTCGAGCTTCGACGGGCCATTGGCGGAAGAGAAGGCGCTGCTGGCTAGTGCGAAGAAGTTGACGCTCTTTGCTGCAGGTGTGGCATCGCAGCGTTTTGCCGCGGAACTTGCGGATCAGCAGGAGGTCATGGGGGCGCTGGCGGATATGCTCACCGAGGTGCTGGTACTTGAGTCAACCGTTTTGCGGACGGAGAAGATGAACGGGAGGACAGCGTTGGCGGTCAAGCTGACGAAGCACTATGCGGCTCGATCGTTCCGGGTCATGGAGACCTCGGCTGAGAAGGTGCTGAGCGCGGTGGCCGAAGGAGATATGCTCCGGACGTACATGGCGATCTTCCGTCGGCTGAGCAAGCATGAGCCGGTCAATACAGTTGTCCTGGGACGCGAGATCTCGGCGGCGATTGTGGAGGCTGGGCAGTACTCGCTTTAACGCGTTGAATGGTTATGTCTGGCTGAAAAGATGCTTTGGCGATGGTGGCCAACTGGATGTTCGAAGTGCCTTCATAGATGCGGCGAATTTGGCAGGTCGATGAGGCACGGATGCCGAGCTTGTCTTCCTTCTTGCCGATCGTGAAGCCCGGGGTGTCGCGCTCGACCAGAAATGCGGCGACGCCTTTGTAGCCCAGCGTCAGGTCGATGTTGGTGAATACGATGAGGAGGCCGGCCCCTGCGGCGTTTGAGATCCAGAGCTTGGGAGCCTCTGAGGATGTAGCTATCGTCCTTTTTGCGTGCGGTAGTCTGGAGGGCGAAGGCGTCGGAGCCGGAGGCTGCTTCGCTGAGGGCGTAGGAGCGGATGGTATCAGTCGCCAGTCGCGGCAGCCAGGTCAGCTTTTGGAACTCGGTTCCCCAGTTGAGGATCGCGTTGACGATCAATGTGTTCTGGACATCGACCATGACACCTATCTGCTGGATCGACGCCGAGATCTCTTCGATGGCGAGGATGGAGCTGAAGAAGGATGCGCCGCCCTCACATCCGGTGGGGTCTCGATGCCCATCAGACCCTGATCGACCAGCTTCTTGATGAGGTCGAGATTGAGTTTCTGAGGTTCATCCATCTCGCGGACGAGCGGCGCGATCTCCTTGCGGGCGAAGCGGCGAACGGAATCCTGGAGGAGCTGCTCCTCTTCACCGAGAGCGCCGAGAGGAAGATGGAGAGTAGATTCTATGGCTTCAAGCGTGGGCATGGAGTCTCCTGAAAGTGATTCGAGGTGGCGTGTTGCGCACTTATTCTACCGCGGGGTAAATTAGTGAGGCCCGCAGGAATGGGTGCGAACTTCGAGCATGTAAACGCTTTACTGGTATACAGGAAGAGTTATAGCGGGGTGAGTCAGATGCGAGTCTTAGCGGTGATACGGCAGGTCCTGGATGCAGAAGAGAGCGTCAGGATGAAGGATGGAAAGGTCGACTTGACGAGCAGCAAGCTGGTCATCGACACCATGGATGAGTACGGTGTGGAAGAAGCTCTGCGGCTGCGCGAGGCAAGCACGGGCGTAGAGGTTGTGGTGCTCGCAGTTGGGCCGGCTCGCTGCGAGGAGGCGCTGCGGAGTGCGCTTGCGATGGGAGCCGACCGGGCGATCCTGGTGGAGACAGTTGAGCCGCTGGATGTGATCGCGGTCAGCAGCATAGTGGCGCAGGTGGGAAAGAATGAGGCGGTGGACCTGATCTTTTGTGGCGGACAACAGGCGGACTGGGACAGCCAGGGACTCGGCGCGGCGATAGCGGAACGGCTGGGCTGGGCGCAGGGAACGTGGACAAACGTGTTGAAGCTGGATGGGCAGACGTTGACGGGTCAGCATGACTGCGATGAGGGAAGTGAATCCTATGAGCTGAGCTTGCCTGCGGTGGTGACGACGCAACAAGGATTGAACGAGCCACGTTATCCGACGTTGCCGAACATTATGAAGGCGAAGAAGAAGGAGCTGCGCAGGGAGATGGCGGAGAGTTATGGCGTCTCGGCGAAGCTCAAAGTGTTGAGCGCAGAGGTGCAGGTACGGACTCGCCGGAATACGATTCTAGATGGGAAAGATGCGGCCTCCGCAGCAAGCCAGTTGGTGGGTCTGCTTCGCAATGAAGCAAGGGTGATTGGATGATTTTGATCGTTGTTGAACACACGGATGGCAAAGTAAGCAAGAGCACGTACGAGATGGTGCAGGCAGCACAGGGACTTGGACGGGAAGGTCCGATTACCTTGCTGGTTCTTGGGAGCAACGTCGCGGCTGTGGCCTCGCAGGCTGCGCTGCTGGGGGATCAGGTTTTGGTAGCCGATGTTCCTTCGCTGGCGCAATACGACCCTGAGGTTTGGGCTGCCGCGGTTGCGCAGATTGCGAGCGAGGGGGAGGCGCATACCATCCTCATCGGAGGCAGCCGCAGCGGACGGGAGTACAGTCCTCGCGTGGCAGTGAAGCTGAACGCTGCTTTGATTGAGGATGCGATCAGCCTCAAAGACGTTGATGGGTCGGTGGCGGCGGAGCACTATACGTTTCTGGCCAGGGTGACCGAGAAGGTGGAGGCGTCCGGGCCGGTTGTGGTCGCGACGATCAAGCCTGGTGCTTATGCTCCTGCTGCCCCACGAACGACTGCCGCAGAGCAGTATGACGTAGAGTTGAACGTTCCGGAACGGCGATTTCAGGTGACGGCGAAGAAGACGGAGAAGAGTGCTCGGGTGTCGCTGGCGGATGCAGACATCGTGGTCGCCGGGGGCCGTGGGGTGGGTAGTCCGGAAGGCTTCACGGAGCTGGTGGAAGGGCTTGCCGATCAGATCGGTGCGGCCGTCGGGGCGACGCGTGCGATTGTCGATGCGGGTTGGAGACCGTATGCAGAGCAGGTCGGCCAGACGGGGAAGACGGTGCAGCCGAAGGTGTACTTCGCGATTGGAATTTCGGGTGCTGTGCAGCATCTCTCAGGTATGGGTAAAAGCAAGTTGATCGTTGCGATCAACAAGGATGCGGACGCGCCGATCTTCAAGAGCGCGGACTATGGCATTGTTGGAGACGTGAAGGAAGTTGTGCCGGCCATGATCCGCGAGCTCAAGAACGCTTCGTAGTTTCCGTAGAAAGAAAGTAACAGGAAGCCTTCATGCTCCCAGTTGGGCAAAGAGTCGCGTTTGTTGTCTTCGCGTTGATCGCGCTAGGATTTGGTGCGCGTGGATTCTGGCGTGTCTATCGGCGGATTGCGGCGGGACGAACCGACACGGATCAGCGGTATGACCATCTTGCGCGGCGGGTCTGGTATTCGCTAGTGACGACGCTCACACAAAGCAGGACGTTTCGCAAGCGGCCATGGGTCAGCTTCTTTCACTCGTTCATCTTCTATGGGTTTGTCTTCTATCTTCTGGTCAACCTGGTGGATGCGATAGATGGTTTCGTGCCGCTTCGCTTCTCATCGCTTGGATTGGTCGGGAACCTCTATGTGCTGGCTGCGGATGTTCTGAGCGCGCTGGTGCTGACGGGTGTGATCGCGCTGGTGTTGCGTCGCTTTCTGCTTTCTAGCCGTACAGACTTCCGCTTCAACGAGCGTACTTTGCTGCATAAGGATGTCCAGCAGAGGTATGTCACGCGCGACTCGCTGATCGTCTCCTGCTTCATCCTGTTCCATGTAGGGAGCCGGGCGATCGGTGCGGGGGCGAAGCTGGCGGCGGATGGTCCGGACCGCTTTGCGCCGTTCGCGACAGTATTGTCGCATCTGTTCACCGCACAAGACGCTTTGGGATGGAGGATCTTTGGGTATTGGGGTGCTCTGGGTAGCGTGCTTGCGTTCCTTGCGTACTTTCCTTACTCGAAGCACATTCATATCTTCATGGCTCCGGTGAAGTATGCGGTGGCGCGGCCGGTTCCGTCGGGTGTGCTGCCGGCCGTGGAATTGGATATGGAGGCCGAAGAGCCGCAGCTTGGGGCGGAACGGCTTGAAGACCTGGCATGGCCTCGGCTGTTGGATGCTTACGCGTGTATTCAGTGCAATCGCTGCCAGGATGTTTGTCCGGCGACGGCGACCGGCAAGGCGCTTAGCCCGTCTGCACTGGAGATCAATAAGCGGATGGAACTGAACGAGCTGGCGAAGCATCAGCCTGGCTTTGAGACAGGTGCAGCCAGTCCGAATCCGCTGCTGACGTTTGCGTTATCCGTCGAGGCGGCTTGGGCTTGCACCACGTGTGGGGCGTGTATCGAGGTCTGTCCGGTGCAGGATGAGCCGATGCTGGATATCATCGACATCCGGCGCAACCAGGTGATGATCCAGGGCGAGTTCCCGGCGCAACTGCAGACGGCGTTTCGCGGGATGGAACGGGCGAAGAATCCCTGGGGGATCAACCATGACAAGCGGATGGATTGGGCGCAGGGGCTGAACGTCAAGACTACGGATGAGAATCCTGACGCGGATGTGCTGTTCTGGGTGGGCTGCGCCGCGAGCTACGATCCTCAGTCGCAGAAGACAGCACGTGCCTTCGTGAAGCTGCTGGATCATGCAGGGGTCGACTTTGCGGTCCTGGGAAAGCGTGAATGTTGCACCGGGGATACCGCTCGGCGAGCGGGGAATGAGTACCTCTACCGGCAGCTTGCGGATCAGAATGTGGGGACGCTGAACGAGGTGAAGCCGAAGCTGATTGTGGCTACTTGTCCGCACTGCATGAACGCTGTCGGCAAGGAGTATGCGCAGCTTGGGGGCGAGTACAAGGTGATGCACCACACGGAGTATCTGGAGTCGCTGGTTGCGGCTGGAAGGCTTGTGGCGGACTCAGGTGCAGAGACTGTTGCGTATCACGATCCTTGCTATCTGGGGCGGCACAATGGTGTGTATGACGCACCGCGGAATGTGCTGCATGTGATCAGCAACTCGGTGGTGGAACTGGGCAGGAATCGGGAGAACAGTTTTTGTTGCGGGGCGGGGGGGGCGCAGTTCTGGAAGGAGGAAGAGGCGGGGACGGAGAGGATCTCCGACAATCGCTACCGGGAGGCGGCGGAGCGGCTGGAGGGAGCGGAACAGAAGGTGCTTGCGGTAGGGTGTCCATTCTGTAAGAGCATGCTGGAGAGTACGCCGGGTAAAGGGGCAGAGGCGGTTGCGGTGCGGGATGTGGCGGAGCTGCTGCTGGAAGGGGTCGAGCGGCGGCTGGGGATCACTGGCGAAACGAAGGCGCAGGGCCAGGCGCGGGTTGAGGAACGAGAGGTCCAAGCGATCGTGAGTGAGGCCATTCTTTCTCCGGTGAAGACTCCGGCGGTGGCGCAGACGATCGTCCAAGCCGAGGAGATGAAGCCGGTGCGGAAGGCCTGGACACCGAAACGAAATCCGGTGACTTCAGAGGAGCAGCCGACGGAGCCAGCCGTGAATGTGCCCTCTGAGGCAGCGGCTGGACCCGAACCTTCGGAGCCGGTTGCGCCTCCTGTGGCGCGGAAGAGCTGGAAGCCGAAGGCTCCTGCGAACGACTAGGAGAGGTCTACACGGATCTACACGGTAGAGCCGTTAGTTGATTTCGATGTCTCCGGAGCCGGTGCTGGCTTTGAGCGTAGGGCCACCGCCGTTGACAGAGGTGAAGACGTGGTGGTGGTCTTCGCCGGCATCGTGGGACTGGCCGCCCTGCGAGAAGCGGATGGAGCCGGAGCCGGTGCTGGCGTCGAGTGAGTAGCGGGCGTCATGGCCGATGTGCAGGCGGATGGAGCCTGAGCCGGACTGCAGGTTGGCGGGGCCGGAGAGAGTTCCGTTGGCTTCGATGTCGCCGGAGCCGGTGCGTGCGAGGAGACCGCCTGATAGGCCGTTTACGCGGATGGAGCCGGAGCCGGTGGAGACTTTGACGTCGCCGGCGCCGGCCTGCTGCAGTTCGATGTCTCCGGAGCCGGTGTGGAGTTCAGCGGGGCCGGCGATGCCGTGGGCGCGGACGGAGCCGGAGCCGGTCTCAGCCTTGAGGAAGCGGCCGACGTTATCGACGTTGATGTCGCCGGAGCCGGTGCGGAGATTGAGGGCGACCGAGCGTGGAGCGGTGATCTCGTAGTCGATGGAGATGTTGTTGAAGAGGTCGCGGAGTTCAGGGCGGGCGTCTCCCACCTTGATGGTGTTGCCGGACTGCTCGATGGGAGGATTGGCGGCGATGCGATTCATGCGGTCTTCGACATCGCCGCCTTTGTTCCAGCCGGGATGGAGATGGGCGGAGATGTGGACCTGGGAGTCTGAGCCCGGGGTGATGTGCACGGTGCCGGAGTTGGAGGAGACGTAGAGGTCAACCTGTCCGGAGACCGGGAGGGCGCGGTCGAAGTGGGTGTCGGCGAGAGCAGCGGAGCCTGAGAGGAGGATGCTGGCGGCGAGAACGGCGCGGGGGATCATGGGTTGGCCTTCCTTATGAGAATCGACAGATGTAGAGTACGCCGAGCGTGGGGAGTTTGTTCCCCCGGAGTCTTGAGGGAGAGAACACGGGTGTTCTCCGGTCGATGCGTGGCCATAGTGCGCATCGCCGGGAGGGGCTTGAGCACCATAGGGTGGGGGGTGCCCCCCTCCGGTTAACTTATTGGTGATATTTCCAATGCAAACAACAACTTACGCGGGGGTATCCCTGGTAAGTTGCTGATGTGCAAAGCTTTCGGGTATAATATTCTAAACAAAGGAGTTAGGCCCGGTTTGGAGCGGTCTCAACCTTATTTTGCTGGTAGTTCCATTTTACAGGATCGGAAGTATGTACTTAGCGCAACTTGAGTGGCCCTGAAATTGCCTTCCGTGGACAACTCATTCGTCCGACTCATACGTTGAAAGGAATATGAGTTGGAATTCACAGTCGCAAACAGCGTCCAAAGTCAGTATGGAAGATAAAGAGAAGACCTATGGGCGGGTATCTCTAAGCCTGAAACAGTCCGAATCGGACTTGTCGTTTATTGAAGCGGACCTGCGACAGATCGGTAAGGATTGGGAGCAAGCCGGAAAGAGTGTTCAACGAATGCAAGGGTCGACGTTGGACCGGGCCACTGTTGAGGAGACCCTCGGCAGAATTTGGAACTTGATTCAAAGACAAGTTGAGATCGCGGAGGAATGTGACACTTTGAGAGTCGAGTTGGCAGGTATCAAGTGAGGTAACTGCCCGGCCCAAGTCGACCGGGCAACTCCTTGTGTTACGCTTCTCTTACTTCTTTGGGTTACTGATCGGAACACGCTCGTGTTCTGTAGTACGAGGATGCTTATCCGCATACTGCTCAGTAACGAAGCGGCCAGTGATGGAACTGCGGTCAATTGGTTTGGTAGGAATTGTCTTTGCCATTGGTGCACACGACCTTTCAAGGGTTTACTGATGGTGAACGGTTGTCCCCTCGGTTCGTGTTGACGCACGTTCCGAGAGGGGCGACCTGCCGCATCAAAAGAAGGCAGGATGTGATGGAAATTCTGTCCACGCATCTATTGACACGCTGGAGAATTCCCGTCTCTGAATTATCGGATCAGCTTTCCGCAATTACAAGCTTCCCAACAGAAATAGTGTCTTTCTGTCCCTGACCCACAAGATGTAGTGGTTTTTGGGCTGAGACAGTCAATTGGAAGAACCCGTCCGATAATGGACGGGTTCTTTGCGTTTGGCCTACTCCTTCACTCCTCTAAGCAGTTCTGCCAGCGTCACGCCTAGACCCTTCGCGATAAGCGAGAGAGTGTCGATCCGTGCCGAGAACTTGCCCCGCTCCAACTCCCCCAGATAAGGTCGCTGCTGACTGGAGGCAGCCGCAAGTTGCGCCTGCGTCATGCCCCGCTTCTTGCGAAGGAATCGGATTCTCGCGCCGAGCTGCTCAGGAATGTCCATCGCCCTTTATCTTCAAGGTTTTGAACAAAGCCTAATTCAGGCTTGCAATTGCTGTCCTAATAGGTGAACGAAAAACGACGAAAGGCCCCCGCGAGGGAGCCTTGGTGAAAGGGTAAAACTTTGTACTTGACGCAACTATTGCGTAAGGTATAAAGTTCTTTCTATGAAGAAGTCACGTCACAACCTCTCGAAGTCGGACATCATTGCAGAGATTCCAGCCGCTTGCTCAGATGAGACCGTTGCCGTCGAGTTCTTCGAAAAGCAGCGTTGGGGCGACACTCCGTGCTGTGTGAAGTGCGGTAGCGTTGATGTCTACCAGATGAAGGATGCGAAGTCCGGGGAGCGCAGCAAGCGTTATCTGTGGCGGTGCCGGGACTGCAAAGAGCAGTACACCGTGAGAATCGGAACGATTTACGAAGAGAGCCGCCTTCCGCTTCGTCATTGGGCGTACGCGTTCTGGCGTGGTGCAACTTCAAAGAAGGGTGTCTCCGCTCTGGAGATTCAGCGGCACTGCCAAATCAGTTACAAGTCCGCTCTCTTTCTCATGAACCGGATTCGCTACGCGATGTCGCCAGATCCCTCAGAACCAAAACTCTCGGGCATCGTCGAGTGCGATGAGACCTACGTTGGCGGCAAGCCCCGCAAAGGTGACGGCAAGATTCATAAGAAAGGCCGGGGAACTTCTAAGACTCCCGTCTTCGCCGCCGTAGCGCGAGATGGCAAGATTCGTCGCCGGGTCATTGCGAACGTGACTGGCGAGACTCTTAAGGCCGCAATCTTGGAAGACGTGTCGTCTGATTCCTACATCTTGACCGATGAGCACCTAGGTTACAGAGGCATTGGAAAGCACTTCGAGGGAGGCCATCACACAGTAGCGCACGGACGGGGAGAGTATGCGCGGGGACCCTACAACACCAATACGGTCGAGAGTTCCTTCGCCCTTGTGAAGCGCGGCATCATCGGTGTCTACCATAACGTTAGCAAGCAGTACCTGCACCGCTACATCTGGCAGTATGACTTCCTCTGGAATGGCCGTAGACTGAATGACGGGGAGCGGACTGAGTTGGTGATACGTTCTGCTGAAGGAAAGCGAATGATGTACCGTCCCGCAGCGTCTAAGTTTTAGGTACCTATGACAGAAGAGAAGGAAACAAAGGAAACCGAACCGATCAAGCGCGGCCCAAAACCAGACCTACTCAAGATCGAGGGAGATTGGGAAGATGCCGTGCGGCGGTCGTTCCTGAAGAAGCCTCCAGCAAAAGCCGAACTTACCGACCAAAACAAGTAACCCGTCCGGAATGTGGACGGGTCCCTCTATGCGCTGGCTCTGTTCCGAATCTCCCGCTTGTAGGCTTTGAGTTGCAGACACACCTTATCAAACTCTTCTGGAGTTGGTTCATATTTCATCTCGTCCCACTCCTGTTTAGTAAAGCCTGTCTCTTCGGCGGTATATCCTAGGAACTCGGAGAGTTCGGAAATCTGAACCCGAAGTTTGACGATCTCCGTTATACCGATCCGAACGGCTCTCCAGATCGCGTAAAGCAGAACGACGGCAAATACTCCTACAACTGCCAATTCGTTACGACTAACCCAATCAGGCATCTTCAGCTCCGCATAGCAAGCTTGCTAAACTTAGTGTATCTGCTAAGCGGACGATTGTGGGATGACCTCCCACATCCTCATCGCGCTCGGAGACCGCATCCGGGAACTGCGAAACGCAAGAGGATGGAGGCAGATTGATCTAGCGCAGCATTCCGGCATCCACGAGGTACATCTGTCCCGGTTGGAGAGCGGGAACCATCAGGCAGGGGTGGAGACCGTTAAGCGGATTGCTGATGCGTTTGGGGTGAGCCTATCGGAGATGTTCAAGGGTTTGTGAGTAGAATCCGGGGTGGGTCTCTGCTACGGGGAGAACGCCACCATCTGTGCCGCACTAAGACTGCCACAAACTAGGAGGTCATCATGACTCTACCGGAGGGGTTGAGAATGGTACTCGTGCTGCTTCAACTCATCGAAGTAGCCTTGGCTGCTCGTAACCGTCACTAGGGGTTAGGTCCCCGAAAGTCTCGCAAGAGGCAGACGGGGACTGCTCTATTCAACGGTTAAACCTAGCGTGTGAGATGGTTTAGGTATGCCAAATTGGCTCGTAGTTACGATGGGATTCAGCGGAGCAGTCTCAGGTCTCGTTCAGCCGTTTCTAACGGCGTGGCTTGTGAGAGAAAGTAGAGGCGAGACATCTACTACCTCAGCAAACGATACCCATTCAGCTATTAAGAAAACGGCGTATGCATTAGTCCTCATGCTTAGATCAACGCCAGTCCTAGCCTCGATAGGAATGTGCGCAAGTCTCTACTCTTTGTATGACTTGGGTCGTCGCCCAACGCTTGTCACGGGTCACGATGTAATGTGGGCCTGCCTGAACACTGCGACTCTCCTCTTCAATGGCGGTATGGTAGTGCGTCAATGGTTTCGAACCTTAGATTCTCTGAATCCCAATCACTCCGAGAATCTGGTATCAAGACTCATCGATCTTCAGGGCAATTCCACCAGACACTTGGATGATCTTTTGGATCGGGTTTCTTTCGGATTTCAGGAAAGAGATAAGGTTCTAGAAAGACTTCAAAGGTAAGCGTGGCGCTTTGGCCGTCTTGACTGTTTGTTGAAGATAGGTTGTGTCCACAAGCGCGTAGTGGACACAACCTGTGTGAGGTTGGACCTGCTATTTGCCTTTGGGGCGCTGGTTAACTTCGTCGGTGAAGATGTCTTCGGTGAGGGCAAGTCCGATGGCATAGTCAAGACGGGTAAGCAGCTCTGTGAGCGTCTCGTTCTTGCGGCGGACGAGCATCGCGATGGAGGCATGTTCGTCTGCGGCGGTGGCTACGCAGCCGACGGGGTCAACGATGCCGAGGGTGATTTCGCCATCCTCGATAAAGTCGGCGAGATTAGGCAGGAGATCCGCGACCGGGTCGCTGGCGCTGGCTGGTTCAGGACTCTGCTTCAGGCTGCGGATTGATTTACGAGTTCGAGACTTCGGGCGAAGTTCCAAGGCAAGAGCTCCTCGATGCGGCGGATGGGATGTTCGGCGATGTGTGTTAGCAGATGGCGCAGGTAGGCTTCGGGATCGAGTTCGTTGAGCTTGGCTGACTCGATCAGCGTGTAGAAGACAGCGGCGCGTTCACCTCCGCGGTCGGAACCGGCGAAGAGATAGTTACGGCGGCCAACGGCCACGCCGCGCAGCGACCGCTCGGCGGCCGAGTTATCGATCTCGATGCGGCCATCGTCCGCGTAACGCACCATCGCAGGCCAGAGTGTGAGGGCGTAGTGGATCGCGGCCGCCGTTTCGGACTTCCGCGAGAGCAGGGCGAGCGAGGTCTGGAGCCAGAGGTGCATAGAGTCGAGTAGAGGCCGGGCTCGGGCCTGGCGTACGGTGCGGCGTTGGTCTGGAGATCGACCGCGGATCTCCTTCTCGATCGCGTAGAGCCGTCCGATCCGCTCGATGGCTTCGGTGGCGATGGGCGACTGGTGCGCTTCCATCAGGTCGTAGAACTTGCGCCGGATGTGGGCCATGCAGGGTGCCTGCTGGATCGCTCCGTCTTCATAGAGCTTGTTGAAGCCGGCGTAAGCATCGGCCTGGAGAACTCCGCGGAAGCCTGCAAGATGACGCTGAGGATGCTCTCCCTTGCGATCCGGCGAGTAGGTAAACCAGACCGCCGGAGGTTCGAGCGAACCGGAGGGACGATCGTCGCGAACATAGGTCCAGAGCCGTCCCGTCCTGGTCTTGCCGGTGCCGGGCGCAAGTACGGGAACCGGTGTGTCATCCCCGTGAAGCTTGCTGGCCGACATCACATGGCGACGCAGGGCTTCGACCAGTGGAGCGAGCAACGAGCTGCTCTCTCCGACCCATCTGGCCAGGGTGGAACGGTCCAGTTCGACGCCTTCCCGGGCGTAGATCGCCGACTGGCGATAGAGCGGCAGGTGATCGCAGAACTTGGCCGTGAGGACGTGAGCGAGCAGGCCGGGTCCGGCCATACCGCGATCGATGGGCCGTGAAGGTGCCGGCGCCTGCACGATACGGTCGCATCCTGTGCAACACATCCGAGGCCGGACATGGCGGACGACCTTGAAGCTGGCGGGCACGTACTCCAGCATCTCGGAGACATCTTCGCCAAGCTTCTTCAGCTTGCCCTTGCAGACCGAGCAGCTCTCTTCTTGGGGTAGATGCTCATGCACTTCGCGCGGCAGATGTTCGGGTAGAACACGTCTCTTCCTGGGCGTCGACTTACGATCTGCGGTTGCTGTCTGTGTCGGTTGCGGTGCAAGTTCGGCCTGGTTGGCTTCGAGCTCTTCCAGCTTCAACTCAAGCTGTTCGATCTGCCGTTCCACCTTCTCCGAGCTCCGTCCGAACTGCATGCGTCGCAGCTTCGCGATCAGCAACTCCAGCCGTTCAATCTGGCTCCTGTGCGAGAGCAGCTCGGCGTGCTGCAAACAGATCATCGCCTTCAGCGCTGCGGGATCAAGAACCTCCAGATCCGGCAGCAGAAAAGGCATCTCTCGCATGCCTGTAGTATGTCATGTTCCGGGACCCAGAAAATGCACAAAAGGTGCGTGAATGCTGGAGAATCGCACACATAGACTTAGACAGTCATCGCCGGTTGCCAGGTCCGATCCGGTCTTCGCCAATCAATACCTTCGAGCAACATCGAGAGCTGCGCACGGGTCAGAGACACCTTACCACTGTCGGCCTGTGGCCATACAAATCGTCCCCGCTCGAGCTTCTTCGAAAACAGACAAAGACCATCCCCATCGAACCAGAGCAGCTTGATGAGATCGCCGCGCCGGCCACGAAACGCAAACACGTGACCGGAGAGCGGAGCCTGTTCCAGGGCCGTCTGCACCAGGGCGCTGAGCCCGGTGAAGCCGCGTCGCATGTCGGTCACGCCCGCTGCAATCCAGATCTGTGTGTTGGCCGGAGGAGAGATCATGCCAGCAGGCATCCCAAAACCGTACGAAGTGTTCCGGCATCCACCGCACCCAAAAGGCGCACCTTCCCCCGCGTCAACGTCAGCTCGATCGAAGCTTCAGAAGAACAGCTGCATGGACGCCGCTCTGCCTCGCCCTCTCGGACGAGTCCATGCTGCTCCTCGGCATCAACGGTGACCGGGAGCAAGCACACGCGAGTTGCTTCGATGTCAGGCGGAAGCGAAGGCTTGCACGCAAGCTGCCCTGCGTCGTACAGCTTGCGCCAGTAGAACACCTGGTTGGCGTTCACTCCATGAGCCTGAGCGACGGCCGCCACCGATACGCCGGCTCTGCGGGTCGCTTCTACGATCAGCCGCTTCTCCTCAGGCGACCTGAACTGACGTTCCCTGCGTCTTCGCACGACCGGTCCTTCGGCTTCCATCCATCCCCCTCAAAGCAACAACTCACGCTGCTCCTTAAAACAGAATGCCTAAGCGGAAAGGCACCGTCCAGACGGTACTCCCGTGACGCTTACCTTCAAAGCGAAATCAGCGAACTTTCGGCGAAGAGCCTGAGTCGTAGAGAACGTTTGTTTCGACGGTGAGGCAATTTCAGGGCCACTCAAGTTGCGCTAAGTACATACTTCCGTTTGCTGAGGTTTTTGAAGAAATAATTTTTGAGGGTTGGCTTTGAGGTGAGATCGTATGCGATGGCGAGGCGGCGGTCGAGCTACGGAATGAGGTGGATTGGGCTGCTAAGGCGATGGTGCGGTGATGACGGTGGAGACTCAGGCGGACGTTATGGAGCTGGACACGCGGGGAGAGTTTCGGCAGGGGAGCGCTGAAGTCGCTGAACGGAGTTCATTGTTACCAACACTCTTTCGCCATGTAGGCATTGACTCATTGTCCCAGGCACGACGTAGGGTGCTACGTCCGGGCTTCACTCTCCGAACGTCCTGCATAGAGCAATTTGCGAGCGAGAGCTTCGGCTGAGCCTTTTGCTTCAGGGAAGCCGACGCCTGCAATGGCACCCTCAACACTCAGTGTGGCGAAGCCGTGGGCCATGGTCCAGATGGCCAAAGCCAATTGCCATGCGGACGTTGGAGAAGGCTCAATTTGCAAGGCCAGGACGGCTGCGACTCCGAATGCCTTCGCGCTTGACGCCTGAATCTCTGGATAGTGCGTCTTATCGATTCCCGACTGGAACATCACTGCGAAGAGATCCGGATGCCGGTCCGCAAAGGAGACGTAAGCGAGGTATACCGCGAGAAGCTTCTCCGTCGGTGGCGCAACGATGTCCGCCGCGGCCCGCAACTCCGTCTCCAAGGTACGGTTACCCAGCAACACGATCTCAATGAGAAGCGCGTCCTTGTCCTTGAAATGGTTGTAGGGAGCACTCACGCTTACACCGGCGGTACGGGACGCTTCGTTCAGCGTGAACCCGCGAGGGCCTTTCTCCCGAACAAGCTGGAGCGCGGCATCAATCATGGCGGTCTTCAGATCGCCGTGGTGATACGACCTTGCTTTCTTTTGCATCAGGTGCATCCTTTCGAGCGGGCAAGCGTCTTACAAGCTATGTGAACAGCATTCATATTGGAGCTTAGCATGATCAAGATGACCATTCTTCTACGCCGTAAAGCGGAGATGAGCCACGAAGAGTTCGTGGCCTACCACCGGAATCAACATGCACCCTTGTTCCGCTCGCTTGCGGAGGTCAAGCAGCACGTGCGGCGCTATGTGCAGTGCCACGCAACCGGCGAGGCGCTTGCTGGGCTTCCGGACAACCATATCGATGGCTCTACGGAGCTTTGGTTCGATGATCTTGCCGGCATCGCTGGTGTTTTCCAATCTCCCAATTACATTTCGACGATCCGTCCCGATGAGGAGAAGTTCCTGGACTTGCACGCCTGTGAGTTTCTGGTTGGAACCGAACACGAAGTCATGCCTGCAGCGCAGACTTAACCCACGTTCGTTCGATTCCGGGAGAACCAAATGATTTTCACCCATGAAGCTTTCGGAAGAAGACTATAGGGCTTGTGCGCATGGGCACCGCGCTGTCGGCACCTGTGGCGGAGCGCATTTTGAAGGAATGGTCAACGTTGAGTGCATGGCTGGAGCTTTGATCATCCAGCACTACAAAACAGAACTGCTGGAAGCAAATCACGTGCGTCTCTTCTCCAACAGAAGCCGGGCCTACCTGATGCACCTCCTTCCCTTTCATCTACAGGTTGGTTGGGAGATGCAGGTGTCCAGCGTATCGGCGAATGAATCGAAGCTTAGCTGCACGATTGACGTACGAAATCCACTCTGGGTTCGCTTCATCGGGTTCTTTAATGCCACCAACTACTGGATTCGTCGACACCTGATCGAAGAGACACAAGGCTTTGCCCGCGACCTGAGCCGCAAAGGTTCCCATCGCGTCTCGCGGGAGCGTAACAAAGGTCAGTCCGGCCAAGTCGCGATAGCGGAGATTGGCGAGTCAGGACGACGCCATTGAAACCGACTCGGCTTGCTCAAGTGGCGTGAGCGGCGTTTATGGGGGCCGATGAACTTGCAAGCTTTTCACGACTGATTCGTATGCTGGATGGCCTCTCGCTTCACACTGTACGCAGATGAACACTTCAGACGGAGCTCGCAGGATGAATCGTTTGGGCGCGGAGCAGACGCAGCAAAGCCGACGCAGCTTTGTTTCTCTGACGGCGGGAACTCTCGCCGCTGCCTGCACCCGGGTTGGACGTGCACTGAGAGCCGAGCCCGACGCAGGCAGTCAATCAGGAGGAGCAGCGGTGAAGCGAGTCAATGCAGGTGTTCTGAATGTTGCGTACTTAGAGTCAGGTCCAGCTGACGGTTCGCCGGTGGTGCTGCTGCATGGATTTCCGTATGACATTCATACCTATGATTTGGTCGCGCGTAGACTGAGTGCGGCCGGCCGGCGGGTGATTGTTCCTTACCTTCGCGGATACGGCCCAACGCACTTCCTGCATCATGAGACGCCGCGTGTGGGTCAGCAGGCGGCACTTGGCTCCGACCTTCTCTCGCTGCTGGATGCGCTCTCGATCCAACGCGCGACAGTTGCGGGCTATGACTGGGGAGGTCGAGCCGCCTGTGTGGTCGCCGCGCTGCGGCCAGAGAGGGTCAACGGACTCTTGAGCTGCGGCACCGGGTATAACTTGCAAAACTCCACCGAAGCGCTGAAAGCTGACAAACCAGAAAAGGAACGGCTGCGCTGGTACTGGTTTTATCTCAACTCCGAGCGGGGTCAGGCGGCGCTCAAGGAAGACCGTGCCGGTTTTTGCCGTTATCTTTGGCAAGACTTCTCGCCCACGTGGGCGTTCGACGACGCGACCTACGCCCAAACGGCAGCTTCGTTCGACAATGCAGATTTTGTGGATGTGGTCCTGCACTCGTATCGGTACAGGATCGGCGCCGTGCCGGGCGACCCGCACCTAGAAACTATGGAGCAGCAGCTTTCGGCTGCGCCGCAAATCACCGTACCCACTATCGTTCTTCAGGGCGCAGACGATGGTGTAGACCCGCCCGCCGCGGCGGAAGAGATCAAGCCGCACTTCACCGCGCTCCGCCGCATCGCCACCCTCGATCACGTAGGCCACAATCTCCCGCAGGAAGCTCCCGATGCGTTCGCGGCAGCGATCCTGGAATTAGGGCAGACGGCATGACGACCTCAACCACTCCACGGCCCTGTCTTCTGTTTCCCGTCCTGAGCCGACCAGGCAGCATAGAAGCCGTTCGTAACGCTATGTCGCAATAGGCGAAAGTCTGCCCCCAGAGACACGCCCTGGAGCGGGATGGGGCACCCGGAACGGGCAACGGCGAGAGCGGTAGCTTGGCCGGAAGTTAGGTGGAGGGTTAGGGGTATGGCGGTCGAGCCGTGGGCTGGGTTAGGGGCATTCGTTCAGCTGATCACAGTTGAGAACGAGCGTCCGCGCGCGCTGCCAGATCCTGCTGCTTCCATCGTTCGACATTGACGCCCATGACTAAGAGCCACAGAGTCAGAGACGCTTCGCCTACAACAGCAGGCACCACAATCCACGGAACAAACAAACGACTTCCAAGTGCGGGCCATACGAAGATAAGGTAGGCGCCACCGGCCACTGCCATCAGCACGCCCAGTGTACGGGGCAAAAAGGTTGATCGAAAGATGAGATATCCGATCAGGACGCAGCTCATTCCGAAAGGCACCAGAGCGATGCCGTAACCGGCATCGAAGGCTGCCGGGGAATGTGTTATTTGGAACAGGTGCAGGAGACCGAAATAATTGAGCGAGGTGACGGCCATCACGATGACGAAGATGACTCTGAAGAGCGCGGCTAAGAGAGACAGGCCTCTACTTACCGGCCTGAGCAGCTCATAGAGCAGGACTGCGACGGCGAGATCGCAGGCCAGGTTGATCGCCATCTTCACGGGAGTTGCGCCGGCAGCACCACTCGGCGCTGCAAGGAAGATCATGAGGTATAGGAACCCCGCGATTCGTGCTTTGGCACGAGGAGAAGCTTGCCTCATTGCATCAATCCTGCTCGCCGGGTCGAGCCGATGCGCTCAGCCTCAGCGAGTGCGAGTACCGTCTGCTTGGCATCCCATTGCGCACGGTTGATGCCCTTTATCAGCATCCAGAGCGCCATGGAGATGAGAGTAAGGAACATGGGAAAGATGATGTATGGCTTGTCATAGTGCGGAGTGACGACAACCATGAAATTCTTGACGATGAAGCTGGCGCCGCCGAGCATGACGATGGCGCCAAGCGCGCGTGGCAAGTAGCCGGATCGCACAATCAGGTAGCCGCGTATGGCTGCCGCGATGCCATAGAACAGCGCGAATATGGCGAAGCAGTATCCAAAGATTGTGAGGCAAAGATAGGTGAGCGTCGACTGCCCCTCCGGGGAGATCACCCGGGCAACATCGGCATCGATGACCGGGAGCGCGGCCGCGAAGTAAAGCATCTCTCCGGCGGCAAAGGTGGACGTCCCCATCAGACCGAAGCACACCGCGAGTAAAGCCAGGTTGCGGCTCATCGGGCGAAGCAAGGCATAGAGCAGCACATTAAGCGTGATGTCGCAGGTGGCTTCGATGAGGTACGCAGCAAAACTGGTTCGAAAGAGGACCAGCGATGCCGCTACTTTGTGCGTCGTTCCGGCTAAGTCGGCGGCGAGGCGCAGCGTATCGGGCACGTACGATTCGCCCCATCCGCCTGCCACGATCGTGATGAGATATAAAACGCCGATCCATCGCGCGTAGTGCTGTGCTGTCCCTGCGTTCATCGTCTCCGTCCTGAGGCGTAGTACGTCAGCCGTTTGAAGATAGTTCCTCAGATCGATCCGTCATCCATCGTCAGGGATGTTTTTGGATTGGTACGAAATCTCGAGTGCGCTCATCGGCACCGGGTTAGTGCCGATCACGTCGGCTTGTGGGGAGGCAACGACGGTCGCGCCGTAGGCTCGATACCCTACGGTATCGACGCTTAAGCTGTCGAAAGGATGGGGCATACGGCCGGGGCTAAAGCCCCTTGGTTTTAATGACGATTGTTCGTGGGGCTAAAGAGTCTGTGTGACTACTTGATTTGAACAGGCGAAGTGGAGTTTAAGGGAGTGATGTCGCGTTATCTTGCTTATAGTCCGGATCAAGGTTTGCTTCTTCCTTCGCATGTGGACGAGGTTCTTGGTCCTGATCATCTTTGCTTCTTTGTGCACCGGGTGGTGGAGCGGCTGGATCTGTGTCGCTACACGGATGCGTACGCAGCCGAGGGCGGTGTGTTGTATCACCCCTCCTTGATGCTGAAGGTTTGGCTGTATGCATACGCGCTGGGGGTAACGAGTTCGCGGCGGCTGGAGCAGCGGATTCGCGAGGATCTTGCGTTTCGTTATCTTGCCGGCGGCGCGGCGCCGGATTACTGGGCGTTGAACGCGTTTCGCAAGCGTCATGCGCGGGCGTTGAACGACAGCTTTACGCAGGTGCTGGAGCTGGCCCGGCAGATGGGTCTCCGGCAGATGGGCACGGTGGCGATCGACGCGACGCGCATCAAGGCTTCGGCCTCGCCGGACAAGATCGTGAAGCATCGTCATGGGAAGGTGAGGGCGATGCGGCGGGCGCGCGGGGAGCGTCTCGATACCCGGCTGAAGGTTCGCCGCTGGCAGCAGGCCTGCGACGCGGACGACCCTAACGAGAACGCCGGAAGCCGCGTGGATGCGCCGGTCGAGGCGGTCGAGCAGATGCCCGCGACGCTTGAGAAGCTGCCGCGTCCGGTTCGCGAGAAGACGGTGCGGCGCTCGGTGACGGACCCCGAGGCACGCTTCCTGCGCGCCCGCGGCGGTCGCTTCGTGCTCGGCTATACGGGCGAGATCGCGGTCTCGGACGACCACCTGATCGTGGCTCAGCGCGTGACCCAGCAGACCAACGACAACGCTTCGCTCGAACCCATGGTGGACCTGATCGAGGCCACCTGCGGCGAGCCGCCGGCCGCGGTCGTCGCCGACAGCGGCTACTACTCCAACGCAAACGTCGAGCGCATGGAACAGCGCGGCATCGACGCCTACGTCCCGGACTCGAACCTGGCCCGCGAGTTGAACCTGGGACAGAAGGCGGACGATCTGGCGGTGACCGATCCAAATCACATCCGCATGCGAGCCAAGATGCGAACCGAACGAGGCAACACCCTCTACAGAAGACGAAAAGCGCTCGCCGAGCCCGTCTTCGGAGTCCTCAAACAACAACGCAACCTCAACCACTTCCAAATGCGCTCCCTGGATAAAGTCGCCATCGAGTTCACCCTCGCAACCCTCGCCTACAACCTCACACGCCTCCACCGCATGCGATAAACCACCCACATCTCTCCACAGCAAAAGAAATCAGCAGCAGAAAACAGCACTCACACAGACTCTAAAGCCCCACGCTAATCCCAATCGGCTTATACCCCCGATTAACCCGAACGCTGATCCAAACGGGTTAAAACCCACGCTAATCCCAGACGGCTTGTAGCCTCCCGCTCAACCCAAATGGGCTTAGCCCGGTGCTCGTCCCGAGCGGCCTGAGGCGAACTTTTGGGGCTTACGTCAGGGGGCGGTTAGGGGTTGTTGGGGGGGTGGGGCGGTGGGGTCTTGTTTGGCGGCTTGCATGATGAGGAGGCTGGAGTCTGAGCCGAGGGGAATGCCGCGGGCTTCGAAGGTGAGGACGATGCGGCGGCGGAGCTCGCGGAGGACTGGGTCTTTCTGGTTGGGGCGGACGCGGAGATTGATGGGGTAGAGGATGGAGCGGCCGTCGATCTTGTCGACGCCGAGGACGGTGGGGTCGGAGACGATGATGTCTTTGAACTGGGGGTCGGAGCGGACGGCGGCGGCGATCTCGCCGAGGAGGGCGATGACCTGGTCGGGGTTGGCGGAGGCGTCGACGGCGACGGGGAGGCTGGCGACGGCGAAGTCGCGGGAGAGGTTGGAGACGGTGGCGACCTGGGAGTTGGGGATGATGTAGAGGGTGCCGTCGCCGTCACGGAGACGGGTGAGGCGGAGGGTGAGGTCTTCGACGGTGCCCTGGAGCGAGGCGACTTTGATGACGTCGCCGACGTTGTACTGGTCTTCTACGAGGATGAAGATGCCGTTGATGATGTCCTTGAAGAGGGACTGGGCGGCGAGGCCGATGCCGACGCCGACGATGCCGGCGGAGGCGAGGAGGGGGCGATAGTCGATGGAGAGGAGGGTGAGGACCTGGAGGAAGACGAGGAAGCCGACGATGCTGAAGGATGTGGCGCGGACGATGGTGGCGATGGTGCGGAGTTGGGCGCCGCGTTTGGCGTCGACGGCGACGTGACGCTCGGCGTGAAGCTTGAGGCGGTGGACGAAGAAGAGGGCGATGCGGGAGAGCAGGAAGAGGAAGACGAGGATGAGGAGGAACTTGGGGAGACGCTCGACGACGGCGAGGAAGTCTTTGTGCCAGTCGCGCTTGATGGTTTCGACGGCGGGTTCCTCGGAGATGGGCGCCAGGAAGCTGAGCAGGGTGAGGCTGCGCGATGGATGGAGTGAAAGAGTTGAGGGCAAATCTATCAGGAGGGACTCGCTTTCTCTGAGTTGGCGCGCTTGCGAGGCTGACCGGGTGAAGCGCGGGTGCAGATGGGTCTATGCAAGCAAGCTTGTGTAGCTGAGAATGAGACGCATGCGGGGGAAGACGGGAAGCCCGAGCAGATTTGGATGGAGGCCGAGATGACGAAGGTGCGGGGGTTGATGGTGATGGCGGGCGTGGTGGTGTTGGGGAGTGTGAGCGGGTGGACCCAAACGAGTGGAGGGGGGCGGCAGTCGGGCATTCCATCGTCTGGGCCGAGCTCGAGCCGGGCGGATCCGATGTCGGACGGACGGGTTCCGTCGCTTTCGGCGTCGGTCTCAGAGAAGATGGCGATTGCACGGAACGATGAACGGCAGAAGCGGCTGCAAGCGGATACGGCGCAACTGCTGGCGCTGGCTACGAAGCTGAAGGAAGACGTGGACAAGACGGATAAGTACACGCTTTCACTGGATGTTCTGAAGAGGACGGCGGAGATCGAGAAGCTGGCGAAGAGCATCCGGGAACGGATGAAGGAGTAAGGGGCGAGTCTGAAAACGAAGGGTTTCGGAGATTCGTTGAGCGAAGAGCGGACAAGCGGAGTGCGGAGGTGATAGATAAATTGATGGATAATTGAACGGGAGGCCCCGGGTATGGTGCGTCAGGCGAGCAGCGAGGTTGCGAATGGGTTGGGGCGTGCCGCGGCTGCGGAGGTTGGCCTGAGCGAGGAGCAGCTGATCGAGTTCTATCGGCTGATGTACCTGTCGCGGCGGACGGACGACCGCGAGATCGTGCTGAAGCGGCAGCAGAAGATCTTCTTCCAGATTAGCTGCGCGGGCCATGAGGCGCTGCTGGTGGCGGCGGGGATGGCGATGCGGCCAGGCTATGACTGGTTTTTTCCTTACTACCGGGATCGGGCGCTGTGCCTGGCGCTGGGGAATACGGTTGAGGAACAGTTGCTGCAGGCGGTGGGGGCGGAGGCGGATACGGCGAGTGGAGGAAGGCAGATGCCTTCGCACTGGTCGAGCAGCAAGCTGAATATAGTGACGCCGTCGTCTTCCACGGCGACGCAGTGCCTGCATGCCGTGGGGTGTGCGGAGGCGGGACGGTACTTCTCACGGAGGCCAGAGGCGGCGAAGAAGGTTGCGCCGGATGCGGCGGATTACCGGGCTTATAAGGACGTCAAATTTCAGGGTGATGAGGTGGTGTATGTGTCGATCGGGGAGGGATCGACGAGCCAGGGGGAGTTCTGGGAGTCTTTGAATACGGCTTCGAATGGGCGGCTGCCGGTCGTCTATGTCGTTGAAGACAATGGGTATGCAATCTCGACGCCGGTGGAGGTGAATACGCCGGGGGGGAATATCTCGCGGCTGGTGGCGAACTTTCCGAACTTCCACTTTGTGGAGGTGGATGGGACGGATCCGATTGCGTCTTTTGCGGCGATGCGGGAGGCGGTGGAGTATTGCCGGTCGGGGCGAGGGCCTGCTTTGGTGCATGGGCACGTGATCCGGCCGTACTCGCACTCGTTGAGCGACGATGAGCGGCTTTACCGGTCGGCGGCGGAGTTGGAGGCGGATGCGCTGCGAGATCCGATTGCGCGGATGCAGGTGTGGCTCATGCGCGAGGGGATTCTGGATGCGGAGGGGATCGATGCGCTGGAGAAGAAGGTGGACGCCGAGGTGCAGGCGGCGGCGGATCGGGCAGTGGCGGCGAAGCTGCCGGAGGTAGGCGATCTTCTGCGGCATCAGTACTCGGAGGACCTGAGCTGCCAGGATGTGCGGTTTGCGACGGAGCCCGCGGCGAATGCGGATGCCTCCGAGCGGACGATGGCGGATCTGATCAACTGCTGTTTGAAGGACGAGATGCGGCGAGATGAGCGGATCGTGGTATTTGGGGAGGATGTGGCGGACGCGACGCGGATTGAGGCGATGGGCGATCCCAAGGTGAAGGGGAAGGGTGGGGTATTCAAGCTGACGCATGGGCTGCAGACGGAGTTTGGGAGTGACCGGGTGTGGAACTCGCCGCTGGCGGAGGCGAACATCACGGGGCGAGCGATTGGGATGGCGGTGCGTGGGCTAAAGCCAGTGGTGGAGATTCAATTCTTCGATTACATATGGCCGGCTATGCATCAGATGCGCAACGAGTTATCCGTTCTGCGCTGGCGGTCCAATGGGGACTTCAGCTGCCCGCTGGTGATGCGGGTTCCTATCGGCGGATACCTGACCGGGGGATCGATCTATCATTCTCAGTCGGGGGAGTCGATCTTTACGCATACGCCCGGGGTGCGGATTGTGATGCCGTCGAATGCGCTGGATGCGATCGGGCTGCTGCGAACGGCAATCCGGTGTGACGATCCGGTGCTGTTTCTGGAACATAAACGGCTCTACCGGGAGACGTTTGGGCGGGCGGTGTATCCGGGGCCGGAGTATGCGATTCCGTTTGGGAAGGCGAAGATCGTCCGGGCGGGGAAGGATCTGACGGTGGTGACGTATGGGGCGGTGGTGCCTCGAGCTCTGCAGGCGGCGGTAAAGCTCAACCGGGAGATGGGGACTGACGTCGAACTGATTGATCTGAGGTCGCTTGCGCCGTATGACTGGGAAGCGATCGCGGCCAGTGTGCGGAAGACGAGCCGGGTAATTGTGGCTCATGAGGATACGAAGAGTTGGGGGTATGGGGCGGAGATCGCGGCTCGGATCGGGGAGGAACTGTTCCATGACCTAGATGCGCCGGTGCGGCGGGTTGCGGCGATGAATACGTTTGTGGCGTATCAGCCGGTGCTGGAGGATGCGATTCTACCGCAGCCTGAGGATCTTTATCGGGCTATGAAGGAACTAGCGGCCTACTGAGGATCGTAAGACCTGTCCTGCCGGACGGGCCGGCTGCGCGCCGGGCGGTCACTTCGTGACGGGTATTCTGGTCGGGGTGAATGAGCCGCAGGGGGCCTTCCGTTGGTCGGCTTGAGAGTTGGCCGCAACTTGGGAGCGGGGCCGGGTTTGTGTGGGTATGAAGATTCTTCGGACAGGTGTTTCTGCTTCGCTTTGTTTAGTGATGGCTGGTCAGCCTTTGTTCGCGGCTGCGCCGCCGAATGCGGGGCAGCAGATGCAGGCGCGGGCGCGGGTGGTGCATGCGTTGAACCGGTTTACGTTTGGGCCAAGGCCGGGGGATGTAGCGGCGGTGGAGACGATGGGGCTCGACCGGTGGTTTGAGCTGCAGTTGAATCCGGGGAGGATCGACGACTCGCGACTGGAGGGGCGGCTGGATCAGTATCCGGCGGCGCGGCTGTCGATTGCGGAGCTGGAGCAGAGGTTTCCAGGGCCTGGGGTAATCCGGCAGATGGAGAACGGGAAGGTAGCGCTGCCGAGCGATCCGGCGGAGCGGACGATGGCGATCGATGAGATTGCTTTCTACACGATGCAGAAGGCGAAGAAGGCAGATGCCGGCGCAGACGGGCAGGCTGCGGTAGCGGGGACGGCGGGGACGAAGAACTCGGTTCAGGCTGGGCTGGATGCGTTGCATGACAGTGGAGATGGGCCGGCGGGAGCGATGCAGCCAGCGGATAAGCCTCTGGCTGCGAGTGAGATTGCGCCGGAGGCGGTTGCGGGAGGGCCGATTGCGGACCGATTTCCCAAGGAACGATTGCGGGCTTTGCTGGCGCAGGCTCCGGAGCAGCGGTACCAAGCGGTGATGGGGATGGCTCCGGGTGACCTGGTGAGGCTGCGCGGAAGCTTGAAGGGGTCGGAACTGGCTGGGCTGGTGGCGGGGATGACGCCGCAGCAGAAGGAGATCCTGCAGGCGCTGCCGGGGGCGATCCGGATGGTGGCTGCGGAGGCGATGGAGACTCGGGTGCTGCGGGATGTGTATAGCGAGCGGCAACTGGAGGCGGTGATGACTGACTTCTGGCTAAACCACTTCAACGTGTATGTGCGGAAGAACCAGGTCGAGCCGTATTTGCTTTCGAGCTATGAGCGGGAGACGATCCGGCCTCGGGCGCTGGGGCGGTTTGAGGATCTGCTGGTGGCGACGGCGAAGAGTCCGGCGATGCTGGTGTATCTGGACAACTACAAGAGCATCGGGCCGGACTCACAGGCGGCCGAGCGGGTGAAGCGGGTGCAGGAGATGCGGCCGAACGGGAAGCTGGCGAAGGGGGCGAGCGCGGGGTTGAACGAGAACTATGGGCGGGAGTTGATGGAGCTGCATACGCTGGGGGTGAACGGCGGGTATACGCAGGCGGATGTGACGGCGGTGGCGAAGGTGTTTACGGGGTGGACGATGGACAAACCGGCTCAGGGTGGGAGCTATGAGTTTGAGGAGCGGCGGCATGAGCCGGGGTCGAAGGTCGTGCTGGGGAGGACGATCAAGGACGGAGGCGAGCGGGAGGGGCTCGAAGTGCTGCATATGCTGGCTACGAGTCCAGCGACGGCACACTTTGTCTGCGAGAAGCTGGCAGTCCGGTTTGTGAGCGATACGCCGCCGGAGGCGCTGGTGGAGCGGATGGCGGCTACATTTCTGAAGAAGGATGGGGATATCAAGGAGGTGTTGCGGACGATGTATCGGTCGCCGGAGTTCTGGGCTGCGGGGGTGGAGCGAGCGAAGGTGAAAACGCCGGAGGAGTTTGTGATCTCGGCGGTGCGGGCGAGCGGGGCGGAGGTGGGGAATCCGGTGGCGCTCGTGCAGAGTTTAGACAAGCTGGGGATGCCGCTTTACGGGATGCAGACGCCGAATGGCTATAGCTGGAAGCAGGATGGCTGGGTGAGTACAGGGGCGCTGGTGAGCCGGATGAACTTTGCGCTGGTGATGAGCGCGGGGAGGTTGCCGGGGGTGAAGGTGGATTGGGATGGGCTGGTTGGAGGTGGTGTGAAGGAGGTGGCTTATGCGGCGGATGGGACGGCGGGGAAGGAGAGGAAGCTGGAGTCTGTGTTGCTGGGGGCGCCGGTGAGTGAGCGGACGCGGAAGACGGTGCTGGGGCAGAGTGGGGATGGGGCAGTAGCGGAACAGGCAGCGACGGAGTTCGACCTGAGTGGCGGTAAGGGGATGAGGGGAACAGGGCATGTGGGTTCGGGTGGGGGTGGGACGGAGGATTCGGAGGCTGGGGTGATGGCTGGGCTGCTGTTGGGGAGTCCGGAGTTCCAGCGGAGATAGGTGGCTGGGTGAGGAGAACGGTCGGGCTCTGCCCGATACCCCACCCTATCGCGGTGAGGCTGCGAAAGGATGGGGCACCCAGGAGCCACGACGGCCACTGCAGACTCCTCCGCTTCGCTGCGGAATGACAATCAAAGGAGGGAGCCGCAACTGTAGCTAAGGGATGGAGACAACTTTGGGATTGGAGTAGCGTTTGACTTGGTAGAGATGGATCTGAGGTGATTGTGATGGCAAGCTGGCTGAGGGATCGGAGTGATTGGGGGTGCGACATGCAGGGGCGGGATGCGGCTCGGCGGGGGGTGGCTTCGCGGCGGGGGTTTTTGAAGAATGGGGCGCTGGCGCTGGTGGGGACGAGCGTCATTCCGAGCTTCCTGATGCGCAGTGTGCTGGCGGAGACGACGACGGCGGCGGCGAATGGGAAGAAGCTGGTGGTGCTGTTTCAGCGGGGGGCGGCGGATGGGCTGAATATGGTCGTGCCATACCAGGAGAAGAATTACTACGCGATGCGGCCGACGATCGCGATTCAGCAGAAGGATGTGCTGGACCTGGATGGACGGTTTGGGCTGCATCCGGCGATGGCGGCGTTCAAGCCGCTGTATGAGCAGGGGCATCTGGCGGTGGTGCATGCGGCGGGATCGCCGGATATGTCGCGGTCGCACTTTGACGCGCAGGACTTTATGGAGAGCGGAACGCCGGGGGTGAAGGCGACGCAGGATGGATGGCTGAACCGGGCGTTGCTGGTGGGGCCTGCGCCGAATGGGCCGGGCGGGAAGCCGAGTGCGTTCCGGGCGGTGGCGCTGGGGACGCAGGTGCCGAGGACGCTGCAGGGAAAGATGCCGGCGATTGCGGTGAGCAACCTGGCGGACTTTTCTGTGGGGGGCAAAGGGCCGCAGACTTCGGCGATCTCGAATGCGTTTGAGGCGATGTATGACGAGAGCTCGGATGCGGTGCTGCATGGGACCGGGCAGGAGACGTTTGAGGCAGTGAAGATGCTGAAGGCGGCGAATCCGGCGAAGTATATCCCGGCGGCGGGTGCGGTGTACCCGAATAGTCCGTTTGGGAACAGCTTGAAGCAGATCGCGCAGCTTCTGAAGGCGAAACTGGGGGTGGAGGCGGCGTTCTCGGATATCGGGGGATGGGATACGCACCAGAATCAAGGAGCCGCGACGGGGCAACTGGCGAATCGGCTGACGGAGTTCGCGAACGGGATTGCGGCGTTCTGGAAGGATATGGGGGCGGAGTCAGAGAACATCACGCTGGTGACGATGTCGGAGTTTGGGCGGACGGCTCGGCAGAATGGGACCGGGGGAACGGATCATGGACATGCGAATGTGATGTTCGTACTCGGCGGGACGGTAAAGGGTGGGAAGGTGTACGGAAGGTGGCCCGGGCTTGGGGATGGGCAGTTGAACGAAGGGCGGGATCTGACGGTGACGACGGACTTTCGGCGGGTGCTTGGCGAGGCGGCTTATAAGACGCTGGGAGCGAAGAATCTGGCGACTGTGTTTCCTGGTTCGCAGGTGGAACCGGCGGGTTTTCTGAACCTTCTTTAGTGCAATGGTGCAGGTTGCCGGGTGGGGTGGCGCGTTGCGGGTGGGATGGTGTATTGTCTCTGCTGTGCTTGGCGCAGAGGTTGCGCGGGTGTACAGGAAAGGGCATTGCCGAGTTGAACCGGGAATGTCTGCACGACAGAACAGAGTAACCCATAGGTGGGATATTCTGGACAACTTTTTCCTGTATGCTGCGTCTTAATCACTGTAGCAAGCACGTGCCCAACTCTCTGTTCCCTCGGTCTGGGCTTCCCCTATCCGCAAAACCACTCCCCACCTTCTATGTAAGGCGCCCTGAACACCGGGCGCCTTCACTTCTTGTGCTGCGAGTGTCCTGCCGGACGGCCCAGTGCGCATGGGGCGGGCATTTCGTGCCTTTGAGCTGGCCGGGGATGATCCGGGACTAGGCTATGCCTTGGCGGCGGTCGATGGCGGCGGCTCCGGAGCCGGTGGTGACGAGGAGAAGGGCCACGGCGATGAGGGTCAGGGTGTACTCGGATGCGGCGTAGCCTTTGTGGAGGTTGACGGTGACCAGGGCGACGATCATGTTGCCGGCGACCATGAAGGCGGCAAAACGGCTGAGCAGGCCGAAGATGAGGAAGAGGCCGCCGAGGAACTCGGTAGCGACGGAGAGGTAACCGAGCCAGTGGGGAAGGCCGAGAGCGACAACGAAGCGGCAGAACGAATCTGCACCGGCGAGCGGGTGATGCAGGTTGAGGCCGTTGGGCATCAGTTTTTCATACCCGTGGAAGGTCATGGAGATGCCGAGGATGACTCGAACGAGAAAGATGGCCCAGGGCTGGAGGCGGTTGAGGCTGCGGATCATGGGGTGGGGCCTTGTGCGGGTTGGAATGCGGGGAGGTACTCGTTGAGGAAGCGGAGGATGGACTCGCGGTAGGCCGATGTGCGTGCGGGGGCGGGGTTGGCGTCGAGCGGGTTCCAAGGGGTTAGATGGGCGGTGTAGCTGGGCGTTGAGGCTTCACGGGACAAGGAGTCCAGGGTGCGCTGGTCTGGGGGGAAGGAGGAATGGCTTGGGCCTGCGGTGAGAAAGAGCTTGGGGGTTTGAAGCTGCTTCAGGGGGGCGGCGATCTCGAAACGCTCGTGGAAGAGAAGATGTAACGCCACGAAGTGGGTGCGGGAATCGGAGGCGGCCAAGGTGTAGGCGCTGGGGACCGGGGATTCCAGGATGAGGGCGGGAAGCTCCGGGTGCTGGAGGCAGAGGTTTGTAGCGAGGGACGCGCCGAGGCCGACGCCGTAGGGGATGATGGCTTGGGACGGGATGTGGCGGGTGTTGATGAGGAAGTCGAGGGCGGTGGCGGCGTCCTGAGCCATGCGGGCTTCCGAGGGGTGAGCGGAGGGGTTGGACGTGCCGAAGCCGCGATAGTCGAAGGCGAAGATGTTGACGGGGAGTTGGTGGAGCTGGGTGAGGGTGGGGAGATCGTCGGCGAGGCGGCCGGAGCCGTCCGGGAGGAAGAGGATGGTGGGTACGTTGGCGGGGAAGCCTTCGGCGGCGGGCAGCCAGAGGCCGGCGAGACTGGGTTGTCCGGTCTCGGACGCGCCGAAGCGGAGGGTCTGGACGGGGAGAGTGGTGGTGAGGCTGGGATTGGTGTCCGGGTGAAGGAGGAGTTGCCACTGGCCTTGGTAGACGAGTAGGCAGAGGGTCAGGTAGGCGCAGATGAGGGCGATAGCGATTGTGATCGCGATGGCTTTGAGGAGCCAAAGTGGGCTGACGATCTCCAGGGGTGGATGTTGGCGGGGGGTGGGGGGGCGTTTTGGGGTCGGGGAGGCCATCTAGGTTCAAGAGCGAGGGTAGCAGAGGGAGGGAGAGTCTACCCGAGACACGAGTTTTGTGCCTGGGGATGGGAGGCATACCCCCGGGGCTTAAGCCCGCGATTCGTGGGATAAGAGAAACCCAAGGCTGAACCTTGGGGTACCTCGATGCGGACGGGGATGGAGGTGACTTGTAGGATTGAGGGGAGGTGTTTTGGATGGCGCAGTGGGTGAAGGTTTGTGCGGTGGGGCAGGCTCCGGCGGAGGGGAAGGTTGTGGAGGCGGAGGCAGCGGGGTTGGAGATCTGCCTGGCGCGGGTGAACGGGGAGCTTTGTGCGTTGGATAACTGGTGTCCGCATCGGCGGGGGCCGCTGGGGCAGGGCTGGATTGAAGGGAATGCGGTGGTGTGTCCGTGGCACTCGTGGGCGTTCGACCTGAGGACCGGGGTGGCGGAGTATCCGGAGAAGGAGCGGGTGGTGGTGTTTCCGGTGAGGGTGGAGGGTGAGGACGTGCTGGTGGATGTGGGGTGAAGAGCGGGCTGGTACCAGCGGGGTACATGTGGAAAAGGAGAAGCATCTTTTGCTGCGGGGCGGGTTTATGATGAGCGGCAGGGTCAGACCGGCGGAAGATCGACCGGTGGGGATCGCCGAGAGGTAAGACCATGAAGATTCGTAACTTGATGCTCGCGTTGTTTGGGCTTGTCGTACTGGCTGGTTCGGTTATTCCGGCGCAGGCGGCGGGACGTCATCACCACCATCATCATCACCATCACCATGGCTAGAGCGCAGGCTCTGGTATGGCGAGAGACCCGGCCCCGGCCGGGTTTTCTTTTGCCTGCGAGTGCAAGCGGGCGGGCGGCGCGGCTGGTAGAATTTATTGATTCCTCCCACAAAGATGAATCGCTCGATTTGCAGGAGGGGTGATGCAGGCAATGCTGGCGCTTGAGGATGGGCGTGTGTTTCGCGGGAAGGGCTTCGGGGCGGCGGCGGAGTGCTCGGGTGAGGTCGTCTTCAATACGTCGCTGACCGGCTACCAAGAGATCTTTACCGATCCCTCGTATGCGGGGCAGATTGTGGTTCTGACGAATCCGCATATTGGAAATTATGGGACGACGCCGAGCGATGCTGAGTCGGCGCGGCCGATGATTGAAGGGCTCGTGGTGCGGGAGTTCTCGCCGATGAGTTCGAACTGGCGTTCGACAGAGGTGGCGGACGAGTATCTAGAGCGGAATGGGATTCCGGTGATCGCGGAGGTGGATACGCGAGCTGTAGTCCGGCATCTGCGGGCGAATGGGGTGATGCGGGGGGTGATCGCGAGCGGCGAGAACCTGGATGAGGCGGCGCTGGTTGCGAAGGCGAAGGCGATCAAGAAGATGGATGGGACGGATCTCGCGTCGGTGGTGACGACGAAGGGGATCTATGAGTGGTCGTCGACGGAGGCGAAGAATCAGACGGGGGATACGCTGCTCTCCGGGATGGATGCGACGACGGATGGCGACGAGATGCATGTCGTCGCGTATGACTTTGGGATCAAGGAGAACATACTGCGGATGCTGACGCGGGAGGGCTGCCGGGTGACGGTGGTGCCGGCGACAACGTCTGCGGAGGATGTGCTGGCGATGAAGCCGGATGGGGTCTTCTTCTCGAATGGGCCGGGGGATCCGGAGCCGCTTTCGTATGCGATTGAGAATGTGCAGGCGCTGCAAGGGAAGGCGCCGCTGTTTGGAATCTGCCTGGGGCACCAGATCTTTGGGCTGGCTCTGGGGGGGAAGACGTACAAGCTGAAGTTTGGGCATCACGGCGGGAATCATCCGATCCTGAACCACCAAACGGGGAAGGTAGAGATCACGGCGCAGAATCATAACTACAACGTCGATCCTGCGTCGCTGCCCGACAATGTGGAGCGGACGCATACGAATCTGAATGATCAGACGCTGGCGGGGTTGAGGCATAAGACGGATCCGATGTTCAGCGTGCAGTACCACCCGGAGGCTAGTCCGGGGCCGCATGATTCGCATTATCTGTTCAAGGATTTTCGGAAGATGATGGAAGAGTGGAAGAAGTGACGGAGGCAAAGATGGTGACGGTACAGCTGGAGCCGGAGTTGGAAGCACGCCTGGAAGAGCTTGCAGCGCAATCAAAGGTGAGTTCAAGTTTTTACGCGCATGAGGCGATCTTGCGCTTTGTTGAGGATCGCGAAGACTACCTGGCTGGAATTCGATCCCTGGGTGAGTCGCGCTCCACGATCTCACTGGCCGAGTTGGAGCGGCTGTCGGATGTGGCGGATTGAGATCAATAAGATCGCTGAACGGGCAATTTTGAGATTGGACAAACCCGTAAGGCAGCGGATCATCGCGTTTCTTCACGAGCGTGTCGAGCCTGCGAACGATCCGAAGGTGCTAGCTGAACCGCTGGCCGGCGAGCTCCGCGGACTTTGGCGGTTTCGGGTAGGTGATTATCGAATTATTTGCGACATACAAGCGGACGTACGGATTGTGGAGGTGCTTGAGATAGGGCACCGCAGCAAAGTCTACCGAAAGATTGGAAGTTGAATGCCGCGTAGGAATGATATTGCGAAGATCTTGGTGATCGGCTCGGGGCCGATTGTGATTGGGCAGTCGGCTGAGTTTGATTACTCGGGGACGCAGGCTTGCAAGGCGTTGAAGGCCGAGGGGTATGAGGTGGTGCTGGTGAACTCGAACCCGGCGTCCATCATGACCGATCCGGAGGTGGCGGATCGGACATACATTGAGCCGTTGACGGCGGCTTACTTGGAAGAGATTTTGCGGGTGGAGTCGAAGATGTTGCTGGAACAACAGGCAGGTCTTGAAGAACTGACAACTGCAGATTCCTCCGCTTCGCTGCGGAATGACAACAAAAAGACAAACACGGGGGTGTTTGCGGTGCTGCCTACCGTGGGGGGACAGACGGCGTTGAATCTGGCGGTGGACCTGGCGGACTCCGGGGTGCTGGAGAAGTTTGGGGTGGAGTTGATTGGGGCGAAGCTGGAGGCGATCAAGAAGGCGGAGGACCGGCTGCTGTTCAAGGATGCGATGACGAAGATCGGGCTGGATATGCCGCGGTCGCAGCTGGTGAACAATGTGGGCGATGGGTTGGCGTTTGCGGCGAAGATCGGGTTTCCGTGCGTGATCCGGCCCAGCTTTACGCTGGGTGGTTCGGGCGGCGGGATTGCTTATAACCGCGAGGAGATGACGGAGATTCTTTCGCGCGGGATCGATCTCTCGCCGGTGTCGGAGTGCCTGATTGAAGAGAGCGTGCTGGGGTGGAAGGAGTATGAGCTGGAGGTGGTGCGGGACCTGAAGGATAACGTCATCATCATCTGCTCGATTGAGAACTTCGATCCGATGGGGGTGCATACGGGGGACTCGATTACAGTGGCACCGGCGCAGACGCTGACAGACCGCGAGTACCAGCGGATGCGGGATGCCGCGATCGCCTGCATCCGGGAGATTGGGGTGGAGACGGGTGGGAGTAATGTGCAGTTCGCGGTGAATCCGCAGAACGGGCGGATGACGGTGATCGAGATGAATCCGCGGGTTTCACGGTCGTCGGCGCTCGCGAGTAAGGCTACGGGGTTTCCGATCGCGAAGATTGCGGCTCGGCTGGCCGTCGGCTACACGCTGGATGAGTTGCAAAACGATATTACGAAGGCTACGCCGGCTTGTTTTGAGCCGACGATCGACTACGTGGTGGTGAAGATTCCGAAGTGGCAGTTTGAGAAGTTTGCCGGGGCGGATGAGAACCTGGGACCGCAGATGAAGTCTGTGGGCGAGGTGATGGCGATTGGACGGACCTTCAAGGAAGCGATGATGAAGGCGGTGCGGTCGCTGGAGACGGGCAAGAAGGCGACCGCGGATGATATTGAACCGAGGCGCTTGACACAGAGATTGGTGACGCCGCATCCGGAGCGGCTGAGCTATGTGCGGTATGCGTTTGAGCGCGGGATGACGGTGCGCGAGGTGGCGCGGATGACCGGGATGGATCCGTGGTTCCTGCACCAGATGAAGCAGATTACGGATGAGATTGCGGCTGTGTCTGCGAAGGCGGTGGACGCGGTGACTGCCGATGAGTTGCGGGTGGCGAAGCGGATGGGGATCTCGGATGAGCGCCTGGCGGCGGGCTGGGGGCTGACCGGTGTTGAGGGTACGGCGGCGGTGCGAGCGCTGCGGAAGAAGCTGAATGTCATGCCGGTGTACAAGATGGTCGATACGTGTGCGGGTGAGTTTGAGAGCTTTACGCCGTACCTGTACAGCTGCTACGACGAAGAGGATGAGGCGGCGCCGACTTTGCGGAAGAAGATTTTGATTCTTGGCTCTGGGCCGAACCGGATCGGGCAGGGGATCGAGTTCGACTACTGCTGCTGCCATGCGGCGTTTGCGCTGCGTGAGGATGGCTACGAGACCATCATGGTGAACTGCAATCCGGAGACGGTGTCGACGGACTATGACACGAGTGATCGGCTTTACTTTGAGCCGCTGACTTTGGAGGATGTGCTCGGGGTGTATGAGCATGAAGCTTCAGGTGGGGCGGAGATCGGAATGATCGTGCAGTTTGGCGGGCAGACGCCGCTGAACTTATCACTCCCGCTAAAAAGCGCGGGCGTGCCCGTGATTGGGACTTCGCCGGAGTCGATTGACCTGGCTGAAGATCGGAAGCGGTTTGGGAAGTTGATTGAGGAGCTTGGGATTCCGCAGCCCGCGGGTGTGCTGGCGACGAGTGTTGAGGAGGCGGTCGCGGGCGCGAACAAGGTGGGGTATCCGGTGCTGGTGCGGCCGAGCTATGTGCTGGGCGGGCGGGCGATGGTGATCGCGTATGACGATGAGGCGGTGCTGAAGTATATGAGCACGGCGATCGAGTACTCGCAGGAGCGGCCGGTGTTGATCGACCACTTCCTCGAAGATGCAACCGAGTGCGATGTCGATGCGCTTTGCGATGGCGATGATGTGGTGATCGCGGGGATTATGGAGCATATCGAGGAGGCTGGGGTTCACTCGGGCGATTCCTCTTGTGTGCTGCCTTCGGTCGATCTGTCGCCTGAGGTGAAGGAGACGATCCGGGATTACACTCGGGCGCTGGCGAAGGCGCTGCATGTGATGGGGCTGGTGAATATTCAGTTTGCGATTCAGCGTGGGAAGGTGTTTGTCATCGAGGTGAACCCGCGGGCCTCGCGGACGGTTCCGTATGTTTCCAAGGCTACTGGGGTGCCGCTGGCGAAGATAGCTGCGCGGATCATGGTGGGGCGGAAGTTGAAGGAGATGCTGCCGGAGGTTGTAGCGCGGGGTGAGGATCTTGGCACTGGGTCTCACTTCTTTGTGAAGTCGCCGGTGTTTCCGTGGGGCAAGTTTCCTGGAGTCGATACGGTGCTGGGGCCGGAGATGAAGTCGACGGGCGAGGTGATGGGGGTGGCGGATAACTTTGGCGAGGCCTTTGCCAAAGCGCAGATTGCTGCGGGGCAGGTACTTCCGACGGCGGGTACTGTGTTCCTGAGTGTGAACGACCATGACAAGGATGGGCTGGTCGCACTGGGGCGTCAGTTTGTGGAGATGGGATTTCATGTGGTGGCGACGCATGGGACGGCGGCGGTTCTGGAGGCAGCGGGGCTGCAGCCGGAGCGGGTTTACAAGGTGAAGGAAGGGCGGCCGAATGTGGTCGACCTAATCAAAGGCGATCGAATCCAGATGATCATCAACACGCCGCGAGGGCAGGATACGTTCTTCGATGAGAAGGCGATTCGGCGGGCGGCGGTGCTGGCGAGGATTCCGACAATTACGACGCTGGCCGCGGCGAGAGCTGCTGCTGAGGGGATCGCGGCGCTGCAGGAAGGGACGTTGAGTGTGATTGCGTTACAGACACTGCATGCTCAGCGAGAGGCCGTAAAGGCGTAAGCGCGCCCTGCTTCGGCGGCGTTCACTTCGTGACTTGAATTGGGCTTCGCGGAGGTGCTCCCGTTGGTCGCCACAGAATCAGTCGGCTAGGGCGAAGCGGGCTCCTACGGCGTAGCCGATCATGCTGAGGGGGATCCAAGAGCCTACGAGGAGGCCGTCGCCGCCCATGAGGCCGGAGCCGTGTGTGACGTCGAAGAAGGTGCGGTAGAGCTTCTCGATCGCACCGCACTTTTCGCAGAGGCCGGGGCCGGTTGGCAGATCGATGACCCAGACGCAGACGAGCGCGAAGAAGATGCAACCGGAGATCCAGATATAGCCGGCGACGGGGTCGTGCTTGCTCTTGGCGATGATGAAGCCGCCGAACATGGGGATGAGGAAGGCGAGCAGGGTGCCGATCACCTTGGGGCCGCTGGCGTCGATGTCCGGGCGGGTGAGGGAGACGATGAAGACCATAAGGGCGAGCAGCGCGACGGCGATGAGGGTGTGGAGGATGAACCAGAGCGCTTCGCGGCCGAGATCGCCGGGGGACTTGCCTTGAGAGAGATCGAACTCGTCAGCCATAGTTGTGTCTAAGATACGCGAATCGGGTGCAGATTCGATGGGAATGCGTCAAGCAGCAGGGTACTGACTTGGACCCTAGAATAGGAAGATGCTGCTTGAGGGAATCTTTCTGCCGTTGACGACGCCGTTCCGCCTGGATGGGCGGCTTTTTCTTGGGAAGCTGGAGCATAACGTGGATCGCTTCTCGCGGACGCCGGCGCAGGGAATGGTGGTGCTGGGTGCGGGGTCGGAGGCGGAGTCGCTGAACGATGAGGAGACGCGGGAGGTGCTGCGGACGGCGATGGGTGGGGCGGCTAAGGAGAAGGTGATGGTGGCGGGGGTGGGGCGGGAGAGTGTTTGCGGGACGCTGGATCTGGTAGAGACTGCGGCGGTGGCGGGGTATGACGCGGTGGCGGTGCGGGCTCCGGGGTTTGCCGGGGATGGAGCGATGAGGCTGGAGCTGGTGACGTACTTTCAGGCGGTGGCGGATCGGGCGGTGTTGCCGGTGGTGATGGTGAGTGAGGCGGGGCGGGAGATTTCGGCGGAGGGGATGGTAGAGCTGGCGGGGCATCCGGGCATTCTTGGGGCGGTCTGCGGTGGGAGTACGGTTGCGGCAGTGAAGGCTGGGACTGTCGGCGTGAAGCGGGAGGTTACGGTGACGACAGTGTTCGCAGCGGTGACGGGACGGATGCTGCGACAGGGGGCAGGGGATTTTGTGGCGGCGAGCAGTCTGGGAGGAACGGCGGTGCTGACCGAGGCACCGGGGATCAGGACTCGAACGAAGGTGGTGGGGTTTCAGGTTTTGAGTGGGGGGACGGGGGGGATGTTGGAGGCTTGGCAGGCTGGGGCTGTGGGGGCGGTGCCGCGGTTGGGGGCGGCGGCTCCGCAGGCTTGCTGTGAGGTGTACCAGGCCTGGAAGGATGGGGATCTGGGGTTGGCAGAGGAGAAGCAGGAGCGGGTTCGGGCGGCTGCGGAACGGATGGAAGGGGCTGGTGGAGTCGCCTGGAGTAAGTATGGGTGTGATCTGAACGGGTACTTTGGGGGAAGGCCGAGATTGCCGCTGCTGGCGCTGAATGGGGCTCAGCGGGAGGAGTTGGAGCGGGTGATGATGGGTTTGAAGAACTGAATGAGGGTTGGCTCCCCCCCGGCAAACGTGTGCAAAGTCTTCGAATCAGAGACTTTAGGTCTGGACTTCGGGTGTGGGTTGCTCCAGGAAGTGTGCAGGGGTGAGGGACGAAAATGCTGTAGCGCCTTCGCCGATATTCACCTTTTCGCGATGAGGCTGTGAAAGGGGATTGGCACCCAAGACAGACAACGGCAAAGGCCGAGACAAATACGGAGGTTCTGACCCTTCGCTACGCTCAGGGTCAGAATGACGGCAACACGTGATTGATCGGGCGGGTTTAGGGGCGGGTTTAGGGGCGGGGTTTGGCGGGGACTCCGAGGGCGTTGAGTTTGGCGCGGGCCTGGGTGGCTTCGGGGGAACTCGGGAAGCGCTGGATGAGCGTGCGGAGTTCGCGGATGCCGGCTTCCTGCTGTTTGAGCTCGATGAGGGCCTGGCCCTTGTGGAGGTGGGCGGCGGGGATCTTGTTGTTGTCAGGGAACTGCTCGAGGACTTTGTCGTAGTCGTGAGCGGCGTTGGCGAACTTGCCGGCCCGGTAGTCGATTTCGCCGAGGTAGTAGAAGGCGTTTCCGGCGAAGGTGTCGTCGGGGTAGGACTTGATGATGTCCTGGAACTCGGAGGAGGCGACGGGGTACTTGGCGGCCATGTAGTCGGAGTAGGCGGTGCGGTAGAGGTCGGTGACGGGGATGGCGTTGGCGGGGGCGGCGGCGCGGGGGCTGCCGGCGTCGGGAGCAATGGCCGATGGGCCGGGGATGTAGGTTCCAGAGGCAGGGGTGCCGGGCTGGGACGGAGCGGGTTGGGTGCTGCCGGGTTGGATGGCACCGGGTTGGATGGCTCCGGGTTGCAGGCTGGCGGACATGGACTGCTGCTGGTTCTGGACGTCATTCATGACCTTCTCGAGGCGCATCATGCGGGCGCGGATCTCGTCGAGGGAGTCGTTGAGGGCCTGGACCTGGGTGGAGACCTGATCGGAGCGGGTGGCCTGAGTCGTGGACTGGGCGGCGAGCTGCTTTTGCAGGGCGTCCATGTTGACGGAGAGGCGGTTGACGGAGTCGGCGGATTGCTGGACGAGGTCTTTGAGGACGCCCATGCGCTCGTCGTTGGATTGCTGGAGGCGGGCTACAGCGTCGAGGAGTTGCTGGACCTGGGTCTGGAGCTGAACCATGTCCTTGTTGACAGCGAGGGCGGGGGAGGCGGTCATCAGGGCTATGAGGAAGGCGGCGGTGAGGCGGATGGGCTTGAGCATGAGGTGGGCTCGGCTTTCTTCAGGTTCTGGGCGGTTTGGGGTGAAAACCTCCGGGGCTAAAGCCCCGTATCAATCAGATGTCTCGTGATGTCCGGGCTGAAGCCCGGACCTATCTCAGAAGCAAAAACGGCGGCGAAGTGACGAATAGCAATGGCTCCTGGTGTGTCTCTGGAAGGTGGCCGGTTTTGAACTCGCCTCATCACACGAGCTTGACCGGACCTGATCCTCTAAGGCGAGCGGGCTTTGCCCGAACCCCACCCTGATCGGCGATAGAACTGCCGGTCGAGGATGGGGCACACCTAGCTAGCGATCGATGGTGAACTGGGCGCGGCGGTTTTGCTGGTAGCAGGAGTCGGTGGCGTCCTCGCAGAACTGCTTTTCCTTGCCGTAGCTGATGGTGCGGATACGGGCTCCGGAGACGCCGGCGTCCATGAGGGCGGTTTTGGTGGCGTTGGCGCGGTTTTCACCGAGGGCGAGGTTGTATTCGGCTGAGCCGCGCTCGTCGGCGTAGCCTCCGATGAGGATCTTGATGCCTGGATGCTGGACGAGGTAGGCGGCGGCCTGGGCGACGGCGGTCTGGCCGGAGGCGTCGACGTCAAAGCTGTCGTAGCCGAAGAAGACGTCCTGGACGGCGGCGTGGAAGGCGGCGTCGGAGGTGCTGTCCGCAGAGGAGTCCATAACGGTTGCGGGCGGCGGGGGTGCGGCGGGGCGGACGGTGACGCGGACGCTGGCTTCGGTGGTGCCGCCGTCGCCTTTGGCTACAAGATGGAAGTTGGTGGAGTTGGAGGGGGAGACGGCCTGGGTGCCGGTGGGGTTAACCTGGCCGATGCCGTCGATGGTGACGGTGGTGGCGTTGGTGGTGCGCCAGTCCAGCGTGACGGTTTGGCCGAGTTCGATGGCGAGGGGGTCGGCGCTGATGGAGGCGGTGGGGGCTGCTGCGGGCGGGGGCGTGGTGTTGACTGGGCCGAGGCTGTTGGGATCGATGCCTTGATCCTTTTTGTGGCAGCCGGCGATGAGGGTCAGGCTGGCGGCGGTGATGAGGAGGAGCGTGCGGAGGGAACGGGGATGGGCGTTCGAGGTCATGAGGCTATTTTCTCCTGCTTGCGGGGAATCGGGAACAGACAAAGTTGGCGGATGTCTGATGGGCTTTTTAGAGAGAGCATACCCCAGGGGCTAAAGCCCGATTGTTGACGGGGCTGAGAGACCCAAGGCTGAAGCCTTGGGGTACCTCGAGGCGAGGACAATGGCCACGGCGAAAAACAGAGGCTCTGAGCTTCGCTCAGCCTTGGGGTACCTTGAGGCGAGGACAACGGCCAGGGCGCAATACGGAGGTTCTGAGCTTCGCTCAGCCTTGGGGTACCTCGAGGCGAGGACAGCGGCCACGGGGCAATACGGAGGTTCTGAGCTTCGCTCAGAATGACGGTTGGGGAGAGAGGCTTGCCGTGTTGAGAAGGGAGCGCCGCGCGCTGGGAGGGTGTCACTTCCAGCTCCAGTTGGGCATGTCGTTGCCGGCGGAGGTGAGGGGTTTGCGGTCGGTGCCGTCAGCGAGCATGGTCATGATGCGGGCGGCGGAGTCGCGGCCTCCGGGTGAGTTGGCGAAGACGATGTGGCGGCCGTCCGGGGACCAGGAGGGGAAGTCGCAGGGGCCGATGTCATGGGTGAGCTGAATCCACTTGTGCGAGGCGATCTCCATGACGTAGATGTCCTGGCCGCCGGGTGCGCCGGGGCCGTACTTGCGGTTCCAGGCGAAGGCGAGGAACTGGCCGTTCGGGGACCAGGACGGGGATGAGGCGTAGCCGCCGTCGGTCATGCGCTGGACGTTGGAGCCGTCGGTCTCCATCAAGTACAACTGCGGTAGACCCGTCCGACCGCTGATCCAGGCGATCTGGGAGCCGGAGCGCGGATTGAAGACGGGGGAGACGTCCGGGCCGCGGAAGCTGGTGATGCGGTGCGCGCCGACGCCGTCGAGGGCGGAGAGGAAGACGTCGAAGTCGCCAGCGGGGGCGGCGGCGTAGGCGAGGTCGTGGCCGTTGGGGGACCAGGCGGGGGACTCGCTGGAGCCGGATGCGGCGTTGAAGGCGACGACGCGGCCGAGCAGGAGCGAGTACATCTTGACCTGGAAGCCGTTGCGGCCGAGGGTGGTGAAGGCGAGGCGGGAGTTGTCCGGGGAGACGCGCGGGGAGAGCGAGATGCCGCCGAGATGGGTGACGGCGTGCTGGTTGGCGCCGTCGTAGTCCATCTCCCAGATCTCTTTAGAGCCGCCGCCGCGGTGGACGTAGTAGATCTTGGTTTCGGCGATGCCGTTGAGGCCGCCGCCGAGGCGCAAGATGATCTCGTCGGCGAAGCGGTGGGCGATCTGGCGGGCGCTGTCGTCGGTAGCATCTTCGCTGTATTGCTTGGCCAGGACCTGGGGAAACTGCGTGTTCTTGGTGTCGAAGAGGAAGCCGTTGACGTTGAGGTGATTGGCGGAGACGCCGAGGGCTCCGAAGACGACCATGGAGGCGTTTACGGGGGCTCCGGACCACTGGGCGAGGTTGATGTCGGATGGGCCGCTGGGGGAGGACTGGCCACCGGACTGGGGGGTCATGGACTTCGAGACCATGTCAAAGATGCCGGCGTTGGCGAGGTCGTTAAAGAGGACGGTGTCAAAGGTGTGCTTGAGGGGGGCGGCGTCTGGAGAGGACTGCTTGAAGTCGGCTACGGCGAGGCGGGTGCGGTCGGCGGCGCTGGAGGAGAGTTCGAGCTTGATGCCGCCCTGGTCCTGGGCGTAGAGGAGAGTCGGGAGGAGAAGAAGAGAAATGAGGAGAGCGAATGGTCGTAAGTGACGGGGCAATGACATCTCCTGTTTATGGTAGACGGAAAGGGGTGTGGATTGGGGCAGTGCACGGAGGGGAGTGCGTTATAAGGCAACGGCAAGTGCGCCCTTACGCCGGGCGGGCGGTGCTTCGGTGCTTCGCACCGTTTTTGACGCTTCGCGTGAAAGACAAAGGCCAACGCTTCGCGGGGTAGGGCTACTTGTCGGTGAAGCCGAAGGTGACGACGAGGTGGTCGCCGGTGGGCAGGGGGCCGAAGGTGTCGATGCGCTGGATGCAGCGGAGGGCGGAGGTGTCGAGGGCGGGGGAGCCGGAGCGGGTGAGGATTTCGGAGTCTTCGACGGTGCCGTCGCGGGCGATGGTGAAGAGGATCGCGGTGCGTTTGCCCTTGGCTTCGGGCGGGTCTGGGGGCTGCTGGGCGCGAGCCTGGTTAACCTTCTGGCTGATGAGGCGGATGTAGTAGGCGTAGCGGTCGCCGAAGGACTTTTCTTCGACAGTGATGGTGGAGGTACCGTTTTTGAGGTCGGTGGTGGACTCGGGGATGCGGACGCCGGAGGTCTCGCCGGTGGTGGCTTTGGGGGTTGGGGGCGGGGCGGCGGCGGGGCGGCGCGTGGTGTCGGGTTGGGGGCGGTCGGCGGTTTTGGGGGTGGGCTTGGGCGGGACCTTGGTGGGGATGGGGATCTCGTTGGGCTTGGGGGCGACTTCGGCTTTGGGTTTGGCGGGTTCGGCTTTGGGGGGCTGGGGCGTGGGGGGCGGGGGCGTGGGGGCGATGCTGGGCTTGTCGCTGGTGAGGACGGCGTCTTCTTTGGTGAGCTGGCGCGGGGGGAGTGGGAGGGAGCTGACCATGGTGGCCTGGATGGAGCCGGCGAGGGGGTTTTGGTCGCCCCAGTTGTGGCGGCTGGCGAAGTGGATGTAGGCGTAGCCGAGGATGGTGCCGACGATGAGTGCGTGGAAGATGAGGGAGAGGGCGAAGCTGCGGGAGATGGGCTCTCGGGGGATGGGAGTGCGGGTTGGGAGGAGGTCTGTGGGCATCTGCTTATACGGCTGGTTGAGGAGCGCATACCCCAGGGGCTAAAGCCCCTTGAAGAGGGCATCCTGAGAGACCCGAGGCTGAAGCCTCGGGGTACCTAGATGCCAAGGCAAGTGCGAAGACGACGGCAAGAGGGACTGCAATGGCAAGAGCAGATGGAACGGCAAGGGCAGATGCAACGGCAAGGGCAGATGCAACGGCAAGGGCAGATGCAATGGCAAGGGCAGATGCAACGGCAGGTTCTCCCGCTGAGCGGAAGGATGACAAGCGCTGCGGTAGTAGTCAGACTCAGCGGTGACGGCCAGTCGGATCATTTCTCGTAGGGTTGGGTGACGATGGAGATGTTGGTGATGCCGGAGCGTTTGACCTCCTCCATGACGGAGGCGAAGGCGCCGAAGGGGACGCGCTCGTCGGCGCGGACGTAGACGGTGCGGGTGGCGGGCTCCTTGGCGGATTCGGTGGGCTTGAGGAGGGCGGCGAGGTTGGCGACGTTGATGGCTTTGTCAGCTCCGTTGGCCTGGAGGTAAACGTTTTGATCTTTGTCGATGGTGACGACGACGCGCTCTTCGGTGAGGGTTGAGGTGGAACGGGTGTGGGGGATGGCGACGTCGATGCCGGACTGGAGGACGGGAGCGGTGAGCATGAAGATGAGCAGGAGGACGAGGACGACGTCGACGAGGGGGGTGATGTTGATGTCGGAGAGCGCGGTCTGGGTGCGGCGGGTGCCGTTGACAGAGCTGGAGAAGGCCATGGGTTAGGAGGTCCTCCTGCGTTCCTGTCGGTCCTCTGCCTGCAGGCTGGATTGGAGGCCGGCGGGCGGTGCGGGGGTGAAGGCGGCGGCGTTTTCGATGGCGTTGAGGAGCTCGCGGCCAAAGTCGTCCATGCGGTTGGCGAAGTCGCGGAGCTGGGCGGTGAGCTGGTTGTAGCCGACGACGGCGGGGACGGCGACGAGGATTCCTGCGGCAGTGGTGATGAGGGCTTCGGAGATACCGGGAGCCACGGCGCGGAGGGTGGCTGCGCCTGCTGTTCCGAGGCCGTGGAAGGCGTCGATGATGCCCATTACGGTGCCGAAGAGGCCGATGAAGGGGCTGATGTTGGCGATGGTGGCGAGCCAGGTGATGCGCTCTTCCATGAGTGTCAAGGCTTCGCTGGAGGCGGTGGCGGCGGCGCGTTCGAGGCCGGTGGAGTTGCGGGGGAGGCCTCGGCCGTTGGTCTGGCGGAGGTACTCGTCGTTGATCTCGGAGAAGACGGCGACGAGGGGGGATGGCTGGAACTGCTCGGTGACGGCGGCGACTTCCGAGAGGCGGCCGGATTTGCGGAAGGCGCGGAGGAAGCGCGAGCTTTGGGTGCGGGCGGCACCGAAGGAGCGGAACTTGGCGATCATGATGGTCCAGGAGAAGACGCTCAGGATGGCGAGGAGAAGGAGGACGGTGAAGGCGACGGGGCCGGAGTTATGGAGGATCTCGCCGAGCGCGCTGGAGTGGGCGCCGGCGGGCGGAGCGGTGGCGATGGATGCGGGGACGTCCTGAAAGAAGAGGGATAAAGACATGGCTTGCTGGTGGGAGAGGGCTTCGAGCATCTGGGTATGAGTGTACTGAGGCTTGATCGGGACAACAACAAGTGCGCCCTAACGCCGGGCAGGCGGTGCTTCGCACGGTTTTGTACGCTTCGCGTTTGTTGAGGCTAAGGTGCGGCGTGCTAGGCTTTGCGTGAGCGAAGGTGAGGCGAAGCGGGCGATGCTGCTGGAGTTGCGGGCGGAGAACTATGCGGTGATCGACCGGGCGTCGGCGCGATTTGGCCGGGGACTGAACCTGCTTACCGGCGAGACCGGGGCGGGGAAGTCGATCCTGATCGATGCGCTGGTGCTCTTGCTGGGGGGGCGATCTGCGGCGGACTTTGTGCGGCATGGGGCGGAGAAGGCGGTGGTGAGCTGCGTCTTCGAGACGACGCCGGGGGCGGCGGCGGTGCTGAGTGAAAACGGGATCGATGTGGATGCGGAGGCGGAGGGGATTGTGCTGCGGCGGGAGATCCTGGCAAATGGTAAGGGCCGGGTGTTTGTAAATAATCAGCCGGCGACGGTGGGGGTGCTGCGGCTGCTGGCGCCGGAGCTGGCGCTGGTGCATGCGCAGGGAGAGACGCTGGGGAGCTTCGATCAGGGGCAGCAGCGGGCTTTGCTGGATCGATTTGCGGCGTCTTCGTTGGATGAGGTGGGGCGGGCGTATGCGGGCTGGCGGGAGGTGGAGGGGCGGCTGGAAGAGATGAGTGCGGCGGAGCAGGATCGGCTGCAGAAGTCTGACCTGTGGCGATTTCAGAGCCGGGAGATTGGTGAGGCGGGGATCGAGAACGACGACGAGGATGCGCAGCTTGCGGCGGAGAAGCGGGTGCTCGCGAATGCGGAGCGGCTGTATACGTCGGCGATGGGGGCGCATGATCTGCTGTATGAGTCGGAGCATGCGGCGGAGACGACGCTGGGTGGGGCGTTGAAGCTGGTGGAAGAGCTGGCGCGGTATGACGCGCGGTTTGGGGAGCCGGCGCAGCAATTGGCGGCGGCGAAGGCTACGGTCGAGGACCTGAGTGCGACGCTTCGGGATTTTGCGGAGAATGTGCAGGCGGGGCCGGAGCGGCTGGCGGAGATTGAAGATCGGCTGGCGACGCTGGAGCGGCTGAAGCGGAAGTATGGGCCGACGTTGAAGGAGGTTATAGCGTTTGGTGCGGAGGCCGCGGGGCGGCTGGCCGAGGTGGAGAATCGGGATGCGCTGCTGGCGGAGCTTCGCGCGAAAGAGACGGAGGCGGCGAAGGCGTATGAGAGCGTGGCAGCGGCTTTGACGCAGGCGAGGGCGGATGCGGCGAAGCGCCTGCAGAGGCTGGCAGAGTTGCAGATCAATGATCTGGCGATGCATGTTTCGTTTGCGATCGGGGTGGAGGCGAGGCGGGAGCGGAGTGAGTGGCGGGCAGATGGGTGGGACCGGGTGGAGTACCGGATTGCGACGAATGCAGGGGAGCCGATGAAGCCGCTGGATGAGATTGCTTCAGGGGGCGAGATGTCCCGGGTGATGCTGGCGTTGAAGGTGACGGTGGAGGAGGGCGTGGCGGCTCGGGGAGGGAAGAAGCGGACGGCGCTGCCGCGGACGCTGGTGTTCGATGAGATCGATATCGGGATTGGAGGCAGGGCGGCGGAGGCGGTGGGGCAGAAGCTGAAGAAGCTTTCGCAGACGCAGCAGGTGCTTTGTATTACGCATCTGCCGCAGATTGCGGCGTTTGGGGATCAGCACTTTCTGATTGAGAAGACGGAGACCCGGGGGCGGACGCAGACGGAGATTCGGGCGATGGCGGATGAGGAACGGGTGCAGGAGATTGCGCGGATGCTGAGTGGGGCGAAGCTGACGGAGACGAGTATCCGGCATGCGCAGAGTCTGATTGAGGCAAGCCGCTAGAAGCAGGAAAGAGGGAGAAGGGACGAGGGAAGAGAGCGCGCTCGGACATCTTGGCGGTTAGGGATGGGCATCTAGAAGGAGTGAGTTGGTTGCGGAGGAAATCATGTCTGAAGCTAAGAAGTGTGTGCACGAGGGTTGTAGCTGTTTAGCGGCTGAAGGGTCAAAGTATTGCTCGACTTATTGCGAGGATTCCGAGGGGAAGACCACGCTGGGGTGCGATTGCCCGCATACCGGGTGTGTCGGTCACCTGTAGGGAGAGTTGAGACGAAGTTTGGCAGGGACAGAATGGGTCGACGCGCATTCCGGCGTTGACCCTTTTTGTTGTTGCGAGGCGAAGGATTGCACCATGGGTGGTTCAAATCCGCCAGTTTCGACACCGGAGGCGGTATACTTATTGGGTGACGGTAACTACTCTTGACCACGTAACGGATGACCTGGGCACCGGGAATATGGGCGGCCCTTCGACGAAGCGAGTGTTGCTCCTCAAGCCGCGTGGTTTCTGCGCGGGCGTGGTGCGTGCGATCGATATTGTGCAGATTGCGCTGGAGACGTTTGGGGCTCCGATCTATGTGCGCAAGGAGATTGTGCACAACAGCTATGTGGTGAATGATCTGGCAAAGAAGGGTGCGATCTTCGTCAATGAATTGGATGAGGTGCCTGAAGGGGCGCGGGTGATCTATTCGGCTCATGGGGTTTCGCCGGCGGTGCGGGCGCGGGCCAAGGAGCGTGGGTTGAAGGTGGTCGATGCGACCTGTCCGCTGGTGACGAAGGTGCATGTGGAAGCGATCAAGTTCGCCAAGCAGGGGTATTCGCTGGTGCTGGTTGGGCATCGGGATCATGAAGAGGTCGAAGGCACGCAGGGTGAGGCGCCGGATGTGACGCAGGTGGTTTCGACGCTCGAAGAGGTTGAGGCGCTGGTGGTGCCGGACCCGGATAAGGTGGCGTACCTGACGCAGACGACCTTATCGCTGGATGAGGCGCGGTACATGATTGAGGCGCTGAAGATCAAGTTCCCGAATATTGTTGGGCCGCATGCGCAGGACATCTGCTATGCGACGGAGAATCGTCAGGTAGCGGTGAAGAATGTGGCGCATGGCGCGGATCTGGTGCTGGTGGTGGGTTCGCGGAACAGTTCGAACTCGAACCGGCTGGTTGAGGTTTCAAAGAACCTGGATACGAACTCGTACCTGATCGACAGCGCGGATGCGATTCAACCGGAGTGGCTGGATGGGGTGAAGACGGTGGCGGTGACGGCGGGTGCATCGGCGCCCGAGGTGCTGGTGAAGGATGTGGTGGAGTACCTGCAGAGCATGGGTTTTGGCGATGTGGATGAGGTTGAGGTGATGCCTGAGAACGTACGATTCGGGCTGCCGCCGGAGATTGTGCAGGCGATTGCGTCTGCGCCGAAGTCTGTGGCTGAACCTGTTGTCAGTTAAGCCAGGCAGCGCTGGCTGCTGTTAAAGCGGAGAGTTTGTTTTCGATGAGTGCAGCTGTACCGATCAATCCGGAGGGCGGACGACAGCCGGTTCAGCCGCGCTTTGGCAGGATCGATCTTGGTCTGGAGTATGTGACGGCGGCGATTCGGCGTTCGACCGAATGGCTGCTGAGCCTGCAGCATGAAGAGGGCTACTGGTGTGGGGAACTTGAGGCCGACTCGATGCTTGAGGCCGACTACATCTTCATGCACACGCTGCTGGGGACGGGCGATCGCGGAAGGATGGAACGGGCGGTCAACGAGATCCTGCGGCATCAGAATGCGGATGGCGGCTGGAGTAACTATCCGGGTGGGCCGAGCAATGTCAGTTATGGGGTGAAGTGCTACCTGGCCTTGAAGCTGATGGGCTGGGCCGCGCTGCATCCGGTGATGGTTCGGGCTCGGGAGAACGTGCTGAAGCTGGGTGGTGTGGTGGAGTGCAATACCTTTACGAAGATCTATCTGTGTGCTCTGGGTGCATATGACTACGACGCGGTGCCCGCGATTCCGCCGGAGATCGTGCTGTTTCCGGACTGGTTCTACTTCAACATCTACGAGATCAGTGCGTGGTCAAGGGCGATTTTGGTCCCGCTTTCGATCATCTATGCGAAGAAGCCGTTCAAGAAGCTGACACCGGAGCAGGGGATCGATGAACTGTTTGCCGGAGGACGGGATCGGGCGGATCTCAGCCTGCAGTGGGATCGCAAGCACCCTATCTCCTGGCGAAACTTTTTCATCTTTACGGATCGCGTGGCGCACCTAGCGGAGCGGGTGCATATTCGGCCGCTGCGCAAGATGGCGTTGAAGAAGGCTGAACGATGGATGTTGGAGCACTTCGAACGGTCGGATGGGCTGGGTGCGATCTATCCGGCCATGCTGAATGCAATTGTGGCGCTGCGGTGCCTGGGGTACTCGGCGGACGATCCGCAGGTGATCCGCGCGATGGATGAGTTTGAGCGGCTGGGGATTGACTGCCCGAATGGAACGGCTGGATATCCTACGCCGACGTTTCGGATGCAGCCTTGCTTTTCGCCGGTGTGGGATACCGCGCAGGTGCTTTCGACCCTAGGCGATTGCGGGCTGGCGCGCAGCGATGCGCGGCTGGTGAAGGCGGCGGATTGGCTGCTTTCGAAGGAGATCCGCTACAAGGGGGATTGGTCGCGGAACGTCAAGGATGTGGAGGCGAGCTGTTGGTGCTTTTTCTTCAACAACGACCATCAGCCGGATGTGGATGATACGGGCGAGGTTTTGCTGGCGCTGAAGTCGGTGGATAATCCGCGGGAGCGGTATCAGTACGAGACGACGCAGCGTGCGATCGAGTGGGTGTTTGCGATGCAGTGCAAGAACGGCGGCTGGGCGTCGTTCGACAAGGACAATACGAAGAAGATCTTCGAGTCGATTCCGTTTGCGGACCACAATGCGATGATCGATCCACCTACGGTTGATATCACGGGGCGGATTCTGGAGATGCTGGCTGCTTATGGCTATACGCGGCGGGATGCGCGAGTCGAAAAGGCGGTTCAGTTCATCTTGAAAGAGCAGGAGCAGGACGGAAGCTGGTTTGGGCGCTGGGGCGTGAACTATCTCTACGGGACGTTCCTGGTGCTGCGTGGGCTGAATGCGGTTGAGTTCGATCCGTATGAGCCTTCGGTGCAGCAGGCGGCGGAATGGATTCGGATGGTACAGAACTCGGATGGCGGCTGGGGTGAGACGTGCGGGAGTTACGACGATCCTTCGACGCGCGGGATGGGGCCGAGTACGCCTTCGCAGACGGCTTGGGCTCTGCTTGGGCTGCTGGCTGCCGGCGATACGCGGAGTGATTCGGTGGCCAAGGGTGTTCGGTGGCTGGTGGAACGGCAGACGAACGAAGGGACCTGGAGTGAGTTGGCTGCGGGACGGAACGGGGAGTCGGTGTATACGGGGACAGGGTTTCCGCGTGTGTTTTACCTGGGGTATCACATGTATCGGGATTACTTTCCGCTGCTGGCGTTGACGACCTACCGGCGGGCGATGGAACGGGTAGTGCAGTGAGAAGACAGTGACAGTGCATTGGACGAGCAGTAATGAAGCAATGAGGGGGTAGTGATGGCGGTTCCGGTTTCGCAGGCATGGACGGTGGCGACCTACGTGATGAAGCAGAAGCTGATGGGGCGGAAGAAGTATCCGCTGGTGCTGATGCTTGAGCCTTTGTTCCGCTGCAATCTCGCGTGTGCGGGGTGCGGGAAGATTCAGTATCCGGCGCATATTCTGAAGGCTGAGTTGTCGCCTGAGGAGTGCTTTCGGGCGGTGGATGAGTGTGGGACGCCGATGGTTGCGATTCCGGGCGGCGAGCCGCTGCTGCACCCGCAGATGCCGGAGATTGTAGCTGGGCTGGTGGCGCGGAAGAAGTATGTCTACATGTGCACGAACGCGCTGTTGCTGAAGGAGAAGCTGCACCTGTTCAAGCCGAGCAAGTATCTTTCGTTCTCGGTGCATGTGGATGGGCAGCGGGAGCATCATGACTTTTCGGTTTGCCGCGAGGGCGGGTACGACATTGCCATGGCGGGCGTGAAGGCTGCGGTTGAGGCGGGTTTCCGGGTTACGACGAATACGACATTGTTTGATGGAGCGGATCCGAATAGCGTGCGGATGCACTTTGACGAGCTGATGGTGGCTGGGGTCGAGAGCATGATGGTGTCGCCGGGCTATACCTACGACAAGGCTCCGGATCAGCAGCACTTTCTAGGGCGGGCGAAGTCGAAGAAGATGTTTCGGGCGATCCTGTCGAACCGGAAGAAGACGTGGCGGTTCAATGCTTCGCCTATGTTTATGGAGTTCCTAATGGGCAAGAAGGAGCTGACCTGCACGCCGTGGGGGATGCCTACTTTCTCGATCTTTGGGTGGCAGAAGCCTTGCTACCTGCTGCAGGATGGCTACGCCGATACGTTCCAGGAGTTGATGGAGACGGTGGAGTGGCAGAAGTATGGGACGGAGTCCGGCAATCCGCGCTGCGCGAACTGCATGGTGCACTCGGGGTATGAGGCGAGTGGGGTGAACTATACGTTCGGGTCGCTGAAGGGTCTGCTGCAGACGGCGAAGGCGATGTTCTCGCGGTATGACGATGAGGGTGCGGAGAAGATTTTGAACGAGTGGAAGCCGGCGTCGCATGGGCCGCTGGTGCAGATTGGGGCGGTTGAAGTTGCGAGTAAGAGCTCTGAGTTGCAGAGTGTGGCGGGAGATTAAGGACGGGTACTGGGACCCGGACAGGTCCGCAACAAGGAATGGATAGGGTGAACGATGGCGACGGATCAGCAGGAGCATTTGAAGATTGAGCAGTTGCAGCACGTCTCGCCGGATGAGATGGAGCATGCCGAGGGGCGGGAGCGAGAGCAGCTTGAGGGTTGGGTGCCGGCACTGGCGAGCGATGACGAGGTGCGCGAGGCGCTGGAGAAGGCGTTTGATTATCGCGGCGATGTGACGGTGACGCGGAAGGATGGGAGTGCGGTTGTTGGGTACCTGTTCGATCGGCGGACGGGTGGTTCGTTGACTGACTCGTTTGTGCGGATCATCCCTGCGAACGAGAAGACGAAGGTGAATGTGGCTTACTCGGAGATTGCTGGGATCGTGTTCTCCGGGCGGGATACGGCTGCGGGGAAGACGTTTGAGGCCTGGGTAAAGAAGTACTGGGAGAAGAAGGCGGCGGGGGAGAAGAATATCCAGATTGCGCCGGAGAAGCTGGACTAGACTGGGGTTGAGGCGGCGGAGATGGCGACGCAGACGACGATCCCAGGTGACGAGGCGCAGCCGGGTCAACCTGAGCCTGCGGTCGACCGGTCAGAATGGACCTTGAAAGACCAGCTTCACTTTGATCTGGGAATGTGGGACGGACATCCTGGGTCGCCGGTGAAGTACCGGGAGTTGCCGGAGAGAACCTGGACTCAGAATGAAGAGTGGCGATCCTTACGGGGGATTTTGAGCGGGCATCCCGAGCACGACACGACCAAGGCTCGTGCGGCTGAACGGGCGTCGGAGTTGGAGCAGGATGAGCGGAACTTTGGTCCCTTTCCCGAGCGGTAGCAAGACCCTCATTGTCGACTCTTGGCCCGTCATGGAGTGGCTGAAGGCGAGGGAACCCACAGCCTCGTACATGGATGCTTTGATCGAAGATGCCAAATCGAACCAGTGTGTGCTTCTGATGAGCACGATCAACCAGGGTGAGATCTTCTATTTGAGCTGTGGTCTGTGGGGTGAGGCGCGGGCGGACTCGATCCTGAGCCAACTTCACGTCCTTCCGATCGAGGTTGTTCATCCGATATCAAGGGATGTCTTGTCCGCGGCGCGGATCAAGAGCCGCTTCAAGATCGCCTATGCGGACGCGTTCGCAGCAATTCTAGGCATAGAGTTTGGGGCAAGTGTTCTCACCGGCGATCCGGACTTTCTCCGGCTGCGCGAGGAAGACTTGATCTCCGTGGAGTGGCTGGGGGCATGAAGGTCTTTATCACCGGGGCCACTGGGTTTGTGGGGGGGCATGTGGCTCGGGCGTATGCGGCGCGGGGGGCGACGCTGCGGCTTTTGACGCGGAGTACAAGCAATTTGAGTGGGCTTGAAGGACTGGATGCGGAGACGGTGGTTGGGGATCTGCGGCGGGTTGGGGATCTGCGCGGGGCGTTGAGTGGATGCGATGCGCTGGTGCATGTGGCGGCGGATTATCGGCTTTGGGTGAGAGATCCGGAAGAGATGATGGCGGCCAATGTGGGTGGGACGCGGGATCTGCTGCGGCTTGCGCGTGAGGTTGGTGTGGGGAAGGTCGTGTATACGTCTTCCGTCGCGACGATGGGGTTCAAGTCGGATGGGACGATCGTGGATGAGATGACGCCGGTGTCGTTCGAGGTGATGATTGGGCACTACAAGCGGTCGAAGTACCTGGCGGAGCAGGAGGCGATTGCGGCTGCGAAGGCGGGGCAGCACGTGATGATCTTGAATCCTACGACGCCGATTGGGGCGGGAGATCAGAAGCCTACGCCGACGGGGCGGATCATTGTGGACTTCTTGAACAAGAACTTTCCGGCTTACGTGGATACGGGTTTGAACCTCGTGGAAGTGGGCGAGGTGGCGCGGATGCATGTGGAGGCGCTCGAACGTGGGACGCCCGGGGAGCGCTATATTCTGGGCGGCGAGAATCTTACGTTGAAGCAGATATTGGATCGGCTGGCGGCGATTACGGGACTGCCCTCGCCGACGATGAAGGTACCGCATGCGGTGGCGATGGCGTTCGCGTTCTTCGATGAGAACTGGACCGGCAAGCTACGGGGCAAGGAGCCGCGGGCGACGGTTGAGGCGGTTCGGATGGGGAAGAAGATGATGTTTGCGAACTCGGCGAAGGCGAAACGGGAGCTTGGGTTCAAGGTGCTGCCGGTGGATGGAGCAATGCGGTCGGCGGTGGATTGGTTTCTGGGGCATGAATATGCGCCTGCGTTGAGGGTGGGTAAGGCGTGAGGATTGGGATTATCGCGGCGTTGCCGGGGGAGTTGAAGCCGCTGGTTCGGGGGTGGGAGAAGATTCCTCCGGTGCGGGGATCGGGGACCACGGTCTGGCGGCGCGCGACACCGGAGGATGAGGTGATTGCGGTTTGCGCGGGGATGGGGGCGACGGCGGCGAAGCGGGCATTTGCGGCGGCGGAGTTCTGGGGAACGCTGGACTTGGTATTGTCGGTGGGCTGGGCGGGTGGCTTGACTGATGGTGAGGAGATCAGCCCGGTGATCTCGGAGATCATCGATGCACAGACGGGGGAGCGGTTTCTGTTGACGGAGGGCAAACGGCGGCTGCGCCTGGTGACGACGGCGTTGGTCGCCGATGCGAAAGAGAAAAGGCGCCTGCGGGAGAGCTATGGCGCGGTGATGGTGGATATGGAGGCGGCTGCGATCGCGAGACTAGCGCAGATGCGAGGCATTCCAATGGTGTGCTTCAAGGTCGTCTCAGACAGTCTTGACGCGGTGATGCCGGATATCAATCCTTTTGTGAACGAGAGGGGCATGCTGCGGATGGGCGATTTCCTTGGCTATGTCGCGGTGCGGCCCCGCTATTGGGGATCGCTGGTCGAGATGGGACGGCGGAGCGCTTCGGCATCGCGCCGACTGGCGCAGACGATCGAGGCTTTTCTGGTCCATAAGGATCTGGAGCGGGTGAATGAAACGGGGGAGGTTTAGGTGAGCGGGATTCCAGAGACGATGAAGGCGGCGGTCTACCGTGGCGTGAACGATGTGCGGTTCGAGCAGATTGCGGTGCCGGAGATTGGGGCGGGTGAGGTGCTGGTGCGGATCGACACGTGTGGGGTGTGTGGGACGGATCTGAAGAAGATTCATACAGGATCGCACAGCGCGCCACGCGTGTTTGGGCATGAGATGGCTGGGACGATTGCGGCTGTAGATGAGGGGGTGGAGGGGTTTGCAGTCGGGGACCGGGTGATGGCGTTTCACCATATTCCGTGTGGGGCGTGTTTTTACTGCAGGAAGAAGACGTTTGCGCAGTGTCAGACGTACAAAAATGTGGGGACTACGGCGGGTTTTGCGGCTGCGGGCGGCGGATTTGCGCAGTATATCCGGGTGATGGACTGGATTGTGAAGGGCGGGCTGGTCACGGTGCCGGAGGATATTCCGTTGGAGCAGGCGGCGTTTATCGAGCCGGTGAATACGTGCTTTAAGGCGATACGGCTGCTGAACCTGGAAGCGGATGACACGGTGCTGGTGATCGGGCAGGGGTCGATCGGGGTGATCCTGGCAGCACTGGCGCAGCGGACGGGCGCGACGGTTTTGACTTCAGATTTTTTTGAGGAACGGCATCGTGTTGCGGCTGAGTATGGGCTCAAATACCCTGTCAATGCTGGGGAAAACGTTGTTAAGGCGGCGAGGGCGGCGACGGATGGGCGAGGGGTGGATGTGGTTTTGGTGGCGGTGGGGGCGGATTCGCTGATTTCGCTGGCTATGGAGGCGGCGCGGCCGGGGGGGCGGGTGATGCTGTTTGCGAGTACGCAGCATGGGACGGCGGCGTTCGATCCGGCGGCGGTTTGTATGGATGAAAAGACGTTGATGGGGTCTTACTCGGCGAGTGTGGCGATCCAGGATGAGGGGGTAAGGCTTGTCTTTGAAGGGTTCAGGGATGGGTCGCTGGATCTGACGAAGTTGATTTCGCACAAATTCAGGTTGGAGGAGTGTGGGGCGGCGATTGAGCTGGCATCGAATCCGAAGCCGGACTCGATGAAGATTGTGTTTAAGCCGGGGTGGTAGTCGCCGGGAACTCTTGCGGGTGGAGAAGGGCGGTCTTGCTGGGGGTTCATCGAATTGATGTGGTTTTTGCGTGCTTATACGTGGAGAAATGTGTGGCTTAGGCGGGCAGAAGACAGCGCAGATGCGGGAGGGATTGACTCGGAGTCCGGATCATGCCAAGTTAGTCGATAACGGGACCTTAACGGGGAGTTCCAACATCAAATCATGTGGATGTGGGACAGCGCCAGTGGTGCGTCTCCACGATGGAGGCTTCTGAGATGCAGGTCAATACCTATAAGTGCGATATGTGTGGGCAGGTTAAGGGCGAAAACAACCATTGGTTCCGGATTTGTACGGCGGAGGGGATCAAGCTGGAGGCGTGGAATGTGATGCCTTCGTCGGAGACGACGCTGGATCTTTGCTCGGACTCATGCGTGATCAAGGTGGTGCAGAAGTGGCTGACGTCGCAGGCGCACTCGACCGCGCCGGTGCATGACGAGATGCGGATGCCGCTTGAGGTGAGTGTACCGCGGGTGGTTTAGAGGAAGAACTTAGTCCCAGGAGCGGGCTAGTTGAGCGGATTGGCCGGTTGGGGGGACTTGCAGGTTACGTTGGGGGCTACGTCGTATTGGGGCTCGGGCTGGTTCAGGAGGAACTTGTCGAACCAGGCCTGGATGTTTTCGAGGCGTTCGATGCGGTGCCAGGGTTCGCCGGAGCGGGAGAGCTCGTGGGACTCGCGGGGAAAGCGGACCATGACGGTGGGGATGCACTTGTACTTGAGGGCGCGGAAGAACTCTTCGCCGCCGGCACCGGGTGGGGTGCGGGAGTCGGCGTCGCCGAGGATGAAGAGCATGGGGGTCTTGACGTTGTTGACGAGGGTGATGGGGGAGTGGGCGCGGTAGAGGTCTACGTTGTCGAAGGGTGGGGATTTGGGGTAGAAGCTCTGGTGGAAGCCGGAGATGTCGGCGGTGTACCACCAGTTGGCCCAGTCGGTGATGTCGCGCTGGGCGACGGCGGCTTTGAAGCGGTCGGTCTGGGTGACGACCCAGTCGGTGAGGAGGCCGCCGCCGGAGCCGCCGGTAACGCCTAGCCTGGTGGGGTCGGCCCAGCCTTTGGCGATGACGGCGTCGACGGTGTCCATGAGGTCGTGGAAGTCGTCCCCGGGGTAGTTGTTCTGGATGATATTGGCGAAGTTCTGGCCGTAGGTGGTTGAGCCGCGAGGGTTTGGGTAGTCGACGGCGTAGCCTCTGGCGGCGAGGACCTGCATCTCCTGGTCGAAGACCCAGCCATAGGCGGCGTGGGGACCGCCGTGGATGTTGAGGATCAGCGGGAGGGGTTTGAGCGGTGTGGCTTTGGGGTCGTAGCCGGGGGGAAGCTGGACGAAGGTGTCGATGTTGACGAAGGGGATGTTCTCCGGCTTGACGGTGGGGGTGACGCGGAAGTTTTGCGGCAGGGTGAGGTCTAGTTTCGAGAAGAGGGCTTCGTTGACGTGGGTGAGCGGGGTCTGGGCGCCGAGCGGAGTGCGGGCGGTGGAGTCGGCGGCGGGCTTGCCGATGGAGAAGATCTCGCCGATGAGGATGGGGTTGGAGATGAGGGCGATGAGGGTGTTGAGGTCGGGGGTGGCGGCGAAGTTGAGGACGGCTTGCTTGGAGGCGGTAAGGGGGGTGAGCGCGCCGGTGGCGGCGTCGACGGAGAGGAGATAGGCGCTGCCGCGGAAGCCGGCGATTTCGAGGAGGGTGGAGTTGTCGGCGGACCAGATAAGGCCGCCATGGCCGCCGCCTCGGGGTGCGGTATTGTCACCGCCTACTCCGCTGCCCATCTCGTAACCTTTGGCTTCGGTGAGGTTGTGGGGCGGGCCGGCGGGTTCGGCGGATTTTTTGGACCACTTCAGGTCCTGGACCCAGAGGTCCGACTCCTGGTGGGAGATGGCGTGAGGGCCTTCAGCCTGGGCGTGGAAGGCGAGGTGGTTGCCGTCGGGGGAGAGGGCGAGGGAGGAGGCTTCGAGCTTCAGGTCGAGGGTGAAGGCGGGGGTGGGAACGTCTTTGGGGTGGGTGGCTAGGTCGCCGAGGTTGAGGGCATAGACGGAGTTGTGGGGGAACTCTTCGTAGATGGGCTCTTCGGTGTGGCTGGAGGAGAAGAGGAGCCAGGTTGTGCCTTTGCGCCAGAGGTATTCTTCGACGCCGAAGCGGCCTTCTGTGAGCTGCCAGGGAGAGTCCTGGGTGCCATCGGGTTTGGGGAGGGAGATGAGGTAGAGCTGGGGGACGAAGGACGGGTCGAGGTAACCTTCGCCGTTGGAGCGCCAGATGGCTCGGTTGATGATCTTGACGTCGGAGACGTGGGCGGCGTCGCCGGTGGCGCGGGCTTTGATCGCGGCGTCTAGCTTTGCCTTGGGCTGGTCCTGGGGTGTGGCGGAGAGGACGGTGAGGGCTTGGCCGTTGGGCGACCACTGCGGGGAGGATGCGCCTTTGGGGAGATCGGTGAGCTTGATGGGGCTGGAGCTTGAATTGGAGCTGGGCGTGGCGGGCATGAGGTAGAGCTGGGCGGGGGAGGGCTTGCCCTCTTTTTCTACGGCGCGGAGGAAGGCGAGTTGGGAGCCGTCGGGCGAGAAGCGGGGGGCAGTGTCGTGGGTGCCGGGAGTGAGCAGGACCGGGCTGGATGAGGGGGTGGCGAGGTCGAGAAGATAGAGGGCGGTCTGGTAGCCGGAGTGATCAGGGGTGACGGAGGTTTGGACGAAGGCGACGGCTTTGCCGGAGGGTGAGAGCTGGATGTCGCCGATCCAGTTGAAGTCGAAGAGGTCTTTTTCGGTGATGAGGCGCTTTTGCGCGAGGAGGCCGGTCGGGAGGAGGGCGAGGAAGACGATGGCTCGGCGAAGGGTGCGGCGCATGGGACCTCTGAGGATTCGGATAAGAGTCACGATACCATCCGGGTGGCTCCGCGGAGGTAGTCTGCCGGTGTGAGAGCATTTGCTCAAAGGAGAATGCGCGTGGAGATTGGGGTTGATAGTTTTGCGGCGGTCGCGGCTGATCCGGTGACCGGGGTGACGGTTCCGGCGGTGGAGCGGATGGCGAATCTGCTGGAAGAGATTGAGCTGGCGGATCAGGTGGGGCTGGATGCGTTTGGGTTGGGAGAGCATCATCGGGCGGAGTTTCTGGACTCTGCGCCGGCTGTGATTCTGGCGGCTGCGGCGAGCCGGACGAAGCGGATCAAGCTGGCGAGTGCGGTGACGGTTTTGAGTGCGGCTGATCCGGTGCGGGTGTTTCAGGACTTTGCGACGCTGGATTTAATCTCGCGGGGGCGGGCGGAGATGGTGGTCGGGCGAGGATCGTTTATCGAGAGCTTTCCGCTGTTCGGGCTGGATATGAAGGATTATGACTCGCTGTTTGCGGAGAAGCTTGATCTGCTGCTGACGATCCGGGAGTCGACGGAGGTGCGTTGGAGCGGAAAGCATCGGGCGGCGTTGACGGGGCAGGGAGTTTACCCCAGGCCGCTGCAGGATAGGATTCCGATCTGGCTGGGAGTTGGCGGGACGCCGCAATCGTTTGCGCGGGCGGGGGCGCTGGGGCTGCCGTTGATGATTGCGATCATTGGTGGGGAGCCTGGGCAGTTTCGGCCGATGGTGGATCTGTACAAGGAGTATGGACGGCGGGCTGGGCATGCGGCGGAGACGCTGAAGGTGGGGATTCATGCCCTGGGGTACTGCGCGGAGACGGACAGCCAAGCGGCGGATGACTTCTTTCCGGGGTATGCGGAGGCGTTTACGAAGATTGGGAAGGAACGGGGGTGGCCGCCGGTGACGCGGCGAGGGTTCGATGCGCTGCTGACGAAGACGGGGGCACTGGCGGTGGGGTCGCCGGAGACGGTGGCGGCGAAGGTTCGGCACTACGATGAGGTGCTGGGTGGGATTGCGCGGTTCGACTTCCAGATGAGCGTGGCGGCGCTGCCGCATGCGAAGCTGCTGGCAGGGATGCGGCTGATCGGGGAGAAGGTGAAGGGGATGGTGAATGGGTAGGGCTAGGCCTTGGGATTGAGCATGGGGATGGTGATTGCGAGGGTCTCGGCGAGGGTGGCGACGACGAGATTGTGATCCTCATGCTGGGTGAGGCCGCTGGCAATGATGCTGCCGATGACGCCGGTTCCGCGCAGGGTGATGGGGAAGCCGCCGCCGTCGGTGGCGTAGTCGGAGAGGCTCATGCCGTAGCGGGTGGCGAGGGTCTGGCCGGCGAGCTGCATCTTGAGGCCGATGGCGTAGGTGCTGCGGCCGAACCACATCACCGTATTGCGCTTGCGGCGAATCCAGTCTGCCTGGCTGGAGGTGACGCCTTCCGTGGCGGCGGTGAAGAGGACCCGGCCGGCGATCTGGATCTCGAAGAGCATGGGTGGCTTCAGGTCGACGGCCTGCCGGCGGAGGCGGGAGCCGATGGTCCAGGCGGTTTCCGCTCCAAATTGGTCGAAGTGGAGGGCGGATTCCTGGGCGGTGATCGTTTTGAGATCGTCTTCTTGGCTCACCGTCGGCTGCTCCCTGCAGGGGTCTGGCACATGGGCCATAATAGCCCTTCATGTCTTCTTGGGATTCAGGCTCGTTGACGGGTATCGGGATTGACTTCGGTACGACGAATAGCTCCATCGCGAGGAGGACTCCGGACGGGGTAGAGCTTGTGCGGTTTGGGGCGGCGGGGGCGGAGTCGTTTAGTTCGCGGTCGCTGCTTTATCTGGAGAAGTCGCCGAAGGGGATTCTTTCAAGCTCGGGGCCGGAGGCGATTGCGCGGTACCTGGCGGCGCACCTGGAGAACGATCATCCGGGTCGGCTGGTGCAGTCGCTGAAGTCCTATCTGTCGGTGCGGACGCTGACGGGAACAGAGGTCTTTGGGCGGCCTTATACGCTGGAGGATCTGATCTCGCGCATCCTGACCGACCTGCGGCTACGGGCGGAGAAGCAGTTTGGCGGGCCGGTTCGGAGCGCGACGGTGGGGCGGCCGGTGCGGTTTGTGGGCGCGGAGAACGTGGAGGATGAGGCGTTTGCGCTCGACCGGCTGCGGCGGGCGTTCGTGCGGGCGGGTTTTGAGGAGATCGAGTTTGAGCTGGAGCCGCTGGCGGCGGCGTATGCGTATGAGAAGACGCTCGATCACAACGAGACGATTCTGATTGGCGACTTCGGGGGCGGGACGAGTGACTTTTCGGTGGTGAATGTCGGGCCGGATGCGCGGACGCGAAAGGTGCTGGGGAGTGCGGGTTTGGGATTTGCGGGTGATGCGTTCGATGCGCGGATGGTGAGGAATCTGATCTCGCCGGCGTTGGGGTCTCGATCGATGGCGCAGGGATTGAATAAGACGCTTCCGGCGGTTCCGGCGTGGATCTACGCGAATCTGGAGCGGTGGCACTATCTCTCGTTTCTGCGGACGCGGAATGTGCTGGAGATTCTGACTTCGGCGCGGAAGCGGGCGATGGAGCCGGAGAAGATTGAGGCTTTGCAGGCGCTGATCGATGAAGACCTGGGGTATCAGCTGCATCAGGCGGTGCAGCGGACGAAGAATGCCTTGTCTCGGGCGGAGACGGCGGAGTTCAACTTCAGCGGGCCGGAGGCGGGGACGTTGGATCTGCATGCTTCGGTGACAAGGGCGGAGTTTGAGGGGTGGATTGAGCCGGAGCTGGAGGCGATTGCGGAGACGGTGGAGGGATTGCTGAAGCAGGTGGGGGTGGAGGGTTCGGGGATCGATCGGGTGTTTTTGACGGGGGGAACCAGCTTTGTGCCGGCGGTGCGGCGGATCTTTGAGAGGCGGTTTCCGGGGCGGGTGACGGCTGGGAATGAGTTTACTTCGGTGGCGGAAGGGCTGGCGCTGAGGCGGGGGTAGGGCGTAGACAAGGCAGGCGCAGATTGCTCCCCTTCGCAGTCCTCAGGGGGTGCGGAATGGAAAAACAAAGGCAAGAGCAGAGACCAATACGGAGGTTCTGACCCGTCACTGCGCTCTGGGTGACGAGTGTTTTTCATGTTGTGGGAGGTTCGCTCTAGGTCGACGGGTGCTGACGACGCTTAATTGCGGGGGTAGGCTTCGGGGCTGGTGGCACTGCTCAGGGGGGCGGAAGGACAAACAAAAAGCAAGAGCAGAGACGAATACGGAGGTTCTGACCCGTCGCTGCGCTCTGGGTCAGAATGACGAGTTTTTTTATGTTGTGGGAGGTTCGCTCTAGGATGAAGGAGATGGGACTGGCGCTTGCAGGTCGACGGGTGCTGACGACGCGGATGAGGGGGCAGGCTTCTCTGCTGGTGGCGCTGCTGGAAGAGCAGGGGGCGGAGACCATCCAGATTCCCACGATTGAGCTGGTGGCGCCGGAGTCCTGGTGTGGGCTGGATGCGGCGCTTGCTTCGATCCGGAGTTACGACTGGCTGCTGTTTACGAGTGCGAATGCGGTGTATGCGTATGTGGAGCGGGCTCGGGTGCTGGGGGTGATGCCGCAGGCGCGGCGGACTGCGGTGATTGGGCCGGCTACGGCGCGGGCGGTGCGGGAGAGTGGGCTGGCGGGTGAGGTCGACCTGATGGCGGAGCGGTATGTGGCTGAAGGGTTGGCGGAGGCGCTGGCGCCGCATGCGCGGGGGGCAAGCATGTTGCTGGTGAGGGCGGCTGAGGCTCGGGATGTGCTGCCGGAGGCACTTGTGGCGGCTGGGGCAGAGGTGACGATTGCGGCGGCTTATCGGACGGTGGTGCCGGCGGGGTCGGGGGAGTTGCTGAGGGAGTTGTTTCGGGGTTCGCCGCCGGATGCGATTACGTTTACGAGTGCTTCTACGGTGAGGAATCTGGAGGGGCTGATGGCTGAGGCGGGAGTGGGGATGCCGGAGGGGGTGGTGCTGGCTTCGATTGGGCCAATTACTTCCGGGGCTTTGCGGGAGATGGGGATGAGGGTGACGGTGGAAGTGGGTGAGGCGACAATGGCGTCGCTGGTGGAGGGGCTGGTGGGGTACTTCGGGGGCTAACGGAGAAGAGCAACAGCAAATGCAAAGACCGATATGGAGGTTCTGAGCTGCGCTCCAGAATGACGGCGGAAACAACAACGGCAAGAGCAACGACAGCGGCAAATACGGAGGTTCTGACCCTGAACGATGTTCAGGGTCAGAATGACGACTTACTTTGTTGGTCTAGTGGGAGGACCAGGTTTTGTCGGTGGAGTTGCAGAGGTGTTCGAGGGTGCAGTCGGCGCAGCGGGGGTTGCGGGCGATGCAGATCTGGCGGCCGTGGTGGATGAGCTCGTGGGAGAAGGCGATCCAGCGGTTCTGGGGGATGATCTGGACGAGATCCTGCTCGACTTTGATAGGGTCGTCGTTCGTGGTGAGTTCGAGGCGGCGGGAGAGGCGGAGGACGTGGGTGTCGACGACGACGCCGGAGGGGATGCCGTACCAACTTCCGAGAACGACGTTGGCGGTCTTGCGGGCTACGCCGGGGAGTTGAGTGAGTTCTTCGATCGTCTGGGGGACTTCGCCGTGGAAGCGGTCTACAAGGGTTCGGGCGGCGCCCTGGATGTTCTTGGCCTTGCTGCGATAGAAGCCGGTGGTCTTGATGAGCTGCTCGACCTGGTCTGTGGGGGCGGCGGCGAGGGCATTGGGGGTGGGGAAGAGACGAAAGAGCTCGGGGGTGGCATTGTTGACGCCTACGTCGGTGGTCTGGGCGGAGAGGATGGTGGCAATGGTGAGCTCAAAGGCGTTGCGGTGGGTGAGGGCGCAGACGACGCCGGGGTAGGTGCGGGCGAGGGCATCGAGGATGGCGGCGATGCGGTCTGGGGCTAGGGGCTTTTTGGTCTTGCCCGGCTTAGATTTTGGGGAGGTGGGTTCGGATACGGCGATGGATTTTGCGCGGGCGGGCGGGACGCCTTCTATGGCCAGCTTGAGCTTCGCGGGGGAGAGTTTCTGCGGTGGCGTGAGAGGGCTATGCTTCTTTGCGGCTGACTTCTTGGCTGCTTTTTTCAGGGCCATGGACGGTTGGTGCCTAAAAAGCTGGATTCTCGCGCGAGCCGGATGGGGTTAAGATTATGCCGGCTTCTTCGGGGTCCTTCGACTCGTCTGGCGCGTACAACGCGCCAGACTTGCTCAGGATGACATGTTCCTGCTGATACATGAAAGGGCTAGCCTAGGCGGTTGAGCATCTCCATTGGCGGGACGCGGACGCAGCTAAAGATGGGGTAGTCCTTGAGGGTGTAGACGCTGATCTCGGTCTCGCGGAGCTGCTGGACGAGGTCGAGGAAGTCCTCGGGGAAGTTGGTCTCGAAGGCGACGACGAACTCCTGGTCGTCGATGCCGAAGGAGTAGGTGGTGTTGAGCTTGACGCGCGGGTAGAGGAGGCCGATGCGGATGTGCTCGTCCATGAGGCGCTTGCGCTCGGCGGCGCTGAGGAGGTACCAGGGGCGGGTCTTCCAGAAGGGATAGATGAAGATGTACTTCTGGCCGCCGGGGCGGATGGCTCCGCGGCCTTCGCCTTCGGACTCGTCCACGCGGTCGATCTGGTACTGGGAGCGCTTGGTCATGGCGAGGAAGTTGTGCGGGGAGTCGAGGTAGCCGCCGAGCGGGGTGCGGAGGAGCTCGGAGCGCATCTGGTTGAGCTCGTCGACACCATAGCCGATGGACCAGATGCACATGTCTACATCGCCCCTCGTTCCCACTGTTGAATAGGTGAGGGAGAGGAATTCGCCGGGCTTGTTCCAGCGGTTGAGGACTTCAACGAAGGCCTGGCGGTGGGCTTCTTTTTCTTCGGCGGGGAGGCGGCGCCACTCGGGCATGACTTTATAGAAGCTGAAGCAGACGATCTGGCGTTTGACGGCGGGGGCGCCGGGTTTCTGGGTGGCGTAGGGGCTTTGCGGGCGCGGGGCTGAGTCGCCCACAGGGTAGGTGCCGGCCGGAGCTTGTGGTGGTTCCGCGACGGCGACTGCCGAAGATGCGGTTACGGATGCAAGGGCCTGGCTGGTGAGCTTGGGCTCGGGAACTTCGTTCTTGGGGGGGATAAAGTCTGCCATTGCTGGTCTGATGCCTCTGCGCAATCGTAGCAAAACGGGGTCCAGGCTTCACGCCCTTATACTTGGGGGACCATGTCTGAAAAATTGTTTGGGCTTTTTGTCGCTTTGATCCAGGCGACCGGGTACTCGGGTGTCGTGATCCTGATGGCGCTGCAGTCGGCTTGTATTCCGCTGCCCTCTGAGGTGATTATGCCGCTGGCGGGGCTGGTGCTGGCGCACTCGCAGCTGGACCTGGTGGTGCTGGCTATGCTCGCTTCGCTGGCCTCGAATCTGGGGTCGATTCCGGCGTACTGGGTGGGGGCGAAGGGTGGACGGCCGATGGTGGAGCGGTATGGGAGCTACCTGCTGCTTTCGCGGCATGATTTAGACCGGGTGGATGGGTTCTTTACGCGGTTTGGATCGCTTGCGGTGCTGATTGGTCGGATGTTGCCGATCATTCGCACCTTTATTGCATTTCCGGCAGGCGTGGCGAAGATGAATCAGGTGAAGTTTCATGTGTATACGTTCGTCGGATCGTGGCCGTGGTGCTATGCGCTGGCCTGGATCGGGATGAAGCTGGGGGCACAGTTTCAGAACGATCCGCGGTTTAAGGAAGTATTTCACCGGTTTCATCTGGGAGTGGAGATCGTGCTGCTCGTAGGAGTGGTGTGGTTTGTGAGCTCGCACTGGAAGAACCGGATTCGGACGAACTCGGCGGCGGATTAGGGACAGGTTGTGAGTTGTCCGTTGTATGTTGGCGGTCAGGGCTTGGAGAGTAGGTCGAGGACGTAGATCCTGCCGTCGTCGTAGATGTGCCGGCGGGTGGCGGCGAGTTCCCCGTACTGCTTGCGGGCGTCGTAACCGCTTTCGACTTCGCCGCGGATGAGGGCGGTTATGTCTGGATTCCGGATGGATTTCTGGTTCTCGTACTCGAGCATGTCATGGCAGTTGCGATGGGGGGGGTGGAGGTCGCACTCGTCATAGGAGTAGGCGAGATAGCGGATATTGTGCTGGAGCAGGAAGTTGGCGAGGGCGTCACCGGGCTGACGGGCAGGCCAGCCTGGTTTGGGGCTGGCGTCTCCGGGAAAATCGGCGAGGAAGATGTCGCGGCGGCGGAAGTCAAGCAGGAAGGAGTTCTCGAGTGAGGTGAGAACGCCGTTCGGTGAAGAGGCGGGGTAGGGGATGCTGGCTTGCATGCGAGCATAGCGGTCGCGCAGGGCGGCGTTGGCGAGATGGAAGTCTGCAAGGCTGGCTCTCAGCTGTGCGGGGGTGTGGCGATACTCGTTGGTGAGCTGACTCATGCCGACGTTGATGGCTACAGCTGCGATCAGGATGGCGGCTACGAGTTGGAGGCTGCGGATTGCTTTCGAGGTGCGCGGGAGATTGGCTCGGCGGGCGCAGAGGACGAAGAAGAGGCAGACGGCGGGGAGCACGCAGGGAAAGTTGTAACGGCGGACTGAGTCTCCGCCGGTGGCCTGCCCGACGATGACGGAGGCGATAAAGGCGGCGAAGGTGAAGGTGATGATGACGTAGCTGCGTTCCTCGAGTTCCCCGCGTCCGCAGAGGAACCACTCGATGAGAGCGAGGGCGAGAATGGGAAGATTGAAGGGTAAGACCTTGGTAAGGAAGATGTGGGTTTCGAAGTGGATGGGCGAGAGGTACTGGCCGTATGCGCTGAAGTGGACGCCTTTGCCGAGCAGTGGGTAGAAGAAGGTGCCGCAGGTCTGCTTGCTCGCGACCATCCAGGGGAGCATGGTGATGAGGCAGGCGAGCGCAGAGAAAGCAAGTGAGAGCGCGGCTGCTTTGCTGCCCCGTTTCCACCAGCGGAGGACGGTGAGGCAGAGGACGAAGATGACGCCGTGGGTGATGTAGTTGGACTTCATCGAGGAGAGGGCGCCTACGGTTGCGCCGATCAAGATGGCTTGGAGGACGGGGCGATTGGCGGTGAGCCAGCGGTGGGCGGCGAGGTAGGCGAGGCCTAGGAAGAGGGCGCTAGGCAGGATGACGAAGGTCAGATTCAGACGGATCTGCGGCATGATCATCAGCAGGAAGGCGAAGACCGTGCCTTGGAGAGGCGTCAGTTCGAACTCTTTGCGGATGGCGGATCCCAAGCCGAGCAGGAGGAAGGCGCCGAGCGTCCAGTCGGCCATGCCTTCCGACTCCATACGTTGAGTGGCGAGGACTAGCGTGGTGAGGAACTGGTTGCCGCCGATGCTGGAGGTGATGCGCCGCTCGCTGTAGGGGTCGGCGGCGAAGAAGTGCATCTGGATAATTTTTTCGGGGGCGGCGTAGTAGTAGTTGAGGTCGTCGAGGGGCTGGAAGTAAGGGGTGTGGACGGTGGCTGTAATGCGGACGCCGGAGACCAGAGTGAGGGCGGCAGTCATGGCGATGACTGCGGGAGTCCAGCGTGAGTATGAGAGAGATTGGGAAGGCTTCGGTCTGAGCAGAAGGACGACAAGGATCAGGCCGACTGCCACGAAGCCAATGAGTACCGGCGGGTAGATGAGGTGAAGCAGATTCAGGAGACCGCCAAGGAAGACGGCGGGTGCGAAGCCAACGGTTGCGGCGATAGCAAAGTTGGGACGTTTGAAGCGGAAGGCGGATAGAAGAGCTGCACCGTAGCCGGCTACGGCGAGGAAGATTGCAGAGGCCCAGAGGAGTGCCCGGAGGAAGTGCAGGACAGAGAGTGGAGTGATCGCCGGAAAGTCCGGAGTGGGCATTAGAGCGAAGCTCCTTGAGCGAGCCCTCTTAGGAAGCGCGGCTTCAGGACGGGATCTCCGAGGTGTCGTGGTGGCGGATGCTGAGGCCGAGGGTGCTGAGGAAGAAGCTGAAGAGCATGATCTCGATGCCGAGGGCGAGGGACGTGGCGGCTGGAATGACAATGCGGGCGACGCGGAAGAGGTCAAGTTCACCGAAGGCGTGTCGCTTCCAGACAGTGACGGTGTAGATGGCGAGACAGAAGCCGAAGAGGGACATCGTCAGGCCCACCAGCAGCCCGGACTCCAGGGTGATGAGGCGGAAGAACTTCTTGTAGGTGTCGGTGATGGGGTAGAGGTTCTCCTGGACCGCGTAGATGCGGGAGAGCAAGGAGAACATGACGGATTGAAAGCCGATGAGGAGGAAGAAGGCGCAATAGATGAGTGTGTTGACGTTGAGCGTGTGGGTACCGATCGCGACGGGACCTTGCACTAACAGGCTGCCCAGACCGGCGGAGATGATCATGAGCACAAGGCCGGGGTAGAGGAAGAGCCAGTTGGGGCTGAAGAGCAGCATGAAGCGGAGATGACGCCAGCCGTCCCGGTAGGGGCGCAGGTGCGGCGGCCGGGATCGGCCATCGGGCGCCAGCGTGGTGGGGACTTCGGCGAGACGCATCTTCTTTTGCGTGGCCTTAATGACCATCTCGGAGGCGAATTCCATTCCGGTGGTGCGGAGGTCCATGGCTTCAAAGGCGGTCTTGGAGAAGCCGCGGATGCCGCAGTGGAAATCGCCGAGAGGGGATGGGAAGAGGGTCTGACCGATCCAGGAGAGGACGGGGTTGCCGATGTAGCGATTCTTCCAGGGCATGGCTCCGGGCTTGATCTCGCCGGTGAAGCGGTTGCCCATGACGAGGTCGTTGCCTTCGCGGAGGCGGTCGAGGAACTTGCCGACATCGGAGAAGTCGTAGCTGTCGTCGGAGTCGCCCATGACGATGTAGCGTCCGTGTGCGGCTCTGCAAGCGGCGTAGAGAGCTGCGCCGTAGCCCCGCAGAGGGACATCGATGACCCGGGCTCCGAGGCGGGTTGCGATGGCTTGTGAGCCATCGGTGGACCCGTTGTCGCCGATGACGATCTCGCCTTCTACGCCGGAGCGTTGCAGATAGGACTTGGCCTTGACGATGCAAGCCTCCAACGTCTCGGCCTCGTTGAGGCAAGGCATGACGATGGTCAACTCGATTGCTTGTTGCATGATGCTTGCGGTTCCTCGGGGGATCGTCGAGATGGGTCAGGCTGCGTGGCTTGTTCCTTAGCTTATCCTTTCCCGTTGGGTAGCTTATCCTTTTCCGTTGGTTTAGGGTGCATGGCGCGCGGGTGTGGCCTGGTTTGCAAATCCAAACCTCAGGAATAGAATCATAAGGTTCCGCAGCACATGGAAACTCGCACGTAGGAAGGGCTACACCAGAAATGTCAACGACGGGTGCCGCAAGCCAGCCAGCGGCCAGTATCAAGCCTCACACAGGAAAATTAGGCGTCATGATCCCGGGGATGGGAGCAGTCGCCACTACGCTTATTGCAGGCGTCGAAGCCATTCGCAGAGGGTTGGCGAAACCGATCGGATCCTTGACCCAGATGGGCACGATTCGCCTGGGCAAACGTACCGATGGCAACTCTCCGCTGATCAAAGAATTCGCTGGACTTTGTCCGCTGGAAGATCTGGTCTTTACCGGCTGGGATATCTTCGGCGGCAATCTGTATGACGCCGCCAAGACCGCAGGGGTGCTTGATCGCGACCAGCTCGAGTCTATCCGTCCGTTTCTCGAATCGATCGAGCCGATGCCGGCAGTCTTCGACCAGCATTATGTGAAGCGTCTGACCGCGGTGAAGGCGAAGACGGGGAAGAATAAGTGCGATCTGGCCAACCAGATTCGCAACGATATCGCGGAGTTCAAGACCAAGACCGATCGCCAGGTGATGATCTGGTGCGGATCGACCGAGATTTACATTGAGCGGTCCGCGGTGCACCAGTCGCTGGAGGCGTTTGAGAAGGGGCTGGTGGACAACGATCCGGGGATCAGCCCGTCCATGTTGTATGCGTGGGCGGCGTTGAAGGAGGGAATTCCGTTCGCGAATGGCGCGCCGAATCTAACCGTGGATATTCCGGCACTGAATGAGCTCTCACGCAAGATGCATGCGCCGATCTGCGGCAAAGACTTCAAGACCGGGCAGACGTTTTTGAAGACGGTGCTGGCTCCGGCCTTTAAGACCCGCATGCTGGGGGTGGCGGGCTGGTACTCGACGAATATTCTGGGAAATCGGGATGGCGAGGTGCTCGACGATCCGGAGTCCTTCAAGACCAAGGAAGTGTCGAAGCTGGGGGTGCTGGAGCACATCTTCCAACCGGAGCTTCATCCCGACTTGTACAAGGACCTCTACCACAAGGTGCGGATCAACTACTATCCGCCGCGTGGGGATAACAAGGAGGGCTGGGACAACATCGACATCTTCGGCTGGCTCGGCTATCCGATGCAGATCAAGGTGGATTTCCTCTGTCGCGACTCCATTCTGGCCGCTCCTCTGGCGCTCGATCTGATCCTGTTCATGGATCTTGCCGCGCGTTCAACGGAGCTGCGTGGTCTTGGTATTCAGGAGTGGTTGAGCTTCTACTTCAAGGATCCGGACAGCGCGCCGGGAGTTTATCCCGAGCATGACCTGTTTATTCAATCCATGAAGCTGAAGAATACGCTGCGGCATGTCTTCGGCCAGGATCTGATTACGCATCTCGGATTGGATTATTACGGCGAATAAACTTTAGCTCCTACCTGTGCGCTCTTCCTCGCACAGGTAGCTTGAGCTTCTCTTATTCGGTTACGGCGAGCAAGCGTCCCCAAAGGGCCTTGACGCCGTTTTCCGTTTTGGTGGAGACCGGCAGGACCTCGGAGATGCCGTGGGCCTCCCTGAGAGCGGCCAGTGATTTTGCGAGGACATTTCCACTGATGCGATCCGACTTGGTTCCGACGACGAGGTAGGGGCGCTGCGTGGTCTTGAAGAAGTCGATGAGCTGGGTGTCGTTGGGCTGCGGCGGAATGTTGGTGTCGACGAGGCAGACTCCGAGGGCGAGGGTCTCACGCTCGGCGAGGTAAGGCTCGATGAAGGTGGGCCACTCGGCTGAGATGGAACGGGAGATCTTGGCGTAGCCGTATCCAGGCAGGTCAGCGAAGATCAGGGTGGGGCGCATCTTTTTCTTGTCGCCTGTGCCTTCGTGCAGGGAGAAGAAGTTGATGGCGCGGGTGCGTCCAGGGGTGGAGGAGGTATGCGCCTGCTTGGAACCGAGCAGCGCGTTGATCAGCGAGCTCTTGCCGACGTTCGACCGGCCGAGGAAGGCAATCTCCGGCGCGCCGAAGGTCTTTGCCTCGGCGGGGAAGTGCGCGGCATCGGTGGCGGAGAGCATGAAGACGGGTGTGAAACGCATTCGCCAAGTCTACCGCCCGCTCCCGGCGTCGAGTTGCCCTTTCGGCCATCGCCTGGGATAGCATTCTCTGGAGTCCCTCGTCTCCGGTTGAGCGGGTGTGTCTTTCCATCTCCTCTATCTCCAGGCAGGTTCCTTTTGAGTTCCATCATCTCCCTTAGCCCTTATACGAGTCTGATCGGATTTCTTCTCGGCTTTCCTACGGCTGTCGGAGCGTACTACCAGTCGTGGAAGACCCGGCAGGAGAGCCGTCAGGCTCGCCAGGGGCTTCTCGCCAGCGAGAACTGCCTGGAGTTCGTGCTGGAGGATGGCGCCTCGATCAACGTGGTGCCGCTCGAATCGCTGCATAGTCTTCCCAAGCCGGGTGACATCCTGCTTCTTCCCGGGCACGCCGGAGGCGCGGACCAGAACCTTAACGCTGTCCTCTCGCACGGCGCGTACCGGGTTAACCGCATCGAGCACATCTACGCTCCGGTCTCAGGGCCGCGTGCGCACGCCGGGCAGGCAAGGCTGGCCAAGGCAGTTGCGCATGTGGATCGGCTGGCAGCTTCGCCGGACTAAGGCAGGCGCGCAGTAAGGCAGGCCCACAGTAAAGCCAGCTCAGGCCTCAGGAGAATGCGTGGGGGATGCCGCTTGAGGAGTCCGGGAACGATTCATGCCCTGTTCACATAGGATCGTGGGCGGCTTTCTATACTGCAGCCATGGATGCACCGTTTTCGTTTCACACTCAGCCGGGTCGGAAGGATGGTACGCAAATCCTTACCCTCACGGGCCCGCTGACCCTCAACAGCATGTTCAGCTTTCAAAATGAGTTTCGCGCGATGCGGCCGCCCGTCCTGATCGTCGATATGACCGAATGCCCGTACATCGATTCAGCGGGTCTGGGTCTTCTGATGAATCAGTATGTCTCCGCAGAAAACGGTAAGCGCACCTTCCTGCTCGCAGGGGTCAACTCCCGCGTTGAGGCGATCATGGCGTCGACTCGGGTCAATGCGATCCTCTCTCTTTTCCCTACGGTCGAATCCGCCGAAGCCTCCATTTAGTCCTATCGTCTCGCAAGCCTGCAGCGCTCCACGCGCCCTCCCGTGCGATCCGTCCGCAGCCGCAGAGGCGCAGGCTTCCGGCCAGAGTAGCTTGTTGGGGAGAGCAGTTGACCTGCCGCTGGGAGGCAAAGGAAAGACACTGTTTGGGATTTGGGGGGCGGCGCGCTATGCTTCAGCTATCCCGCTGCTCAAACTCACCTCTGCCCCTTCTGGAGATCGAATGACGAACCTGCCTCGTGTCGCGATGGTCGCTGCTGCTTTGAGCCTTTTCTCTGCCACTTTGTGGGCGCAGAAAGAGGCATTGCCGGCGGACGATCTGGTGAAGAGCTACAAGGCCCCGGAGCTGGTGTCGGACTTCGATAAGCGCGTGGTGATGGTGCCCATGCGGGACGGGGTGAAGCTTTACACCGTAATCGTGGTGCCGAAGGGCGCGAAGGGTGCGCCGATCCTGCTAACGCGTACGCCGTACAACGCAGCCGGACGCGCGGCGCGATCCAAGAGCGGACGCATGATCGAGGCGCTGCCGCTGAGCGATGAAGTCTTCGTAGAGGCTGGATACATACGGGTCTACCAGGATGTACGCGGCAAATATGGGTCGGAAGGGCCGTACCTGATGACGCCGCCTCCGGTCGCCTCCGGGTATAACCCGTCCGGGGCCGATGACACCATGGATGGGTACGACACCATCGACTGGCTGGTGAAGAATGTGCCGGAGTCGAATGGTCGCGTAGGTATGATCGGATCTTCGTATGAAGGATTTACCGTGGTGATGGCGCTGTTGAACCCGCATCCGGCGCTGAAGGTGGCCGCTCCCGAAAGCCCGATGGTGGATGGTTGGATGGGTGACGACTGGTTCCACTACGGGGCGTTTCGGCAGCCGAACATTGATTACTTTCTGGGGCAGACCTCCGCCCGTGGCGACGGGACCCATGTGCCGCGTGAGGGCCGGGACGACTACTCGAACTATCTGCATGCGGGGAGTGCTGGAGCGTTCGCTACGGCTCAAGGGATGGATCAGCTGCCGGGCTGGCGGACGATGGTCGAGCATCCGGCGTACGACGGGTTTTGGCAGAGCCAGGCGTTGGATAAGCTGATTGTGCAGAAGCCCCTGACCGTGCCGACGATGTGGGAGCAGGGGCTGTACGACCAGGAAGACATGTGGGGTGCGATCCATAGCTATCGCGCGCTCGCTCCTAAAGACACGACCGGGACGATGAACTACCTGGTGATGGGCCCGTGGTTTCATAGCCAGGTCAACCGCGAGGGTCGGGCCCTCGGCAACCTGGTCTGGGCCAGCGATACCACCGCTCAGTGGCGGCGGGAGGTTCTGCTACCGTTCTTCAATCAGTACTTGAAGCCGGGGTCGCCGGTGGCGGAGACGCCCAAGGCCTGGATCTATGACACCGGTGCGGACAAGTGGGATCGTCTGAAGACCTTTCCCGTGAGCTGTGAGAAGGATTGCGAGGTCACCTCCAAGCCCATGTACCTGACTGCAGGCGGAGGACTCTCCTTCGACGCGCCGGCGAAGGGACCGAAGGCAGGGCAGTTTGACGAGTATGTGTCGGACCCGATGAAGCCGGTGCCGTATCGTCCACGTCCGGTGGATGCTTCGGACTCGATGGGCTGGCGGACGTGGCTGGTGACGGATCAGCGGTTTGTGGATGGACGCCCGGATGTATTGACCTATGTCTCAGAGCCGCTGAAGGAGACGATGAAGCTGTCCGGTGAGCCGGTGGTGCATCTTGTGGCCTCAACCTCCGGCACGGACTCGGATTGGGTGGTCAAACTGATCGATGTGCAGCCGGACCGGGTGGCGCCACCGGCGGAGATGAGCGGATATGAGCTGCCGCTGGCTATAGATATCTTCAGGGGACGATACCGGACGAGCTTTGAGCATCCGGAGGCGATCAAAGCGAACGAGCCGCTGCCGTATACGTTCGGGCTGCCGATGGTGAATCATACGTTTCTGCCCGGGCACCGGATCATGGTTCAGATTCAGAGCACGCTGTTTCCGCTGTATGACCGGAATCCGCAGCGGTTCGTGCCGAATATCTTTGAGGCTAAGCCGGCAGACTACGAGAAGGCTACGCAGCGGGTGTGGCACGAGCCGGGACAGGCGAGCTCTATCAGCTTGCCGCTGGTGCCGGTCGCGCAGCCATAAGGCAGGCTGATGGGGGCGGGAGTCACCGGCGGCTGGTACCCCCCCCTCCCCCCCTGTTCTCGTGCAAAGTCTTCAAAACAAAACACTTAGCTTTGGACTTCGGACGTAGTTCATAGATAAAGTCTTTGGAATGAATAGGTATCGCTTGTAAAGTCTTCAGCGGAAAGGAGATAGTCCTACCACGGGACGCACTTTTTTCTACACCTGCTGCTGACGGAATGGGCGGTTTTTCCACTGGCTATCAAGAAAGTGTTGCAGGATTGTTGCGTCCTTGATAGTTTCTGGACACCACACAAATTTCTTATCGGGCTGCTTGACTGAACCGCCGGCGGGATATCCGTTGGAACCCTGTTCTGATCCTTACCGGCTCAGAGGAGCAATCCCTTACTCGTGTCAAAGTACGTCCTTGAACACTTTCTGGAGGAATTGCATATGGTGGGTCCGAAACGTCGTAACCTGGCCGTTCTATCATCCTGCATTCTCTCTGCCGTGGCGGTCACGGCGGGAGCGCAACAGACCCTGGGCGGGATTACGGGCACCGTGGCGGATAACACCGGAAGCCTTATACCGGGAGTGGTCGTGACGGCGGTAGACGAGGGTACGCAGCTGACCCGCGCCGCGACGACAAACGCCAACGGGGCCTACGCCCTGGTGAATTTGCCCATCGGCACCTACACAGTGACCTTTCAACGGGACGGATTCTCTACGGAGAAGTTTCCGCACATTCTCGTGCAGTCCGATCGCACCGTGACTCTGCCGGCTCAGCTTGCTTTGGGTACGGTGAGCAGCTCCGTGACGGTGGAGGCGACGCCTTTGCTGAACGCGGTGGATACGACGAACGGATACGTGCTGGAGAAGGCTCAGATCGAGTCCATTCCGCTGGCAAATGGAAGCTTTACTGGGCTGGCGATCCTCTCGCCGGGCGTAAACGCTGAACTGTCGGGAGGCACAGGCGCGGTGAGCGGTCTGGGAAATCAGCCGATCTGGGCGAACGGTCAGCGGGATACGAGTAACTCGTTTCTGCTGAACGGTGTCGATGGCAGCAATCTATTCAACGGGAAGAGCACGAGCCAGGTCGGCTCAGCACGTGTGGTTAACAGCACCGGAGTTTCAACCAGCCAGGGAGCGGCGGGTGTGATCCAGTCCTCGGCGTCGATCTATCTTTCGATTGGAAATGCGATTCCGACGCCTGCGCCTGAGTTCATCCAGGAGGTTCGGGTGAATGCGTCCATGTACGACGCGCAGCAGGGGTCCACCTCCGGGGCCCATATCGATCTGAGCACGACGACTGGAACCAACGCGTTCCATGGCAGCCTGTACGGGCATCGGGGTACAAACTGGATCAACGCGGCGCCGTTCTTCTTCAAGAACGACGGGGATATCCCGGACAACGATAAAAATCCGGAGCTTCACCGGTACATTCTGGGTGGAACGCTGGGCGGACCGATCATCAAGAACAAGCTCTTCGGCTTCGTCGGGTATCAGCACCTGCATGTATCGGATCAGGAGATTGGCGCGTCGTTCCTGAACGTGCCAGTCGGCCTGAGCGACAGCACACGCACGCCTGACGGTTTTGCGAACATCATCAACAATCAGTTTGGAACGACCTTGACTGCGGCAAACATCGATCCGACGGCGCTTGCGTTGTTCAACTCGCCTTCGCTGGCGGGCCAGCCAGGCAAGTGGCTGATACCGAACGATACGGGATCTTCGCTGCTCTCGCCGACGCATCCGTTCGACGCATTTATCCCGGGGACAGGACGTTTCACGGCTGATCTGGCGGTAGCCAACCTGGACTACAACGCGACTGCGAGAGATACGGTCGCGCTGAAGTATTACTACCAGCATGATCCGACGTTGGCGCCTTATGCCTTCTCCAGCGTGCCTGGATTTACAGAGCATCTGGATGCGGGCGCACAGGTGTTTTCCCTTGTGAATACCCTGCTGGTTCGGCCAAACCTGAGCACAACGCAGACGCTGGGGTTTATCCGGGAGAAGATCTTCGCGACAAACGAGCAGCCGTTTACACCGCAGAACATTCCGAATGGGGCGGGCGGCAGCGTGTCCATCAATACTTTCGGATCCACATACTTTCCAGGGGTATCGATCTACAACGTGCTTGGGGCGGCGGCGTCTGGACTGCCCAGTCCGGGCATCCTGAATATCGGACCGAATGCCGAAGGCCAAAGCAGCAACACCGGGGTATTTCAGAACCGCATTCAACCTTCCGGCGATGCCGTGCTTACTCTGGGCAAGCATACGGTCAGTTTCGGCGCGAGCTATAGCTATACCCAATTGAATACGATCGATCATCGGACGAACTCGGGGACGGTGGCTACGGACGACCTGAGCGCCTATGCCCAGGGTTATGTCACGCCGGGGGGTGCATCGACCGGCTTCTATGTGTCGTCGTTCCTACGGGGGGACGCAAACCGATACTACCGGGCCAACCAGCTCGGTACCTATGTGCAGGATAAATTTCAGGTCACGCCAACGATCAGCCTGACTGCGGGCATTCGCTATGACTGGGATGGCGGACTCTCCGAGAAGAACGGCCGGCTATTCAACTTCGAGCCGACGCTATACAACTACGACGCGAGCGCAGATGTGATCAACAATGCAGGCTTCATCATCGCGGGCAATAACACCAACGGGAGCAGCGGCGTCAGCAACACGACGTTGACCGGACGGCAGTGGGGCGTTGGTCCACGGCTTGGCGCAGCGTGGTCTCCAGGGATGTTCAAGAGCAAGGTAGTGGTTCGTTCGGGGTTTGGGATGTACTATGACCGCGGCGAACTGTTCAGCTACTTTTCGCCGGGATATGCGATCGGTACTGTAACCGGCGGGCCGTTCGGCGTGAACCAGCAGCTGCCGTTTGTGACTACTCAGAGCTGTCCAACAGCTACGCTCTACAGCTACTTCATTCCTACCTGCGGCGGGCTTGATACCGGCGGGGATCCGTTTGCACCGCCTACGATCGCGCCGACCGCGGCTACGGGGAACCTGGCGAATCCGTATACCAATGTGCCGGCTCCGGCGCCGAGCAATCCAAAGGCGTCCGACCTGGCGAACTATCTGCCTAACCTGGCATCGATCGGCAACGGCGGTCAACCTATCTCACTGGGCGTGTACGACCGTACGAATAAGCTGCCTTACACCTATAACTACACGTTGGACCTGCAGTGGCAGCCACGAAACGATGTTGCGATCGAGCTTGGATATGTCGGCAATCTGGGTAGACATCAGGTGGTCCCAGTACCGTTCAATCAGCCGGGCATCGCGAATCCAAGCGCGCCGATACACGGCGAGAGCTACTCCTACGGGTACACAGTGGGTGGGGCGACCCTGCCGAACGGCCAAGGCTATCGTGCTGACTACGAAGGTGGGAATGTAGACCATCGGGTACCGTATGTCGGATTTGCGGCGGAGTCGATCGACTATAAGGCCGCCGGCGTCGATGCATACAACGCGTTGACCGCGCACATCGAGAAGCGCATGGGTCACGGGGTGCAGATCGCGGCCTCTTATACCTACTCTCATGCCCTGGATGAGCAGAGTGGTCTTGGACTGTTTTACAACGGAAACAATCCGCTGAATCTGCGGGATGGGTATGCCTCGGCAGACTTCGATCGTACCCATGTCATCAACTTCAATTACGTGTTCCAGCTTCCGGATTACTACGGCAAACATACGTTTGCGGGCTACTTTGCGGATGGATGGTCCTTGGTTGGCTTGACGGTACTCCAGAGTGGGCAGCCTTACTCGGTGATCGACTTTACGGGTGCTGTTGGGAGTGTCTACTACAGCACGAACAACGGCATTACGAATCCGATTGTCCCGCTGGCGGCGGGCTGCACGGCAAAGTCCGCGAAGACCGGGCACTCAGGAGCATTTGGGACTGAGGCGCTAAAGTCTTCCTGCTTTACGCTCCCGCTGCTGGCTGCGGGATCGCAAAGCGGCGGGATTCCTGCCAGCGATCCGTATGAGACTGGATTCACGACCGGGCAACGCAATATCTTCCGGCAAGCGTTTCAGAAGCGTGCGGACGCATCGCTCATCAAGGTGACGCCGTTCAGCGACCGATACAGCGTCAAGTACACCTTTGATGTCTTCAATCTGACGAACACGACGAGCTTCGATGTTCCCGGAAATGAAGTCGAACAGAACGCGGAGTTCAATTCATTTCCGCAGGCTGGCATGCCGGTGACGGGTACGGGAGGCTTGTACAGCGCCCCTGCCGGGCTGGGAGTCGTGACCCATACGATTGGGAGCTCACGACAGATCCAGATGTCACTGCGTTTACTGTTCTAGTCGGCACAGGGCTCAGGCGCGACCGGCGAACTCACGGGTTTCGGTCGCGACTTTGAGCTTTTCGCCTTCCTTGATGAAGAGAGGGACCTTGATCTCGAGGCCGGTTTCGAGTTTGGCGGTCTTGGTGGCTCCGCTGGAGGTGTCGCCGCGGACTGCGGGCTCGGTTTGGGCGACGTCGAGCTCGACGAAGATTGGGAGTTGCAGGCCGATGGGGTTGCCGTTGAACTTATGAAGCTGCAACATAGCACCTTCGATGAGGAGATCGAGGGCGTCGCCGACCATCTCTGGTGAGAGCGTAAGGGTCTCGAAGCTGTCCTGGTCGAGGAAGTGGGAGCCTTCGCTGTCAGTGTAGAGATAGGAGGCGGGCACGAGGACGAGGTCGGGCTCCTTGAATCTTTCCTGGGCTTTGAAAGTGCGCTCGAAGACTGCGCTGGTGAGGAGGTTGCGCATTTTGAGGCGGACGAGGGTTTGGCCGCCGCGCGCCGTGGGGGTGCTGATGTCTGAGTCGAGGCAGACAAAGGGGACGTTTTCCATCTCAAAGACGGTCTTGCGTTTGACGTGGATTGCTTCGATCAGTGCGGCCATTCAGACAGTATAAAGGTGTCCTGCCGGACGGGCCCGCTGCGCGTGGGGCGGGCACTTCGTGCCGTGTGGTTTGGATCTTAGAGGGCTAGCGGCTTGGGTCCGAACGTTGTTCGGCACGATCCATAGCTATGCGGGGGAGGCGACCGGGGCGGGAAGGATGCTCTCCTGGTCGCCATACTGGAGCTGATAGAGCTTGTAGTAGAGGCCACGCTCGGCGAGGAGTTGCTGGTGGGTTCCTTGCTCGCGGAGTTGACCTTTATGCATGACGAGGATGGTATCGGCAGACTGGATGGTGCTCAGGCGGTGGGCGATGAGGACGCTGGTACGTCCGGTAATCATGCGGCTGAGGGCAAGGCGCACGCGATGTTCGGTATCGGTGTCGACGGAGCTGGTGGCCTCATCGAGGATGAGGATTCCGGGGGCGTGGGCCAAGGCCCGGGCGAAGCTGATGAGCTGCTTCTGGCCGGTGGAGAGGCCGGCTCCGCGTTCTCGAACCGGCTCATTGAATTGGGCGGGCAGAGTGCGGATGAAGTCGGCTATGTTGACTTCATCGGCGGCGCGTTGGAGTTGGGCGTCGGTGATCCAGTTTGTGCCTAGACGGATGTTTTCTGCGATGGTGCCGGAGAAGAGGAAGGGATCCTGGAGGACGACGCCGAAGCGGCGACGGAGAGTTTGTAAGTCTTGCGATCGGACGTCGACGCCATCGACGAGGATCTGACCATGCTGGATGTCGTAGAAGCGCATCATCAGAGCTGTGATGGTGGTCTTGCCGGCTCCGGTGTGGCCTACGATGGCGGCGATCTCGTTTGGATCGATGACGAAGGAGACTCCGCGGAGGATCCACTCGACGTCAGGGTTGTCCGTTGACCAATCTGCCTTGTCGGGTGGCAGCGATTGGTAGGTGAACCAGACGTTCTTGAACTCGACACGGCCGAAGGTCCCGTCCGAAGGATCAGGAAGGGTGGGAGTGGCGGGCGAGACGATGTCAGGGGCCTGGTCGAGGAGCTTGAACACACGCTCGGAGGCAGCCATGGCGGCTTGCAGGATGTTGTATTTGTCGGAGAGGTCCTGAATCGGGCGAAAGAAGCGCTGGGCGTACTGGATGAAAGCGACGAGAATGCCTACCGTGACCGGACCGCCCACTCGGAGACCGAAGACGGTGGCGGGTGCGGCGATGTGGGCGGCGTGCATGACGCCGATGCCTCCGCGCCACAGAACGAGAGCGATGGCGATGGAGCTGAGGAACTCCACGATGGGGTAGTAGAGGGAGTAGGCGTAGATGGCGTCGGTCCAGGCCAGCTTGTTCTCCTCGTTGACGGCGGAGAAGTCCTGGAAGGCGCGGCGTTCGCGGTTGAAGAGCTGCACGACGCTCATGCCGGAGACGTACTCCTGGGTGAAGGAGTTGATCTTGGCGGTGGCGGCACGCTGGCGGCGGTAGGAGCTGCGGACATGTTTCCTGAAGACGGACGTGACATACAGGATTGCGGGGATGACGGACAAGGTGAGCAGGGCGAGCCACCAGTTCATGCCGAGCATGATGGCGACGATGAAGACAAGCACGAAGACGTCTTCGAAGATGGCGAGGACGCCGGAGGTGAACATCTCGTTGAGCGCGTCGACGTCTGAGGTGACGCGGGTGACGAGGCGGCCGACGGGGTTCTTGTCGAAGAAGCCGGTGTCCTGGGTCTGGATGTGGCGGAAGATCTGGCTGCGAAGATCGAACATGATCTTCTGGCCGGTCCACTGCATAAGGTAGGTCTGGACGAACTCGAGGCCGAGGGAGAGGCTGAGGGCGGCGAGATAGAGGCCGGCGATCTCGGTGATTCCGGTGAAGGGGTCAGGGCTGAGGTGATGGGCGAGCCGGGAGAGCTTTTCTTTCGGCGTCGAGGACATGTAGGTGTCGACAGCTACCTTGACGAGGTATGGGCCGGCTACGTCTGAAGCGGCTTTGATGAGGATGGAGGCGGCCGAGAGGATGACCTGGAGCTTATAAGGCCTCAAATACTTGACGAGACGGCGCATCAGGCGGGCGTCGTAGACTTTGCCGACGACTTCATCGTCCTGTGGGGGCTTATTGCTCGGCTCTTTCGCAGGAGTGGACGGCTGCTTGGTTTTCTCGTGCGTCTGGTTGCTCATCAGGTGTCTTGATTCTAGATGCTGAGGCGGGGGGATCGGTTCGGGAATGTGGCTGGCCGGCGTGGGAGAATGGGGGATGGCCGCGGGAATTTATCTCTCAGTTCCGTTCTGTAAGGCGAAGTGCAGCTTCTGCAACTTCGCTTCGGATGTGTTTGCGGCGGAGCGGATGCAGGGGTATGTGGATCGACTTTGCGAGGAGATTGCTGGGACTCGGGAGTACTGCTCGCGGGTTGGGGTGGAGATGCCGGAGGACGTGGACTCGATCTACTTCGGGGGGGGTACGCCGTCGCTGCTGGAGCCAGGGATGGTGGCGCGGGTGTTTGGGGCGCTGGCCAGGGAGTTTCGGATTCTGAACGGAGCGGAGATAACGGTGGAGGGTGCGCCGGTTCAGTTTGGGAATGCGACGCTGGAGGCGTTTCAAGCGGCGGGGATGAACCGGGTGAGCCTGGGGGTGCAGAGCTTTGTGGATCGGGAGAGTGCTGCGGTGGGGCGGCTGCATACGGGTGAGGATTGCCGGGCGGAGATTCGGCGGTTGAGTTCGGCGGGAGTGAGGCGGCTGGGGGTGGACCTGATCTGCGGGCTGCCGCATCAGACGGAGGCTAGCTGGCGGCGTTCGGTAGAGGAGGCGATTGAGACCGGGGTGGAGCATGTCAGTGTATACATGCTTGAGGTGGATGAGGACTCGCGGTTGGGGCGGGAGGCGATTGCGGGTGGTACGAGATATGGTGTGGGAGAGTTGCCGGATGAGGATGCGGTTTCGGACTGGTATGGGGCGGGATGTGAGTGGCTGACTGCCGCGGGCGTGAGGCAGTATGAGATTTCGAACTTTGCTCGGTGTGAGGGGGAGTCTCGGCACAACCGGCGGTACTGGAGTCGGGGGACGTACCTGGGGTTTGGGCTGGATGCGCACTCGATGGTGCGGCGGGGACCGGGTGGGGTGAGGTGGGGGAATGCGGGGGAGATGGCGGAGTATATGGGACCGGGGATTGGCGAGCGGGGGATGCGGCGGACGGTGGATCGGGTGGATGCGGCGGCGGGGCTGGAGGAGGCTATGTTTCTGGGGCTAAGACTGGTCGAGGGCGTGGACCTGAGGGAGTTGCGGCGGGAGTTTGGAGGGGCGGTGGATGCGATTGCGGCGGGATTGACGGAGAGTGTGGAGGCTGGGCTGGTGGAGCGCAAGGGTGAGCGCATCCGGCTGACGAGGGCGGGAAGGATGGCTTCGAATGAGGTGTTTGAGCGATTGCTGGTGGGGAACGAGGCTTGACCCCCTCCCCCGTACTTTTTAGGGCAAAGTCTTCAAAGGAGATGGTTTAGGTCTGGACTTGAGGGGTTGGGGAGTATGACTTAGGTATGGAGTAGTAACTAGTGGGCACTTTTCCTGATGGGGGTGCATTGGAGAGGCGGAGGAGAGAGGTAGAGCGAGGGCAACAGCAAGTGCAAGGGCAACAGCAACGGCAACGGCAGCTACGGAGGTTCTTCGCTTCGCTTAGAATGACCGGTGGTGGGGGGTGGGGTAGGTAGGGGTTTAGGGGTGGTGTTGTGGGGTTGGGAGTGGTGGGTGCGGGATGTGTTGTGTGGAATAGAGAGGATCGGCGAGACGGAGGAAGGATGATTGATCTGCGGAGTGACACGGTGACGAAGCCGACGGCGGCTATGCGGCGGGCTATGGCCGAGGCTGAGGTTGGGGATGATGTGTATGGGGAAGATCCGACCGTGAACCGGCTGGAAGAGCGTGCGGCGGAGATCTTCGGGCGGGAGGCGGGTTTGTTTGTGCCGACCGGGACGATGGGCAATCAGATCGCGATTCGGCTGCACACGCAGCATGGGCAGGAGGTGCTGTGCGAGGCTCGGGCGCATGTTTTCGACTGGGAGATGGCGATGCTGGCGGCGTTCTCCGGATGTCAGGCGCGGACGGTGGCGGCTCCGCGTGGGATCTTGACGTGGGATCTGCTGGAGCCGGCGATTGCGCCGAAGATCTACTACCGGGCACAGACGGGGCTGATCACGCTCGAAAACTCGCACAATATGGCGGGAGGGACGGTGACTCCGGTGGCTGTGCTTGAAAGAATCTGGGCGGGGGCTGAAGCTGCGGGACTGCCGGTGCACCTGGATGGGGCTCGGGTCTTCAATGCGGCCGCAGCGTTGGGGGTGCCGGTGGCGAAGCTGACGCGGGGCTTCGATACGGTGATGTTCTGTTTGTCAAAGGGGCTGGGATCGCCGGTGGGTTCGATGCTGGTGGGGAGCAGGCCGGCGATGGACGAGGCGCGGATCTTCCGGAAGGCGCTGGGTGGGGGGATGCGGCAGGCGGGCGTGCTGGCGGCGGCGGGGTTGGTGAGCCTGAACGAGATGACGGAGCGGCTGGTCGAGGATCATGCGCATGCACGGCTGCTGGCGGAGGCGGTGGCTGAGGTGGAGAACGTGGAGATCGACATGGCGTCTGTGGAGACGAATATCGTGATCTTCCGGTTGAAGGACGGCGGGGATGCGGCGGGGTTTGTGCGGGAGTTGAAGGAGAAGGGGGTGGCGGCGAGTGCGATCGGGCCGCATGCGGTGCGGTTTGTGACGCACTATGACGTCAGCCGGGATGAGTGCGAGGTTGCGGCGCGAGCAGCGGTGACGGTGCTGCAGGAGATGCGGGTTGCGGTTTAGAGACAGGCAAAAAGGTGGTAGAGAGGATGGAAGAGCAGGCGGTGAGACGCTTCGGAGAGCTAGAGCAGGTGCTTGCGGAGCCTCCGAGGGACGAAGCTGCCACACTCTAGCTTACTGATTGTGCCAGGCCGACAATTGTTCACTGCTCTCACAATCCGGTCAACGGGGGCTGAAGCGACAGCCTGTGATTCGTACTAAGAACTAAGATCGCGAACGGTCTGCGATTAAGTTGATGCTGTTGATATTGCATGTTTTTGTCGCAGGTCACGAAGACCAGGAATGCAGCCCCTTCTATCAAGTCAAGCATAAGACCGTTCTTTGCCGATGACGAGAACCGCATGGGGCACTGTAGACACTCCGCGACAAAGGAGAAGTTCGATTACTGATCAAAGTGAGGGGGTGTAGATGGGGTCCAGCCGGGAAGTTCCTGGAAGGCTGGGCGGGCAAAGAAGTAGCCTTGCATGGAGTCGATCGAAAGATCGCAGAGGGCCTGCATCTCCTGTTCCCGCTCGATACCCTCAGCGATGATGTGGATGTTCATGTCGCGACAGACCTGAACGACCGAGCGAACGATGGCGCGGCTGGCGGCGCGGGTGTCAAGATGTTGCGTCAGGTGGCGGTCCAGTTTGAGGATGTCGGGTTGGAAGTCTGAGAGGAGGTTGAGGCCGGAGTATCCTGCACCGAAGTCATCGATCGCCATCCTTAGTCCGTGGCTCCGATATTCCTTCATGATGTTGAGCAGATGGTCCCGATCATGAATCTCCTCGACTTCGGTGAACTCGAAGATGATGCGATGGAGCGGGAAGTCGACCGAGTCCGCCATGTTGAGGGTTCGTTCGAGACATTGCTTTGGTTCGTAGATGGCGTTCGGATAGAAGTTGACGCAGAGGTCGGCTGCCGTTTCAAGGATGCCGAGGGTGGAGGAGAGGGCGATCGCCTTCTCCCGGCAGCGCTGGTCGATGGAGTAGCGATTGTTGTGGAGGGTGTGGTCGAGAACGGTGGACGCCGGTTCCCCTTTGGGGCCGCGGGCGAGCGCCTCGTAGGCTGTGATGAAGCCCTCTTTGACGTTCACGATGGGCTGGAAGGCCATGGAAAAGTCGATGTGAGGTCCGGAGTTGCACAGCTTGCAGTCTGCGCTGGAGTGCGCGGCGTTGAAGCGCTTGTTCGCGTTGCGGATGGCGGCTTCCTGCTCGGAGAGGATCTGGTTCAGCGGAGAGATGCGGACGGGCGGCTTCGGCCTAATCAAAATCTATTCTCCAGTGAGCGGTAAGCGGAGGGAGGTGCTGCGATCCGTTCCGTTGAATGAGATCAAGTGCAAGAGCAGATCTTTCCGGGTATGTGGCCTTTGCCGTAAATCGCGTACACCTGAATCTAAATGGATGACAGAGCGTTTGAGGCATAAATGATCTCGTTGTTCATGGCACGAGCGCCTGGATGGGCTGTCTTCCATGGCGGCCGGCGTTCAATCGCCTCCGGCGTTGATGATGGGGTCGTTGGCGAGGAAGACGCTGACGACGGTGCCATGGTGATCCGGCATGCAGGAGCTGGCGAGGGCGATCTCGCCGCCGTGCTTGATGATGATGCCGCGGCTGACCCAAAGGCCGAGGCCGGTGCCTTGTTCGCCTTTGGTGGTGAAGAAGGGCTGGAAGAGCTTGGCCTGAATCTCCGCGGGGACGCCGGGGCCCTGGTCGGCGACGGAGACGAGGACGCCGGGCTCGCGGCGCTGGCTGCCCTGGGCGATGTGGTCGGGCTGGAAGTCGGCGCTGAGGGTGACGACCGACCCCGAGCCTCCGGCTTCCGCCGCGTTGGCGAGGAGGTTGGAGAAGACCTGGCGGAGTTCGGCGGGGAAGCCGTGGATGATGAGGTCGGGAGGGAGATGAGTCTCGACGGTGACGCCGAGGGCCTGGAAGCGGCGATCCATGAGCAGGAGAATGGACTCGAGCATCTCTTTGAGGTCGATGGCAACGGGCGCACGGGCTTCACGGTAGAGGCTGAGCATGGCGCGGCTGATCTGGGTGACGCGCTCGGTCTCTTCGCGGGCGAGGGCGAGGAAGTGCGCGCTTTCCTCGGGTGTGGATGGGCCATCCATAAGGAAGAGCAGATTGGAGATGGAGTCGAGGGGATTGTGGATCTCGTGGGCGATGGTGGCGGCGAGACGCCCGGCGACGGCGAGCTTCTCGTTGGCGAGGAGGGCCTGCTGGGACTTTCGGGCCATGGTGACGTCGCGGAAGACGAGGATGAAACCCATGATGTGTGAGAGCTTGTCGCGGATGGGAGCGAGACTGTCGTCGATCTGGATCTCGCTGCCATCTTTGCGGATGAGGAAGGCGTCATGGGAGAGCTTGACGCTGTGATTGAGGCGCTTGCTCTGAGCGACTGGATCTCCCAGGGGCTCACGGGTCTTGTTGTCGAAGATGGAGAAGACGGCGGTGAGAGGCTGGTTGCGGGCTTCGGTATCGAGCCATCCGGTGAGCTGCTCGGCGACGGCGTTCATGGTCTGGATGAGTCCATCGGGGGTGCAGGTAATGACGCCGTCGCCGATAGAGGCGAGGGTGGTGCGGAGTCGCTGCTCGGAGCGGAAGGCTTCTTCGGCACGGATGCGGAGGATGTTGCTGGAACGTTTGAAGGCTTCGGAGAGATCGCGGACGAGGGTGCGGGTGTAGAGGCCGATGACGGAGCCCAGGAGTACAGCGAAGAGGATGAGGGCGATCGACATGCGCTGAACCTGAGTGTGCCAGCGGGAGATGTTGGCCTGGCGGCCCGCTTCGGTGGTGCGGGTGAGATCGACCAGGGAGCGGCGCATGGCGTCCATCTCAACTTTGCCCTGGAGATTGAGCTCGGGGTCGTCGGTCTTGCCTCCGGCGCGGATGGTGGCGATGAGGGGAACGGCGAAGCCTTGCTCCCAGGCGCTGTGCTGAGCCTCGAACTGGTCGATGGTGGACGCTTCCCCGGGGCTGACGCCGTCTGCCTGGACGTCGTTGCGGAGGATTCTGAGGGCGTAGTCGAACTGACGCTCGGCGTTGCGGTAGGGCTCAAGGAAGCGGACATCGCCGGTGGTCTGGTAGCCGCGGAGGCCGGTCTCCTGGTCGACGACGATGCGCTCTACGATGAGGGTCTGGGCGATGCTGGCGTCTGAGGCTTGAATGAGGGCGACGGTGCGGTTGGCATGGTGGATCTGCCAGGCTACGGCGGCCGCTCCGACCAGAACCGCCAGGATGGGGACGATCAGGACCTGATGCAGGATGTAATCGAATCTTGCTGAGTTCACATCTCTCCCCGGGCCGGTCAGGACCTATTCAGCTAGGATGCGAATCAGGAGAGAAGGCTGCCGAGCTTCTTGAGGAGTGCGGGGGCTCCCTCGCCCTTGGTCATGGAGAGATTGACGACTTTGTGCACCTCCGCAGGGAGGGTAGTGTAGGCGGAGAGCATGAGGATGGGGATCAGAGGCTTCATGTGGCGCATGCGGGAGGCGACTTCGGCTCCGGTGAGTCCGGGCATGGCATAGTCGAGGACGACGGCTTCGACGGGCTCATTTGCGAAGAGTGCGAGGCCGGTGTCCCCGTCGAGCGCGGTGATGACGCGGTATCCGGCGCGCTCCAGCAAGATCTTGCGTACTTCCAGCCCGACGGACTCGTCGTCAACGCAAAGGATCAGGTGATCGGGTTTCACTTGGGCCGCCTTCGAATGCTGTCTTCAGGATATATGACGAGCGAGGGTATTCGGTCAGAAATCAAGGGTTAGTAACAGGTGTAACCGAGGGTTCACGATTCATCGTGCATTCGCAATGGGGGTGGCCGGGGTGGGCTAAGCTGGGAGGGTTGTGGGCTGAACGAGGACGCATGCAGACGATTTTTGTGTTGGAAGATGATGCCGATATCTCGCGGCTGGTGCAGTACAACTTGCAGGCGGCGGGGTATGACGTGAAGGCCTACGCGGCGATCGACCGAATTGTGGGCGACGCAGAGCGGCAGCCTCCGGCGTTATTCCTGCTGGATATCATGGTTCCCGGCGGGGATGGGCTGGATCTTTGCCGGCGGCTGAGACTGCATGCGAAGCTGAGCTCGGTGCCGATTATCTTTCTGACGGCGCGGGCGGCGGAGAACGACCGGGTGCAGGGTTTGGAGCTGGGGGCGGACGACTATATTACGAAGCCGTTTGCGACCCGGGAGCTGGTGGCTCGAGTGAAGGCGGTGCTGCGGCGGTTCGAGCGGCCGAGCGCACCGAGCGTGGTGCAGTTCGAAGACATTGAGATTGACGCGAGTGCGATGCAGTTGCGGGTGAAGGGCGAGCTGGTGACGACCACGGCGACGGAGTTTCGGCTGCTGGACTACCTGGCTCGGCATCCGGGGCGGGTGTTCAGCCGGGATCACCTGCTGGATGCGGTGTGGGGGGATGCGCGGTTTGTGACGCCGCGGTCGGTGGATGTGTATGTGCGGCGGATCCGGGAGAAGATCGAGGAGGATGCGGAGACTCCGCGGTACCTGAAGACGATGCGTGGGGCGGGGTATCGGTTTGAGATTCCGAAGGCGATGCCGGCGGTATAACAGGATTTGGGCACGAGGGGAGTAGGAGTGCGCAAGAGTCCTATATGGGTGCTGGTGCTGGTGATGATCTGCGCTGCGGGCGCAGTCGAGGGCCTGGTGGCGGAGTTGATGCCGGGCCGGCCGTGGTGGGTGGTGGTGGTGGGAGTGGCGATCGGGCTGCTTTGCAGCCTGCTGATCCGGTGGCGGCTTGAACGGGAGTTTGACCGGCTGAATAAGGCAGTGCGGGCGCTGCCTTTCTTCGACTCGGATAAGCCGCGATTTCTGCTGGACTTTATTTCGACGGTGGAGGAGCTTGAGGGCGCGTCGTACGCGTTGGGGAAGCGGCTGGAGATTGCGGGCGAGGAACGGCGGCAGCTGGAGGCGCTGCTGGACAGCATGCAGGATGCGGTGGTCGCGGTGGATTCGGCGGGGCGCATCCAGTGGACGAACCAGAGGATGCAGCGGCTGATCGCGACTCCGGGCGGGAGCGTGAGCGGCTCGGTGCGGGTGGGACATGCGCTGGTGCAGACGATTCGCGACCCGGAGATTCTGGAGAGCATGCGGGTGGCGCTCGAGGAACGTACGCTCCATGTGCAGCGGACGACCTCTCTGCTGCAGGGACGGACGTATGAGGTGAATGCCTCGCCGATGCCTGCCGGGGGAGCGGTCGCGGTGCTGCGGGATGTGACGCGGATCGAGGAGGTGGAGCGGACCCAACGAGACTTTGTGGCGAATGTGAGTCATGAGCTGCGGACGCCGCTGACCTCAATCTCAGGGTATGTGGAGACGCTGCTGGATCATGAGACGGGTCTCAGCGAGCAGGCGCGGGAGTTTCTGGCGACAATTCTGAAGAATGCGATGCGGATGAATCGTCTGACGGAGGATCTGCTGGTGATGGCGCGGGTGGAGGCGTCGACGCTGGAGCTGAGTCCGGCGCCGATTCCGTCGGATGTGCTGATACGGGATGCGGTGAAGGCGATGAGCGGGCTGGTACAGGAGAATGAGGCGTTGCTGGAGCTGGGTGAGGTGACGGATTGCCAGGTGTTCGCGGATACGGATGCGGTGATGCAGATTTTGAGCAATCTGATTGAGAATGCGATCAAGTATGGTCAGGGGCGGAATGGGACCCGGGCGCGGGTGGTGATCAGTGCGCGGGAGGTCTCTGAGCCGTACGAGGCGGTGGAGTTCAGCGTGCGGGATTTTGGAATGGGGATTGCGTCGGAGCATCTGCCGCGGATCTTTGAGCGGTTTTACCGGGTGGACAAGACGCGCTCTCGGGAGTCGGGTGGAACTGGTCTTGGGCTTTCGATCGTACGGCACATGGTTCAGGCGCAGGCGGGGACGATCCGTGCGGAGAGTGACTTTGGAGCTGGTAGTAACTTTCTGTTCACACTGCCTAAGGCTTTGTATCCAATGGTTTACGCGGACTGAAAGCGGGCTGTTTTTCCGTTTTTGACGGCTTTGTAACGCCTGGTTAATACGTTCGGTCGAGACTCGAAGGTGAACAACACGATACTTTTCCCGAGGTGGATGCTTGAAACTGAAAGTGATTGCGGCAGGAGTTTTGGCGATGAGCGCGGCGCTGGCTTGTGCGCAGAATATCAACGGAGCCGGTGCCACGTTTCCCTATCCGATCTATTCGAAGTGGTTTGTCGAGTACAGCCAACTGCATCCTGATGTGAAGATCAATTATCAGTCGATCGGGTCTGGCGGCGGCATCCGGCAGGTGACCGAGGGCACGGTGGACTTTGGCGCGAGCGACGGTCCGATGAGCGACGAGCAGCTGGGTGCGTCGAAGATCAAGATTACGCACATTCCGACGGTACTGGGCGCGGTGGTGCCGATTTATAACCTGCCGGGCGTCAGCCAGGAGTTGAAGTTCTCGCAGGATGCGATTGCCGGGATCTACCTGGGCAAGATCACGAAGTGGAACGATCCGTATATTGCGAAGGAGAATCCGGGTGTCAGCCTTCCGGATAAGCAGATCCTTCCGGTTTACCGGTCCGAGGGCAGCGGCACGACCTACATCTTCACCGACTGGCTCTCCAAGGTAAGCCCGGAGTGGAAGGACAAGGTCGGCAAGGCGACCGCGGTGAAGTGGCCGGTGGGGATTGGGCAGAAGGGTAGCGAAGGCGTGTCGGGCATGGTACGTCAGTCGCCTTACTCGTTCGGCTACGTTGAGCTGATCTACGCCGAGCAGAATCATATCCCTTTCGGCATGGTGCGGAACAAGGCTGGGAAGTTCCTGAAGGCCACTACGGACGGAGTGACGGCCGCGGCTGCCGCGAACGCGAAGATGATTCCGGCGGACTACCGGGTGTCTATCACGGATGCTCCGGGTGCGGACTCTTATCCGATCTCCAGCTTTACGTGGCTGCTGATTCCGACGAATGCGAAGGATCCTGCGAAGGGGAAGGCGCTGATCGGGTTCATGCAGTGGATGCTGGATAAGGGCGAGGGCGAGGCTCCGGCGCTGTCTTATGCTCCTTTGCCGAAGGCTGTGGCGGATCGGGTGCGGCAGACGATCTCCACGCTGAAGTAGAGCTGAACGGTCTCTTGAGCGGCCCGGTTCTTTGTGACTCGGGCCGCTTTGAACTTTTGTTTGTCGATTGAAACAATCGCTAAGAAGGGTAAGTGCCCTTGAGCATGGCTACTGACGAGTCGGTCAATTCATCCAACCAGATTCAGCAGCGGACGGTACTTGCGGACTTTGTGTCGCAGACACCCCCGGCCGCGGCCGCAACGACGCCGTCTGCGATTCGCGAGTACCTGAGCCATCGCGGCAGCGGCGCCCTTGCAGATAAGACGTTTGCCGCGCTGATGTTGATCTGCGCCTCCAGCATCTTTGCGATCGTCATCTTTATCGCGACGATCCTGGTGGTGCGATCGAAGCTGAGCCTTGCGCAGTTTGGGTTCAAGTTTTTCATGGGGCAGAACTGGGACCCGGTCAGCGGGGATTTCGGGGCGCTGCCGTTTATCTTCGGGACGCTGACGACGTCATTGCTTGCCTTGGTGCTTGCGGTCCCGCTGGCGCTGGGGGTTGCGATCTTCCTGACCGAGCTTTGCCCGAAGGCGCTGCGGGGGCCGATCTCATTCCTGACAGAACTGCTGGCTGCGATACCGAGCGTTGTGTATGGGCTTTGGGCTGTGTTTGTACTGGTGCCGATCGTTCGTGACAATCTTGGGCCGTGGCTGGTGAAGTACTTTGGGTGGACGGGATTCTTCGAGGGCTCGAACTTTGGGGTGGGGCTGCTGACGGCGAGCATTATTTTGTCGATCATGATTCTGCCGATCATCTCTTCGATCACGCGGGACATCATGCTGGCGGTGCCGAACCATCAGCGTGAGGCGGTGCTGGCGCTGGGGGCGACGCGCTGGGAGATGATCCGAACGGGCGTGCTGCGGAATGCGCGGATCGGCATCGTGGGCGCGATCATCCTGGGGCTGGGCCGGGCGCTGGGCGAGACGATGGCCGTCGCGATGACGATCGGCAATCATCCTGTGATCAGCAAGTCGTTGTTTGCGCCGGGGAATACGCTGGCCAGCGTGATTGCAAATGAGTTCAGCGAGGCTTCCGGCGATCTCTATCTGAGTGCGTTGATCGAGATTGGGCTGGCGCTGTTCCTGGTAACGATTGTGGTGAATGCGATCGCGCGGCTTCTGGTTTGGGCGGTGACGCGCGGCGCACCGGCGAGGGCAACCTAATGAGTACTTCGGCTGTGGTTCCATCGCGGGCGGGCGATCCGATGCAGCGTCCTCCGATGAACTTCGACTCGCGGGCGATGCGGTTGAATGGCGCTCGGCGGAAGTTTATGAACTACCTGATCGTCGGACTGGCGATCGGGGCTACGGTGCTGGTGCTGGTGCCGCTGGTGGCGATCCTGGTGTACCTGATCGTTAAGGGCGCGAGCTCGCTTAACTTGAACTTTTTTATCAAGGTTCCGGCGCCTGTGGGGCAGGACGGCGGCGGCATGGCGAACTCGATTGCGGGTTCCGCCGTGGTGCTGCTGCTGGCGAGCGCGATGGGGATTCCGGTGGGGATCGCGGCCGGGGTTTACCTGGCGGAGTTCGGCCAGGGCAAGATGCTGGCGAATGCGATCCGATTTACGGCGGATGTGCTGAATGGCGTGCCTTCGATCGTGATGGGCATTGCGATCTATGCGCTGATCGTGATGCAGCAGAAGCATTTTTCAGCGTTCTCCGGTGGCGTCGCGCTCGCCATTATGATGGTGCCGACGATCACGCGAACGACGGAGGAGATGCTGGCGACGGTGCCGCACTCGATCCGTGAGGCGGCGCTAGGGCTGGGTGTGCCGAAGTGGAGGACCACGCTCTCTGTGAGTTTGCGGACGGCTTCTCCGGGGATCATCACGGGATGCATGCTGGCGTTTTCGCGGGTGGCGGGGGAGACCGCTCCGCTGCTGTTTACGGCTCTGGGGAACGACTTCTGGAGTTTGAAGTTGAATGAGCCGATTGGGGCGCTGCCGCTGCAGATTTACAAGTATGCGAACTCGCCGTATGACGAGTGGCACAGGCTGGCGTGGGCCGCGGCTCTGGTGCTGATCGTGATGATCATGTTTTCCGTGACGCTGGTGCGGATCTTTGCCAGCCGTGGTGCGCTCAAAGGGGGAAGTTAGTGGGAGCCGGAATACAAGTTGAACAACTGAACGCCTGGTACGGTACGACCCATACATTGCAGGACATCAATCTGCATATTCCGGCAAATCACGCGACTGCATTGATCGGGCCTTCGGGCTGCGGTAAGTCTACGTTTGTTCGGTGCCTGAACCGAATGCATGAGACCAACCCGATTGCGCGGGCGACGGGTACGGTGAAGATGGGCGAGATCGACATCTATAAGGATGCTTCGCCGGTGGAGATCCGGCGGCGGGTGGGGATGGTGTTTCAGCGGCCGAATCCTTTTCCGACGATGTCGATCTACGACAACGTGGCGAGTGGGCTGAAGCTGAATGGATTTCGCAATCGGAAGATTTTGGATGAGACGGTGGAGCGGAGCCTGAAGCAGGCGGCGCTTTGGGAAGAAGTCAAGGACGACTTGAAGAAGAAGTCCGGCGCGAGCTTGTCGGGCGGGCAGCAGCAGAGGATGTGCATTGCGCGGGCACTGGCGGTCGATCCGGAGGTGCTGCTGATGGATGAACCGGCTTCGGCGCTGGATCCGGTTTCGACTTCAAAGATCGAGGACCTGATCTTCCAGTTGAAGAGCCAGTACACGATTGTGATCGTCACGCACAATATGCAGCAGGCTGCTCGTGTGGCGGAAAATACCGGGTTCTTCCTGAATGGCAAGATGGTGGAGTTCGATTCGACGCATAAGATCTTCACGAATCCAAAGGATAAGCGCACGGAAGACTACATTACGGGGAGATTTGGCTGATGGCGACTCGGATCAAATTTCAGCAGAACCTCGATGATTTGAAAGAGAAGCTGCTGGTGATGGCGGGGCTTGCGGAGCAGGCGATCCAGCGTTCGATTGAGGCTTACCGGACGCGGGATTTGAGTATCTGCGAACAGGTATTCAAGGCGGAGCCGCAGATCAACCGGCTGGAGCGGGAGATCGATCAGATGGCGCTGGATCTGCTGGCCATGGAGCAGCCGATGGCGATCGATCTGAGGTTTATTCTTTCTGTGATCCGGATCAATGCGGACTTGGAGCGGGTGGGCGACCAAGCGGTGAATATTGCCGTGCGGGTGAAGGAGATGGGGGCGTTCGCGAATATTGATCTGCCGGTCGATATACCAAAGCTTGCGGCGCTTTCGTCGGCGATGGTTCGGAAGGCTCTCCAGGCGTTTATCAGCGCGGATGCAGAGCTTGCGGAGTCGGTTCTGAAGCTCGACGATCAGGTGGATGAGATGAACGATGCAGCTTTTTATGCGTTGAGTACGCTGATCAAGGAGCAGCCCGGGTTAACTCCGCAGTCGTTGAATGCGCTGATCATCTCGCGCAATCTGGAGCGGGTGGGGGATCATGCGACGAACATCGCGGAGGATGTGATCTTCTGGGTGCGTGGTGCGGATGTCCGGCACAGCGGCATCGCGCACCTGACTCAGTAGAGGATCAGGGATGGAAGCATGACGTAGTACAAGGCGAGGCGCAGGGGGCGATTCGTGCTGCCGAGTGCCGTTGCATAGGCGTCCATCTGTGGCTTGTACTTCGCCCGCTCCTCTGCGAGGAAGGTGTTCAGGTCTCTTCCGCCTGGGGTTGCGGTCTTGTAGTCGATGACCCAGAGGTGATCTTCTCCCGCGGACGACGGGCCGGAGCCGGCGTGAAAGAGGCGGTCGAGGCGAATGGTCTTGGGATGCCCATCGCTGGAGACGATGGTGGTGGATGCTTCGGTTCGGGCTCCGGGGTGGGGTGCGAGGATCCAGCGGCCGGCGGGGTCCGTGAGGACGGTGCGGAGGGCCAGCAGGACTTTGCCGGTGAGGGATTCAAGCTGGGATGGAGGCAGGCCGCCGGCGCGCAGAGCGAGGGTGATGCGTCGGTGCCACGAGGGAAGCTGCTTGAGGAGGGAGTCCAGGGTTTTGCCTTCTGCCGCCTCGATTGCGAGCTGCTGCATGAAGGCGTGTACCGCGTTGCCGAAGGCGCGAGAGGCGTAGCTGCCTTCGGGGCGTTCGAAGGGCTGTGTCATTTGAGGACTGGTGCTGGTTGAGGGGAGTGGTTGGCTGGTTTGGGCGTGGGGGATGCGGCGGATGATCCTGGGCTGCACGTCGTTGGATGATGCGGCGAGCGCGGGTAGGATGTGGTCTTCCGGGATCTGCTCGGGGCGGGGCATGGTGAGGAGGTTTGTGGGGGCGGTGTCGAAGATCTCCTGAACGGCGGGAAAGGCGGCCGCAAGGAGGCTGTTGGAGGGTGGAGAGAGCTCGCCGCTTTTTCTGAGTGCGGGAGAGGCGTAGAGGTGGAGCTCTTCGCGGGCGCGGGTGCAGGCTACGTAGAAGAGACGCTTGCGTTCGGCGGCGACACGGTCGGCGTCGATGCGGCGCATCCAGAGGTTGAGTCTTTCGCTGGTCAGGCCCTTGGCCTGGATGGGCGCGAGAATGCCCGAGCCTGCAGTCGCGCCGAAGCTTTCGATCTCCAACCAGTTGAGGAGGCGGTTGGGGGACGGAGGCGCGAGACGCTCCAGGGCGGGCACGAAGACGACGTCCCACTCGAGGCCCTTGGCGCCGTGGATGGTCATGATGTCGACGGCTCCGGGATGAGTCGAGGGTGTCGCGTAGAGGCGGGTGAGGCGCGTGGTGAGTTGATCGAGATCGATCCGGCCGCCGGGGAGTTCGAGTTGCTCGAGCAGAGCGAAGTAGCGTTCGACATTGGCGAGTTCTTCCGGGGAGGCGAAGCGTTCCGAGTGGAAGGATCGCCAGGTACGCTCCACCCAAAGGGCGATGCGCATGCGGCTACGCTGGGTGAGGGCGGCTTGCAGGATGGCATGAAAGGGTGTGAGCCGGGAGATGCCGTCTTCAGTAAGGAGATCTTTCCGGGTGGAGATGAGTTCGAAGATGGTGGACTCGGCGAAGGAGGGATCGTCCTGGCCGGCGAGGAGGTGAAGGTCCGCGAGCGTGAGGCCGCACCATGGGGTGCGCAGGAGTGCGAGCCATGCGGTTCGGTCGCCAAGATGGAGGAGGGCTCGGGTGAGCGCGATCAGATCTAGGATCTCCTGGCGTTCCCCGAGGGGCTCGATATCGACCGCGCGAAACGGGACGGGGTGCGGCTGCTTGAGGGCAGGGATGATCTCTTTCAGGTGGATGCGATTGCGGACGAGAATGGCAATCTTCCAGGGCGTCGTTCGGCCCGGCGGCAAGGGGCGGGCGAGCCATTGCTGGATGATCTTGCGGATGCTGCGGGCGTCCTGAGTGCGCTGCTTGCCGCGCACGAAGGCGCGTTCTTCGGTGTTGCCGATGTATGGGAGAGTGAGGGTGTGCCAGGTACGGGCGTGTTCAGGTTGGGCGGCTCGGATCGATTGGGCGGCTGTGTAGGGAACCGACTCGGCGTGGGCTGGATCTGTTTCAGCGGGGAAGATGCGGGCGAAGTCTTCGTTGAAGTTGGCGACGAGCGTGGCCTGGGAGCGGAAGTTGGCGGTGAGCTTCAGGGTCGTCAGGGGCAGGTCACCGAGGGCTTGCTGGATCATGGTTTGGACGAAGCGTTCGACCCGAGCCTGGCGGAAGAGATAGATGGACTGCTTGGGATCGCCGACGAGGAAGACGGTCTGGGAGTGGCCGTCCCACCTGCGGGTGAGGAGCTGGATGAGTTCATATTGGCTGGTGGAGGTGTCCTGCATCTCGTCGACGAGGAGGTGCTGGAGGTTTATGCCGGCACCGGTGTTCAGGTCTTCCACGGCGGAGTCGCGGCGGAGGGCGGCGCGGGCTTGCAGGCCGATCTCCGCGAAGTCGCATTGTCCGGATTCGGCGAAGACGATCTGGAGCTCGACGAGGGCGCGATTGAGGACGCGGAAGAGAGCCTTGGTGACGACCCATTGCTCCGGGGGATAGGTGGCGGGAGGGAGTGCGTCCACGAGACAAAGGGCTTCGTGCATGCCCGGGATCGTGCGGAGTTGGTCCACGATTCCTTTGAGACGGGTCCTATGCTTCACATCTATGTCGAAGAAGAGATGATTCTTCAGGAAGCCGGCACGGAGTTTCTTGTCACCCGCCGTCAGGAGGAGATGCAGGAGTGCCTGCCAGTGTTCGAAGTCTTCCGCTGAGGTCTGGGGGGGCAGGATCTTTCCCGCGCAGATGGCTATGGGGGAACGATCCTTGATGTGGGGCGGCGAGCCGCTCATCTCCGAGGCGAGCGCGCAGAGAGCCTCCAGCAAGGGTGCGGGAAAGGTCTCCGACAGGTGAGTCAAGCCGAGGCAGACGGATTGCTTGAGAGGCTCTTCGAGCCTGGGGAGCACGTGGGTATCGAGCCATGCGTCGTCCAGCTCCGTGGGCGAGACGGGGACCAGATCTCCCCATTGATCTCTCCACTGCAGCATGTCTGCTATGAGGGTCTCGCAGTTGGCGAGGTTTGCGTCGCGATGGAGGAGGATGAGTTCGAGCGCGTGATGGAGACGGCGATCCGGTCCGCCGAGGAGCATCATGGTGCGGCGGGCGGCTTGAGCGAACAGGGGCTTCGACTCTTCGATGGGAGTGAGGCCGGCGGCTGCGCCTGAGAGGACGGGGAGAGAGCCTGCAATCTCCGCGCTGATGGAGTCGATGGTGCGGAGGTTGAGTTGGCGGGGGTAGCCGAGGAGATTCCAGCCCTGGCGGCGATCGTTGGCGAGGGCAGCCTCCGCCAGGGGGCGGGTGAGGCGATCGAACGCGTTCTCCGGGGCGTGACCTTCACTGGCTGCGAGGAGCTGGCGCCAGACGCGGTCGCGCATCTCCGAGGTGGCTTTCTTGGTGAAGGTGACGGCGAGGACCTGGGCGGGATCGGTGACGCTGTCCAGGGCGAGGAGCTTGAGGAAACGCTGAATGAGAAGGCCGGTCTTGCCCGATCCAGCGGGAGCTTCGACGACGAAGGATCGGGTGGTGTCGAGAGCCTGCCGTCGAGCTTCAAGATCGCTGGGGGCTGGGGTTTCTTCCTGTTCTGCTGCGAGCGATGCGGGAGGAAAGAGGAGGAGATCAGCCAAAGGCGTACTCCTCTTCGGCGAGCTCATCGTCTTCATCGAACGGACGGAGGGTTGCGGGATCAAGCCGGCAGACGAGACGCTGCGAGCAGCGGCTGCAGGTGGTTGGATAGATCTTGGGGTCGGGGCGTGGGTCGCCGTGATCGAAGGCGACGGCAAGAGCGGTGAGGTCGCGGCTCCAGGTCTCGATCTGATCCTGCATGGAAAGGCCGCCGCGGGTGATGGGGCCGAAGAGATTCGCGGAGTCTGCGAATCCCTTCAGGGCAAGATCCTTGCCGGCGCGCAGCAGGGCGAAGGCGATCCCTCTGACGGGTTCGCCGGAGAGGATGGCGTAGAGGGGGAGCTGTGGGGCGTCGGGGCGTTCGGACTTCCAGTCGTTCGGGTGCGCTCTGCCGGTCTTGTAGTCGAGGATGAGGGTACCGGCTTCGGTGTCGTCAATGCGATCGACGCGGAGGTCGAGACGCAAGGGTCCGAGACGGACGTCGTTGAGGCGCTTCTCCTGACTGCGAACGGCGAAGGGCGGGCGGCTGAGTTCCTGTTCCAGCCAAGGCCGAAGGAGGTTGAGGAGACGCTTTCTCTGGGCGGAGAGGTAGGCTTCGTCCCAGGTGCCTTGTGAAGAGGCTCGGGTGCGCTCGATGGCAAAGGTGATGCATTCCTCGAGGAGGAAATCTCTTTCGATCGGCGGGGTGGCGGCGAGTTCGGCCTGCGTGGTGACCTTGCTCCAGAAGTGCTCCATGACGCGATGGACGAGACTGCCGCGCTCGAGGTCGTCGAGGCCGGGTGTGCGAAGCTCGAGTTCGGTGGAGACGAGGCGATGCTCGGCGAAGGCGCGGAAGCCGCAGGCTGCCTGCGCCTGAAGAAGCTGAGCGCCGCCGCGGGTGATCCGGTCCGGGAGTGGAGGAATGGCGGTGCTGTCCGAAAATGTCTCTATCGCCCCGGTTTCGGAGTCCAAGGGAGGCGCAGGTGCGGCGAGCGGCTGCAGATTCAGTTCGCTTAGGATCGGTGATGGACGCTGGAGAGCGTCCTCTACTTTAGAGGCGAAGCTGAAGACTACTTCGCGTGCGGAGGCGGCGATTCTCTGGGTGAGTGCGAGGGCCGCGGCGTTATCGCGCTCGGCGTTTGAACCGGGGAGGCCGAGAGTTCGCTTGAGGTCGCCGGGTAAGAGCGGGGATGAGATGGGGGCCCGGGGCCAGCCAAGATCGCCTGCGCCGAGGAACCAGAGGGCGTCGAAGGGCGCGCCGCCGACTTCCAGCGGGCCCATGATCTGAACAGGAGCATCGTGTGACTCGGGGGCGAAGATCGCGCGATGAACGATGCGTTGGAGCGACTCGATGGCTACGCGAGCGTCTGCGCGGGTGCCGTCGAAGTCGAGGGTGCCGAGTTCTTCGAGAGCAGCGTCGAAACGGCGATGTATCTGAAAGGCGAAGGAGTCGGTGTGAGCCGTGCGGGTCCAGCCGGCGGCCTGCAGGAGAACGGCGAAGAGGTCCGACCATTCCGCGTGGGCCCGTTGGCGATGGGGATCGGGAATCTCGCGTTGCGCTGTATGTTGCAGTGATTTGAGCTGGGCTAGCAAAGATGCGAGCCGCAGCCGGCGCGAGGAGAGTTCAACGAGGCGGATGGCGGCAGGAAGTGAGAGCTCGGGGCGGAGGATGGAGTGCCGACGAAGTTCGAGGGCGTCGAACTCGGCGATGGCGAACGGGTCAGCAGCCGGGGATACGCCTCCGAAGAAGGGCGAGAGGAGGAGTTCGCTGATGACAGCGATGGGGAGGGGCTCGGTGGTCCAGCGGAGGAGGTCGAGCCCGGTCTTGATGAGCGGCGCGTCGTGCAGGGAGGAGCCGAGCGAGAACTCGAGGGGACCGGCTGGAAGGGATGAATTTTCGGAGGGGCGGAAGCGTTCGAGTTCAGGTGCGAGGGTCTGGCCGAAGATGCGAACGATCTCAGGGCGGCGGACGGCGAGATTGGGGATGACGATCGCAACCCGACTCGCGGGGTTCTGGGTGAGAACCTGACTCGTCCAGACGGCTGCTCGCTCCAGTTCCTTGCGTTCCGTGGCGGTTTCGTGGATGTGAGCGGAGGCGGTCGGCGTGGAGGATTTGTGCTCATCGACTGAGTGGCCGGAATGCTGGAGTGCTGAGAGAAGATCCTTAAGGGCTGGGGGGATGATGTCGAAGTCTACGAGGAGAATGCCTTTGGGTTTGGCGAGCAGCTCAGATGCAGGGGCGGAGGTGCGGAGAGCGGCGGGCAACTCGGCCGACGTGATGTATCCACTGCGTTGGAGACTTTGCTCGAAGTCTGTGCACCAGCTTCGGAAGGCTCGGGTGTCCGTACTGTCGCCGGCGTCCTTTGCTCTCGAACGTCCGTTGTAGGCGCAGAGCTGACTCCAGGCGGAAGCGGCCATCTCAGCGAGGACATCCAGGGATCGCAGGGCAGAGATTTTAGGATCGGCTGAGAGGATCTTGAGCCAGAGGGAGAGCTCCTGCGTGCGGTTGAGGAGAACCCGGGAGGTGAAGCCGGAGCGGGTGAGCCGCTGCCAGGCTTCGGAGAGCCAGGAGTCTACGGCGAAGATGTCCGGGGGGGTCCAGTCCAGGCGGCTTTGGATCTGCATCTCTTGATCGAAAGCGCGGCGGAGATTGCGCGCTAGGCGTTGATTCGGGGTCAGGATCAAGGCTCCGCGAGCGAGGGCTTCAGCGACTGCGCGGGGCAGCCGGGAAAGTGGGTTTCCCGCTTGATCCATCTTCCTCTTATACGCTTTTTCTACGCCCTCGGCCGGGCTCATGAAGGTGAATTTGCGAGGCCGGGATAGGGAGCGCGGGTATGCCGGTATCATGAGCGCAGGAGTGTTTGAATGCCGCTTCGGTTCGCTCTGATGGTGTGGCTGGTGGTTGGACTGACGGGATGCCGGCAGGGATTGACCGTGCAAGGGCGTGACGTCGGGGCGAAGACCTATGCGATGCGTGGCAAGATTGTGGCCGTGGATGAGGTGGCCGGTGAACTCACGATCGATCACCAGGCTATTCCGGGGTACATGGAGGCGATGACCATGCCGTACCGGCTCGCCGACCCGGGCACGATCGGCGAGATGCATGTCGGCGATGTGATTACGGCTCGGGTGGTAGTGCAGGGAGTGTCGGCCCCAAGGTTGGACCACCTGGTGGTGGTGGCGCAGGCGAGGCCGGATACCAAGCCGAAGGTCTCGTACCATGTTCCGCAGGCTGGGGATGTGGTGCCGGATTTTCATCTGTTGAATCAGAGTGGGCGGGAGATCCACCTGTCTCAGTTCCGGGGGAAGGTACTGCTGGTGACGTTTATCTATACACGTTGTCCGATGGCGGATTTCTGTCCGAGGATGAGTGCGAACTTTGCTGCGATCGATAAGAGCCTGGCGGAGGATAAGAGGGTTTACGACCGGACGCACCTGCTGAGCGCGAGCTTCGACCCGGCATACGACACGCCTGCGGTTCTACGGAGCTATGGGGGGGCGCACACCGGGCGATTTACGAATGAGGACTTTCGGCATTGGGATTTTGCCGCGCCGTCCCAAGCGGAGTTGCCGAAGGTGGAGCAGTACTTCGATGTGGGGGTGACGGGGAGCGATCCGGCTACGCTGATGCATTCGCTCTCGACGATTCTGATCGGCAAGGATGGAAAGGTGCTGGGCTGGTATCCAAGCAAAGACTGGCAGCCGGCGGAGTTGGTGACTCAGATGCGTGCGGCGGCGGGAGCGCCGGCTTGATGGCGTATCTTAATACATGGTGGGCTTGAGGGCTGTTGATCTTGAGTGGAAAACGATAACGGGCGGATGAGGAGCGGGCAAGGTGGCAAAGTTAACGATTGTCTTCGGAGTTCTTTTGTTGCTGGTTGGAATTGCCGGGTTCTGGCTGACCGGCCATAAAGCCCCCACTGCACTCATCCCGAGCCTGATCGGGCTCTTGCTTGCGGTAAGCGGGGCGCTCGCTCATACGGAGGACGCCAAGAAGCGAATGCTGTGGATGCACATCGCGGTCACAGTTGGATTGCTAGGTTTTCTGGGGACGATCAAGTCCGCTTTCGACGTGTTTGAGCTTTCGCGCGGTGCGAACCTTCCTCATCCGATTGCGATTGAAGAGAAGGCTACGACCTGCCTGCTTTGTTTGTTGTTTGTCGCGTTTTGTGTCCGGTCGTTCATTGAGGCACGGCGAGGCCGAATCGCGGCGCTTTAGTTTAGGTTTTCGGTTTTGAAAGGTTGAATGCATGGCATCTCGGTTAGGTGGATCGAGCTTCAACGGCGGGATGCCGTCGGGAGACCGGCCCTCGCGGGGGACAGGTCGTGCGACCACGGCTGCGCTCACGGCAGCGAAGCCGAAACCCAGCTTTAAGAAGGTATGGCCGCAGATCTGGACTTTAGTTCGGCCCCGGCGTGGTCTGCTGGCGGGCAGCTTTCTTCTGATGGTGGTGAACCGGGCTTGCGGTCTGGTGCTTCCGGCCTCGTTCCGGTACCTGATCGATGGCGTCATGACCCATCATCAACTGAGCTTGCTGCCAAAGATTGTTGGTGTGGTGGTGGCCGCGACGCTGGTTCAGGGATTGACTTCCTATACGTTGACGCAACTGCTCTCAACCGCAGGCCAACGATTGATTTCGGACCTGCGGATGCAGGTGCAAGCGCATATTGGCCGGCTGCCCGTCGCGTTCTACGACGAGAACCGGACTGGTACGCTGGTTGCGCGCATCATGACCGATGTCGAAGGGGTGCGGAACCTCATTGGGACTGGAGTCGTGGACTTTGTAGGCGGCGTGCTTACAGCGATCTTTGCGTTCTGCTATCTGGTTTCACTCAGCGTACAGATGACGCTTTTGACGTTCGTCATTCTGGTGCTGTTTGCGTTGATCCTGCAGCGTGCCTTTAATACGATTCGGCCTATCTTCCGCGAGCGGGCGAAGATCAATGCGGAGGTGACCGGCCGGTTGACGGAGTCGTTGGGCGGTGTACGTGTGGTGAAGGGCTATCACGCGGAGGAGAGTGAAGCGAAGGTATTTTCCGGCGGCGTCAAACGGCTGCTGGAGAATGTGATCTCTTCCCTGACTGCGCAATCGATGATGGCGCTTGCTTCCACGACCGTGCTGGGCGTGGTGACTGCGCTGATCATGTATCTGGGTGGGCACCAGGTGGTGGCGGGCAAGCTGACTACGGGCGGCTACGTAACGTATGTGGCGTTCCTGGCGTTCATGGTGGCGCCGATCGCACAGCTTGTGTCAATCGGGACGCAACTGACGGAGGCGGTCGCAGGGCTTGATCGAACGAACGAGATTTTGAATGAGCGGGAAGAGGATGCGGATCCCAAGCGGCAGCTGGTGATGGACCTTATTCGAGGCGAGGTGACCTTCGATGAGGTGGAGTTCGAGTATGAAGAAGGCAAGCCGGTGCTGCATGGGATCAGCTTTAATTCGAATCCAGGAACCGTAACCGCTTTAGTGGGATCGAGCGGGTCAGGCAAGTCGACGATTATCTCGCTGGTCTGCGGCTTTCACACGGCGACTGCCGGGCGGCTGCTGGTCGATGGTGTGGACCTGGCCGATGTTCGTCTGAGCAGCTATCGGGAGCAGCTTGGCGTGGTTCTGCAGGAGACGTTTCTGTTCGACGGCACGATTCGTGAGAATGTGCGGTTTTCGAGGCCGGCGGCAAGTGAGGCGATGCTGCTGGAGGCATGCCGGATTGCGCGGGTAGATGAGTTCGCGGAGCGGTTTCCGGAGGGCTACGACACGATTGTCGGCGAGCGTGGGGTGAAGCTCTCCGGTGGGCAACGGCAACGGATCTCGATTGCGCGGGCGATTCTGGCCGATCCCCGGATCTTGATTCTGGATGAGGCGACGAGTTCGCTGGATTCTGAGTCGGAGGCGATGATCCAGGCGGGGTTGAATCACCTGATGAAGGGGCGGACGACGTTCGTGATCGCTCATCGTCTTTCCACGATCCGGAAGGCGGACCAGATCCTGGTCATCGAACAGGGAAATATTGTCGAGCGTGGAACGCATGAGTCGCTCTATGCGTTGGAAGGGCGCTACTTCGATCTTTATACCCGGCAGCATGGGTTGGAGACGAATCTGTTTCTGGCTCCGGGTGAGGGCGATGCGGTGGTTGAGGCTGAGGCTAAGGTTTAGCGCAAATTACCCGTTCCTATGGAGTGCATGCATCACGCAGAGTCATTTCCTTGAGAGAAATGACGTTGAGAGCAACGCCTCCCTATACACCGACAGGTAATTTGCTACAGTCCTCGACTCCAAGCTCACGCAAGAGGAAGGCGTAGTCAAAGGCGATCTCTTTGAGGTAGTCGTAGCGGCCGGATGCTCCGCCGTGTCCGGCTTCCATGTTGATGTGGAGGAGAAGAGGTGTGGCGTTGCGCTTGAGGGTGCGGAGGCGGGCGACGTACTTCACCGGTTCCCAGTACATGACTTGCGAGTCGTTGAGGCTGGTTTTGACGAGCATCGCTGGGACTGCATCGGGGTTGAGCTTTTCCAGGTTCTCGTAGGGCGAATAGTGGAGCATGTAGTGGAAGTCGTCGGCGAGATTCGGATTGCCCCACTCTTCGTATTCGGCGACGGTCAGGGGCAGGGAAGCGTCGAGCATGGTGTTTATCACGTCGACGAATGGAACGTGGGAGAGGACAACGCGGAAGAGCTCGGGGCGCATGTTGACCACGGCTCCCATGAGGAGGCCGCCTGCACTTCCGCCTTCGATGGCGACGCGGTCAGCGGCTCCGTAGCCCTCCTGAACCAGATGCTCGACGACGTCAATGAAGTCCTGGAAGGTATTCTGCTTGCGCATCATCTTTCCGGCATCGTGCCATGCGTCTCCGAGTTCACCGCCTCCGCGGATGTGAGCGTAGGCGATCACGACGCCTCGGTCCAGCAAAGCGAGACGAGTGGGACTGAAGCCGACCGGCAAAGCGAAGCCATAGGAGCCGTATCCATAGAGGTAGAGCGGGTTTTCGCCGGTCTCATTGTCGCGGGTGGGGCGGAACTTGTCGCGGCGATAAACGAGTGACACGGGTATCATGGCGCCGTCTTGTGCCTCCACCCACAACCGCTCCGAGGCGTAACGGCTCTTGTCGAAACCGCCCGGCACCTCCTGCTGCTTCAGGAGATGGGATGTGCCTTGTTGGACGTCGTAGTCGTAGACCGACGGGGGCGCCACGAGGGATGTGTAGCTGTAGCGGAAGTGAGTCGAGCGGAACTCGTGGTTGGCGCCTGCAGACGCTGTGTACGTCGGTTCTGGGAAGGCTATCTCGCGATACTCCCCGAGGGCTCCGTCCGGGAGCAGATCGTAGACGCTCAGGATGGGCAGGCCCGCTTTTCTTTCGGTCAGAACGCAGAAGGTCTGGAAGAGATCGAAGTCTTCTAACGGGATATCAGGGGCGCCGCGGTAGAACTCGGTCCAGGATTCTCTGGCGGGAGACTCAACCCGTGTGGTAACCATGCGAAAGTTGCGGGTCGCGTCATTGGTACGGATGTAGAAGACGCCTTCGCGATGATCGGCATAGTACTCCTGATCGTCAATGCGCGGGGCGATCAAGGTAAAGGCTGAGGTGGGGGCATGCGCGGGCAGGAAGCTGACCTCGGAGGTGGTGTGACTGCCGCTCTCGAGGAGGATGTATTTATCATCGCGAGTCGAACCTACGCTCAGGTTGAAGCGTTCGTCGGTCTCCTCAAAGACCAGGGGATCGAGCGTGTCCGAGCCGAGTTGATGCCGGAAGCACTTGTCCTGACGCTTGGTGACTTCGTCTTCCGTGGTGTAGAAGAGCGTCGTGGAGTCGCCCGCCCAGGTGAACGAACCGACTCGACTTGCTGTGTCGGGGAGATCCTGGCCGGTTGCGAGGTCTCGGATATGAAGCGTGTACTGGCGGAATCCGGTGTTGTCGGTGGAGTACGCGAGGAGGCGGGTGTCCGGGCTGACGCTTATGCCGCCGACTGCCATGAAGGCTTGTCCTTCAGCGAGGCGGTTGACGTCGAGGAGGATTTTCTTCTCTGCGGTGGGGTCAGGGAGCAGGACGCCTAAGGCGTCGCGGATGCCTCTGCGACGGCAGTGAATGGGGTACTGGCTGCCCTGTACGGTTCGAGTGGAGTAGAGCCATCCACGGTCCGGGGTCGGAACGGACTCGTCCGTCTCCTTGATGTGCGAGAGCATCTCGGCATAGAGGGTCGCCTGCAGGGACTCGGTGGGCTGCATGACTGCGGCGGTGTAGGCGTTCTCTGCCGCCAAATGGGCCAGCAGTTCGGGGGACTCCTTGTCGCGCATCCAGGCGTAATCGTCTTGAAGAGAGTGGCCGTGAACGGAGGTGACAACAGGTTGCCGGCGTGCGACGGGTGGGGTGAGGATTTCAGACTGCTGCATGCTCAAGAAGTCTCCAGTCTTCAGGATACCGGACGCTTGCCCAGTACTGTTCGCTGAGAGCAGGCGGATGTTGCTTATGGAACCGGAAGGTTGGCGTCAGCGTAGACTGAGTCAGAGTCCAATGAGGTTTTGCTTGCAGCGCGTGATTTTGTTTTTCTTTCTGCTTTACTTCGGCTCGTTTGCGCGGGCGGAGAAGGTTGCGGATCTTCCGCTGCCAAGCTCGTACGTAAATGACTTTGCGGATGTTCTGAGTCCGGCTACCAGGCAGACGCTTGAGGATCTTTGTAGACAACTCCACGATAAGGCGAACGCCGAGGTTGCGGTCGTCACCATTCATAAGCTGGAGGACGATCAGAGCATCGAGGAGTTCACGGTACAGCTCGAAGAGAAGTGGAAGCTGGGGAAGAAAGGCTCCGACCGGAGCGCGATCTACGTGATCGTGACCGACTCGCGAAAGATGCGGGTTGAGGTGGGCTACGGGTTGGAAGGCGTGCTCAACGATGCGAAGGTTGGGCGGATTTTGGACGATGCGGTGCCGGCCGCGAAGCAGGGAGACTGGGATCAAGCGGCGCAAACTGGCACCCAGACGATCGCGCAAGATATAGCGGCCGACGCCCAGGTGACGCTTACTCCGACCGTTCACCATCATTACCACCGCGAAGGCTCGGGTTACTCGAACCAGGGTCATCTCGGAATGGGACAGATCATCCTGGGGGTGCTGTTCCTGTGCGTGCTTGTCGTTCTGGTGCTTACGGGGAATATTGGTTGGGCGTGGATGTTGCTGTGGAGTGTGATGGGAGGCGGAGGTGGAGGTGGAAGAGACGATGACGATCGCGGAGGCGGCAGCTTCGGAGGGATGGGCGGAGGAAGTTCAGGTGGAGGCGGTGCGTCTCGCGATTTCTAGAGTACGTTATGGGATCGAATTGCGTAATGAGTTCAAGCCGGAGTGGTAGAGTTTAGCCGGATGTATTTGGTTTGGAGGAAGAATGAAGGGTTTGTGGGTTGGTCTTGGAGTTGTCGGTGTGATTGTGTTGGTGCTGATCTTTGGCGCGGGCAGCTTCATCAGCGCTAAGAATACGATGGTGCAGAAGAATGAGCAGGTGGATGCGCAGTACGCGCAGGTGAACGTCCAGCAGCAGCGCCGGATGGACCTGATTCCGAATCTTGTGGCCTCGGTGAAGGGCTATGTGGCAGAAGAGACGACGGTGCTGACGAACATCGCAAATGCGCGTGCCGGCGTGATGGCGGCGACGGATCGCGCAAGCAGCATCCAGGCCAACCAGCGGCTAGACGTGGCGATCAGCCCGTTGCTTCGGCTGCAGGAGGCGTATCCGAACCTGAAGTCAAATGAACAGTTCAAGACGTTGACGGATGAGCTTGCCGGGACGGAGAACCGGATCGCGATCGAGCGGAAACGTTACGATGACTCGCTACGCGATTACAACGTGTACATCCAACAATTTCCCCAGAGTATCTGGGCAAGCTTCACCCCGTACCGGTATCGCAATGAGTACTTCAAGGGCGACGCTTCCAACAGCGTGGCTCCCAAGGTGGACTTCGGCAAGTAAGCTGTGACGTCGTGAAGTTTAGGATGTGTTGAACCAGTGAGAGCCGTCGCCGTGCGCGACGGCTTTCTGTTTCCGGCAGCGTGGGCGCCGTGGCGTAGGATGCGAAGAAGGAAGCTTTGGAATGAAAGCGGAAAACCACAGGACGAGCGTCTCCGCCTTGATGGGCGTGGCCGTGATGGGACATGACGGCAAGGCGATAGGGCGCGTGGCTGAGTTTGCCGTGTTGCCCATGACCGACGCGTGTCATGTGGAGGCGCTGGTGCTACAGGGGGGCGCGACGGGCAGGAAAGATGCGCCGGCGATGATTCGCCTGGGTGCGTTGCGGCGTAAGGAGGACGGACGGCTGCACTTGCTTGAGGGTGAGAGTGCGTCGCAGATGACGGATCGCGACGCTTACCTGATGCTGGATCGCGACCTGCTGGACCAGCAGATTATCGACATCAATGGACACAAGGTCGTTCGCGTGAATGACGTGGACCTGGTCTGGGAGATGACGGGTGAGGATGATGCCAGGCAGTTGACGTTGCGCATCGCCGAGGTGGAAGTAGGGTTGAGAGGCGCTGCGCGGCGGCTGCTGAAGGGGCTGCCCCAGGAGGCGCTGGACCGGCTGACCTGCAAGTTCAAGCCTCGAGTGATTCCGTGGGACTTTGTGGATCTGATCGACCGAGATCCGTCGCGGCGGGTGCGGCTCAAGATCGAGCAGGACCGGCTCTCGCGGATGCATCCTTCCGACCTGGCCGACATCCTGGAAGAGCTTGCGCCGGCTGAAGGATTGGCGCTGTTTTCGAGCCTCGATGAGGAGGTTGCGGCAGAGGCGCTTGAGGAGATCGAGCTCAAGACGCAGAAGACGCTGATCGAATCGCTGGACTCTGAGACGGTGGCTGGAATCATTGATGAGATGGACCCCGGGGCAGCGGCGGACCTGCTCTCTGAGCTGTCGGATGAGCGCTCGGACGCGATACTCGAAGAGATGGGCGAGAAGGAGCGGCACGATGTGGAAGAGCTGCTTGAGTATGCGCCGGACTCGGCCGCGGGACTGATGACGAAGGATTATATTGCGCTGGAGGGGAACTCCAGCGTTGCGGATGCAATGGCTGCGTTGAGGTCGTTTGAAGGCGATCTGGAGACGGTGACCGAGATCCTCTTGATTGACGAAAGGGGGTGCCTCACGGGGCAGATCCATGTAGCGAGGCTGCTGCTTGCAGACCACGAGGCGGTTGCGCAGGAAGGGCAACGGCTCGCCGGGATGTGCGAGAGCCACGTGGTAACCTCGGACCTGAACGCCAATGGCCGGAAGGTCGCGGAGCAGTTCGATAAATACAACTTGCGTTGCCTGCCCGTGGTGGACGCGAATATGCGTCTGGCGGGTGTGATCCGTGCGGAACATGTGATTGGATGGCTGCGTCATCACCACTAGCGGCATAGCTCATGGAGTGAAGACTTGAGTCGAGGAAAGGGCTTGGATCGGGATGAAGATTCTGTATGCTGGCGCCCTCTCGTATGGGACTTCGACGAGATGGCGGCAGTGGGCGCTGGAACGGATCGGCTGCAGGATTGTTCCCTTCGATATTGAGCCCTATCAGGCGAAGAACACGCTGGTGCGGAAGGTGGAGTTTCGGCTCGTGGCAGGGCCCGCGACCGACCGGCTGAATGCGGATCTGCTGAAGCTTGTGAAACAGGAGCGGATGGAGATCTTTTGGGCGGATAAGGTGTTGAAGGTGCGTCCGGCGACGCTCGCTGCGATGCGCGAGCAGGGCATAGTGACCGTGAGCTACATGATCGACAACGCGTTTGGACCGCGTAAGGATCCGGGCTGGCGACTCTATCGGAAGACGATTCCATTCTACGACCTGCATGTGACGCAGCGCGATGTGAGCCTGAGGGACTACCGAGACCGCAGCGCTCGTGACGTGATGAAGGTTCAGACGGCATACGAGCCCACGATCCACTTCCCGCCGCCGGATGGGTGGTCGGATGAGGAGCGGGATCGGGAGGTCTCGTTTGTGGGGACACCGTACGATGAGAGGGCTCAGATCCTGGCGGCGGTGAGCGAGGCCGGGATACCGTTGACCATCTCCGGTAATCGGGCTGCTTGGGCGAAGGAACTTTCGAAGAGTGTGATGGACCGGGTCTTTGTCGGCGGTGAACTCTTTGAGGAGGAGTATCGCGAGAGTATCTGGAAGACGAAGATCAACCTAAGCTTCCTGACGCGTTCGAATCTCGATGAATATACGCAGAAGAGCTTCGAGATTGCAGGGTGCGGAGGCTTTCTGCTCGCGGAACGCAGCGTCGGCCATGCGTCGAAGTTTATCGAGGATGAGGAGGCGGTCTTCTTCGATGGAGTTGAAGAGCTGAAAGAGAAGATCGCACGCTATCTTCCGGATGAGGCGGCGCGAACACGCATTGCCGCCGCGGGCATGGCGCGAGCGCGACGCGATGGCTACTTCAACGATCATCAGGTGAGTCTCATCGTCGAGCGGGCGGAAGCGATCCTGAAGCGTGCGGGAAGGAGTATTTGACGTGGAGCGGTTTTCGCTAAAGTCCTGGCGCGTCCGCATCTTCCTCTTTCTTGCCGTGCTGGGTCCGGGCTTTATCACCGCGAATGTGGACAACGATGCGGGTGGCATCTACACGTACTCGCAAGCGGGCGCGGCTTTCGGCTACACGCTGCTCTGGACGATGGTTCCGATTACGCTGGCACTTATCGTCGTGCAGGAGATGTGCGCACGCATGGGTGCGGTCACAGGGAAAGGATTGAGCGACCTCATCCGCGAGGAGTTCGGGCTGCGGCTGACCTTCGTCATGATGCTTCTGCTGGTTATCGTGAATTTCACCAACGTGATCACGGAGTTCTCCGGTATCCCGGGCAGCATGAGCCTCTTTCATCTCAGCAAGTACATTAGTGTGCCGTGTGCGGCTGTGCTGGTTTGGGCGCTGGTGGTGAAAGGCGATTACAAGAAGGTGGAGAAGGTCTTTCTGATCGCGAGTGTTTTTTATATCGCGTACATCATTGCCGGGGTGCTCTCGCAGCCGAACTGGCATACAGCGCTGGTGGAGACGATCAAGCTTCCGCCGCGCTCCGTCTGGCGGGACAAGCCATACGTTTATATGACCGTGGCGGTGATCGGCACGACCATTACACCGTGGATGCAGTTTTATCTGCAGAGCTCGATTGTGGAGAAGGGCATCACGGTACGGCAATACAAGGCTTCACGGCTGGACGTGATTGTCGGGTCGATCTTCACGGATATTGTGGCCTGGTTCATCGTCGTTGCCTGTGCGGCGACGCTTTTCGCGCATGGCATGAAGAATATCTCTGATGCTTCAATCGCGGCGCAGGCGATGAAACCGCTCGCAGGGGACTATGCCTTTATCTTGTTCGCCGCTGGGCTCTTCAACGCCTCGCTCTTCGCGGCATCGATACTGCCGATCTCCACGGCGTACACGGTCTGCGAAGGGCTGGGCTTTGAGAGCGGGCTGGATAAGGGCTGGAAGGAAGCCCCGTTCTTCTACTGGTTTTATACGCTGCTGATCGCGTTGGGCGCTGCGGTGGTGCTGATCCCAAACTTCCCTATGGTACAGATTGCGATCCTGTCGCAGGTATTGAATGGCGTGCTGCTGCCGGTAGTGCTGATCTTTATGCTGAAGCTGATCAACAAGCATGAGTTGATGGGAAAGTATACGAATACGTTGATGTTCAATGTCGTTGCCTGGACGACTGCGATCATCGTCATCGGGCTCTCTGTTGTGCTGGTCTGGAACAGTCTTCATTCCGGCGCGGGTTGACAGGACTAAAGAAGCTTGCCTTCGGAGAGGTCTTTGATCAGGCCCAAATCCGCCGCAAGGAAGTCGTAATCGACGAGATTACCCAACGGCGACCAGCGCATGTCGTTGAAGATCCGATTCTCAAGCACGCCTGTGAACTCCTGCACGACAAAGAACTGAAGGTCGATGGTTCCGCCGTTGCGGTACTTGTGCCGGATGCGTGCGACCTTGCGGCCGATGGTTGCGTGGATGCCAAGCTCTTCGTCAAGTTCCCGCGCCAGAGCTTCCTCTGAGGTCTCACCCGCTTCAATCTTGCCGCCGGGAAACTCCCATTTCAGACTCATCGGCTGATCCGGCTTTCTTTGGCAGATCAGGACTTCGAGGTTATCCGTGTCCGCTATTCTGCGCAAGATCAGCGCCGCCACCACAAGCCGGACTGGCTTCAAGGCGTTCAGCTCACCCGGTCCGTCCAGCTTGCGAATAGGTTCTTTCATTTCTAGATGTTAGACGCCCCGCGGAAGGGAATAGTCGCCGCTCGGAGCGTCCACTGGGCGAACCGAAGCCGGATAGTACACCGCCCAACCTTCGATTGCACTTCGTTCCAGAAGCGCGGGGGTGGGGTTTACCGGGAACGCCCTGAGCGCGATCGCCAGCATGGCAGCGTCATGCACGGAGTTGCCAAATACGACATCAGGGTGGGTTACACCCGCCCGATGCAGAGCCGCCACTTTGCCCTGATCCGTTGGAACGTCGAGCAGTCGGCTGGTGACTCTGCCATCGTCGATGGCTACCCTCGCCGAGAGCACCTTGTCCGCAGGAATATCGAACCGGCGAACCCCCTCTTCGATGACCCAGTCGTTGGTTGAACTCACGGCCCAGATCTCTACGCCGTGGTCTTTCAGCGACGCCACCAGCCGCTGCATCTCCGGGAAGATATGATCTTCGATCCGGGCCTCGAAGAACTCTGCGGCCGCCGCCCGCATCTCCGTCTCACGCAGCCCCTGGTAGACCTGCACCATCTCGCCGCAGATGGCAGCCTCGGAGATCTCGCCGCGGTTGTACTCGCGATACCGCTTATCCAACCAGTCGATCGCTTCCCGTGAGATCAGGCCGCGTTCGATAGTCCACTTCATGAAGCCGGAGCCGGCATCGCCGGACCAAAGGGTTCCATCGCAGTCAAAGACTGCGATCTTCGGGATGGGGGTCGAGACGGCAGCTTCGAAATCAGCCGTCGTAAGATGCTTCGCTCTTGCGGTGTTGACCACGGGTCTCTCTTTCACAAATGCCGGCAGATAGATTCTAGCCGACACGCACTTCCTGCCCTCTCGGTCGGGAGAACGCGCATCCAAATGGCTGGAGGTTGATGATGAGTGAAACAAAAGATTTGTCGGGGCGGGACGGCATCGAGAAGATTGCGGAGCTGATCAAGGGAATTCACATCTGCATGATGACGACCGCAGCCGGAGATGGTTCTTTCGACAGCAGACCCATGGCCATGCAGAAGGCGGAGTTCGACGGGAGCATGTGGTTTCTAACGCCTGCAGATACAGGCAAAGTGGCAGAGATAAAAGATGACGATCATGTTGGGCTCCTGTTCTCAGACCCTTCAAACTCGAAGTACGTCTCCGCCAAGGGACGCGCTTCAATCAGCCGGGATAAAGCAAAGATTCATGAGCTGTGGAATCCCATGTTCAAGGCCTGGTTCCCGGGTGGGGAAGATGATCCGCAGATCCGTGTGCTGAAGGTGAATGTCACTGAGGCACATTACTGGGAAGCTTCTTCCAGCAAGCTGGTACTGTATGCCAAGTATCTTGCTGCCGCTGTATCGGGCGGAAAGATAGACGTGGGAACTCAAGGGCAAGTCACGGTTTAGGACTGCGGAGTCTCATCGAACAAGCGCTCAGATTGGAGACGATCCGCTGACCACGGTGACACCGGGCGGAGGGATGAAGGTGAAGTCTTGATCCGATGCAGGTACATTCTCTTGAATGCCGGTGAAGAAGAACTCGGTTTTGGCCCCATCGAGTTCTTCCAACTGCATTCCTGTGATCACGCCGATAGAAGTGACCTGCAGCAGAAGCTGTTTGACTCGGGAGGACAAGCCCTTGGGCAAACCGCTGATGGTGAACCGGTCGCCGCTGGTTGCGATGCTTATATCGTCTAGTTCCTTCTCCAGCCTTGTATGTCCCAGCAGAAACCGGAGCGGGGTGTGCAGGTCATCCATCTGTTTGGCGGGGATCTTCTGTGCTTGCGGGTCACCTGGAGTGTAGAACCAAGCAAACTTGCCATCAAAGACGAAGACCTTACCCTCTGGGATGTCGTAATGCCATGCCATTCGCCCCGGCTTCTTCAGCAGCAAGGTTCCGGTCTCAGAACGGGTCATTCCCATTCCACTATAGTTCTCTACAAAATGAGCTCGAAGACTCGCGAGATGGTTGTAGTGCTCGTCGATTTTGTGTAGCAGCGCAGTCTGGGTGGAAGTCAGCCTGGAGGGCGCGGACTGAGCACCCGAGGTCATCCCCAAGAGACTAAACCCTAGGATTAGGGTGCAAACTTGCGCTACTGGGCCCACCTACTGCAAGGTCTCCGTGCAGTTTGTCCCGCCCTGCCGATCCACTTTGATGATGTTGTTCTCGTCCATGCAAAAACCGCGGTCGCCACTGCGTCCGACTGACGTCGGGACCGCCGTGATCTCGTAGCCGGTAAACATGTCCTGGTTGGCGACGGTCACCTTCGTACAGTTGGTGATGTTGAACGTATAGCCCTGCTTTTGTCCAAGCGCGAGTGTGGGGTCGAGCACCTGTGCGGCCTGCGCGGTCGGCGGGGTGCCTGGCGATCCCCCCATGGATGCCAGGGAGCAGGAGAAGCCGTTCTGCGGATACGAGGAGTTGTACTGGATCTCCGCCTGTCCGATGGTGCGCACGGACTGGATCGCGGAGGTCTCGGCAGCCGTCTTTCTCAGTTTCAGGAGCTGAGGGATAGCGAGGGTCATCAAGATCAGCATGACCGACATCACGATCAGCAACTCGATCAGGGTAAAGCCTTCTTCATACTCTTGAACGGCGCGGGTCAGATTCTTGATCGTCATAAATCCTCTACAGAATCACAGTTCTTTCAGCCAAATCGTATCAACAAACGAGGTCGGAGCGTTCAATCTTCAGTGCGCCTAGATTCCCCAAAAAGGTCACGGCGATCGCATCGGACTGGAAGAGTTGATTGGCAATTCGCTGCAGGTCGGCGGATGTCACATCGTTGATCGCACGTTCAATCTCTTCTACGCCAAAGAAGCGGCCAAAGTACATCTGCTGTCGCGCAAGGTTCGACATGCGGCTTGATGAGCTCTCCAGTCCGAGCACGATGTTGCTCTTCATCTGATCCCGCGCTCGCTTCAGTTCCGCGTCTGGAACGCTCTCCTGCTTGAGACGCCGAAGCTCCGCGATGGTAAGCGTAAGCGCATGCTTCGCCTTATCCAGCGCAACGCCGGCATAGATGGAGAGCGATCCCGTATCCCGAAACGGACTTAGCTCAGAGAAGATGCTGTAGGCCAGCCCGGCTTCTTCGCGGATGGTCTGGAAGAGGCGGGAACTCATGCCGCCGCCCAGGATCGTGTTCAGAAGGTAGAGGCCAAAACGGTCCGGGTCGTCAACCTTTGGGGCGGGTACGCCGAGGCAAAGCTGTACCTGCTCCAGGGACCGCTTCTTCTTGAGCGTTATGTGCGGCGTCGTTGTGGGCGTGGCATGGGTCGTATGCTCTGCTGATTCCCCCATGGGGAGGCTGCCAAACATAGCTTCAACCTGCTCCACGAAGCGGTCATGCTCCAGGTGTCCGGCAGCCGAGAATACCATGTTGGCCGGCCGGAATCGCCGCGCGTGGTGAGCAAAGACGGTCTCCTGATCGAAGCTCGAAACAGTCTCCACGGTGCCCAGGATGGGACGCCCAAGCGCCTGGTTCTTCCAGAACTTCTGGGTAAATGTTTCATGCACCAGCGCATCCGGATTGTCCTCATCCATCTTGATCTCTTCGAGGATGACTCCCTGCTCGCGCGCCAAATCTTCTTTGGTGAAGCGGGGATGCAGGACGAGGTCGCTCAGGACGTCGAGCGCTGGTGTCATGTTCTCGTCAAGCACCTTGATGTTGAAGCAGACTGTCTCTTTGCCGGTGAACGCGTCGAGATTGCCGCCGATAGAATCCACCTCGCGTGCAATGTCCTGGGCGCTCCGGGTTGTGGTGCCTTTGAAGACCATGTGCTCGACGAAATGGGAGATTCCGTTCTCTTCAACGCTCTCATCACGCGAGCCTTGCCTCACCCAGGCCCCCATGCTGACACTGCGCATGTGCGGCATCGCCTCGGTCAGGACCAGGAGGCCATTCGGGAATACCGTCTTGCGGATGTTCCGCACCGGATGCGGCTGACGTCCAATGACAAATTCTTCGTCCAACTCCAGGGTACTTGCCATGCTTCTCCTTCAAACGTCTATTCTTTCATAGCCAGGCTCCCGCCTCCTGCGTACGCCTTATCACGGTAAACTGGAGTGTCAGCAGTCCTCGCGCAATCGTGCCTATCGACCTCCAACCCGTCTCTAAGCCGCTCTTCGGGCTCTCCTTAACGGATCTGCGTGCGCTGATGGATTCGCTGGGGCAGCCGGGCTACCGAGCGAGGCAGCTTGCGGTAGCCCTTTACGACCAGCGGGTTCAGACGGTCGCCGAGATCACTACCCTCCCCGAGTCGCTTCGCACCACACTCGCGGAAGCTGGTTATGAGGTTGGACTTCCGGAGTTGGCGCAGACTGCGAAGTCGGTCGACGGGACCGAGCGGTATCTCGTCCAGCTTTCGGATGGGGAGACAGTGGAGACGGTGTGGATGCCCAACGGGGATGGGGTGTTTACGGATGATGAGGGGGAGCCCACCGGGTATCAGCGGGCGACCATCTGTATCTCGTCCCAGGTGGGGTGTGCGGTCAACTGCCAGTTCTGCCTTACCGCCAAGCTGGGGATCCGACGCAACCTGACTGCGGGGGAGATTGCGGGGCAGGTTGCGGCGGTGCTGAACCGGCATGGGGTGCAGCTGGGAACGAGTCGCGGGCAGGGGCAGCCGGATCGGATCAACCTGGTGTTTATGGGGATGGGCGAGCCGTTCCTGAACTACGACAACTTCATGGCCTCGGTGCGGCTGCTGACCCGGCATATGCGGATTCCGGAGCAGCGGATGACGGTGTCCACCTCGGGCATTCTTCCTGGGATCGAGCGGTATGCGGCTGAGCCGATTCGGCCGAACCTGGCGCTGTCGCTCAATGCGTCCAATGACCTGGTGCGTGAGTCAATCATGCCGATCACGCGGAAGTGGAATATCGCGGCGCTGCTGAAGGCGGTGGCTGCTATCCCGCTCAAGGGACGGCAGTATGTCACGTTTGAGTATGTGCTGCTGGGCGGGATCAACGACCAGCTGGAGCATGCGGCGGAGGTGATCGCGCTGCTGAAGGGCATGCGGGCGAAGGTTAATCTAATCGTGTGGAATGCGGGGCCCTCGATGCCGTTTGCGGCTCCGGCTCGCGAACAGGTGGATGTCTTTCAGCAGCGGCTGATTGCGGCTGGGATTCCGACTTTTGTGCGGCGGCCGCGTGGGGCGGATATTTACGCGGCTTGCGGGCAGTTGAAGCGGACTGTGGAAGGCTCGAATGGGGAGCTGGTTTCGATTGTTGGAGCGGCATGAGAGGGATCCCCTCCCCCCTCCCTCATCAAGTGCGCAAAGTCTTCAAAGCATAGATTTTAGGTCTGGACTTGGGGTAGGCCATATATACCTTTGGGCGGGGGAAAGTTACTCCGGGGCCGGAGCGATCGGGGGGTCTTCTTCAAACCGGCTGAGGCGCTTGAGGAAGAGATCGAGGGTGCCACCCTGCAGGATGACCGAGAAGACGACGACGAGATAGGTGGTGCCGAGGATCCAGGTGCGGCTCTGGAGGTCCGGGACGGAGAGGGCGAGGGCGATCGACAGGCCGCCGCGCAGGCCACCCCAGCTCAGGGTGAGGAGCGAGGATCTGTGGCCGGGCTGGAGCAGGCGGACCAAGCCGAGAACAAGGGCGATGGCCAGGGTGCGAACGACGATCACTGAGACGATGGCGAGAGCGCCGGACTCAAAGATCTGGCGGGTGAAGGGAATAACCAGGACCTCGAAGCCGAGCAGGACGAAGAGGACTGCGTTCTGGACTTCGTCTACGACGCGCCAAAAACGGTCAAGGGACTCATGGGAGATCTCGAGGTGGGAGTGGTTCATGTTGAAGCGGCGAAGGGCGAGGCCGGCAGCTACGGCTTCGAGCGGAGCTGAGACGCGGAGGGTTTCAGCCAGGGCGTAGCCACCGAGTGCGAGCGAAAGGGTGAGAAGGATCTCGACCTGGTAGGCTTCGACGCGGCGCATGAGCTCGGAGGCGATCCAGGCGAGTGCTACGCCCAGCAGCAGGCCGCCGCCGGACTGGATGAAGAGCAGGGCGCCGATGCGACCTACGGAGGGGGCTTGACCGCGAGATGCGGAGAGCACGGCGAGGAAGAGGACCGCACCTACGCCATCGTTGAAGAGAGACTCTCCGGCGAGCTGAGCCTGGATGTTTTTGGGACGCCGACGCGATGCAGCATCTCCAGTACCGCGACGGGGTCCGTTGGGGAGATGAGGGTGCCGAAGAAGAGGCACTCGATCCAGGGAGCGGCGATGCCGAAGAGCGGAAGGGTCCAATGCATGACCAGCGCCATGGCCGCGGTAGAGAGCAGGGTCGCGATGACGGAGAGGAGTCCGACGGCGAGCTTTTCCCGGGAGAGATACAGCAAGTCCAGGAGGAAAGCTCCGGCGAAGAGGAGCAGGCCCAGCATGCCGTGGAGGATCAGGTCTTCAAAGCGGATGCGGCCTGCGAGTTGGACGGCCCAAAGATGCATGCCGGGGAAGGTGTGGGATAAGGCGATCATCGCCAGAGAAGACACGACCGTGAGGAGCATGGTGCCGATGGTGATGGGCAAACGGCAGACGCGGAGACTCAACCAGCCGAAGAGTGCGGCTGCGGTGACGATGATGCTGATGAGGGCAAGGGTGGTCATGGACGCCTGACCTGAGCGTACTTGATTCCGTTTGGTTGAGAGCCGCTGCTCGTTTGCGTGGGCGAGAGGAGGCGGACTAAAGGTTGTTGGCCCGGTCGATGGCGGCCTGGAGCAGATCGCGTCCGCCTTCCAGGACTTTGCCGTGGCCGCAGGCGACGCGCCGGATGGGGTAGGACTGGAGCTTGATGGCGGTGTCTCTGGCCTGGTCGCGGTTGGAGTAGGCCTTGAGGGGGAACCACCAGGGAGTGAACCCGGTGATGGTGAGCTGGCCGAGGGTGGCGAACTGGTCGCCGGCGTAGAGGGTTCCGTCGCGCTCGTCGAGGAAGGACTGGTGGCCGTGGATGTGGCCGGGAGTGTCGATAACGAGGAGGGAGCTGATGCGGTCGCCTTCCGCGATGGTTCCGGTGAGTTTGCTAGTGATGCCGGGATTGCCGCCGCGGATGGGGCCGATCTCGCCGGGGCGGAGGGTCAGGTCAGGTGGGATCTGAAGGATGGGGATGGAGCGGGCTGAGGCGAGGAGCTGCAGAGTAGGAAGCCTGGTCATAAGGGCGTCGACGCTGCCGACGTGGTCTACGTGCGGATGGGTGAGGAGGATGCGTTGGATCGGGATCTCGGCTGCGGCTTTGAGGATTTCGGCTTCAGAGGACTTCAGGTTGGTGTCTATGAGGGTGTAGCCATCGGGTTCACGGATGAGGAAGCAGTTGATGAGGCCGAGGCGGGTGAGTTGCTTGCCGTGTTGGCCGATGGGGGTGATGTTCATCTACGGGTTCTCCGCCGCGTTCGATGCTGAAGTGGCGTCATAATCCTGTCAGCAACAGTCTAGTACCCAAGAGTTATTCCGATTAGTAGGCATTGTAAGAAGCGTTGCCTACGACCGCATGTTTCTGCAGCCGATCGGGATCTGCGTGTCGGATTGATTCAAAAGGATCAATTTGTCGGGAGTTTGTTGCTATACTTGCGGCAACTTTCCACCCAAAACAGGACACTCTCATGCCTTCGGATAAATCGCTCACGACTAGCATCTCTCCGTCGGCCATCAACGGGGATGGAGATACTAACCATAAAGAAGTACAACGCATTATTGAGCAGACTCTCAATCACGAAGTCACGGGTTTGAAGACCACGGACAAGGTTACCAAGGCCTTCTACATTCTTCGGGAACGTCGGCGAACGATTAGTCCGACCGATGTCAACCTTGCCGCAGCGGAGCATTATATGTATGCCCGCGCACTCGCAGGAAGTACTGGCGATCCGCTTGTGCTGGCAGCACCAACCGTCTACACAATGAAGAAGGTGCTCTTTTTCGCGGTAGGAAAGGAGAAATCGATGAGAACCTCTCCGAATAATCCAGTGCTTCCACCCTCCATTGAATCCACCGTGTGGGGCACGCTCGGGGTCGCCGCTGGACTCGCCGATTATCGAGGTGAGAATCCATCACTGGGCTTCAAAGTGGGTGCCGCGCTGCATTCCTTGGTCGGGGACGCTTACTAGATCAAGGTAGCGCAACAGACTGCTTCGCAGCGTTCGTGTAGAGTTACCAGCCGCGGTGTTGCATCATGTCGGCTTCGGCGATGTTGCCGACGGCGAGGCCTTTCATCGCGCCGAGACAATCTTCGGAGGCTTCGGCGAGGATGGCGGGGTCATCGAAGTGGGTGGCGGCACGGACGATGGCTTTGGCGCGGGATTCGGCTTCGGCGCGCTCTTCCGGGTTGATGAAGTCGCCGGCTTTGGTGCCGAGGAGGGCGGCGTCATCTTCGGTGTAGCGGCCGACCTTGAGGCGGATGTTGCCCTCCTTCATGAAGATGCCGGAGCCGACGAAGACGGTCTGGGCGCCGAGCTGCATCATCAGGGCGGCGTCTGCGGGCGTGGCGATGCCGCCGGCAGAGAAGTTGGGGACGGGGAGCTGGCCGGTTTTGGCGACCATCTGGACGAGCTGGAGAGGAGCCTGGAGGTTCTTGGCGGCGGCGTAGAGCTCCTGCTCGGAGAGGACGGTAAGGGCCTTGATCTCGGAGGTGATCTTGCGCATGTGCTTGACGGCGTGGATGACGTCGCCGGTGCCGGGCTCGCCCTTGGTGCGGATCATGGCGGCGCCTTCAGAGATGCGGCGGAGGGCTTCGCCGAGGTCTTTGGCGCCGCACACGAAAGGTGTTTTGAACTTGTGCTTGTCGATGTGGTGAAGCTCGTCTGCAGGGGTGAGGACTTCGGACTCGTCGATGAAGTCAACGGCGAGATGTTCAAGGATCTGGGCTTCGACGAAATGTCCGATGCGGACCTTGGCCATGACCGGGATACTCACGGCGGCCTGAATCTCCTTGATCATCTTGGGATGGGACATGCGGGCGACGCCGCCTTCCGCGCGGATCATGGCGGGGACGCGCTCGAGGGCCATGACGGCGACGGCGCCTGCCTGCTCGGCGATGATGGCCTGGTCGACGTCCATGACGTCCATGATGACGCCGCCTTTGAGCATCTCGGCGAGGCCGGTCTTGAGGCGGAGGCCGGTGGAAGTGGAGTGGTTGCCGTTGGAGGATGACATGGGTGGATCTCCTTGCTGGGTGCGGTTGGGCGGGTGGTTCAAGGGCGCTGATGGCCTGAGGATTAAGTCTAGCAGTTATGCGGGGAAGGATTGTTCAGGGGACTGTAGTCTCCCACCCATCGCGGTGATGCTGCGATGAATGGGCACGGAAGCATCTTCGGCGATGTGAGGAAACGGTCGTCTGCTTCCGCAAACGGTACCCCACCCTGCCGCTTCGCGTCGAGATGGGGCACGGGGCGGGTCAGGCGAGGTCCCGGGATGGGGTGAGGTGGGCGCGGATGAGGGTGGGGTCGATGGCGAGGAAGAGGCCTTTGGCCTGGGCGAGGAGGGTGCCGTCGGGATGGTGGAGGGTGGCGGTATGGAAGAGCTTGCGGCCTTCGCGGCGGAGATGGCGGCCGGTGAGGGTGAGGGGAATGTAGAGGGGGCTGGGGCGAAGGTAGTCAACCTCCAGGTGACGGGTCATGGCGAGGACGTTCAGGGGGCGGTTGAGCTTGGACATGGCCTCATCCATCAGGGTGGCGATGATGCCGCCGTGGATGTGGCCGGGAGGGCCTTCGTGCAAGCGGGTGAGATTCACTATGGCCGTCACGGTGATGTTCGCGGGATCTTCGGCGTGGAAGGTGAAGTCCAAATGAAGGCCCTGCGGATTGTCGGGGCCGCAGCCGAAGCAGTAATTGGCTTGTTCGTCGAGGGTTTTGTCGGGCGAGTGGGATTCAGGGCTCACGAGTTGAGGATAACGCGCAGGTAGAATTCTGCCGGAGGTGCTGGCGATGAACGGACTGATCCAGGGAGCGGTGCCGATGTTTCATGTTTACGACGTGCCGAGTGCGGTGGCGTTCTATCGGGATAGGCTGGGGTTTGAAGTGGTGATGACGTCGCCGCCGTTTACCGATGCGAAGGATGACTATGGCTGGGCGCTGCTGCGGCTGCAGGGCGTGGAACTAATGCTGAACAACGCCTATGAGGGCAATATGCGACCGGACAAGAGAGATGCGGCCAGGACGGCGGCTCATGCGGACACGACGTTGTACCTGGCTTGTCCGGATGTGGATGGGGTGTATGCGGAACTGCGGGCTAAAGGGATTGCCGCGGGCGCGCCGAAGGATGCGTACTACGGGATGCGGCAGGTGTATCTGCGAGACCCTGATGGATATGGGATCTGCTTCCAGTGGCCGGTCGCGCCGAAGTAGATCAGGAATTGCAGAGTTCCAGGATGGATGGGCCGAAGCGATCGATCTTGTCCGGCCCGACGCCCTGAACGGATTGAAGCTGGGTGAGGTCTCTGGGGTGGGCCAGCACGATGCTGCGCAGGGCGGTGGTGCCGAGGACGAAGAACTGGGGGAGCCCCATCTTCTCGGACTCGGATTTGCGCCAGTCGCGGAGGCGCTGTTCGAGGGCGAGTTGGTCGGGGGTGAAGGTCTCGCCGGGGGATGCGGGGCGAGGTGCTGGTGACTGTTTGATGGGGGTGGCTTGGCAGGTCGAGTTCCCACTCATCTGCAATGGGGCTGCGGATGGATGGGGCACGGAAGATGCTGCGGTGACTTGAGGGACGGCGGCCGGCTTCGCTGATGCAACGTTTGTGGAGCGCGAAGAAGTGTGGACTGTAGGGGTTCTGGGGAGGCTGGTGCCGGAGCAGAGGGATAAGAGGTGTGCTCCGTAACGTTCGGCTTTGTCAGGGCCTATGCCGGGGACTTGTTTGAGCTGAGTCAGAGTGCCGGGTCGATGCTGGGCGAGGGCGGCGAGGCAAGCGTCGGTGAGGACGATGAAGGCGGGTTTGCCGGTCTTGGCGGCTTCGGCTTTGCGCCAGGCGCGGAGAGTAGCTTCGAGTTCTTGCTGAGCGGGGGAGAGGAGTGCGGCCGGCTTTTCCGATCCCCTGGCCTTGCGGGTCCTTGAAGGAGTTGGAGTGGAGGAGTCTTCGCGGAGGATGACCCCGAGTGACGCCCCTCCATCTCGATCCATGGCGAGGGTCTGGCCTTCGTGGGTCAGGGATGCTTTCTTGTAGTTGATGACGCGGCCGTCGGGGGCAGTGAAGGTGTCGGAGATGAGCTGCAGGAGGCCGGCGCGGGTGAGGCCGTCGAGGAGGGCGTCGAAGAGCTTGCGGTCTTTCTTGACCGCTTCGCTGAGGTCGAGTTCGGTGTGGAGACGGCCGGTGGCTCTTGCATTGCCCTTGTCAAGGGCGCGGAGGATCGTCCGCAGATCGCGGTCTTCGGCGGCGGTCGGCTCGGCGAAGGACTGGGAGGTCGTGGCTGAGGGGGCGCAGAAGTCGCAGTGGCCGCAGGGCTTGTGCGAATCGGCCAAGTCTCCAAAGTGGCGGATAAGGGCGGTCATGCGGCACTGGGGGGTCTGGGCGAAGTCCATGACGCGATCGATCTGGGCGCGACGGAAGGCGATCTGTTCGGCATATCCGGAGTGCCACGGTGTCTGGGTGGAGACGCGGCGGACGTTGCCGGAGAGATCGGTTTGTGCGGCGCTCTGGGCGGCGAGTTTTTCTACGCAACGCTCGAAGGTCTCGCGATCCATCTTGAGCTTAAGGGCGAGACCTTCGGGCGGAACAAACTCTTGCGGGAGGACGGCAGCCACGCGCTGCAGTTCCGAGGGGGGTGGGTAGTCGCGGTCGAGGAAAAAGTCATGCATCTTGCGGTCTTGAAAGCTATAAAGCAAGACTGTCCTGGAGGGTAAACCGTCGCGACCCGCGCGGCCGATCTCCTGGTAGTAGGCCTCGACCGATGCCGGCAAAGCCGCGTGGATGACGGTGCGTACGTCGGCTTTGTCGATGCCCATGCCGAAGGCGATGGTGGCTACCACTACCTCTAGTTTTCCACTTAGAAAGCCGCGCTGGACGCGCTCACGGGTGCCTGGGTCGAGCCCGGCGTGATAGGCGGCGGCACTTCCGCCGAGCTGGCCGGCGAGTTCCTCGGCGGCTTTGCGGCTGGGCGCGTAGACGATGGCCGGGCGGCGAGTCTTGTCAGCCAGGAACTTGGTGATAAAGGGGGTGCGCTGGGGCTTGGAGAGCTCCAGCACTTCAATGTGCAGATTGTCCCGGCGAAAGCCGTGGATGAAGAGGGCGGGCTGATGCAGGCCGAGTTGGGTGGCGATGTCCTTCTGGACTTGAGGCGTCGCGGTCGCGGTAAGGGCGATAATGGGTGCGGGTCTGAGTGCCGGAAGATGTTCGCCTAACGTCCGGTAATCGGGCCGAAAGTCATGACCCCAGGCGCTGATGCAGTGCGCCTCGTCAATGGCGATGAGCGAAGGTTTGCGCCGGGCCAGCATCTCCGGAAAGCCGGGAACGCGCATGCGCTCGGGGGCGATGAAGAGGAACTGGAGCTTGCCGTCGAGGTAGTCGCGGCAGGCCTGGCGGGCGTCTTCGCGGGGTAGCCCGGAGTGGATGCGTGCAACCTTAAGGCCGGCGACGGTGAGCTTATGGGCCTGGTCGTCCATGAGAGCTATGAGCGGGGAGATGACCAGGGCGGCGCTGTTGTGTCCTTGTTGCTGGCGGGCCAGAGCGGGAAGTTGGTAGCAGAGCGATTTACCTGCGCCGGTGGGCATGACGAGCAGGACGTCCCGGCCCTCGGTAGCGGCGCGGCAGACGGCCTCCTGGTTGGCTCGGAAGGCGGAGAAGCCGAAGGTGGATTTGAGGAGTGCGCCCAGGTCGGCCATGCCTGCTTAGTTTCGCATATTGTTTGCCTCGGAAAACGCGTCTCCAAAGGGTGTGCCGCGACGATGTTGTTTTGGCTGGTACTGGATCGGGAATGCTCTGACAAGCTGGTGCTCCTGTCCGTAGAGCCTAGAAGGCTTGATTTCAGAGGGTAAACCGTTGTAGGATTGAGCGTTGCGTTGGTCACTCGGGACGTCTGCCGGGAGCCTGCGCCGCACTCTGCTGAGGAGGAAGGCGAATCGATATGGCAAAGCGTCGTGGAAATCCAAATTGGGGCAAGCCGGAGCCGATCGGGCCGGTGGTGCCGACCGTCACCTCGTTTGAACTGGTAGTTAAGGAGTACAAGCTGACGCCCGATCAGTACATCCGCTCGACCCGGTTGCGGGAGTGGGCGCGGCGAAACAAGAACTCGAAGTACATCCCGGAGGCGCTGCTGGAGGCGTGGGGATTTGAGATCGAGTCGACCCTGTAGCGAAGGCCCGACACCAAACGCAGCGATCGAAAGTGCGATCAAAGATAGATGCTGATGACAGACGCCGCCCTCTGCAGGCGGCGTTCCTGCGTCGGCGGTAGGTAGGATGGTAGTACGAGGGCTTATGACGGAGTCGGGGTCGAAGTTTGCGAGTGTCGAGCAGGCGGTGGCGGAGATACGCGCCGGGCGCATGGTGGTGGTGGTCGATGATGAAGACCGGGAGAACGAGGGCGACCTGACGCTGGCGGCGGAGTTTGTGACCCCGGAGGCGATCAACTTCATGGCGAGGTTCGGGCGGGGATTGATCTGCTTGACGCTGACCGAAGAACGGGCAGACTACCTGCGGCTCGGTCCGATGACGAGTGAGAACACGTCGCGCTTTGGGACGGCGTTTACGGAGACCGTTGAGGCTCGGGAAGGGGTGACGACGGGGATTTCGGCGGCGGACCGGGCGCATACGATTCGGGTGGCGATCGATCCGGCGTCCACGGCGCACGATCTGGCGCGGCCGGGGCATGTGTTTCCGCTGCGGGCGCGGAAGGGTGGGGTGCTGGTCAGGGCGGGGCAGACCGAGGCGTCCGTGGACTTGGCGCGGATGGCCGGACTGGTGAGCGCAGGAGTCATCTGCGAGATCATGAACGACGACGGTACGATGGCGCGGGTACCGGACCTGGTGAAGTTCTGTGCCGAGCACAAGATGTTGATGGTGACGGTCGCGGACCTGATCAAATACCGGCTGCAGCATGAGCGGTATATCCGGCGAGTAGCCGAAGGGATGTTGCCGACGGCGTACGGAGAGTTTCGGATGATTGCCTATGAGAACGAGATCGATGGCCATGAATCGCATGTGGCGCTGGTCATGGGGGACGTGACGGCGGATGCGGTGATGCCGGTTCGTGTGCATACGCACTCGCTGGCGGAGGATGTGTTTGGGATGACCGGGTCGGAGAATCGCGCGGTGATCGAGGGCTCGCTTCGGATGATTGCGGAGGCGGGACGCGGGGCGCTGATCTACCTGCACAATGGCACGCGAGGGTTTGGGATCGATCGCACGGTGGAACCGCACCGGGTGTTGTTTCAGCGGGACCAGCGGCGTGGGGATGATAAGAGCACGCGGACGCTGCGGCAGGTCGGGCTGGGCGGCCAGATATTGTCCGATCTTGGCATTCGTAAGATTCGCCTGCTGACCAACACCCCGACGCACGTGCCTGCGCTGCAGGGGTTCGGGATTGAGATTGTCGAGCAGGTTGGCGTCGAGACTGAGGTCCCAACCAAGGCTTAGCGGCACGTCACCGGACATCACTGGACAACGATGTTGAGGGTGACCGACTGCATGATCGTGGGGCCGCTGGTGGAGGTTGCGGTGACCTGGTACTGATAAGACCCGGGTGGGGTGTAGTGGATGTTGGGGTTGCCGCCTCCGCCGCAGGCTGAGGCGAGGAGGGTGCAGACGGCAAGCAGAAGCAGGTTGGCGCTGAACGTTCGGCTGGACCGGCTGGACCGGCTGGTCCGGCTGGACCGGCGGAGCAGGAGCGATGCCGGGAGCAGCAGGCAGAGCAAGACCGCGCGGGGAAGGGTTGAGTTGCGAGCCAGGGTGACCACGCTCAGCGTGCTGACGGTCGCGGTGGCGCCCTGCGCAGCGCCGGTGAGGGTGACGGTTGAGGGCTGAAGCGAGCAGTTGGTGTCAAGGCTGGGGAGGGTGGGGATGCAGGCCAGCACCACCGTCCCGGTGAAGCCGCCGACCGGAGTGAGGGTCAGGCTGAAGACGGCGGGAGACGGAGCCTTGACGGTGAGGGTTGAGGCAGAACCTCCATTCACCGTCAACGTGAAGGAGCCGGTCGGCGCGCTTGCTCCCCCCACGCCCGTTCCTGCAAGCGGGATGGCTGCCGGAGACAAGACGTCGGAGCTGGTGATGGTGAGGGTTCCGGTACGTGGTCCCGACGCGGGTGGGCGAAAGGTCACGACCGGCGTGCAACTTGCCGCGGGAGCTAGGGTGGCCGGGCAGGATGGAGTGACCGCGAAGTCACCGTTGATGGTCAGGGCGATGCCGGTGAGCGCGGCGGTGCCAGTGTTGGTCAGGATCAGCGGAAGGCTGGCTGGGGTTCCGACCGCGATGCTGCCGAAGTCGAGTTGAGCGGGCGTGACGACGAGCTGTGTCTGAATCCCCGTGCCAATGAGCGAGACCGTCAGGGGCAGCGTTGAGGCGCTGTTGACGATCGAAAGCGTTCCGGTTCGAGCGCCGATCGCAAGGGGGGTGAAGGTGACCTGAACGGTACAGTTCTGGCCCGGGTATAAAGCCGCGTTGGATAGAGGGCAGTTGCTGCTTGCTGTGTAGTCTCCGTCGGCCATGATGCTTCCGATCATGATCGGATCCGGGCCGGTGTTCGCGACTTGGACGGTTTCGGTTGAGGAAGCGTGCAGGAGCAGCGAGCCGAAGTCGAGGGCAGCGGGTGTGAGCGACAAAGCGGCGGGGAGCGGGGTCGAGAGCAGGGTGACGAACTCGAGGGATGTGGTGGAGTCCGACGCGATCTGCAAGGCGGCGACGTGAGTTCCGGTGCTGCCAGGGCTGTCGGTCACCGTGATGCTGCAGGTGCCGCCGGCCACCATGGAGGCACAGTCGCTTTGGGAGACGAATTCGGCAGAAGCGGCGAGGCTCGTCAGGTGGAGAGGGATCGAGCCGGTATTGCTGAGGGTAAGGGTCTGGGCGGGCGAGATCTCTCCCACCTTTGTCGAAGGAAAGGTAAGGGAGTTTTGCGAGAGCGTGAAGGAGGCGATCGGTAGAAGGTCGGACGGCGCGGCGGCGGAGACCGGGCCTGCCTGTCCGGTCAGGTTGACGGTGTCTGGACTCGAGGAAGCGTCGCTTTCGACGGTAAGGAGTCCGGTGTCCATGCTGCTCGCGGGGGATGAGGTGCCGCTGGCGACCTGGTTGGTGGGCGCGTAGCTTACCGTGATGGAACAGCTTTGTCCCGAGGAAAGTGGGAGTCCGCAAGTGTTGGTCGAAAGGAATGGGGGAGCGCTGGTGATGCGGTGAACCGTGATGGGTAGCGAGTCCGCGAAGCTTTGATTCGAGAGGAGCAGCGTGATTGCCTTGGTTTGGCCGGAGGTAACCTGGCCGAAGTTCAGGTTGCCCGATTGAACCGGTCCGGTCAACGTCAGGGCTCCGGCCTGCGGAGTGCCGAAACCGTTGACATACGCAATGTTCGAGTAGGAGATCGATCCGTCCGCGGTGGATGCCTGCACTCGGACGGAGCCTGTGATTGCAGCGCTGGTCTGGGGTAGGAACACGACCGTAAAGGTGCAGGTTCCGGATGGCTCGAGGCTGATGCAGGGAGGACCGGTGAGCGCGAACTGCCGGGGCAGGATCACGTTGAGCGTCAGCATGGATGCAGTGAGGTTCAGCAAGGTGAACTGACGCCCCGTGCCTTCCGTTCCGATGGCTGCCGGACCGTAGTCTACCTGGGCGGGCAAGAGGTTGAAGCCGGCTGAGGAACGGGTGTACGCGCCGGTGAGCGGGACCGCGTAGGCGGTGGTTGTCCCTGCTGTGACGGTGAGCGTGAGGGTGTCGTTGACCGTTGCTCCTGAAGGCGTGAAGGTAATTGTGATGGTGCAACTGGCGTTCGGAGCGAGGGCACCGCATTGGCTCGCGACCGCGAACGAGGTGGTGGTAACGGATGCAGAGGAGATCAGGATCGGTGCCGGCCCTGTGTTGGTGAGGGTGATGGTCTGCGTTGTGGCGGATGAACCGGGAACATTGTTGAAGACGACGGCGTTGGGATGGAACGCCAGACCAGGATCGGGCGTTCCGAAGCCTGAGAGGGTTGCAGTCACGTTGCCGCCGCTGGTGTGCACCGCGACTGATTCCGCACGCGTTCCGGCGGCGGTGGGTGCGAAGTTGACGCTGATGAAGCAGGAGGCCTCGTAGGCCAGCAGGCCATTGCAAGGCGCGCCTCCGGTCGGCAGCGGGTTGAAGACAAAGTCTCCCGAGAGCGTCGGAGGATCGACGGTGATGGGCGCTGCCGCGGGAAGCAGATTCGTGAGGATCAGCAGCAGCGGTGCTCCGGAGCTGTTGACGGGTACGGACCCGAAGCCGGGGTTGAGAGGGGTCAGGAGAAGACCGGTGTTGGGGAGCCCCTGACCCGTAAGAGCCAAGGTGTAAGGGGTGCCGCTGCCTGAACTCAGGGTGAGGCTGCCCACCTGGGCCCCGGAGCCGGAGGGATTGAAGCGGACGCCCAGGTAGCACTGCGGGCAGGGCTGGGTGGTCGACGATAGGAAGGCGGATGCCTTGGGCTCGCCTGGACCGAAGCCCAGATCGGGGATCAAAGCTGCGGTGAAGGGGCCGGATGTCGACGCGGTCAGGGACGTGAACGGTTGGGTGATCTTGTAGAACTGCGTGACCGGCTCTCCGGATATTGAGGCGCCGAAGTCCAAGGTGCCGTTGCCGGCAGAAAGGATGGCGAGACCGGTGCCGGAGAGCGGAATGTAGACCGGTGAGTAGCCGGTTCCCGCGGTGATGGTGAGCAGTCCGGGCCGGATACCGGGCTGCGACGGAACGAAGGTGAGGGCGATGGCACAGGTCTGGCCTGCCGGCAGGCTCGCGGGGCAACTGGTCTGCTCGGTGTAGTCGCCGGTCAGAGCCACGGACAAGGCGAAGGGTGCGCTGCCTGAGTTCGTGACGGCTACGCTTTCAACATCGCTTGAGCTTCCGGTGACTGCGACTGGGTCTGGAAAGCGGACGGAGGCGGGCGTGAAGCTGAGGCTTGGGTTCGAGAGCGACGCTGCACCGCTCGGCTGGGGAAGACTCTCGCCGAGGATGAGAACGCTAAGCCCTTGATCCAGGTTGAGGGTCACCGAGTCGTTTGAAGGCGAGAACGGTGCAAGATAGTCGAGCCGCAAGGTGCAGGCGGTCTGGGCTCCGAGGACTGACGGGCAGTTGTCCGCCAGCGTAAACGGCGAGGAGGCAGGAAGCGTGACCTCGGAGTGTGCGATGGCGAACGAGGAGGCGTTCGACAGGTGGAGAAAGCGGGGCAGCACCGGGCTGCCCGGATACTTGGTGCCAAAGTTGATCTCAGGGGACGAGACGGAGAGAGCCGCCGCCTGGCTGCAGGCCGTCAGCAGGACCTGCCGGGAGCCGACGCTCCAGAGCTGCTGGACGGCGCCGTCGAAAGCGGAGTTCGCGGATGCGGTGAAGCCGAGAGTAATGTGGCAGGCCGCTCCTGCAGCAAGGCTCTTCAGTGTGTTGTCCCCTGCGACAGGGCAGTCGCTGGAGACCTCGGTAAAGACAGGGCTGCCGGCCAAGGCAGGGGTTGGGCTCATGGACTTGAAGTTCTGCGCAGCCGAGCCGAGGTTTGAGACCGTGAAGGTTCGCTGCGCAGCGGGGCTGCCCGAGGTCTGCAGGCCGAAGTCGAGCTCCTTGGGCGAAAAGACGATCGTCGTGGCTGCCTGCGGGTAGCTCGGAGCCGAGACGGATGCCGCTGCACCGCCGGATGTCGTCGCGGTGAGGGTCGCCGGGCCGCTGCCGCTGAGCAGCACGGAGCACTCGGCCCCTGAGAGCAGTGTGGACGGGCAGTTGCTGGTGAGCGATGCGCCGGTCGCCGAGAGTTGGAGCAGCGATGCATCGGCGAATCCCAGATTCCGCAACGTGACCAGAGGCGCATCATCCGGGGAGAAGATCAGGGCAGGTACCGAGCTCCCCGGATTGAGGGCCGCAAGGTAGCCCGCCGAGCCCGCGCATAAGCTGCCGCTGCAGACGCTGCTTGAAGTCTCCGTCTCGCGAATCGTAGACGGAAGCGCCGCGGTGGCGGCGGTCAAGGGCAGATCATACGTCTCCGTGCCGAGCAAAGAGGAGCTGGCGGTGGGCTGAATCGAGCCTGCAGCGAACAGGACTCCGGCCGGGCTGAGCAGGAGCGAATTGAGCTTCAGGGGCAGGGAGGCGAAGGTCAGGTTGCTATCAGGGAGTCCACCCACGCGGGCAGCCTGATCGATGGTGTTTTGCGCGCTTCGTCGCAGGATCAGGCCGTCGCCGATGGAGGCGAGCGTAGCAAACGGAAGCAGCGGCGTGGAGAGCGACTGGCCGATCCAGACCTCGTCCGCCGAACCGGCGGCGAGGACGCTTTCGCTGCCGGGAGCAAGCAGCGTCGAACTCAGGACAGACGAACCATCCAACGAGATCTCGAGCAGGCTCTGGTAGCTGAGTTGCGCGATGGGACCGTACACCGTTTCGACAGGGAAGCTGCCAAGATCGACCGATCCGGAGACGAACAGCGACGGCTCTCCAGGGCTGAGCGAGACGGCTGTCATCCCGGAGCCGGGGATGAAGGTCGAGAAGACCAGGCTGTCGCCGGCAGCCGTCACTTTACTCAGAAAGCCGGAGCTGGAGCCGAGCAGCACAGGCACGAAAGCGTTCGCCGTAGGAAAGCCCGGAGCGGAGGTCGACCCTACAACGTAGACGTTGTCCGAGCTGTCCAAAGCCAAGGCAGACGGTGCGGTGTTTCCCATGGGGCCGCCCAGGTACGTGGCGTAGACGAGCGCTTTACCGTCGCTTGAGAATCGCTCTACGAAGCCGTTCTCCGTCGTTCCGGGAGACGGAGCCTGTTGCAATGCGCCGGTGGTGACGGGAAGGGTGTTGGAGAAGATGGTTCCGGTAAGGAAGACCGCATCCGCGGTGACTGCCAGCGCTGTCGCGGAAAGCATTCCGCCGCCCGCGAAGCTGACGAAGACAGGGTTCAGGTCCGAGTCGAACCGGGCGACGAACGAGTTGACCCCTGACCCGGCGGGCGTGGTGAAGGCTGCGCCGGACGTGGCCGCCAACATGCCGGAGGTCGTCGTGCCGGTGACGTAGACGTCTCCGGAAGGATCGAGTTCTAACGCGAGCCCAACGTCTCCGGCAGCCCCGATCTTCGTCTGCGCCAGCACCGCGGAGGCAGCAGAGTCTGTCTTGAGGACGCGGACTCCATCGCCTTGATCGAACAACAGGTAGAGGTTCCCGGAGCCGTCGCTTCGGACGCTGTGGAAGACTCCGTGTGCCGAGGACGAACGCAGCCCGGCGAAAGCCAGTGCCTGGGGTGGATTGGCCTGGGGTTGATTGTTTTGGGCATTGAGCGAGACGCAGCCCAAGAGCAGCGCGAAGTAGGTGAAGAGAGGCAACGGAAGGCTGAGCAACGCCCATGGAGATCGAGCATTCACAGTCAGCCCCTCGCAGCTTTGGCAGGGGGTTGCGGCGAAACTCTGAGTTGCAACCAGTTCGCCTGCCTGTCTCCACTATGCCGGTAGACAGAGCAAACTTGAGGGAGAACTTTAGGAGAAGGAGACAATTATTCGAACGCGCGTTCCAAATCGGAACAGATGTCCTAAAGAGTCATTCTGCCGCGGGTCCAAAGCTCTTCCAGACCGCAGTCCCGCATCGATCGAACAAACGGCTCCTGTTCGGTATAACGGATCGCCTGCATACCCGCGGCGAGGGCGCCTGCGATGTTGTCTTCGCGATCGTCGACAAAGAGGATCTGCGCGATGGGCACGTCCAATCCCGCGGCCGCGTGGTGATAGATTGCAGGCTCCGGTTTCGCCATGCGCAGGGTGTGGGACCAGGTCCGGTGATGGAAGGCGCCCATCCAATCGAAGGCGGCGAGCACGCCGTGCATCATCTCATCGCCCAGGTTGGAGAGGATGCCGGTGCGTGTACCGGCTGCCTGCAGGCGTTGCGCCCAGTCGATCATGGGCTGGTTCGGCTGCGTCCATAAGGCAGTGTCGGCGGCGATCAGGCGGTCGATCTGGGACTCACGGAATGGCATGCCGGCGTGAACTCCCACGGCCCGCCAGTACTCGCGCCCGGAGAGATGGCCACGATCGTAGTCGTGGCGCGGGCCCCAGTAGGCGCTGGAGAGGACCGGCTCCGCGACGCCGGTAATCTGCTGCATCGTCTGCCAGGCGGCGGGATCGGGCGGTCCGGTCAGGACCAGACCATAGTCGAAGAGAACGGCTTGTACGGATTCTGCCACCGTCCTTCATTTTAGGCAGGGGGCATCGGAGCAGCTAGGATGGGCATGTGGGAAATCGGAGAAGATGCGAGTGAGTCAGGGTGTGTGTTTCTCCGCGCGGACAGCCTGGAACACGGGGGAAAGCGCGCTCGCGCAGGCCGTGCGGGAGGCGCGGGCGCGGGGTCAGGACATCGTCGATCTGACGGTCTCGAACCCTACTGTCTGCGGTTTTTCTTTTGAGCAGGAGATGATTCTCGGGGCGCTGACACAGCCGGCGTCGATGCTCTACGATCCCAATCCGCGGGGAATCTTGTCGGCGCGGGAGGCGGTCACGCGGTACTACGGAGACCATGGCGCGGAGGTTGGCCCCGAAAGTCTGATCCTGACCACGAGTACCAGCGAAGCTTACAGCTTTCTCTTTCGCCTGCTCTGCGATCCCGGCGACGAGGTGCTGATCGCACAGCCCGGATATCCGCTGTTTGACTTTCTGGCCGATCTTGAGAGTGTCAGGCTTCTTACCTTCCCGCTCTTCTACGACTACGGATGGTGGATCGACTTTGCCGAGTTGGAGCGCCGCGTCGGACCGACAACCCGCGCCATCGTGATCGTCAGCCCGAACAATCCGACCGGGCATGCGACCCGGAAAGCGGAGCGCGAGAGGCTGGAAGAGATCTGCGTTCGCCACGGTCTGGCGCTGATCGTGGATGAGGTCTTCCTGGACTATGGTCTCGGAGATCGTATTGAGAGCTTTGCCGGCGGACCCCATCCCGCTTTGACGTTTGTGGTCAGCGGCTTGAGCAAGATTGCCGCGTTGCCGCAGATGAAGGTGGGCTGGCTGGCGTGTCTCGGGCCGGACGATCTCTGCTCCAAGGCGCTCGACCGGCTGGAAGTCATCGCGGATACCTACCTTTCGATGAACGCACCGGCGCAACATGCGCTGGCAACATGGCTGGAGACACGAACGTCGATCGTTCCGCAGATTCTGCAAAGGGTGCGAAGCAATCTTGCTTTGATTGCTTCAGAGGGTCTTGAACATCTTCCGGTGGAAGCGGGCTGGAGTGCCGTTCTACGACTCATGCGGCCCCTCGTCGCCGAGGACGTGGTGACGGAAGCGGGGGTCGTGCTGCATCCCGGGTCGTTCTATGGGATGGCGGGCGCAAACCGTGGCGTGGTAAGCCTGCTTGGACCGGAGGATCGCTTTGCGGCGGGGGTTCGTCGACTCAAGGCGTGGGAGGAAGGATCTCTGTAGCGTCGTGTCTCCAGCCGAGTCAGCGGAGAAACGGATTGGAGTCTCGCTCCGCGCCGATCGAGGTTGCAGGTCCGTGACCGGGGATGACCACAGTCTCCTCTGGAAGCGGGAGCAACTGAGTCCGAATCGAGTCGATCAACTGCTTGGCGTTGCCTCCGGGCAGGTCCGTTCGTCCGACCGAGCCGGCGAAGAGCGTATCGCCTGCCAGCAGCAGATCATGGTCCGGAAGGTAGAGGCAGAGACTCCCCTGCGTGTGTCCAGGCGTGTGATGGATGATACCCGCCAGGCCCTCAACCCGGAGCGTGTCGCCGTCCGAGAGATCCTGGTCGGGCGGTTGAACGTCCGGAGTCTCCATGCCGAACCAGCCTGCCTGGATGTCCATCATGGCGACGAGCGGAAGGTCGTTCTGGTTGTAGCTCACTGGAGCGGCGGTGATCTGCTTGAGTTGTTGAGCGCCCGCGATGTGGTCGATGTGTGCATGGGTTACGAGGATTTGTTTGACCGTAAGCCGATGTTTGGCGAGCCGCGCCAGAATATTCGGGATATCGTCTCCAGGATCGACAACGATGGCCTCGCGCGATTGTTCGTCGCCCAGGATGGAGCAGTTGCAGCCAATCAGACCGACGGGGAACGTCTCGCGGATCATGCCATCTCCCAAAACAAGGCGCAGACCCGAATGGGTCTGCGCTGTGAGGTTTTGATCGGAACGCTACTTAGCCGGAGTGGCCGGTGCACTCTGCGTCGTGCCGGAGAGGACGGAGTGAGCGCCGCCCGCAGTGCGCGAGAACACGATGGTCAAGGTGAACGAGATCAACATGAACAGGATCGCCGAGTAGGTCGTCATCTTGGTCAGGACGTTCGCTGCTCCACGCGGACCGAAGGCCGTCTGCGATCCCTGGCCGCCGAACGCACCGGCGAGGTCCGCGGATTTGCCGGTCTGCAGAAGCACAACTCCGATGAGAAACAGGCTCACGATGATGTGGAGCACGACGAGCGGATAAAGAAGGTAGTGCATGGGAGTTCGGAACCTTTGCTCTCGACTGGATTTCTAACGCCTCAAAGAAGCGACGGAATGACTCTCAGTGTAACACTGGGATCTCGCAACTGAGGAGTCACGGTTCGCCCACCCATGGAGTAACTTTCCGAGTGATTACGAAGGTGATACAAGCCTAAGTCGTCTGTTTTGAATATTTTACGCAATAAACCCGGGTGGGGGTGGCGGCGGTAGTAGTTAGGACCTCTCGTCAGGGTCATAGTTGAGGTTTTGGCCGAGCCAGCGCTCCACCTCCATGACGCTCATCTGTTTGCGCCCGGCATAGTCCTCGACCTGGTCGCGGCCGATCTTTCCCAGGCTGAAGTAGCGGGATTGAGGATGGGCAAAGTAGAGCCCGCTTACGCTTGACCCGGGCCACATGGCGAAGGACTCCGTAATCTTCATCCCGGTATTGGCTTCCACATCCAGCAACTGCCAGATCGTACCCTTCTCGGTGTGATCCGGACAGGCGGGATACCCCGGGGCCGGCCGAATCCCGCGATACCTTTCTTCGATGAAATCTGTATTGGTGAGAGCTTCTTTGCAGCCGTATCCCCACTCATCGCGGACGCGCTTATGCAGACACTCCGCAAAGGCTTCCGCGAGGCGATCGGCGATCGCCTCGGCCATGATGGCGTTGTAGTCGTCGTGCTTGGCACGGAAGCCGTCACAGAGATCCTTCAGGCCAAGGCCGCTGGTGACAGCGAAGGCTCCGATGTAATCCCGCATTGCGGTGTGCGCTGGGGCGATGAAGTCACCCAGAGAGCGGCAAGGTTCGCTGCCTTCCCGATTTGCCTGCTGGCGGAGCATGGGGAAGCGGGTGAGTTCTTTGGTGCGGGTGTCGTCGGTGTAGAGGACGACGTCGTCGCCGATGGCGTTGGCGGGGAAGAAGCCGTACACGCCGTTTGCGGTGATCTGCTTCTCCGCAATCATGGTTTCGAGGAGGGCCTTCCCGTCGGCGAAGATCTGACGGGCATGTGGTCCCTGCTCCGGATGATCGAGGATACGCGGGTAAAGCCCTTTCAAGCCCCAGGTATGAAAGAAAGGCGTCCAGTCGATGAAGTCACGCAGCATCGCCAGGGGGAAGTCCCGAAGCACGTGGATTCCGGTGAACGCCGGAGAGGCGATATCTTCTGGGCACCACTCGATGGGGGTGCGGCGTTCGCGGGCGGTCTCGATGGGCACGAGCTTCTGGGGTGGGGCGGCGTGGCGTTTGCGTAGAAGTTCGTAGGAGGCCTGGTACTCCTCAACGAAAGCGGCTTTGCCGTCTTCGCTGAGGAGGCTGGTTGTGACGGGAACAGCGCGGCTGGCGTCGAGGACGTGGACGACGGGGGCGTGATAGTGGGGGGCGATCTTAACGGCGGTATGGGGACGGCTGGTGGTGGCTCCGCCGATGAGGAGCGGCAGGTCGAAGCCCTGGCGCTCGAGTTCGCGGGCGACGTGAACCATCTCGTCGAGCGATGGCGTGATGAGGCCGCTGAGCCCGATGATGTCTACTTTTTCGGCGCGGGCACGCTCCAGGATCTTTTCCGAGGAGACCATAACGCCCATGTCGATGACCTCGTAGTTGTTGCAGGCGAGGACGACTCCGACGATGTTTTTGCCGATGTCGTGGACGTCCCCTTTGACGGTGGCGAGCAGGATTTTGCCTTGAGCTTTGACGACCTGACCGGAGGCTTCGAGGGCGGCTTTCTCGGCTTCCATGAAGGGAGTGAGGTGAGCCACGGCCTTCTTCATGACGCGAGCGGATTTGACGACCTGCGGGAGGAACATCTTGCCTGCGCCGAAGAGGTCGCCGACGACGCTCATTCCGTCCATGAGCGGGCCTTCAATGACGAGGAGTGGGCGACCGAGCTTGACGCGAGCTTCTTCGGCGTCGATTTCGATGTAGGTATCGATGCCGCGGACGAGGGCGTGCGAAAGGCGTTCCTCGACGGTGCCGGAACGCCACTCTTCCGACTTCTTTTCAGCCGCGAAGGAGGTGACGCCTTTGAGCTTCTCACCGAGTTCGACGAGGCGCTCGGTGGCGTCGGGACGGCGGTTGAGGAGGACGTCCTCTACGAGGACTTTGAGCTCAGGCTCGATCTCTTCGTAGAGCTCCAGCATGCCGGCGTTGACGATGCCCATATCCATACCGGCGGCGATGGCGTGATAGAGGAAGGCGGAGTGCATGGCTTCGCGGACCTTGTTGTTGCCGCGGAAGCTGAAGGAGATGTTGGAGACGCCGCCGCTTACCTTGGCGTGGGGAAGGTTTTGCTTGATCCAGCGGGTGGCGTTGATGAAGTCTACGGCGTAGTTGTTGTGCTCCTCCATGCCGGTGGCGACGGTGAGGATGTTGGGGTCGAAGATGATGTCTTCCGGGGGAAAGCCGACTTCGTCAACGAGGATGCGGTAGGCGCGCTCGCAGATGCGAATCTTCTCTTCGTAGGTGGCTGCCTGACCGTTTTCGTCGAAGGCCATAACGACTACGGCGGCACCGTATTTCAGAACGGACGATGCGTTCTCGCGGAACTTCTGCTCACCCTCTTTGAGGGAGATCGAGTTGACAATTCCTTTGCCTTGCAGGCATTTCAGGCCGGCTTCGATGACCTCCCACTTGGAGGAGTCCACCATGAAGGGGACCTTGGCTACCTCGGGCTCGCTGGCGAGGAGTTGGAGGTAGCGGGTCATGGCGGCGACGCCGTCGATCATGCCCTCGTCCATGCAGATGTCAATGACGTTGGCGCCGTTTTCGACCTGCTGGCGGGCTACGCTGACCGCTTCCTCGAACTTGCCGTCCTTGATCAGCTTGGCGAACTTAGGGGAGCCGGCTACGTTGGTGCGCTCGCCGAGCATGATGAAGACGCCGGGCTGCTGGGTGAAGGGCTGCGAGCCGGAGAGGCGAAGCGGCTTGGACTCCTGCGGGGCCGGCGCACTTTCAGGTTGTATGGCTTGGCTGTTCACGCTGCGGCTGGGATCTCTCTGGGTATTTGGCCTTCAAGCGCACGGGCGATGGCGGCGATGTGCTCGGGCGTATTGCCGCAGCAGCCACCGGCGATATTGATCAGACCCCCGGCAGCGAAGTCGCCCAGGTAGCGGGCCATGTCCGGCGGCCCGAGATCGAAGCCGGTCTCGGAGAGCGGATTGGGGAGGCCGGCGTTCGGGTAGCAGGAGATGGCTACGTTTGCCTTCTCAGAGAGCTCGGAGAGGAATGGGTACATCAGGTCTGGGCCGAGAGAGCAGTTGAGGCCGACGGAAAGTGGCTTCACATGCTTAACGGCGTTCCAGAAGGCCTCGGTGGTCTGGGCAGAAATCAGGGTTTCACCGCCGCGGCCAACTGCTGCAGAGATCATGACGGGGAGTTCTTTCTTATCCTTGTCGAAGACCTCGCGTATGGCGACGAGCGCGGCTTTGGCGTTGAGGGAGTCGAAGATGGTCTCGACCAGGAGCAGGTCCGATCCACCCGCGATCAGGGCACGGATCTGCTGCATGTAAGCGTTTTTGACTTGATCGAAGGTGACGACCCGGAAGCCGGCGTCGTCGGGGTCGGGCGAATTCGATAGAGAGACGGTCAAAGGGCCGATAGCGCCCGCGACGAAACGCTGCCGGGAGGTCTCGTTGCCTACTCGATCCGCCCACTCGCGGCATTGCTTCGCGGACGTCTCGTTGATGTCCCAGGCGAGATTCCCGAGGGCGGGGTCGTCGATGATCTTCTGGTAGAACTCCGGGTCTTTGCGGCCGCCGTGCTCACGTGGATCGTCGACGAAGAACTCGCTTTGCGTGATGCTGGTGGCTCCGAAGGTGTTCGTCTCGATGATGTCAGCACCGGCCTCCAGAAAGCGGCGATGGATGTCTGAGATCATTGCCGGCTGGGTCAGGGAGAAGAGATCGCCGTTATTAAGCAGGTCTTTACTGGAATTCTTGAAGCGCTCCCCACGCATGTCGGCTTCGGTCATCCCGTAGGTGCGGATAGTTGTGCCCATGGCACCGTCGATGATCGCAATACGTTTCTTGAGGACTTCATGAAGAGGATGCATTTGGGATCAACCACCTTCTGCCAAACTCTTCCGTTGCAGCAGAGGTTGAGCGCGCCTTCCCTCGGCATAGATCGTGTACAGACACGATCTTACCATCTGAGCTTGACTCATCTTTGGATGCCTGTCCCTGGATTCTGACTCACGGATGGTGCTCTCGTTCCGGATTTAGGCGCTTGTTTTCTGGCGTCTCATGCGTTCGTAAAGGGACCGGAGTTGACGGACGCCTTCGAGAGCTTCGCGGCGATCGGGATCCTCGTTGGTGTCATTCCAGCCCGAGGCCTCGCCTTGTTCGCTGAGTTGGACGACGATGCCGTCGCGGCGGGAGAGAATGTTGAGATTGTCGATGTAGAGGCCGTAGTTGACCTCCGGCTGAGGGATGAGCCAGCCGATCTGTCCCCGAATAGGGGTGATGGAAGTGTCGTTGAAGAGGGTGCGGGCGGCGTAGCCGGTGCAATGCAGGATGACGGGCTGAGGGAGCTGGGCGAAGTCGGCGGGGGAGTGGAATTCGCGGTGGAGGATCTTCCCGCCGTCGAGCTGGAAGTCCTCGGTGAGTTGGTGGGAGTAGGCGGTGATGTTGAACATGAGGTCTGCACGGCGGCGAGCCCATTTTGTGGGGAATGGATGGGAGCCTGGAGGGAGATCCTGGAAGTTTGGAGTGATGTCACGGATGCGGTTCATGTACCAGGCAAATCCTATTGGGTCCTTCTCACGTTTCTGCTGCTCGGCGACTTCGGGGTGCGGGTCGGAGAGAGCGTAGCGGTCAGAGAACTCAACCGGGGAGCCCGGCAGGCCGAGAAAGGATTGATAGTAGTGCCAGGAGGTGCGGGCCATCTGTTCCCACTGCGCGGGAAATGAGGCGGGCGCCTGCTTCTCAAGGGCGATGCGTGAGTCTGGGGTCCAGGAGCCGGTGGCGCGGAAGGAGCGAGACTCTGAGGGACGGTCTTTCGCGTAGATGGTGACGCTGCGGGCTCCGGCGCGCTGGGCGAGCGTGGCGGCGGTGAGCCCGAGGGCACCGCAGCCAATGACAGCAATGTCGGTCTGGGAGGGATCGCGGCCGGCGAGGGCTAGATCGACCGCTATGGTTCCGGAGCCCCAGGAGAGGGACCAACCGGAGCCGCCGTGTCCGTAGTTATGAACGATGAGCCGATCGCCGATGCGTTCGGCTTCAATGCGTGGTCCTGCGGCGCGGAAGGGGCGCGTGCAGACTGTGATTTTGAAGAGGCGGTCATCGTCGGCGCGGATGGGCGCGAGCAGGGGAACGGCGTCGTCGAAGGGAAGTGCAGGCGCGGTCGAGTTGGCGACGTTGGACATGGGCTTGTGGGTACAGCCGGTGAGGAGTGCGGCCGATGTGGCGGCGGATGCCTCGAGAAAGGCGCGGCGATTCTTGGCATGCAGCCCTAATAGCGTGGAATGGTGGGATCGATCGCTCGTGACCACTGATCGATGCCGCCGGCGAGGGATTGCGCGTGGTCGAAGCCCTGGTTGCGGAGCCACATGGTGACCGACAGGGAACGTGCGCCGTGGTGACAGAGGACAACGATGGATGCATCGGGATCGAGCTCAGTGTGAGCGCGGGATGGAATCTCGCCCATGGGGATGTTGATGGCGCCCGGGATGGCTGCGGTGGCACACTCCCAAGGCTCGCGGACGTCCAGAAGGAGTGGTCTTGAGGGCTGTTTGCGAAGCTGCGCATATGCTTCCGGCGATACCTCTGGTTCAAGCATTGGACTAGGATAAATGGTTGTGTGGTTCCTTGATGAATCCAGCCTTTTGCATCTGAAGGATTGGGAAAGCCGGTTTTGATGAGAGAGTGGTTGAGTGTAACGTGTCCGCCTTCTTAGTTTTACTTTCCTGTGCCCGAGCGGTTGGGCGGTGCGAACGAATGTAACGGCACGAGACGAAAATCCAGCAACAAGTTAGAGATGACTTCGCTAGGCTCTCAGAACGAGCCGGTTTTGTTCTATTGGAGGGTGGCTTGCAGGAAAAAGTGTTGATTGTTGAGGATGAGATGCATGCCAGGACCGGGCTGACGGAACTCGTCGCTTCGTGGGGTTATCGCGCCGAATGCGCGGCGGATGGCGCCGAGGGGTTGGATCTGGTGCGGCGCTGGAGTCCGTCGATTGTGGTCACGGACCTGAAGATGCCTCGGATGGACGGAATGGAACTTTTGGGCCGGTTGGCAGAACTTCCAGAGCGAGTCTTTGTGGTCATGCTGACGGCACAGGGATCCATTGAATCCGCAGTGGAAGCCATGCGCATGGGCGCGTTCGACTACCTGCCTAAGCCTGTCGATCCAGCGCGGCTGAAAGCGATTCTGCAGAGTGCGAGCCGGCAGATGGCTACCGATACCGCGGACGCGGAGAGCCGGGCGGCCGGGCGGTCCAGCAAGAAGGAGGGTGCCTTCGGGGCTTTTAGTGCGCTGGTTGGATCATCCCCGGAGATGAAGGCAGTTTGCTCTTTGATCGAACGGGTCGCCCCATCGAATGTCAGTGTGCTGGTGACCGGCGAAAGCGGCACGGGCAAAGAGCTCGTGGCAAGAGCTTTGCATGATCTTTCCTCGCGACGGAATAAGCCTTTCATCGCCGTCAATTGTGCGGCTATACCTGAAACGCTCATCGAGAGCGAGATCTTCGGCCATGAGAAGGGTGCGTTTACCGGGGCGATCGAACGTCGGGCCGGATGTTTTGAGCTAGCTGAAGAAGGTACGCTGCTTTTGGATGAGATTGGAGAGATGCCGGCCGCGACGCAGGCGAAGCTGCTGCGCGTGCTCGAAGATAGACGATTGAGGAGGCTTGGCAGCAAGGTCGAAACGCCCGTGGATGTGCGGGTGGTTGCGGCGACGAATAAAGATCCCGAACAGGCGGTGGCCAGCGGCGAGCTTCGTGGCGATCTGTACTACCGGCTAAACGTCTTCAACATCCAGATGCCTCCTCTGCGAGCGCATCTGAAAGACGTTTTTGCAATCGCTGAGAAGATGATCGCGGATATGAATGAGCGGCACGGCTGCTCGGTGAGTGGCATGGAGGAGACGCTGCTGGCCCGATTGACCGCATATCGTTGGCCTGGGAATGTTCGAGAGTTGCGAAATACGATTGAGCGTGCTGTCATCTTGGCGGGCAAAGGTCAGCTGGGAGTACAGCACCTTCCAGCACACTTTGGTGAAGCTGGATTCGCGCCGGCTGCGACGGGAAAAATCGGTTCCGCGGGTGGAGTACCGCCCTTTAGTGACACAGCCGTGCACGTCGAGGTTGGAACGACTGTGGATGAGGCGGAACGACAGTTGATCATCAAGACGTTGACTTCAACGCACAACAACAAGACACGCGCCGCAGAGATCTTGGGTATCAGTACAAAAACTCTTCAGAATAAGCTGAAGGAGTATGCTGCAGCGGGACTTGAGTAGGCAGCGTGGGTACGGAGGAGATGGATGCGGCTGAAGACAAAGCTGGTTCTGGCTGCGACCGGGTTGACGTTCGTCATCGTGATCGTGCTTGCGGCCTTGTTTCTTGGCCAGCTTCTGCGGCAAAGAATCGATCAAACGGCGGCGAATAACGAGATCATGACGCAACAGATACTCCACATGACCCGTCAAGCCGTTGAAGATGGAATCGCTGTCAACCCACCCAGCGATTCGTCTGAGGCTAGCCTGCGGATCGCCGTGTCCGAAGCGCTCAGGAACTACGATGCGTTAGACGACACGATGGACAGCTTTGTGCGTTATAACCCGGCGGTGCAGGACGTCAGCGTGACCGATGCTCGCGGTGTCACTCTTTTGAGCACAGATCCTTTGATGATCGATCGGATTGCTACCTCTCGGGTGAGTTTCGAACATGTGCGTAAGGCACCGATCTTTTTACAGATCGAGGAGGTCTTCCGCCGGGTTCGAGTCTTGGATGTCGAGTCTCCGTTGCAACGAAACGGGAAGCCGTTCCTGGTCGTTCATGTGGGGGTTCGGTCTACGTTTCTCAAGAACAGCTACACGCCGAACTTGATCGATGCACTTCTATTTGCTTTGATCGCGGGTGGTTCGTCTATTGTGGCAGCTGGTGTTCTGGCCAGTCTTGCGCTGCGGCCAATCGAAGACATCAGCCGCCGTCTGCAGACGCTGACGGAGTCCGGCGAAGAAGCGGCCGCGGAGTCTGCTGCTGCCGTACGGCGTGGAGACCGGGCGGATGCAGTTCTGCGAGTGACGCATACTATCGACCGACTCGATCAACAGATCCGTTCTACGGAAGCGGGGTACACGGGCCTGCGTCAGAGCTTGAATCAGGTGCTCGATACCCTGCGCGAGGGGGTCGTTTTATTCACGGCGGAGCGCCGTGCGGCCATGGTATCGGACGCGGTCTCCAACTTCACGGGGGCTAGTCAAGAGGCCATGGTGGGAAGGTCTCTGGACGAGATATTCAGTAAGGAGAGCGCATTGGGAACGGCGGTACTCGCAGCATTTGAGCAGGAAGCGGTTGTCGCCGCGCAGCGAGTGCGGCTTGAGGATGGGCGGGATGTTGAGATATCGCTAGACCGGATCGACGACCGTCGCGGCAAAGGCCGGCTGGGTACGTTGCTTACACTGCGCGATGCAGGATCGGCTCGGATGCTGGAGCAGGAACTGGATGTCTCGCGCAGACTGGCCGCCGTGGGAAGGCTGACCGCAGGGGTGGGACACGAGGTAAAGAATCCGATCAATGCGATGGTGGTTCACCTGGAACTGCTTCGGTCGAAGCTCCATGCTGCTGGGGATGGACGGGCGTTTCTTCCCGCCGCAATGCGGCATGTTGATATTCTCGCGGGAGAGATGGAACGGCTGGATAGGGTCGTTCAGACGCTTGCGGACTTTACCAGGCCGATGGAACTTCACCTAAATGAAACCGATTTGAGAGATGTGGTCGAGAGTGTCGTGGAGTTGACGGGCGCGGAGATGGCGGAACAGAGCGTGGAAGTTCGGTGTGAGCTGGAGGCGGTACGGGTACGCGCGGACGCAGAGTTACTGCGGCAGGCGTTGCTCAACCTGATGTTGAACGGGATGCAGGCGATGGAGGGCGGGGGGATACTTCGGGTCTCGGTCCGGCGTGAGAAGGATGTGGCCGTGGTGGAAGTTGCGGATGAGGGCAAGGGGATTCCGGCGGAGCTGATGCCCAGGATCTTCGACCTCTACTTCACGACCAAAGCAAAGGGCAGCGGGATCGGTTTGGCGATGACGTACCGGATTGTGCAGATGCATGGGGGAGCGCTGGAGGTGACGTCCAAGCCAGGAGGCGAGATGGGTACGGGAGCGGTGTTCTCAATGCGGTTGCCGGTCGGCGTCATGGAGAACCGGTCGCCACGTGTAATGGCTGGGAGTGCGGCGTGAACGGGTTTCCACGGTTCGGGGCGGCAACGCTGGTATGTCTCAGCTTGTGCGGGTGTGTCTTTCGGCATAAGGCGACGGCGGTGATACCGACGGCGGCACAGACTCCGGTGCCGATAGAAAAGGCGCCGGAGCCAAAGACCGAACCCGTCATCGCACAGGTTCCTTTGACACCGACGCCGCTTCCCACGGTGAAGGTCCCGATACAGAAGGTGAAGAAACCGAAGAAGAAGGTGGTTCTTCCTGCCGAGGTCCCGGCGGCACCGGTGCAGGTGGCGAGTGCGGCTCCTCCGCCCGATCCGGGTGTGGTGATTGGAGCGCTGACGGTGGGAGGGGAGGAGGTTCCGGAGAAGAAGAAGGAAGCTCGTGGGATGATTGCGGATCTGGATAAGCGGCTGGCTGGGCTACCGCCGGCGGTGCTCGAACAGCAGAAGGAAGGGATCGCGCGGGTGCTGCACTTTGAGAAGGAGGCCCGGAGTGCGTTGGATTCGGGGGATGTCGAGGGTGCGGTGACGCTGGTGACGAAGGCCAAGGTTTTGCTGGACGATCTGACGAAGTAAGGCTGACCTCCCCCCTCCCCTGTTTTGTGGCAAAGTCTTCAAAACACGGGCGTTAGGTCTGGACTTCAGGTATGCTCTGCTCCAAAAAGTGTGCAGTGATGAGGGACGAAATCAGGCGTTCGCTCCATGGCAGTTTTTGAACTTCTTGCCGGAGCCGCAGGGGCATTTGTCGTTACGTCCGACTTTTTCTCCGGTCTGACGTTGGGAGGCTTCGGCTACCGCTACTCCGGACTGGCGAGCCATCTCGAGTTCGCGGGCTTTCTTCTTTTGGAACTCTCGCTCGAGAGCGTCGATGGTGGTGGAGGGGGCTCGGGTGGGGATGGTGGGGCGAGGGGCCGGCTCGGACTGTGGGCGGGAGGCTCCGTTGGAGGAGCCGTTGCCGTTCATGGCGAGTTGGGGGGCTGAGGAGCCTTCGATGCTTTGGGTGGGCTGGGACTGCGAGGCGAGTTGGGCGGCGGCTAGCTGCTCGGGGGACTCTATGGGCTGGCCGTCGGGGCCGATGATCTGCATGCGGAAGAGGTGGCGAGCGGTGTCTTCCTGGAAACGCATCATCATGGCTTCGAACATGTCGAAGGACTCTTTTTTGTAGGCAACGAGGGGGTCCTGCTGGGCGTAGCCGCGAAGGCCGATGCCCTCCTTGAGGTGGTCCATGGCGAGGAGGTGATCCTTCCAGAGGCCGTCGAGGACGGAGAGCATGACAATGCGCTCGTGGTAGCGCATCGCGTCGGGGCCAAGGATCTGCTCCTTGGCGTCGTAGCGGGCGCGGAGGCGGGTGAAGATGGTCTCGCCGAGTTCGTGGCGGGTGAGGGAACTGACTTCGAGAGCGGAGGTTGGAGATGTAGATTCCTCCGCTGCGCTGCGGAATGACAACAAATTTGCATCCGTGGCAGGCGTAGACGAGGTGAAGCGGACGCCGAAGAGGTCGTAGATCTGGTCGAAGAGGGGGTCCAGCTTCCACTCGTCAGGGTGAGCTTTTTCGGGGGCGGCTTCGTCGAGGAAGTTGGAGAGGATGGTGCTGGTGTAGTCCTCGGTGATGAGCTGCTTCTGGTCTACTCCCTCCATGAGCTGCTTGCGGAGGCCGTAGACGGCTTCACGCTGCTTGTTCATGACGTCGTCGTATTCGAGGACGTGCTTGCGGGACTCGAAGTTCTGGGTTTCGACGGCCTTCTGGGCGGCTTCAATGCGACGGGAGATCATGCCCGACTCGATGGGGACGCCTTCTTCCATGCCGAGACGCTCGAGGAGGCCGGAGACCCACTCGCGGGCGAAGATGCGCATGAGGTCGTCTTCAAGGGAGAGATAGAATCGGCTGGCTCCGGGGTCGCCTTGGCGGCCGGCGCGTCCGCGGAGCTGGTTGTCCACGCGGCGGGACTCATGACGTTCCGTGCCAAGGATGTGGAGGCCGCCGGCGGCTATGACGGCGTCGTGCTCGGCCTTGGCGGCGGCTTCGTGGGAGGCTACGGCGGCGTCCCAGGCCTGGTGGGTGGATTCGAACTCCTGGCCGTTGTAGTAGAAGCGGAACATGCCGGGGCCAGCCACGGGCTGGATGGCGCCTTCCGCGGCGGAGACGGCGCGGGCCTGGTTTTTGCGGACGAGGTCCTGGCGGGCCATGAAGTCGGAGTTGCCGCCGAGGAGGATGTCGGTTCCGCGGCCGGCCATGTTGGTCGCAATGGTGACCATGCCGAGGCGTCCGGCCTGGGCGACGATCTCGGCTTCCTTCTCATGGAACTTGGCGTTGAGGACGACGTGGCGGACGCCTTTTTTCTTGAGGATCTCGGAGAGGAGTTCGGATTTTTCGATGCTGGTGGTTCCGACAAGGACGGGCTGCTTTTCTTCGTGCAGGCGGGCGATCTCATCGGCGACGGCGAAGTACTTTTCCTTGGTGGTGCGGAAGACGACGTCGGCGTTCTCAATGCGGCGCATCTGGCGGTTGGTGGGGGTGACGACGATGTCCAGCTTATAGATCTTGTCGAACTCGGCGGCTTCGGTCTCGGCGGTGCCTGTCATGCCGCTGAGTTTTTTGTACATACGGAAGTAGTTCTGGAAGGTGATGGTGGCGAGGGTCTGGTCCTCCTTGCGGATCGTCACGCCTTCTTTGGCTTCGACTGCTTGATGAAGGCCATCCGACCAGCGGCGGCCGGGCATGAGGCGGCCGGTGAACTCGTCCACGATGATGATCTCGCCGTCTTTGACGACGTACTCGACGTCACGCTTGTAGAGGTTGTGGGCCTTGATGGCGACTTCCACGTGGTGCTTGAGGTCCCAGTTTTCGGGGTCGGCGATGTTGCCGATGCCGAGGAGGCCTTCGATCTTTTCCCATCCTTCGTCGGTGACGGTGATGGCGCGGGCTTTCTCGTCGATGGTGAAGTCGCCGGTGTAGGTCTTGGTTTCGATGGTCTCGGTGAACTCGCCGAGCTCGAGTTGGGGGATGATGACGTTGACGCGGACGTACTTGTCGGTGGTCTGGTCGGTGGGACCGGAGATGATGAGAGGAGTGCGGGCTTCGTCGATGAGGATGGAGTCGACTTCATCGACGATGCAGAAGTAGTGGCCGCGCTGGACCATGTCGCTGAGCTCAAACTTCATGTTGTCGCGGAGGTAGTCAAAGCCGAACTCGTTGTTGGTGCCGTAAGTGATGTCGGCGGCGTAGGCGTCGCGGCGCTGCTGGTCTGAGAGGTCGTGGACGATGACGCCGACGGAGAGACCAAGAAAGCCGTAGATCTTGCCCATCCATTCCGCATCTCGCTTGGCGAGGTAGTCGTTCACGGTGACGACGTGGACGCCGCGGCCGGCGAGGGCGTTCAGGTATGCGGGGAGGGTGGCGACGAGGGTCTTGCCTTCGCCGGTCTTCATTTCGGCTATTTTGCCCTGGTGGAGGATGGAGCCGCCGATGAGCTGGACGTCAAAGTGGCGCATGCCGACGGCGCGGCGGCTGGCCTCGCGGACGACGGCAAAGGCTTCCGGCATGAGGGCGTCGAGGGCGGCCTTTTCGGCGGCCTGGAGGGCTTCGGGGTCGGTCTTGGGGTCGATGCCTTCAATGGCGGCGGCGACGCGCTGGCGGAACTCTGCGGTTTTGTCGCGGAGCTGCTCGTCGGTGAGGGACTGGATCCCGGCTTCGAGCGCGTTGACCTGCTGCACGATGGGCATGAGACGCTTGACGGCTCGCTCGTTGGCGGTGCCGAAGACTTTGGAGATGACGGTGTTGATCACGAGGGAATCCTTATGGAGGCGCGGGGAACGGGAGAGATGGCGCTGGCAGGGAACGCGGTGCGGGCGGGAGCCGTGGGGTGTGGAGGGGGCTAGGGGGCGTTTGGGGCGTGCTCGAGCAGGCCGGTGGCAGCGGCGGGGTGTGCCGGGCCGGGGGTTTGGGCGGTGGCGATCTCGGTGGTGTCAGGGGAGTAGGAGGTGCGGCTCAGGCCGGATGTCGCGCGGGCGGCTGAGGGGAGGTGTGGGCTGGTGGTTCGCTCGCCTTGCTTCTGGTCTCGATCCTGGTCGTCCGAGGCGAACTGATGGCCGGGGGCGCTCGCTGGGAGTGCGGCGAGGAGGGTACGGGCGTGCATCGGCGAGACGGAGAGGAGAATCGCTGCGATGACGAAGACGGCGTACATGCTGAAAGGGTAACATTTTGCGGGAGGTGGGAGGAAGATGGAGCGGGACGCATGGTGTCGCGTCTGAAATGGAGTTGCGATTATCCGACTTTGTAGGAACAAGCCCGCGAGGTACCCCCGCGTGGCTGAAAGTAGGCACGAGTTGAGGATTTCCTTAGAGAAATCGAGAAGTTCGCCCTACAGCGACGCATCCCGCGATCCATTGAAACCGGGATCACGGGAAATCCGCATTCAGGAACTTGGTCCTTCGTCGAGGGTCTCGCGGTAAGGCTGCGAGACCCCCGCTCAGGATTGGCATTTTCAGCGTGCGGCAGTGAGACCCAAGGCTAAAGCCTTGGGGTACCTAGAAGCCGAGGTCTTGTGGCTCGGCCAAAGTCGTGCCCGGGAGCTAGGGGCGGTTGTCTAACAACCTTGGTCACCTCGCCGAAAGTCACTTGGGGGGTGAACAGATTGGGGAAGGATGGTGCGAGGTTTCTTGCTGCGGGTACACTTTCTGGCATGCGTCTCTTTTGCGGATTGGCTCTGCTTTGTGCTCTCCAACCTTTTTCTCTTTGTGCTCAGAGCGTGGACCTGGCGCACCTAACGGTGGATGCGATTAACCGGAATCCGACGGGGAGTGCGCCGAGTAATCCTTCGTGGACTCCGGATGGAAAGACGCTGACGTATGTCGTGGGGACGGGGCAGAGTGTCAGCGGAGTGGGGGAGCCGGGGGATATTCTGGCGATCGATGCGGCGACCGGGAAGGCGACGGTGTTGGTGTCGGCTGCACAGCTGGCTTCGCTCGGGAGTGGGGCGGTGAACGAGAAGGATCGGGATCACCGGGAGCGGTATGGGATGGCGGGATACTTCTGGGAGCCGGACGGGAAGCATCTGCTGCTGGATTTAGGGGGTGTGCTTTGGCTGTATGACCTAGCGGCCGGCAAGGGTACCGAGATTGTCGATACGAAGGCGGGATCGGGGGACGATCCGAAGTTTTCTCCGGATGCGAAGTATGTTTCTTATCTGAGGGAGCACAACCTTTATGTGCATCCGGTGGGTGGTGGGAGCGAGACGGCTCTGACGGCTACGAAGGAAGAGACGCTGCTGAATGGGGAACTCGACTGGGTGTACCTGGAGGAGCTGGATGCCCGGAGTAACTACTTCTGGGCTCCGGATTCGAGTGCGATCGCGTACCTGCAGATGGATGAGGCGAAGGTGCCGGAGTATCCGATCGAGGATTTTGTACCGACGCATGCGACGCTCGATAAGCAGCGGTATCCGCAGCCGGGTGATCCGAATCCGGGAGTGAAAGTGGGTGTCGTGCCGGTGGGGGGTGGAGCGACGAAGTGGATTGAGGTGCCGTTCAGCATGGGGAACGACTATATCCCGCGGTTCGGGTGGGTGGACGCAAAGACGGTCTGGATCGAGGTGCTGCGGCGGGATCAACAGCATATGGAGCTTTACTTTGCCGATGCGGCGAGTGGGGCGGTGAAGCTGGTGCATACGGAGACGGACAGCAAGTACCTGGAGGACAACTACGATGTCACGTTTCTGCCGCATGGACGGTTTCTGAATACGAGCTGGCGGGATGGGCATACGCACCTTTATCTGTACGGGTTCGATGAGAAGAGGCCGCTGGGTGGGGAGGCGAAGCTGTTGCGGCAGTTGACGCGCGGGGATTTCGAGGTGGACTCGCCCGGGGTGGTGGATGGCGGGGACCGGGTGTACTTCAACTCGACGGAGGGGTCGCCGCTGGAGGTGAATCTTTGGACGATGAAGCTGGATGGGAGCGGAAAGCGGAGGGTGACGGCGGGGCGCGGGGTGCATCAGCCGCAGGTGTCTCCGAACGGAGAGTATTCTGCGGACCTTTATGGGGATTCGACGACGGCTCCGGTGGCGCAGGTGTGTGGGACGGTGACGAATGACTGCAAGGTGGTGTGGAGGTCGACGGAGTTTGGGCCGGTTGCGGGAGTCAAGAGCGGGTTTGTGACGTTGAAGGCGGCGGACGGGGTGACGACGACGCATGGGATGTTGACCCAGCCGGCGAACGCGACCGGGAATGCTTCCGTGCCGATCATCCTGAATCCGTACGGGGGGCCGATCCCGTTTGCGGAGGCTCGGGACCAGTGGACGGGGCAGGGTGGGATGTTCAGCGAGTTGCTGGCGCAGCATGGGTTTGCGGTGCTGTCGCTGGATGGGCGTGGGTCCGGCGGACGGGGGCGGGAGTTTCAGCAGGCGGACTATAAGAACTTTGGGGCGGTGCAGTTTGCCGATCAGATGGCGGCGCTGGACCAGTTGCTGGCGGCCAATCCGCAGTTCGATCCGAAGCGAGTGGGTTGGTGGGGATGGAGCTGGGGCGGGTCGTTCACGCTGTATGCGATGAGCCATACGGACCGGATCAAGGCGGGCGTGGCGGTGGCTCCGGGGACAGACTACCGGAACTATGACTCGATCTACACGGAGCGGTACCTGGGGCTGCCGAGTGAGAATGCGGCGGTGTACGACGCGGCTGCGGTGAAGCTTACGGCGAAGGATTTGAAGGGGCGGGTGATGATCGCGCAGGGGACCGGGGATGACAATGTCCATATGGCGAACACGATCCAGTATCTGCAGCCGTTGATCGAGGCGGGGATTCCGTATGATCTGCAACTGTTTCCACGGCTTACGCACTCGATCGCAGGGCTGCCGGCGCGGAATGAGTTGTTTGAGCGGATTGTGTATCAGTTCGAGACGTGTTTGAAGGGCAGTGATGAGGCGGGTAAGAGGCAGTAAGGATGCGGTGGAGAGGCAGTCAGGAGATGAGGCCATGAAGCGGTCAGGGATTGGGCTTGGGATGGTTGGGGTGATGGTTCTTTCTTCGGCGTGTGCGCAGGAGGTTGGCCGATGGAAGGCTGCGAGTAAGACGGCGCAGTCGATTACGGGCGATATCGAGCTCTCGAAGCAGAAGTTGTCGGTCAACTTTGCGAGTTACCCGATTGCGGCGATACGGGAGCTGAGTAAGGTGGAGTTGAGTGGGACCTTCAATGCTGACGAGGTGGATGGGGCGAGTGGGAGTCTCTACCGGCTGAGTGTCCCGGGGGCGCAGAAGTTTCTGCACAAGAACTCGCTCTGCGGGGGCGAGGATACGGAGTGGATGGTGACGCTTAGCTTGGGGAAGACGTTACAGGTAGCGTTCTTCTCCGGAGCCAAGATGCCGGTGCTTACGGCGGAGGCTATGGCGAATACTACGGATCTGTGTGGGACGTACAGTTACGTGCGGTGAAGGTGCAGTGATGATGCAGTGTTGATGCGGTAAAGGTGCAGTGAGGACTTAGAGGAGCCATATGGCGGTTCAGACGGCGGCGGTTGCGTATGCGAAGGACAATGGGGAGCGGTTCGTCGAGGAGTTGAAGGAGTTGATTCGGATTCCTTCGGTTTCGACCGATCCGGAGCGGCGGGAGGATACGCGACGGGCGGCGCAATCTGTGGCGGATGAACTGACGCGGATCGGCATCAGGAGTGTGAAGCTGATCGAGACTTCGACTGCGGAGAGGGTGGGGCATCCGCTGGTTTATGGGGAGTGGCTGGATGCGCCGGGGAAGGCTACTGTGCTTTGCTACGGGCACTATGATGTGCAGCCCGCGGAGCCTTTGGAGGAGTGGAAATCGCCGCCGTTTGAGCCTACGGTGCGGGATGGGAATCTGTATGCACGCGGGGCTGTCGACGACAAGGGGCAGATGTGGATGCATGTGAAGGCGCTCGAGGCGATGATGGTGGCGGGCGGGGGAACGCTGCCGGTGAATGTCCGGGTGATCGTCGAAGGTGAGGAAGAGGTTGGGGGTGAGGGGATTGCGGAGTTTGTGCGGGCGCATGGGGATCAACTGAAGGCGGATGTGGCGCTGGTGAGCGACACGGAGATGTTTGCGCCGGAACTGCCGACGCTGTGCGTAGGGCTGCGAGGGATGATCTATACGGAGATTGAGGTGCATGGGTCAAGGACGGATCTGCACTCGGGGATGTATGGGGGGGCAGCGCCGAATGCGTTTGTGGGGCTGGCGCAGATGATCGCGAGGCTGAAGGACGAGGATGGCAGAATTTCAATTCCGGGCATCTATGACAAGGTGCAGCGGCCGACGGATGCGGAGCTTGCGGCGTGGAAGGCGCTGCCGTTCGATGAAGAAGACTACCGGCATAACGAGGTGGGGAGTGTGGCGCTGACCGGGGAGGTTGGGTACTCGGTGCTGGAGCGGACCTGGAGCCGGCCGACGCTGGATGTCCATGGGATGCCGGGTGGATTTATCGGGGCGGGTGCAAAGACGGTGATTCCGGCGAAGGCGGTTGCCAAGGTGAGCCTACGATTGGTGCCGGATATGACTCCGGCGGATACGTTCGCGAAGCTGAAGGCGTATGTGGAGACAATTGTGCCGAAGGGATGCACGGCGGAGGTGCGAATGATCCACTCGGGGGATCCGATTGTGGTGAGTACGGATAACAGCTTTGTGGCGGCGGCGACGGAGGCTATGAGGATCGTGTTTGGGAAGGAGACGGTATTTGTGCGGGGCGGGGGATCGATTCCGATTGTAGGAGATTTTGTGCGGGAGCTGGGGGTTCCTACGGTGCTGATGGGGTTTGGGCTGCCGGATGACAATCTTCATGCACCGAATGAGAAGTTCAATTTGAGTAACTTCCATCGTGGGATTGAATCGATCATCCGGTTTATGGGGCTGGTGGGGGCTTAGTGCTGGAGGTCGGCGGATTTGTGTTGGCTGGGGGGCTGAGCTCGCGGATGGGGCGGGATAAGGCGCTGTTGGAGTTTGAAGGGGAGACGCTGGTGGCTCGGGCGGTGAGGATTTTGCAATCGGTGTGTGCGGAGGTGGCGATTGCGGGTGGAGACGAGCGGCTGGCGGCGTACGGGCGGGTGATTCGGGATGAGCGTGCGGGATGTGGGCCGCTGGGGGGAATGGTGGCGGCGCTGGAGCAGACGCGGTGGGAGTGGAACGTGTTTTTAGCAGTGGATATGCCTTTTGTGCCCGGACCGGCGCTTGCGGAGTTGGTGGGGGCGGCTGAGGATGGGCTGGCGGGGGTGATGGCGGAGGCGGATGGGCGGGTGCAGCCGCTGTGCGCGGTGTACTCGCGGGGATGCATGGGGCGGTTGCGGGAGGAACTGGCTGCGGGGCGATGGCGGGTCAGGGCGGCAGTGGAAGCAGCCGGGCCGGTGAGATATCTGCAACTTCCGTTCGGGAAGTGGTTTGACAACGTTAACACCCCGGAGGAGTTCGCACGGCTGGGGAAGGACGAGCGGAGTGTGTCTCCATCGACGGCGCAGAAGGCTTGAGACGCCTGTTGGAGGATGCTGGATTGCATCGGCGGCGATCCGGGTAGGATGAAGGGAATAGATCGTCGATTGCGCCCTTGAGAGCAAGGTGCAATGCGCGATGCGAAGTCCTGGGGTGACGATGGCGGTTGGAGACGAACATTACGGCAAAGCAAGGCCGGGCAGCGATGTAGAGCGCGGGCAGCCGACCCACGCCACGGGGGACGATAGGCAGCTGATGGCGCAGCTTTCGGCCGACGTCGAGCCGGTAATGGAAGAGTTTCTGGAGCAGGCCGCGGCGCAGAATGAGGCTGCCAATGAAGCCTTGCCGGAGACGAAGAATCATCAGCCTGGACCGTACATCTCGTTTGAAAATGTATCCAAGTCATTTGGCAGTTTCGACGTTTTGAAGTCCGTGAACTTTTTCGTGAATCCGGGCGAGACGCTTTGTATTCTGGGGCGAAGCGGGGTGGGCAAGTCTGTGTCGCTGCAGATGTTGCTGGGGTTTCTCAAGCCCGATTCGGGAAAAGTACTGGTCGCGGGGGAGGATATTACGGGGCTGAAGGAGAAGGATCTGCTGGCGATCCGGCGCAAAGTGACGATGGTGTTCCAGAACGGGGCTCTGTTTGACTCGATCTCAGTGGGCGAGAATGTTGCTTTTCCGTTACGGGAACGGGGGGATATGGAAGAAGACCAGATCTTCCAGGTGGTGAAGGGACTGTTGGAGATGGTGGGGGTTGCGGGGATGGACCACCTTTTGCCGAGCGATCTGTCGACGGGGATGAAACGGTCGGTGGCGATCGCGCGGGCGCTGGCGGCGCAGCCGGAGGCGGTGCTCTACGATGAGCCGACGACGATGGTGGATCCATTGATGGGGCATCTGCTGGGGAATTTGATTGAGCGGCTGAAGCAGCAGCTTCATCTCACGAGTATTGTGGTGACGCACGATATGCGGTTTGCGAAGAAGCTGGCGGACCGGGTGGTGTTCCTGCACCAGGGAGAGGCGCGGTTCTTCGGGACGATGGAGGAGATGGAACAAAGTGAAGATCCGCTGTTGAAGGAGTTTCTGACCTTGGATGAGTTAGTTTTACCTACGTGAGGTGGGCCGGTGGGGGATGGACGGATAGAGGGAAGAAGCCGTAGGGTTGATCGATGATGAAGGAACTGGGCACGTATAGTTGATGTGTTCCCGTTTGCTGTTTGTTTGCCTGAGGACGACCCGTTTGACGCACGAAACCGGTACGAGTGGGGACGCTCTCGTCTAAGGTCATTGGCGTAATGGATGTATTTTTCTGAAGTAATTGAAGCAAGGGGATGTTGCTCGATGGCGGCTCCGGATTATCTACAGCAGGTGATTGTGTCCGGCAAGCGCCGCGGTGGCAAGCGGGTCAATTCGACACGCCGTAAGCTGCTTCAGGGGCCGTCCATAACCAGCCTGATCTTTGCGTCGCTAGATATGCTGACGGTGCTGGTCTCGGCGATCGTGGCGCTCCGCATTCGGGTGGAAAACACCTCCCCGGCGTTTCATGGGTCGATGCTGCTGAAGCTGCTGAGCGATACGTCTGAGATGTTCTTCCTTTACCTTGGCTGGTTTGGGTTGATGCTGGTGATTGTGACGCGTTCATTTGGGCTGTACGGGCCGATCCAAAATCGAAGCGGTCTGCACGAGTTGCGGATGACGGTGCAGGCGAGCCTGGCGGCTGGGTTGCTGCTATGTGGGGCGTTGTACCTGGGCGGCATGAACCAGCACATCTCACGCAGCGTGGTGCTGATGACGATCGCGATTACGACGGGGCTGCTGGCGATTCGTCGAGGTATCTGGAGACAGATGGAGTACAGCCGGTTCCGGGAAGGGCTGGAGACGCGGAATGTTTTGATCGTGGGGGCTGGGCGTGTGGCTCATGCCTTGCGAAATCATCTGGATACACTGCGGCATCTTGGGTACAGATTTAAGGGCTTTGTCGCGCTGAACGAACGGGAGGCGGAGTCCGGCGATGCCGATGTGATCGGGGACGTCAGGAACTGCGTATCGCTGGCGCGAGCGTTGTTTGTCGATGAGATCTTTTTCTCGGTGCCGGCGGACAAGAAGATCGTCATTAGGCTGGTGGAAGAGGCGCGGGCGGTGGGGATCGATGTACGCGTTGTGCCGGATCTTTACGACGGGCTGGCGTGGAATGCGCCGGTCGAATATATCGGGCAGTTTCCGACGATACCGCTCCATCGGCGAGATTTCCCGATTGGCTCCTTTTTGTTGAAGAGGATCTTGGATCTAACGATAGCGATGATCGCGCTGGCGGTGCTTTCACCGCTGCTGCTGGTTCTGGCTGTGCTGATACGGGCGGGATCGGAGGGACCGGTCTTTTATAAGGCAGCTCGGATTGGGCGTAAGGGCCGGGTGTTCACTTGCTACAAGTTTCGCAGCATGGTTCCGAACGCGGAGCACCTGAAGGCGGCTCTGGAGCACATGAATGAGCGGGAGAGTGTGCTGTTCAAGATTGTGGACGATCCAAGGATTACGAAGATCGGACGGTTCATGCGGAAGTATTCGCTGGATGAGTTGCCGCAGTTTTACAACGTGGTACGGGGCGAGATGAGCCTGGTTGGGCCGCGTCCACCGATCGCGGCCGAGGTGGAACAGTACAACCTGGCTCATTTGCGGCGATTGGATGTGCTGCCTGGGATTACCGGGCTTTGGCAGGTGGAGGCAAGACAAGATCCTTCCTTCAACAGCTATATTTCTTTGGATACGGCTTATGTGGAGAACTGGAGTCTGTGGCTGGATTTGAAGATCCTGGCGAGGACGGTGGGAGTGGTGCTTTCGGGGACGGGGTCTTAGAGGCAGTGGAGGTGCAACGTAGGGGCATTGATCCTGCCGTGGCGGGGCGGTGTTGGTAGACTGAGAGAGTGAAGATTGGGCTGGCTCAGATCAACCCCACGGTGGGAGATTTCCAAGGGAATACGCGGAAGATCTTGGAGTTTGCGGGACGGGCGGCGGAGTTGGGCGTCGAGCTGGTGATGTTCCCCGAGCTTGCCGTTTGTGGATATCCGCCGGCAGACTTGCTGGAGAAGCGAACGTTTCTGGATCGGGCGATGCAGGCTGTGGGGGAGCTGCAGGCTTGGACGGCTGAAGCGGGTAGACCGGCGATTCTCTGCGGGACGGTGATGCCGGCTGAGGCTGTTGATGGCAAAACCGTTAAAAACGTGGCGGTGCTGTTGCAGGATGGGGAAGTGCGGGCGACGCAGCAGAAGACGCTGCTTCCGTTCTATGACGTCTTCGATGAGCAGCGTTATTTTGAGCCGGCGGCGGAACAGAGGCTTGCGACGTTGAAGCTGGCGTGCGGGGATGTGCCGGTGGCGGTGACTATCTGCGAGGACGCCTGGAACGATAAGGGATTCTGGCCGCGACGGATGTATGCGGTGGATCCGGTCGAGCGGCTGATGGAGAGTTGGGGCTCGCTGCCGGATGGGTTGCGGGATAAGGCCCGATTGATCTTGAATATCTCAGCTTCGCCGTTCTGGCAGGACAAGCAGAAGGTCCGGCAGGAGATGCTTTCGGCACTGGCGAAGCGGCATGGGGCTGTGGTCGCGATGGTGAACCAGGTGGGCGGGAATGACAGCCTGATCTTCGATGGCGCGTCGATGGTGCTGGGGCCGGATGGTGCGCTGGTGGCAAAGGGAGCGTCATTTGCCGAAGATCTGGTGATCTTCGATACCGATGACCCTGGGCTTGCGGTGGCGGTTGAGGTTGGTGAGATTGGGGAGACGTGGGATGCGCTTGTACTTGGGACACGCGATTATGTGAGGAAGTGCGGGTTCAAGAAGGCGCTGGTGGGATTGAGCGGAGGGATCGACTCGGCGCTGGTGGCTGCGCTTGCGGTGGATGCGTTGGGCGCGGAGAACGTGATGGGCGTGGGGATGCCGAGTGAGTACTCGTCGGAGGGGTCCAAGGATGATGCGCGGGTGCTGGCAGAGCGGCTTGGGATCCGGTTTGAGATGCTTGCCATTCATGACGCGTTTGAGGCGTACATAGGGATGCTGGATACGCTGTTTGCGGGGACGCCGTTTGGGCTGGCGGAGGAGAATCTTCAGGCTCGGATACGGGGCACGCTGCTGATGGCGCTCTCGAACAAGTTTGGGGCGCTCGTGCTGACGACGGGGAACAAGAGCGAGATGAGTGTGGGGTACTGCACGCTGTACGGGGACATGGTGGGTGGGCTGGCGGTGATCGGGGATGTGTGGAAGACGAAGGTCTACGCCTTGAGCCGGTATGCGAATCGTGAATGCGAGGTCATTCCGCAGGCTACGATCGACAAGGCTCCGAGTGCGGAGTTGCGGCCGGGACAGAAGGATACGGATTCGCTGCCGCCGTATGAGGTGCTTGATCCCATTCTGGAGGCATATGTTGAGCGGTACTGTTCGGCGGAGCAGATAGCGCGGGAGCAGAGCGTTGCGTTGGAGACGGTGCAGGCTGTGCTGAAGCTGGTGGAGCGAAGTGAGTACAAACGGCAGCAGGCGGCTCCGGTGCTGAAGGTGACACGAAAGTCGTTCGGGATGGGAAGGCGGTTTCCGATCGCGGTGAAGTTTCAGGTTTGAAAGACGAGATGAATGTGGAGGATGGACGATTGAAGAACGGAATGCAAGTTTTCGCGGCGGTTTTGATGATGGGAGCAGCAGCGATTTCGGGAGCACAGGGTACGGCGGCTTCGCCCCCGCCTGCGCCCGGTGCGACAAAGCCAGCTGAGCCGGCGGCTGGACGGACCCCCCTTAAGCTGCAGACGCTGGACCAAGAGACGCGTGCCGATCCGTTTCCGCCGGTGAATCCCAAGTTCTTTACAGCGACGACTCCAACTGTGGCGACGGTGGATGCGTACCTGAAGGCGCTGCTTGGTTATGACGCGAATCGCATCTGGAGAGTGGAGGGAATCCAGACGACGGAGGCTCCGGGTGTGAACCGGGTGATCGTGCATGTGAGTGACCGTTCCGCGAATGCCAAGGTGCAGACGGCGGTGTTCTTCGTGACTCCGGATGGGAAGCATGCGATAGCGGATCAATCCGTAACTCCGTTTGGGGAGAAGCCGTTCGCGGAGAAGCGCGCCAAGCTGATGGAGAAGGCGAATGGACCGTATGTGGGTGCGGCATCCAAGGACCTTGAACTGGTGGAGTTCGGGGATCTGCAATGTCCGCATTGCAAAGACGCGCAAGCCACGATGAAGCGGCTGGCGGAGGATTTTCCGAAGGCACGCATCGTCTATGAGAGCTTCCCGCTGGTGGACATTCATCCCTATGCCTTCAAGGCGGCGGCCTATGGAGCCTGCGTTGCAAAGAAAAGCAACGATGCCTTCTTTGCGTATACGGAGGCCGTCTATGCGACGCAAGGGGCATTGACGGAAGATGCGGGGGACGCGACGCTGAAGGCTGCGGTGACTAAAGCTGGGGCCGATCCGTCTATGATCGCCGCTTGTGCGGCGGCGGATACGACCAAGGCTGAGGTCGAGGGATCGAGCAAGCTCGCGACCGAGCTTGGCGTGAACGAGACGCCGACGCTGATGGTGAACGGACGTCCGCTTCCGCTGGGCATTCCGTATGAGACGTTGAAGTCGATCATTGTGTACCAGGCTGGTCTGGATGGAGTTGCCGCGGCGGCGGTTTCACCGGAAGGGCATGGGTTGGTCGGGAAATAGAGGGACGGCGTGGACGAAGAGCAAGGGGCCCAGACGTCAGGACGAACGGCTAACGGGCTCCGGCGGACTCACGTCGTGGTGGTGGTTGCCCTGCTGTTGGGAGTTGGGGCGCTCGCCGACTGGTATGGACCGACAGACTCAGGGGATCTGCTCGGGTCCGATGCGGTGCAGTACATGGACATCGTCAGGGCCATTGGGCGGGGTGATCTTCGCTCTGCGCTAAACCCACTCTGGAGCCAAGGGTATCCCCTGCTCATGGCGGCGATACGTGCCGTGTTTCCTGCCGGCATGGTGGGGGACTGGTGGACCTCCCGGGCTGCGGCGTTGCTGGTGTTCTGCTTCTGTATCGCCAGCTTTTCCTACTTGCTGGAGACGGTCGAGTCCAGGCGCGGGCGTCAGCGGGAAGGGCGGGATTCGTTGTTCTGGCTATGTGGCGTAGGAGTGTTTGCCGCGATCGAACTGGGGCTGGGAACGGTTTCGCGGGTGAGCCCGGATGAGTTGGTGAGTGGAGTGTTCTTCCTGGCTTGCGCTTTGCTGCTGCGCGTACTGCGGCGGCCGACTTTGCTGGGTGCGGCTGGTTTCGGTGCGGTGCTGGGGATCGGATTTATCGTCAAGTCGATCTTTCTGCCGCTGAGCTGCCTAGCGGTGGTGATCCTGGTGCTTGCGCTCCGGCGAATTGGACAGAAGGTGATCGTGGCTGTTCCGGCGGCAGTTGTGCTGTGCGTGTTTGTGTTCGGGTACGGAGCAATGCTTTCCCATGCCACCGGCTACAAGACTTTGGGTGAGTCGGGTTCGCTGAACTATGCCTGGCATGTAAACCGGCTCGCCAAGTGGGTGCACTGGGAAGGTGGGGTGCAGAGCGCGGATGCGGCATGGCCTTCGTCGCGCATTGCGCGGTTTGTGGGCTGGAAGGAAGATCCGCCGGACTTTGGGCGACCGCTTCATCCGAGTGTGACCTTGCAGGAAGATCCAAGAATCTACTCGTTTGATGAGCCCGTGGTTGCGACCTACATCCCTTACTACGATCCGGCTTACTGGTATGCAGGCTACAAGCATGTGTTCCGGTGGCGTTACCAGATGATTGCGATTGGCAAGAACATGATCGATCTGACGAAGTCTTTGCTTGGACAGCCTTTGTTCTACTCGATCGTAGTGGCGCTCTGGCTTTTGCGCGGGGGAAAGCGTGAGAAGGAGCTCTGGACGGTGGTGACGTGGGCAGGGCTTGGGGTGGCGATCTACCTTGAGGTTCATCTGGAGGGGAGATACCTATCAGGGTTTCTGGCCGTGCTTGCTGTGGCGGCGCTCAGCTCGCTGGGGCGGGCTCCGGTAGGAGTGCGCCGCTTTGTGCTTGGGGCGATTCTTGTTGGGTCTGCGGTACAGGTGGTGAAGGAGCAGCGGGTCGTTTGGACGCGGGCGGTGCATGGGTGGAGGTATCAGGAGAATGTTGAGTGGAAGGTTGCGGAGGCGGTGGAGCGGAGTGGATTGCCGCGCGGGAGTCAGGTTGGGATGATCTCTTGGACGGCGAACCTGCATTGCGACTGGGCGTACTTCTCCGGGATTCGGATCACGAGCGAGATCGCGGACGGGAAGGATGAGAAGACTTTCTGGAGTCTCGATGAGGCGGAGAAGCAGAAGGTGATGGGGCGGTTTCGGTATGCGGGGGCGAAGGCGGTGTTGAGCTGGGATGGGCCGCCTTCGAAGGGAGGTGCGGGGTGGCAGCGGCTGGAGAGTACGCCGATGTGGATGTATCGGTTCTGAGGCTTAGTACTCTGGACGTTTGAAGGATTGCAGGTGGGCAATGGCCTCAGAGGCACGGGTGCGGAGTTGGACGAGCTCTTCGGGTTTCTTCTTGTGCAGTGTGTTGTATGGCATCTGCATGCGGAAGTTGCCGGAGAGCTTTTCTTCCTGGCGCTCGAGGAAGGTCCAGTAGAGAGCGGTGAAGGGGCAGGAGTCTGGGCCGAGTGACTTCTTGGGGTCGTAGCGGCAGTGACCGCAGAAGTTCGACATGCGGTTGATGTAGGCGGCTCCGGAGACGTAGGGCTTGGTGGCTGTCAAGCCGCCATCTGCGTAGGTGGCCATGCCGAGGACGTTGGGTTCGACGACCCAGTCGTAGGCGTCGACGTAGGCGAACCAGAACCAGTCGGTGAGCTCGCGGGGGGAGAAGCCGCAGAGGACGGCCAGGTTGGAGAGGACCATCAGGCGGGTGATGTGGTGGGACCAGCCTTCTTCGACGACTTGGTGGACGACGGTGTCGAGGCAGTGAAGCCCGGATTTTACGCCCCAGTAGGCGGCGGGAAGCGGCAGGGCGGCGCCGAGGGCTGAAGGGATGGCTCCGGCGTATGGGTCGGCGGGTGCATAAGCTTGAGTGGCCTCCGGGGTTTGGTCGGGGGAGACTTCCTGTTGCACTTGGCGAGGTTCCTGGGGGATGTGGCCGGCGAGGAGACGGTAGCCGTCGGTCTGCTCGTGGAGGTGGCGCATGAACTCGCGCCAGCCGAGGAGTTGGCGGATGAAGCCTTCACAGCTGGCCATGGGGGCGGTGCCTTCGGCGGCTTTGGCGGCTACGTCGCGGATGAGGTCCATGGCGAGGAGGCGGCCGAGATTGAGCAGAACGGAGGTCTTGGAGTGGAAGAGCTGGAGGTGGTCATCGCGCATGGCGTCTTCGAAACGGCCGAAGCTTTCGAGTTGATGGGCGAGGAAGAAGTGCCAGAAGGCGTCGGAGTCGGCCTGGGTGCAGGGAAGGTCGAAGCCGGTTGAAGTGCCGAAGTGGTGAGGGTAGGTGTGCTCGACCAAGGTGATGACTTCCTGAGTGATGGCGTCGGGTGGATAGGTGGGTGGGATGGGGACGGGGACTTCGTTGCGGTAGGGGTTGCGGTTGTCGGCGTCGAAGGAGAACTGGCCGCCTGTGGGCTTGGCGTTCTGCATGAGGATGCCGGTCTTCTGGCGCATGGCGCGGTAGAAGCGGTCCATGACGTAGGATTTGCCGGCTTTATAGGAGCCGTAGACCTTGGTGAAGTCCTCGGGTTGGGAGGCCCAGGTGGTGTCGGGGACGAAGGCGATGTCGAGGCCTTGTTGCTGGGCCTGGGCGAGGTCGAGGCGGAGTTCGCGCTCGGCGGGGATCATGCAGGTGATGGACGGGAGCTTGCGGGATTGCTGGAGTTGCAGGAGGGCTTGGCCGTGGGATTCGGGGGAGAAGTGGTAGAGGACCTTGACTCCCTTTGCGGCCTGCTCCAGGGCGAAGTGGCGCATGTTGGAGATGAGGACAATGAGTTTCTTCTTGTGGTAGGGGCGGCGCAGGGCCTTGGCGGTGGATTCGACGATGACGATGCCTGTTTGGGCGGGGGGCTGCTCGGTGAGAGGGCCGGTGCGGTCGGTGTAGCGGTCGTAGGGGATGTAGATCCAGCGGCGGGATCTAAGGTCGGCGGCTTTGGGGGAGTGGGCGGCGATCTGCTTCTGGAAGGTGGCCATCGCTGAGGTTGGATGTGCCGGAAGCGGATGGCGAGAGTGTGGGTTTCAAGGCTTTGTGGCGGATGGAAGTTCAGGCCATGCAGTTGCAGTTCAGGCAGCCGTGGGCGAAGCAGGTTCCGCAGGTCTCGATGAGGCGCTGCTTGAGGGCTTTGCGGGCGCGATGGATGCGGACGGTGGCGTTTTGCTGGGTGATGTTGTGGGCGGCGGCGAAGGCGGCGAGCGAAGACTCGGCGAGATCGACTTCGTTGAGGATCTGGGCGTAGGCGGGTTTCAATGTGGACAGGGCACGGGCGATGCAGCGGCAGACGATATCGTTGGTCAACTCGCTTGGGGCTATCTCGTTTTCCAGCTCGGCGGCCCATAGTTCGAGGGCGCGGTCTTCTACGGTGCGGTGGCGGTAGTGGTCGATGACGGCGTTGCGGAGGATGCGGTAGAACCAGGCGGTGGAGGACTCATCTGAGCGCAGGTTGGCGGAGTGCTCGAGGGCGCGGAGATAGGCGTTTTGGAGGATGTCCTCGGCAAGGGCCGGGGAGGAGACGCGGCGCTCCAGAAAGCGCAGGAAGTGGCGGCGCTGATCAAGGAGGATCGCGAGGGTGGTGGACTGCGCCGGGACGGGCTCGGCGCAGTCTTTGGAAGCTAGTCTTGCGGGCAGCATGGGCAGGGGTCGCAGGGGCAGGAGTCAGGGCAGGTGCAGTCGGGACAGCAGGGAACGACGAAGGGTATGAACATGGGTGGGTCTCCTTGGCTGGCTTGTATGCCAGTACACCTGCTGACGGACGAGGGGCGGAATCATTACAGGAGGATGTTGCGGAGTTCGGTGATGGTGTGGAGGAGGTCGTCTTCCGAGGTGTAGAAGTGAGGGGCGATGCGGATGCCGGCACCGGGGCGGAAGTCGACGAGGATCTGGCGGCGGGCTAGTTCGGCTACGGTCTGCTTGCCGATGGCGTCGGGGACCTGGAGGATGACGGCTCCGCCGCGATGATCCGGGTTGCGAGGGCTGCGGACGGTGAGGGCGTGCTCGTCTGCGAGGGAGATGAGGCGCTGGGTCTGGCGCTGAGACTTGGCGCGGATGGCCGGGATGCCGATTTCGGCGACGATCTCGTAGCCGGAGCGGGCGGAGTACATGGCGGGGACGTTGGGGGTGCCGTTGGAGTAGCGCATCATGTCCGGGGCGTACTGGATGGGGCCGGGGGCGAAATCGAAGGGGTGGGCGTGGGCGGCCCAGCCGGTTGCGGCGGGTTCGAGGGTAAGGTCGAGGTCTGGGCGGACATAGAGGTAGCCTGCTCCGGGGCCGCCGAGGAGCCACTTGACCGAGCCGCCGGTGGCGAAGTCTACGTTCAGGGCGGTGACGTTGAGGGGGACGATTCCGGCGGACTGGTAGAGGTCGGCGACGATGTAGGCACCAACCGAGTGAGCCTTCTCCGTGATGGCGGCGAGGTCCTGCAGGGCGGAGCTGCGGAAGGCTACGTGGGAGATGCTGACGAGTTGGGTGCGCTCGTCTATGGCATCCAGGATGCGATCGGTACTGACGGTGAGGCCATCAGCGTCCGGCGGGACGGAGACGATCTCGGCTCCCTGACGGGAGAGGCCGTGGTAGATGTAGTCGTTGGAGGGGAAGTTGAGGCCGTCAATGACGAGCTTGTTGCGCGGGCCAGACCAGTCGAAACAGCTGGTGACGATGGTCTGGCAGATGGAGACGTTCTGGTGCAGGATGACGCGGCCTTGAGGAGCGCCGATGATCTTTGCAATGAGGTTGCCGCAGGTGACGGGCATCTCCCACCAGCCTTCTTCCCAGGCGCGGATACCTCGGGTGGCCCAGACTTCGGCGAACTCTGCCAGGGCGGTGGCGGCTCGGCGGGGCATGGGGCCGAGGGAGTGGCTGATCATGTAGGTGGTGTGCTCGAGGATGGGGAACTCGGCGCGCCAGGCGAGGAGTGGGTCTTCGGGTTCGGGATCAGGTTCGGGAGTCGGCATGGGCTGATGGTATTCTCGCACCGGAGCGCGTTTCAGGCTGGTGATTCAGACGGCTGAGCTGGCCGGGCTTCTTCGAGGGAAGGATGACGTGCAGCTTTGGTGTGTGCCCCCCACCTGGCTGTTTTGATGCAAAGTCTTCAAAGCACAAGGGTTAGGTCTGGACTTCAAGGCTGGAAGTCGGGAAAAGTCCCTTATTTTGCTTCTTTTTCTCGCAAAGTCTTGAAAGGAGAGGGGATGACTTGAGGGAGGGGGTCACTTTATTTAGAGCAGTGATGAGACGGTGGGATGGCAGTGATGGAGCGGTGCGACCGATGTGGCTGCCGCTTAGGACGATCTTGCCGTATTCTTTGGGTGAGTTCCTTCCAGCTGCGTTTTGAAACCACCAGAGAGGATTCCTCCAGACGATGCTTCCCAAGCTATTGCTCCTTGCCGCCGCTTTGCTGGTCACCTCAGAGGCTTTCGCCCAGACACCGATTCAGATCAACGCCGATCTGAGCGAAGGCGGACGGAAGATCTATCACGCGGAGATCGATCTGCCGGTGAAGGCCGGACCGCTGACCCTGACCTCGGCGAAATGGATTCCGGGGACGCACCGGCCGACGCCGCTGGTCGACTCGATCACGGGCGTGGTCTTTACCGCCAACGGTCAGACGCTACCGTGGCGTCGCGACAACGTCGACATGTACGAGTTTCACCTGGTGATTCCCAGGGGCGTCACTAGCCTTCATGCACACCTTGATCTGATCAATCCTGGGCGGGAGACGACGCGGCTGGCAGCTTTGGAGTGGGAGGGTTTGCTTCTCTATCCGGCGAATGTGCCCGTGAAAGACATTGCGATTCAGCCTTCGGTGACGGTTCCTACGGGGTGGGGGATCGGGACGGCGCTGATTCCGGTGGGCGCTCCGACTCCGGCGACCGGGAGTGCCGCGCCTGCGATGACGCAGCTTTTCGCTGCTACGACGGTGGAGCAACTGGAAGATTCCCCCGTGCTTACGGGACTTTTCTTCCATGAGTTTGCTCTGGCTCCGGAGATATCTCCCAAGCACTTTATCGATGTCGCGTCCGACGAGCCGGACGACTCTAATTTGCGACCGGAGACGCTTGCGGAGATCGGCAGACTGGTTCGCGAGGCGGATGCGTTGTACAAGTCGCACCATTACAACCAGTACCATCTGCTGCTCACGCTTACCGATGCCACCAACGGGATGGGGCTGGAGCATGGGCAGTCATCCGACAACGGGGTTGGGGAAAAAGACTTCTCGGATGATGCGCATCAGCTCGGCGTCGCGGATCTGCTATCGCATGAGTTCACTCACTCCTGGAACGGCAAGTATCGGCGCCCCGCCCGGCTGTATCAGCCTGACTTTGCGACCGCGCAGCAGGGGGATCTGCTGTGGGTGTATGAGGGCATGACGCAGTACCTGGGCAATGTACTTGCGGCGCGCTCCGGGCTCAAGAACCAGCAGCAGTATCGGGAGATGCTCGCTCTTTCGGCAGCCAACCTCGACTACCAATCCGGCCGGGAGTGGCGGTCTACGGAAGATACGGCGATCGCGTCTAGCATCCTGCGCGGCGGGACACGCTCCTGGGCCAACTGGAAGCGCGGCCAGGACTACTACCAGGAAGGCGAGTTGCTGTGGCTCGATGCCGACACGCTGATCCGTAAACTGACGGACGACAAGAAGTCCCTGAACGATTTTGTGGCGATTTTTCTGGGCAAGGGCGGGAACACCGGCCCGCTGATCGTTCCTTATGAACGGCCTGAGCTGATCGAGGATCTCAACCAGGTTGTGGCGTACGACTGGGCGAAGTTCCTGCATGACCGGATCGACACGATCAACCCGCGTGCGGACCTGGCGGGCATCGAGCAGGGTGGCTACAGGCTGGTCTATCAGGACAAGGTTCCAGATGCTCTGAAGACTCTCACCGCCGCTGCCAGCCGTCGTGGTTATGGCGCTAACGCGTGGTTTTCTATCGGCTTGTCGGCCATGGCAGACGGCACGATTGCGGACGTCCGGTTCCATGGACCTGCCGATCAGGCGAAGCTCGTACCGGGCTTGAAGATCTATGCGATCAATGGCAAGGTCTTTTCCGCGGACTCGCTGCGAGCTGCGATCAAAGCCTCCAAGGGGACGACGGAGCCTATTCATATGATCCTGGAGCAGGACGGGTTTGTGACGCTGGCAGATATCAGCTACCACGATGGCGAGCGTTATCCGAACCTGGTTCGGGTGGACGGGACGAAGGATTATCTGGACGAGATCACGGCGCCGCTGGTCACGGTGAATGTCCCAGATCCGCCTGCAGGGAAGTAGTGCAAAAGAGCGCCGTGCTTCGTTCGACCGTTGCGCAAGATAGCGGGCGAGAGCGTTTGCGTTGAAATAGATCGGGCTTTTAGCCTTCCAATCCTGCACGTCGAGTTCCTGGGGCGTTGCCCCAGGCTGGTATAGGACGGGCTTTCAGCCCGACGAACAACTCGCCTGAGCGCCCGCAGGGCAACTCGCACGAGCTCACTGGATCATCATCCTGAAAATTCTTCTCGTATTGTGAACGGCGAAAGAAATCTGCGTGCGAATCACAACTCCTGGACGAAATGCTGCAACTTACGACATGGAACTGGCTGCAGGTATCGATCCGAAGGTCTCCACTCCACCTCCAAAAAATGAATCGTGAGCACCTCACGACACCCAACCCAGGCTTATGGCCCTGAAGGTGAGTCTCGCAATGAATCAGGATCTTACTACTCTCATCTGTCTGTATCACTCTCCGCGCCATGCTCAGACTGCGATGGAGAAGATACTCGAAGCGGGCGTACCGGAGGCCAACGTGACCCTCGTTGGCGCGGAAGGCTCGAACATAGCAACCTCACGTAGCACTCTGACCGAGTTGAACGTGCCGGAGAAGGACGTCGCTCATCTGCTGGACGGCATCTCGGCTGGAGGCGCGGTGCTCTCGGTAGCAGCGCTTTCCGACCACGTTGACGCCGTTAAAGACATCTTCGACCGGTATGCCAAGAAGATCGATGAGGTGGACCTGGACGATGACATGAGCGCGGCTGCTCTTCCGGTGGCTACGGCTCTCCCTCTTGCGGAGGAGATGCCCGCCGCGAGCGCCGGTCCGGCGGTCATCCCCATTGTTGAAGAAGAGATGAACGTCGGCAAGCGGACGGTCGATGCGGGCGGTGTGCGGGTGTATCGCCGCATCGTCGAGATTCCGGTTGAGGAGTCGGTGACCTTGCGCGAGGAGCATGTAACGGTCGACCGGCACATGGTGGATCGGCCGGTGACGGATGCGGACCTCCGGTTGCAGGGTAATGTGATGGTCGAGCTGACCGAATCCGCGGAAGAGGCAGTTGTGGGCAAGACAGCCCGGGTGGTTGAAGAGGTGCAGGTGGGCAAGGTGCTCTCCGAGCATACCGAGCACATCGAGGACACCGTTCGCCGGACTGAGGTGGGGATCGAGGAGATCGAGCCTGCCGAGACCGCTCCTGCTTTTGAGGGAAGACCTCGTTCCCTCTAGTCCAATTCTCGTTCCCCGTACTGCACGTCCTACCCTTTTCTCGCCCCTAGGAGAGTTTTATGCCCGAACATGTCAAAGTTTACGAAGAGAAGAAGAAGGGCCTTCCCATCTGGGCATGGCTTCTTCCGCTTTTGTTGCTTCTCGCCCTCTTAGCCTTTTTTCTAACCCGTCATCACGATCAGCCGGCAGAGGCTACGGCGGCTTCGGTTGCGGCGCCTGTTGCGGCTACTACAGCCTTCCCGGACCTGGGTACGGTTCACTTCGAGACCGATAAGGCCGACCTGACGGACGCGGATAAAGCGACGCTCGACAAAGCCGCGGAGGCTATGAAAGACCATCCCGATGTGCATATGCGGCTAGAGGGCTTTACGGATTCCAGCGGGACCGATCCCCACAACATGACGCTTTCGCAGCAGCGCGCCTATGCGGTGGGTAATTACCTGAAGGGCAAGGGTGTCGATGGAAACCGCCTGACCGGAGACGGCTTTGCGGCGAGCAACCCTGTGAGCACGAACGCGACCGATGCGGGCAAGGCGGACAACCGGCGCGTCGAGTTGTTCTCGCAGAAGTAGATTCTTACCGTTCCATTTAGCGCAGCGTTCCTTCGGGTCTTTCGTGACGGATCTCGAAGTCTTCAACGAAACAACCACATCCCAGTTTCACAAGGAGCAGCACATGGCAAAGACAGTCGTAGGTCTCTTCAACAGCATGGCGGAAGCGGAGAAGGTCAAGCAGGCTCTTCTGAGCGAGGAATACACGAGCGGCAAGATCACGGTGATCGCTAACAATACCGGCCACTCGGAGGAGTCGACCCTCCAGCATACGGGCGGCAAGGTGAGCGAGTTCTTCAAGCATCTTACCGGAGGCGACGATGAGACGCACGAGCAGTATGCCTCCGGCATGAACCAAGGCGGAGCGTTGCTGGCCGCGACCGTAGAAGACGATGAGGCGGCGGAGGTTGCGATGGTGCTGAAGCAGCATGGCGCACGCGATATAGACGGCAATACGCAGGCGGCCGATGCGGGAACTCCGGTGTATGGGGAGAGCGCAACCACCGGCGAGGAGACGGCGATCCCGATCATCGAAGAGTCGCTCGTGGTCGGCAAGCGCGATGTGGATCGCGGCGGTGTTCGCGTCTACTCGCACGTGGTTGATTACCCCGTGTCCGCGGACGTGACCCTGCATGACGAGTTCATCCAGGTGGATCGCCGGTTTGTCGATCGTCCCGCGACGGCGGCTGACTTCGCGGCAGGTTCGGGTCAGGTGATCGAGCTGAACGCGACCGGCGAAGAGGCGGTTGTAGGCAAGACGAGCCGGGTGGTGGAAGAGGTTGTGGTCGGCAAGGAGTCCAGCCAGCGGACCGAGACGATCAGCGACAGCGTGCGCAAGACCGAGGTTGAGGTCGAGGAGATTCCAGCTACGGCCGGCACGCAGCGGGATCGCTACTAGGGTGCAGTCACTAACCGGAGGCCCCATTCATCGCAGGTGATCGCGGTGGGTGGGGCTTTCGTTTCCTCTCTCGCGGTATTGTTTCGACGGAGCAGCGTATGGCCTTGAGCACGGACGAGAAGAGCACGGACGAAAAGAATATTGCGACTTTGACGGGGGATCTCGATGCGAGTCTACCCTTTACCGAGCTGGTGCTGCCGAATGGCCGCAGAGTGCGGGTTGACACGCTTCTGCTGCTTGGCGGGGCGAGCGAGGAAGTCATGGTAGAGCCAACTTTGCAGGCTGGATCGAGGGACTTCATCGCGGGTACGGCGGAGGTGATTCCGCTGATCGAAGAGAAGCTTACGGTGGGTAAGAGGACGGTTGAGACGGGGAAGGTGCGGCTGATCAAGACGGTCGACGAGTACCAGGAACAGCTGAACGAACCGCTTGCGATCCGGAGCTTCGAGGTCGAGCGCGTGATCTTGAACAAGATCGTCGAGGAGGTGCCGGAGGTTCGCCATGAAGGGGAGACGACGGTCTATCCTGTCGTGGAAGAACAGCTGATCTTGACCAAGCGGCTGGTTTTGAAGGAAGAGGTTCGGGTTACGCTGCGCGAGACGGAACGGGTGGACACGCAGGTGGTGACGCTTCGCCGAGAACACCTGGCGGTTGAGCGGGAGGACCTTTCGGGTGGAAGGTCAAGCTAGCGCGGAAGCTGAGCGTTTAGAAGTAGAAGCGTTCGTCTTCCCAGTGGAAGGGAGCGGAGGCACGGCGGCCGCGGAGGAGATAGATGTTCTTGTGCTCGAAGGGCATGGCCCATGGGTTGTCAAGACGGCCTACGATCTGGACGGAGTTGTACTTCTGCGCGACTTCTTCGGGGTTGTCGCCGATGACTGCGATGACCAGGTTAACGTCGCAGCCGTGGGTTCCCCAGGTCCAGTAGCTGTTCTGGCCGCTCATGGCTGGAGGCAGGCTTGGTCCGGCGCCGGGAAGGTGGCCGAGGAAGTCGATGGCCCCGGCTTCGCCGTAGTTGCCGCCGAAGATGCAGACTCGGCGCTGGTCTTCGGGTGAGAGGGACTGGTAGGCGGTGCGGACGAGGGCGACCTCCTGCTGCCAGCCAAAACGGTCGGCGTAGAACTGCGGGAGTGGGCCGGTGGCGAGGGTCTCCATCTTGTCGCCGTGGAGGTGGAGGGCGGTGGTGTAGCGGACCCAGGTCTCGGGGCGGAGGACGGGGGATGCCATGGGGAGGATGATGACTGTCGTCAGGAGCAGAATGGATTCGAAGAGAGGGAAGGCGAGGATGCGGTTGTGCTGGACGCGGCGTGAGGCGGCGAAGCGGTGCTCCCAGGCGATGGCTCCGGCGGCGAAGAAGGCAGGGTAGATGCCGGTGAGGTAATAGTCCTTGGCGTGGAGGAGGAGCATGCCGGCGAAGAAGAGCAGGTAGGTGAGGCCGAGCCAGCGGCTATCGCGGATGGACCTTGCGCGGAGCAGGGCGACGACTCCGGTGATCCAGAGGAAGGCGTTGACGGGCTGCATGTTGTTGAACTGGGCGAGGAAGAACTGGAATGGGGTGAGGATGATGTTCTTGTTGCCGCGCTGGCCGTTGCGGAGGAACTCGAGCGTGGGCCAGTGGTTGTGGATCTGCCAGAGGAGGTTGGGAAGGGCGATGGCGATGAGGAGGGCGACGGCGATCGCGGCCCAGCGGGTAGCGAGGATGCGGCGTTGCGGGGTGAGGATGAGGCCGAGAGCTAAGGCTACGAGGAAGAAGGTCATCGAGGGCTTGTTGAGCAGGCCTATGCCAGCGGAGATGCCGAAGACGAGCCACCAAGTGCGCTGAGAGTAACCGCGCAGGATGAGGATGACGGCGAGGGCGCAGAGCATCCAGAAGACAGGCTCGAAGGAGTTCATGGAGAGATAGCCGTCGGTGCCGATGTACTGGGGGGAGCAGATGAGGCCGAACATGGCGAGAGCCTGGGCGGGGCGGCGGCCGCCGAAGGACCAACTGATGATGCCGGTGAGGAAGATGGTGGCGGCGCCGGCGAGGGCGGAGAGGATGCGGATGGCGAAGACGGAGTCGCCGAAGAGGATCTGGCCGAGACGGGCTTGCAGGGCGACGATGGGGCCGTGGTCGACGAAGCCCCAGGCGAGGTGGTGGCCGCAGGCGATGTAGTAGAACTCGTCGCGGAAGTAGCTGTAGCCGATGTGGGTGGTCCAGAGGGTGAGGGCGAAGGTGAAGAGCAGCTTGATGGCGGCGAAGAGGAAGGCGAGGCGGAGGGCCTGACTGTGGGTGGTGGCTATGGGGCGATCCGAGGGGGTCGGCGGCATGGTTGCAGGATAGTACGTGGGGTCGGGCTGGATGGTTCGGCGGTATTCCTGAAGTAGAACAGAAATGAGCTTCAATCGAGTTGGCCGCCAGAGCTGATCGCTAGCTTAGAGCTTGGGCGATGCGATACTGCGTTGGCCTTCTTCCAAGGCGGGACGCTCTGACGGGCATACCGGGGATGAAAAGTTTCGCCCTGAAAGGCGGAACGCCTCGGGGTAGCAGCCCCGAGGCGATCTTTGGAAGGAGGTAACGGCCCAATGGGACAGATTTGCGTCTCTTGGGGGAGGTTCAGGCTTGAGGTGCCGGGAGAGATTTTCCTTCTCCTGGTAATCAAGTTGGCTTCTCTACTACTTCACTCCGTGAACGTGTAACCGTTTGCGACAACTCCTGAGTGTGGTTTTCCCGCCCGCTCAGGACTGACTTTATTATCGGCGCTTACGAGTTATTCCTACGCCTTTTTCAGTTGATTCTCGTGGCATTTGTTTGTCAAGAGGTGCGGGGGCGGCGGAGGTAGTAGGCGAGGGTGAGGATAGCCAGAAAGGGGACTCCGTAGAGGAGGGTGGGGTGGAAGCCGGGAGCGAAGGGGGTGGTGAGGAGCATCGCGAGCATCAGGGCGGCGCCGAGGAGGGTGGTGACCGGGAAGCCGGGCATGCGGAAGGCGAGGGTTTCGGCGGCGTGGTGGCGGCGGAAACGGAGATGGGTGAGGAAGATCATGAGCCAGACGAACATTGCGCCGAAGATGGAGACGGCGAGGAGGATGGCGAAGGCGTGGTCGTGGGAGACGGCGTTGAGGATGGCGGCGAGGGCGATACCGAGGGTGGAGAGAAGCAGGGCGGGGATGGGAACGCCGGCTTTGCTGACGGTGCCGAAGAGTTTAGGGGCGAAGCCGGAGCGGGAGAGCGAGAAGAGCATGCGGCTGGTGATATAGAGCTGGGAGTTCATCGCTGACAGGGCGGCTATAAGGATGACGAAGTTGACGACCCCTGCGGCCCTAGGGATATGGGTGCGGGTCATCACGGTGACAAATGGGCTCTGGGTTACGCCGGCGATCGCCTGGGTCTGGGACCAAGGGAGAATGGCGAGGATCACGGCCAGGGTGAGGAGATAGAAGAGGACTAATCGGAAGAAGGTGGCTTGGAAGGCTTGCGTGATTGCCTTGCGAGGGTCTTTGGCTTCGCCGGCGGCTACGGCGATCATCTCGACCGAGAAGAAGGAGAAGAGGGCGACCAGGACGGCGGTCCATGCTCCCCAGAGGCCGTGGGGGAAGAAGCCACCGAAGGCGGTGTAGTTGATGAGGCCTATGGAACCGCCTGTCGGGGCTCGGAAGATGACGGCGGCGCCGAGGATCAGGAAGAGCAGGATGGCGAGGAGTTTGAAGGCGGAGAAGGTGTACTCGACGGAGCCGAAGAGGCGGACGTTGAAGCAGTTGACGAGGACGAGGGCGAGGGTAAAGCCGAGGATCCAGAGCCAACCGGGCGTGTTGGGGAACCAGAACTGCATGTAGATGGCGACGGCGGAGACCTCGGTGCCCAGGGCGAAGACGATGGCGGCCCAGTAGGCGTAACGGACGAGGAAGCCTGCGAGCGGGGAGAGATAGAACTCGGCCCATGCGCCGAAGGAGCCGGAGGTGGGATGGGCGACGGTCATCTCGGCGAGGCAGCCCATGAGGAGGAGGGTGATGAGGGCGCCGAGGGCGTAGGAGAGGAGGACGGCGGGGCCGGCGAGGCCGATGGCGAAGCCGGAGCCGAGAAAGAGGCCGGTGCCGATGGCTCCGCCGATGGCGATCATGGAGAGTTGGGCGGAAGAGAGGCCGCGATGGAGGCCTTGCTCGCGGGCGGCGATCTCTTCAAAGTGGGTGGGGGGCATTTGGGGAGTGTATATGGAGGGGAGGACAGGCAAAAGCGGGAACGCCAAGAAGATGCCGAGAAGGGCGCGAAGGAGTACAAGGGAGCTATGGAGATGAGTGGGCGAGGGTTGGAGTCGGTTTGGGACTATCCGCGACCGCCTCGGCTGGAGGAGAGCCGGCGGCGGATACGGGTCGTGCATGGCGGGGTGACGATCGCGGAGACGACGCGGGCTATGCGGATTCTGGAGACGAGTCATCCACCGGTTTACTATCTGCCGCCCGAGGATGTGCGGAGTGAGTTTGTGAGGGCTTCGCGGCAGCGAGGGAGCTTCTGTGAGTTCAAGGGCGTGGCCTCGTACTGGGATGTAGTGGTTGGGGATGAGGTGAGTGCGGGCGCGGCTTGGAGCTATGCGAAACCTACTGGATCGTATGCGGGGTTGAAGGATTACCTCGCCTTCTACGCGAGCCGGGTAGATGAGTGCTGGGTGGATGAGGAGCGAGTGCAGGCGCAGGCCGGGGACTTCTATGGCGGGTGGATCACGGGGGATGTGACCGGGCCGTTCAAGGGAGCGGCGGGGACTTTGGGGTGGTGATGCGCAGGGGCAAGGAAATGCTCCTGAGTAGCGGGATGACGATAAATTCTTAAAACGTTCAACCAAACGGTTGATAGCGACGCGCTCGATCCATACGTTCAACCATATGGTTGAGCGTGTCAATGAACGTCTCGATGGAACCTTTCACGCTCTGGCTGATGCAACGCGGCGACGAATCCTGCGCGATACATCGGTACGAGAGCGTACTGTGGGCGAATTAGCGCGGCCTCATGGGATTTCGCTGGCGGCTGTCTCCAAGCACATTCAAGTGCTGGAGGCTGCTCATCTTGTAACCAGGCGCAAGCAGGGCAGTCATCACTGGGAACGAATCCCACCCGACGGATTGAGATCAGCGGCGCGGTGGCTTGCTCCCTATGAACAGTTCTGGAGGAGTCAGCTCGATTCTCTCCAGAACCATCTTTAAGGAGGAACAGATCAATGAGTGCGACGAACGCCTTGCCCTCATTCGCTGAAGAACAGACCTATTCGCTGGAGATACGAAGGCTTATTCGGGCCTCACGGGAACGAGTGTTTCAGGCCTGGACCGACCCTGTGGATCTAGCCAAGTGGCATGCTCCTGAGGGACTCCGTCCGGAGAAGGTAGCGACGAACGGCTGCGAGGGTGGAAGCTACGCCTTTCACATGCGTCGCGAGAGGACACCTGCGGGCGAGCGCTACCCGGAACTTTCGATCGAGTCCGGCAGCTATGAGGTCGTCATCCAAAACGAACTGCTGGTATTCACGTCATGCGGCGATTGGAATGCCGATGAGGTGACGAGGGTCCGGGTTGAGTTCCACGATGCTCCGGAAGGCACTGAAGTTGTGATCAAACAAAGTCTTTTCCGTTCGGAAGCATCAAGGAACGGTCACTCGTTTGGTTGGGAGGGATCGCTCGAGAAGCTGGAGCGAATCGTAGTGTGAAGCTCGGCCGAGGCGCTCTCCCTGGTCGTTGAACGTTGCGGCCAGCCTTACGCGCCTTCATGGCAGTGGGCCATCATCCAGAAGCTCAGGCGTTGAGGCAGAGGCAGGTATTGTTCGGCTGAGGATGAGGGCGCGATTGCGGGCGGGCAGGAATTGGTGGATGAGGAACTGGTAGGCTGCGCCGCCTATGACTCCGCCCAGCAGCGGGGCGACGATGGGGATGTACCAGTAGCTGTCCGGCGAGGGCAGGGCAGAACTGCCCCAGCCGGCGACGAAGCAGAAGAGACGCGGGCCGAAGTCGCGGGCGGGGTTGATTGCCCAGGCTTCCAGGTAGCCCATGGAGGCTCCGATGATGGCGATGAGGAAGCCGATGATGAGGGCGCCGGAGTTGGCTCCTGGGGCTTGCTCGTTGTACTGCTCGGTGATGGCGAAGATGCCGAAGACGAGGATGGCGGTGAGGATGATCTCGTCCAGGAAGGCGTGTTGCGGAGTGACGGCAAGGCCGGGGTGAGTGAAGAAGACGCCGGCTGCTCCTCCGGCTGCGCGGGTGAGATGGTGGGTCTGGTTGAAGAGATCGATGACCGGGCTGAAGAGGATGTAGACACAGGCGGCGCCGAGGAAGGCGCCGGCGACCTGGGCGGTGAAGTAGGGGATGACCTTGCGCCAGGAGAACTTGCGGAAGCAGGCGAGGGCAAGCGTGACGGCAGGGTTGGCGTGGCAGCCGCTGACCGAGGCGGTGGTGTAGATGGCGACCGTAACTGCGAGACCCCAGACGAGGCAGACGCCCCAGTAGGCATGCTGGTAGGGGCTGGGGTCGTAAAGGGTGTACATGGCGGCGACGGAGTCTCCGATGGCGATGATGAGGAACATCGCGACCGCTTCGGAGATCAGTTCGCCGGCGAGTGCTTTGGTCATGCGGATGAGTGTATTGGAAACGGGTCTGAGGTGCGGATGGTGCGCTATTCGTCGACCCAATCGAAGGAGCGGGTGACGGCTTTTTTCCAGCGCTTGTAGATGCGGTCTCGATTTTCTCCGTGCATGCCGGGGAGCCAGGTCTTGTCGACGGACCAGTTGGAGCTGAGGTCGGAGAGATCGAGGTAGAAGCCACAGGAGAGGCCTGCGGCGTAGGCTGCTCCGAGGGCGGTGGTCTCGGGCATGAAGGGGCGCGAGACGGGACGGTTGAGGATGTCGGCCTGAAACTGCATGAGGAGGTCGTTCGAGACCATGCCGCCATCGGTGCGGAGCTGATCGAGCACGATGCCGGAGTCTGCTTCCATGGCTTCGACGACCTCACGGGTCTGGAAGGCGGTGGCTTCCAAAACGGCGCGGGCGATGTGGCCCTTGTTGGCGAAGCGGGTGAGGCCCACGATGATGCCGCGGGCGTTGTCTTTCCAGTACGGGGCGTAGAGGCCGGAGAATGCGGGGACGATGTAGACGTCGCCGTTGTTGTCAACGCTGGCGGCGAGGGATTCGATCTCTTCGCTGCGTTGGATCATGCCGAGGTTGTCGCGGACCCACTGGACGAGGGCTCCGGCGATAGCGATGGAGCCTTCGAGGGCATAGTGGACGGGCTCGTCTCCGAAACGGTAGGCGATGGTGGTGAGGAGACCGTTGTTGGACATGACCTTCTTTTCGCCGGTATTCATGAGCAGGAAACAGCCGGTGCCGTAGGTGTTTTTGACCTGGCCGGGGTGGAAGCAGGTCTGGCCCACGAGGGCGGCGTGCTGGTCTCCGAGGATGCCGCCGATGGGGACGCCTTTGAGTGGGCCGTTCGCCATGCTGCCGAAGTGTGAGGAGCTGGATTGGATTGCAGGCATCATGGACGCGGGAATAGTGAAGAGGCGAAGGAGCTCTTCATCCCAGGCGAGGGTTTCGAGGTCCATGAGCTGGGTTCGACTGGCGTTAGTGACATCGGTCTTATGGATGCCGCCGGCGAGATGGAAGAGCAGGTAAGCGTCGATGTTGCCGAAGAGGAGATCGCCTCGTTCGGCGCGGTCGCGGGCACCTTCGACGTGATCGAGGATCCAGCGGATCTTGAGGCCGGAGAAGTAGGTGGCGAGGGGCAGGCCGGTCTTCTGCTGGAAGCGGTTTTTGCCGCCCTCCGCGGCGAATGCTGCGAGGTACTCGCTGACACGGGTGTCCTGCCAGACGATGGCGTTGCTGAGGGGCAGGCCGGTGTGGCGATCCCAGACGACGGTAGTCTCGCGCTGGTTGGTGATGCCGATGGAGGCTATGTCTGACGGGCTGAGGTTGGCGGAGGCGCAGGCGAGGTGAATGACCTCGATCGTGCGGGAGAGAATTTGGCGTGGATCGTGTTCCACCCAGCCCGGGCGAGGGTAGAGCTGGTCGTGATCGCGCTGGGCCGAGGCGACGACTGAGCCGTCGCGGTTGAAGACGATGAAGCGGGTGCTGGTCGTGCCTTGATCGATCGCACCGAGATACCTGGGCATGGGAGACTCCGGTTATTGCGGGCTGCCGAGTTGTCGGAGCCGAGAGCCATTGTCTTTGTATCGGGGGAAAGCTGCAACGTGGAGATCGGAGATGAGGAGGTTGGCGGTGTCAGCTTTCTTTTTGTCGATGTCGCATTTGTACTATTCGGATTCTGGGAGTAGCCATAACTTTGGCGCATCACCACCAAATAACTGGAGAACACATATGCGCCTAGGCTCACCTTTCGTCGCTGCCGCCCTGCTTGCGATCAGTGTCACCGCCCACGCCGATGTCACCTACAACTTCACCGATAGCGGAGACATAGCTGGAACGTACTTCACGATTGACTCTCCCACTTACCTTACCTATTCGAACTCGCTCGTACCCGTCGCTTCAGGAGAGCTCTTTTCGGAGTTTCATCTCGCCGATTCCGATCGACGAAGGCCCAATCATGGATGCTTTCTTCTATAGCGACAGCGCAATTGGTGCGATGAGCAAGAGTGGCGCTGAGTTTCAGGGGATCTTCACTTATGACATCTCACAGAATGGAAGCTATCAAAGCGCCGGTAGTGTTTTAGTGATTTCAGGCTCGCCCAATGCAGCGCCTACACCCGAGCCCTCTGGTCTCGTACTTCTCGGCACTGGAGCGCTAGGGGTGTATGGTGCGGCACGTCGGAAGTACATGAAGTCATAGAACCGATCAAGAGACCAGACTTGATAAGCCATCTCTGCCGGGGTGGCGTTTTCTGCGGGGCAGGCACTTGCTTGTCTAACCGGAGGAATTCTCAATTGGTGAGAATGGTGGAGGTGTGGGAGTCGAACTTTTCCACAGCCTTTAAAACCTGTGAGTTACACATTCGATGCAGAGAATGAAGTGCCGAAAGGCCCACTCTGCCGGGGTTATCGTACATGTATCGGACTCGGCGGTTTCTATAGGTGGACCCTTATCGGGCGGCCAAAGCGACGATCATCGTGGTTTAAAAGTGCGGTGGTGGAGGCGGGGAGAATCGAACTCCCGTCCGAAGAAACCAACGATGGAGAGCGTTCATGCTTTTCCCATGTTCATCTTTGTCTCGTCAGCGTCGCTTAGAACGGGCGAAGACGCGAAACCGACCAGCCTCATTGATGTCGTCATTGCCGTCCAGACGGAACAGCTTTGACCAGCCTACTGTGCGACGATTGGTATCCGCCCGTAGGCGAAGGGAGGGCATTGGGCTGCATAGTCAAAACGACCGCCTTCGAAAAGCTCATACCGAGCCGGTCGCAAAGGCGGCGTTATGCTTCGCGCGCATCACGTTGGCTCTCGGATTCATTGGACGCATGGATTGAACAGCCTCGAAGGTCTGGTTATCGCAACTGAAATCACCGTTGCTGGAGGTAGCCAATGATCCGCAAAGCTTTGGGACTCTTCCTCTATCGCTGAACAAATTGCTGAGGCAGGGATTACCAAAGATTCCGATAAAAGTTCCTCCGCCTCGTTACTCTGTCCCAGTATGGTTCCCTGTCCCGATTCCGACCTCGTCGGCGTCTGTGCCGGCATCCCCATCGCCCCGATCGAGCGCAGTGTCACGGCTTGGCTCCGGACACCGAATGAGATCGTGGAGGGCCAAAATGCAGGTAGAAGCAAATGCGCGAGCAAGTGCCGGATTAGAATTCAAAGTGCGCCAGGTCGGGAAGTCCCTCATCGAACACTCCGCACTTCAGGAGCCGATGATCGTTGGGGTGATTTCTAAACTTGCGAGATCGACCTCCCTTCTTCTCTGTGTCTTTGTTGCTTCAGTATCAGCGCTCGTGCCCAATCTTGCCGCGCAGACCGGGAACGTCGTGATCTCTACTGACACAACCTGGGCGACTGGAACGTATAACCTGACGACTCTCTCGGTCGAGAATGGCGCGACGTTGACGATCGGCGGCGGGTCGACTGTAAACGTGAGCAGCGCGATGCTGGTGACGGCGGCATCCGACGTAGTCCTCCAGTCCATCAACAACGCAGCGCAGGTGAACGGTGCCTGGATCGGCGCGGGCGTGACTCTGAATGCTGGGTCGCTTCAGGTGGATGCGGGTAGCTCCATCAATGCGGATGGTCAGGGATATCTGGCGAATGCAGGTCCGGGCGGGGCTCCAGGGGGATCGAGCGACGGTGGTTCCTACGGAGGACTCGGCGGAACGGGATATGGTTCGCCTACGGCACCTCCGGTTTACGGCTCCAACACGACGCCCGCAGACCTCGGCTCGGGCGGCGGCTCTCGCTGCTGCGGCGTAGTTGCCGGGCTGGGCGGCGGAGCCGTTCGGTTGATCGTCAGCGGAACTCTGACCGACAACGGAATCATCTCCGCTAACGGTACGAATGTAGTCGGAGACCAGGGGGGCGGCGGCTCGGGTGGATCCGTTTGGGTTACGACGGCAGCCCTGGCAGGGTCAGGCGTCTTCACCGCCAACGGAGGCACAGGCGGTGAGGCAGCCGGCGCCGGAGGCCGGGTTGCGGTCTACTACTACGCTCCGACCAGCAGCTTCACCGGTTTCTCAACCTCCACATCGACCGGAGGCAGATGCGGCACGCAGTGCGCGAACGGCACGGCTTCGGCAGGTCAGAACGGCACCGCAGCGTTCTTCGATACATCTGCCACCAATGCCAATCTGATGGTGGATCAGGACCTTACAATACCTGCGGGAACAACGGTCACCTACAACTCCATTACAGTGCAGTCCAATGCAATCCTGACCATCGGCGGCGGATCCGTTGTCAAGGTCACCGGCGCTTTGACGGTCAGCGGAACAGTTGTCGCGCAGTCGATCAACAACGCTGCGCAGGTCGCCGGAAGCTGGCAAGGAAGCGGCGTAACAGTCCAAGCGGCATCCGTTGTGGTCAGTACCGGCGGCTCGATCAACGCGGATAGCCAGGGGTATGTGGCAAATGCAGGCCCGGGCGGCTCACCCGCCGGTTCGAGCGACGGTGGTTCCTATGGAGGAGTGGCCGGCACCGGCTATGGTTCTTCTGCGGCCCCGCCAACGTATGGTTCGACCACCGCGCCCACCGATCTTGGTTCGGGCGGCGGCTCCCGCTGCTGCGGAACCATTCCAGGTGCGGGCGGCGGCGCGCTGACGATCACCGTCTCGGGCTCTCTCACGGACAACGGACGTATCTCAGCCAACGGCGGCGATGGGACGGGCGCGCAGGTCGGTGGGGGTTCGGGTGGAACCGTATCCATTCAGACCGGCACTCTGGCAGGTTCCGGCAGTGTTGCGGCGAACGGGGGCGCGGGCGGGGAAGGCGGCGGCGGCGGCGGGCGAGTCGCGCTTTACTACAACACAAACAACGGTTTCAACACCACGCTGGTTACGTCGAACGGGGGCGCATCGAGCGGCGGCAACGCGGGTGCGGCGGGAACGGTCTACACCCTTGGTGCAGGGTCGAACCTGACCGTCTCAGACAACACGGCGCTGCCGCCCAACGCCAACCTAAGCTTTAGCAACATCACCATTAACAACGGCGCCACCCTCACGGTAGGCAGCGGCACGACGCTCGCCTCGAACACCGTCACAGTGACAGGCGCAGCCAACTTCACGGTCGGCGGCGGCTCGACTCTGAACGTGAGCAGCGCCTTCCTTGTGACGGCTAACTCGAACGTAGTGCTTCAGTCCATCAACAACGCCCTTCAGGTGAACGGCGCGTGGGAGGGCGCGGGTGTAACCCTGAACGCGGGTTCGGTCCAGGTGGATGCGGGAAGCTCGATCAACGCGGATGGTCAGGGATATCTGGCGAATGCCGGTCCCGGCGGAGCTCCGGGCGGCTCGAGCGATGGCGGTTCCTATGGAGGATTGGGCGGGCTGGGCTATGGTTCACCCGCGCCGCCTGCCGTCTACGGTTCGAACACGACGCCCACCGATCTTGGCTCGGGCGGGGGATCGCGCTGCTGTGGAGCAATCCCCGGACCGGGCGGCGGAGCCATGCGCCTGATTGTCAGTGGAACTCTGACCGACAACGGCATCATCTCCGCAAACGGCACGAATGAAGTCGGCGATCAGGCCGGCGGAGGCTCGGGCGGTTCGGTATGGGTCACGACGGCAGGTCTGGCCGGTTCGGGCGTCTTCACCGCCAACGGGGGAACGGGGGGCGAAGCAAGCGGTGGCGGCGGCCGGATCGCGGTCTATTACAACGCACCCACCAGCAGCTTCACCGGCTTCTCAACCTCCTCATCGAACGGCGGCAGTTGCGGCACACAGTGTGCCAACGGCACTGCCTCGGCGGGCGGCACCGGAACCGAGGCGTTCTTCGACACTTCATCGCCCAATGACAATTTGATGGTTGACCAGGACCTCACCATCCCCGCAGGCACGACAGCCTCCTACAACTCCATCACGGTGCAGCCCAATGCCGTCCTGACCATCGGCGGCGGCTCAACGGTTACCGTGGCTGGATCAGTAACAGTGAGCGGAACGGTCCTCGCCCAGTCCATCAACAATGCCGTCCAGGTCAACGGCACCTGGCAGGGAAGTGGCGTCACTCTCAACGCGACATCGGTTCTCGTCAATCCGGGCGGCTCCATCAACGCGGACAGCCAAGGCTATGTGAGCAATGCGGGTCCGGGCGGAGCTCCGGTTGGCTCAAGTGATGGCGGCTCCTATGCAGGATTAGGCGGAGTGGGTTATGGCTCAGCCACGGCGCCCCCGGTCTATGGTTCGACGACCGCGCCCACCGACCTGGGTTCGGGTGGTGGCTCTCGCTGCTGCGGAACCACTCCGGGTGCGGGCGGCGGCGCGCTCACCATGAAGGTGACCGAGACGCTGACGGACAACGGCGTCATCTCGGCGAACGGCGGCAATGGCATCGGCAGCCAGGTGGGCGGCGGGTCCGGCGGTACGGTGGCCATCCAGACCGGTACCCTGACCGGCACGGGCACCATCACCTCCACGGGAGGCCTGGGCGGCGAGGCGGGGGGCGGGGGCGGCAGAATCGCGCTCTACTACAACACTAACAGCGGCTTCAACATCGCGCAGGCCACCGCTGCGGGCGGAGCTTCGGGCGGTAGTCCCGGCGCCCCCGGGACTGTGTACGCACTTGGCGCTGGAACCAACCTGACCGTCTCCTTCAACACGGTGTTGCCTGCAAATGCAAATCTGACGTATACCAATGTTTTGGTGAACAACCAGGGAACGCTCACCCTGGGGAGTGGGACGACGATGGGCGCCTCCATGGTTTCTGTGACGGCAGCCGGCACATTCACAGTCGGCGGCGGCTCGACGGTAACGGTAAGCAACGCGGTCTCTGTGACGGCGAAATCGAACGTGGTGCTGCAGTCGATCAACAATGCAGCGCAGGTGAATGGCACCTGGCAGGGTAAAGGCGTGACGTTGAAGGCGGATTCTGTCCAGGTGGATGCGGGAAGTTCGATCAATGCGGACGGCCAGGGCTATCTGCCGAATGCAGGCCCTGGCGGAGCTGTTGGCGGCTCGAGCAACGCCGGATCGTATGGAGGAATGGGTGGCGAAGGGTATGGTTCTCCTCTCGCCGCCGCTGTTTATGGTTCGGACACGACGCCCACAGACCTCGGATCGGGTGGTGGATCGCGCTGTTGCGCAGCAGTTCCCGGACCTGGAGGCGGAGCGGTCCGTCTGATCGTCAGTGGAACGCTGACCGATAACGGGGTGATCTCGGCCAATGGGATAAATGTTGTGGGATTGCAAGCCGGTGCCGGCTCCGGCGGGTCGGTGTGGGTCACGACGGCAGGCCTGGCGGGATCAGGCAGCTTTGCGGCCAACGGCGGCACAGGCGGTGAGGCAGCCGGCGGCGGTGGACGGATCGCGGTGTATTACAAGTCGCCGGCCAGCACCTTCACCGGTTTTTCGGCGTCGTCGGCCAATGGTGGAAGTTGCGGTACAACCTGCGCGAACGGCTCTCTGTCCGCCGGCTCAGTAGGGACTGCGGGTTTCTTCGATATCTCGGCCACCAATGACAACTTGATGGTGGACCAGGATCTCACCATACCGGCAGGAACAACGGTCGCCTACAACTCCATCACGGTGCAGCCGGGTGCGCTCCTGACCATCGGCGGTGGGTCTATCGTCACGGTCGCCGGATCAATGACGGTAAGCGGAACCGTCGTCGCCCAATCGATTAACAACTCTGCTCTCGTCAACAACACATGGCAGGGGAGCGGCGTCGTCATCAATGCTACGTCTTTGCTCGTCAACCCCGGCGGTTCGCTCAACGCGGATAGTCAGGGTTATCTGCCAAATTCAGGTCCGGGCGGTGCGCCGGTCGGCTCGAGCAGCGGAGGCTCCTATGGTGGATTGGGCGGCGCGGGCTATGGTTCAGCGGCTCCGACTCTGCTGTATGGCTCGACCACTGCGCCCATTGATCTCGGTTCGGGGGGCGGTTCTCGCTGCTGCGCGGCGGTCCCAGGTGCAGGCGGCGGAGCACTCACGATCAATGTCTCAGGAACCCTGACCGACAACGGCATGATCTCGGCAAACGGCGGGTCCGTGGTCGGATCTCAGGCTGGCGGTGGTGCTGGCGGAAGTCTCTTTATCACCACGGCTGCGCTGGCTGGTTCTGGCGCGTTTACCGCGAATGGCGGAGTGGGCGGGGAGGCTGGCGGAGGCGGCGGCCGGGTAACCATCTACTATGATGCCCCCTCGAGTACCTTCACCGGCTTCGCCGCAGCCACAGGGACCGGGGGCGCCTGCGGTGTGAGCGCCGGCAGTAACTGCGCGAGTGCTGCCTCCGGCGGAAGTAACGGGACCACGGCCTTCTTCGATACGTCCGCCACGTTCAACAACGTCACGGTCTACCAGAACTTCACAATCCCCGCTGGAACCTCTCCAGCATACAACTCCGTGACCGTGCAGAACGGCGGCCTGCTGACGATCGGAGGCGGCGCCACTGTGACGGTCACGAAGGCGCTGACGGTCAGCGGCACAATGGTTGCGCAGTCCGCGAACAATACCGCGCAGGTCAACGGAGTATGGGCGGGGACGGGTGTCGCCATCAACGCCGGTTCGATCGCGATTACAGGCACCGGGTCGCTGAATGCTGACTCGCAGGGTTATGTCGCGGGCGCGGGTCCGGGCGGCGCTCCGGCTGGATCAAGTACAGGAGGCTCCTATGGCGGGCTTGGCGGAGTGGGGTACGGATCTTCGTTTGCACCCCCAACCTACGGCTCGAAGACACTGCCGGTCGATCTCGGCTCCGGGGGCAACTCGCGTTGCTGCGGAACCATGCCGGGCGCCGGCGGTGGAGACCTTCTGCTCACGGTCTCGGGAACGCTCCTCGACGACGGGGTCATCTCCGCCAACGGTCAAGACGGCATCGGGAGCCAGGTCGGTGGCGGGTCGGGCGGCTCGCTCTCCATCCATACTCCGGCTCTTACAGGTTCCGGAACCATTGCAGCGAACGGCGGCTTAGGTGGCGAAGGTGGGGGAGGGGGCGGCAGAGTCGCACTCTACTTCAACAGCGCCAGCGGATTCGATCTTACGAAAGCTACAGCCATTGGCGGCAGTTCCAGCGGCAACGCGGGTGCCGTCGGCACGGTTTACATTCCGGGTCTGTTGGGCAGCACGGCGGCCAGCACAACTTCGCTGACTGCTATGCCGGCGCAGCTTTCTCTCGGACAGGCGGTGACCTTGAAGGCGGTTGTCACCTCCGCGACGGCTGGGCTGATGCCGACAGGAACGGTGAACTTTGTCGATGGAACAACCGTGATCGGTACGCAGAGCTTGACCTCGTCGCAACAGAGCGGGGTGGCGACTGCGCAGTTCCAGACGTCAGTTCTGGGAGGGGGCATGCACAGCCTCACGGCTATCTACACTGGCGATTCTAACGTCGCTGCAAGTGATAGCACGGCGCAGACGATAACGATAAGTCCGGCTGCGACAACTTCGACCCTCGGCCTCTCGGCTGCAACCATTGCGGTGGGCCAGACCGAGATGTTGACGGTGACGATCGCGGGAGGCATAGCAAACCCGGCAATAGCCGGTACGGTGAACTTCTTCGACACGACCACGAACTCCAGCCTGGGTATTCTCTCGGTGACGCCAGGCACAGCTGGTGGCACTGCCGTGCTAGCAGTCAGCAATCTGACCGTGGGAACGCACATAATCAACGCGCTTTACAGTGGCACCTTGAACTACCAAGCCAGTACCGCACCGAGCCAGACGGTGGTGGTAACGGCCAAGATGCAAACGATCATGTTTCCAGCTATTCCGGGCCATACATTTGGAGATGCGCCGTTCACGTTGCTAGCCAACGCGAGTTCGGGTCTGCCGGTCAGCTATGCGGTGACTGCCGGCCCCGGAACGGTGTCGGGCAACGTTGTAACCATCACGGGCGTGGGTACGGTGTCGATCCAGGCAACGCAGACGGGGACTGGAAGCGCCTACGCTGCAGCCGCGCCCGTCACGCAGTCCTTTGCTGTTGCAAGGGAGCTGCAGACGATAATCTTTCCCGCGGTCCCAAGCCACACAGCGGGCGATGCGCCTTTCCAGCTTGGCGCCACTGCTTCCTCTGGTCTCGATGTCGCCTACACGGTCATCGCAGGACCAGCCACGGTTATCGGCAATGTGGTCACACTAAGCGGTGTGGGCACAGTCCAGATCCAGGCGACGCAGACAGGGAGTGCGGATTTTGCTGCGGCGACGTCAGTGAGCCGGAGCTTCATAGTATCGCTCGGCACGCAGACGATCACCTTCCCGCAGGTCTCCAACCACATGCTCGGGGACGCGCCTTTCTCATTGAACGCTGTAGCGAGCTCAGGTCTGCCGGTCAATTATGTGGTGACCGCCGGTCCGGCCAAGGTGTCGGGCAACGTCGTCACCCTTACCGGCACGGGTACGGTGTCGATTCAGGCGAGCCAGACAGGAAATGCAACAACCTACGCAGCCGCGATACCGGTGACGCAGAGCTTCACCGTCGCAAAGGCGACGCAGACGATTACCTTCGCGCCAATCCCGAACCACACTTTGGGTGACGCTCCCTTCCCGTTGAACGCCGCGGCGAGTTCGGGTCTGCCGGTCAGCTATGCGGTGATCAGTGGTCCGGCTACGGTGTCGGGCAACGTCGTTACGATCACTGGGGTGGGTACAGTGTCGATTCAGGCGATCCAGGCAGGGAACGCACCCAGCTATGATCCCGCGGCACCGGTGACGCAGAGCTTCACCGTCGCAACGAAGATGCAGACGATTACCTTCGCGCCGATCCCGAACCACACTGTGGGTGACGCTCCCTTCACGTTGAATGCCACGGCGAGTTCGGGTCTGCCGGTCAGCTATGCGGTGACCAGCGGTCCGGCTACGGTGTCGGGCAACGTTGTGACGATCACCGCCGCAGGTATGGTCTCGATCCAAGGGACTCAGGCAGGGAATGCATCGAGCTACGCGGCGGCGGTCCCGGTCACACAGAGTTTCACCGTCTCAGAGAAAAACCAGACCATCACCTTCTCGTCCATCCCGAACCACACTCTGGGCGAGGCTCCCTTCATGTTAAACGCGACGGCGAGTTCGGGTCTGCCGGTCAGTTATTCGGTGACCAGCGGTCCAGCTACGGTGTCGGGCAACGTCGTGACGATCACCGCCGCAGGTATGGTCTCGATCCAGGCGACTCAGGCAGGGAATGCAACCACCTACGCTGCAGCTTTCCCCATAACGCAGACCTTCACTGTCTCCAAGGGAACGCAGACGATCACCTTCGCGCCGATCCCGAACCATGCAGCAGCGGACGCGCCGTTCCTGCTTAGCGCCACGGCTTCTTCCGGTCTCGCGATCTCGTACGCTGTTACGGACGGACCGGCTGCGATTGCGGGCAACGTGGTTACGCTGACGGGTTCGGGTACGGTCCAGATTCAAGCGACGCAGCCAGGCAATACGAACTATGCCGCAGCGAATCCGGTGAGCAGGATTTTCACCGTCTCGCCACAGCCGCAAACGATTACCTTTCCGGCCATTCCAAACCACACGCTTGGTGAAGAGCCGTTCCCGCTTTCCGCGATCGCATCCTCCGGTTTGACCGTTGTCTATTCCGTTGTCTCGGGCCCGGCGACCGTCCTGGGCGATACGGTGACTTTGACTGGCCCGGGCACGGTGGTGATCCAGGCGGCTCAGGCAGGCAACGCCATCTATGCCGCGGCTCTTCCTGTGACACGGAGCTTTACCGTATCGTCGTCACCTCCAACCCTGGCCAGCATCGCTCCGGCTGGCGGAGTCGTCGGCAGCGGGGCAACACTGATTACCTTAACCGGAACCCACTTTGTTTCTACGGACATCATCGAGCTCAACGGCGCTGCAATTGTCACGAACCTCGTCAGCTCACTCGAATTGACAGCAGTCGTTCCCGCCAGCTTCTTGAACACGCCGGGGGTAGGCCAGATCACGGTCTTCGATTCCGAAACGAAGTTCACGACCACTGCGCAGAGTTTCACCGTATCGCCGGCGCCGGCGATCACTTTCTCTGGGCCGTCCACGACCCCACCGGCGTCGCAACCGTCCTTGACCTTCAAGCTGGTCAATCCCTATCCGTTCGCGATCGCCGGGTCGCTGAGCCTTGCCTTCACACCTTCGGCCAGCAACGGAGTGGACGATCCTGCGGTGCAGTTCTCCACCGGCGGCCGAACTCTGTTCTACAACATCCCGGCTTTATCGCAAGTTACGCCCACGGTGCAGATTCAGAGTGGCACCGTAGCTGGAGTCGCAACGGTAACTTTGATGGTCACGTCGAACGGGGTCAACGTGACACCCGCGAATGTCATCCCGATTGAAATCATCATTCCGCCTGCCGTTCCGATGGTTACAACGGCATCTGTAACTCGATCGGGCACAACCCTGACGGTGTCGATGAATGGGTTCTCGAATACACGAGAGCTTGTGACAGCCATGTTCCACTTTACGGCCGTCCCTGGAAGCACCCTCACTAGCCCGGATATAACTGTTCAGGCGGCTACCCTTTTCACGGGGTACTTTACTTCTACTGCTTCAGCACCTTACGGATCCTCCTTCGTTTACGAGCAGAACTTCGCTCTAAACGAGGACGCCTCATCCATCCAGAACGTGACAGTCACGCTGGTGAATACCGTTGGCGACTCGATCCAAGTGACCACACAGTAGAGTGCGCAAAATGGGGAAGAAACGTTTGGTCGATTGGCTTTCTGTCCGCGTCGATTCAGAAACTTCGGCGTCAGTTCGTGATTCTTCTCTTTTTTACCCACCGGCAAGATAGTACGCAGGCTAAGGCGCTCGCTGAGGGGATTCGATTTGTCACTCTGACCTCTAACACCCAAAAGCTAAGCCATTCTGAAGTTAAGTTTTTCTTCCGTCGCGTGGTTCTCTGGAAAGCGAGAGGAGAACCTGGATGGCGAAGCGTGGGCACAGTGAAGAGGGGATTCTACGGGTACTACGAGAGGCGGAGTCAGGGGATATGGTGGTAGAGATTTGCCGCAAGCATGGAATCAGCCAGCAGAGCTTCTATCTGTGGAAGAAGAAGTATGCGGGTCTGGGATTGAACGAGTTGCGAGAGCTTCGCCAGCTTCGCGAGGAGGACGGCAAGCTGAAGCGCCTGGTGGCTGCCTAAGTCTGGACCGCCACATTCTGCAGGAGATCGTCGCAAAAAGTGTAAGGCCTCGTGCTCGACGTGAGCTGGCCGAGTGGGCGCATCAGGCGCATCGGTTGAGTCAGCGGAGAGCGGCGAGGCTGATTCCGGTCGAGCGGATCGGTTCTGAACCGGAACGCGGCAGCTTAACAGGGACACATGTTGAGCAATCTGCCGCTATAATGAGAGCAGATTGCGCGGAGGCCTTATGCCCGAAGCTGTTGTCAACCCCAAAGTCGTCGTGCCGCCCCAAAACCAGCGGCGTGAACCATCAGTCTTTTATCGCCGGATGGAACGAAAGCTAGGAACGGGAACGCTTACCTCTGACAGCGACCTGGCTCGGCTGGTGGAGGAGCGACTACCACTGCTTTCCATTGAGTCTTTGACTTCGCATGGCCTCAGCGACGAAGAGATCTATACCTATATTGTTCCTCGCAGAACGCTGGTACATCGGAAGTCCAAGCGCGAGCCGCTTACCCATGACGAATCCGACCGTGCCGTGCGTATCGCCAGGATCACTTCACTGGCGGAAGAGGTCTTCGGCGACGATGCGAAAGCCGGTCGATGGCTTCGCAAAAATAAAGAGCGTTTCGACGGACGTACTCCGTTGGAAGTCTCGCGAACCGAAGCGGGGGCGCGTCTCGTAGAGGAGATGCTGCTGCAATTGGATTATGGCATCTTTGCATGAGCGGTGGAGTCACCTTATGGCGCGTGAGCAACTACGCCACTCTGGACGGCGTGGGTGGGACGTATGTGGCCGGGCGTTGGCACACGAAAGGCCATCCCATTGTCTATTGCAGTGAGGACCCTTCCACGGCTCTGCTTGAAACTCTAGTTCACATCGAAATTGATGCCGAGGATAGACCGCAAATCTTCCAAGTATTGAAGATTCAGTCGTCTGCGGCCCTTACGGTCGAGCGGGTGAATGTGAAGAAGTTGAGTTCCGATTGGCGAACCGATTTGGCTGTGACAAAGTCGATAGGTGACGACTGGCTTCGGTCGCTGAGGAGCCTGCTTCTTGAAGTCCCAAGCGTTCTCGTTCCCGAACGCCGAAACTTCCTGATCAACCCGCTCCATCCGGAGATGAAGAAGCTGCGAATAAGGGCCCGCTACTCCCATCCCTTCGACCAACGATTCTTCAAGTAAAAAGCTGAGTGATGCGCGGCTCGCATCACATTGGGCTTCAAACTTATTGGACGCGGGGCTTGCGGCCCATAAGGTCTGGCTATCGCAACTGAATTCACCGTTGCTGGAGGTAGCCGCCAAAGCAGTTCTGCAAGCCATCCAAACCGCCCTGCAGCTTTTCCGCTACACGCGATTTTGCTTTCGGTCATCTGTCGTTTCCGACTGCCTTTACGGCCAAGCTGGCGTGCGAGATCGAGGTCGGCGCGGGTCCGTTCGAGTATCTCTCCCCGCTCGGCTGGGAGCACATCAACCTCACCGGCGACTACCAGTGGAAGGGCAAAAAGCCAGCAACGGGCAGGGTCAGGTCGCTGCGCTCCTGAAACCCGTCTTAGCGTGCTTTATTGTCCGTTTTCTGACGGGACTCCAAGACATGTTGAAGCGTGACGCGTACCGTTGTCGCGTGCCTAGATGCTCGACCATCAAGCGCGGAAGGCGGTCGGTGATCATTCATCACAAGGAGCCGGGGACAGCGATCCGGCGAAGATGCTCACCCTCTGTTTGCCGTGTCACGCGAAGGTGACACGGACACTCTTCGTGCAAGATGACTGGCCCGAATTCTTTCGCGTGCTGTGACGAGAGCAACACCCGGAGGGCCATGAACAGGTCGCCCTCAACTTAGGGACATTGTCGGCCCCGGCTACGAACGTGATGCTCTTTGAAGAAATGCAGGGAGCTGAGGTTCGGCGGCCGGTTCGTAAGAGGTTGGCGATAGGTTAACCGTCGTTCGGAATATTCGTAAATGGGTCGGCGAGCCAGCGTTGGCAAGTGCTTCTGTAAGGTCCTCGCCCGCAGCGAGGAGTTGGCGTGCAAGACAAACACGCCGCCTTCTTTGTCCATAGAAGGTCGTAATAAGAGTGAGGCCAGAGCACTGGCCCCACGTGGATGCTACTGGACCGTGAGCGCGACAGTGAAGCTTCCTAGAACGTTCCCGGCGCCGCTTGCGGGAACAGTTGCGGTTCCGCTTGGTGATCCGATCAAGTTGACGGTGACGTTAGAGGTCCCTTTCGGCGTGTTGGCAACTCCGGACGAGCAGCCGGTTGCCGAGAGGAACACCAGGCCTGAGCCAGCGAGCAGAAGGCACGCGCAGAGTAAGCCGCGTGTGGGAAGCGTCTTACGCGTGCGCCAGCCCGCCAGCAGAAGTAGACCCCCAACCGGAAGCAGCCATCCAGCCACTGTCGTCGCAGGCGGTGTGCTGGTAGTAATGGTCAGTGTGATCGTCTGCGGCCCCGGCACGACCGTCGCGCCGCTGGCGTCGGTGGTGTTGATGAAGGAGATGATGCCTGGAGTAAAGCTGCATTGGGTGTTGACCGGCAGACCGGAGCAAGACATGTCCACACCTCCGGTGTAACCGCTGATCGGCATGACGGTGAAGGTCAGGCTTGCCGACCCAGGACTTGCGACGGTCAGTGCGGACGGCGTGTTCGAAAGAACGAAGGTGGGAGCAAGCACGGCGACCGCAACCGAGATGGAATTGGAACCAGCAAAACCCGCATCACCGCTATACGTCGCCACAATGCTGTACGTACCGGTGGGTAGCGTGGTGGTGGTGAGAACCGCCACGCCAGCCGGATTGACACTCACCGTTCCAAGCACCGTCGTTCCGGTGGTGAAGCTGATCGTGCCGGTCGGATGAATGGTTGCGAGGCTGGATGTAAGTGTGGCGGTGAGCGTGACGCTCGTCTGCGGCGGAACCGGAGTTGCCGACGAGATCGAGGAAGTCAGCGCGATCGTCGTTGTGACCAGCGCCACCGGCACCGTCAGCGGAGTGCCGGTGCTGCTGGCAAACGTGTCGTCACCGCTGTACGTTGCCGTGATGGTGGTGTTGCCCGCCGCCAATCCGGAGACGTTGATGGTCGCCGATCCATTCGTGAGCGGAACCGCTGAGCCATACGCGACACCGTTCACGGAGAACTGCACAGTACCGGTTGGCGTACCTGTGGCAGCGGCTACGGTCGCGCTCAGCGTAACCGTCTGCCCAAAGCTGACCGCGCCCACGGGAGCGGTCTGGGTGAGCGTCACGGTTGTTGTTGCAAGGTTCACTCCAATCCCGGTCAGATTGACGGTTATAGGAGAAGTGTTCACCGCATTGGAAGCGAAGGCGAGAAGCTCGTTGCGGGTGCTCATCGCTGTCGGCGAAAAACTGGCTGAGATGCTGCAACTGCTGCCGGCAGTCAGCGTTCCGCCGGCGGAGCAACTGCCTGTTCCGCCGGTAGTGAGCGCAAAGTCTGTTGTATCGCCGGACGTCGTCTCGAACGGAGAGGCGAACGTCGTCGTAAGGTCGCCATCATTGGACAGGGTTTCGCTCTCGACTCCGCTCACCGCGGCTACGTTGACTCGGCCGAAGTTCAGCGTGGCCGCAGTGCGCTGGATCGCGACGACAGCCGCAGCCCCCGCGTCCGCTACATAGAGGTTGCCCGGGCTGTCTGCCGCCAGGGAAGCAGGCATGGCGAAGCCAAGGCCGAGCTTGCTAGTTCCGTTGGTGTTATACGCGCCATTGCTGAACGGGACCCACAGGATCGTCGGCACGCCGAGTTGCTGGATGTAAAGCGTGCCAGAGTCGTCGATCGCGATAGCTCCCGGCGAGGTGAGGCCAGAGACAATCGCGCTCGCCGTTCCGTTGACGACCTCGCTGACAGTTCCTGCGCTGCTGTCTGCAACGTACAGGTTGCCGGCATTGTCAAAGGCCAGACCTGACGGCGCGGTGAAGGTGCTTGCCAGCGGGATCTGGCTGAACAGGTTCAGCGATCCCCCCTGATTGGGGATGCGAGCGACGGATCCCGCCCCCGTGTTGGCGATGTAAAGGTCTCCGTTCTTCGCGAAGGCAAGTGCCGAAGGTGCGTTCAGACCGGAGACAGCGACCGCGGCTGGCCCGTAGGCTGTCCCGCTGAAAGGGATGGTAACAACCGTATTGGCGCCCTTGTTGGCGACATATACAGAGCCATCCGGTGCAATCGCAAGCCCAGCGGGCTGGTTGAGCCCGGTGGCAATCGTGGTTGCGACAGTGGCTCCGTGCGCGAAGACCGAGACCGTACCCGCGCTCTGGTCCGAGACCGCTACATTACCTGAAGAGTCAACAGCGATTCCGTCCGGCATGGTGAAGCCGCTTCCCAGCGACGTCTGCGTTCCAGGATCGGCGACCAGGCCGGCACCGGACCCTTGAGCCGCCACAGAAATCTCGCCGACGGTTCTGGTCGCTGAGCTGAGAAGGACCGCTCCAGTGCGAACCCCGATCGTGGATGCCGTATCGGTCAAAGTCACCGTGCAGGAGGCACCGGCTGCATAGGCATTGCCGGTCACACAGGTACCCGCGCCGGTGTTCGTGATCTCCGTGGAAGCGGCTGTTCCGGAGACGGCATTGATCCCGGCCAAAGTCTCCGCACTGTTGAACACGACATTGAAGGTTTGCGCGGCGGTCGCCGTTCCTGCGGCTGTAGCCGGAAAGCGGACGCTGCCCAGGAAACTATGGAGGATGTTTGTGCCGTCCGTGGTGGAGTACAGGCTTCCATCTGGAGCGATCGCTACGTCATAGGCGGAGCTGTATGGCAGCACCACAAAGGCGTCAGCCCCGCTGAGCGCGCCATTGAGAAACGGCACCTCGGTGATCGTGGTGGCGGTCGAGACGAAGACGTTCCCTGCCGCGTCCGACCGCAGGCCGTTGATCGCGTCGAAGGTGTGCGCAACCGCAACCGATCCGGTCGCTCCCATAGGCAGACTGTAAAGCACACCACCCGTCGAGTAGGCGAGGTCTCCGGCAGCATCGACGGCGATATGAGAATTTCCGTCCAGCGTCACTCCAGCCACAATGCTGCAGACGCCGCCAGGAGTGATCTTGAACAGTGGTGTCTCGGCGGCTCCGGCTGTATAGACATTGTTGAATCCATCGATCGCAATCACCTGCGTGCCGAGATAGTAGGCGTCGATCGGGTTACAAGGAGCAAGAATGTTCACCGCCGTACCGCCGCCGGCGGGCACCTGCCACAAGTTGCCGTGGTAGTCCGAGGTGTAGGCGTACCCGCGATTGTCAACGGCAACGCCCTTCGGGTAAGAAAGCGATCCAGCGATGAGGGTGATCTGAGGGCCGCCGCCGGCAGGATCTTCCACAAAAGATCCTTCAGCAGGCAAGGTGAAGAACAGATTGCCGCTCGCATCCACGGCAATCGCCAGCGTGGCCGAGCCATTCGAGGCCGCAGTTATCTCGGACGAGGTGGCCGCGGCAGGCACCGTAAAGGTCTGCGCCTTAGCGGTCCCGACAAACGCCATGCAAGAGAGAATCGACAGCAGAAAGAATCGTTGGATCAGACGTAAATACATGGTGCGACCTCTTCTCAGATCTTTGAACTAAAAGTTGTACTTAACCGCAATCTCGACCACGCGGCGGCCTTCCTTGATGGTGCTGACGCCGAAACCCGGAGCGGGCGTAGCCAGGTAAGGAGAAGCTGTCTCCCCACCTACATTCAGGTTGCTGAGGTTCAGCGCGACCTGCTGCATGAAGGAGGTGCTGAAGCTGGTCAGCGGATGATTGAGGAAGTTGAATCCAGCAAAACGAACCTGCAGCGAACGGTTGTCGCGCATCGGAAAGCTCTTTGCAAGCGTCAGGTCGGTGTTGAAGAATGCGGGTCCGTGGACATACGGATAGTTAAATGGTCCGTTCTGCCCGATCTGCGGCAGATGGAAGCAGCTCCCGTTTACAAACTGGTTGGACGCCGTATGCACAGCCGGATTGCAGGTGATTATGGGCTGCAGATTGACATCCGGAGTTCCTAGGAACACCTTGTCATCCACATTGAGCTGCGTGGCGCTTCCAGGAGCGCCCAGCTTTCCCTGCAGGTTGAAGTTGCTGTAATAAGTCGCCTGGAGGTTCGGCCCGCTCTGCAGCCCGGTAATGCCAGAGATTTGCCAGCCGTTCGCCGCACCAGCCACAAAGCGTTTGCCTTTGTAGGGACTGCCAACGTCATAAGCGTAGCTTGCATTGAAGATGTGCGTCCGGTCGAACGACAGCGGACCATAGTTGTTCCGCAGATTGGTCGCGTCCGCGGCGTTTCCGTTGTAATATCCATCCTTGATACCCAGTGCCTTGCTCCAGGTATAGTTCAGGCCATACGTCAGCTTGCCGCTCTGCTTGTTCCACGAAGCCTGAAGTCCATTGTAGTTGGCGTACAGAACGTGACGAGGCACGTTGATGTTTCCGTACTGGGGATACGGACGGTAGGAGTTTATCTGTGTAGTGGTCAAGCCATCAATCAGGCTGAGCGGAACGACCGCCCCGGTCACCGGGTTGGGCCGGAAAAACGCCCCCAGCGGCACCGGGTTGACGTTCTGAAGCGTCAGATTGAGGACGTTTACGTTCTGCGCCGTGAGGTCCGTTCCCTGGTTGCCCGCATAGCTAAATTCCAACTGCGAGCCTTTCTTCAGCTGCTGGTTGACCGTGAAGCTGTAGGTATAGGTAAGCGGCTGCTCACTGTCGCCCTTGGCTAGACCGTACGCGGTGACGGCGTTCGAGTTCGTGTAATTGCCGCTGCCGACTGTGGCGTTGTTCGCCGGTGAGATATAGTGCAGGTTCTTAAGGGATACACCGCCGCCTCCGCTGACCGCTGATACCTGAACACCTTCAGCCAACGCTGCCGCGGACTGCACGACATTGTAGTTATCGTGATTCCGGTACATGCCCCATCCGCCGCGAACCGTTGTTTTTCCATCTCCATAAACGTCATACGACATACCGACGCGCGGCTCGACAAAGGCAAACCGTGATGGAACCCCGGAGTTTGCGACTGCCGAGTTCTTTCCATGCCAGGTAAAACCAGCTGTGTTTGTTCCATCGCCAAGTGTGGACGGGTCGAAGATCGCTATGCCGATGTCGTGCTTGTCGCTCCATGGACCAAGATGCTCAAAGCGCACGCCGAGGTCGACGCTCAATCGCCGCGTGATCTTCCATGAGTCTGTCGCAAACCAGTCCACGTTCCAGAAGTAGAGGTTCTGAACCGGCACCACGTTCTGCTGGCTGTATTGTTCGATCAAGCCTTCATAGAAATTGGCAGCGTAGTTTCCGGTGGTCGTCACCGTGGGGCCGGGGACACTCGGGTTTGGGCCTGCATCCACAAAGGTGGCACCGTAGTAGTAGTCGGCGATCTGGCCGTTGGTGCTGGAGTTGGAAGGTAAAAGCCGCTGGTTGTTGGTTACCTTTTGTCCATAGACCCCTGCCTTGATGGTGTGCGACTTGATGACATAGGTGACGTTGTCGCCCGCAGAAGGTAAGAACTTCTTGGCGTAAGGGGTGGCGACACTGAAATCTGGAAACAAGCCAAGCGGCAGGCCGTCATAGCCGTAATCGTGCAACTGCGGGTACTGCAGCGTGTTGTTCCCAAACAAACCCTGGTACGGATAGCCAACCGTGGAAGAAAGCAGCGCGGACGGAGTCTTCGCGACAAACTCCTGGTCGAGATAGGTCAGGTTGGCCGTCGTTTCATTCGTCAGCTTCTGCGAGAGCACCAGGGTGAGATTGAGTCCGGCGGTCTGGGAGCTAATCGTGCTGAGCAGGCCCCCGCCAGGTGTGTCCACTCCGCCCAGCGCTGCCCCTTGCGCGGGCGAGTAGTACGGCACCTCGGGGATGCCATTGCTTCCGCGCTCCACGTTGTAGGTCCCAAAAAGCTTAGTGCGATCGGAAAAGCTGTAGTCGACCCGGGTGCGTGCCTGATACAGATCGTTGTTCACCAGGTTCGTAGCGACATAGTTATATCCATCGCCCAGATTGGTCCGGTTTGGAAGCGGAATAGCCTTGAACAGCGCCGCGGCGCCCGGGTCAGAGTAACTCTGCAACTGACCCGGCGCAACCGCGTTTCCGTCCGTGCCCTTGACCGGCACGAAGCCGATGTTGTTGAAATTAGGATTGTTGATGGTAGAAGAGCCGTCCGCATTACAGGAGATGGCCGACCCGAGATAGGCAAGCAGCGAAGCACAACTGAAGTCGCCGGCCCGCATCGCCGCGGTTGGAACCAGCGCATGAATCACACCCTGCGAGGCATTGCCATAGGCATAGATATTGCGCTGCGCATAGTCTTCCCCGCCCACGAAGAATGTCAGTTTGCGCGAGTGATTGAAGTTCGTGCCCGGAATCAGCAGGGGACCGCTCAGATTGCCGCCCGGATAAATGAAGCGGTCGTTCGGCTTCTGCTGCCCCTCGAACTTTGAGAGCGCATCCTGCGAGTTCAACTGGTACGTACGTCCATAGACATAGACCTCGCCGTGGAACGTCTGCGTTCCAGACTTGCCCACAGCATTCACAACGATCGGTCCGTTGGAGTTCTCCGCCGTGAAGTTCGACGTCTGGACCTTTACCTCTTCCACCATGTCCGTGTTCACATTTTGGACAGAGTCTCCATAGTTGCCCGGATCGGTGATGTTCGCGCCATCCGAGAGCAAGGTCACGCCATTCGCGGAGTTTCCGTTCGCCGCATAGGAACGCAGCGCTCCCGTGACGCTGACCTGCGAGGGATCATAGGCTGAGTTATCGATGTTGCCGGAAGTTTGAGCAATCGCAAACCCGGGCAGAATCTTGACCAACTCTCCAACATCGCGGCCTTCTACCGACAGCCTCTTAATGTCATTGGAGGTGATCAGTGTGCTTTTCTCACCGCTGTTGATCAGGCCGGCATCTTCGGCGCTTACATTGATCGTCTGCGTGACCTCACCGATGGCAAGCGCCACATTGGGAAGACTCTTGTTGTCCGAAGGATCCAGGTGGATGTTATGCAGCACTGTCGCCCGAAAGCCGGGCATCGTGACGCGCACATCGTAGTTGCCGCTCGGCACGGCGGCGAAGACGAAGTCGCCGCTGGAGTTCGACCGGCTCGTTCGCTTCGTCCCGTTTTGCACGTTGGTCAGACTCACTTCGGCGCCGGGGATGATGGCGTTCGTGGGATCGCTGACCGTGCCGCTCAACGTAGCGGTCGTACCCTGCGCAATCGCCGGCACAGGTGAGATCGCCACGGACCCGCCGGCACCAAGGAACAGCAGCGGCAGCAGCAGTGGACCGACTCGCAAAGGACTCAACGCCGTACGACGACTAGAGCCATCAGTCTTGGTTTGCACTCTCTTGTACTGCATTGGACAGCCTCCAAAATTTTGCTTCCCGTACGTTTATCGTTCCTTGGTCGTCGAACTTAGATCGTCGAACCGAAATCGTTATTGCATTAGAACCTTGATCAAATCGACATTGGCCGCCACTCCGGATGAGCCAGCGGAATCGGTGACCAGCGCCAGGATGTGATGGCCTGCGACGAGGTGGGCAGATCCGCCCTTCATCTCCATCCATTGACTCGTACCTCCGGTATCCGGCACCGGCTGCGGCTTCGAGAGCGGCTTCTGATCCACGTTGAAGTGCAGCGCGCCGCCCGCGCCTGCGTTAGCAACCCGCGCTGTGACGACATACTCGCCATCCTTCTCGACGAAAACCGAGTAGTTGATATATCGGTTCGCCTTCACTCCGGCCAGGTAATAGCCTGAAGCGGCTTCTTCGGAGCTCGACGGAGGCTGGATCTGCTTTACCTCCGGGCCGGTCTCGTTGAACTCGTTGCTGAAGCTGTACCCCATTCCGCCGGTGTCGTAATCCTCTGCCTGCAACACTCCTGGCAGGGAGACGGCAGCACCGTCATACCCGGCATCGGTCCGCGTGACATCGACATGGTCGAATCGAACCAGATTCGGCGCCTTGTTGTCACGAGCGGTGCTGACCAGACCTGCGGCGGTGTCATGCGGCATGGCGAGGTTCGCGTTGCCGATCGCCGTCCAGCTCTTCCCATCGGCAGAAGCATACCCGGTAAACACATCGCCGACTCGCCCTACCTTGACCCAGTTCCCCTGCCCTTTGTACACAACGTCGGAAGGAACGTCGCTCTTCGCCGACCGATAGCGGAAGTGCACACTGTTGTCCGGAGAGACAAACGTCATGGCGAAGAGGGACGCCGCTCCACGCCCCGCGCGCAACATCACACCCGCCTTCGCCTGAGCCAGCTTGCTTGTCTGATCGAGCACATGCGCCGTCACCTCGCCATCCCCACCCAACGACCGGTACGCGAACTGGAACTGGTCGAAGCGGCCCACGATCCCCACCCCGCCACCGGCCACGCTGTAAACGCCGTTATGAAACTCCGACCTTCCCGCCACAGCCGGTCCGCCCACATCGTAGTTGCCCCAGTCTCTGGGAAGTACGTGGTCATCCCTCTGGTAAACCCGCACGTAGTCCACGACCATCGTCGGTGTGGCGCTCGTCGACTGACTCGGATACCCAAAGAACCCGCCACCCATAGCAAGATTCAACAGGATCGCGAAGGGCTGGCGATCCTGCTCCCAGACTTCCTTTCCGGTCATGGTTCCTAGCGACTGCCGCTCATACAGGTTCCCATCAACAAAAAAGTCCACCCGCCCCGGTCCCCATTCCACCGCATACTGGTGAAGCCCGGCCGAAGGCGGCGTTGACAGGGTGTAATCCGCCGTCCGATCGATGTACCCGTCCACGAGTCCGGGTGCCTTCGGTCCGTGGACCGCACCATGGATCGTTTGGCCGTCAATCTTGCCTCCGGAATCCGGCAGCGGATTCCACTGTTCAATGACATCGATCTCGCCCGTCGCCGGCCACTTGACGGTCGGCGTCGCTTGTCCCAGCGCCCAGAACGCCGGCCAGATTCCGTCGCCTGCTGCCGGAAGCCGAATGCTGGCCTCAACCCGGCCGTACCGGAACCCAGTAACGGTATGCATGCGAGCGGAGGTATAGACAGGCGCCACAACCTTCTTTGCGCCAACTGTAACCGTCTGATCCGTCCGCACCGCGACAATCACCAGGTGCCCCGCACCATCTAAGTAAACATTGGGCTGGTTAGGATTGCACGGCGGCTGGCTCGTCTTCGCCGTAGGATCGCAGTACGTCTCCGCCTCTTCGTTGCCGCCGATGGCCGATCCGGCTCCCGCCTCCAGCTTCCACTTCGCCAGATCGGGTGCCGCGCCACGTGCTCCGTCGAACTCGTCGCTCCAGGCCAGTTTCCATCCCGTTTGCGCATGCGAAACCGGCTCGGCCGCCAGAACCGCAATCAGGCCCAGGGGGGTACTCCATCTCCGCAAACAACAGAACCGTGGCCTGATCTTCACCGAGGCTTCCAACTTTCCTTGACGCAACGATAGAGCTGACGAGTGCGTGTTGACGGCCGGAGGCACTCTCATCCTCCGACCGTCGACGCTGCCACCCTAAGCCTGCAAAAAAACCACGCGATAGGTGTTGTACTGCAACAACTTGCAACAAGTCTTGTATCCCACTCAGAATGAGTAATTTACGGAGCGTATCGAAGAGGAGGAGAGCGGGGTATCATACTTCTTTATCGGTCCAGAGGTAGAAATCTTCGTATAACGCCACATCGACGGTATTCTGCCGATGTCATCGAGGAGCAACTCCGTCGCATCCAGACCGGCTCTCTGTTCAGCCATAGTCAGATCTACCCGGGGTCCTCGAATTTGTCGTTCGCAAGACCCTCGAAGGCCGGGATGACGAACTGAAAGAGAATTGGTAGGCTTTGAAGCCTTTGGCCGTCCCTTAGACTATGACCCGAACACCGACCCCATCGTTGGCGATCCTGCTCGCAGACTTGCTTTCCGGTCATGGTTCCAGCGACTGCGCTCATACAGGTTCCCATCAAATTAAAAGTCCACCCGCCCCGGCCCCCATTCCACCACATACTGGTGAAGCCCGGCCGAAGGCGGCGTTGACGGGGTATCATACGTCTTTATAGATTCCACAGGTAGAATGTTCGCAAAACGCCACATCGACGGTATTGCTCCCGATGTTATCGAGGAGCAACTCCGTCGCATCCGGACCAGCTCCCTGTTTAGCCATAGCCGGCGTTACCCCGGCTTCCTCGAGTTCGTCGTTCGCAAGACCCTTGAAGGCCGGGAGGACGAACTCAAAGAGAGAACGGTGGGCGTTGAAGCCTTTGGCCGTGCCTCAGACTACGACCTGAACGCCGATCCCATCGTTCGCGTGATCGCCGGCGAAGTCCGTAAGCGGCTCGCTCAGTACTACTATCAGCCAGGCCGTGAGCACGAACTTCGTATCGAGCTCAACCCGGGTTCCTACGTGCCCGAGTTTCGTCTTCCGCCCACGCCCGCCGCGCCGGTGGACTTCGTCCAGGACTTGCCGGGCCCGACGACCCCTAGCCTGACTACACTCAGTCTGGAGCCCATCCATCTTTCTCCGAAGAGGGAACCATCCGTCTCAAGCCTAAGTTTGCCACCCAAAGACCAGAATCTGTACCGGTCCTCGCTCTACAAATGGAAACTCATCGCCGGTGTCCTTGCCGGCGCATTCGCCGTTTCCGCCGCCTTTGCGATCATCCCCTTGCTGCACCGGACCTCCGCCGTCGAGGCCTTCTGGAAGCCGATGGTAGATGCCAATGGCCCTGTGCTTATCTCCGTGGGCTCTGTCGTAGCCATGGTGAACAGCTTTGCCGTTGCTCCGCCCGCAAACTCCGTGAGTGGCCACCCGCTCTCCTCGGATCCTATCGCGGTCTCGGACGCGACGGCGCTCTCCGCCATCCAGCAGGTGCTCTCCGTCCGGGCTAAATCCAGCTCGCTGGCGTCATCCACCAGCACCTCGTTCTCTGATTTACAGGCTGGTCCATTCGTCCTCATCTCCGGATTCAACAATCCATGGACCATGCGCATTACAGAGCCGCTGCGCTTCCACTTCGTGCGTACCTCAACCGACGATTACACCATTCAGGACCGTCAGGACTCCAGCAAGAAATGGGTCATCAACACCGCTGGACCTTTCGTCAAGATGAGTCACGACTACGGCCTGGTCGCCCGCTTCCATGATCCAACCACCGAGCAGATCGTGATGGTGGCCGCCGGGATCGGAGAGAACGGCACCGTTGCGGCAAGCCGCCTTCTCACGGAGCCAAGACTCCTGTCCGAACTGAGGAAAGAAGGTAAGTATCCCCGCTACGATCAAAACTTTGAATGCGTCGTAGAAACCCAGATAATCGACGGCAAGCCCGGCCCACCGCGAGTCGTCGCCTTGAACCTCTGGGAGCAGCCACACTCTTGATAGTGCTCCGCAGGCCACGTGAATTTGCTATCTTCGTGTGAACGGAAGCACCTCCGCGCCGCGCCTCACCAGGGAAGCCGCCATGCCGCGTTGGTGCGCTGCGGCCTTGCACGCCCTCAAATCCTGGAGAAAGTGTAGGCCTGATCCGCATGACCGATCTTCCCTGAGTTCCACTGAGTCAGGTCCCGGCAGCTCTAGCTGCCTCAATCTTGGCAGAAGCTCTGCAACTCATCTACGCCCTCCCATTCGCCGACTGCCCCTTCCCGGCAGCCTGGCCTAACCGTCTCCCCGATTTGAAGGAGCGCCTGCACGCTGTCCTCATCGATTAGGCGAACTTCGACGGAGCAAATCAAGACCGTTTCGCTGCGGACCTCCTCAAAGAGCTGCAAGGGTCCCGTCAGGAAACGGATAATAGAGCACGTTAGTGATTTGCTGGCTCCGCAGAGCCGTTCATCGGCTGGGCCCGTTCTTGAAAATCATCCTCTTCCTAAACACCAGCAAAACAGCAAATGGCACAAGTGCAAGCGCGTCGAGTGGACTGGAGGTTGCACTCAGGTGCTTGCTCGACAGGTGCAGGTAAATCGTGGTCTCTTCCAGATCGCGATGGCCGAGCAGGACCTGGATCGTGCGAAGGTCCGCGCCGGCTTCGAGAAGATGAGTCGCGAAGCAGTGCCGGAGCGTATGCGGATGAATCTGCTTGTGCGCGAGACCAGCGCGAACAGCGGCTTGCCGGCAAGCCGTCCAGAGCACCTTGGTCGTGACGGGTCGACTCGAGGTATGCCACCGGTTGCCCGGAAACAGCCATGTCGTGGGCTTGTGCCGAAGCCCACGACAGTACGTGCGCAGCGCTTCAAGCAGAGCCGGACTCAGCATCACGTCCCGGTCCTTGCGGCCCTTGCCCCCATGGATATGAACCACCATCCGCTGGCTGTCAATGTCGCTCACCTTCAGGGCCGCGACCTCGGCTCGGCGTGCTCCCGTGGCGTACAGCGTCATGACCAGGATGCGCTGAAACGGGGTCTCGGTCGCAGCGATCAGGCGTGCGACTTCTCCCTGGGTCAGGATCTCAGGGAGGTGCAGCACCTTCTTCGGATAAGGCGTCTCGGCGGCGCTCCAGCCACGCTTGAGCACCTGGATGTAAAGAAAGCGCAACGCTGCAAGCCGCTGCGCAACCGTGTTCGGCGCGAGCTTCCAGGTGCGGAACATCGCCGCCTGGTACTCGCGGATATGCTCCAGCCCAAGCTGATCGGGAGGACGGTGGAAGTGCTGCGAATAATGCTCAACCGTGCGGATATAGGTGCGAATGGTCGACTGGGCGTAGTTGCGACGCACCAGTTCTTCGAGCATGATCTGACGTAGTTGGGTCACAGAGAACCTCCTTCTCTGCGACACACGCTAACTCAACGCCACAACCTTCAACTCAGCCACACGCGAACGCGTCCGCCGCACAGCGGCTTCGTTCATGTCATTGTTATAAGAACGTGTAGGAATGGTGGAGGCGGTGGGAGTCGAACCCACGTCCGAAACTACTTCCAACAGAGAGCTTTCATGCTTTTCCACGTTCATCTTTGTCTCGCCATCACCGCTAGGAACGGGCGAAGAAACGATGACGACCAGCCTGATCGATCTCACCCCTTCCGCTCAGACGGAGCAGTCAGGGCCAGCCTACTGTGCGACGATCGGTACCGGCCCGTAGGCGAAGCTGGAGCGATCGGCTGTCTAACTAATTAGGCAGCAAGAGCGAACTGAGGTTCGGCACTTATAGTTTTGGGCGCGATTACGGGTGTACCCACCCCGGCATGCCTCTCTGCCGCTAGCAATCCCGTCGAAGCCGTGACGCCCCCATGTGGAGCTGGCACCAACTTTGCATTGGCACTCAAAGAACTGTATCTAGTATAGCGCGTGGTTTACTTTTCCTTCTGCAACTCCAGGACGACGACCTCCATCGGCTTGCCGCCGGGATTGGCATCCTTGTGCTTGGCACCGGGCGGCATCGCGGGGAGCCAGTAGGCGTGGCCGGCCTCCCAGTCGAGGTGCGGGGTGACGCCGTTGTCGTCGATGGAATCCAGGCGGCCGGCGGTGAGGCGACGACCACGCGAGGATGATCGTGGCGATGCATGGTCGAGGATGAACCGGCTGGAACCACTGTCTTTCAGGCTTTGACCGCATCGTTTTCGAACTGGTGCGTCCGGATGGTGTCGGGGGAACGGAGATGGACGCCGCCGAGGATGCCTGCTGTCAGTACTACTCCCGCGAATCCCCGCTTGGGAACTCTCTCATCTCTCCTCCAAGTCAAGCAAGTGCCAGGACGATGGCTCCCGCGGTGATGAGACCGCCGCCGAGGATTTTGAGTGGCGTGAGGCTTTCGCCCAGAAACAGCCATGCGAAGACGATGACCAGGACGACACTCAGCTTGTCGACCGGAGCGACGCTGGATGCGGGGCCAAGCTGCAGGGCGCGAAAGTAGCACAGCCAGGAGAAGCCGGTGCACATGCCGCTGAGAACGAGAAAGAGCCAGCTTCTGCGGCCAATCTCGCCGATGCCGGGATGCTTTTCCAGTCCGATCGCGATGGCCCAGGTGAAGATCAGGACGAAGGTGGTCCGGATTGCGGTGGCCAGGTTCGAGTCGATTCCCTTGATGCCTACCTTTGCGAGCAGCGCCGTGGCTGCCGCGAAGACCGCCGAAAGCAACGCCCAACCGAGCCATCCCATACGGTCATCATAGGGGTATGCGAAGAGCTATGATGCCGCATGCCCGCAGAGACATATCCCGGTACACTCGAGGAATGACCTCCAGCGTCCGGCGAGCTCTTGTTCTAGCCTCTGCTTTGATCTTCGTCGCTGCTACGCCGGCGCAGACGACAGCTGTGAATCCGAAGCTTCCGACGCTCTTCGTCGTCGGCGATCTACCGGATGAATCGCTGAGGGGAGTCTTTGATGCCGCTCACCTGAACCTACAAACGAGCTCTGCCGCTGGCCGGACCACACGGAGTTACATCCACTCCGGCGAGTGGGACAAGCTTCTCGGCCAGGTGAAGCCGGGAGATTTCATCCTGATAGAGTTCGCTCCAACAGCAGTCTCCGCGGCCGACAAAGCTGCCGCGAGCCGGACTCTGCAGGGGATAGGCGATGGCACGTTCGACTATCTCGACCCGGGCACGCAGAAGCTTGAACTGGTGCATAGCTATGGGTGGTATCTGCGGCGGATGGTGGTGGACACGATCAATCATGGTGCCAGCCCCATCCTCTGCTCGCCTCCCGCTTCCGCTCAGAGCCCAGGTTCGCAGAGGACTCTGATCTCTTCGAATACTGCGGAGCCTGCCGACTCGCAATCGACCGCTGCAGCGTGGACCGGTGCGATCGCGATGGAACAGCGGGTGCCGTTTCTGGATCTGTCAGCGTCCGGAGCGGCGGTCTCGGCGGATTCGCTCCGAAACGGACTTGAGGCGCTGCAGCCAGATCCACTGGGGCCGTACCTGCAGCATCCGAAGCCCTGATCCCGTAAAATAATCGTAGGCTCGGATTTGAGAGCGGCTCTTAGAGGGCAGCTCTTTCAAGGTCGACGTTCATCCACTCGCCCCGCTCGATACCGCCGCGAATCTGGGCGGGAGTCCGGCCTTGTTTGGTTTGCTCGTAGGAGTAGACAGCCTCCTTCATGCAGGTGGAGCAGGCCGCGCCGTGCGTGCCCTCGAAGCAGCTGTGCAGGGAGTTATGGCCCATCTCACGGTCGCAGCGGCAGTAACAGGGCTCCTGGTGGAGGACGGCGGGGATCTTTGCCGCCATCTTGTAGGCGGTGAGCTGGTAGGCGTGAGAGAAGTAGGGGCCGGTGAGTTGGGGGCCGGACATGATCGGAGGCAGCGGACGGGAGGGAGCCGCGGCGTTGTAGGACGGGATGTCGTCTGCCGGGTTTGACCACTGCGCCGAAGCCGCAAGCGCTACGAGACCCAGAACGGCGCAACCGATGAGTTTCTTCATAAAGATCATGGTAAACCGCAGATGCCTACAGATTTAAGACAAAAAGGCGGCATGAACGGTGAGTTGTCCATGCCGGGAGGCCAGTGACGCAACTTGTATCAGCCTTGCTCACCGAAACCGGGTGGCTGAGAACTTTGCGAGCGATCTACACTTGCTCGACTGCAGTGAGAATAGCACTAAGCGGGGAGTTAATCTACTACTATTCATATTTCTTGTTTCGGTTTCTCCCCTTTTTCACTTCTGTCTTGCGCTAGCTGGCCTGCGAACCGGACGTCTCGGCGGGTAATTCCGCCGACATCGTGCGAACAGAGGGCAAGTTTCACGTGCCGGTACCGGATGTCGATGTCGGGATGGTGGTCGATCGACTCGGCGATGAGGGCTACGCGGTTGACGAATTGCATCGCTGCCACAAACGTGGCGAACTTCCATTCACTGACCAGGTTTCCTGACTCGTGCCGCCAATCCAGCAGGCCGGTGAGGGCTTTGTCAATCTCTTCCAAGGTGAGAGTTTTGGCCACAGGTGTACTCCTTTCAGGCGCCAAGGCTAGCATGCGACCGGGCGGCAGAGGGCGGCGGAGGCTCCGGCGCGGGTCATGAGGCGGGTCTCCTCGCAGAGATCGCGCCAGATCTGGACGGGGACGTTGAGGAAGACGTCGACGATCGTGGGATCGAACTGACGGCCGGAGCAGCGTTTGATCTCGTCCTGAGCGTGCTCGAAGCTGGCGCCTTTGCGATAGGGGCGGTCGGAGGTGATGGCGTCCAGGGTGTCGGCAATGGCGAAGATGCGGGAGCCGAGGGGGATGTCTTCGCCGGCGAGGCCCCGTGGGTAGCCGCAGCCGTCGAAGCTCTCCTGGTGGGTGAGGACGATCTGGCTGGCCTCCTTGAGGAAGGGGATCTTGCTGACGATGGCGTAGCCCTGCTCGCAGTGCTGGCGCATGATGGCGGTCTCGGCTTCGTCGAGCTTGCCGGGCTTAAGGAGGACGCTGTCTGGGGTGGCGATCTTGCCGATGTCGTGGAGGAAGGCTCCGCGGGCGATGGTGCGAAGGTTTTCGGCGTTCATGCCGAGTTCCCGGGCCAAGGCTGTGGTGTAGGCAGTGACGCGCTTGCTGTGGCCCTCGGTTTCGGCGTCGCGGAGGTCGAGGGCATCGCCCATGGCTTCGAGGGTTATGTCGTAGCTGCGTTCGAGGTCGATCATGGTGGCTCTTAGTCTTGCAGTGCGGGCCTGGACCATCTCTTCCAGGCTTTGGCGGTAGGTGGTGTTTTGCTTCTTGAGACGACCGTGCTCGACGGCTCGTTCTACCACGCTGAGGAGCTGGGTGCGGCCGAATGGTTTGAGAAGGTAGTCGATGGCGCCGCGACGAAAGGCGTTGGTGACGACCTGGATGTCATGGACGGCGGTGACCATGACAACCGGGGTGCCGGGGTGATCGACGCCGATACGGTCGAGGAGGCCGAAGCCGTCTGCTTCCGCCATCATGACATCGGAGAGGACGAGGTCGAAGCCGGAGCTGTCGGCCAGGTGCGCAAGCGCCTGTTCCGGGCTGCGAGCGACCATGGTCGCGTAGCCGCTTCGCTCCAAGAGGGCGGAGACAAGTTCTCCGACCGCGGCTTCATCATCGACCACCAAGATTCTCTTCAACGACATCCCAAGGTCCCCTTGCCGAGTGTCCCATCTTTCCCGAAGCCGGGAGTCCGGGGCTTATGGGGTCTTATCGGCGAGGCGGGGCTAGGCACGAATGTTGTCTCAGGATGACTTTCGTTCTGCCTTCTTTCTGGTGGCCCAGCCCTCCTTGTTGACCTGGCGGGAACGGCCGAGGGCGAGAGTTCCGGCGGGGACTTCCCTGGTGATGCAGGAGCCGGCTGCGATGTAGGCGCCCTCGCCGAGGGTGACGGGGGCGACCAAGGTGGAATCGGAGCCGACGAAGACTCCGTCGGCGATGGTGGTGAGGTGCTTGTGGACGCCGTCGTAGTTGCAGGTGATGGCTCCGGCGCCGATGTTGACGCCCTCGCCGATGATTGCGTCGCCCAGATAGTTGAGGTGGTTCGCTTTGGAGCCCCTCCCGAGCTTGATCTTCTTGGTTTCGACGAAGTTGCCTACGTGGGCCCCCTCGCCGATGTGGGACTCGGGGCGGAGGTGGGCGTAGGGGCCGATGAGGGCTCCGTCTGCGATCTCCGCGCCGTCCATGATGCAGCCGTTGCGGACAAGGACGGCGTCGCCGAGGGTGGAGTTCTGGAGGACGGAGTAGGAGCGGATGCGGCATTCGGAGCCGATGCGGGTTGTGCCGAGGAGCTGGACGAAGGGCTCGATGACGGTGTCCGGGCCAACGGTGACGGCGGCGTCGATGACGCAGGTGTCGGGGCGGAAGATGGTGACGCCCTGGGCCATGAGGCGTTTGGCGGCGGCTGCGCGCATGGCCTGGTCGAGGTGCATCATCTCGGCGATGGTGTTGGCTCCGAGGACCTCGTCGACGCTTTCGGACTGGACGGCGACGACTCGCTCCCCGGCGGCTACGAGCTTTGCGGCTACGTCAGTGAGGTAGAACTCTCCATGCGCGTTGTCCGTCGAGAGGGAATCAAGTTCGGCGAAGAGCGCGGCGGTGCGGAAGGCGTAGATGCCGGAGTTGATCTCCGGGGCGGCGCGCTGGTCCGGTTTAAGGGACTTTTGTTCGACGATGGCGAGGACCTCGGGGGCGCTTTCGTTGGCGCGGAGGACTCGGCCGTAGCCGGTGGGGTCGGGGGGGACGGCGGTAAGGATGGTCATGGCCGCGTGCTCACGGAGGTGGACGTCGCAGATGGATTCGATGGTTTCGGGGCGGATAAGGGGGACGTCGCCGCTAAGGACGAGGAGGTTTTGCGGGAGTGGACGACCAGTGAGGGCGAAGTCGGCTTTGAGCATCTGGATGGCGTGGCCGGTGCCCTTCTGCTCGGGCTGGAAGACGAACTGGACGCCGGTTGCGGCGACGGCGGATTTGACGCGCTCGGCTTCATGGCCGACGATGCAGAAGATCTGATCCGGCGGGACCACCTGCTTGGCGGCTGCGATGACGTGGAGCAGGAGGGCCTGGCCGCCGATCTCGTGCAGGACCTTGGGGCGCTTGCTGTTGAGGCGGGTGCCTTTGCCCGCTGCCATGATTGCGATTGCGAAACCTTCCCGCATTGCCCGTCCTCCGATGTGCCGAGGGCTATGTTCTCATGATCGGCGGGGGTGGTGCTGGCGACGGCGTGGATGGTGAGGGTGTGTGGATCGCCGTTGTAACCGGTGTCTGCGGGCTCCGGGGCGGCAGGACTGACCGCGTCTCTGGCCCATGCTTCCGTGAGGAGATCTTCGAGGGATTTGCCGCGTTTTTCGCGTTTGTTGAAGTCGGCGGGTGGGGCCAGTAAGCCAAGTTCGGGGTCTTCGACGACCTCTTCCACGGTGAGGGTGGGGTCGGGGTTGGGGAGGCGCGGCGGGAGGTTGGTGGAGGCGATCTGGAGGCCGTAGAGGAGGAGTCCGGCGCGACGCGGGGAGATCTCGTTGGCGGCGAGGCGGAGGATGACCTCGCCGATGGCGGCCTGGACGGCAGCGCGGTCTTCCGGGCGGGGGAGGGTGAAGGCGGCCTTGCGGGCGCGGATGCGGTCCTGTGCTTCCCCTTTTGGGACGGGTTTACGGGAGATGTGATGGTAGTAGCAAAATTCCTGCCGCTTGAGGCACGGGGAGCCGCAGCGATGGCCGGTGAGATGGATGTGGCGGCACTGGAAGCGGGTGATCTCGGCGGTTGGCTGGTCGGTGGAAGCGGTGGTCTGGTCGGTCGTCATGCTGGCATGCCCCCCACGGGCGTTTGGTGTCAAATTCTTCGAAACATTGAGGTTAGGTCCGGACTTGGAGGTATACCTGGGTATACTTCGGGGGGGCTGGGCGGCTGATTGGAAAGGGATTTGGGCGGGCCGGCTCCGGTGAGTTGGATGACCTGACTCCTGCTTTGATCTCTAATACGATTATAGCGTGCTTGTCAAGGGGTGATGCCTTCTGCATGGTTCGTATCGGCGTGAGGCGCTTGGGGCGGGGCAGGTTCCGAAAAAGACGTTCCTGCGGGAGCATCGCTTCTGATTCTTCTTCTTGCACATCTCACTTGAGATTGGATGACACTTGTTGAGTGGGAGCGAGAGGATGAAACCACGGGTATTGACCACGCTCACTGCCTTTCTTGTTGTGGGCATGTTGCTCGAGAGTCGCTGGAGCTTCGGTCAAACGTCGAGTCAGGAGCGACTGGTTCGCATCGCGGAGTTGGAGATCGACCCTGCTTCTCTCGGGGTTTATAAGCTTGCCTTACGCCGAGAGATCGAAGCCTCCATTCGCTTGGAACCTGGCGTCCTTTCGCTTTATGCGGTCTCGGTGAAGAGTCAGCCCAACCAGATCCGGCTTTTTGAGGTGTATGCAAGTTCCGATGCCTATCAGGCACATCTACAATCCGAGCATTTCAGAAGATACAAAACAGCTACCGCGAGCATGGTGAAGGCGCTCAAGTTTATCGAAACCGAGCCGATCGAACTTGGCGCGAAGTAGAAGGATTGTTGCCAGACCGAGGCGCACGCCGGCTGGTTCGTCGGAAACGGCGTTATGGCAGCCATGGCGTGGGCATTGCCGAAAACACCGACTTTGCAGCAACGACCCGCCTAGAATTACTTGCATGTCGATACGAGCCCTGATCGCGGTAGTCGTTCTGGTTGCGTGCGGTTCCGGGCTTCGCGCGCAGGAAATCTTGTTCTCCGACGCAAACGCTTACAATCCGATTCCCGATTCGGACGGCTCAGAGGTCGCATATGTTTTGACGGGACACGGGAGGGCTGGCGGGTCAGGCGGGTTTGGACGGTCGAATCTGAAGTCACTACTTGCGTTTTCGCATGCGAATGGTCAAACATTTCCTGACGCAGCGATCGATTCCTTTCTGGATCGGTGGGTGGATGGACACACAGTGAGCTGCTACCGTGACTGGCACTTTGGACTCTGTAACGATCAGGGCCTGAAAATAGGCGGCTCCGTCAAGGTTGATCCTGGGAACGGTCCAAAAACGGCAGAAAGAGTTACCTATCTCGCGACACAGCAGACTTTTGTTTGGCTTGATGAAGTCAACGGGATTAGCGTGCTTCAAACTCCGCGCGGTCCTTTGCGTAAGTTGGGAGTCAGAGTTCCGCTGGACAGCCTTGTCGTGCCCTCACCAAACGAGCAATATATCGCCATAGCCAGCAATGGTGGAGAGCTTGCGATTTACAACGTTAGCACCATGAAGAGCGTGGACCTCGGCCATCTACAGATTTCACCTGACGCCAACTGGGACTATATGAAACCATCCTGGAACCCATGGTTTTCCGATAGCTCGGCGTTGTGCTTCTCTACGGGCGCCTCTATCTATGTCACATCTCCCGATGGCGCGCGTGTCGAAGAAGTAGGAAAGAAAGTGTCTGGGTATCTGCCAGTGCCTTCCCCTGACGGTCGTTCGATTGCTTACGTTACCTTCCTTGGTCGGCCGATGAGCGTCAGGCCGGATCTCACCTTCTGGGGAGAAGCCTCTGTCTGGGTCATCCACCGAGGGCAGAACGAGAGTATCCGGGTCACACAACCAACACGAGACACGACACTCGATCTACGATGGCTCGATCCAGCGATGTTGATCTTCGATCGCATGAGCGATCAAGCTTTCCCTGAAAGGCAATCACGCATCTGGACTGTTAAGATCCCGAATGCTCCGTGACGCTGAACTCCTCCGGAGCTCCTTGAAAACGGGGTTATCAGAAGGTTGGCCTTCAGAGACGGGGTCCTTCGTCGAGGGTCCCGCGGTGAGGCTGCGGGACCCCCGCTCAGGATCGGTGTCTGGATTAGGGGGTTGATGTCCGGGCTGAAGCCCGGACCTAATCCAGGAGACAAACCTCTTATGGCACGGCTGAAGCCGTGCCCTCCAGCTGGGCTGAACATCGGCGTGGAATGGCGTTACCGAGAAGCGGTTTTAGGAGTTTGCATGCGGAGACGTGGTCCTTCGTCGAGGGTCATGCGATGAGACTGCATGACCCCCGCTCAGGATCAGGGTGTGGATGGGCGGTTTGATGTCCGGGCTAAAGCCCGGACCTATCCCAGAGACGGGATTGCGATATCCAAGAGCCGGCTTGCGCGCGCGGCTGGAGGAGTGCCCGCAAGCAGGGATTCGATCTCGCTCGCTGCTAGGTGTCACGGGTGGTGTCTTCGGCGGCCTGGCGGGCGGTGGCGAGGACGGCGGGGTAGGTGTAGGGGGACCACTTGAGGACATAGCCGTTGCCGAGCTCGGTGGTGAATTTGAAGCGGTAGGCGTCGGGGTGCTCGGCGCCGGTGGATTGCTCGTGCTCCCACATGGCGTGGCGGTGACGGACCCAGGCTCCGTGCATGTTGCGGAGGATGTGATACATGAAGTAGACGGAGGCATGGGAGCGAGCTTCGTCGCCGGCGGGCATGAACTGGACGTAGCCGTAGTTGGGGGCTTCGCCCTGGCAGGAGCCCCTGGTTTCTATGCCCGGGATAGTGTTCATGAGGCGGATGAGGTCGAGGATGCCTCGATCGATGGGGACGGTTTGGCCGGAGGGAAGCTTGAACGGGGCGGTGGGATGGCCGAAGGAGATGTAGCCGTCGCTGAGGGATTGGCTGGAGCGGGGGTGGATTGGTGGCTGGGAGTTCATGGGGCTTAGTCGATGGGGGTTTCGTCGACGCGCTTGTAGGTGGCGGGGACGAGGAATTGGGCGCCGTCGGGCTCGCCGCGTTCGACTTCAGAGACGGCAACGATCTGCTCTCCGGTGCGAGGGTCATTGTGCTTGATGATCATGTAGATGGAGAGATCGGGGGAGTACCAGTACTCGTCGACGATGACGACGTCTTTGCCGGTTCCGCTTGCGGCGGCGGGTACGGTTCGGGAACGCCGGATGCCGCGGAGCGTGACGGGACCGAGGGGCTGCTCGCCCAACTCCTCTTCTTTGAGGAGAGGGTCTTTCTGGGCGATGGGCTGTGGGATGGCGTTCGCGGGGGCGGACGGCGGGCGTTTGAGGATGATGTCCTGGGCGATGTGGGTTCTGGGATTGAGGAAGGTGCTGAGGCGGGTACTGGGATCGTAGATGTGGGCGGAGATGAGCCTGGGTTCGGCTTCATTGCCGGGGGCGACGAGTTCGCGACGCTCGTTGTAGATGCGGCCGGAGCTCTGGCGGGCGATGTGGTTGATGGTCTTGCGGATGCGCACGGAGCCGTCGGGCAAGCGCTCCTGGGAGACGATCTGGACCTTGGCGGTGAAGGGTGCGTTGGGGACGGGGGTGATGAAGATGCCGGGGATGTGGACTTCCACGCCGCGGTAGAGGGGTGGGAGAGATTGGGCGGAGAGAGCTTCGGTCCGGGAGGGGGCTGCGGGCGGTGGGGCTTGAGCAGAGGCTACAGCCGAGGTGAGTGCGAGCAGAGCTGGCAGAGCGCGGACGATCAGCATCTTCTACTTCCTCCGCAGGACAGGATAACGCGTTATCGATGGTTTCGGGCTTAATCGAGGTAGCGGCTGGTGATGCCCTGGTAGGCGTCGATGCGGCGGTCGCGGAGGAAGGGCCAGTTGCGGCGGGTGTCCTCGAGGAGCTTGCGGTCAATCTCGGCGATGAGGATCTCTTCTTTTTGGTGAGAGGCCTGGGCGATGATGCGGCCGAAGGGATCGGCGATGAAGGAGCCGCCCCAGAATTCGAGGCCGGAGTCAGGCGTGTGAGGGCCGGGGCCGGGCATGAGGATGCCGTTGTGATTGACGTCTCCGTACTCGTGGCCGACGCGGTTGACGGCTCCGACGAAGACGCCGTTGGCGATGGCGTGGCTGCGCTGGATGGTCTGCCAGGCGGAGTACTGGGCTTCGCCGAACTCGGCTTTCTCTGAGGGGTGCCAGCCGATGGCGGTGGGGAAGAAGAGGGTTTCCGCGCCTTTGAGGGCGGTGATGCGGGCGCCCTCGGGGTACCACTGGTCCCAGCAGATGAGGGTGCCGATGGGGCCGTGGGAGGTTTGCTGGGCCTGGAAGCCGAGGTCGCCGGGGGTGAAGTAGAACTTCTCGTAGTAGAGGGGGTCGTCGGGGATGTGCATCTTGCGGTACTTGGCGGCGAGGGTTCCGTCTTGCTCGAGGACGGCTACGGTGTTGTGGTAAAGGCCGGGGGCTCGGCGCTCGAAGAGGCTGGCAATGATGACTACTTTTTCTTCGCGGGCGATCTGGGCGAGGGCTTCGGTGGAAGGGCCGGGGATGGACTCGGCGGTGTCGAAGAGAGCGTGCTCTTCACGCTGGCAGAAGTACTGGGCGCGGAAGAGCTCGGGGAGGCAGATGATGTTGGCACCGGCGCGGGCTGCGTCGCGGGAGAAGGCGACGGCTTTGGCGAGGTTCTCCTGGGTGTCTACAGCGCAGGACATCTGGATGAGGGCGATTTTTTTGTGGGGGGCGGGCATGGAGCTAAACCTCTAATGTTTGATAGGCGCCAGCGTGGCGGTGACGCAGAATTAAGTCGTCGTGGGTACACAGGATCAGATTGTGAGCCTTGGCCGTGGCGGCGATGAGACGGTCGGCAGGATCGCCGTGAAATGCTCGCGGGAGGAGTGTGCTGGCTACGCTGATCTCGGTTGTGATTGGAACGATGCGTGGGCTTGGGCCCGCGAAGACCTGTTCAAACCAATGTTCCAAGGGGAGCGGCAGGGTGACGCGGTTCCGTTGATAGGCGTACGAGACTTCAAACAGAGTGATTGCAGAAATGTAGAGCGAATCCGCGTTCGCGAAAGGGCGGATTTGCTCCTTTGCTCTTTCAGAAAGCTCCGGAGCCCCGAGAGCTAACCAGAGCCAAACGTGAGTATCTAGGAGCAACACCTCATTCACTTTCGCAGTTCCACATCTCGGGATCAGGGTTGACGATGTCTCCGGTGATGGTCATCGTCCCACGCATGCGGCCGAACATCTGATCGAAACGATCCTCAGTTGACAGCGGCACCGATGATGCTTCGGTGATCAGGGGCTGGATAGCCGACGGGGACTGAACCGGTATAGGAAGGTTTTGTGCCATCGTCTGGAGTCTCCTTCGATCAGTCTACCGTCAAGTGTTTGAGCGGGGAAACTTGTGGGGCATTTACGGGAAGTTCTGATAACTTTATCGGTGGGATGGCCTTGCGGTCATCTCCCTTTCATACTCATCCTGTAGGCCGCGTTCTCAAACCCTGGGTGGTCTCACCACCTCGTATAAGGAGCACTATGTCGAGCGAATTCCGTAACTTTCTGGAGCTTTCGTATGAAGAGCTTGAAGAGCTGAACCTGAAGGCCAAAGATCAGCGTAAGCAGCGCGTGGCGATCGAGACGCTGCAGGAAGAGCGGATCCAGTACCTGACGGATGAGCACAGGATCAAGGCGGTGACGGTGGTGTTCTCCGACCTTGAGGGCCGGCTGCACATGCTCGACTATGACAAGAAATTTCTGGTGAAGAGCTATGACAACCTGACGTTCGATGGGTCATCGATCCGCGGGTTTACGGCTCAAAAGGAGAGCGACCTGCGGCTGGGGCTGGACTGGTCTGCGTTTTACTGGACGCCGGCGGATGTGTTTGGCGCGGGGAAGGTGCTGGTGTTCGGAGAAGTGATTGACAAGAACGGCGGGCACTATGAGGGCGACCTGCGCGGGGTGCTGAAGAGTTATGCCAAGGAGCAGTTCGAGAAGAACGGCTACACGCTGAATGCGGCGAATGAGATTGAAGGGTTCCTCTTTGATGGGATCGATGCGGAGCGGAGCTTCCATGAGATGGGCGCGTTCGAGTACACGAACAAGGGCGGGTATTACCACTCGTTGCCGGGCGATCCGCTCCGGGAGTTTATCGACACTTGCGCGGAGGTGCAGCGTGCGCTGGGGTTCGAGAATGAGAAGGACCATCCCGAGGTTGCGCCCAGCCAGTTCGAGATTAACTATACATATGGCGATGTGGTGATGGCGGCGGATCAGATCCAGCTTTATAAGCTGGTCTGTAGACAAGTCGCTACTCAAATGGGGATGACGGCAAGCTTCCTGCCGAAGCCTGTAACGGGCGTGAACGGCAGCGGCATGCATACCAACGTATCGATTACGAAGGATGGGAAGAATCTGTTCTGGGATGCGAATGGCGAGGAGAAGATCTCGTCGATGGCGTGGGGCTTTGTGGATAGGATTCTGACGCATGGGAACGATCTTTGCCTGCTAATGAATGCGAGTGTGAATGCCTATCGGCGGTTGGATCCGCACTTTGAGGCTCCGAACCAGATCAAGGCGTCGGCGACGGATCGTGGATCGATGGTAAGGATTCCGATTGGGAATGAAAAGTCGGCGCGGGTTGAGGTGAGGTCGGTTGGGCCGGATGCGAATCCTTATATGGTGCTGTACTCGGTGTTCAAGAGCGGGCTAGATGGAAAGACTTCGGACATCAAGAACCTGAGGCAGGCGGAGCGGTATCTGCCGGATAACATCTACACGGCACTTGAGGACTTCCGGTCTGCGGAGTGGACTACGGAGTTGCTTGGTGAGGATGTGAAGGGGCGGTATGCGGACCTGAAGCAGGCGAGTGCGGATCGGTGTGCGCGGCTGCTGGGGACGATCGTGAAGGCGCCCGAGGTGCAGTTCCATCATGATGTTTATAACCAGCTTTTGTGGGGGCTATTTTAGGGGCAGTGATCGTGCAGTGGAGCAGCAGTAAAGTGCAGTGTTACGGCATTACGGCGAAGCGCTCTGGAGAGATCCGGGGCGCTTTTGTTTTTGAGGGTTATTGGGACTTGGGAACCAAGATCGTACTTGACGAGTGTTTGAACGCAGTGCATTCTTTGTGGATTCGAGGTTTCCTTTCTTGGCTCAGAACGACATTCCTTCTTCTCTGGTTCTTCCTTTCACTATCCTTGGCTGTTTACTAGCTGCTGGCTTGATTGTGGGCGGCCTTCTTCTTGGAACCCGGATTCGCGACTTCAAGCGGGCAGACCGGTATGTCGAAGTGAAGGGGCTCGTGGAACGGACGGTGAAATCCGACAGCGCTACTTGGCCGATCAGCTTTAGCGAAGCAGGCGACAGCTTGCCGGAGGTTTTCGCGGCGAGTGAGAACGACAAGGCTGCGGTGCTGAGCTTCCTGAAGTCGCAAGGGTTCACCGGGCCGAGTGTCACGGAAGGTAGCATCTCGGTAACGGACCGTTCTACGGCTCAGTACAACAACGGCAGTAAAGGGCCGAGGTTTGTCGTGGAGCAGACGATCACTGTGCAAAGTAACGATGTCGACAAGGTTGCGGCGGCGAACGCGAAGACGGCTGATCTGATCAGGGCGGGTGTCGTGATCAGCTCCGGCCAAGGGCAGGGTTCGGGTGTGGCGTATAAGTTCAATGGTCTGAATGCGCTTAAGCCGGACATGATTACGGAGGCGACGCGGAACGCACGGGCCTCCGCAGACCGGTTTGCAGCGGACTCGGGATCGCAGGTGGGTTCGATCCGTAGTGCGAACCAGGGAGTGTTTTCGATTGATGCGGCAAATGCGGGGTCAAGCACGGGTGAGGAAGGCAATCCGTATATTGCGGGGCAGCAGGAGCAATCGAGCCTGATGAAGAAGGTGCGCGTGGTTTCCACGATCGACTACTATCTGGTGAACTGACGCCGATGATGGCTTCATAAATCAAGGAGCAGCGAAGCCTCCGGAGAGATTCGGGGGTTTTTGCTTTAGGGATGGCAGGTTAGCAGAGACGTAGAATGGAGAGGAAAAGGAGATTGAATGCGGAAGAAGGTAACGATTGTCGGGGCTGGGAACGTTGGGGCTACTGCTGCACATTGGATTGCGGCTAAAGAACTGGCGGATGTGGTGCTGCTGGATGTCGTCGAGGGTGTGCCGCAGGGTAAGGCGCTGGACCTGCTGGAGGCTATGCCGATCGAGAAGCGGGATGTGTCGATTGTGGGCACGAACGACTATGCGGATACGGCGGGATCGGACATTGTGGTGATCACGGCGGGGATTGCGCGGAAGCCTGGGATGAGCCGGGATGACCTGCTGAATACGAACTTCAAGATCATGAACGACGTGGTGGAGAAGGTGGTGGCGGCTTCGCCGGAGACGATTTTGATCATCGTTTCAAATCCTCTGGATGCGATGGCGCAGACGGCGTTCAAGAAGGCTGGGCTGCCGCGGGAGCGGGTGATCGGGATGGCTGGGGTGCTGGATTCAGCGCGGTTCCGAACTTTTATTGCGGAGGAGCTGCAGTGTTCCGTCGAGAACATTACGGCGTTTGTGCTGGGGGGGCATGGAGATACGATGGTGCCGCTGAGCCGGTACTCGACCATGGCTGGGATTCCGATTACGGAGTTGATCGCGGCGGACAGGCTGAAGGAGCTGGAGACGCGGACGGCCAATGGCGGCGCGGAGATTGTCAAGTTCCTGAAGACCGGGTCGGCTTACTATGCTCCGAGTGCGGCGGCGGTGGAGATGGTGGAGGCGATTCTGAAGGATAAGAAAAAGATCCTGCCTTGTGCGGCTTATCTGACGGGGGAGTATGGGATCAAGGGGCTTTATGTCGGAGTGCCTTGCAAGCTCGGGGCGAAGGGGCTTGAGCAGATTATAGAGATCAAGCTGACAGAGCAGGAGCAGGCGGCGCTGAATAAGAGTGCGGATGCGGTGAAGGAGCTTTGTACGGTGATTGGGGTGGCTTAGGCGGAGGCTTGACACCGATCTTCCACCGGTTGAACCATCCATGCGGATCAGACAAGGGCCTGCTCAGTCTTCTGAGCGGGCTCTTTGCTGGAGGGGAATGGTTGTGACAAGATGGAGCTATGGGCATGCGGCAGATGACGTTCGAGATTCCGGAGGAGGTGGCCGAGCGATTCACGAGCGCGGTGCCGGCGGCCGAGCAGTCGGGATATGTCACTGGTGTATTGCAGCAGAGATTTGGCCACGAGCAGCGAATGCAGGAATGGGCAGCCTCCGCTGATGCGTTGAATGCTGATCCTGAGATTGCGGAACTTGAGCGCGACATGGATCTGCTTTCCGGGGATGGGCTTGATGAGCATCGGTGGGAAGAGTCCACTTCGCGGTGAAGTCTGGTGGGTGCGGCTTGATCCCACTGTTGGGTCTGAGATTGCCAAGACACGTCCTTGCGTCGTTGTGACTCAAGATCTTCTCAACACAAGACGCCGGACGGTCGTGATCATTCCTATCTCCTCAGGACCTAAACCTCAGGCTCCATTCAGCATTGCCGTCAGTTGCGCGGGTAAGGTTGATGGAGTTGCGGTCATTGACCAGATACGAGCCGCAGCGAAGGAGAGATTCGCCGCTTACATCGGCTTGCTTGGCGGCGCAGAGATGGATGAGATCGCGGAGGGAATGCGGATTACGCTGGGCCTGATCTGAAGCTGTATGCACAAAGGCCCGCTCCGGTGAGCGGGCCTTTGTGGTGTTGGGGCAGTGGATTAGCTGACGCGTTCGATGGTGACGGATTCGAGGGTGACGGGGGTTTTCGGGCGGTCCATGCCGTCGCGGGGGACGTTGGAGATCTTCTCGGCGATGTCGTAGCCTTCGACGACTTCGCCGAAGATGGTGTGCTTGCCGGTGAGCCAGGAGGTGTCGGTGGTGGTGATGAAGAACTGGCTGCCGTTGGTGTTGGGGCCGGCGTTGGCCATGGCGAGCTTGCCGGGATTTTTGAAGTGGTGCGGGGATCCCTTGGTTTCATCGGCGAACTTGTAGCCGGGGCCGCCCATGCCTGTGCCTTCGGGGTCGCCGCCCTGGATCATGAAGTTGGGAATGACGCGGTGGAAGATGGAGCCGTCGTAGAGCTTGTCGCCCTTCTTGGAGCGGCTCTCCCATTTGCGGGTGCCTTCGGCTAGCTCGATGAAGTTCTTGACCGTGATGGGGGCTTCCTTTTCGAAGAGCTCGCAGACGATGGTGCCTTGGGAGGTTTTGAAGGTCGCGTAGGTTCCGGGCTTGGTGGGTGTGGCCATGGTGTTGATTACTCCTTAAGGTTGGGGCGTGGGCCGGTGGTGTGCGGCTGAGACGCGGTTGAGAATGGCTTGGGGTGAAAAAGAGACAAAGGCAAGAACAAGCAAAGCCCAGTGCCAATACGGAGGTTCTGAGGCCGAGCTGCGCTCAGCCTCAGAATGACGAGCGTTTGTGATGATGCATGTTTGCGATGGACGTGAATTTTACTTGGGGTTCGGCATGACTGGGACGGCGGGTGTTGTTGCTGCGGCGTTTGGGTCGGGGGGAACGGGCTGGCCTGGTTTGAGGATGGTGACCTTGTTGAGGAGAACGGGAGTGAGGGGTTTGTCGCTGGAGTTGCGGTCGACGCGGGCGATGCTGGCGACGATGAGGACGGAGTGAGGGTCGCACTGGCCGAAGATGGTGTACTTGCCGTCGAGATCGGGTTGGGGGAGTTCGGTGATAAAGAACTGGGTGCCGTTGGTGTTGGGGCCGGCGTTGGCCATGGCGAGGCGGCCGGGGACGTCAAAGTTGAGGTTGGAGGTGGACTCGTTGTCGAAGAAGTAGCCGGCGTCGCCGGTGCCATCTCCGGCGTGGTCGCCGCCCTGGATCATGAAGCCGGGGATAACGCGGTGGAAGGTGGTGCCGTCGTAGAAGCGGACGTTGTGCATCTTCTTCTGGGTGACGGGATCGGTCCAGTCTTTGGTGCCCTGGGCGAGACCGATGAAGTTGTTGACGGCGAGGGGGGATTCCTTGTCGAAGAGCTGGCAGGTCATGCGGCCCATATTGGTATCGAAGAGGACGGTAGGGCCGGTGGGGGTTGGGGCGGGGCGGAGGGTGGAGGATTGGCCGGGAGAGTCGGGAAGTTGATCGGATGACTGGGCAGGTGGGGTCTTGGCTTCGGTGGGGAGGGAGTGGGAGGTGTCGGGCGGCGGCGTGGCGGGCGGGGGGGTGGCTTGAGCGAGGGCGGCGGCGGAGCTGAGGAGCAGGGTTGCGATGCCGGCGGTGGAGATGGTGCTGGAACGGAAGATCATCACTGACTAAGGCTATCGTATCCGGGCTGATCGGGGCAAAGTGGGGGTGGGGATTTACGGCGGTCGATCGGCATCCTACTGAGTTGGAGGAGTATATGGCGAAGTATGCGTTTTATGTTGAGTTGCGGCCGAAGGTAGGGAAAGAGGCCGCGGTAGAGGCGTTTCTGAAGCAGGGTGCGGAGATGGCGAAGGATGAGCCGGGCACGGTGACGTGGTTCGGTTTCAAGGAAGATAACGGGACGTATGGGGTGTTCGATACGTTCGACGATGAGGCGGGGCGGGACGCACATTACAACGGCGAGATTGCGAAGGCGCTGTTTGGGAGTGCGGACGAGCTGTTTTCAGAGGCTCCGAAGCTGCACAAGATCGAGATTATCGCGGAGAAGGTTACGTAGAGGCTTGGGCCTGAACTGCAACCTGGGTTGCGGCCTGGACTTCGGTAAAGACGCGAAGAATGTTGCCGCCGAGGATCTTGTGGATGGTCTCGGCGGTGACTCCGCAGGCGAGCAGGGCCTGGGTGAGGGCGGGGAAGTCGGCGGCGGTGGAGATTCCGAGCGGGGTGTCGGGGATACCGTCGAAGTCGGAGCCTATTCCGACGTGGTCGGGGCCTGAGATGTGCAGGATGTGGAGGAAGTGGTCGATGAGATCGCTGAGCGGGGGGCGGGGGATGCGGGCGCAGAAGCGGCGGTCTACGGCGTCGGAGATCGCGAAGGAGACGGGCTTGTTGGCGGCGCGGAAGGGGGCTGCCGCCTGGGTGAAGGCGAGATCGCGTTCGGGTTTGAGCGCGTTCCAGGCCTGGCGCCAAGGCTCTGAGATGAAGGCGGGGAAGAAGTTGACCATGACGATGCCGCCGGTGAGGGCGATGGCTCGGATTTGATCGTCGGTGAGGTTGCGGGGGGCGTGGGTGAGGGCCTGGGCGGAGCTGTGGGAGGCGATGACGGGCGCGGTGGAGATGGCTAGGACGTCCTCGAGGGTCTTGTCGGAGATGTGGGAGACGTCGATCATCATGCCGAGGCGATTCATCTCGCGGATGACTTCGCGGCCGAAATCGGTGAGGCCGTTGTGGTGAGGGACTGAGGGATCGTCGATGTCGCCGGAGGAGTCTGCCCAGGCGGTGGTGTGGGACCAGGTGAGGGTCATGTATCGGACGCCGAGGGCGTGGAAGATGCGGAGCAGGGCGAGGGAGTTCTGGATGCTGTGGCCGCCTTCGAGTCCGAGGAGGATGGCAAAGCGGCCTTCGTGTTTTGCGGCGAGGATGTCGGCGGGGGTGAGGCAGAGGCGGAGGTCAGCGGGGTGGCGTTGGATTTGCTGGGTGACGGCGTCGAGGAGTTCGAGGGCGCGTTGGGCGTGGGCGGTGGCGGGGTACTCCGTGGGATCGACCCAGAGGGCGAAGAACTGGGCGTTGAGGTTGCCGGCGCGGGCGGCGGCGAGGTTAATGGAGCCATGGCCGAGAGGGCTGGTGACGAAGTCCCAGGAGTCATCCAGAATGCGCTGGGCGGTATCTGCATGGCCGTCCACGACAAGGGCGGCGGCATGGAGTTCAGTGGGCTCAGTCATGGATCGTTTCCTTTGTGTGTGCTTCCTTGGACGGGGCTTCTTGGACGATTGCTTGCGTTGGCTGAAGAGGGGGGGGTATCCCCCTGGGTTAACTTATCCCTAAACCTGCTTTTGCTTGCAACGACTTACGGGAGGGGTACCCTCGTAAAATATTGCAAGGAAAAGGGTTGTGGGTAAAATATTGCAAGGAAAAGGGTTATGGGCGCTCCTGGGCGTCCTTGAAGGCATTCCTGGTTTTTCTATGTATGAGTTAATTGTACGGGATTGGGCTAGGTGGTTACGCCACGTTTATTTCTTTTCGAATGATCGACTTAGGTGGTCTCGAAGCTTGACAAGCGGATTTGCTGGGGGTTCTTGAGGGTGTTTCGAGGAAGAAAAATGAGCACGGGGGCCGCGAAGGGCACGGAGAAGTGCCACAAAGGGAATGGGGTGTGGCAATGAGGGGTGTGGGGATACGGGGGAAAGATGGATACTGTGGGGGGGGCAACGGCGGGTGCGGGTTTCCAGCCGGTTAGGCGGGCTTCGTTTTGGACAACCCCTTCCGGTGGAAGGGTGTCCTATGGAGTGAGGTGAAGGGCATGAACTTCAATGACGGAACGGAACAACGGGATCTGAATACGAGCAAGACAGCAGCGGATGCGTCGGCAGACGATGGAATGGAGAAGGACGAGGAGACGACGTCAGCCGAGCATCTGGATCATGTGGCGATGGATGGCGCGAAGCGCGCACAGAATCGGATCCACAATGATGAGCAGGTCACTCCGGGAAATACGCTCTTTACGAAGTAAGAGCCTGGTCGATGGAAGAAGGCCTCGCGGCGGACGCGAGGCCTTTTCTGCGTCCGAAATGCTCTCGTTTCGATGAATTGAAAGGATGGGGTGGTCGGGACAGGCTAGACGATGACTTTAGCTCCAGCTTCGGCTACGGCTTGGTCCTGCTTGCCGAGGCCGCCGGAGACGCCTATCGCTCCGATGATCTTGCCCTGGCGCAAGAGTGGGACTCCGCCGGCGAAGATCATGACCTTGCCATCGTTGGAGGCGTGAATGCCGAAGAACTGGTCGCCGGACTGGGCGAGGGTGGCGAGCTTGGCGGTTTCGACGTCGAAGGCGCGGCTGGTCCAGGCCTTCTTCTGGGCGATGTCGACCGAGCCGATCCAGGCGTTGTGCATGCGCTCAAAGGCGAGGAGATGGCCGCCGGAACAGACGACGGCGATGTTCATGGGCTGACCGATCTTTTCGGCTTCCTTGGTGGCTGCGGCGATGACGGCTCGGGCTTCTGCGAGGGAGATGGTGTGGCCTGTTTCTGGATTGCTCATGGGGCTCCTAACGGAATCTGGCGCGAGTTCCGCGCTGGTGGGTTGGATGCGGGGACGAGAGGCAAGAACAAGCAACAAAATCGACGCGTAGGACGCTCAGGGGACGCGAAGATCGCGAAGGTGAACTAGGCTGGGGCGTAGGGATCGCGGGCGGGGCTGGGGGACTTCCAGCCGTAGGTCTCGTAGTGCCACTGGGCTTTGCCGGCGGAGAGATCGAGGACGGTGAAGCCCTCGGGAGTGCCCCAGCGGGAGCCGTTCCACCAGTTGCCGCAGACGGCTCCGGAGGTGAGGTATGGGACTCCCTGCCAGCGGACGAGCTCGTTGATATGGGTGTGGCCCTGGAGGACGGCGATGACGTTGTGGCCTTCGAGAAGACGGATGATGTCAAAGGCGTTGCCGAGGAGGAAGTGGTGGAGGCCGGTGAGAGTCTGGTAGGCGTTGGCGGCGGCGGCTTTGTCGTCCGCGGGGGTGTACTGCGGGGCGGCGGAGACGATAGGGACGTGGCAGGCGAGGAGGATAGGGGTGCCGGCGGGGATGGAGGCAAGATCCTGCTTCAGCCAGGTGAGTTGGTCAGGGTCGATGAGGGCGGTGTAGTCGCGGTTGGGGGTGATCTGGATGGAGTCGAGCAGGATGAAGTGGTAACCGGCGCGGTCGAAGGAACGGTAAGTCCTGGTGTTGAAGCGCTGCTCGAAGGCTTTCTTGCCGTAGAGGGGATCGGAGGGGGCCACGTTAGTGGAGGGATCGCGTCCGAAGATGTCGTGGTTGCCGATGACGTGGTGGATGGGGACGCCGTCGAGCGACTGCTCGGTCTTCTGGTAGAGGTCGAGAAGCATGAGGGAGCGGTCGCGGGGGACGGCGGCGATGTCCATGGCGTGGTCGCCGCCCTGGATGCAGAGGTCGGGCTTGAGCGACTTGATTTTGGCGAATGCGAGGGATGTGCCTTCGGCGGCGGAGAGCTCAGGTTGGGTGTGGGTGTCGGTAAAGAAGATGAGGCGGAGGGTGCCGGGGGAGCTTACGGCGGGAAGAGCGAAGGATGGGAGGGCGGTGGAAGCGGTCGCGGCGGCGGAGAGGGTGAGGAAGCGGCGGCGGTTCAGGGGCATGAGGGGATTGTATGCGGGTTGGGTGACGCCGGGTTGAAGGTGGGTAACTCGTGCTGACGACGATGTGCATCTATGGGTGAGTGATGGGGGTGGAATGAGCGAGGGAGTGCGGAGCGCGTCGGCGACGGTGCGGGAGAATATCCAGACGATCGCTCATCTGGAGCAGGAATTTGAGGATCGGCGCGGGCCTGTGGATCGGCTAGCGGATCTGATCGGAGACTTCTCCGGCAGCATGAGGTTTGTGCTGGTCCATGTGGTTTGGTTTGGAGCCTGGTTCCTGATCAATACCGGTGCGCTTGGTCTCGGGATACCGAAGTTCGATCCGTATCCCTTTATCCTGTTGGCCATGATTGTGTCGGTCGAAGGTGTGCTGCTGAGTACGTTCGTGCTGATGAAGCAGAACCGGATGCAGAAGAAGAGCGATACGCGGGATCACCTGAATCTGCAGATCGATCTGCTGGCGGAGAAGGAGGTGACGAAGTCGCTGCAACTGCTCCAGGCGATCTGCCGGAAGCTGGAGATCGATGAGGATGGGCTGGATCTTGAATTGGAGGAGATGGCGGCCACGACGTCAGTGGATCTGCTGGCGGAGAGGGTGCAGTCGGAGATTCAGCGGCGGGCGGATGGGTAGGTGAGTGCTCCGGGTGAACTAGAGTTCGCGGAGAACTTCTTCGCGGGATACGTTGTGATGTCGCGCAACCTGATCCAAGATGCCGTTCAAAGTACCTACCTTGAGGGGGCGATGGTTCGGGACAATGACTGTCTGGCCGGTGGGTTCATCGGTCCGGAGGTGAACGTGACTACCAGTTTGATGGGTTTTGCGGAAAGATCAGTGACGGATCAGATGATCGACCAGTTTGGAGCCGTGCAGGTTACGCGGTGTCTTCACGCAACCTTCAGGACCTGCTCGCGCAAGATTAGCCTGACGGTTGCCGGAGGCTCGGAATCAAAGTAATAACATTTCGTCGCGTCCAGGACCATGGCGCAGAGGTCTTCCCAGTTATCGCCCTGCGTGAAGATTCCCACTCCGACTGCGGCGGCCGTGAAACCTCCGTCCTCTTGATCGGGGGTAATTACAAATGTTAGTTCTCCCATACCAGAAGGGTACGCCTGGCGCTGTGGCCGATCAAGCGGTGGCTTAGTGGGTGAAGAAGTCTTTGATCTGCTGGAGGACGACGTCGCGGGAGACGTCTGAGATGGCTTCGATGAGGGGGAGCTGCTTGGGGCAGGCGGCGACGCAGTTCTGGGCCATGCCGCACTCCTGGACGCCGCCATCGCCGGCGAGGGCGCGGAGGCGCTCTTCCTTGAGGACGGCTCCGGCGGGGTCCATGTTGAAGAGCTTGACCTGGGCGATGGTGGCGGCACCGACGAAGCTGGTGGAATCGTTGAACTGGGGGCAGACCTCCATGCAGATGGTGCAGGAGATGCAGTTCGAGAGGGGGTAGCGCTGTTCTTGTATTTGTGGGAACTGGCGCGGGGCGGCGCCTAGGTCGTAGGTGCCGTCGATGGGGACCCAGGCTTTGACGGCTTTGAGGTTCTGGAAGAGGACGGAGCGGTCTACGGCGAGGTCTCGGACGACGGGGAACTTGGAGAGCGGGGCGAGGGTGATGGGCTGGTCGAGCTTGTCTACGAGGGCGGAGCAGGCCATGCGGGCTTTGCCGTTGATGAGCATGGCGCAGGAGCCGCAGATCTCCTCGAGGCAGTTGGCGTCGTAGGCGATGGCGGTGGTTTCGGCACCGTCGGCGGTGATGGGGTCGGCGGCGATCTCGCCCAAGACGGAGGTGATGTTCATGCCCGGGCGATAAGGGATGGAGAACTTTTCCGTGCGGGCGGGGGCGTCCGGGGTGGACTGGCGCTTGATGTGGACTTCAATGGTGCGGGTGCCGGTGGCGCGGGCTGCTGCGGTGGTGGTCGGGACGGGCATGGTCGCGGTTGCCATAGTGATCCTCTTCGGAGGGTGAGCTCCGTTTTGTTGGTGATGCTGGCGCGACCGCGACGCCGGTACTGGTTACGGTCAGAGCTTTGGAGTGCCGGTGCGGCCCTCATTCTTGCGGGTTGCGAGGAGGATTCCTTCTTCTTTGTTGATGGGAAGCCGGCCCTTCTCGGCCATGGTGACTTTGTTGATGTTGGTGCGACGGGTGTAGAGGATGAGGGCGATCACGGCGATGGCAAAGGCGACCGCGATGAGGATGTAGACGGAGGTGGTGAGTTCGGGATGCATCGACATAGTAGTCAGTTGGATGCCGATTAGGTGGAGGTGTAGACGCGGGGGCGGGGGGTGATCCACTGGGTGTCGACGTCTTCGTAGGTGATTTGTGGAGCTCCGTCGACGTAGCAGGCTTTGGTGGTCTTGAGGAACTTATCGTCGTTGCGGGTGGGGAAGTCGGGTTTGTAGTGAGCGCCGCGGGACTCGTCGCGCTGGCGGGCTCCGTGGACGATGACGCGGGCGAGCTCCAGCATGTTGTAGAGCTGGCGGGTGAAGGCGAAGCTGGTGTTGGCCCACTGGCTCTTGTCGGAGAGATTGATTTGCTTGTAGCGGGCGAGGAGTTCGACGATCTTGGCGTCGGCCTCGTCCAGGCCGCAGTTATAGCGGACGATGGTGGCGTGCTTGGTCATGGTTTCGCCGAGCTCGCGCCAGATTTTGAAGGGGTTTTCGGTGCCGGTGGTGGAGAGGAGCTGGTTGTTCTTGGCGGTCTGGCGGGAGAGTTCGGCGGCGTGGCCTCCGTCGCCAAGCTTGTCACTGCTTAGGGCCGGGAGGGACTTGGCGTAGGCGACGGCGTTGGGACCGGAGAGCAGGCCGGCGTAGATGCAGGAGAGCAGGGAGTTCGCGCCCAGGCGATTGGCTCCGTGGATGCTGAAGTCCGCTTCGCCGGCGGCGAAGACTCCGGGAATGTTGGTCTTCTGGTCGAAGTCGACCCAAAGGCCGCCCATGGTGTAGTGGACGCCGGGGAAGATCTTCATGGGGACTTCGCGGGGGTCGTCGCCGACGAACTTTTCGTAGATCTCTAGAATTCCCTCGAGTTTATGCAGGCGCTCTTTCGGCAGGTGCGTGAGGTCGAGATAGACCATCGCCTGGCCGTCGATGCCCATCTGGTCTTCGTAGACGATCTTGAAGATCTCGCGGGTGGCGATGTCGCGGGGGACGAGGTTGCCGTACTTGGGGTAGCGTTCTTCGAGGAAGTAGTAACGGTCGGCCTCGGGGATCGACTTGGCGACGCGCTTGTCGTTGCGGTCGCGCGGGACCCAGACGCGGCCGCCTTCGCCGCGGGCGGACTCGGACATGAGGCGGAGCTTGTCTTCGCCGGGGATGGCGGTGGGGTGGACCTGGATGAACTCGCCGTTGGCGTAGTACGCGCCCTGCTGGTAGAGCGCCGACTGTGCGGAGCCTGTGCAGACGACGGAGTTGGTGGATTTGCCGAAGATGGCTCCGTTGCCTCCGGTGCAGATGATGACGGCATCGCACGGAAACGTGCGAGTTTCCATAGACCGGAGATTCATGGCGCAGATGCCGCGGCAGACGCCGTTGTCGTCGAGGACGGCGGAGAGGAACTCCCAGCCTTCGTACTTGGTGACTTTGCCTTCGGACTCGTGGCGGCGGACCTGCTCATCCAGTGCATACAGGAGTTGCTGGCCGGTTGTCGCGCCCGCGAACGCCGTGCGTTGGTAGAGCGTGCCGCCGAAGCGACGGAAGTCGAGCAGGCCTTCCGGGGTGCGATTGAAGGGGACGCCCATGCGGTCGAGGAGGTCGATGATGGCGGGGCCCTGCGCGGTCATCTGCTTGACGGGGGTCTGGTTGGCGAGGAAGTCGCCGCCGTAGACGGTGTCGTCAAAGTGCTTGAGGACGGAGTCGCCTTCGCCCTTGAGGTCCTTGGCGGCGTTGATGCCGCCCTGGGCGCAGACGGAGTGCGAGCGCTTGACGGGGACGATGGAGAAGAGGTCGACGATGCCGCCGGACTCGGCGATCTTGATGACGGCGGCGAGGCCGGCTAGGCCTCCTCCTACGACGATGATGCGGGGTGCTGCTGCCATGTGGTCCTAGCTTTCGACTGGTAATCTACTTGTGCATGCTTCCGGTTAGGTAGTGTCGACTCATATTGTTATTAGAAAGCTTGAAAACTTACCTCTACGTTCATTTCCACCGGAACAGGTTGCCCATTTTCAACCGCAGCCTTGAATCTGTATTGCCTCACCGCCGCTAGGGCACTCTCATCTAGTTCTGGCTCTAGACTCCGGAGGACTCGGACGTTCTTTGGTTTACCTGATGCATCGACCTCCAAGCGCACCAGAACGCTTCCGCTAACTTTATCTTTCTTCGCTTGCTCAGGCATGTCTGGTTCAGGCTGGAATAACACGATAGGAGCTGAGACACTCCCTCCGATCTGTCGCGCTGCGCTCTCAGGCGACTCTCCGCCAGCGCTTCCTGACTCGTCGTCCGATTGCTTCTTTTCACTGATTGCGGAACTTGTAGCAGACAAATCGACCACTGCATTTTGCTGTGAATTGCTCGCCGTTACAGTGGGAGCAGGCGGACTGTAGTAACCCCGGAAGCGCACGGCCGTGACCTTAACTTGCGCTCCCAAAGCTGTCGATCCTTCCATGGGTCCTTCGACGGAGACTCTCCACGGCCTCATTGGGTTAGGTGGTTCGCTATCTGGAAGTAAGACAGCTATCTCCCCTTCTGGAAAAATACCGCTTCCCCCAACAAGTACCGAAAATGTAGCTGTGTTCGCGTCAATCATCTTTTCAAAGCGTAGGCCCCCACCCGGATAAGGTACGTGTGTAACTTGGCCATTCGGCATAGGTATAGAGACGAGAACAGTATCAAGTATCCCTGTCTGACCTTGCCACTTGTAGGGATTCTTGCTGAGATCATATGGCTCAAGTACCTGATTACTTTCCGGCTTAGAGGGCGCGATGAATCCTGTTGGTTCGATAAAGTTCGTTGCCTCAGGTCTCACATCTTCAGTTTCCGACGTGCCTGTCTGTTTTGTTGAAAGAGCAGCTTTCAAAACAAAGATGAGGAGAAAGAGGCCGGTTAGCAATACACTCACCCCGAAAAGATTGCGCGGTGTCGACACTTGCCCTCTTTGCTCCCTCTGCGGCACATTGTTGGGAATTAGTGCCCGCTATTGTTACCATCTCAGTTGCTGATTGGATATGGTTTGGGATTAATTCCATTTGTTGCCGGCAAAGCAATGCCGGCGGGCTGGGTGGGCATGACGTCGGCGGGGGCGTTGGGGTACTTCCAGACGACGGCGTAGATGCTGATGAGGCCCATGACGCAGAGGGCAGTGCCGATCGCGCCGCAGGCGTAGCCGAAGCGCTTGCGGGCGCGGTCGCCCGGGGTAATCCCCCACTTGACGCTGAATAGCCAGATGCCGTAGGCGAAGTGCCAGCAGGTGGCGACCATGGCGATGACGTAGATGGCGAGCATCCAGGGGTTCGAGAGCTCGTGCTGGACCTTGGCGAAGGCGGCGCCGGGGTGCTCGGGAAGCTGGACGCCGAGGAAACGCTGGCGGATGACGTGCTGGATGATGTAGGCGAGCGCGATGATGCCGGTGACGCGCTGCATGAGGTACATCCAGTTGCTGGCCCAGGGGTAGACGTTGACGTTGGCGCGGCCGCGGAAGGTGATGAAGACCCCGTAGAGGGCGTGGAAGGCGAGGGGGATGAAGATGAGGCCCCACTCGAGGACGCGGACGAGCGGGAGGGCGTTGAGGAACTTGACCTGCTGGGCGTAGGCGAGGGGGCCGTTCCAGGTCTCGAAGTTGGAGACGATGTGCTCGATGAGGAAGGCGCCGATGGGGACGATGCCGGAGAGGGAGTGCAGGCGGCGCCAGAGGAAGGAGTGACCCTGGCCGGCGCGGAGAGGGAGTACGCCGCGAGGCGGAGTTCCTAGGTCGGGCGGGGCTGCGGGGGCGGCGGCGGCCATGATGGCTCCTCGGCTGCTCTGTGCGTGGAGGCGGCGTTCTCCGTTGTCCGGTCTCCGTTCGGGGCAAGAGCGGGCGGCGCATGAGTGCAGGCAAGAGTGATTATTCCGCCGCGGTTCTACAAGCGTCAATGGAAGGAAGGGTTCTTGTGCGATTAGCGATAGATTTGTGCGATTTTGTGACGATGCGGTGCTTGGAACGGGATTCGATGGAGACGAAGCAGGCGTGAGAGCGAGACAAGCAACTGCAAATGGCGCCACGGAGGTTCTTCTCCCACTGCGCTCAGGGTCAGAATGAGCATGGGTGAGCCTAATGGTGCTGGGCTGCCTTCCTCTTGGGGGCGACCCAGTGCCGGGGCATGAGGTCGGCCAGGGCTCGGACGCGATGGCTGTAGTGGAGGCGGGCCTCGGGGGTGAGTTCGCCCATGGTGAGATCGAGATGGGGGAGGAGGAAGAGAGGATCGTAGCCGAAGCCGCCGGTGCCTCGGGGAGTGTCCAGGAGATAGCCTTCGAGAGCGCCGAAGCCGCAGACGAGGACCTTGCCGTTGATCGCGGCGGCGATGACGCATCGATAGCGGGCGCGGCGGCGGTCGCCGGCGAGGTATCTGGCCTGAATGAGGAGACACTCGTTGTTGAGATCGTCCTGGTTGGAGAGGGCGGAGCCGACGAAGCCCTTCATCTTGGCGTAACGGGCGGAGTGAACGCCGGGCTGACCGCCGAGTGCGTCGAGCTCGATGCCGGAGTCGTCGGCGAGGACGACGTGGCCGGGGGCATGGAGCGAGTAAGCGATCGCCTTGATGCGGGCGTTGCCTTCGAAGGTGTTTGCGTCTTCTATCGGGGCCGGGATGGAGGCCAATCCGGGCAGGGGGACGATGTGGGCCTCACCGACGGAGGCATGGGCGAAGTCGCGCAGCTTTCCGGCGTTGGTGGTAGCTACGTAGAGCTTTGGACGCATGGAGTAAGGGTAACCGTAAGAACCGTGTACGACAGGGGAGGGGGCCTGTTCAGGTTTGAGATGCGGGTTGGAGAGTTGAGGATCGATCACCTTGCCTCGGGTTGAATGCGACTTTAGGGAGACGGATGGAGTGGGGAAGTGGATTGGCTTCTGGGTCATTACCGCCCAGGGTGTGTGGGAATGGGATGTGCTTAGGGCAAGGAATGGCGACGGTAGAAGGCAAAAGCAACAGAAGCAACTGCAGCAGCGAAAGCAAATGCAGCTACAGAGGTTCTTCCCCTTCGCTGCGCTTCAGGCTCAGCATGACTCCGGTTGGGGTGGGGTTGGGGATGGTTGCTAGGGGGCTATGCGGAAGCGGATGAAGGCTACGCCGCCGACTGGATTGCGGCCGTAGGTGGGGGCGAGGGAGTTGGGGGTGCGGTAGAGGGTGAACTGGGCTCCAGGGGCGGCGAGCAGGTGGGGTGCGATGTGGTACTGACGGTCGTAGCCGAAGGAGTAGGCCTGGACGTGGCCGAGGGTGGTCTCAGGGGAGATGCCGAGGAGTTCGGAGGTACGGTCAGCGGATTCGATGCGAGTCCAGACGAAGTTGCGGGTGTGGAAGTTGAGAAGGGATTCGAGGAGGTAGGAGTTTTCCTCGGTGTGGGTGGGGGTTGGAAACGTTGGAAGCGTCAGGGTTTGGCCCCAGAGGAGGGTGGTGCTCCAGTTGCCGGTGACGGGTGTGGACATGTCCATGCCGGGCATGCTGGTGGTGTCGTGGTGGGCGCCGGTGGAGCGGTTGACCATGACGGAGGCGGTCTGGCGGCGCTGGTTATCGGTGGGGCTGAGGGCTTCAGGGCTGGTGATGTGGGCGATGCTGTATTGTGCGGAGAGATTGCGGGTGGGGGTAAGGGTGATGCGGGTGCTGTAGGAGTCGACGGCGAGGCCGTTGGGTGAGGGCTGGAAGTGCCAGCGGGCTTCGTCCGGCTCGGCGCCGTGGAAGCCGGAGGCTTCGATGCGGGCCCATCTGTACGTTAGCCCGGTGGTAAAGACGTTGAAGGCGATGTGGGTGGAGTCTTCCTGATGGTGGCCTAGGGCGGCAATGGGGTCTTCCGAGGCGGACTCGCGGTGGGGGTAGGCGGTGGGGCCGATCGCTGGGTCGCCGATGGGTGCGGCGTAGAGGCTGAGGAGGATGTGCTCGGATGTGTGGAGATCGTATAGGGCGGCGAGTTCCATGATGGCGTCATGGGGGTGCTGGCCGTCGATGATGGGCTTGCCGTAGGCGGTTTCCCCTTGCTGGAAGAGCTCGGGGTACTCGCGGTTGGTGATGGTGGCGGGCTCGAGGTCGAGCATGGTGCGGAGGGTGAGTTGGCCGCGGCCGAGACGATGGATCGCCATGGGCATGATCCAGTTGGTAGAGAAGAGTTTGTCTCCTCCCCTGGCGTTCGCGGCGTGCTGCTGGGTGTCGGAGAGGAAGGCGTTGCCGTGGAGCATGAGCTGCCAGCCGGCACGGTGGCCCATCCACATGGACATGGGGGTGGAGAGCGGTTCGACGGTGGTACCGGAAGAGGTGTGCTGGAGTTCGGCGGCGATGAGGGTTTTGGGAGCTTGCATGGAGGACATGCCGGCCATGTCGTCCGCGGCTGAGTTGGGCTGCGAGGGCATGTTCATGCCCTGGGTTTGTTGGGCGGAGAGTGACAAGGCGAAGAAGAGGGCGGGTATGAGGGCTGCCCGGGAGTAGAACGTGTGCATGGAATCGTCCTGGAGGCTGGTCGGATCGTGGAGATCGAGGGATCGCAGGCGCGCGAACGAGTGTTCGCGGCGCAGGGCGGGGTGGCGCGATCAGATTCCGGCGGTCAGATTCTCAGGACGGTGAGGAGGGGTGGACGGGGGTGTTGCAAGTGAGACGGGGAGACCGGAGCGGCCGCGTCAGGGATAGATGCGGGAACGGTGGTTTGGCAGGCGGTCACAGCGCGGAACGGAATGGCTGCGGCGGCGGTGGGTTGGGCGGGCTGCGGGTGAGCTTCGCAGCAGAGAGCCTGGGTGGAGAGGGTGGACGGGCCTTTGCAGCAGGAGGCGCACTGTTCGGCGGACATGCCGGGCTGCGTGGGTGCGGGCCGCGCCGAGACCGTTTGGGCGAGGCAGGGCAGGAAGGTCAGGAGCAGGGTGAAGAGGCTCAGGATGGCGGCGGCGCGGGTGCTGATCGGGATCGACGGAGTCGCACGCGAGGCCATGGCGAAAGTATAGAGCTTTCCGCGGAGGTGCGTTGTGCGCGGCATTCAGGTTCGCTAAGATGCTGGGCAGGAGGGGTTTGCGATGCGGGTTTCGGGGCTCATTTTGGTTGCGGTGATCTCACTTCCTGCGGTGTTGAAGGCGGAGAGTAAGAATCCGGCGGATTATCCGCTGCGGGTGCATGTGTTCAAGATCAATGAGACGACCTTCTATCACCGCGAGGTGGCGGAAGGATCGAAGGGCGAGGGCCGCGCGAACCTCTTTGCAGGCGGCGAGGTGCATGGCGTGAACTTCAGCTTCGACTGCTCGGAGAAGGTAAAGTCTTCGTTCGGATTTGAGACGTATCCGGCGAAGTGGAAGAAGCAGGGGCAGGAGTTGACCGTGCTGATGCCGGTCTTCGGGAAGACGGGTTCGTTCTTTACCTGCGACTTGAAGACGGATGTGAAGGACTTTGCGTATGCGTCGGTGAAGGGATCGCTCCAGGAAGAGCCGTCGGCTGACTTCAAGCAATGGATGGTGCGGCACGGCTACGATCCCGAACATGGCAAGGATGTGCCTTCGAAGGTGGTCGCGGATGGGGACGCGGCGAAGAAGGACTAGCGGCGGAGTGTAGAGGCTCGGGCAGTCGAGGGGGACGCTTTGGCAGGGGTCCGCAGCGGGACGCACGGGCCGCCTCGGCAGCGGTGCGCGAGTGTCCGCTGAGAGCAGAAACAGAGTTGAAGTAAGGCGCATGCAGCGTTCGAAGGGACAGGACCCTTTTTGCGCCGGCCCGCATCATAACGCCCGTATTGCACCGCTCAGACGTCTCCGGGACACCGAACGGAACGCTTGAGCGAACGATAGGGAGGAACTATGGCGGGGATGTTGGCAGTTGTAACGGGAGCGTCCAGCGGTATCGGATTTGAATTGGCGAATGAACTGGCTAGCCGGGGTTATGACCTGGTCGTGGCTTCGGCCGGCAACCGGCTGGAGGGGGCGGCGGAGGAGTTTCGCGCGGCTGGAGTGCAGGTGTTGGAGGTGAATGCCGACCTTGCCACACGGGAGGGTGTGGATGAGTTGTGGCAGAGTGTGTCGCAGTTGGGCCGCCCGGTCGACGTGGCGTGCCTGAATGCAGGTGTGGGCGTCGGTGGGTTGTTCGAGGAGACGGACCTGGAAGAAGAGTTGAACATGGTTGAACTCAACTGCACCGGGACGGTTCATCTGGCGAAGCATGTTGTGCGGCACATGAAGACGAGGGGTGCAGGAAAGATTCTGTTCACCGCTTCGATTGCGGGCGAGATGGTGGCTCCGCGGGAGGCAGTGTACGCGGCGACGAAGGCCTTCGTGCTCTCGCTGGCGCACAGCCTGCGCTATGAGCTGCGTGACAGCGGTGTAACCGTGACGGCTCTGCAGCCGGGTCCGACGGATACGGACTTCTTTCATCGCGCAGGCATGGACGACACCGACGTGGGCCAAAAGGGGAAGTCGGAGAGCGAGCCGAAGGATGTGGCCAAGCAGGGAATCGACGCGTTGCTGGATGGCAAGGATCACGTCTATGCCGCGGCCTTGAAGACGAAGCTCGAGGGCATGGTCGCGAACCTGGTTCCGGGCGCGCTGAAGGGTGCGATGCATGACAAGATGGCGAAGCCTACCGACGAACAGTAACGAGCGATTCAAAGCGATTAAGGAGACGAGATGTCAAACGCATTGGTGTTGAATGAGAAGCCCGGCGCAGATGAGGTTCCCTACTCGGCAGGCGCATCTTCGCTGATCGACGGCCACTATGCTCCGCCGCCTGTCGATAAGGACGGCAAGCAGTGGGTGAGGACGAGTGCCCTGGTGCAGGCGAGTGCTGAAGAGCTGTATGCACTTTGGCGCGATCTGGAGCGCGTACCGGGATGGCAAGAAGAGATCACCAACGTGACCGTCACCGGGCCGGAGACCTCGCATTGGACGATGAAGCATGGAGACAAAACCGTGGAATGGGATGCTCAGATCCTTTCGGATCAACCGGGCAAGCGGATCGCCTGGAAGTCTGTTGGGGGTGAGATCGACGAGGCCGGGGAGGTCATCTTCGAGGACGCTCCCGGTGGCCGAGGCACGATGGTCACGGTGCTGATGGAGTTCAAGATCGGCAAACTGGCGAGCGCCCTGGCGACGCTGACCGGCAGGAATCCGAAGCAGGCGGTTATCGAGAATCTGAGGCACTTCAAGGCACTGGCGGAGACGGGCGAGATTCCTCGGAGTATGCCTGGGCCGCGCGGCGACCGCGGCATCATCGGCTCCGCGAAGGAATCTCTTTATGGAGAGAAGATTGCAATCCCGAGCGGCACCCTGAGCTAATGTACCGGCTCGGCTAACGGCTTCAATCGAAGCAGGAGAATGAGTTATGAAGGCAGTCTGCTGGATGGGCAAGAGCAAGATGGAAACACTGCAGGTGGAGGATCCGAAGCTGCTGAACCCGCGTGACGCCATCATCAAGATTACGCGGACCGCGATCTGCGGCTCCGATCTGCATCTGTTCGATGGCTTCATCCCGACCATGGAGCAGGGCGATGTGATGGGCCACGAGTTCATGGGGATCGTGGAAGAGACGGGTCCGGGCGTGTCCAACCTTAAGCGCGGGGACCGGGTCGTCGTGCCTTTTACGATTGCATGCGGAAGCTGCCTCTTCTGCAAAAAGAAGATCTGGGCGGCCTGTGATAACTCAAACCCGAACGCTCACTTGATGGAAGCAGCGTATGGCTACTCGGGATCGGCATTGTTTGGCTACTCGCACATGATGGGGGGGTATGCAGGCGGCCAGGCACAGTATGCACGAGTTCCATTCGCCGATGTAGGGCCGCTGAAGATCGAGAGTGACCTGCCGGATGAGAAGGTTCTCTTTCTCTCCGATATCTTTCCGACCGGCTATATGGCGGCTGAGAATGCACAGATCCAACCCGGCGACACGGTCGCTGTGTGGGGATGTGGACCCGTGGGGCAGTTTGCGATTGCGAGCGCCTTCATGCTCGGCGCGGCGCGGGTGATCGCGATCGATCGGGAGCCGGTCAGACTGGCGCAGGCGCGTGGGATCGGGGCGATCACGGTCGACTACTCGGAAGAAGACGTGAGCGTGCTGACGGCGTTGAAGGACCTGACCGGCGGCATCGGGCCGGATTGCTGCATCGATGCTGTCGGGCTTGAGGCTCACTCCAGCGACCTGCAGGGTTTGTACGACAAGGTCAAAGTCGCGCTGCTGATGGAGACGGATCGTCCGAGCGTGCTGCGGCAGGCGATCCAGGCTGTCCGCAAAGGCGGAACGCTCTCAATCCCGGGCGTCTATGGCGGGATGCTGGACAAGGTGCCCTTCGGGGCGGCGTTCGGCAAGGGCATCACGATGAAGATGGGTCAGACGAACATGCACACTTACATGAAGCCGCTGCTGGAACGGATCGAGAAGGGGCAGATCGATCCCAGTACGATCATCTCGCATCGGATCACGCTCGATCAGGCGCCGGAGATGTACAAGATCTGGCGGGATAAGAAAGAGGATGTCACGAAGATCGTGATCGATCCCTGGGCGTGAAACATGCGTTCCGGACGCCGTGCTCTTCTTGCGGCGTCCGGGCGCAACCGGTCCGCGCGGAAGCCTAAAAGCGGAATCTCATGTTTTTCGCAGTTCGAACCCGGTTCGCTTTCTACCACTTCCGTGCTAGAGTAGATGGTAAAGATACAAGGATCGCGGTGGCGCATCGCCCGGAGGTAAGCCATGAGGGATAAGTTGGATCTTCGCCAGGGCTGGCGAGCGTTCTTGGCAGCTTTACTTTACTTCACCGGGATCGACACGATGAGAGCCATCTTCAGCACACATCTGAGATAGCTCCGGAGTCGTTTGCGCCGCAAGAGATTTCCGGCGAGGCCGTTCTTCGTTGCTCTCCGGCTTTGACGCGGACCTCGACTAAGTACGGGTTTGCCAGCATCCGTACACCCGGTTCGTCGCGGTACAGACCTCCTCTCACTCAGAAGAGGGATTCCCGCACGAACTGAACTCCCGGTATGTTAGTGACTGTGACCGCCCTTGCATCGAGGTCGCGTGCGTCTTGGGGGACTACAGCTTCCACTATGGCGTGGTAGGGTGGAAGTGATCCTTTCGTGAACAGCCTTCACGTCTCCCTCATGCTGTCCTGTGAAGATGCAGCTGCAATCTTTGAGGAAAATCTGCCTGCAAGGTAAGGGAGTCGCCTGCCGGCTTCATCTTGGTTGATGGAACGGTTGTATTTCCAGCCGATAAAATCGCGCTGGTCCGAGGTGACATCGGTCGGACCCGATTGTAAACTGAAGGCTCTCCAATCTGAGTCTCTCGTGTTGCACCTCTCACCGAGTCTTAGCAAAGGTGGCTGCTGATGATACTAGCGAGTAGAAAGACGCTTCTGGAGGTCGGGATGTGCGTCGACCTGGCCATCTGCGGATCCAGTCTTCTGTTCGGTTCGGCCATCTTTCACCGGGCACTTTGGCAGATGGACGCGCTGCTGCTGCCGCATCCTGTCCGTCAGATCCTCCTCATCGTCGCTCTCTGTTTCTGCTGGCACTACTCCCTGGTCTCCGCGGGCGCCTACAAATCCTACCGCAGTCTGGGCATCAAAGCCCAGATCCGGGCTATCCTCAAAGCTTCTACCTTGCTCTCCGGTTGGGCGTTTATGTGGCTTGTGCTCAGCCGGCCTGAGACCCCGATCCTGCCGACGACGCTGGCCATCGAGGTCCTCGTATTCTGGGCAGCCAGCACGTTTCTGATCTTATTGAGCCGCGCCTTCGGGCGGGTGCTGACCCATTATCTTCGCCGCCGGGGACGGAATCTTCGCAACCTGCTGATCGTCGGAACCAACAGCAGAGCCGTCGTGATTGCGGACCAGTTGCTTGCAGACCAGGACTTCGGCTATCACCTGGTCGGTTTTGTGGATGACCGCTGGCACTACGCCGACGCTCCCCAGCACTACAAAGATCTGCTGATCGGGCAGACAGGGGATACGTTGCGCCTGCTGCGGAGCCTGGAACTCGATGAGGTCGTGATCGCGCTGCCGATTGCCTCGCAGTACCAGCTTACCGAGCGCATCGTGGTCTGGTGCAAACAACAGGGTATCCCGGTGCGGCATGAGAGCAGCTTGTTTTCGAACTTGGTGCGAACCCCGCTGGACACGTCGGCCAGTCCGAATCTGATTACGCTGCATGATGCCGCTCAGGACCCCTTGGCCATTGTCAGCAAGCGTCTCGTCGATTTGACTCTTTCGGCGATCGCCTTGATCGTGCTTTCCCCGGTCTTGGCCGTGGTTGCGCTGCTGGTGCGGTATACGTCTGAGGGGCCTGTGCTCTTCAAGCAAGAGCGACTTGGACTAGGGAAACGCCGCTTCTGGATCTTCAAGTTCCGCACGATGGTGATCGACGCGGAAGCGAGGATGAAAGAGGTCGAGCACCTGAATCAGTCCAAGGGACCGACGTTTAAACTGCTGCACGATCCCCGGGTCACCCCAATCGGACGTTTTCTGCGGAAGACCAGCCTGGATGAGCTGCCGCAGCTGTTCAATGTGTTCCTTGGAGATATGAGCCTGGTCGGGCCGCGTCCTTTGCCGAAGCGAGACTATGAAGGGTTCAACGAGGACTGGCACCGGCGGCGGTTCAGCGTCAAGCCTGGCATTACTTGCCTCTGGCAGGTGAACGGGCGCAGTTCGATCGGCTTCGACCAGTGGATGCAACTGGATATGGACTACATCGATCGCTGGTCGTTCTGGCTCGACCTTAAGATCCTGGCGCAGACCATCCCCGCGATCTTGAAGGGTTCAGGTGCGATGTAGGAACACGGAGGGTCTTGCTTCCTGCATGGGCGATAATTCTTGTACGCGATGCGAAGACCTCTTCTAGCCCTGGCTGTGTCAGCCTTTGGAATCGGCACGTCCGAGTTCATCATCATGGGGCTGCTGCCGGACCTGGCGCGCAGTTTCGACGTCAGCATTCCGCGGGCAGGTTTGCTGGTCTCCGGCTATGCGCTGAGTGTGACCTTCGGTTCGCCGCTGGTGGCGCTGGCTTTGACGCGATCGGATCGGAAGCGTGCGCTGGTCGTGCTCATGACGATCTTCGTCTGCGGCAATCTGCTTTGCGCGATCGCCCAGACGTATACGCTGCTCTTGCTTGCGCGCATCCTTACGGCCCTGTGTCATGGGGCGTTCTTCGGGATAGGCAGTATCGTCGCGTCGAACCTGGTGCCGCGTTCCGAGCGGGCGCAGGCGATCGCCCTGATGTTTACCGGGCTCACGCTGGCGAACGTGCTTGGAGTTCCGGCGGGAACCGCGCTGGGGCAGGCGTTCGGATGGCGGGCGGCGTTCTGGGCGCTGGCGCCGATCGGCTTGATCGGCATTGCGGGACTGCTTTGGCTGGTCCCGTCGCAGCCATCCGAGACCATGCATCTGAAGCATGAGTTTCATGCCATCCTTCGTCCCGAGGTTCAACTGGTGCTCGCACTGAGCACCTTGTCCTCCGTGGCGCTGTTTTGTGTGTTTACGTATATCGCTCCGATCCTGGAGTTTGTGACTCACCTGTCCCCGCACGCTGTCACGTGGGTTCTGGTGCTGTTCGGCGTGGGGATCACGTCAGGCAATCTGGTTGGGGCGCGGCTGAGCGATTGGAAGCAGATGCCGGTGATTCTGGGCGGCATCGTTCTGCTGTTTGTCATCTTCCTGCTACTGCCTCTGGCGGAGCCGTACCGGATTCCGGCTTCGATTGCGGTCTTCGTGTGGGGCTTCATTCACTTCGCTGCCGGCGCGCCGTTGCAGGCGAGGATCGTCGAGAAGGCGAAAGGTGCGCCAAACCTGGCGTCGACCTTGAATCAGGGCGCGTTCAACTTCGGCAATGCGCTTGGCGCGAGTCTGGGTGGGCTGGTTCTCACGGTAGGTTTCGGCTATCGCCGCCTGTCGCTTGCGAGCGCCGTGGTCTGCCTGGTCTCGTTCTCGGTGGCGCTGATCGCATTGTTCGTCGAGCGGCGGAACCCTCACATCAGTTCGCAGGAGCAGGTTCTCGCGGTCGAACGCTAACCTTCGACCTGCCGCGGCGTTAGAGTGGAAGCTGGATTCTTCGAGGCCTTCCTTCATGCGCAAGTCCTTATCCCGGCGGGAGCTTCTGCGAACCGGCATCTCCATCGCTGCCTCCGCCTCCATTCCTCTGCCCATATTCGGAGCAGCGCCGAACATCACAGAGAAGCCCTTGGATGAGTTCGGCTATGACGAGGTTCAGGTTCGGGGGGCGCGGCAAAAGTCTCAGCTTGAGAACGTAACGACGATCCTGATGGGGCTGGATGAGGACAGCCTGATGAGGCCGTTTCGGGCGATGGCGGGCAAACCCGCACCGGGAACGAGTCTCGGCGGCTGGTACGAGTGGAAGCCGGATTACAACTATCATCACGATGACGCCGGACTGGCGCCGGGCTCGACCTTCGGCCAGTGGACGTCTGCGCTGTGCCGGCTTTATGCGGGATCAAAGTTCGGCGATGCCCCTGGCGCGGCTGAGCTTCAACAACGCGCGATGCGGCTGCATGCCTTGCTTCGCGAGTCCATCGACCCGGGATTTTTCGCGCAGACCCGGTTCGCGGGTTACACCTTTGACAAACTCGTCTGTGGCCTGATGGACGGGCATCGTCTACTTAACGATCCGGCAGCTTTTCCAACGTTGGATGCCGTGACCGCGGCGGCTCTGCCCAGCCTGCCGGGCCATGCCGTGGATCGTGAGTTTCAGTGGAAGCGGGGATCGGATCTCTCGTGGATGTGGGACGAGACCTATACCTTGCCCGAGAATCTCTATCTTGTCTCGGGGATGGGCGCCGGGGCGAACTACCGGAGGATGGCGGAGAGCTATCTTGACGATGCCACGTACTTCGAGCCTTTATCCCGTGGCGTGGATGTGCTTGCGGATAAGCATGCCTACAGCTACGTCAACGCGTTGTGTTCCTGCGGACAGGCGTATCTCACGGGCGGCAGCGAGATGCATCTGCGGGCTGCACGAAACGGGTTCGAGTTTCTGCGGCAACAGAGCTTTGCGACCGGAGGCTGGGGACCGGATGAAAACCTCCGCAAACCTGGGTACGATGAGCTCTACAAGAGCCTTACGCTCTCGCATAATGGCTTCGAAACCCCGTGCGGCAGCTACGCACACATGAAGCTGACGCGGTATCTGCTGCGTGCGACGCGAGATGGCATGTACGGCGACAGTATGGAGCGGGTGATGCAGAACACCGTGCTCGGGGCGCTGCCGTTGCAAGCCGATGGCCGCTCCTTCTACAGCCAGGACTACAATGTGAACGGTAAGCGGGTGTACTCGGTGCATCGTTGGCCGTGCTGCTCGGGAACGCTGCCGCAGGTGGTAGCGGATTACGGCATCAACAGCTACTTCCGCGACAGCGAAGGGGTTTGGGTAAACCTCTATCAGCCGTCTGAGCTTCGTTGGAACGTGGGATTGAGCCGCTGTTCGCTGGAGCAGACGCACGCCTACCCGGAAGATGGGTTGGTGCGCTTAGGGTTCTCAACGTCAAAGCCCGCCCTGTTCGCGTTAAGGCTTCGCGTCCCAGAGTGGGCGGGCGGTCAGGCGGCGCTGCGCCTCAACGGCCATCCCGTCACCCCGTCCATGGTGCGGGGCTTCGCCACGCTGCAACGGGTCTGGCATACGGGCGATGTGGTTGAGCTCATCCTGCCGATGGCTCTGCGTCTGGAGCAACTGCCTTCACCGGGCGGTCCGCCGCACCCGCAGACGGTGGCGCTGCTCTGGGGGCCATGGGTCCTGTTCGCCTTGCGACAGCCTGGCGAGACGGCTGCCTTAACGTTCAGCCAGGACGAGTTGGTCCAGGCCAGACGCAGCGGGCCAAGGGAGTGGACGGTCAGCCATGCGGGCGCGAACCGGAAGTTTGTACCCTTCCAGGAGGTTGGGGAGAACCCCTACACCACCTACGTCACACTCGCCTGAACGAATCGATCCGGGGCTCAGCTATCTTTGCGGTAGAGCAGGTCCCGCATGGCATGGCGGCGGGCTTCATTGGCCTCTCCCATCGACTTCCGCTCGTCGGCATCCATCGTCCGCTTGCCTGCGGCGTCGACTGCCTCCGGCTCGCTGCACTCGGGGCAGCGATTGGCGAAGCCGGGCTTGCCGGGCCTCAGCTCGAACTCCTCTTGACACACCACACATACCTTGATCGGGAAGGCCATTGCTACCTCAAACATACCTCGGACGGCGAGCCGCCACTCTCTCTAGAGTATCCCGTAAACCCCCGGGTCAAAGCGGCGGAGGCGTCTCATCATCCGCTCAGAAAGCGGTTCGTTCCTAAGCCTGCCGGACTCTATGAGCTCATCCTCAATCGCTTTCCCAGGCAAACTGCGCGTTTCCTTAGGGATGCGGCTCATGTGCCCAAGTGGCACCTGAAATGCAAAGTCTGTTGGAGCATGCATGAGAACAATTCGCAGTCTGTGGTCCGTCACCTCAACGACGGGCTTGCCCATCATCGCTCGGGTGCGCTCGCGTTGGCCGAGGCTTGCTACCTGCAGGTTCTGCAGCACGATGCCTCTCACCCCGATGCGCTCAACCTGCTCGGCGTCCTTGCGCGCGGAAGGGGAGAGCTCGATCGGTCGGAAGGGCTGATCCGGTGTGCGATTGCACGGAGCCCGGACGTTGCGACCTATCACCATAGCCTTGGCCGAAGCTATGCGATGCGCGAGCAGAGACAAGCGGCTGTGCAGTGCTTCAGAACGGCGATCGCACTCAACCCCGCCGATACCGATTCCATGCAGGTTCTCGGTTCGCTCCTGGCCGCGGAGGGTGAGCGGGCGGAGGCCATCGCTTGGTACAGGAAGGCGCTGGCGCGCTCGCCTGACCGGGTCGACACTCAGATCGGTCTCATCGAGCTGCTGAAGTCCGCAGGCGACGCATGCGGAGCCTTGGCACAGGCGCGCGTGGCGGCTGACCAAGTGCCGCATCACTTTGACCTTCAGTACGTGCTCGCCAGTCTGTTGATCGAGGCGGGGCTGCAGAAGGAGGCGCTTGCTCCTCTGCATCAAGCCATCCAGCTGAAGCCGGAGGAGTACAACCCGTACCATTGCCTGGGCACCCTGCTGCATGAGCTTGGACACATCGCGGAGGCCAGGGCAGCGTACTCCCACGCGCTGCGTCTCAAGCCGGACTTCATCGACTCGCTTTCGAACCTGGGTGCGCTGCTAAAGGAGTGCGGCGAGTTTCGCAGCGGCGAGATCCTGCTGCGGAAGGCGATTGAGCTGGACCCGACGTTCTTGAATGCACGTTGCAACCTCGGCTGCCTGCTGGAAAAGCAAGGAGACTCACTCGCTGCGGTGGAGTGTTTCCGCGCCGTGCTGATGCAGGATCAGCATCATGTTCCCACTCTGTGCAATCTTGGCCTTACGCTCGATAATCTGGGCGATGAGGAAGGGGCGCGCACGTGCTACCGGTTGGCGATCGAGCATGAGCCGGAGCATCCGCTCTGCCGCTTCAACCTCAGCCTGCACCATCTTGCGGACGCTGAGTTCGAGGCCGGATGGCGGGAGTATGAACATCGCTGGCGCACTCCGCCGTTCCTCGGGAAGCGGACGGCGCTCACCCAGAAGCAGTGGACCGGCGAGCCTTTGCAGGGTAGCAGCATCTTTGTGTACGCGGAACAGGGGCTGGGCGACACCATCCAGTTCTATCGCTATGTACCCATGCTGGCCGAGAGGGGTGCCGAGGTTGTCTTTGAGGTGCAGCCGGAGGTCTTTGAGCTTCTGCGCGATCTCCATCCCGGAGTCAAAGTCATCCGCAAGGGGGAGAGCATCCCAAGGGACGCGGAGTGGCATTGCCCGCTGCTCAGCCTGCCGGGTGCCTTCGGCACCGACCTGCAGAGCATTCCGGGCCACACGCCTTATCTGACTCGTAGAACTCACAAGCACTCGGGACTGCCCGGAGAGCTTCGCGTCGGCCTGGTGTGGAGCGGCAATCCGCAGCACTCGCGGGACCTGGCGCGGTCGCTTGCGCTGACAAGCCTGGAGGATGTGCTCCGGGTTTCGCCGGCCACGTTCTATTCCCTGCAGAAGGGATCGCCCAGCAGACAACTGGAACAGATGCCGCCGGAACACCGCCCCACCGACCTTGCCCTTTACCTCGCGGACTTCACCGACACCGCGGAGTTCCTCGATGAACTCGATCTTGTGATTGCCGTCGACACTTCGGTCGCGCATCTGGCTGGGGCCATGGGCAAGCCGGTGTGGATCATGCTCCCTTGCGTTGCCGACTGGCGATGGCTGAAGCAGCGAGCCGATAGCCCGTGGTACGCAAGTGCCCGGCTCTTCCGGCAGCATCGCCCGGGAGACTGGGGCGGCGTTCTGAGGCAAGTTGAAGACGAGTTGAAGAAGCTCGTGCAGGCATCGCCTTGCGATTCCTAGACCCGGCGCCCAGCGAAGCACGCGGAGCTCGCGGCATAACCTGCCTAGCCCAACGCTTGCACAGAAGACGGTAACTCCAAGAAAGGATGCGGCGAGAAACTTCCCTCGCCGCAAAACTGCTGGTTTTCCAGTCTTCGCTTCCTAGTTGAAGCGGAGCGTTCCCCGCATGCCGTTCGAGACGGCGCGCGGCTGCTCGACTTGTGGCCTCGCGGGCTCGCGGTGCCGTCCGAGCCGTTGATCGCGCTGGCTGATCGCATACAGCACAGCCTCCATGCGGCTCGATACGCCAAGCTTGTCGAAGATGCGAAAGAGGTGGTTCTTGACCGTGTGCTCGCTCAGCTTCAGCGCCGCGGCCAGCTCGCGATTGCTCAAGCCATCCGCCAGCAGGTGCAGGACCTGCTCTTCGCGCTTGCTGAGCAGGGAGGCGCCGAGAACGTTCGTGACCTTCAACGAGCGCGGCAGATTCAGTGACCGGATCAGCAGATCCAGCTGTGCCGCATTCGCCCAGATCTGTCCCTTCGAGACGCACTGGAGGCACTTGGTGAGCTGCGGAATGTTGGCTTCGGAGCCGCAGATCAGGCCCCGCGCTCCGTTGTGGAAGAGGGAGACAACGTCCTCGTTGTCCATCTCGGATGCCATGACGACCACACGCACGTGCGGCGCCGAGGCGGAGATCTGCTCGAGCAGCGGAACCACATCCGCCTGGCGTCCCCAGCCCTGGGTACCCACCAGCGCAACCTGCGGGCGCGAGCCGTCGAGGATGCCGGCAAGCTCTTTGCTGTTGGTGGCGTGCCCCTCGATGCAAATCTGGCCGTCCGTCGCCAGAGCGGAACGCAATAGATCCGCGAAGATGCCGCTGATATTGACCAGAACCACGTTCACCATCAAGCTGGTCTGCGACGTGTCAGGTAGTTCCAAGATGTTCATGTTTCCCCGTTGATTCTTTTCTCTTCTGGGTCAACTATCGGCGCATACGGAATCAGGAGACATGCCACTTTTTAGGGAGCGTCGCGTACCCGAACGAAACGGTTGGATGCAGCGCGTAGTCGTTAGGCGAGGAGGGCCTTTTGCCGCTATGGAGCTACGGCTCAATGGCATCCAGAGTCTTTCGCGCCGTTCCGGCTGGCTGCAGGTTCAGGGGAGTCCCTTTGGTCAGATAGGAGTCCAGCGTGGCGCTGTCGCGCCAGTTGATCTCCCAGCCGTGGTCGATCGCGACTAGGATGTACTCGCCGGGGAAGACATTTCTCAGGTCGAAGCTGCCATCGGTGTTGGTCTCATCCCGGCGCAGCGGAGCCACGTTCCGGGTCTGACCGTAGCCCGCGGGGACCAGCAGGACCATCGCACTCGGCAACGGCTTTCCGTCCATGCGGGCGACGCCTTCCACCTCGCTCAAGCCGATCGCGGCGTGGACGGTCAGCTTCGGCGAGCCGCCGCCGAGTTCGATCGTGCGCCCCTCTGCCTTCGCGCCGGTCGCGGTCAATCCGGTCAGGTAAAGTCCCGGCTTGCCTTGGAGGAAGATCTCGTAGCGACCCGGAGGGGCGTTGATCGTGCGTGCGCCGGTCTGGCGGCTGTCCTCCTCGCCCTCTCCGCCGGGCTGCCCACGTTCTGCCGTCCCAAAGCTCTGCCGGGACGTCGCATCCACCAGGTTGATCTGCCGGACAGCCTCCGGATCGACACCATCCACCGTGACGGTAAGGCTGGTAGCCGCCATGGCCGAGGTTGCCGCGACGACGGCCGGTGAGCCGGAAGCCAGAGTCAGGGTGGACAGCCGTTCGCCCGCACCTCCCGGGTTTGGTGTTCGCACCTGGTAGGTGCCTGGAGTCAACCCTCCGATATCCCACTCTTTCCCATCGACGCTCGTTGTCATTGGACCCGGTCCGGAGGAGCCGCCGTCTCGTTGAACCGTAGGTGCCCGCCCGAACCGGCGCGTGTTTTCATCTCCGCCATCCCCCGGAGGTTGCTGCTGTGGTATCCGCAGGTGGATGGATGGAATCGGCGTCAGGTGGAAGTCAGCCTCGCGTTCCTCGCCCGCACCCAGAATCACGGGGTCTGAACTCTCCCGATCCGCGGCCGCCGGATACCATGTCTCGGCATAGACCAGATCAAGCGATGGATCGAGGCTCGAACCCGGGTCCGTCGCGGCGTGTCGAATGCCCCGGGCCGCATACCAGGGCTGTGCGTTTACCCCTACCCTGTAATCTCCTGGACTCAGTTCAGCCACTTCGTAGCGGCCACGATCGTCCGTCCTTGCGATCTGCACTCGGCGCCGAATGCCCTCATTGGCCGCCGTATGCTGCACCGGCTCGACCCGCACCAGCGCGTTCCGCACTGGCTCACCCGCCTCGTCATAAACAATGCCGGCGATGGAGGAGTCGGAATACATTCCGAAGCGAACGGTCAGCTCCGGCGTGGCAGTGCTCAAGACGATGCCCGACCAGAAGTTCTCCTGCTGCTCATAGGACTGCTGGTGGTACCCCCGGGCCGATCCCGTGAGCTTCCAAACTCCGGCGCTCGGCACGGTCAGGCTGAAGTGACCCGCGTCATCGGAGTACACCGCCTCGACCTCCTGAGTGTCGTTGCCACCAGCCCGCATCCTCCGCGACCTTACTCCAGCGAAGCCACCCCGGAAGCCATTGCCGCCCCGATCCTGGTCCGGTGGAGCGTCGCTGATGTCGGAAGTCAAGCCATTCTGGGTCGCGGTCAGGCGGCAGTGAGCGATCGGACTTCCGTTCCGCCGGTTTACAACCGTCCCGGCGATGCGGAAGACCGGCTTCGCCGCAGGTGGTGGCGTCTCCGCACCCGCTTGAACGGCCATGAGCAGCCCAAGGCAGGGAAGCAGCCACGCTCGCCATCGTCCGGGCCGGCGTCCGGTCACTTGACCTCCTCGATGGGCTGCTGATCCAGATCCACCGACGCCTGTCCGCCGGCTGTCACCTGCACCGTCGCACCCAGGCGGAGCATCTCCGCCTTGATCGCCGGATCGTGGAGATCTCCCGGATAACGGTGGTCGAAGGCCACAGCGGTGTAGGTTCCGGGTGGCAGCCGATGGGAGAACGTACCATCCGCCTCCGACCGGACCGGATACAACGTGGTCAGACTTGCCTCGTGGGGGAAAAGGTAGACGTATCCGCTCGCCCCCGCGCCGTTCCTGCGCACCGTCCCCGCCACCTGCCCGATGGCGCTGCTCACCGTCAGGCGGATGATCTCGCCGCCCGCCCCGGAGCTTACCGCGAGCGGATGGCTGAGGAGATCGGTGGCGCCATAGCTCGCCCGTTCGATGAACCAGTTGCCACCGCCTTGGCTCAGCAACTGATATCTTCCCGGGCCGGCCTCAAAGAAGAAGTTGTTCCCCGTTGACGAAAGTCCGATCTCGCTGAACTCATCCTCTTCAGCCGCAGCGATCTTCTGCAGACGAAGGTTGAAGGTTGCGGGCGTAGGTGCTTGAGCTGTAATGCCTTGCGTTGCCTGAAGGCCGCTCGTGCTTCCGCTTGCGGACGTATCTAGCACCACCTGGACCGGCAACAACGGTAGCTCAGCGAAGTGCAGCGTTACCGGCGCAGTGCCATGCTCCAGGACGGTAACTCTGCTCTCGGCCTCCATTCTCCGGTCACGAACTTGCCTCGCCGCATGAAGCGAGTACACCCCCGGAGGCAGGTCCACCCGGTACTCTCCGGGACTGCGAGACGCCTGCGCATCCAGCGAAAGGGAACTCCCGGAGCCGGCCAGCGCCTGCACTCTCAGTCCCCCAAACCTCTCGCCGGAGTCATCCGTTTTCAGCGTGACTGGAACGGCAAAGCCCGTCTTTGCCTGGATGTCGACAGTCCTCTGTTCCCCTGGGCTGAGCGGGAACGAACCTGCTCCGCTGCTTTCACTTTGCTCCGGAAACCGTACCGGCAGCACGACTTCCTCCGGATCATCACCATGCGAGGTGTACCGCAACAACACCGCATAGTGGCCCGGCGGCTGGTCGAAGCGATACTCGCCATGAGAGTCTGTCATCGTCAAGCCGACCGGCTGCATCCGCGTCTGCGTGTCGTCGCCGCTCTCCCGAAAGACGGTGACCTGCAGCTTCGAGAGCGGCTCTCCCCGCGCATTGGTCACTCGACCGCTGATCAGGCCATCAGGGTAGAGCTTCAACTCCAATGGCGCCGTGACATCCGCCACAGCCTGCTGTGCCATCGATTCCAAAGGGTTCAGAGCCGCGGCAAAGCCCGGCTTCTGGGCCAGCACGTAAGCCTGCACGCCGGAGCCATTCGGCTGAAACTGCGGAAAGCTGAAGTTGCCTTCCGCATCGCTCAGCACGGTCCGGCTATTCAGGGTGACCAGCGCCCGTGGGATGGCCGCCCCGGTGAGCGCATTCACCACGCGGCCGGTCACCTGAACCAGGCCTGCCGGGGCTGACGGAGTCTGCCCGCTGACCCGCTGCGTCGAACAGGCCAGGCCGCAGATCAGGGCAGCTACCTGCCAGCCATACACGAGCCGGCCATGCCGTCCGGTTGTCAGAGTTTTGCCGCTCACACCATCCCCAGCAAAGTCGCCCCGCTCTCCCGTGCTGGCTAGACGACAGGAGCATCCCTCAAGTCTCTCCGATTAAGACGAACGCCGCAGGCAATCGTAAGGCTATCCGGCTTCCGAAGTTGCCTCCATCTCCATCGAAGGTTGGAGACCGATTCCATCTCAGGGTGCATGACTCTGGTCTCTGCCCTGGCTATCCTCATACCTGTAAGCAGATGGCCCACGCCGTCCGCAGAGTTCAGCAACCCTCCTCCAGCGCCCCCCTTCAAACGGGGGCGCCTCTTTTGGCGGCTGCCTCGCTACGGGTCGAGACTGTACGGCACAAAGAATCGCCCGATCTGGATGACCTTCCGATCCCCGGGCGGCCAGATCCGAAAAGGCTCTACCCGGACCGGCTGCTTGGAAGGGTGTGCCGGCACACTGCCTCGATCCGCTCCCGTCTCTGCCGAGAAAAGATGGACCAGCAGGCCATCCGCATCTCTCGTCCACCCCAGGACGTAGGCTCCCGGAGCAAGCGTCACATCGCCGAGCCGGATCGCGCTTTGTGCCAGCAGATAGTGCGAGTACTTGCCCTCCGCCGCGTATCCGGCCGTGATCAGGACCACCGCCGCGATGATATGGTCCTGGTCGTCCCGAATGCCGGTCGCCGTGCGCATCTCGGTCTCGATGCGCTCCTTTTGCACGACCGCCCGGGAGGGAAGTACCGCCTCCAGTTCAGACGGAGTCGCTGCCCGCCACACCGGCTTGGTCTGTGCCTGCAGCCCTGCGAAGGTACACAGGAACGCCGCCAGGATCATCCATCGCATTCGCAAGTCTCTACTCCAGGTGAACGAAACCACGTTGAATCGCCACGGTTGCAGCCTGCGTCCGGTCCGCGACGCCGAGTTTGCTGAGAAGACTGTTCACGTGCGTCTTCACCGTCGCCTCGGAGATAAACAGGTCGGCGGCGATCTCCTTGTTGGCCCGTCCCGCCACGATGCGTTCCAGCACACCGATCTCCCGCGCCGTCAGTTGCTGCCCACTGACCCGCTCCGCCAGCTTTTCCGCAATGGGAGAGACGATGCGCGACTTCCCGCGATGCACCGCATAGATGGTCTTCAGCAGCTCATCGAACGGCATCCCCTTGAGCAGATAGCTTCGCGCTCCCGCTTGCAGCGCACGAAAGATATCTTCGTCGCCGTCGTAGGTCGTCAGCACGATCACGCGTGCCTCCGGATGCGTTAGCCGGATTCTCCGGATCGCCTCGACTCCGCCCATCTTCGGCAACTGCAGGTCCATCAGCGTGACATCGGGACGATGGGTCGCGAAGCTCGCCACCGCCGCCTCGCCGTCACCGGCGGTCGCAACCACCTCGACATCGTCCACCGAAGACAAGAGGGCGACCAGCCCCTGCCGCACCACCTGATGGTCCTCGACCACCATCAATTTGATCTTCTCGTCCATAGGGTTCATCTCTGCGGCGGCGCAATCGAGACCGTAAGCCTCACCTTTGCGCCCGCACCGGGCTTGCTGATGATCTCGAGTGTAGCGCGTAGAACCTCCGCCCGTTCCTTCATGCCGCGTACCCCGTAGTGGCCGTCCATGGTCTTCGCATCTTCCACCACGAATCCTTGGCCGTCATCTTCCACCGTCAGGATCAGCCGATCGTTCTCGTAGAGGAGTTCCACCCATGCATGCTCGGCCCCGGAGTGTCTGTTTACGTTCGAGAGCGACTCCTGTGCGATGCGGAGCACCTCCGCTTCCACCTCGTCCCCAAGTCTCCGAAACGCCCCCCCGATCTTCAACCGCATGCTGACGGGGTCGTTGGCGTATCGCTCCACCAACTTCGTCAGCCGCGTAGGCAGGCTCATCTCATCGACGTTCGCGCGCAAAGCCCAGATGCTTCGGCGAGCATCCGCTAGGCCGTCCGTGACCAGCTTTCGTGTCTGCAGAAGCTGCTGCTTTGCGATCTCCAGCTTCCCCGCGCCGAGCAGTTGCGCGATGATGTCCAACTGCAGCGTCACCCCCACAAAGTCCTGGGCGAGCGTGTCATGGATCTCCCTGGCCATGCGGTTGCGCTCGCGGAGAACTACGTCGAACTGCCGTCGGAGGCGTCGCAACCGTAACAGGTAAAGCGCAGCCGCAACCGCCGCGACGGTCATCGCCATCAGTGCCAGGAACCACCAGCGCCGGTAGTAGGGAGGCACGACTCGGAAGCGAAGCCCAGCCCCCGTCTGATTCCAGACGCCATCATGATTGATCGCCTGCACGCGAAACACGTAGCTTCCCGGGGCGAGGCTCGTGTAGGTCGCGGACCGCCGGCTCCCGGCCTCAGTCCACTCCCTATCCAGGCCTTCGAGCCGGAAGCGATAGCGAACCTCGGACGGAGCCGTATAGCTCAGGCCGGCGTAGTCGATCGTGAAGCGCACAGGTCCGTAGGGAATCTCAATCGGTCCGTTGCCCAGCTCGATCGCAGCCCCATCTACCTCCAGCCCTTCGATCGCAAGCGGCGGCACAACCGCATCCAGGGGCAGGTGAGCCGGATCGACGATGGCAACCCCGCGTCGGGTCGGCGTCCAGAGTTCGCCATCGGCCATCCTCCAGAACGGCGTCGATCCGCGCGTGGCAAGCTCCACGCTGGGCATGCCGTCGGCCACCCCGTAGGCACTTACCCCCGCCGAACAGACCGTGCCTGCATCCAGACAGCGTTCCACATCCTCCACCCGCACGCGGGCGATCCCCGCCTCACTCCGCAGCCAGAGATACCCCGCGTTGCCGATCACCCCGTAGTTCTGCGACGGAATCGCCGCCTCCTTCACCTTGGCGGATCGGCCATCTCGAAAACGAACCAGACCGACTCCATCCCCCACAATCCAGATGCTTCCGCCCGAGCCTTCTGCTATTCCGGTCACCACCCCCATGGGCAGGCCGTCCGCAGCCCCATAGCTGGCGATGCGGCCGTCCTTGCTTCGCCGTGAAACTCCCTCGGATGTCCCGATCCAGAGATCACCCTCCGGCGTGAGCAGAAGCGATCCGATAAGGTCGCCAACCAGGCCGTCAGCCTTCGTCAGCACCTCCACCTTTCTCCCGGCCACGTGGACCAGCCCATGCCGCGTTCCCCCCCATACCGATCCATCCCCGGCCGCGGCGAGTGAGAGCACATAATCGTCCGGGAGCCCGTCCGCGGAGGTCATGCGTTCCACCTTGCCCCCCGCGCTGACGTGGTCTAAGCCGTCCGGCGTTCCCGCCCACACGCTCCCATCCGCGCCGGGCGCCAACGAGAGAATGAAGTTGCTCGTCAAGGAATCGGCGCTTACGGGATCGCTGGCCAGGTTTTCTTGCAGCCGACGAAGACCGTCCCTCCGGGTACCCGTCCAGACCGCTCCATCGCTCGCCTGAACCACTCCGGTCAACGGCAGCCCGGCGAGGGACGACTCGGTCCGGAACTTCGCCGGCCGCAACACATGCAGCCCGGAGGTCTCGGTCGCCACCCACTCGTCGCCCTCCCGGTCTTCAAAGACCTGCACAACACTGCTTCCGCGCAGCGCCTCGATTGATGTAGCTGCATCTTCGTCTTTACGGATCAGCGCCAGGCCGCCATTGGTTCCCACCCACGTACCGCCCGAACGATCGAGGAAGATCGTCTCCACACGCGTCCCCGGCAGCTCGACCCCCGCCGTCCAGCTTCTTGCCCGTCCTCCGGAACTCCTGCTCACGGACGTCGAGGACACTCGCCAGCCCGCCTCTCGTGCCTGCTCGCCGGATGCATCCACGATGTTGCCGGCGGCAGGCACAAATCGCCCCGCTTGCCACACCGCGTCACCATCGGACGTCTCCACGGATAGGCCTTGGCCGGGACTCACGGCGAGTTTGCGAATCGATGAAGAGGGAACTCCGCTCCCCGGGTCGAAGCGCCTGAATCGATGGTCGCTGTACGACAGCAATCCATCATCCGTTCCGACCCAGAGCACTCCTGCGGCATCTTCGGCCAGACAGCAGATATCGTCATTATGAAATGCAGGCTGGTTCTGATGGTCGAAGACCTGAAAACCCAGGCCGTCGAATCGCGCCAGGCCGGCCTCGGTTGCGACCCACAGAAAACCGTCCCTTGTCTGGTAGATCTGCCGCACACTGTTCTGCGGCAGCCCATCCTCCGTGGACCAGGCTTGATGTTTGAGGTAGCGGACATCCTGCGCCGAAGCGCAGCGGCTCCCACACAGGATCATGGGAAGAGCAGCCAGTATCGTGCGCAGAAGAGTGCCCGCTCCGATCACCGCATTGACCCACTAACCATCGAGTCATCATAGTTGGAGTGGCCGCCGGCATTGTTCATCCAATGTTGGGGCTCGTTAGAAATGACAGGGTGGCTAGCCCATTAGAAATGTCAGTATAGGCCTATCTGTTGAAGTACTTGTTGAATAATCCTTCGTCGTCGTGCGGTGCGTAATGTGGGAATCGACGTACTGTGTCGATTTCCAAGGACTGTGGGAAGAGAGGGAAACGGCTTTATGTTTTCCTCGCTTTCCATCAGGCCGTCATTTCCACCGCGGGGGCGGGGGCGGATTTTGGCACGTAGTCCGGCCCATAGACTCGACGCTGGTTCTTCTTGTATCCGCCCTTGTCGCTGTTCGTCTGGATCTTCTGTTCATGCTTGATGTCCTGCTGGGCCTTCACCGTGGCTAGTGCATGGCTGAGACGCTTGTTCTCGATGATGGCGGTGTGACTGACACGCTGGTCTTTGCTGAAGACGCGGTAGGGAAGTAAGTGGCCCTGCCAGCGAACCTCCAGCGGTCGATCGCTGAAGTCATAGACCTCGACATACTGGCCGGCCAGTTTGTCAGCAACCTCACTGCGTTCCAGGATGATCTGCCTGCGGTCGTAGGCCAGACTGAGTTGTTGGCTCACATGGCGCTGTTCGCGATGGCACAGGATGTCGGCAAGCCGAGAGGCCTGTACGTTCAACCTGCGATGCATGTTCTCAGCCCTTGCTGCGGGAACCGCGAACTTGTTGTTGAACTGCTCCATGAAGTTCGGCAGGAACAAGTTCCCGGCGGCCATGTCAGAGATGCTGGCCATGCGCAGTTCCTTGACCAGGCGGTCTTGCAGCGTACGATTCGCCCGCTCCACGCGGCCTTTTGCCTGGCTCGAGTTCGCGCAGAGGATCTCGATGTTGAGCTCTGCGAGCGCACGGCCGAACTGCGTCATCCCCGAACCGCCCTTCGCGTCCGGCCGGTTCACTCGGAAGACGGTGTGCTTGTCGGAGTAGAAGGCAGTGGGGCAGCCATGCGCTGTGAGGTATCCGTTCAGCGCTTCGAAGTAGGAGTCCGTGCTCTCGCTTGGCACGAAGCGCAGCTGCATCAGCTTGCTGGTCGCATCGTCGATGAAGACCAGCAGCGTGCAAGGCTCGCCTCGCTGCTCGAACCAGCGATGATCGCTGCCGTCGATCTGGATCAGCTCACCGTAGCTCTCGCGCCGGAGTCGGGGCTGGTGAAAAGTCCTGCGCTGCGTACGTGACAGCCACAGGCCTTCGGCCATCATCCATCGCCGCAGCGTCTCCTTACCGATCCGGAGCTGATGCTTGTCCAGCAGCACCTCGGTCGCAAGCGTTGGCCCGAAGTCGGCGTATTTCGTTTTGACAAGCTCGACGGCATACTTCCGGAGGCCTTCGTTGCGACTCCGGTTCGATGTGCGGCCACGCGCCTTATGGATCACCCCCGACCCACCGTCCACTTCATACCTTGCCAGCAGCCGAAACGCCTGGCGCTCGCTGATCGCGAGCACGGCTGCTGCCGCAGCCACCGTCCGACGCCCAGCCCGCACGTCACTCAGCACTTCGATCCGTCTTAGATCGCGCTCGCTCATAGAAATCCATGCCATCCTTAGACCCTGACATTTCTATCGGGCCAGACCATGACATTTCTAATGAGCCGCTACATCCAAACTATACATAATATGTGTTATCGGACATTACCACACGCGTGAAGCTGATGAGTTAGCGTGGTGAACACGATTCATCCGGCCTTGCCACCCCGGACCGAATCCCTGCTGATTGCCTCATGAAAGGTTTTCCCCGATGAAGATGCAGATCCGGATACGGCTCAGCACGATGATGTTTCTCGAGTACTTTATCTGGGGTGCGTGGTACGTCACTGTCGGGACCTGGCTTTCGACCAAGCTTCACTTCAGCGGCCAGCAAGTGGGCCTGATCGCCGGCACCACTGCGGTGGGTGCCATCCTCGCTCCATTCTTCGTCGGCCTGGTCGCGGATAAAATCTTTGCCACCGAGCGTGTCCTCGCCGTGCTGCATCTCTTCGGCGCGGTTCTGTTGTATCTTGCTTCGCGGCAGATCGGCTTCGGCGAACTCTATGCGGTTACACTGCTTTACTGCCTCTGCTTCATGCCGACGCTTGCTCTCACCAACTCTCTCTCCTTCCGCCAGTTGAAAGATCCGAAGCAGGAGTTCGGTCCCATCCGTGTGCTCGGCACCGGGGGCTGGATTGTGGCTGGCCTGCTTGTAGGCAAACTGGGCCTTGAAGCCACCGCACGACCGCTTCAGATCGCCGCCGCATCGTCCGCGCTCCTGGCCGTCTATGCCCTGACACTCCCGCACACGCCACCCCTGGCACGCGGTGAAAAATTGACCCTCACAAGCTTGTTTCCGCGGGAGGCACTCGCCCTGCTCGGCGAGCGATCGATGGCAATCTTCGCCGCCGCCTCATTCCTTATCTGCATCCCGCTGCAGTTCTACTACGCCTTCACCAATCTGTTCCTCAACAACACCGGTGTCCATAACGCCGCGGGCAAGATGACCGGCGGCCAGATGTCCGAGCTCTTCTGCATGCTCCTGATCCCCTGGTTCTTCCGCCGCCTCGGCGTCAAGTACATGCTGGCCGCCGGCATGGCTGCCTGGGTTCTCCGCTACGCTCTCTTCGCCTTTGGAGATCCCGGACCGCATGTCTGGATGTTGTGGCTCGGAATCCTGCTGCACGGCATCTGCTATGACTTCTTCTTCGTCACCGGTCAGATCTACATCGACCGCAAGGCGACCCCGGCGCTGCGCGCCGCGGCCCAAGGCCTGATCGCGTTCATCACCTATGGGCTCGGCATGTTCGTGGGCTCATGGCTTTCGGGTGCGGTCGTAGAGCACTACACGGCTCATGCGGCGGACGGCACGGTGAGCTATGATTGGCGCGGGATCTGGGTCGTCGCCGCGGTTGCGTCGGCAGTCGTGCTCGCTGCTTTCCTGGTGGCCTTCAACGATCGTCAACGCGATCCCGTGGTCTCGCCCATGGGCGAACAGATGGCCGGAATACCGGTCTAACCCGCCTGGAACTTTTGAGAGGGATGATGAGGCTTGGCCTGTTTACTCCGGTCTTCGCGAAGCTTGGCTTGACGCAATTACTGGATGAGCTGACGCGTTACCCGCTGATCACGCGTCTGGAGCTTGGCTGTGGCGGCTGGCCTGGGAGCAGCCACAGCGATCCCGCAGCCCTGTTAGCCGGCACCGATGCCGCCAATGAGTTCCGCAGACGCTTGAGCGACGCCGGCTTGTCCATCAGCGCTCTCTCCTGCCACGGCAATCCGGTCCACCCGGACCCGGCAATCGCCCAGCGGGATAACGCCATCTTCGACCAGACTCTGCGGCTGGCAGAACGCCTGGAGGTGGCAAACGTTGTCACCTTCTCCGGCTGCCCTGGAGGCGGACCGCAGGACACAACGCCCAACTGGATCACCGCCGCGTGGCCCCCGGAGTACAGCCAGTCGCTGGAGTGGCAGTGGACGGAGCGGCTGATTCCCTACTGGCGTGAAGCCGAGCGCCGAGCCGCAGCCTCCGGAGTACGCGTCGCCCTGGAGGCGCATCCGGGCTTCTGCGTCTACAACCCCGAGACCCTGACGCATCTGCGCGAGGCGACGGGTAAGAACCTGGGCATCAATCTCGACCCCAGTCACCTGTGGTGGCAAGGCATCGATATCCCCGCGGCAATCGAAGCGCTCGGCGAGGCAATCTTCCATGTACACGCGAAGGATGTCGCATTGAATCCGCTGCAGGTAGCGCGCAACGGCGTCCTCGACACCAAGAGCTACACCCGCATGCGGGAACGCTCGTGGCTCTTCCGCAGTGTGGGTTGGGGACACGGCGAGCTGGAGTGGAAGGCCATCGTCTCGGCCCTGAGGCTTGCCGGTTATGATGACACGCTCAGCATCGAACACGAAGACGCTCTCGCCTCAACGCATGAAGGTCTGTCCTCGGCCGTCGGCCTGCTCTCGCGGGTCTTGTTGCAGGAGCCTCCGGTCGAAGCATGGTGGGCTTGAGGACGCAAAGCTCAGACGGTCAGCAGTTCCTCGTAGAAGCCGCCGATCTCATGCTCCCGATCGACGAAGTGTATCTCCAAAATCCAATGCCGCCTCTGTCCGTTCTCATCCAGCAAGTTCATTTTTAGATCGCTCTCCGGGTGAACATAGAGGCTAATCTGGTCATCGGTGATCCGCTCATGGGGGAATTGTCCAATGAGGTGTCCCGCGATGCGGCCGCCGAACTCCCAGCCGAACTTCTCCGCCAGCGAGCAGGCATAGCGGAACAGTTGGCTGCTGGTAATGTCCGGCGTCGCATGGAAGAAAAGCTTGCCCTCAGCGAAGGCCCGCTCAATGTCCCGTTGCATCTTCTTCTTCAGCGGATCGTTCCCAAGAACGAAGGTACGGCCGAAGTCCGCCTCCCAAGTCTCGAAGACCGGCCCTAAATCGAGAAAGAGAATCTCGTCTTCGCGGATCGTCAGATCGGGTGGATTCTCGGCGTAGGGAAGCAAAGTATTTCTGCCGGCCCGGACGATGCGCTTATGCCAGAACGTGGTAATGCCGTACATCTCCTTCGCCAGCTCATAGATCTCTGCATTCAGTGCTGTCTCGGTGATGTTGGGGCGGATCAGTCCTCGAGCCTCCACCTCCTGGAACAATGCCTCAGCCTTCAACTGGGCCTCGTGAAGCTCGGAGGCACGCTGCTCTTCCGTGATCGTCATAAGGTTCTACTCTATAGCCATGCCAAGCATTCGGCCTCTCGTCTGGGGAGTAACAGTCGATGCGCAAACTCGCTGCGCTCATTACCACTCGATGGTCGATATCATAGCGATCAAGATGCGCTGTTGCGGCACCTATTTTGCCTGCAAGGATTGCCACGAAGCCTTGGCTCAACACGCAATCGAAGTCTGGCCCAGGAGCGAATGGGATCTTCCCGCTGTGCTCTGCGGCGCGTGTGGACTGGAGATGAGCGTGCAGTCCTATCTCGAGGGCTCGAATCAATGTCCGGGTTGTGGCGCAAAGTTCAACCCGGGCTGCCGCAATCACTACCACTTCTACTTCCAGCCTTGATAAGACGCTTCATCCGACCGCCGAACTCGGCTCCGTGCGGCCGTAGCAGCATAGGCCACACAAATCATCGTCACGCATCGCTCTCTTCTGTGAACCTCCCAACGATGTCTGCGATCTCTTCGAGCAGCAGTTTATCCTGATCGTCGAACGCCGCCGGATCATGGCTGTCGATGTCGATCTCGCCGATTACCTTCCCGTGAGCATAGAGAGGCACCACAATCTCTGACTTCGTGGCAATCGAGCACGAGAGATACCGCGAATCCGAATGCACGTCATCCACGATGACCGTCTCCCCGGTCGCCACGGCCGCTCCACAGATCCCCTCGCTGACCGGAATGCGAACATGAGGCGTCGGATCGCCCACATAGGGCCCGACCACGAGAGTCTCCGGATCAGCCGGATCAAGCATGTAAAAACCAGTCCACGAGTAGTGGGCAAGACATCCGGCAAGCAGTTGAACGATCTGCTCCTGCAACGACGTGAGCGACCCGGCACTCGCGGCCAAGTTTTGAACCCGGGTGACGATGGCCGCCCGATCTACTTCAGTCTTCATCCTCTTAGTCTCCTACAACTTCGGTTTGTCTCGCCTTTCATCCCGCGTTGAGTTAGAACCGCAATTAGATTCTCGCCAACTGAAGTTCCAACTACAAAGCCCGGGGATGCGTCTCCTCATACACCCGCTGCACCTGCCCCACCGTTAGCTGCGTATACCGCTGCGTCGTCGAGAGCCGCTCATGCCCCAGCATCTCCTGAATCGCCCGCAGATCCGCCCCTTCTTCCAGCATGTGTGTCCCAAACGCATGCCGCAGCGTATGTGGATGCACATCCGCCGGCAGCCCCCGGCTCTGCGCGATCGCCTTCACGATCCGCCCCACACTTCGCGTCGTCAACCGGCAAGTTCCGCGCATCCGCAGGTTCATCACCAGTGCGCCGCTCTCGATCAGCCCCGCCTTCCCCGCCGCCCGGAGCCTCGCTTGCCTGCCCGGCAGATATGCCCGCATCGCAACGGCCGCCTCATCTCCCAGCGGCACCAGCCGTTCCTTCTTGCCCTTACCCCGAACCAGGATCGCCTCATCCGCCCACCGCACCGACCGCATATCCAACCCGCACAGCTCCGAGTTCCGGATCCCGCACCCATACAGCAGCTCGAAGATCACGCGGTCCCGCTCCGGCCAAGCCCCCGCCTCTTCCCCGCCCTGAGCCTTGTTCTCCAGTCCCGTGAGCACCCGGTTCACCTCTTCCACGCTCGGCACCCGCGGCAGATGCATCGCCCGCTTCGGCGTACTCACCAGCAACGCCGGATTCTGCGCCACCTTGCCTTCCTTCGCCAGCCACTTGAACCAGCTCCTTACACAAGCCAGCGCCCGCGCCGCACTTGCCTTGGTCAGCCCCCGGTCATACAGCGTCGCAAGATAAGCCCGTATATGCAGATGCTCGACCTCCCCGATCTTTCCCGCAGCTCCCAGCCCATCCTTCCCCCCAAGCCACGCCGCAAAGCTCCGCACCTCCCGCGAGTAAGCCCTTACAGTATGCTCACTCGCCCCTCGCTCCGAGCGCAGCATCCGCAGAAACCCCTCCGCCAGGCCCTCGACTTCCGTCCGTGCCTCAAGCACTCTCTTCCCTCTTCCCGTCCGGGGTCCCCGGCGAGCGATCTCTGCTCGTTGGATTGGCTCTTCCCTCTTCCCTGCCCTTGGCACGAGGATGATGCTTCCGATGCACCGCCTTCAAATGCCCCAGCGCCACATGCGTATACACCTGCGTCGTCGCGATATCCGCATGCCCCAGAAACGTCTGCACACTCCGCAGATCCGCCCCATGCTCGACCATATGCGTCGCACAGCTATGCCTCAACTTGTGCGGACTCGCCCTCTTCCCGTCGGAGACGTTCCTGACCATCTCCCAAACCCACTGCCGCGTCAGCTCCTTTCCCCGAACACTCAAAAACATAGCCCTTTGCACCCCCGCGGAACTCTTCGCCAATCCCGGCCGCCCCAGCTCCAGGTACCGTTCCATCGCCTCACAAGCCCTCCGCCCCAGCGGCACGATCCTCTCTTTATCACCCTTCCCCCGCACCTGCGCCCGCTGCTGATCGAGCCGCACATCCTCCACCCGCAGCGTACAGATCTCCCCCACCCGCAGCCCTCCCGCATACAGCAACTCCAAAATCGCATGATCCCGCAGCGCGAGCCCGTCCGCATCCGCAGCCCGCGCCGCGTTTCCCGTCCGCTCCAGCATCCGCCCCACCTCGTCCTCACCCAGCGACTTCGGCAGCACCTTCCACATCCCCGGCGACTCCACATTCAAAGTTGGGTCCCGGGCAATCCGCCTATCCATCAACAGCCACCGATAGAACCCCTTCAACCCGCTCAGCTTCCGCGCAATCGACCGCGACTCCACCCCATGCCCCCGCAGATCCTCCAGAAACCCCCTGACCTCTTCTTGTGAAGCTTTGACGAGCACCCCATCCGTCTTCTCCAGGAACTCCGCAAACTGCTCCAGATCCCGCCCATACGCCTCACACGAGTTCGGCCTCAGCCCCTTCTCCACCCGCAGATATCCGGCATACTCCCGCACCACTCGCAAGTTACCCGCCGCCTGCCTCTCGTTCCGCACCCTGAGGCCATCGCGGGTCGAGGTTGCAGCAGTCGCACTTGTCTTCCCTTGCAAACCCATGCGCCATTATCCCGTGTCAAAGCTCGCCGGGACCCACCTCTGCATCACCCCGCACCACCGCAGCCACCCCGCCGCTCAGTAAACCTGCGAGATCCCTTGCGCGATCACCGGCCCATAAAAATGCGAAAAACCATAGTCGCTCGGATGCGTCCCATCCCGCGTCAAAGCCGGTGCACTTTTATCGTTTACGCCGCCCAGCGCAAGCATGTTGATCACCGGAATCCCCGCGCTGCCCCCGTACGCCACAATCGCATTCACATATTGCATCGTCACCGTCAGCGGCGCAATCCGGTTGTACTACGGCGTGATATGAACGATCCTCAGCTTTGGATTCGCCTCCAGGTACGTCTCATCCACCCACCGCACGTTCCCGAAGAACGTCCCCGCACTCGTCGCATCCCCCAGGCTTCCGATCGGAATTCCCTGATCGTTCGTGCCCAGTTCGATAAACATCACCTCGCACCCTGCGATATCCTGCGCCAGCGTATTGCCCGCCGTCCCCGCACGAAACGGCCCAATCGCCGTCCCCACAGACCCCTGATTCACCTTCAGCGCGGTCCCCGGCGTCGTCGTCCCATACACCTCGAACGCCTGCGCGAACGTCCGCCCGCCGCGCGCATTCTCCGCCCCGAGCACCATCCCCGTCCGCCGCTCCACCACCTTCTGCCACGCATCGTCGTACCACGCGGAGATACTCGCTCCCTGCACACAAAACGTCTTCCCCTGCAGCCCCACACTCTCCGACTGCGCCGACACCGCAATCGTGTTGCAGCCGCACATCAATCCCACCACGGACAAGACAGAAAACGCACACACAAGTCGACCAAGAGCTTTCAAAGGCTTGACTCCATTGATTTCGCGGGAAGAATACCACGCTCCTGAAAATCCTTCATCAACTCAGGCCGTCGCCCTCGCATACCGCAATGGCCTAACCCCCGCCGTCCGCCAGAAGTACCCCAGGATGAGCACACTCGCCACCGCCGCATACGCACACCACAGCGAAGTCGCGGCATACCGCCGCACCGCCAGCACCGACAGCAGCGCCACCAGATTTGCCGCCCCAAACCAGATCATCGGCCGCTCCTTCGAGAAGAAAAGCGACCCACACGTCGCCACCACATACACCGCCCCCACCAAAGTAAAGTTCGTCGCCGGATCGATATAAACCAGGCTATTCCCCTGCACAAACACCTGAAACGGATACGCCGTCAGCGCCCAAAGCATATACAGCCCCAGCCCGATCCCCAGCCACAGAAACGGCATCATCCTCCGCCGGCTCGGCCCATTCGGCTCAAACAGGAACACGCTCAGCGGCATCAGCACTGGCAGCAGCCCCTGCGCATACAGCATGAACGCCGCCGCAAAACCATGCGCCACCCCCTTCGATAGCCGCCCATCCACCCCCAGCCACACGAACCCCTCCGTAAACTGGTGCACCGCGAACATCACCGGCAGCCCTGCAAACATCAACTCCCGCCTGTGTTTCACCCGGCTCAGCGTCGCCACCCCGAGCGCTCCCAGCACCCCACTCCCCACAAAGTTCGCCGTCGCCGAAAAGCACACTCCGCCCGTCCCCCTCGCCCACAATCAAACTCCAGCCATGCCCTAAACTATAGGAGCCATGTTTGAAAACCTCTCCGAAAAACTCCAGCGTTCCTTCAAGACCCTCCGCGGCCAGGGCACCATCACCGAAGAAAACATCTCCGACGCCATGCGCGAGATCCGCCTCGCCCTCATCGAGTCCGACGTCAACCTCGACGTCATCAAGGACCTCATCGAGCACATCCGAGCCAAGGCCATGGGCTCACAGGTCACCACCGCCCTCAGCCCCTCGGAACAGATCGTAAAGATCGTCCACGACGAGCTGGTCACTCTCCTCGGCAAGGACATCTCCAAGTTCAAGACCGCCTCCCAGCCCCCCAGCGTCGTCCTCATGGCCGGCCTGCAAGGCTCCGGCAAGACCACCACCTCCGCCAAGCTCGCCCAGTGGCTCAAAAAGGGCGGCCACCGCCCCATGCTCGTCTCCGTAGACGTCTACCGCCCCGCCGCCCGCGAGCAGCTAGCCGTCGTCGCGAAGAGCACCGGCGTCAACCTCTACGAGGGTTCCCTTACAACGGACAACGGACAACGGACAACGGACAACGCCGCCGCCTTCACCCCCGGCACCGAAACCGTCCTCCGCCTCGCCCGCGAAGCCAAGCGCGAGGCCGCCAACTTCGGCTGCGACATCCTCATCGTCGACACCGCCGGCCGCCTCGGCATCGACACCGTCCTCATGGACGAGATGGCCGAGCTCAAAAAGCTCCTCAATCCCTCCGAGATCCTCTTCGTTGCCGACGCCATGACCGGCCAGGACGCCGTCAACTCCGCCAAGGCCTTCAACGACCGCCTCGCCATCACCGGCGCCATCCTTACCAAGATGGACGGCGACGCCCGAGGCGGCGCAGCCCTCTCCATCCGCCAGGTCACCGGTGCCCCCATCAAGTTCCTCGGCACCGGCGAAAAACCCGACGCCTTCGAGCCCTTCCACCCCGACCGCATCGTCTCCCGCATCATGGGTCACGGCGACATCGCCACCCTCATAGAGCGCGCCGAAGAGAAGCTCGACCGCGGCAAGGCCGAAGCCTTCGCCAAGAAGGCCCTCGGCGGCCAGGGCTTCACCCTCGAAGACTTCCGCGACCAACTTCGGCAAATAAAAAAGATGGGCTCCATGAAGTCCATCCTCAAGATGCTCCCCTCCGTCGGCCCCTTCGCCGGCATGGCTCAGGCCGCGGAAAACGTAGACGAGAGCCAGTTCACCCGCGTCGAGTCCATCATCAACTCCATGACCAACAAGGAGCGCCAGAACGCCGACCTCATCAACGGCAGCCGCCGCAAGCGTATCGCCGCCGGCTCCGGCGTCTCCGTGCAGGAGGTCAACAACCTCCTCCGTCAATACAATCAAATGTCCAAAATGTTCAAAACCATGGGCGGAGGAATGGGCGGCGGCATCAAAGCCCAGCAACGCCTCATGTCCCAAATGCAACAACAAAAACAACGCTTCGGCAGATGACACTACACAGGAGAAATAAATGCTGGCGCGCGTCTTCTTCTATCTTCCCTTCAAAATAGTCACACCGCAGCAGGCAGTGTTTACGGCTACTTCGATACGAGAAGATGACGCTACTGTCACCATTTACCCTCCTCAGCAATTTGCACGGATGGAAGGCTTGTACCCTAAACTTGCCCTTCCTCCAATTCCATCGGCAGCAGTAACCTTCAACAATATTCCTACAGTAGAGATGGATGTCCTCGTCATAGAAGTTCGCGGAGAGCAGCTAGACAGATCCCCGGGGACGGCTGAAGGCATGAACCCTACTTTGGCCTTAGCTCAAAAGGCTGCGAATGAATTTTTAGCAAGATTGCGGACAGTGACACAGATCCCTTCGATCAGACAAGCTACTGGGCCATCCTTCATCGCATTCATGAACGATGAGGAGAGCCAACTAGAGTCAAATCCTCCAAATATCAGGATGGCGTCACGCGTTGACAGAACGCTTACGACGAGAAATGTGGTAGTGGACGAGTTGGCTTGGGACGCAGCGAAGTCTGTCACTGAGGGAAGTTTCCTGCACCGTGATCTTCTTCTTGATGCGTTCGCGATTTTTCCCGAAGCGACCGCTATAACGCTCGCTTTCACAGCCGTGGAGACCGTGGCTAAGTTAGTAGTCCGCACACTTGCGAAACAGATCGCTCTTGCAAGCCTCGGTGATTGGCTAGGTAACAGATATAAAGAGCCACGAATAGAGCATCTGATAAAGGGAGCGATCAGAGGCCTAAGCGGTGTGAATCTTGCCGAAGATTCGACCTTTTGGATACCCTTCCAGCGTCTGGTTGAAGTTCGCAATAATCTGGTTCACGATGGAGCCGCGAGCTATCGGGGGCAGCTATTCCGCCAGAATGACCTACACGACCTTCTCTTAGAAACAAGCAAGCTCATCGATGTGCTCGAGAAGCTCGCTTCTCTTCCATCTCCTCCAACCGTGCGTCGAACAGGCTCAATTGAATACTCTGCCGTCTTTTCTGATTGGAAGGCACCCGTGTCAATCCGACTAATTCAACCAAGCCCGGAAAACAGTCTCCTATCGGAATAAGGTGAAATGATCAAGCGGGCGGGGGCCCACTTCTAATCAGCCTCACCCTTGGGTGCCCCACGTCTCGCTTCTGACACGTGGGTTTCCACCAACCCCGCTCTCTCCGCTCCGCCGTCCACTCCGACTCAATCCACCGTCCCCCGCTCCCCCGTCACATAATGTCTCCAACTGGACCATTCCCAACTCCCCGGTTCACCCACCAGCCCGCGAACCTAAGCATTCCGCCGCCCCGCGATTGGAGGGCACCCCGGCCAGCATAGAATCTTCTGCGAGGACCCGATGAGATGACGTGTCACTGCGGCTGCGACAAACCAACGAAATCAGGGAGAGCAACATTCCTCCCCGGTCATGATCAACGGCTCCGGACGAAGCTAGAGGCTCAAACCGGCGGCCTTCTTATGCTTGCGAAGCTGGTTGATTCAGCTTCAACCTTCCCTAGAAATGAATCTGATCAAGATTCTTTCATTTACGAAGTCCGAAGCATCTTTCAGAATGAAAAGCCGGTCTGATGGGACTCGACGCCGTAGAGATCATCCTCCGAACCGAAGATACGTTCTCCATCGACCTGCCCGACCGTGAGTGCGAGCGAGTCGTCACTGTCGGCGATCTCTACCGCCTCGTGCTCCAGAAACTCGCATTGCCATACCAGCCGTCCAGCGAGATAGAGACGAGTCCGAACGGCCGGGACCGTTCACGCGTCCGCCTGACTCCAATAATCCCTTACAGCTTCACCACCCCAGACGTGTGGCTCACCCTAAAAGCACTCATCGTCGATCAACTCCAAATAGACCCAGAAGAAGTTCAGGAACCAGCCGCCTTCCAACGGGATCTCGGCTGCGACTAAGCTCCGACGACTCGGGGACTTTCAAAGAGCGAGTGCCCCATTCATCGCAGTCTCACCGCGACGAGTGGGTCTTCGGACCATCACCCACTCCGGGTGCCCCATCCTTTGTCAGTCTCATCGACATAGGGTGGGGTTATTCGCGCCATGCGCGAACCGCTCTCCCCTCTGCTACCCTGAATCCCATGATCCTCGAGATCCAACCCGAACTCGAATCCCAGCTCACCGCCGAAGCCCAATCCCTCGGCCTCTCCACCGAGCAGTACGTCGAGCAAATCCTCCTGGACCGCATCACCGCAGACGACGAATCCCTCCAGCAAGGCCTCGACAACATCGCCGCCGGCAGAACCGTCTCCGCCCGCGAAGCCTTCGCCCAGCTTCGCGAAGAGTTTGACATACGAGGTTAGGCTCGCCAAACGAGCCCTCGCCCACCTACGAAACATCTTCACTGCCATCCGCGTCGAGCACTCCCCCCGTCGCAGACGATTGGTTTCGAGGCCTGGAAGCCGCCATCTTCAGCCTGCAACGTGAACCACACCGCAGTCAGGTAACTCCAGAGCGCCCCGACCTCAGACATCTCCTATACGGAAGAAAGCCGCATCGTTACCGCGTCATCTTCTCCATAGACGAGGACAAAGCAGTCGTGAACTTCGCCCTAATCCGCCACTGGGCCCGCAGTCCCATCTCCCCGAAACGTTAGGCGCCTTCAGACTCAATCCGGATTCCTCATCCTTTATCAGCCTGACCGACATAGAGCCGGGAAAGCGTGGGGTATTCGCGCTACGCGAACCGCCTTCTGCGCACGCGACCCATTCTTCAGATGGCTCTCTCCCAATCAAGGGTGTTCTCCACTCATCGCAGCATCACCGCGATGAATGGGTCTCGGACCAACATAGAATCGTCCACAAGGAGCCGATTCCGATGACCTGTCATTGCGGCTGCGGTCAACCTGCCAAACAAAACTTTCTACCCGGTCACGACCGGAAGCTGGGCGCAAAGCTGGAGCCCAAACCGGCGGACTCCTCGGACTCGAAGCACTCGTTCAGGCAGCGGCGGCCTTCGCGAAAGGCGAAACAGACGCAGATTCCCTCCATAATCAACTGCGTGCAATCTTCCAGCCCGAGATATAAGGCCGCCGAAGCGCGGATATAATCTCGCCAGGGGAATATCATGCTCTCAGAAAATCAGATCACAAGCATTTGGGAGCGGCGCATTGCCGCCGAGGTGCGTTCTTTCTATTTCGGGGAACTGGCGAATCGGTACGCTACCAAGAAGCAGTGGATCACCTTCGCGACCCTCTTTTTAGCCTCCGGAGCGGCAGGTACAGTCGCCGCGAAACTGCCTTCTTGGGTCCCCATCCTGCTTGCAACGACCGCCGCGGTGATTACCGCCTACACTGTCGCGGTGAATCTCGACACCACTATCCGGAGCATGGCAAAGTTCCAATCTGGCTGGAGCGAACTCGCGCTCGCCTACGAGAATCTCTGGGATCATGTTCACGATGACGACGCCGAACTGAAATTCGAATCCTATGCCCGGCGCGAGCGCGAACTCGGCGAAACCGCCAGCACCGATGCGCCCTACAACCAGAAGCGACTTGCCTATTGGCAAGATCACGTCTTCAAGCTTCACAATCTGGTGAGTTCATGAGCAGAACCACGGATCGACAAGCGAACTGGCCACCCATGCCGAAGCCGATACCGCCTCCGCCACGCCCCCCACCTTCTCCCCCGCCAAAGAACAAGTGAGAGTGGGCAGTTGCACCCAATCAGGGTGCCCCATCCCAAGTCAGTCCCACCGACAGAGTGCCGGGTCCATAGCGGGCGCACTTGCCCGTTGGGGTGGAACGTGGGGATTCGCGCCAAGCGCGAACCCACTCCCTCCTCACGCCGCGCCACCGACCCCACCCCAAGCCGTCCCTGCGAGCCCAAATTTGAGAGCGAAGCATAGGAAGCCACCCATCTCGTCCAACCTCCAAGTAACTTTCAGAGGTGACGAAAGTAGCTACCGCATTAATGCTCTGTTATGAATACTTTACCCCCAATCCGTAGCTCAACGCCTTTGTTGAGAAGACTTTACAGCCAAACCACCCCATACCCCACCCCAAGTCCAGACTTAACCCCTTTCCTTCGAAAACTTTACGTACTTTAACCAGGGGGAGGGGGGTACCCGCAGGTGTCACCGGGCACGACTCCCACCTATAATCCTCTAGCCATGCCTAAAACCCTCCTCCTCGCCCTGACCGCCGCCCTCACCCTCCCAGCCTTCGCTCAATCCCGCCCCCCGATCACCGGCATCTCCCACATGTGCGTCTACGCCGCCGACCCGGCCGCCAGCGCCGCCTTCTACACCCACTCTCTCGGCGCCACCCCCGCCCCCGACCCCCAGGACCCCACCGGCCACCGCTTCTACTTCAGCCCCACCCAGTTCGTGGAGGTCCTTCCCCTCCCCGCCGACCACACCCTCAGCCGCATCTCCTGCATCGCCTTCACGACGCCCGACGCTCCCGCGCTCCACGCCTACCTAAAGTTCCACACCATCCCCTCCAGCCCCATCCAGACCGCCTCCGACGGCACCCGATGGTTCAAAACCACCGACCCCGAGGGCAACACCGTCCAGTTCCTCGAACCGTCCCACTCCTCCACCCTGTCCGGCACTCCCATCTCCACCCACATCATCCACGTCGGCTTCCTCGTCCATAGCCAGGCCGCGGAGAACCCCTTCTATCGCACCCTCCTCGGCTTCCGCCCATACTGGTTCGGAGCCATGCAGCCCGCTCACACCGACTGGGTCTCCCAGCAGGTCCCCGACGGCCACGACTGGCTCGAGTACATGCTCGTCGGCGAAGGCTCGGACGTCCCCACCGACAAGGTAGACGCCCGCACCCTCGGCGTCCTCAACCACTTCTCCCTCGGCGTCCCCAACATGGAACAGGCCGTCACCACCCTCATCGCCGGCGACCGCCTCCCCCCGCGCCACGACGGCCCGCAGATGGGCAAGGACGGCAAGTGGCAGGCCAACCTCTACGATCCCGACGGTACCCGTGTCGAGCTCATGGAGTTCCAGCCCGTCGTCACTCCCTGCTGCTCCCAGTTCACCGCCGAGAGTCCCAGCAACTAGGGCCGCACACGCCCCCTTGCAGTGAATCGCAGAAGCAAGAAGCGCCGGAAGGCATCTAGAGCCACTTGCCGGTGGGTGTATAGGAAGGATCTGGCATCAAGTCGCTTTGACGCATGACATAACCGCCAACGACAGAGATCGATTGACCCGTCACGTAGCTGGCAGCGTCACTGCACAGCCAAAGAACCGCATCCGCAATCTCTTCGCCGTCCCGGTACATCAGTTGCACGGAGACATGTCCATCCCGCGTGTAGACCAGCATGCCTTGTGGCTGCGGGCCGGTGACGAGTGCCGTCGGCGCCCGGCGCATCGATGTGCACCAGGTGCCACGCACCGGTCAGCCTCTCCCGCGCGGAAGCCGTCTTCGTCTCTCGCGCGTCAGCCGTCTGCGCCCGTCCAGCCGCAGTAAGGACCTTCGCAGCACACACGAGTTCGCAAACCTTCTCGTTCTTCACGAGATCTTCATCGTCCCACCAGCGACTGGTGAAACGGTGAGTAGCGAGCCCCTTCGACCTTGATCTTCGCGGAAGCGTCTTCAAGCTCCTGCACCTCCTCCGCGCTCAGTTCGATCTCCGCGCCGCCCAGATTCTCCTCCAGCCGCGAAAGCTTCGTCGTACCTGGGATCGGCACGATCCACGGCTTCTTCGCCAGCAGCCACGCCAGCGCGATCTGGGCGGGCGTCGCCTTCTTCTGCTCTGCGAACTCCGTCACCACATCTACCAGCGCGTGGTTCGTCTTGCGATTCTCGGCGCTGAACCGCGGTAGCGTATTGCGGAAGTCGGTAGCGCCAAACTTCGTGTCCGCATCGATCGTTCCCGTCAGTAAGCCCTTGCCCAAGGGGCTGAACGGCACAAAGCCGATGCCAAGCTCCTCCAGCGTCGGAATCACCGTCTCCTCCGGCTCCCGGAAGAACAACGAGTACTCGCTCTGCAAAGCCGCCACAGGCTGCACGGCGTGGGCCCGGCGGATCGTCGCCGCACTCGCCTCCGAAAGGCCGAAGTGCTTCACCTTGCCTTCATGGATCAGGTCCTTCACCGCCCCCGCCACCTCTTCGATCGGCACGTTCAGGTCGACGCGGTGTTGATAGTACAGATCGATGGCATCGATCTTCAGCCGCTTGAGCGACTCCTCCGCAACCTTCTTGATGTGCTCAGGCCGGCTGTTCAACGCACTCCACTTCCCGCCGTCCTCCGGGTTGGCTTCCCACCCAAACTTCGTCGCGATCACCACGCGGTCGCGATACGGTGCCAGCGCCTCCCCCACCAGCTCCTCATTGATCAGCGGCCCGTACACCTCGGCCGTGTCGAAGAACGTCACGCCGCGGTCAACAGCCTGGTGAAGGAGCGTGGTCATCTCCTGCTTATCCTTCGCTGGTCCGTAGGAAAAGCTCATCCCCATGCATCCGAACCCGATCTCCGATACTTCCAATCCACCTGTTCCCAGCATCCGCTTCTGCATACCCAGTCTCCTTCGTGTGGCCCGCGATCGCCATTCTCAGAAGTAAGCTTAGGCCTGCGTGGTTGATGACACAAGAACCCATCACAGCAAGCTCCAATGAGCCCCACTCATGAATCCAGCGGGCAAGGCGTCATCTGCCATTGCCGTCGCCTTACCCGTTGTCATCGTTCTCCACAAAGCGAGTACCTGCTTTCGCGTTTACCCCGCCCCTCTAAGGGCTGAAGTCAAATCTTGTCAAGCTCCTAAATCCTGTGGAAAACGTGAATCGCCAATAAAGACGCGGAAAAGATAGAAAAATAGTTGGCGTACTTACCCCCGTCACCCACGTATACTAGAGTTATCAACCAATCCCACATCCACTCTCATCGAGCCATTCCGTAAGGAGTTTCTAACTCTTTTGTTGTCAATATTTTGCCTGTAAGCCATCGCGAATGAATATTTTACGGTGATCCCCGACCGTAAGTTCTTCATTCCAAAGGGTTATGCGGGAAGGTCGGCATAGGGAGGGGGTACCCCCTCCGCTCCAAGCATGCGCAACAAACCCCGCTGCCCGTCCCCGTCGAGATGGTAGAAGTGATCGCCCGGCAGCTTTACCTGCGAGAAATCTCCAGAGGTGACCTCGCGCCACGCCGCGAGCCCATCCGGCTGCACACTGCGATCCTTGTCCCCCGCAACCACGGTCACGGGACAGGTCAAACGCTCACCGGCCCGGAACCGGTAGCTCTCGACCACCTCCAGATCGGCCCGCAGGATCGGCAGGTAGACCTCGCGCAAATCCTGGTCCTCTAGGAAACCCGCCGGAACGCCGCCGTAGTGCACTCGCAACGCCTCCACGAATGCCTCGTCCTCCAGCCGATGCAGCTCAGCTCGCCCAAGCCCCGTCTGCGGTGCATTCCTCCCCGAGACGATCAGCCGCCGCGGCGCCGGAGACCCATCCTCCGCAATCCGCCGAGCCCACGCATACGCCAGCAGCGCCCCCATACTGTGTCCGAAGACGGCATACGGATACGACAGCTCACCCTTCATCTCCGCCTGCAACCCATCCACAATCTCCTCCACCCGCACCAGCGACGGCTCCCCCAGCCGCACCTCACGCCCCGGCAACAGCACCGGACACACATTCACCCCACCCGCCGCCAGCATCCGCCTCCACCGGTAGAACACCGCCGCCCCCGAGCCCGCATGCGGCAGGCAGTACAACCGAACCCCCTCCGCCCAAAGATCCCGCTCCGACACCCACCCCATAACTTCATAGCCCTTCCGTTGCACCAAGAATCTTCTGAAAGAAAGTAGCAGACCGCTAAGATCAAGGTGTGGTGTCAATCCTTCATGCAGCTCTCAATGTCGCGGGTATTGCGCTCGTCGCGCTCACAATACCTTTGGTTTGCGAGCTGCTTGTCCTGTCGATTTCCGCCATTGTTCCGCCCAGGAAGATCCAGACGTCTCCTTCAACTCTGCGCCTTGCAGTCATCATCCCCGCGCACAACGAGCAGCAACTCATCTCTGCCTGCGTCCGTAGCATCCGATCATCGAGTGCTGCATCTGTCCGGATCTATGTTGTCGCGCACAACTGCACCGACTCTACAGCCGAACGCGCGTTCGCCGCCGGAGCTCACGTACTGACTCTCAACGATTCCATCGCCGGCAAAGGCCATGCGCTTTACCATGGCTTCGAGCATGCCCTCTCCGCCGCTGCAGAAGCCGTTCTCGTCATCGATGCCGACTCGACCGTCTCCGAGAACCTCACTTCAGAGGTCGCGCATGCGTTAGCAAGTGGCTCGAAGGCCCTTCAAGCCCGCTATGTCGTTGCGGACGGCAACGACACGCAGCGAACAAGCCTGTTAGGACTCGCATTTCTGGGTATGAACGTTCTCCGTCCCCGTGGAAGAAGCCGTCTCGGGCTCTCATGCGGCATCTTCGGCAATGGCTTCGCCCTCACTGCAGACACCATTCGTCGAGTGCCCTATGTGGCGAACTCGGTCGTCGAAGACGTGGAGTATCACCTGCATCTTCTGCGTGCCGGCATAAGGGTCGACTTCCTGGATAGCGCAAGCGTCCTGGGCGAGATGCCGCAGCAGAGCGCAGGCGCGTCCTCTCAGCGCGCTCGCTGGGAAGGTGGCCGAATCCTGCTGCGTCGCCAATGGACTGGCCCCCTCCTTGTGGAAGTGCTTCACGGCCGTCTCCGCATGCTGGAGCCGTTAATCGACCTGCTTTGCCTGCCCCTTGCCTGGAACGTCTTGCTTCTGCTCACATCTCTTGTGCTTCCCTTCAACTGGCTTCGCCTCTACGCGTTGATCGGCCTGCTTAGTTTCGTCCTGTATGTGGTGGTCGCGGCCTGTCTGGATTTGGAGCCTTACCAGTCTCTCCGAGCGTTGCTGTCGGGTCCTGGCTACGTGATCTGGAAGCTGGCACAGATCCCGCGAACCCGGCGCGCGGCCCGCAAGGACGCAACCTGGGTCAGGACACAACGGAACGCGGGGACGACCGCGCTGGAGGCGCCGCTGACCCCCGCGGATGGCCCCGGCCCCGAGCGGTAACCACCGTCCCCGGATGGTATAACTAAAGCAATCCCAAGCTCCGAGTGACCCCGCCATGTTCGGACTGCTGCCAGCCCAAAGCCCGCACGAGGTCCCCGCATGACAAACTCATCCGAAGAAGACAGCGTGAGTGCGGGAAGCCCGTATATGCGAGGTGCTTCCCGGCGCCGGCTTCTCTTCTATCTGCTTCCGATAGCAATCGTTCCCTTGTTGATCATCCTTGCAGCCTTCTTTGTCGTTCCCACGAGCTGGTTCACTCTTCACTCGGGAAACACTTATATGGCGAACATTGGTTATGCCGATACCCTATCGAACTCCGATTGTCAGGTGCTTGTGTATGGCGATTCTACGGCCTTGACCAGCGTTGATCCTTTCATCATCAAGGCTGCCACTGGCTTGAAGACTTGCAATCTGGCGGAGTTCGAGGGCATGACCTCTGTCAACGAAACGCTCTTGATCGATCGCTATTTGACCCGCAATCCACGTCCCCGCTTCATCGTTTTCATGTACACCCCTGACGACCTCCGCATTCCCGAGCATTGGAATAAAGTGTCCAGTTTTGAGGCAGTGACCTACCGGATACGGCAAGGTCTGGATTCGAAGACATTGAAACTGCTTGTACAGCATCCAGCCGACACTCTCGGGTGGGCTGAGCAAGGTATGCGTATGACTATGTTCCGCTTCCACACCCCTCCCATGGGAGCGGACAAGATGAACATTCGGCAACCGTACAATGGACAGCTTCGGCTTGAGGGAACACCTTCGACTGCGTGTGAGAAAGATCATCGGCGGGAAGCTCCCGATCCTGCGTGGCTGTCTGCCTTGCGCACGCGCTACTCCGTGGAGGGAACGCAAGTTGTCATCGACGCTACTCCGGTTCCGGGATGTGATCTCGATCTTGCATTTTTCCAAGACGTGCTTCCGGGCGCCATCGATGACGATCCCCTCCCCATTTATCCCGTTGGGGTCTACCTGAGAAATACTCGCCTGCACATGAATGAAGTGGGCTCGAGGATGGTTTCGCAGATGATTGCAAGACAAATCGCTGAACGTATGCACACTCCGGTAAGTTCCGCCGGCACCTTGCACTTACCCGCCGTGCCGGGAGGTCTTTGAAACGTGCTCTTTTCCTCCAGTGTTTTCATCTTCCTCTTTCTCCCCGCCGCACTGGTCGGGTACCAGGTTCTGAGCTACTTTGGACGAATAGCCATGCTGTCCTGGCTCGCGCTTATCTCGATGTTCTTCTACGGATACTGGAATCCGCCCTACCTCATTCTGCTGATCGCTTCCATTGTTATGAATTTTCTGTTCGCGTCCCGGCTTGGTGAGGGACGATCAGAACGCAGCCAGGGTAATTGGCTTGTAGTTGCGATCACCTCGAATCTACTGCTCCTGATGTATTTTAAATACCTCTTCCCGCTTCTGAACTTCTTCCACATTCACGGTCTAATCCGCCACGGATTCACCGATGTTGTGCTTCCGCTCGGTATTTCATTCTTCACATTTACCCAGATCGCTTATTTGATCGATCTTCGTCAAGGTATCGCTCGACGTCAGGGGATCATCTCTTACTCTGTCTTCGTAACCTTCTTCCCACATCTGATTGCCGGTCCGATTATCCATCCGCGTGAGCTTATGCCGCAGTTGGAGAAAGACCGTATCCGTGGATTGCGCATCGACGACATTGCGTTGGGCATGACCTGGTTCATCATGGGTCTGGCCAAGAAAGTCCTCATCGCAGACCGAATCGCTCCCTTAGCCGACCTCCTCTTCAAGCAGCCTCATGAAGCGGGACTTACCACTTCCTGGCTCGGTTCACTGGCTTACGCCATGCAGCTTTATTTCGATTTCTCCGGCTACTCCGATATGGCGATGGCGCTCGCCCGCATGTTTTCCCTCGAATTTCCTCTGAACTTCGATTCTCCATATAAAGCTCACGGGATCATTGAGTTCTGGCAGCGTTGGCACATGACGCTCTCTCGTTACCTGAACGAATACCTTTACACGCCAACTCTCCGCTGGATCAACAGCCGCCGCATGGATCGAGGTAAAAAGGTCAGTCGCAAGGCCGCTGCTACTCCCGAGGGCTTCTTCGATATGGTGTTCATCCCAACAATGTGGACGATGGGAATCGCGGGCATCTGGCATGGAGCCGGTCCACAGTTTTTCATCTTCGGGCTCTTGCAAGGCATCTATTTGGTAATCAATCATGCTTGGAGATATCTGACGCCACGTGGATCGAGATTTCATGACATTATTCCTTCGCCTTTCCTCATCCTGCTTACCTTTCTCTCTTTTCTCGTCTCGCTCGTGTTTTTCCGTGCCAGTAACGTGCATGAAGCTATCTACGTGCTCGGGAGCATGGCCGGGTTCCATGGGCTCGGTCCGGCGTATGGCTCGAATCCAGGAGTTGCTGATCTTCCTACCATAGCCTTCTTCCTGAAGAAGCTGAGTGGTTGCCTCGTCAGCTTAGCTGTTTGTTTTCTGATTGTTTGGAGTTTCCCAAACACACAAGAGATCCTGAACCAGATCCCCAAGGATCACGAACGCCATCCCAGCCTGATTGCTCCGAAGCTGCTATGGCGACCGACGATGGTCTGGAGCTTTGGCCTGACCGGAGTCTTCTGCATGGTCATTCTTATGCTGGATGCCAGCACTCGCTTTCTTTATTTTCAGTTCTGATCCGCGGTGCAAACGATGAATGGATCGGAAGCTGCCGCACAAGGCCGCAAAGAGATGTCAGATTCTGGCAGAACCAGAAGCCTCTACCTCTATCTCCTGCCCATGGTCGCGAGTCCACTGCTGATGATCGCTGCGGCGTTCTTCATCATCCCGACGACTTGGTTCATCCAGCATTCAGGCAATACCTACCTGGAGAACCTTGCCTACGCGACCAAGCTACAGAACGTGGACTGCCCCGTGGTCGTCTGGGGTGATTCTACGGCGATGGTGGGTGTTGACCCAGCGGTTATCAAGGCTCGGACAGGTTTGACGACCTGCAACATCGCTGAATTCAAGGGCATGGCTCTCGTCACGCAGACGCTCCTCCTTGATGAGTTCCTTGAACACAACAGGCGGCCTCGCTATCTGGTGATCCTGTTTGCTCCGGAAGCGATGTTCATGAACACAGATTGGAGCAAGACTCCAACCTTTGAAGCGATCACTTACCTGGTTCAAACCCAACCTAAAGAGAAGGTCTTCCGCACACTGGCGCTCCATCCTGTCGACACACTTGGCTGGGCTGGACTTGGTCTCCGCATGACACTTACTCGTCTGGATTCGAAACCTGCCTCCTTTGCAACTCTGCATCAGCGAGAGTTGCACCATGGGCAACTGCCCGTGACTGGACCGCCTGAGGTCTCATGCGAAAAGATACCGCGTAACGGAGTACCCGATCCCAGATGGCTTCAGGGTTTGCGACGACGTTACAACGTAGACGGTACGAAAGTTTTCATTGATGCTACGCCGACTCCGAGCTGTGACCCGGGTCTTGTAGCGAACCTGCGTGTCTTACCGCCCCTCATCGATAACAACCCGTACCCTACCTACCCCTACGACTTCTACATCAAAGGAGATCGGCTTCACGTCAACGCACGCGGCGCGACTATGCTATCGAACATGGTCGCGGACCAGATCCTCAAACAGATGAAGTGGGAGGCTCTCGTTGCTCCACGATGATATCGGCAGCCTATCTATAGACCTGGCTCGCACACGTCCAAGTCGTCCCGTCTCTCGACTAGTTCGATTGGCAGCGGATCGTCTCCGACGAGCCAGCAGATCCTTCGCCCCTGGAAGGCTACGGCCGGCTTCGGTTCCGAGATGAGTTTCATCCCCTGCTCCTCAAGGCCGCCAATCACGCCTTCAAGCGGTCCACAGGTGTAGCAAAGATGGTTCAATCCCCCACCGCGTTTTGCAGCTGTGATCAGCTTGCTCTCCGGTCCGTCCGGCGCTACGAATTCCAGATAGGTCCGATCTCCCTGCAAGCGCAAGAATTGCACAAAGGCAGTTTGCAGAGGATCATGAATGACCTCTGTCGACAAATGATACCCGTAGCGCTCCATGTAGCTCTGAGCGATTGGCTCAATTACCTTAACTGCGTAACCGACATGATGTAGGCGCAGTCCACTGAAGGCCATCATCTACTTAGGCCTTAGCAGCGAGCTTTTTCGCCAGCAAATCCAATAGTTCGCCTACATCCTTCAGCTCCTGCAGTTCTCCGAGCGCGAACTTGACCTTGTACTTCTTCTCGATGGCGGTCACTAGGTTCACATGAGTCAAAGAGTCCCAGTCTTCAACGTTGTCGGCGCTGGAATGTCGTGTGATGATCATCTCCGGTTCGTCGAAAACGTCGCGAAAGACATCCTGTACCCCTGCGAGAAGATCTTCACTGCTCATGAACTAACTCCATCATCTTGATGTGTGTGTTGCGTGGACTGTAGGCTGCAATCTCCAGCGTATAAACCGCACTGCCGTCCTCCAGCGTTGCTTCCGGCGCAAACCCAAGCTTCTGGTAATGGTCTGCCACCATCCCGTTCTTCTTCGTGGGCATATAGCGCCCTCGCAGAAGCCTGATCCCTGCAGCCTGTGCGCGAGCCACGAGCTCGTCTAGCATGGCAAGCTCCATGTCGCGTTTAAGAACCCGGCAGCTCATCAGCCAAAGTTCAATCTCAAGCACCGTTCCATCCTTGCGCCCCAGCACAACTGAGATCAGCCCGTTATCTCCGAAGCGATCACTCAGCTTTCCGTAGAGGCCGATGGAACTACGGTCTTGAAGAACAGCCTCCATGGCAGCAAGCGTGTATCGCTTGGTCGTCAGGTTAAACTGATTCGTTTTGTTGGTTAATTGCGTAATGCGCTCAATATATAACCGGTTGAAGGGCTCGATTTCGGCGGTCATCTCGAGTGAATCGAGATACTCTCCATAATCTGCAAACTTCGACTCGAAGGCTGCGCGCTCCGAGTTCTCCTGGTAGAGCGCCGCCCGTTCCTTATCTTCCTTCGAGAAGGAAGGCTGCTCAAAGTATCGGCCTGCCTCGATGATCGTAGCGTACGCGGCGACATCGTTTCCGATCTCCGGCACGGCGACGCCGTCCACCTGTCCGGCGACGATCGCGCGCTCGGCTGGATTGTCATCGACGAAGACGAAGCTGTCTACACCCAGGTTCAGTTCCTTGGCGATGAGAGCGATATTCTCGTGCTTCGGGTTCCAGTTGGCCTTGAAACAGGAGATGTGCTCCAGCCTCAGAATCGAGTCAGGATGCTGGAAGCCCTGCTTCGCTACCTCCTCATCGTTCTTGGAGCAGACTGCAAGCAGCACTCCACGCTCCCGGAGGGTGAGGCAGTACTCCTGGAAGGCGGTGTAAGCCTCCGCCAATGGGGTCTCGCGTCCAATGGCGATCTTGTCTACGCCGTCGTCGCCTATGACACCGCCCCAAAGGGTATTGTCCAGGTCCAGGACGAGGACCTTTCGTGTCTTGCCGTAGATGCCCCGAATCAAGGCGTTCAGCGACACTGCCATCGCCATGCTAGCTTCCGCGGTAGTCAGGACCTTGTAGCTGAAGTAGCGTTGCCAGTCGAACCAGCGATCCAGTCCGAGGCGGGCGGAGAGGCTGCAGACGTCTTGGATGACGAGCTTCGGGTTGGCTGCTGCCGCTCGAGCGAACTCCAGGTTCAACTGGGTCACAAAGCGGGTGTGACCTCCGGGCTGGGTTGCATCCAGGTTGCCTAAGACCTGGTAGGGCGGGAACTCGGAGTTGTTCTGGATGACCAGGCATCCGATCTGCCGCTCGATGGAGTTCCAGATCTGCTGGTAGCGGCGGAACTCCTGCTGGACCTGTTCCGAGACCTCGGTCTCCGTGGCTTGCAGTGGGGCGAAGGTCTCGATGTTCCGGTAGGACGTGTGAATGTAGACGATGTCTGGGTTGAAGGCGACGAGGTTGGCTGCGTCGTGGACGGCTTCTACGTAGTAGCGTCCGTATTCGGACTGGTAGAAGGCTGGAGCGAAGCCGCTCTGCAGGAGCCACAGCTCGAGGAAGTCTACAACCTCGTTGGTGGTGCTTCCGCCGAGGACGGCGATGCGGATGGGACGAAGGCCTTCGCGGGCGGAGAGCTTGCGCCGGAGAGCCTTGCGCTTACTCAGCACCTCGTCGAGGGGAAGGGTTGCCAGATCGATGCCGTCTCGACTCATGACTCCAGAATACCGCAGCTGGGCTCTGCTACCGTAGTCTCTACCTATGCGACGATCTGACAGGCTTCTCCCGGTTCTCTGCAGCCTTCTTGCGTCCGTGTTTGCCGGTGCGCAGCAACGGATGGTGGTGATCGATCAGGATGGTTCAGGACCTGGTGGATCGAACCAGATGGCGATGATGGTGCTGCTCCAGGCTCCTGCGGTGAAGGTGCTTGGGATCACGATGGTGAGTGGCAATGCCTGGGAACCGGAAGAGGTGAAGCATACGCTGCGGATGTTGGAGCTGATCCATCAGACGGAGGTTCCCGTGGTTCCCGGAGCGATCTATCCTCTGGTGCGGACACGCGAGGAGACGCTTGCGGAGGAGAAGCTGTATGGAACTGTTCCGTGGCTTGGCGCGTGGGGCGATGCGGCGCAGCACTCGGGGTCCAGCAAGTGGCATGAGGCTGAGGTTGTTCCTGCGCTGGTGGAAGGTGAGCCGAAGACGGCTGCGCTGGGCGAGGATGCAGCGCACTTCCTGGTTCGTCAGGTGAAGGAACATCCGCATAAGGTGACTGTGTATGCGGCTGGACCGCTGACGAACGTTGCGCTGGCTCTGGCGATCGAGCCTCACTTCGCAGAGCTGACGAAGGGCATCGTGATCATGGGGGGAAGTCTGAAGCCGATGACCGACGATCCGGAATTTGCAACGAACCCTCGGCATGAGTTCAACTTTTGGTTCGATCCCGAGGCGGCTCATCTTGTGCTGCGAGCGCATTGGCCTCGGATCGATCTGACAACGGTGGACATTTCGGTAAAGGCGATGTTCACGCAGGCGATGCTGGATGCGATCAGTAAGGCTAAGTCGCCTGCGGCTGTTTATGTAGCGAAGTTCTCAGAGGAGCGGTACTACCTTTGGGATGAGCTGGCGGCTGCGGCGTGGCTCGATCCGGGGATTATCACCGCGGAGCGGAAGCTTTATGTGGATGTGGATCTGTCGCGGGGGGCGACGTATGGGGATACGCTGGCGTGGACGGAGACGTCGAAGCCAGGGATCGATGTTCAGCTCGTGCATGTGCAGACCGATCTGGATCTGGCGCGGTTTACGAAGATGTTTGTGGAACTGATGAGCCGGTGATGGGGTGCCCCCCCCCAATGGTTAACTTATCGGTCAACTTGGCTTCAGAAACAGCAACTTACGACAGGGGTACTCCCGCAAAATATTGACAACATTGGGCTTAGGGGCAAAATATAGAGAATAAACGGCTTAGGAGCGGCTTACGCGCAGCGAAGACGTTTGTTTGGCATTTCTTAGGTCTACTTCTATTGTACGGAATTGGCCAGGGTGGTTTAGCCAACTATTTCTGACGCGAAAAGGTGCGTCCTTGCTGGCGATTTCGGATTTCGGGGGAGTTTTAGGGCTTGACATGCGAATTTGCTGGGGTTTTTTGGGTTCCATTCGATGGAAAAGATGAGGTTTTCGGGGGCGTCGGTTCTGAAATGGGACTTGACTCGCTCGCGGCGGCGAGCAGAAGACGTCTCCTTGAGTGAGACAGGGAGTCTGGAGTAGGGAGTTGAAGGCGGCTGGATGGATGACACCGATGGGGGATGGTATTTTCTGCCGCAGTGGTAAGGAACTCTCAGCCGTGTGGAAAATTGGTTGACGCTGCAGGTGGTGTACCGTATGTTTCCTGCAACGCCTTTAAATCTCCTGTAAGACGCTTGAATGCGTCGGTAATGAGTCGCTATGCTGCCCCAGTCTTATGGTTGCACCTGGAAAACTTCACGGACCTGGAACGCTGTTGCGATCCTGGGGATGGCTTCTTTGTTTGTGATGGCTGGGTGCGGGAGCGGCGTGAAGTTTGCGACCCAGGCGGCCAGCGGGGGGACGACACAGGCGGTCTCGGCGGTTCCGAGCGGGCCGCAACTGGGGTATGCGTGGTACGCGCAGGATGAGACGTTGCGTCCGATCCTGGGGGTGGCGGGGTCGTCGCAGTTCGGTGAGAGTGTGGTTCCGGCGGGTGCGTATGTGGCGGGTGCGTCCTCTTCTCCGGCGGGCGTGGCACTGCTGATCTCAAGCGATCACCAGGTGTACAAGATGGCGCTGCCGAACGGTGTGCCTGCGCAGATCGGCGCGGCGGCGGGGGCTGGGAGCGTGATTCGGTTTTCCCCCACGGGGGCGACAGCGCTGCTGTTCGTTCCGGGGGGAACGAGTGCGATGGTGGTGACGGGGATCTCGGGCACGCCGCAGGTGAAGCAACTGACGGCTGGTTCGGCGATCCTGGACGTGGCGGTGAGTGACGCGGGTTCGGTAGCGGCGGTGCTGCAGGCCGGACATGGGGCGACGGTCAATCTGCTGAGTGGTGGGGGCCATGCGATTGCGACGTTGAGCGGAGCTGGCGGCGTGAGCTTTACGGGCGCGAGCGAAGACCTGCTGGTGGCGGATTCGGGAGCGAATACGCTGACGCTGGTGAAGTCTGCTTCCACGACGGCGACGCCGGTGCAGATCCCTACTGCGAACCTGTTGAAGGCTCCGGTGGCGCTGGGCGCGTCGTTGAGCGGGAAGTATGCGGCGGTGGCGAACTCAGGGGATTCGAGCGTGATCCGGGTGGATCTGACGGGCGCGAGTGTGGCGCAACGGGTGGTGTGCCCGGTTCAACCGACGCTGGTGGCGCAGCTATCGGGAAATGGTGTGTTTCGGTTCAATGAGATCAATGGGGCCCCGGTGTGGGTGTCGGATGTGACGGCTGCAAGCCCGTCTATGCTGTTCATTCCGGCGCTGGCATCGGCCACTGGCACGACGAAGACGGGGAGTTCGGCGGCACAGTAGGGATTACGAGAATCGAGCCTAGGATGGTGGAGTTCTCCGGGTTTGCCTGTTCTCGTGGAGCGGTATATGGCGGGTATACCGATCGTCCATCCTCATCCGGAGCACATTTCCACCCGGAGACTCTCGGGCGAGATGGATGGGATCGAGATGTGCTCAGATTCATCGGGTCCTTCGACTCCGATACAGGGTGAGTCTGCCATTTGAGCCCGGATCAGGCCGGGCTCTCATCCCCCTGATCGTGACGAAAGGCTTCTTGGGCTACGCCCCAGACTGGTATGGAACGGGCCTTTGGCCTTTGGTCTATGGAGTGAATCATCCTGAATCCAGAGAGTGAATCTTTGACTCACCACACTACGGGGCGGAGACGGTTCCGGCGCCTGCGGTGATGCGGGCTCCGCTGGTTTTGGTGGCGACCACGAGTCCTGCGACCAAACCCGCGGCAGCCGCAGCGCCGACGATGCTTCCGATGACCAGAAAGTTGTGGCCGTGCTGCAAGACCTGGCCGCCGATGTTGGTTGCGGACTGGGCGCCAGAGGGCTGCGAGGAGGAGTTGGTGGTGTTCGACTCGCCGGTGAAAGTGCTGTTTTTCTGGTGGATGACGGCGGTGGCGACGAGCGAACCCACGCTGGCGGTCACGGTGATGGTGAACTCTCCGGAGATGTTGTTGGGCTGGAGGCCCTTGAGTTGCGCCTTGCCGTCGATCCCGGTGCGCACGGTGAAGGAGGAGAGTCCGCCGACGTTGGCTCCAGCACCTCCGGACCCCGTGTTGATGCTGAAGAGGACGGCGGCTCCGGCGACGGGCTTGTGGTTCTTATCTTCCACCTGAACGATGGGCTCGCGGGCGGTGCGCTGGCGGATGTTGTTGAGGGCGCCTTCGCCGTCGAGAATCTCGATGGTGAGGCCTTCGGACTCTGGATAGGGAGCTTCCGGGAGATCGGTGGTCTTGGCTGGTCCGTCCGGAAACGGAGCGCCGAGGGCGAGAGCCGGTTGCACGAAGAGGAGCGAGATCAGGCCAAAGGCCAAAGTATGCCGGGTAAGCCTGGATAGGGCATGTGCGGAGTTCATGTTCATTCAGTCCTTCACCGTAGCTCGAATTGGCCGCTTGAGATTTGCAGAATCTTAATTTGGGACAGTCCCATGGTGAAAAAGATCCGGAGGAGCCAGGCATATATGTGTTGCTGGGTGCGCGAGCCTGGAAATCCGGGAGTAGCCAGCGGACGTCTTTATTTTGTTCTGTGCGAGGAAAGATACGCCCGCCATGGCGGCAGGTCAAGAAGAGAACAGACCGAATCACGGAATGGCGATTTTCCTGGTGTGAAAGCGGACAAGCACGCGTAAAGTGTCGACATGGAAGTGGTGCTCTGTCTTAGCACGTCCCGCTGTATGCTCTTGAGCGTCTGAGCTTTACGAAAGTTGCGAGGTGTCTGTGATTCGAGCGACGTGCATGTTGTTTCTACTGGCTGCGGGAGGCCAGACGGCTCCGAAGCCCGCTGCGAAGGCTGCCGCCGCCCCGGCGACGCGGCCGGCGTTGAAGATCACGCTGGAGCGGCGGACGATGGACGGCAAGGTGGATACGGTTGGCTCCGATCATGTGTTCGAGCAGGGCGATAACGTGCACTTCAAGGTACAGAGCGACTTCGATGGCTATTTGTATGTGATGGACCAGGGAACCTCGGGCAAGTTTGCCACCGTGTTTCCGAGCTTCCAGGCGGGATCAGATAACCGGGTTCACCAGGGCCAGGCCTTTACGATCCCGTCCATCGATGAGAGCTGGTTCGAGATCAATGGGCCGGCTGGGTTCGATGTTCTGTACTTCCTGCTTTCGCCTGACGCGATTGCGACGCCGCCAGCCTCCGCGTTTGTGGCTCCGGGGCCGATCAGTTCTTTGAGGCCGCGATGCAACGATGCGGTCTTCAAGGCGCGGGGCGAGTGTACGGATATCAGCGCGGGACCGGCTCCGCTGCCGAAGAATGCCCCGCTGCCGGCACCGCTGGAGCCGATTGCGGGGTATGCGTCCCGGGATATCACGGTGGTGAAGAGATCGAACGGCGTTACGGTGGGCGGAAGTGGGAGCAAGACCGCTCCGGTGATCTATACGTTTCGGGTGGCGCACAATTGAGTGCGGCCGTCCGTTGTCTGTTGTCCGTTCTCAGCGGTAAGGCTTAAGGCTTGCAGGGGTGATGGTGATGTTGGTTCAGGTCTTGAAGAGGGTTGCGTTGGTTTTGGGGATGATGCCGGGACTGGCCTGGGCGCAGACGGTTCCGGCTACTACTGCTCCGGCTGCTAGTGCCTCGCCTGCGGCACAGCAGAGTTCTGAGACGCGCGATCTGAAGACGGTTGACTTGAGCACGAAGAAGGCTCAGGTTTCGATTCCGCGGAGCTATGCGCTGGTGATCGGGATTGCGAAGTACAAGAACCTGCCGGAGTCTGCGCAGCTCTCTTTTCCGAATCGGGATGCGGAGGATATGTACACGACGCTGATCAGTGCGGAGGGCGGTCAGTTCCCTGCCGAGAACGTGCATAAGCTAATCGACGAGAAGGCGACGGTGGAGAACGTGCGGCATGAACTGGAGGTGTGGCTGCCGAGCGTGACCAAGGACGATGACCGGGTGCTGATCTACTTCGCGGGGCATGGATTTGTGTCGAGCGGAAAGGCTTACCTGGCGACGTATGACGTGGATCTGCACAATATCGCGAACACGGCGTACCCGATGGAGAAGATGGGGCAGCAGATCGGCGGGAAGATCAAGGGGAAGTGGAAGGTGCTGGTGACGGATGCGTGCCACTCGGGTGCGATTACGCCGGAGTCTGACCGGGCGCAGGTGACGCAGACGCTGCTGGATCTGCAGAAGAGCCTGTTTTCGCTGACGGCGAGCCGGGATCGGGAGCAGAGCTTTGAGAGCGACAAATTTGGCGGCGGGCATGGGGTATTTACGTACTACGTGGTCAAGGGGCTGCAGGGCGAGGCGGACACGGATGGGGATGGGGTCGTCTCAGCCGATGAGCTGGCGGAGTATGTGCACAGCAATGTGAGGCTGGCGACGGGTGCGGCGCAGAATCCTACGTCCGAGCGGGGGAGCTTCGATCCGAACATGGTGCTCGCGTATAACCCAACGCATGTGAAGGGGGCGAACCTGCCTCCGCCGGCGTTTGGGAACCTTGTGCTCGAGACGAACATGGATAACACCGAGGTGTTCGTGGATGGGAAGAGCGCGGGGATTGTGAACAAGGGGACGCCGCTGCGGCTGCCGGGTATTCAGCCGGGGGCGCATACGATCAAGGCGGTGCGGATGGGGTACGAGCCGGATGGGCCGCGGGAGGAGCAGGTTTATCCAGGACAGGATACGACGGTGAGCGTGCGGATCATGATCGTGCGGCAGCATAATCATGCCGCGGTGGAGAAGTTCGATAAGGGGATCGAGAACTACCAGAAGGGGACGCCGGACAACTACAAGAAGGCGGCAGATGATTTTCGCGAGGCTTTGAAGATTGATCCGAAGTTCAGCAAGGCGGCTCTCTATCTCGGGCGGGTGGATAATGCGCTCTACCTGGATGACGAGGCGACGGCGGCGTTCAAACAGGCGATCTCGGCGGATGAAGACTACACGGAGGCGCGGTCGAGCTATGCGGGGGCGTTGCTGGACCAGGGCGATATGGATGAGGCGGTGCGGCAGCTGGATGTGGTGACGAAGCGCGATCCGGAGAACGGGATGGGCTGGTACCTGCTGTCGCAGGCTTACTACCGCAAGGGAGACTTCGCGGATGGCAAGACGGCGGCAGTGGAGGCGGTTGCGAAGAACCCGAAGAATGCCGAGGCGCACTTCTGGCTGGCGGAGTGTCTGCGCCAGCTAAAGCAACCGGCGGAGGCAGAGAATGAGTACAACCAGTACCTGGCGCTGAGTAACTTCGATTCAGGCTTTGGAGGAAAGCTGAACTACTACGCGGCGGGATTTCTAATCGGGATGGGGAGCAAGAAGCGCGCGGCGCAGACGGATATCTGGCGTGAACTGCGAGGGCAGGCAAATGTCGGGCTGTGCGATTGCGAGTGGATGCTGAACCGCTATGACACGGGGATTCACCTCTGCCAGCAGGCGCTGACGTATATTCCGAAGGATATCTTTGCGAACTACCGGCTGGGCTTTCTGTATACGCTTGAGTTCAATCAGCAGCACCAGATGGGGCTGCTGGCGGCGGCGAAGGAACACTTCAGTGAAGTGGTTGCGACGGCGCCGGATACGGATGAGGCGGGGCGGTCGAGGAAGTATCTGCAGAAGATCGATACGGCGCTGGCGTCGCAGCATCCTTGATACCAGGTTTTCCCCGGCCCTGTGCTCCGTGCTACGTCACCATCAAGGCCACGAACAGGAAGACACCGAAGGCAAGGGAAAACATGGCGGTATGCAGACGGTCGGACTTGATCTGGCGGATGAGCGAGACCATGAGGAGCTCATCGCACATGGCGGTCACGAGGTCATCGTCGCTCGAAGCGGTCAGGGCGGTGGTGTACGAGGCGTGATCGTCGCAGAGCACATCGTCGACGGAGTTCGAGAAGGTGTGCCTGATCCAGTGGTGGGTTTTGTGCTGGTGGATGAAGAATTTTGGCAGCGGGCGGGCGGGATGGGGGGATGGCGCGCTGTGGGGTTTGATGACGGGAAAGATGACTCGCATGCAGATCAGCAACGATAGGCCCACTGCCATCAGGAAGATGGTGAAGAGGATCTTATGCAGCGCGGGGTGATCGGAGTGCGTGCCCTGGAGTGCGCCGGCGGTCATGCCGGAGAGCAGGGTGACGCAGAAGGCAGCCTTGGTATCGATGAAGCGAATGGTGTTCTGGGCGTCTTCGACGGCGTTGTAGAGGAACTGAAGGCGGCTGCTGAGTTCGAAGATTTCCTTGAATTGCGACAAAGTGCCCCCCGTATGAGAGCGGAGTCTAGCACAGCGCAGAAAGAGATTGCTCCTTGAGCGTGGGGGCTATAGGCTGAGCCGGTAGCTTTAACAGATTCATGAGACGACTTCAACATTCCGTTCTTTGTGCACTTGCGATCAGCGCGTTAACAGCCTTCTGCGGACGGTGTTCGCTGGCGCAGAAAGACCCGGTTGGGCCGCAGCCCCAGTCCCCGCAAGGTCAGCCCTCGGTGCCCGCACCGGAGATCCAGACGACCTTGCCTCCGGAGCAGCGCATCCCGCAACAGAAGACCGCACGCAACGGGGCTTTGCAGGGGATTCTCTTCGACGAGAACGGCCGTCCGCTGGCGGGAGTTGCCGTGCAGCTGACCGCAGCGAACGGGGGTACGGCGCCGCTGCGCGAGACGGGGAGTGAAGGCGACGGCATCTTTCGCTTGCTGAACGTAACGCCGGGAACCTACGACCTGGTACTCAAGCCTTTGAACGGAAGCGAGCCGTATCGCAAGGGCAGCATCATGGTGAACGGGGGCGAGGTGCTCTCGGTGGAGATCCACCTGACCGGCTTCCAGGCAGTGCAGCCGGGAGCGCCGGTGCCGCAGACCGCGGTGCAGGAGACCGGCGGCGAGTACCTGGAGCTCAATCGGCGTCCGGATGCAAACGGCGAGATTGTGGTTCCCAAAGAAGGACGGCTGCCGCAGGAGAACTACCTCTTCCAGCCGCTGCAGGATCGCTGGTACATGGGGGTGCCGGACGCGGAGAACTACCGGCGGTACCCCGCGCTCGAAGTGCCGTATGTGCTGGGCCACTGGTACGACCCATTCAACCGGAACGAGCTGAAGGGGGATAAGCCGCTCTTCGGCAACACGTTCTTCAGCTTCACCGGAGACAGCATCACGGTCCTGGACGGACGGCGGCTGCCGGTCAAGTCAGGCCAGGCCTCCGACGCCCCGGAAAGCTCAAACTTCTTTGGTCGCGGCGGTCAGTTCTTCACGGCTCAGACCTTTCGCACTACCTTCGATCTGTTCCATGGGGACACTTCAGCGTTTCGCCCGGTGGACTGGCGTATCCGCGTCACCCCGGCGTTCAACCTGAACTACCTGCTGACGCGGGAGAACGAGATCGTCAGCCCGGATGTTCGCCGAGGGACCACGCGCTTCGATACGCATGTTGGGCTGCAGGAAGCCTTCGGTGAGGTCAAGATCAAGGACCTGGGACCGAACTACGACTTCGTCAACGTTCGGGCGGGCATCCAGCAGTTCGCAAGCGACTTTCGCGGATTCATCTTTGCGGATGAAGAACCGGGGGTGCGCCTCTTCGGGAACCTGCGCTCGAACCGATACCAGTACAACCTGGCGGGCTTCGACTTCCTGGAGAAGAACACCAACAGCGGGCTGAACAGCTTTGCACGGCGCGGACGCGAGGTGGCTATTGCGAACCTGTTTATGCAGGACTTCTTTGCCAAGGGTTATACGGCGCAGATCAGCTATCACTTCCTGCGCGACAACGGTCGCCTGCACTATGACGATAACGGCTTCCTGGTACGGCCGGCACCGCTTGGCGTCTTCAAACGTCATCGTCAGGATGTGAACTACTTCGGCTTTACGGGCGATGGGCATATCGGCCGGACCAACATCACCAATGCGTTTTATGAGGCGCTTGGGCATGACTCGCTGGACATCATTGCCAACCGGCCGGTCTCGATCAACGCGCAACTCGCGGCGGTGGAACTCTCACGCGATTACTCGTACATGCGCTTCCGGGCCTCGGTGTTTTATGCCTCCGGTGACAACTCGCCCCGGAGCGGGACTGCGAGCGGCTTCGACTCGATCGTCGATGCGGAGGCCTTTGCTGGCGGCGAGTTCTCGTTCTTCAACCGCGAGAGCATCCGGCTGACCGGGACGGGCGTCGCGTTGACACCTGGAGACAGCTTCCTGCCGGACCTGCGGTCGAGCAAGGATGAAGGTCAGGCGAACTTCAACAATCCGGGGCTCTACCTCTACAACGCCGGTGTGGATTCAAAGGTGACGCAATCTTTAAAGCTGGTCGGCAACGTTAACTTTTTACAGTTCGCCCGGACGCAGCCGCTGGTCTTCATCCTGCAGCAGAACGGAATCCGGCGAACGATCGGCACCGATGGGAGCATCGGTGCAATCTACCGGCCGTTCCTCTCGGACAACATTGTGCTAAGCGGAGGCGGAGCGGTGCTGGTTCCGGGCCGTGGTTTGCGTGACTTTTACACTTCGCAGACACTATTTTCAGTATTCGCAACAGTTCGGTTCCAGTTTTGATTTTCGCTTCGCATCGGTGATGGACGTGCCTATACTACGCAACATGCTCCGCCAAGTTCTTGTCCGACGCGCCGCTGCCGCAGGGTTGTGCGCGTCCGCTGTGATTGCCGCCGGGTTCCTGTTGACGAACTCTCTGGAACTCCCGACCGTCTCGGCGAAGGCAGGTGCAAAGCTCAAGGCGCAGCAGCAGGAGACTCAGCAAGGCACTGCCGCTCCGCCAGTGACGACCGCTGCGCCTGAGCCGCCTGAAGAGAAGAAGACCCGCTTTCCGATTCGGCTGCCGAAGTACGGTGAGACCGAGGAACAGGCGAAGGCTGCATCGGTGGGCTGTATTACTTGCCACACCGGCATCGAGCACCCGAACATGCACGCGGAAGATACCGTCAATCTCGGCTGCGCGGACTGCCATGGGGGTAATCCCGAGATCTCAGCGGACGCGGGTAAGGGGACGCCGCAGTATAAAGAGGCGGAGCGCAAGGCGCACGTGCTGCCGCGGCTGGAGGAGAACGCCGCGCGTGGCGGTCACCCGATTCGTGCGTACACCAACTGGATCAAGGAGAGCGCGGAGTTTGTGCGCTTCGTCAATCCCGGCGACCTGCGGATCGCACCCCAGACCTGCGGGGCTTGCCATGCGAACGAGACGCGCAATGTGAAGTCCAGCATGATGACCCACGGCGCGATGCTGTGGGGCGCGGCGCTGTATAACAACGGCGCTTACCCGCTCAAAAATCCGCACTTCGGCGAGTCGTATGACATTAACGGCAAGCCTGAACGCCTGCGCACGTTCCCTCCGCCGAGCGACGAGGAGACCCGCACGAAGGGTGTGCTCGCGTACCTCGATCCGCTGCAGCGTTGGGAGTATTCGCAGCCGGGCAATATTCTGCGGGTGTTTGAGCGCGGCGGCGAGAAGCGGCCGGAGATCGGCAATCCCAGCCCTGAAGAAGAGGCCGGCGATCCGGACCTGAAACTAAGCGATCGCGGCCTCGGCACCAGCCTGCGCACGGACCCGGTCTTCCTGGGATTGCAGAAGACACGCCTGCTCGATCCGCTACTTTCTTTGCCCGGCACCAACGACCAGGCCGGCGACTATCGCTCCAGCGGCTGCTCCGGCTGCCACGTGCTGTACGCGAACGACCGCGATCCGAGGCACGGGGAGCAGACTTCTGCGTTCGGTAACACCGGTAGGAGCCAAAGCGACGATCCGACGGTCAACAAGGATGAGAGCGGCCATCCGCTGCGGCACGTCTTCACCAAGAGCATCCCCTCCAGCCAATGCATGACCTGCCACATGCACCCCGGCACCAACATGGTCACCACCTACTACGGCATGACCTGGTGGGACAATGAGGCGGACGGCGACAAGATGTATCCGGCGAAGGAGAATGATCCCAGTCTGCAGAAGTTGCATGACGTCCAGCTTCGGAATCCTGAAGGATCGGCGGCACGCGGCAACTGGAGCGATGCAGCCTTCCTCGAGAAGATCGGCACGCCGGAGTTCAACGCGGACCTGAAGGACACACAGTTCGGCGACTTCCACTCCCATGGATGGGTCTTCCGAGCTGTTTATAAGCGCGATCGTCATGGCAACCTGCTGGACAAGGAAGGGGCCAAGCTCCCCACGGAAGACGTGACGCTCGGCAAGAGCGTTCACCTCATGGATATCCACCTGGAGAAGGGCATGGCCTGCGCCGACTGCCACTTTACCCAGGATGTACACGGCAACGGTAAGCTTTATGGCGAGACGCGCAATGCGATCGAGATCGGGTGCCAGGACTGCCACGGCACCATCTACAGCAAGGCGCTGCTGAAGACGAGCGGGCCGGCGAGCGCGAACGACGCCTCCAGCAACCTGCTGCGCATGCGGACGCCGTTCAAGGAAGCTCGCTTCTACTGGGATGATGGCAAGCTCTGGCAGCGGTCGAATATTGTGAAGGATCGGAAGTGGGAGGTGGTGCAGGTTCTCGACTCCATCACGCCCGGCAACGAGCATTACAGCGAGAAGTCCCGTCTGGCCAAGACCATCCAGAAGGACGGCATGACCTGGGGCAATGTGCCTGATTCCCTTCCCTCCGGCGAGAGTGTCCTCGCGCACCGCGACTCGCGCATGACCTGCTATAGCTGCCACTCGTCCTGGACGACAAGCTGCTTCGGCTGCCATCTCTCCATGTCGGCCAACCAGAAGATGCCCATGCTGCACAACGAAGGGCAGACCACACGCAACTACACAAACTATAACTTCATGGTGCTGCGCGACGACGTGTACATGCTGGGCGTGGATGGCACGGTGACGGGGAACAAGATCGCCCCGGTTCGCAGCGCCTGCGCAGTTGTGGTCAGTTCGCAGAACGCCAATCGCAACTGGCTGTACCAGCAGCAGCAGACGATCTCGGCTCCGGGGTTCAGCGGTCAGGCGTTCAGCACATACGTCCCGCACACCGTGCGCGCGACTGAGACCAAGGGCTGCACGGACTGCCACGCCGCCAAAAACGGAGACAACAACGCGTGGATGGCGCAGCTTCTCGTCCAAGGCACCAACTTCTTGAACTTCATGGGCAAGTACATCTACGTCGCGGACGGCAAGGGCGGCATCCAGGCCGTGCCGGTTGCCGAGGGAGCGGAGCCGCCGGCTATCATCGGCAGTGATCTGCATCAGCTCGCATATCCTGCCGCGTATGAGAAGTTCGTCAGAGAAGGTCGCCAGTTGAAGACTTCGTATGACAAGGAAGGCGATGTTCTTGACGTGCAGCTCCGCGGCGAGTACGCGTACGCCGCGCTGGGCAAGGAGGGTTTCCGTGTCTTCGACGTCGCGAACGTCGATGTCAAGGATGTCTCCGAACGCGTGAGCAACGCTCCGGTGTCGCCTGTAGGCCAACGGTTCTACGTCAAAACGAAGTTTGCCACGGCGGTGGCTTCGCCCTCCACGCTGGCGCTGGATCCGCTCCGCGAACAGATTCCCGAGAACGAAGAGGGTAAAATCGCTCCGCTCTATGCCTTCCTCTATGTGACCGATAAGTACGAGGGGCTGATCGTTGTAGGCGATCCGAAGAAAGGGGTCGGCACGCTGCTTGATGGCGACAATCGCAACAACTTCCTCGGCCGTGCACTGACCTGGAATCCCGAGGGCAAGCTCAATGGAGCAAGGCGCATTACCATTGCGGGCACGTATGCTTACATCCTCTGCGATCGCGGTCTGGAGGTTGTGGACCTGGCTGACCCGTTACATCCGAAGATTACGGCGGAGATCGGTTCCCCGATCCTCAATGAGCCGCGCGGCATTGCCGTCCAGTTCCGCTACGCCTTTGTGGTCGACAAGGATGGTCTGAAGGTCTTCGACGCGACGCATCTGGACAAGCCGAAGCCTGTCGGTTCCACGCTTCCTCTTGCGGACGCTCGCAACATCTATGTTGCTCGCACGTATGCTTATATCTCGGACGGCAGGGACGGTATGGCCATCGTCGATGTCGAGAAGCCGGAGCAAGCCAAGCTGAACTTGATGTTCAACGCCGGCGGCGTGATGAACGACGTCAACGACATCAAGATCGGCATGGTCAGCTCCAGTCAGTTTGCCTTTGTGGCCGACGGCAAGAATGGGATGCGGATCGTGCAACTGTTCTCGTCGAAGTCGCAGCGCGAGTTCTATGGATTCAGTCCGCAGCCCATTCCGCAGTTGATCGCGACGAAGAAGCTGCCGGGGGATGCGCTGATGATCTCGAAAGGCGTGGATCGGGACCGCGCAGTGGATGAGAGCGGCAATCAGCTCTCCGTCTTTGGACGGCGTGGCGGACGTCCGCTGAACAAGGCTGAGCTGGAACGGATGTATATGCACTCGGGCGAGCTTTATACGGTCACGGACGGGCCGCCCAGCGAACCGATGGAGTTCAAGCCCGCGGCGATCAAGCGGGCCAGCCGATAACGATTTGAGCAGGCAAAAGAAGGAGACCGGGCACCAACCCCGGTCTCTTCCCTTCGTATGAAGGGAGCGGAGAACGCTGTGTCTTAGTGTTTTGTGGAGGGGATGCAGCGGTTCATGATCGCCGAGTGCAGTCGATGCTCGAGCTCCGGCGGGAAGTCATAGATCTCGTGATCGCGATAGATATTGATCGTCTTGGTGGTTGAATCCAACACGACCTCGCAGTGTTTGCACTCCGCGATATGGTGCTCGACTTCGACAAGCAGTTCGGCTTCGACGCGGCCGTCGAAGTAATCGGTCAACTTGGCGAGAAAGTCTGTGCACGTCATAGCGCTGGGGCCTCTTTCTTCTGCTTGAAGTATCGGCTGAGACGTTCGCGCAGTTGCAAGCGCGCACGCAGAAGCCGGGACTTCACAGCGGGTACGCTCAAGCCGAGCGCCTCTGCTGTTTCCTCCGTCGACAGGTTTTCGATGTCGCGAAGGGTGAAAACGGTGCGAAAACCTGGGGGCAAGCCTTGGATCGTCTTGCGCAGAATGTCTCCGAGTTCGCCCTGATTGTAGATCTGCTCAGGGTTGGGACGCCACTCGGCAAAATCCCGGGGGATAGAGCCTTCTTCGGTCTGGACGTCCTGGTCCATGGAGACGGTCTTGCTGGTCTTGCGCTTGCGCAGCCGCATGAGCGACTCGTTGACCGCGATCCGGACGAGCCAGGTAGAAAACTTGGAGTTCCCCTGAAATTGATCGAGCTTCTGGTAGGCCTTGAAGAAGGCATCCTGGGTGATATCTTCCGCGTCTTCGCGATTCTGGGTAATGTGCTGGGCGACGCGAAAGATCTGCCGGTCGTACTGCCGCACGAGCTGTTCGAATGCACTGGCATCGCCTTCCCTGGCTCGCGCGACGAGAGCAACATCGGGGTGAATCTCAGCCGGAATTTGACTCTCAGGCGATTCTAAGGCGGGCATAGGCAAAGGGCACTACAACGTTCGTCAGGGACTGCAGCCCCGGAAGGACCAAGCATGAGTGTAAATGGCAGGTCGGGTTGGAGCAATAAGACTCCCCGAAAGAGAACGTCCGGGCCAATGTCTTAGCAGCTTTGATTCGTCGCCGCACCTAAAATGGGGATGGCTGGGGCGGAGCCTGTCGTGGGACGCTAAAGTTGATCTGGTAGGCGGCTTTCGGGATGAGGTGGAGATTGCAGGTTTGGCGGAGATTCCGATTGGCTGGGGTACTCGGGCTGGCGCTGGGCATGGCGGGTGTACCGGGGGCGGTGACTGGGGCGGTGAAGAAGCCGGTCAAGAAGACGCCGGCCCAAAGCGCAAAAGCTAAATCCCCGGCCAGGGGTGGCAAGGCTCTCGCGACCGGAACGTCTGCCAGAGCTGCCAAGAACTCTGTCAACGGTTCGAAATCCCGGAGGAACACGCCGGAAAAGCCCATGAGCCGTGTTCAGCGCGCGGCGGAGGCGAAGCGCAACGCGGCGGCCACGGTGCAGAGCATCCGCTTGAACAGCGCCTTTGTGGCGACCACGCAGCTTCGGCCCATGGCACAGCAACTGGCGTCTACGCGATCAGCGGCCAGCTACAACGGCGTCTCCGCCTATGCGACAGGACATCCCGGCATCGTTGCGGCCTCCGCGTATCTGGCGCTCGGACATGCCTACTCGCTCGATCACCGGTACTCGGAGTCGGCTGAGGACTTCCATCGCGCCGCGCAAGCCGGAGATGCGCTCGACGATTACGCGGAGTACCTGGGAGCGCAGGCCCTGATCCAGGCGCAACGAGGTACGGAAGCCTACCCACTCTTGGACCACTTCGCCGATCGCCACCCCGAGAGCATCTTCGTTGCGACAGCCCCGGTCGCACTGGCGAACGCGCATCTGCAGGAGAAGGATGCAGCCGGTGCGGTGCGCGTGCTGGAGCCGCTGGCGGGCACTCCGCAAGGGGAGAGTGTGGGATACAGGTATGCACTCGCCCGTGCCTACCAGATGTCGAGCGATTCGGCCAAAGCGGAGGCGCTCTATCGATCGCTTTATGTCAACCAGCCTTTAAGCTACGAAGCGACGCAGGCGCAGCTCCAGATGCAGGCCATGGGGATGCCGCCAACGGCAGCCGAGCGCAAGGTCCATGCCGACCAGATGTTCAACGCCAAGCGTTACAACGAGGCGAACGCCGAGTACTCGGCTATCCGCAACGACTCGAGCCTCAGCCAGGCGGATAAAGATGCGCTCCAGATCTACAGCGCGGTCTGCGATCTGAAGCTCAAGCACCTGAGCCGCCGGGACGTCGACAAACTGCCCGCGACCAACGACGACAGCGCAGCCCTGAAGCTCTATCTCTACGCAGAGATCTCGCGGAGTGAAAAAGATCGCGTCGGTCATGACTCGATCATTGCGGAACTAATACAGAAGCATCCCCAGAGCCGCTGGACGGAGGAGGCACTATACTCCGGCGGAAACATGTATCTGCTTGCGCACGATCCGACCCAGGCGATCTACCACTATGACCTGCTGGTGCAGCACTTCCCCAACAGCATCTACGCTCCGTCCGCCCATTGGCGTGTCGCCTGGATGAACTATCGACTGCGCAAGTTCGCGGACGCGGCGCGGCTGATGGACGAGCAGGTGACCCGCTACGGTGCCGGGATTGAAGCGTCCAGCGCACTCTACTGGCGCGGCCGCATCTATGAGGACGAGGAACACGACTTCGGGCAGGCTGAAAACTTCTATAAGGCGCTCTCCGCGAACTACACCAACTTTTACTACGGCGTGGAAGCACGGAAACGGCTCGCGGTGCTGGGGCGGCAGAGCGAAAGCTCACCTTCGCCCACGCTGAGCGCGATCCGCAAGGTCACGATCCCTGATCTCGGATCGGTGGTGCCGGAGAACGACCCGCACTACATGAAGGCCAAGCTGCTGGCCAACGCCGCGTTGAACGAGTATATCGGCCCGGAGATCCAGGCAAGCTCCGGCTCGGGCGAGTGGGGAGCGCTGGCACAGGCACAGATCTACGCCAGTTACGGCGAGTACACCCGCGCGCTGCAATCGATGAAGCACTCCGGCATCTCCTTCTTTTCCATCCCGACTAACGATGTGCCCCTGCAGTACTGGCGGCTGATCTTCCCCCAGCCGTACTGGGGTGATCTCACTGCGGACTCGGAGCGGAACGGTCTAGACCCGTACCTGGTGGCGTCGCTGATCCGCCAAGAGTCCGAGTTCAATGCAGGCGCGGTCAGTCCGGCGCACGCCTATGGGCTCATGCAACTGCTTCCCTCCGTCGGCAAGGAGATCGCGAAGAAGGAAGGCATGCGCGGCTTTCAGCCGGCCTCCCTGCTCAATCCCAGCGTGAACCTTCAGCTCGGCACGCGGAACCTGCGGCTTGTGCTCGATCGTTTTGGCGGGCAGGCCGAGTATGCACTCGCCGCGTACAACGCGGGTGACGTACCCGTGCGTCAGTGGATGTCCGCGAGCGACTACAAGGACGTTCCGGAGTTCGTGGAATCCATCCCTTACACCGAAACGCGCGAGTACGTGCAGGCCATCCTTCGTAACCGCGAGATGTACCGGACGCTCTACAGCGGACACTCCTGAGTTACGGTCACCTGAGTTAGGATCAACGAGTTGGGATCATTAGGCCCGAGTGGTGAAATCGGCAGACACAGCGGACTTAAAATCCGTCGCCCTTTAGGGAATGGGGGTTCAAGTCCCCCCTCGGGCACCAAGGGATGAGGAACTCAAAGGTAAGTAAAACCAGACGCAGACCGGTTTCTCAAAGGATTGGTCTCATCTGTCCGGGCTGTTGTGCTGATCACGGCAGTTGACTCCTACCGGGGTATACATCGATCGGGATACGATTGTCGTGTGCGTACATGCCTGTTGCTCAGTTTGATCGCTTGTTCCTGCCTGGGATGTGGGAGGAGCGTTTCGCTGCCGATCTCGGCGCCACTCAGCGCGTCGCCCGTAAACCTGAGCACCGAGTTCAGCTATTACCACGCTTTGGGTGACTCGATTACAGCGGGTTTCACGCTTCCGGAGCCGGCGACGCAAAGGTATGCCGCACTTGTTGCAAGCGCGGTTTCTTTATCGCTCACCGACAATGCGATCCCGGGGGACCAAGCGTGCGATCTACCCGTTGACCAGATCGTTCAGACGAACGAAGTGCCTACGCTTTCTGCGAGAGGCTTGTACAGCTTACTCGTGAGCACAAACGACGTAGGTTTCAAAGGGGCAGGGGCGTATGAGTCCATCTTCAACCTGTGCCAGCAAGCTTCGATAGCATGGCTTGCTGTACCGGTCGAGTACAAGGTGCTCGCCACCGATCCGACGGTGAAGGTTACCGGACCCGCGCACGTGGAATCATTTTGGAATGCACTGACAACCGATGCCCGCAACGCCTCCATCACCTTCACGGTAAAGACTTCGGCATCCGAACCCGTGTATGTCTGGTACCGCATTACGGATGGAAGTACGGGTTTATTCACGTATGCCGTAGACGGCACTCCGTTCGGATCGCTCGCGACCGGTCCATCCCCTGCAATGACTACGATCCACGGAATCCAGTCGTCGTTGGCTTTCTTGCGCATTCCATTAGTCCCAGCCGGAAGCCATACCGTCACATTCACTCAGACAAGCGCCGAACCTGAAGGTCTAGGTATTGTCGCTGTTGCGATCCCCCCGCCCTCCGGCACCCTGAACCTGCCGAAGGTTTTGGTCGGGACAACCCCGAAGCAAAACAGCCAAAGCGACGCCGCGTGCGCGGGCAACGACGCTCCCTGTCAGGCATACATCCAGGACATACGCTCGAACGTCGCGGTCTTCGCCTCCGACGGTCTGGGAGTTTCGTTGTTTGACACCCGCAAGTATGAGAGCGGGACCGATGCGGACATGAACGATAGCGTTCACCCCAACCCTTTGGGGCATCGGGAGATCGCTTTGGCGCTCTATCAAGCCATCAGCGAGTAGTCGGCTGGTTGTGGAGGAGATCGATTCGGCTTTCTTAAGCAGAAGCACCGCGCATAAGTGGCGGACAGACAGGGATTCGAACCCTGGATACCTTGCGGTATACACGCTTTCCAAGCGTGCGCCTTCAGCCACTCGGCCATCTGTCCGCGTCGAATCGACCTTCTGAATCTACCACAGTTGCGCCCGGGCTAGGCCGGCCCGAAAGGGGAGCGTACGACCGATCTTGTATCCGTCACCGAATCTTGTTGGGCTACGATGTCCGGCGGCATGGGTCCGGAGTATGATCTCAGCAGACGCTTCGCCGCGCTTGCGCTGCGGCACTTTGGAGCGATCTACCCCGCCAACCGCTGCAGGCGACCTCTTAGGAGTAGGTTTGATCCATCGACGCTCTGCACGCACGCTGACACTGCTGGTTCTCAGTGCACTTTACGGCCGTCACACGCTGGCGCAGGCCGCACCCACCGCTTACAGGCCGCTTGAACTCACGGCTTTTGGCGGCGCAAGCGCTGTCTACACGGGACTGCTTGACGGCAAGAACCTGAGCATTACCGCGGGCGCGGATCTTTCTTTTCGGTCTTTTTTCCATCTTCGGCCTGCGATCGAGGTTCGCGGATCCTACCCGGTGGATAGCGGTGACCTGCTCAATGAGAAGGAGATCCTGGGCGGGATTCGGCTTGCACACACGTTCGGTCGCATCATGCCTTACGGGGATGTGCTCTTCGGCCGCGGTGAGATCAAGTACATCAACGGCTTTGTCGATCCGACTGGCGCGATCGAATACCTGGAGAATCCCACCAACGTGCTCTCGGGCGGCGGCGGTGTGGACTTCGGTATCTCCAATCACTTCTTAATCAAGGCGGATGCTCAGTACCAGCGCTTCGATACTCCGGTGACCACGAGCGGCCACATCTACACCAAGCCGCTTACCTTGGCGATCGTTTACCGTTTCAACGCGGATCACTTCCCTCGTCGCTGAGGGGTGCGAGCGACGGTCCTGCATTCGGCTTGCGCAGGAGATCCTCGACCGCGTCATGCACCCGGAGCAGCGGCCAGGGCTGGTTCTCAATCTCCCCCGATGTCTGACCGGCGTGATGGATGATCAGCGCAGGCCGGGGATCGAAGAGGCCGCCTGAAGCGCGCTCATCTTCCGCGGTCCATGCGGGAAGTCCCTCCCAAAGTTGGGTCCGCCATGAGTGATCGCCTTGCACGACGAGCGTCGTCTGTGACCAGCGCGGCGAGGCTTGCAGGGTCGTCATCATCTCTCCCAGGAGCTTGTCAGTAAGAGCGAGATTGTCCAGGTACGAGCTTCCGCAATGCTGGGTGTAGGCGTTGTCTGCACGGCTCCAAATGTTCGGGCTATGCGGCACGCCGAGATGGATGAACATCAGGTCAGCCTGGTCTGTCTTTAGCATCTGGAAGGAATGTGCCTGCAGATCCAGCTCCGTCTTCAAGCGGTTTTGGACATCGTAGTCGCAGAGAGCATCATGCGCTTTCTCTCCGCGACCGAAGTCGCGGAGGAGCTGGAGTAGGGGTGCCGAAACGTTTTGCTGGAAGGTCGCAGTCGGAGACATCGGGCCATCAAATTCGTCCAGGTCGGTCCAGTAGCATTCCTCCAAAGCATCGCCGTAGACGGAGCAATAGGGGTTGTACCAACCCGCCGCCGCCGTTCTCCAGCCCTGGCGGCGAGCATCGCCGAAGAGGGTGCCGCTTCCGGTGAGCGGATGCCAGCCCCTTCGATCCGGATTACGCACGGCCAATCGGTTCGCGAAGCTGAAGCGAAGGCCGTCGACGATACGTCCGCTCAGCAAGGATGGGAGGATCTTCTCCGTCCTGGAACCAACAGGCTGCACGTTGGTGAAGACTGTGCTCTCCCGCGCCAACTCATCGAAGTGCGGCAATTGGAGGTTTGCGGCACGGTTCGGGTAGAGCTGGGCGTAGGAGAGTTCGTCGAAGACGATCCAAATGATGCGCGGGTGAGCGCGCGGCGGCCGCCTGGGATTTTCCCACTCAGCCTCGGTGTGGTTGCGTGCGGGGCTCCAGGTGGCTACCCAAAGCAGCTGGCCTATGCTGAGGGCGGCGAAGAGCGCGAAGAAGGCGCAGAGTGCGCTTGCGGCACGAAGGATTGCCTCATACCAGGCTGGGCGCAGAAGAAAGATGAGCAAAAGTGATGCGGCCCAGAGTGTGGCGGCGGCGAACGCCCAGCCGGTCTCGCTGCCCTGCGGGATGAGGGTGTGGCTGCGCTGGACCAGATAGACGGGGAGGATAACGGCGAGGGCGAGTCTTGTCCATCGATAACCAGGCATGCGGGAAAGTGCAAGGAGGAGTGCAAGGAGCAGCAGTGCAACGACGGCAATGTCCACGATCTGAGCCATGCAGATGGCGGTCAGGCGAAAGGGCGTATGCATCCGCGCGTCGGAGCCGCCGCCGAGGAGTTGCCCGTAGTTGGTGACCAGCAGCAAGGAAGCGATGCCGAAGGACTGAGCCGTCTTCTTATAGATTTTTGGCTCCTGACTTTGGCCGGGATCGGCGAAGCTCTCCCAGAATACTGACTTGGCATTCGCAGTTATGGGGCTGCGCGGACGATATGCGGATGGAATCGCTAAAGCTTCTCGAAGAGCAGAAGAGTCCGGCCGTTCTCCAGTGTAAGCCGCTTCAGGAGCGTGAAACGGTCTCTGCAACAATCCATCAACGTCGTTTCATTGAGGCTTCCGTAAAGATCGTCTCGACCACGCATCAGGCTGACATACATGCTGTCGGTTGCAGGAACCCATTCAAGGATTAGGAAGCGCGAGGTAAGACTTCGGCACAGGCTGATGATCTCTGCCAGCGGGATCTGCTCCAGGAGAAGCAGATGATGGATCACCGCCAGCAACATCACAGCTTCAAACTTGCCTTGGAGCCGGTCGAGGAGGGCGAGGGATTCGCCGTTCTTCCATCCCGCCGCGGGCGTTGGCCGTGCGAGGTCGGCGTGTATGGTCTGGATTGCGAGTTGACCGGCTACGCTCCTTTGAAATAGCTGCTCTGCCGCCGGTTCGTCGCGCTCCAGGGCGACCACCTGAGCTCCGCAGGATGCTGCGAGCACACTGTACTCGCCCGTGTTGGCACCCACGTCAAGGACGCTCGCGGGTCGAATCTCTTCAAGCACCTCTGCCAGCCATTGGTTCTTCTGGGTAACTTCGCTGCCGGTGTAGTGGGCAAGCGATGAGGTGTATTCGCTCCACTCCGAACGCTGCGCTACACGGGCGGCCCGGCGGGTTCGCGAGAGGAGATCGTGAAACTTCTTGCGAAGCAGGTATGCGGTGAGATCAGGATCGCTCTTTACCTTCCTCTTGGCCTCGACTGCGGAACTCTTCCGCTCCAGCCAGGCGGGAAGCGTGATGGGCCAGAAGGCGGAGCGGGAGAGGCGCTGGAGCCATCCCAGGGAACGATAGACCTCACTGGGTTCATACCCGTCTCTTCTGAAGAGCGTCAGGGCAAGCGGCCAGCCGAGCATCCGATGCATCAGAAGCGGCAGGAGAAAGGTACGGATGTACTGCCCGTAGGCGAGCCACACCGTGCTGGTTGGATCTCTGAGTTCAAAGGAGAGGACATCCACCAGTAAGGGACGGGCTCCGACGAAGAGGATGTTATGCGGCGTGGCATCCTTGAGCACCCAACCCTCGTCCAGAGCTTCCTCGCCTAAGCGAAGAGTCAACTCTGCCGCCGCGAGCCACTGCGAAGGGGTCCACTCCCATGGATAGGTGGGGACTGGGATGAGGGGATGATAGAGACGCAGGCCGTCCGGTGTGGCATCCACTTCATCCGCAATGAGGTCGCCGCGCTCCTGCATCCTTCTGCAGAAACCGGAGCCAAGGAAGGCGAGCACATCCGCCTCGGATGCAGGGTGAATCCTACGAATCGCCTTATCGACTTGAAGCGAGAGCGAGCCTGCCGGATCACGAAAGGTGTCGAGCGGTGTAGCAGTAGTCATGCGGCGTTGCGTGAACCTGTCTTGTCCTCGCCTGTGATGGTCTTCTCATCCCGGGTCTGGCTCTTGATTCCGAAGAGGCTCTTCAGCCGCCGGCGCAGGAAGAAGCCGCAGGCTGCCATGACGGATGCGAACGTCTGCAAGGCCAATAATCCTGATCCCGGATCGACATATCCATAGGCAGGGCGGCTGGTCGCGATCAGCGCAAAAAGGAACGTGACGAACGCAAGCGCCGCGAGGGGCAAACGTTTAAAGAAGGAATCATTCACCAAGTGAGCCACCTAGAATCGAGTGCGTATCTTGTACGCGTTGTTGGATGCTTTCCGCACATCAAAGAGACTCACGCTGAGGTACTCATTGATGCATGGACCCTCGGCGGCAGGTTAGGTTGCGCGAAGGACGGAAAAAGCCATCGTACAAACGCATAGACGGCGTATGTTGCTGGAAAGATTCACCTGGGTTCGCCGCACCGAGGAGGTTTGGTTTAGTTATTTGCTCTTCTGTCGCGCTTCTAACAGAAGCGGTTCTTTGGCGTCCGCGTCTTTCCAAAGTTGCAGGAATTGCCGGTAAGCCGCCGCGCTATTCACGAGATCGCCGGTCACTGCGAAAGCCCGGGCTACGCCGATCTCCGCAACCGGGTACACATCCGTGCCGACGGTAAAGGTGATTCCCCGATGCGACAAGACGGTTTGGAAATCGACGATCCCGATCTGCATCTGGCCCAGCGCGACGTGGGCCTGTCCCCTCAGGTAGGGAGTGAGCGAGATCAGGTCGTAGCGTCTGACTGGCCGCAGTTCCTCCAAGGCGGTTGCGGGATCGTTGGCATGCAGCGCGATCGCCGCTTTGATGTCCGGGATGAGGTACTCGCGGACGTCCGTGCTCTTTGGCAGCGTCTGCCGGAGAGTGTCGATATGCTTTTGCGCACGGTCAGGAGCGCCGCAGAGCGCCTGTGCCATTCCGGAGTTGAAGGAGGTCACCATCCCCTGAGGCTTGACATCCGATTCCTCCGCGAGCAGGAGTGCGTTCCTGCAATCGCCTACCAAGGCCCTGTCCAGAGCGGCTTGGGCCAGAAGGTATGCAGATGCTGAGGCCAGGTTGTCGATACGCTCCGCTGCCGCTGCATTCACGCGCCACAGAGTTAATCCTTCGGATAGTCGCCCGGTGTTGTCCAGGTAAAGGCCATAGGCCCAATCGGACCGATAGGCGGGGCGGTTGGAGGTGTATTCCCCAATCGCCTTTCTGAGAAGATCCCCTCGCCCGCTGAGATAACCCCCAATCAAACTGCCTCCGACGCGTGCCAGACCTTGACGTTGCGCTGCCTGCTCGACCTGGAGGGCGGCGTCGTAGCGGTCGAGACCGATCAAGGCATTCGAACCTTGGATGTAGGCATCGAGGTTGAGCGGATCTTCGGCGATCGCGTTCTGGGCATGTTGCAGCGCATCGGTTAGCCGTCCTTCCAGCCGCTCGACGCGGGCAAGATCGGAGAGCGCCTCCGAGTCGTGAGGCCTTTGCTTGAGCCACCCCTGAATGATGTCGGTCGCGCGGTCGAAGTCTGCGTTCGTGTTCATCTGATACTCGTACTGAGCCAAGGTCCGGACGCGTTCGGAAGACTTCGCGGAGGAGGCCAGCGCGGCACGGGCTGAGTCACTCGCGCCAACTTCTGCTCGCTGTTTTCGATACAGCACGGCGAGTCGCAGATTGGCCTGGACAAAATGGGGATCGAGGGCGAGTGCCTTCTGGTAGAGAACAAGTGCATCGATCGTCCGCCCTTTGGCGAGGTCAGCTTCAGCCTGTGCAAAGGTCTTGAGCGCCTCCAGATCTCCCGTCGCTTCGAGCGCCAGGGAGTTATGTGCCTGATCGATTGCGCTGGAGTTCTCGCCTGCAAGGCTTCTAATCTCCGCCGCCAGGCGATCGATGACGCTGGGAATCTGTTGAAGGCTGGTGGCGTTCTCATCCAGCGAAGCCAGAATCTCGTTGTTCGAGACGCGGAGCAGGTCGATGTGCAGGGCGTAGGCAGGCGAGGTTCCTCGCAGCCGCTCTTCCTTAGCCTCAGTGTTCGTGACTCTGCCGTAGAGGTAGGCCTTGGCACCGAGCCGCTGAGCCGCGGCGCGAGCACGGATGGCAGTCTGTTCAGGGGCATCCGCGCCCTGGTACATCGCGGTAAAGTAGGCGAAGCTGGTCGCGTTTCGAAGGTAAGGACTTTGCTCCAGATCGATCCTGAGTCCTTCCGCAAGGCTTCCGTCGAAGGCCTTGTTTCCCGTATCGTTCTCGATCGCCGTCATCACGAGAAGGTCACGATCGTTCAAGTAAGTCGGTCCGAGGTGGTTCCGGTTCAGAACAAACAGAATGAGAACGACCAGGGAGACCATCAGCGCTCCCGCTAGGAGCCAAAGCCTTTCAAGCCTCTTCGATTTGCCGCGAAAGGGTGGCGTGAGTAGCTCCGATAGCGAAAATAGTTCCTCCGGAAATTCCTCGAAGCCTTGCTGACTCGGATATGGTGCTTCTGCTGAATCAAAGCTTTCCGAAGAGACGTTCTTGGCCGATCCGCGAGACACTTCCTCCGCCGCAGGCAAACCCACGATAGAAGAAGCGGATAGATCCGTAACAGGGGAGAACTGCTGAACCGGGGATGGTGTTTCGGGGCGAAGTCCCGGAGAGGCGAAGAGTTGATCGGGGTCCGGATGATAGCGTTCTCTGGGTACCCTACGAGGCGCTACAGGCACGGGCCCCGAGCCTGGTTGCGGGGTAAGCGCTTCAGCTCCGCCCGGCTCCGCGGTAGGCTGTGTACCTTGCTTGTCCCCAGGTTCCCGCAGGATAGGACGAAGGAGTGGTGAGTCTGTGCCTGTAGGGGATATGGGTGTCGGCGTTGATTGGTCCGCGCTTCTACCGCCATCGTCGAAGAAGAAAGGATCTGCTTCGCTTCTGGTCTGAATACGGCGGTTGCGTGCGACTGTATCCACCGCCTTCGGCATCGGGATGGGTGGCTTCGCCTTACGAAGCCATCTCGCTCCAGAGGGTCTGCCGGGCAGATCCAGCAAGGCCTGCTCCAGCTCCGCCGCCGTCTGATATCGCGCCGCTCTTTCCTTCTCCATGAGCTTAAGGATGATCTTCTCCAGCTCTCGTGGGATCTGCTGGTTCCACTCTCGCACGGGCTCGGGCGCATGATTGAGCAGCTTGACGAAGACGAGTGCGCTGGTCGCCCCCTGGAATGGGATCTGCCGCGTTGCCATCTCGTACAGGACGACGCCAAGCGAAAAGAGGTCTGACCGGAGATCCAGAACCTCGCCGCGGGCCTGTTCTGGAGACATATACGCCAAAGTCCCCACCGTCGAGCCCGCAGTGGTCAGATCCAGCCGGCGACCGCGCAAGCCGAGCGCCGCGCCATCCAACTTCGCCAAACCGAAGTCCAGAACCTTGGCCTGGACCTTGCCGTTGGGCTTGTCGACGAGAAAGATATTCGCCGGCTTCACATCGCGATGCACGATCCCCTTTGCATGCGCGGCACCAAGCCCCTCGGCGACATCCCTCGCGATGGTGACGAGCTCCTCGACTGGAATGGCGATGCGGGCGATGCGGGACTTCAGTGTCTCGCCTTGCAGGAGTTCCATGACCAGGTACGGTTCGCCGTCCTGCTCGCCGATATCGAAGATGGTGCAGATATTAGGATGGGTCAAAGCCGAGGCTGCCTGAGCCTCACGCAGAAAACGCTCGCGCATCCCCGGCACAGTAAACTCATCGTGCAACAGTTTGATCGCGACCTCGCGGCGCAGGCGGACGTCCCAGGCACGGAATACATGACCCATGCCCCCGCCGCCAAGTCTTGCCTGGATCTCGTAGGGCCCGAATCTCCGGCCTGGCTCCGGAACCATGTTCTCCGCTAAACCTTCCCCGTGCCTGCCGCCCGCTTCTGCGTTCCGATCTTGTCTAGCAACCTTATCGTATCGAGCCTTGGAACGCTGCCTGCAGGTGATGGGCCATTTTGCGAGCGATCAGGAAGGGTAGGGTGCGGCTTCTTCCAGGTGGCGCAGACCTGGACGCTATACTCGGTTGATACCGTCATTCCGGTACGCAGAAATCACCAGATGCTGGCAGAAGATACCGTTCCAGAGAAGATATTGCTCAGTTACACCAGAAAGTTCTCGTCACGGCTGCGTCTTCTGATGAGCCGGACGAGCGATTTCCTTGACCGGCATCCCTGGGCGGCGATCGCTCTCCTTATGCTGATCTATCTTCCATCGGCATTTGAGAACTCCCGTAAGGTGCTGCTCTGGCATGATGAGCTTTTCATGTACTGGATCTCTCAGGCGCCTTCTCTGCGTGCGATGTGGATTGACCTGCAAACCCTCGATCTCAATCCGCCGCTTGGCTACCTTCTCACTCGTTTGAGCTTTCACCTGCTCGGGGTAAATACCCTGGCGACTCGTCTGCCGGAGATCCTGGGCTTCCTGGTCACTCTGCTCGCCGTCTTTCAGTTTGTCCGTCATCGGTTAGGCGCGGCCTATGGTCTTTTCTCTGCGTTTCTCTTGATGCAGAGCCCGGTCTCGGCGCTCAGCGTCGAGGCCCGACCCTACACCCTGATGCTCGGGTGCCTCGGCATCACGCTGGTCGGCTGGCAAAAGGTGATCGAAGGAGGAAGGTGGCGGCGTGCGGGTTTGGCGTTCCTGTTCGTCGGAACGCTTGGCATGTTGCTGAGTCACGTCTTCTCCGTGCTCCCGCTGGCGGCCTTGATTCTGGCGGAGGTGTATCGGCAATACTCTCAGCGTGCTCGCGATGTACCTGCCCTTCTCGTGCTTCTGATCCCGGTGGCTGCTGTTGTTTCCTACGTTCCTTTGCTTCGAAACCATGCCGCATCGATCTTCCCACCCTCGTTCCAGCCCGACGGCGAGAAGATCTTTCAGTTCTATGTCGCCTCCATGGACCATGCTGTCCTGGCCTTGATCTTTACCGTGCTGGCCGTCCTTGCCCTGCTGGGCAGACGGCAATTCTTGGGGTTATCGCGCGCGGGCTCCGGCTGGTTCTTTTCAGTTGCGGAGTGGCTTCTGCTGCTTGGCCTTTTCTTGGTGCCGTTGGCCTTGATGACCGAGTTGATGCTCACCCACGGAGCCTTCTTCGATCGCTACGGCGCAGTGGAGACGCTAGCGGTCGTGGTTCTCCTCTCCGCCGTGCTTGCGCGTTGGACTCTTCGTGAAGGCAAGGTCGATGGCCGCCCTGCTCTTGTCGGAGTCGCCGTGGTCATTCTGATGACGGGACAGTGGTTAGCCATTCCCGAGCAACTGCATGGGCTCCGGCTCCTTCCCACGATCGCCAACTCCGAGCCTCCGAAGGAGCCCTGCGAGGCCTGCGGCAATACCGCGGCGATCAACCCCACACTTCCTTTGGTGGATGCCAGCGGACTTACGTTCGTCGAGATGAATCAGCGTGAGTCACCAGCTACCCTGTCCCGCGTCTTCTACTTAACCGATACATCGGTCAGCACGGAGATCGCACACGCGAACATCTTCGAACACATGAGCATGGTGGCGGAGCGATTTCACTTCAGAGGTCACACAGAGAACTATGACGCGTTTATCGCAGCCCATCCGCATTTCTTCGTCTTCGGAACCTATGACTATCCCGAGGACTGGCTGCTCCGAAAGCTGAGTGCGGACCAGGCGGATATCCGTTTACTCGATGAAGTGGATGACGACTACGTCAACCGGGAGGTCTATGAGGTGAGGATTGACCCAGCCAAACACTAGAGACACGCCACAGACTTTGCTCTTCGACGCCGACGATACCTTGTGGGAGAACAATATCTACTTCGAGCAGGCGATCTCCGCCTTCATCTCCTACCTCGACCATCAGGTTCACACGCCGGAAGAGGTTCGTGAACACCTGAACCATTGCGAACGGGCCACCATTGCGGCCCACGGATACGGCTTGAAGAGCTTCCGCCGATCTCTGGTACGTTGCTTTGAGGACCTTACCCTGACAGAGGCTACGCCGGAGAAGCATGAGCGTATTGTGGCCTTCGCAAACTCCATCGCGGAGCAGGAGATTGAGCTTCTGCCCGGGGTCAAGGAGACGCTTGCCGAATTGGAGACAAGGCATCGCTTGCTTGTGGTGACGAAGGGCAATCCTGCGGAGCAGAACGAGAAGCTGGAACGTTCCGGACTCTCTTCCTACTTCTCCGGCGTGGAGGTACTTGCAGAGAAGGATGAGGCGGCCTACCGGCTTCTGATGCGGCATCACAACTGCGATCCCGAGTCGACGTGGATGGTCGGGAATTCACCCAAGTCGGACGTGAACCCCGCGATCGCCGCTGGTCTGAACGCAGTGTTTATTCCGCACGACTTTACCTGGGTTCTCGAGCATGAGGTCGTGGCCTCTCCGCCGAACGGCCGGCAGATCCACGAGCTTGCCCGATTTTCCGATCTGCTCGCCTACTTCTAGAGCCCTCGCCGGATGCTATACTAGGCATCGATGACGGGTCGCACCTGGTGGAGACTTTAGCGCTCCAATCCCAGAACCTCAATGCGGAGGTGGCGAAATTGGCAGACGCACTAGCTTGAGGTGCTAGCGCCGCAAGGCATAGGGGTTCAAGTCCCCTCCTCCGCACCAAATCCTTTACCTCATGATGTGCCAGCCGATGCGCTGGCACTTTTCATTTGTGCGATTGCCGGTCGCGGCGTCTGGAACAAAAGCTCCACTGCGTCTGCCTGCTGTGCAGTTATAGTGCATTGAAGCGGAGTCATTGGGAAGGTCTGGTCAAAGAAATGCATCGTCGGGACGAGTACGGGCGACGCCGCGTTGTAGTCACTGGAGTGGGACTCGTCAGCCCGGTCGGAATCGGAACCGAAGAGACCTGGAGAGAGCTGCTGCATGGGACGTCAGGCATTGCGCCCATCACCTTGTTCGACGCGTCCCGTCACGCCTGTACGTGTGCCGGTGAAGTGAAGGGCTTTGCCCCTGAAGACTATCTCGACCGGAAAGATATCAAGAAGTCTGGACGGTTCATCCAGTTCGCCATGGCGGCGGCTCAGTTCGCGATGACCAGCGCAGGACTGAGCAGCTTCCCGGAAAATTCGGAGCGATTGGGCGTTTATGTCGGCAGCGGGATCGGCGGCTTCGAGGTGATCGAACGGGAGCATCTGAAGCTGCTGAACGGTGGGCCTGACCGGGTATCGCCGTTCTTTGTCACGGCCACGGTCTCGAATATTGCGTCGGGACAGATCTCCGTCCGGTACGGCGCCCAAGGTCCGAATCTGACCTGTGCGACGGCTTGTACAACCGGCGCTCACGCCGTGGGCGAGGCGTGGCATGTGATCCGGCGCGGGGATGCGGATGCCATGATCTGCGGTGGAAGTGAAGCTGCCATCACTCCGCTTTCGGTTGCCGGGTTCGCGTCCATGCGGGCCCTCTCCACGCGGAACAGCAGCCCCGCGACCGCATCAAGGCCCTGGGATACGGAACGCGATGGCTTTGTCTTAGGCGAAGGCGCCGGCATACTCGTGTTGGAAGAGTTGGGCCGAGCGACCCATCGCGGCGTTAGGATTCTGGCTGAACTTGTGGGATACGCGGCCAACAGCGATGCCTATCACCTCAACACTCCACCGGAGGATGGACGGGGAGTCCGACGCGTGATGGAGCTTGCGCTCGAAAGCGCGGCGCTGGAGCCTGATCAGGTTAATTACCTGAACGCACATGCCACCTCTACGCCGTTGGGCGACCTTGCGGAGGCGAAGGCGATCCACGATGTCTTTGGGACACATACGAAGAGTCTGCTGGTCAGTTCAACAAAGTCCATGACCGGGCATCTCCTGGGTGGAGCGGGAAGTTTAGAGGCGGGGATTACAGTCTTGGCTCTACGTGACCAGATCGCGCCACCCACAACCAATCTCGTCCACCTGGATCCGGAGGTCGGGTTGAACCTGGTGAAAGACAACGGTGTGGCGTGCACGATGGAGTATGCGATGAGCAACTCGTTCGGGTTCGGAGGAACAAACGCTTCCTTGATCTTCAGGCGCTGGCATCCTGAGAACGCTTAGGGGGGAAGCGGGCTATTTGGCGTCCCCACGGGTATGCCGAGGTTCTTGTAGAGCCCGTTGATGTACTGACTGAGGCGGTTCTTCTACGCCCGGGAATACTGGCGCGTCACCGCCCGCGAACAAGGCCGGCTGGACATGAAGTAGCACTCACGATAAGGTGACATTCAGCGTGGGCGCCCTGTGAAGGGCTTGCGCGACTGCCTTGCACCGGATGACCGCCACTTACTCGAGGCCGCCAGCACACATGCCAGCATTGGACGGCCTCCGAGGGCTGGCCGTACTTCTCGTTCTCGCCTGCCATTCTGCCGTCGTGACCGGGAGCATCTTCCAGACCACCCTCAACCTCGTTTTTGGGGCCGGTTGGGTCGGTGTGGATCTCTTCTTCGTGCTCTCCGGATTTCTGATCACAGGTATTTTGTACGCCAGCCGAGACTCACCGGTGTATTACAAAAGCTTCTTCGCCCGGAGGTTTCTCCGGATCTTCCCGCTTTACTACGTCGTGGTGATCATCACCATCCTTCTGAAGCGCAGCGCTTTCCACCTTCCCGACGTGGCGAGTCTGCTGTTCTTCTACTACAACTGGCAGGCCGTGCTGCTGGGCCATCATCTGCCCGCTGTGAACTCGCTTTGGTCCTTGGCGGTGGAGGAACAGTTCTACCTCGTTTGGCCTGCAATCGTCCTTCATAGCAGCAAGCGGGCTTTGATGTGGCTCTGCGCTGCCGGCATGGTTCTCGCATTACCTTTGCGGTTGATCATTCTGGTTCATTCCAACCGCTTCCAATCGGCGTACTACATCACACCCTGCCGCATGGATGCCCTCCTGCTGGGGGCGTCGCTCGCGCTCTGCCACACCGACCAGAAGATATGGAAACGCTTGCTACGGCTTGCTACGCCGGTAGCCATGAGCGCATCAGTGGGCCTGCTCGGCATTGTTGCTTGGACGGGTCACTTCTTCTCCTCGATCACCTTCAGCGATCTTGAGACCTACCGCCATTCCTCCATCGCCGTCGCAGGCCCAGGCTGTACTCTTCTTGCGATTCTCTTCGGTGCAGTTCTGGTGAAGTGTACGGGGCAGGGGCTCGTCTTCCGTGTCTTCGCGTGGCAGCCGCTCCGCCGGGTGGGGAAGTACAGCTATGGAATGTACATGCTTCATTGGGTCATCCTGATAGGACTCAAGAGGGCTGTCCTCGGATGGATGGCCTTGCACCTGTCAGCCGCGGGAGCCATGAGTATCTCCGTCTTGTTCTTCGCGTTACTAGTGGCTTTCACGTACGGTGCAGCGTTTGTGTCCTATCAGGGCTTCGAGCGTCACTTCCTCGAGTTCAAGCGGCGGTTTTCACCTGTAGGGGAACTTACCGTTCGCTAGGCTCTCTGAGTCCGGCTATGGCCGCAGCACTCGATACACTCCGTCCGGTCAAAAAAATCGCTTCGTGGAGGTCTCGAGGGTTTGCCCCGCACCCGGCAGAGCCTGTCAATGATGGAAGATTGGCGTCCCCGACGGGATTCGAACCCGTGTCATCGCCGTGAAAGGGCGGTGTCCTGGGCCTCTGGACGACGGGGACGCGAGTAGCTCCATGTGCAAGCCTAATGGCATCGTCCGCTCATGTCAAAGTTAGTTGCCGAACTCAGGATCTCGTCAAGCTCCCAGCTGAAGTTCGGGGTGCCGGTCTTCGCCGGCGAATCGGGGCCGGAGGCTGCTGAAGCACAGAGGGCTTACGATCCCAGGATCGTTCCGTCTCTGTTGGGACCGGAGCGGCGGGAGTCTTTCGTGAAGGCCGGTAGAGAAAGAGCCTGAGGGTCAGCAGGCCGACACCAGCGACTGCCTCTAGGCCGGTCTGCTCGCGCCTGGTCCTTTGCAGCGCCCGGTCTGAAGATAGCTCAGAGAAATTGTGATACTTGGAGTCTGCAAAATCAGACCCTAGCCGCTGGACGGAGATTGCCCGATCCTCCAGACAGCCGGACATCGCCGCCGCCAGGAGAAGAAGTCCAAGGAGTGAGACCAGAGTTGCTTCGATTCTGTTCACGGTACAACCCCGCAGATGGAGCCGAGCAGTTCTTCAAGGCACTAAGAACATGAAAGAAAGTCTGCCACGCATCATCCTGGACGATGGAGTTCCGCGTCAAGGGAAAAAACTCTCGAGACGTTCGATCTACTGGACGACCGGAAACGCTGCAGTGCTGGAAAGCACCAGAGTATTCTTCGGCAGAAAAGGTAAAACGAACGAGAAGTTATATTCCACATTCACCTTTACTGTGCATCCGACGCTGTTATAAACCGAAACGTAGCTGCAGGTCGTGCCCGCCGGAGTGGTTCCCGGCCAAGTCGTGGTAACCGTCAGGGCAGTCGAAGCGGTGGACACGCCGAAGGGCGCAATTCCCTTCACAAAGGCTAAAACGTTGCTGCTGGTCGCGGCACAGGAGGTTGTTGCCGGCGTCGAACATACGGTCGTGCCCCATGTCGCGCCGCGCGTCATCGCGTACCGTGCGGCTTCGGTCGAAGCATCGCTGACGAAGTGGTCTGCGTAGAGAGCGCGGGAACAGTCCATGACGCCGCAGATGGACATCATGAGGAGCGACGTCGTCGTAGCGAGCTCAATGAGCGAGCTTCCACTTTCGTCGGATGACAAGCTTCTGAAGAATCGCCGAAGCACTCTCATCTTCGCTCCTTGAGCATGGTTCTGGGAGAATCCGTCACGCCATTGCTCAATAATTCGTCCTCATCCTTGCAAATCCGTGGAGAGTGATGGAGGACGGAAGTCCCGGGTAATTGAGAAGCGTGTTGTATGTTGCGCTTGTACTCAGTTGGACATAGTTGACGACGTTGGCACTGCAGGTCGGGATCGAAGTGCAACCGACCGAAGCGGAACTCCCGTCGGAGCACTCGCACCCCGTCACCGGTACCGCGCTGAGACTCACGATGTCCGGTGCATCGGCAACCGCGGCGTTTTTCATACCGTTGGAATCGCTAGGCTGCTGGACTCCATAGCAGGCGCCCGCGTTCGCCGCGGAAGACACCTCCATCGCAGCATAGTAGCCACGGCCGAAATCCACGGATCCGACGAGCATGAGGAGCATCATGGGGAGCACCAGAGCGAGTTCTACGAGGCTGGATCCCTCTTCTGCCGCAAACGATCTTGTTGAAGTGTCACTCAAGGTGCTCCTGTCCCGGCCCGCTGTCGCATGCATCGCCTTTGTTGGAGAGGGGTGTGTTCTCGAAGTTCGAGACCCAATCTCATTGTTCGGATCTGTAGAATCAGGCAAAGGTGAGATTACCCTTGGGACGAAGGTAACCTGAATAGCACTTTGGGGTGGGTCAGGCTGAGCCTTAGCGGCGAAAATGCTTGGGATGACGCTTAATCTCCGCGAACTGCAACAGAATATAAGCGTCTGTCATTCCCGCTATGTAGTCGGCAACCACCCGGGGCAGACCTTCCGCGATCCCGTCATCGACATATCCCGTAGGCAGATAATCCGGAGATGCTGTCCAGAATTCAAAGAGCGCTGTTACGACTTCCTCAGCCTTTTCATGCTCCAGCTCGAGAGCGGGACAGGTATAGAGCGTGTCGTAGAGGAAGCGCTTCTCCTGCAGACGCTCTGCTTCAAGGCCAGGCGAGAAGACAGCAATGCGAGCCGGATGCTCCCTGATGGCAAAGAGTGAATCGAGTCCGAACTCTTCCATGTTCTTCCGAGTATTGGAGATCAGATCCTCAGTCAACGTGTTCTGCATCAATTGAAGAGCTTCATGGAACAGAGAATCCCGCGCCACCCCCGCATGTTCCTGCCGAACCTTTTTGTATGCACCCGCAAGGACGGCAACTTCCTCCGAGATTTGTTCTATCTCCAGCAAGCCGGATTCAACTCCATCGTCCAGGTCAGCTGTAAGGTAGGCGATCTCGTCGGCGAGGTCGATTAATTGCGCCTCTAAGGGCGGGCGTTGATCCAGAAAATAGGGGGCGAGTTCGGGATGCTGAGCGACCTCATAGTCTCTCGAATGCTTGACGATGCCCTCACGCACGCCGCGGGTAAGATTCAGCCCTCGGTGGGAAGCGTACCGCTGTTCAAAGTGCTCCGTGATCCGCAGCGCATGCAGGTTGTGATCGAAGCGAAGCCCGTGCGCCTGCAGGCACTGATCGAGAGCCCTCTCCCCAGCATGGCCGAACGGAGGATGGCCGATATCATGGACCAGCGCGAGCGCCTCCGAGAGATCTTCGTTCAGGCCTAAGGCGGCAGCCACGGTACGTGCAATCTGGGTGACTTCAATCGTATGGGTCAGGCGCGAGCGGAAGTGATCGGACGCTCTCGACGTAAACACCTGAGTCTTTCCGGCCAGACGCCGGAAGGCCCGAGCCTGCACGATCCGCTCCCGATCCCGCTGAAATGGGGTACGGAACGGATGATCCGGCGCGGGATACGCCCGGCTGAGCAGGACATTGTCCGGTCCAATATCCTGGACCGCCCATGGACTGTAGAGTGGCGTCATCGAGTCCCTAGTCTAGCCGAAGCGATGACGCGAGGACACGCTCAGATTGGAGACTAAGACTTTTTGTTCGCCGGCGCTCCGTTGCGCGCCAGCTTCGTCCGCGCCTCTTCCAGCTTGCGCTTCACCTTCGCAACATCTACGGGGTCGGCATCGGCGGGCAGAGAGCGCGCATACTCCGTCATCGACCGCTCCCATTGGGCAACCGCCAGTTGGAGCCTTCCGGTCTTCTCATAGACCTCGCCAAGATGGTCGTGGATACTCGGATCGGATGAGGTGCGATCGATCGCCTTATGAAGATTCTCTTCCGCCGGTCCATACTGACCGAGCTTGAACTCGATCCATCCAAGGGAGTCCAGGAAAGCCCCGTTCTGAGGATCGAGCGTCACCGCCTTCTGGACCATGGCAAGCGCATCGGGCAACTGAACTCCGCGCTCCGCCTGCATATACGCAAGGTCGTTCAGTACTGTGGGGTTGTTCGGATCGATCGCAAGCGCCTTCCGGTACATCGCCTCTGCCGCGTCGTACTGCTTGTCGTGGTCGAGAATCGTGGCCCGAAGAAGATCGATATAGGCATGATCGTCGGGCTTCGTGGTCAGCGCCTCAGCCCGGTCCAGGTGCGCCATCGCATCGACGGAGCGATGCAGGCGAATCTCGATGTTGGCGATCGAGATATTCGTCTCACGATCTCCGGCGGAGCCGCTCAGTTGCGCCTTGGCGAGCGTCAGTCCCTTCTCGACCTGTCCCGTATCCGCCAGTTCAAAGGCATACATGAGCTGTACACCCTTATCCTTCGGCAGAGCCTGCGCGGCTGCATCCGCCGCGTTGACGGCGTCTTTCCACTGATGAGCATCCCGATAGGAGTCGATCTCGCCGTCGTAGCCCCGCAGAACATAGTCGCCCCCCAACGCGATCATCTGCTTGTACGCATCGACCGACTCCGGCGTCTTGCCCTCTTCACGGAAGACGATGCCCAGCCGGTCGAGAAAGATGGCGCGATTGCTCTTCTCGGGATCGGAATAATGGCCGTCCGCGTGAGCCGTGCCCGCAAGCACCGCATTCAGCGTCGCAACCGCCTTATCGTACTTACCGAGCGAGTCATAGAGGACAGCCTCGTTGAAGGAGAGCTCTAGGTTGTCCGCGTTCGCGTTCAAGCTCTTCGCCTTATCCAGAGTGACCAGCGCCTCGTCATAGTGGCCTTGGCGCCGCTGAATCTCGGAGATGTGAATCGTGCTCTGCACATCAGCCGGGTCGGTCGCTACCAATTGCTTCAGCACTGTCAGCGCTTCATCAAGCTGACCATCGGCAAGCAGGGATGCAGCCAGTGCGCGTTCTGTGTCGGCGTTGTCCGGATCGTCATCCAACGAGGCCTTGTATGCCTTGGCCGCCTCTTTCGGTTTATGCAGTTCGTCGTAGCTCGCCCCCAGGATGAAGTCGATGCGCGCAGACCGATCCGCCTCGGGAATGCCGTTCAGAACATCGACTGCACGCTGCGGCTCGCCTTGTTCCGTATACAGACGCGCGATCGAAAGAACAGCCTCCTCGGAGTTCGAATCGATCTCCCGCGCACGCTTGAACTCGGCCTCGGCCTTGAGACTGTCGTGATTAAGCCCGTAGAGTTGGCCGAGTATCAGGTGAGTCTCCAGATCGGCCGGTTGAAGCTTGGCGATCTGCTCGTACTCGCCAATCGCGAGTTGAAGCATGTCGTTCGCCTGCGGACCTTGCATATCGTTGAGGGAACGAAGGTAGACCTTTCCCAGGAGAATGTGTGACGCCAGATCGCTCGGATCTTTCTTGACCTGTTCCTGAGCGGTCGTAACCGCCTCCCGAATCCGGCCAATCTTGAAGTAAAGGTCGGCAAGGCCGTCTTGCAGGTACTTAGAAGAGGGATCGGCGTTCAACGCCAGCTTGTACTCTTCAATGGCCTGGGCGGCGTAGTCGGGACGACCATTGTTGATCGCCATCTCCTCGTAAAGATGCGCCAACCCGTCATGGTAATAAGCGGACGAGCGATCCTGCGCAGACGCCGCACCCGCGGCCGGAACCTGGGCTAACACGGCGTGAGCCGCGAGTAAAAGTGCAGCGGCTGGTAGAAGATGCTTCACGGAGGGACGCAATGTCATGTTTTGGGATTCCTGTGCCGGACTAAGCCAGCCCTGCCCTGCTCTAAACGACATACCTTTAGACGGGAAGGCGGCCGGTTTGGATGCTGATTGCGTGGAGTGCCTGGCTGGAAGTGTATAACGCCCCCGGTCCGCCCTTCCAGAACCTTCCGTGCTACGTGCACCCTAAGGGCATGGTGCTAACTTCTCCAACCGGTATCCTCATCCACGCACGGCACCCCTTAGCCGTGACGAAAGTGACGGACACCCGTGAAGACCATCGCCAGGTTCAGATGGTCGGCAGCCTCGATCACCTCGTTGTCCCGCATGGAGCCTCCAGGTTGAATAATGGCCGTCGCTCCAGCCGCCGCGATCACCTCCAGGCCGTCGGGAAATGGAAAAAATGCGTCCGAGGCAGCGACGGATCCGGCAAGCGGCAGCACCGCCTTCATGGACCCGAACCGCGCCGCGTCCACCCGGGACATCTGCCCCGCCCCTATACCTACCGTCTGGCCGTGCCCCTCGTGGAAGCGCGCGTACACGATTGCGTTCGACTTCACATGCTTGCAGATAGTCCAGGCAAAGAGCAGCGCCCGAAGCTCCTCCGCGGTCGGCGCACGCCGCGTCACGGTCTTCAGATCCACTGCTGTGACATGCCTATGGTCAGCCGACTGGACCAGCAACCCCCCGGAGATCTGCTTAATCACCCTCGGACTCTGGACCGGCGCGATCTGGATCAGCCGCAGATTCTTCTTCGCTCCGAAGCGGCTCAGCGCCTCCGGGCTGAAGGACGGCGCAACGATAGCCTCCACGAAGAGCTTGGCAATCTCCTCTGCCGCCGCCGCATCCACCTCGCGGTTGATCCCCAAGACACCGCCGAATGCGGAGACAGGGTCCGCCGCAAGCGCCCGTGTGTAGGCCTCCAGCACAGTCGCACCCGTTGACGCCCCGCACGGGTTGGTGTGCTTGATGATCACTACAGCCGGTTCCTCGAACTCGGAAACCAGCTCCCAGCATGCATCCAGATCCACCAGGTTGTTGTAGGATAGTTCCTTCCCCTGCAGCTGCTTGGCGCCCGCAACGCCCTTCCCCGAGCCATCCGCATAGAGCGCAGCCTGCTGATGAGGATTCTCGCCGTACCGCAGAATGGCGCTCTGCGGTACGATGATCCGAATCACCTCTGGAAGAGCGGCAGTGTCGAAGACAGCCGGCGCATGGGAATCAGGGTTCGGGGTCAGCGACTCCAAAGCCGTAGCGATCCCGGAGTCATACGCAGCCGTCGTAGCGAAGGCTTTCTTGGCCAGCCGCCAGCGGGTAGCCCGGGAGAGTTGACCGGAGTTCGCGTCCAGTTCCTCTGTCAGCACTGAATAGTCTGAAACCGCCGTCACAACGGCGACATCCTCAAAGTTTTTGGCGGCAGAGCGCACCATCGACGGACCACCGATGTCGATATTCTCAATCACTTCAGCGGCGGTGACGCCGGACTTGGCCGCGGCCTTTTCAAACGCATAGAGATTCACGACCACCATGTCGATCGGCTCAATTTCATGCTCCGTTACGGACGCGACGTGCCCCTGGTTGGCCCGGATGTGCAGAATGCCACCATGAACCTTAGGGTGCAGCGTCTTGACCCGCCCATCGAGCATCTCCGGAAAGCCCGTCAGGTCGGATATATCGCGGACGGCAAGGCCGGCCTCGCGAAGCACCTTGGCTGTCCCCCCGGTAGAGACAAGTTCTATCCGGTGAGCCACCAGCGCCCGGGCAAACTCCACCAGACCGGACTTATCGGTGACGGAAAGCAGCGCGCGGCGGACAGGCTTCAGGTCGGCAGGCGGGTCAAGATGAGGGTCGGTAATGCACTCGATGTTCACCGGAGTAGTCTATCGGACCGAAGCCCTGCGGCACACCTGCAGCGCCGCCGAAACTAAAGCACTAAACCCCGGGTCAGGCTAGACACCTTTTGCACCTGCTGCTTTTCACACCAGCGTCGCAGCCCGGAGGCGATGTTCTCCACAGCCCTGGGGTCGGCGTAGCTCGCCGTTCCCACCTGTACGGCGGTCGCTCCCGCGAGCAGGAACTCAACCGCATCTTCCGCGTTCAGGATCCCTCCCATCCCCAGGATCGGAACCTTGACCGCCTTGGCAGCCTCATAGACCATCCGGACCGCAATCGGCTTGATCGCCGGCCCGGAGAGTCCCCCGGTGACATTCGCAATCCGCGGCCGGCGAGTCGCGGGATCGATCACAAGTGACAAAAACGTATTGACCAGCGAAAGCCCCTGCGCCCCGGCGGCTTCGGCAGTCCGGGCCATCTGCGCGATCGAAGTGACGTTGGGCGAGAGTTTGACGATCAGTGGTCGTGCCGCGACCGCCGCACAGCGAACGACAAGCTCCGCCAGCAGCCGGGGATCTGTCCCGAAGACCATGCCTCCATGCGCGGTGTTCGGACAGGAAGCGTTCAGCTCGTAGAGCGCGATATCGGGGCAGTCGTTGAGGATATGGATCACCTCCACGCAGTCCTCGACACTGAAGCCGAAGATGTTGGCAAGGATCGCCGCACCCCCTTGACCCGACGGGCAGAGCTGGCGCAGGCGGGGCATCTTCTGCTCTACGAACGCACGAACGCCCATGTTCTGCAGCCCGATCGCGTTGATCATCCCGGATTGCGTCTCGATGATGCGAGGCGAGGGATTACCCGCCATCGGCTCACGGGAGAGTCCCTTGGTCACAAAGCCGCCGATCCGGCGAAAGTCGATGATCTCCTCAAACTCAACGCCATAACCGAAGGTCCCACTGGCCGCGATGACCGGCGAGGCAAGCTCGACGCCGCACACCGTGACTCGCATATCCGGACCCTTGGCGAGTTTGAGGCTGGATTGGCTTGGGGCCATGCTTCGATTGTAGTAGGCGTCTATTTCTCCGGCTGGAGCGCGAACGTCAACACCTGTCCGACCGAAGCGGAAGGCATGTTGACCCCCAGAAGCGAAGCAAAGGTCGCCGCGATATCGACCGGCGCGACCGCCTGGCGATAGACCCCGGGCACGAAAGCTGCTCCAAAGAACCCCAGGGGAACGTGGCGGTCGTAGCTCCACGGCGAGAAATGCGTCGTCTGGATGCCGGAGAGCAGTTCCATCTGGTAAGCCTGCGGCACCATCATCACGTACCATCCGCCGTTCGCGGAGTAGCTATGGGCGATCAGACGCCCAAACTCGGTGGCCGGAATCTTACCCTCCGCAAGCTCCACTCGCGAGCGCATGAACACGATGGAGGCATCCGTATCCAGCCGCTGCTCGGCATACTTGCGCGTGGCCTCCGGGATCAGGTTGGTATTGGGCGGCCCCGAAGGACTGCCGAGCTTCGCGATAAGCGACGGAGCGGCTTCCTCAAAAGCCTTCTCAGCCTGCTCCTCAGAGACATTCAGAGCAGCGAAGGCTCGCGGGTCGAGCGCAAGATACGGTAGCTCCTGCGCCGAAAGCATAAACTGCATAGGCTTGCCGGGGGAGAACCGGGCACTCAGCGCCGCGTTCATCTCCTCTGTAAACGCTGCCACGTCGAAACGCGCCGAAGCGATCCCAAGCTGCGCGGAGACGGAAGGAATCGGTGCCACTCCGTGGTCGGCGGTGAGCGCTACCATCACATTTCCGAGCCCCACAGTTTTATCCAGAGCCGTAAAAAAGGTGTTTAGGTCACGGTCGAGCGCGAGCACCATCTCCCGCTGCGTATCGTAGTCCGGGCCCAGCTGATGCCCCAGGATGTCATTGGCGGAGAGTGACACCGTCAGCAGATCCGTACTCTTGTGCAGACCGAGACGCTCCGCGGCGATCAACGCTTGTGCAAAGTCCAGTTCATAACTGTTTGCAGCCGGAGTCCGCCCCACCAGCGAGTAGAACTGCGTTGTATCGGTAAGCCCCGCGTCTCGAATCGCCTGCATGGGACGCGGCCCCCTATTGAAGGCCGTAGCCCAGTCCGGAAGCTGGTTCATGTAGTAGGAGCTGGTCACAAACCGGCCCGTCGTCTGATCGATCCAGAACGCCCCATTCGCAGCCTGCCCGGCCGGAAGAATAGACGCCCGATCCTTCAGCGAGATCCCGAAGACGCGCGACTCCCCCGCAGTGGCCAGCCGAAGCTCATCTCCGATCGTGGTCGCGCGCAGATTGCGCGGCGAAGCGCCGATGCGCGGATCGGAAGGAGCCGGTGCCGGCACAGGCTGAAGCCGGGGCAGATCGTCGAAGTTCCCCACCAGCCGGTAGCGCTCGTCCTCGACGGAACTGATGGGCCGGTCCGTATTCCGCGCCAGATCCCACCACTCGTTGGAGCTGATGGAGTGCCCATCGGTATAAGCCCCCGTCCCAATCGTCGCGTGACCCGGGGCGGTCTTGGTGTTCGCATACTGGAAGTAGCAGTTGTTGAAGTACGCTCCACGCTTGAGAAAGAGATTGAACCCATTCGGCGCGGTCAACGCGTCCCGATAGCGGTCGAGATAATCCCCGCGGAACTGGTCGATCACCAGGATGATCACCAGCTTGGGTTGGGCATGGTAAGCATCCGCGTGAGCAGAAACAGGAACACTCAGCAGCGCCGAGAGCGCCAAAGCAATAAAGCGGGAGAGCAGCCTTCGCATGGAGCAAGGGTACAGGAGCTTTGTTGCGGGACGAAGACGAACCGCAGCAGGCGCGCAGGCCGATACGGGTAAAATGGATCGGATGCTGGAACTTGGGTTCGTACGAGCAAATCTGGAGTTGGTGGAAGCAAAGCTGCGGTCGCGCGGAGTGGACACCACCGCAGTGATGGGTGGATTTCGCGAGATCGACGCCCGCAGACGCGAATCGATCACCCGGGCCGAAGGCGCAAGAGCGGAACGAAACCGGCTTACCGCAGAGATCCAGAGCCTGCGCAAGGCTGGCTCTGATGCCACGGCACAAACGGAGTCCGTTCGAGCCTTGAAGGCCGAAGGCGAAGCACTAGAATCCGCCGCCGCACGAGCCGACGATACCTTACAGGAACTCCTCCAGACCCTGCCGAACCTGCCCTTCGATTCCGTGCCCGTGGGCCCCGACGAACACGGCAACGTCGAGGTCGCAAGCTGGGGAGAAAAGCATGCCTTCGACTTCCCCGCCCTGCCCCATTGGGAGCTCGGCGAGAAGCTCGGTGTCCTCGACTTCGAGCGTGCCGCCAAGATATCCGGCGCCCGCTTCGTCATCCAGTTCGGCCAGGGTGCGCGGTTGGAGCGAGCCTTGGCGAACTTCATGCTCGACCTCCACACGAAGCAGCACGGCTACACCGAAGTCCAGCCACCTACTATGGTCAACTCTAAGTCGCTCTTCGGCACCGGCCAACTCCCCAAGTTCCAGGAAGACCTTTTCCACTGCGACGACAAAGGCAGCTACGAACCCGGCGAGTACCAGGACAGCGACCACTGGCTGATCCCCACGGCTGAAGTCCCGGTCACCAACATCTTCCGCGACGAGACCCTCGACGACGCCGACATGAACGTCAGCTTCTGCGCCTACACCTCCTGCTTCCGCAGCGAAGCCGGCAGCCACGGCAAAGACACGCGCGGACTCATCCGCCAGCACCAGTTTCAGAAGGTAGAGCTGGTAAAGTTCGTCCGCCCTCAAGAGTCCGAAGCCGAGCACGAGCGCCTCACCCGCGACGCAGAGTCCGTCCTTGAAGCGCTCGGTCTCCCCTACCGCCGCATGCTCCTTTGCACCGGCGACATGGGCTTCGCCTCCGCCAAGACCTACGACCTGGAGGTCTGGCTACCCGGTCAGGCGACCTATCGCGAGATCTCCAGCTGCACCAACTTCGAAGCGTTCCAGGCTCGGCGAGCCAACATCAAATACAGAGCGCCGGGAGCCAAGAAACCCGAGTTCCTGCACACCATCAACGGCAGCGGCCTGGCCGTCGGGCGAACCTATGTCGCGGTCCTCGAAAACTATCAGCAGCCAGACGGAACCGTCCGCATCCCGGACGCACTCATCCCCTACATGGACGGCCAGACCGTCATCGGACCCCAGAGCGGAGCATGGACCCGATGACCAATCCGCTTACCGTACTAAGAAGCTACCTTTTCTGGACCTATCAACGCGGCAGCTTTCACTACGACATCATGGTCACGGCCATCCTGCTCTTCCTCTTCGTGACCCCGCATCTGATCGACTACAAAGATCGCCCCGTAGAAACCGTCGCTTTGCACGCCAGCGAGGTACTCGTCAAAGAAGCCGGAGTCTCCGGGGACGAGAGCCGTTTCCTCTATCAGATACGCTCCGACGACACGGGCGGCGCCCGCTCCGACGCCGAGCTGAAAGCTGCCATCCTCCGGGTCATCGAGCCGATCTCCGGTGAGGTTACCCTGGAGCGCTACGAGCCCGTTAAGGATGCCGGCGGGCATGTCGTCGCCTACAACGCGTGGGTACTCCGCTAGCCGCGTCTAACCCTCGTCACGCAACTCAGGAGACGGATATGAAGATCGTTCCATGCATCGCGTTGCCGGCTTGCTTAGCACTCGGAGCGGCAGCATCACCCGCCCAGACGGCCAATCCCCACCTCTCCGAGACCTTGAAGCGTATGGACGCCGCCAGCTCCACCTTCAAGTCCGCGCAGGCAGACTTCCACAAGGTCCTGGTGAACGCGCTCATCAAGGACGAGACGCTTCAGGACGGGATGATCTACGTCGAAGGCAAAGGTCACGCCACCCAGATGGGCCTGAAGATCACCGGTGAAGGAACTCGCACTCTCGACTATAAGAACGGCACCCTGCGCGTCTTCAATCCCGCCATCCATTGCTTCAACACCGTTCCCGCCGGCAACCCCGGTCAGGTGGAGAGCTTCCTCGCACTCGGCTTCGGCGGCAGCGGCGCGGACCTGCAGAAGGCCTGGCAGATCTCCGACCTCGGCCCCGAGACACTCACAAGCGAAGGCAAGCCCGTCAAAGTGGAGAAGCTGGACCTGCTCCCCAACGATCAAAGTGTCAAAAATACCGTCACCCGTGTCACTCTTTGGATCGATCTCACCCGAGGCATTGCCCTGAAGCAAGAGTTATTCTCCCCATCCGGCGACACTCAGACGGCACTCTACACCCACATCCGCCTGAACGATGCCATCGACAAGTCGCCCTTCGAGTTCAAGCCCGGACCAGCCAAGGCCTGCGGAAAGTAGCCGCCTCCCGCCCAATCCAACCAGCCGCAAAGAAGATCAGCACCGGGAAAAACTCCAACGTATATCGCGTCTCCGAGTTGTCCAGCGTAAGCAGCAGCCCACAACGCAGGACGATCGTCGCCGCCATGCTCCATAGGATGGGGGCGCTCATGTGGTAATTCCCGGCAAGACTTCGCCGGTTCCCGAACCCTACTGCCGCAAACACGATGTAGCCAAGATTGATCGCCCCAAGAACGTACGCGACTAGGCTGTTGAACCAGTGCTGACGGAAGCTCCACCAATCCAGCGGCAGAGGGAACGCATCCGTCCGCGGCCGGAAGATCATATTCAGCACTCGGGCAACGGGAAGCAAGACAAAGTATCGCAGTGGCTCAGCCCGAATTCTTGCCGCCGCAAGCTCATCGAACTGCCGGTCAAGTGCCGGCGTGGAGCTCGTGCGCTCGTTGTACTCGTCGAAAATCGCTTCGGTCGCACGATACTGAGCCGGCGAGTCAAAGGCTCGTCCAGGCAGATCCGCAATCTGGATCTCCTCCCCTTCATAGTTCCAGTAGATCGTCTCGGTCGAAGCGTAATCGATCGCCCACGTCCGATACCATCGCTGAAAGCCGTAAGGATTGGTCTCTCCAGGATCGTTCGCATGCCGCGGAGCAAGCGGTTGCAGCAGGTGGAAGGTTCTCTCGTTCCGGATCGTCCAAGGTACCAGCGGAAGCAGCGTCAGCAGCGAAACAACCGCAGCCGGTCGAAGCGCACTCGCGAAACCGCCTCGCCGCTTCCACTCAACCCAAACCATTGCCGGCACAACACAAGCCGCAAGCATCCCCTGCTCCGGACGCAGCAGAATGGCATAAGCAAGCGGAAACCCAAGCACCCAGGTCCAGCGGTTGATCGCTGCCGGCACCGAGGCCCACCGAACCAGCGCATAGAAAGCCAAAGCGATGCACAACAGCGTCAGAGTCTCCGTCAGGGGAAACGCCACATAAATCGCGCTGAACGGGCAAAGCGCAGCCAGCCAGAGCGCCACCAGCCCCGCACGTCCACCGAAAACCCGCGCAGCCGTAGCAGAGATCAACCCGCACGTCAGGAGATCCAATGCCGCCTGCAGACACAGCACCGCCCCATAACGCTCACCCCTGAACACTTGGAAGCAGAGCGCCAGAAAGAGCGGATATCCCGGCAGCCGGATCAACGTCGGACGCGGAGGCGCCGGCAGCCCAAGGATCGTCTGCGAGAACCCATACACCCCATGCCGCAGCCAGTTAATCGCAATATCGCCGTACACAAGCGTATCGCCCGTAATATGCGAGTAGGCGAGAATAAACCAGACACGCAGCGCCGCCCCAGCGATCAGTGCACCGGCAACTCCAAGCCGGTATTGCCGCCTCTGCAGCTCACGCATGCCCAGCGATCCAACCCCCTGCTGCTCCTCGCTTGGGACCATGATTTCAGCATCATACCTGTCTGGCACCCCGCGCAAAACCAGGCAGCCCAAGCGTTGACTCCACCCGGTGGCCTGCATACGATGCAATAAGGAAGTCCCACAGGATGACCGGTACGGAACGGGAAGGTAGTACCGCAAAGCCCCATCGATGAATAAACCGGTCTTCTATGATCCACAGCGCAAGCGTTGGAAGCGGCTTCGTCGAGTCTTCGACGTATTGGCTGCCGTCGGACTGTTCCTCGGCATAGTCTTTATCGTCGGCCTATGGAAGATGCAGCCACTTCCTTCCATCGTCCTGACTCCGGTCACACGCAACTACCGCGCACTCGCAAACCCGCCCAAGCCGGTCGCCAAGCCGGGAGCCAAAGAGCAACGATCCGCTCATCGTAAGACCTCTCTCAAGCCGTCTGAAATCACCCTGAACTCCGGCGAAGGCCTGCGCGCCGCCTTTTACGTCGATTGGGACGCAGCCAGCTACAGCTCGCTTAAAGAGCACATCAAGCAGATCGACCTGCTCTTCCCCGAGTGGCTCCACGTCGTCTCTCCCGACGGCACGATGACCGCCTACTCTCTCGGCGACAACACTCCCTACCCAGTCGTCGACCGAACCGGCGTCCACACCGTCGACCAGGAAAATAAGGTCGCGCGCGCCATTGCTATCAACCGCATGGACACGGAAGTCTTCCCTCAGGTCAACAACTACGACCCCATCAAGCAGCTCTTCTGGACCGGAATCACGGACTTCTTCGCCAACGATCAGGCACGCGCCAACTTCCTGCACCAGGTCGATGCCTTCCTCGCCGCTAACGCCTCGTATCGGGGCCTCTCGCTCGACTTTGAGGGCTTTCCCGCATCCGCGCAACCAGGTTACCAAGCCCTGGTCGCAGACCTCTATCAGGATCTTCATGCCAAGAACCTGAGACTTTACGTTAACGCCGCAGTCAACGATCCCGACGCGAACCTGCCCTTCCTTGCGGCCCACTCGGATGGCCTCGTCATGATGAACTTCGACGAGAATCAGTCCGCCAGCGATCCCGGCCCCGTCGCCAGCCAGGACTGGTTCGTGGACAACCTCCAGCAGACCTTGAAGTCCGTTCCCAAGGAAAAGGTCATCTGCGCGGTCGGAAGTTACGGATACGACTGGACCACGGCGCTCCCGGCCGAGACGAAGAAGGGAGAGAAGCCCGCGCCGCCCAAGGTACTCAGCGCCGGAATGATCTCCACTCCGGAAGCTTGGCAGTCTGCCTCGGACGCCGGTGCGGACGTGGAACTCGATAGCGACTCCATGAACGCGCACTTCGCCTACGACGACGACGACGCGCACACTCAGCATCAGGTCTGGTTCCTGGATGCGGTCACGGTCCTCAACCAAATGCGCGCCGTCCGTGAGCTCGGCATCCAGACCTTCGCCCTCTGGCGTCTGGGTTCAGAGGACAGCTCGCTGTGGAAGATCTGGGATCGGCCCACCGCCACCGACCCCCTCAAAACCCTCACCACCATGGACCCCGGCTACGATATCGACCAGGAGGGTCTCGGCGACATCCTTCGCATCGTTAAAAAGCCGCACCAGGGTCAGCGCAAACTGACGCTCGATGACGACGACCAGGTTCCGGTCCCATATAAGTTGATCACCAAGGAGGAGATGGTTACCTATCCTCTTCCCTACACGCTGGAGCAATACGGCTATCAGCCCAGGAAGGTCGCGCTCAGCTTTGACGACGGCCCGGACCCCGAGTGGACCCCCAAGATCCTTGATGTACTGAAGAAGTTTGGAGTGAAAGGCACCTTCTTCATCATCGGGGAAGAGGCCGAGCAGAATGTCGGAGTCATGCAGCGCGTCTACCGCGAAGGCCATGAGATCGGCAACCACACCTTTACCCATCCGGACATCAGCGAAATCTCCAGCGGTCAAGTTGACCTTCAGCTCACTCTCACCGAGCGCCTCTTTGGCTCCAAGCTAGGCGTTCAGCCGCTCTATTTCAGGCCCCCATACTCCATCGACCAGGAGCCCGACACCAACGATCAGGCCGCGCCTGTCGATCGCATCCAAGGCCTCGGATACGTCATCATCGGCAACAAAATCGACACCAACGACTGGGATGAGCACCCGCGCAAGACTCCCCAGGAGATCACCCAGTCCGTTCTGCAGCAACTCTCGGACATGGAGATCCACCCCGACCGCCGCGGCTCCATCATCCTCCTGCATGACGGCGGCGGGGACCGCTCGGCAACCGTCGCCGCGCTTCCCATCCTGATCGCGACGCTCCGCGCCAAGGGCTTCGAGATCGTGCCCGTCTCGGAACTTCTCGGCAAGACGCGCACAGAGGTCATGCCGCCTCTCACCGCCAAGCAGCGCTGGCAGGCCCGTGCCGACTCCATCACCTTCTTCTTCATCGGCTTCTTCAATAACGCCGTCATCTACGTCTTCTATCTCGGCGACATCCTGATGAGCGCGCGTCTCATCATCATCGGCGTCTTCGCCATCATCGACCGCTTCCGCAAGCGCAAGAACTTCGCCACCCCGGACTACCAGCCCAGAGTTGCCGTCCTCATTCCCGGCTATAACGAAGAAAAAGTGATCGCCCGCACCATCCGCTCGGTCATGATGTCCACCTATAAGAACATCCGCATCGTGGTCATCGACGATGGCTCCAAGGACAACACCTACCAGACCGCCATCGATGCCTACCCAGCCGACATCGCCTCTGGTCGCCTCACCGTGCTGACGAAGCCCAACGGCGGCAAAGCCGACGCACTCAACTACGCCCTGGACTTCGTGGACGAAGAGATCTACGTCGGCATTGACGCCGATGGCGTCATCGCCCACGACGCCATCGCCAACCTCGTCCCCCACTTCGCCAACCCGAAGATCGGTGCTGTAGCCGGCAATGCCAAGGTTGGCAACCGCGTCAATCTCTGGACCCGCTGGCAAGCGCTCGAGTACATCACCAGCCAGAACTTCGAACGCCGCGCTCTCGACCTCTTCGACGTCGTCATGGTCGTCCCCGGAGCCATCGGAGGATGGCGCACAGCAGCGGTCAAAGCCGGAGGCGGCTATCACTCGAACACCGTCGCCGAAGACGCCGACCTCACCATGAATCTGCTCGAACAGGGCTACTCCGTCATCTATGAAGACAGCACCCTCGCCTTCACCGAAGCGCCGGTCAATGCCAACGGCCTCATGCGCCAGCGCTTCCGCTGGTCCTTCGGAATTCTGCAAGCCATCTTCAAACATCGCGGCGCCATCGCTAAGCATCGCGCCATGGGCCTCTTCGCCTTGCCCAACATCCTCATCTTCCAGATCCTTCTGCCCCTCGTCTCACCCTTCATCGACCTCATGTTTGTCTTTGGCGTCATCCATTATTTCCTCGACAAGCACTTCCACCCCGAGACCGCCTCCACTGCCAGCTTCTACAAGCTCCTGACCTTCTTCCTCGCCTTCCTCGTCATTGATTTCACCGCCTCCGCCCTCGCCTTCATGCTCGAACGCCGCCACCCCGCCAGCAAAGGCGACGGCTGGCTCCTCTTCCACATCTGGATTCAGCGCTTCACCTACCGCCAGGTCTTCTCCGTCGTCCTCTTCAAGACCTTGAAGCGTGCCATCGACGGCAAGCCCTTCGCCTGGGACAAGCTCGAACGCACCGCACAGATGTCCAAAGCTACCGAAGAGATGATCGCCTGATCCATCCCGATACCGCTGGATTACGCTTCCGCCCGCACCATCTTTGCAAAGGCCTGCGCTGGATCAAGCTCAATCAACGTTCCAGGAACCTTTAGCAATCCACCCGCCCACTCCTGTACACCCTGCGCGGTCGACACCCAGACCTTACGCGCCTTCGGATCGAAGACCCACACCTGCCCCACACCCATCGCATGGTAATCCTCTACGCGAATCAACATCGCGGCCAGCCGATCTTCCGGCGAAAGCACCTCGATGCAAAGCAAGGGCGGCCTGCGTGGAATCTGCTCCACTTCCTCTCGCGCATCGGTCACACAAACATCGGGAATCCGAAAGCGCGTGGCTGAGACCTGTACCCGTAGTTCAGGAGATACATACACCCCCCACTCCTCTTCCTTCGCCCCCAGCAACCGGTCGAGCACGGACTGAAGCCTTGCATGATCGAACTCACCCAAGTTCCTCTCCTCAATCAGCCCATCCACGAAATCGACATCCGGCCGGAACGGCGTCCGCAGGTACTCTTCTACAGTCATCCGAGTTGCCACCGCTGCTGTCGCCATCGGGTCTCCTCACGCCAAGTATGCGCCTCGCTGCTCGGCACGGAAAGCGCAAAGATGCAACCAGTACTCTTGCGAATTAGACTAGCTTTATGGCCCTAACGACCCTCGCCGCCCTTCCAGCCTTCGTCAACGAACCGTTCCTCGACTTCTCCGACGGCGAAGTCAAGCGCTCCATGGAAGCCGCCCTCTTGAAGGTCGCAGGCGAACTCGGCCAAGAGTATGACCTCGTCATCGGCGGCAAGCGTACCCGCACCCCGGAAAAGATCAAGTCCGTCAACCCCGCTCGCCCGGCGCAAGTCGTCGGCCTCCACCAGATGGCCGAGTCCGAGCACGCCGAGCCTGCCATGCAAGCCGCCCTAGAAGCCTTTGAAACCTGGAGCCGCACTCCCGTCGCAGACCGCGTCAACCTCCTCCTGAATGTCTCCAGGCTCATCCGCGAACGCCACTTCGAGCTCTGCGCCTGGCTCACCTTCGAAGTTGGCAAAAACTGGGCCGAAGCCGACGCAGATGTGGGCGAGTGCATCGACTTCATGGAGTTCTACGCCCGCGAAGCCCTCCGCCTGGATGGCTCGACCACGCCCATCCAGTTCCCCGGAGAACTCAACAAGCTCCGCTACATCCCCCTTGGCGTCGGTGCCGTCATCCCGCCCTGGAACTTCCCCTTCGCCATCATGGCCGGCATGACCGCCGCCGCCGTCGTCACCGGCAACACCGTCGTCCTGAAGCCCTCCGTCGACGCCCCGACCATCGCCGCCAAGTTCTTCGCCATCCTGGAGGAAGCCGGCATGCCCGACGGCGTCGTCAACTTCTGCCCCGGCGCGGGCCCCGGCTTCGGCTCCGCCATCGTAGCCCATCCGCAGACCCGCTTCGTCGCCTTCACCGGCTCCAAGAAAGTCGGCCTGGAAATCCATGAGAGTGCAGCCAAAACCCAGCCCGGCCAACGCTTCATCAAGCGCACGATCCTGGAACTCGGCGGCAAAGACGCCATCATCGTCGACGCCAACTGCGACCTCGACTCCGCCGTCGAAGGCGTCGTCACCAGTGCCTTCGGCTTCAACGGCCAGAAGTGCTCCGCCTGCTCCCGCGCCATCGTGGACGCGGAGATCTATGACATCTTCTGCGACCGCGTCGCCGAACGCGTCGCCAACATCAAGCAAGGTGATCCCGCCGATAACTTCTACGCCGGCCCGGTCATCAGCCCCATCGCCTACAAGCGCGTCCTGGACTACATCGAGATCGGCAAAGGTGAAGCCCGCCTCATCGCCGGCGGCGACCCCGTCGAAACCCCAGACGCCGGCTACTACATCGCCCCCACCGTCTTCGCCGACGTCGCCCCCACCGCCCGCATCGCCCAGGAAGAGATCTTCGGGCCCGTCCTCGCCATCATCAAAGCCGACACCTTTGCGGAAGCTCTCGAAATCGCCAACAACACCGAGTACGGCCTCACCGGTGCCATCTACTCCGACTCCCGCGAAAAGCTCGATGCAGCCGCCGAGGAGTTCCAGGTAGGCAATCTCTATCTCAACCGCAAATGCACCGGCGCGATGGTCGGCGCACACCCCTTCGGCGGCTTCGGCATGTCCGGCACCGACTCAAAAGCCGGCGGCCCGGACTACCTCCTCCTCTTCACCCAAGGCAAGTCCATCGCGGAAAAGGTAAGCCACGTCAGCCATCAGGTCGACCTCCAGGAAGAAGGCGTTGGCTTATGAACGCACGCTGCGCCGCCAGCTAAGCGGAGAGTATCCGTTCCTCTTCCGTCTTCGCCGCCCGCATCTGGATCAAAGTCCCCGCCTTCGCCGCAGCCTCCGCCAGCAGCTGATGATGCAGCGTAAACAGCGCCAGCTCCAGCCGGTCCGATACCCCGGTCTTATCGTAGATACTCCGCAGATAGTTCTTGATCACCTGTTCCTTGGTATGCAGTTGCAGGGCGATCTCCTTGTTCTTGCATCCCTTGACGATTAAGGCGACGATCTGCATCTCCTTCGGCGTAAGCCGGTCCCGCACCCGCGCACCCGCCGGATCCTGGATCGGCGTCACCGTGATCGAGCCCGTTTCCAGGCACCGCTGCCCCCGCGCCACCCGCCTCACCGCGTCGATCAACTCCGGCCCGGACACGCGCCGCGGCACGATCCCGCCCAGCTGTGCCGTCGTTGTCTCCGGAATCACCTCACCCCGTTCCGCAATCAAAATCGCCCTGCTCCCCGCCTCGCTGATCTGCGCAAACAACGATGTCAGCTCCAGCCCGAGCCCCGAAGAGAAGATGACGATCGCATTCCTGAAGCTCGCCACCGTCTGCGCCACCCGTTGCCCGTCTTCGCACTGAGCCACAATCCGCATATCGTCTTCAAGCGAGAGCACCCGGGCCACGCCGGCGCGAAAGACCACCTGATCGTCCGCGAGAATGAGTCGATTCATGTGTTTTTGCAATCTCCAAACGAGAACGAGCTATGAAACCTCTGGCTTTGCCTCTTCCCGTCATCGGCGCGACTTGCCTCGCAAGAATCCATGCCCAAAATTAGGGCATCTGCCACGAACATCATTTTGAAGCCGAAAGGTTGCCCGGCTCATCCAAACTTTGCACGCTGCGATTCACCCGTAGCGCGGCCGATTGCGGCATAATCAGGGCGATGGCTAAACCAGTCTTACTTGCAGTCGACGACGACATCAGTGTGCTTGAGGCAGTGGTCCAGGACCTTCGCCGCAAGTATGGGCAGAACTACCGCATCCTCCGCGCCGCCTCCGGTCAGGCCGCAATCGATATCAGCACCCAGCTCAAGGAGCGCGGCGATGTCGTCGCTCTCTTCCTCTCCGACCAGCGCATGCCCGGCATGACCGGCGTTGAGTTCCTCGTTCGCGCCATAGACCTCTTCCCCGAGGCGAAGCGCTGCCTTCTCACCGCCTACGCGGACACCGAAGCAGCGATCAAGGCGATCAACTCCGCCCGCATCCACTACTACCTGAACAAGCCGTGGGATCCACCCGAAGACAAGCTCTACCCCGTCCTCGACGACCTCCTCCAGGCCTGGACCGAAGGCTACAAAGCGCCCTACGACGGCATCCAGGTCATATCTACGCGCTGGGGCGCGGGAGACCATGAGGTTCGCAACTTCCTCTCGCGCAACCGCATCCCCTTCAAGTGGCTCAACCCCGAGCAAACCCCGGAGTTCGCGGAGATGCTGCGCAGCAAAGGTCTGGACGAGGGCAAGCTGCCCGTCGTCCTCTTCGGCGACGGCTCTTCGCTCGTCCAGCCCAACTCCACCGAGCTTGCAAGCAAAGTCGGCCTCCGCACCCAGGCCCAGCAGGAGTACTATGACGTGGTCGTCGTCGGAGCCGGACCCGCCGGCCTCGCCGCCGGCGTCTACGGAGCCAGTGAAGGCCTCAAAACCCTCCTCGTCGAACCCCTTGCCCCCGGTGGCCAGGCCGGCTCTTCCAGCAAAATCGAAAACTACCTCGGCTTCCCGGAAGGCCTCTCCGGCGATGAACTCGCCAAGCGCGCCTACATCCAGGCCCAGCGCCTCGGAGCCGAGTTCCTCACCCAGGGCGTCACCTCTATCCGCACGGAAAACGGCTACCACATCGTCCAGATGACCGACGGCCGCGAGGTCACCTGCCGCGTCTGTCTCATCGCCACCGGCGTCGACTACTGCTGGCTCTGCGTCCCCGGCGAGGAAGACTTACGCGGCAAAGGCGTGTTCTATGGAGCGGCCCTCACTGAGACCAACAGCTGCGCGGACGAGGAGATCTACATCGTCGGCGGAGCCAACTCGGCCGGCCAGGCTGCCATGCACTTCTCCCGCCACGCCCGTAAGGTTCGCATGCTCATCCGCGGAGCCTCGCTCGAAAAAAGCATGTCCAAGTACCTCATCGATCAGATCCAGGCCACACCCAACATCACCGTCGAGCCCCGCACCGAGATCATCGCCTTCCACGGCGACGGCCACCTCGAACGCATCACCGTCTGCAACCAGGGCAAAGAAGACACCCGCGAAGCCACATCCGTCTTTATCTTCATCGGAGCCGAGCCCCGCACCGACTGGCTCCCCAATGGCATTGCCCGCGACCACAAGGGCTTCCTCCTAGCAGGCCCCGACCTCAAGAAATCCGCGGACCTCTGGAAGCTCGATCGCGACCCGTATCTGCTGGAGACCAGTATTCCCGGGATCTTCGTCGCAGGCGACGTCCGCCACGGATCGGTCAAGCGCTGCGCCTCCGCAGTCGGAGAAGGCTCCATCGCCATCCAGTTCGTGCACCAGTACCTCGCAGCCCTTTAGGTGAAAGAAATGATCGAGCAAGCCCAACCCGAAGAACTGGTTCAACCAGTCCCAGTATCATCCATACCGGTTCCACCCTTGGAAGACAGACTCGGCAAAGCAGCACCCCTCGACGCCACAACCATAGAGCGCCTCAAATACGTCCCCATCCTCGCCTCCCTCACCGAAGAACGCATGCACTGCCTGGACGGCACCCGCAAGCTCGTCCTCCAGGACGGCGAACTCCTCGTCAAGCAGGGCGATCCGGTCAAAGTCTTCTGCATCCTCCTGGAAGGCGCGCTCGCCGTCTCCATGGCGAACTCCGACGGGCACCAGATGCCGATGCATGTCCTCGATGAAGGTTCCTCCCTCGGCGAACTCCCCCTGCTGGCCAGCCTCCCGTCTACCATTACTGTCCACGCCAAAGGCAACTGCGAGCTCCTCGTTCTCGATGAAGAGCAGTTCTGGTCTCTCATGACCACCTGTCCTGAAGTTCGCAGGGAGATCCTCGGCAACATGGCCATGCGCCTGCAAAAGATGCAGAGCACAAGCTTTCAGCAGGAGAAGCTCGCCGCCCTCGGCACCATGGCCGCCGGCCTCATGCATGAGCTCAACAATCCCGGCTCCGCCGCTCGCCGGGCCGCCTCGCAGTTGCGCGAAAACCTCATGCGCATGCATCGCCTAAGCCCCAAGTTCGTCCGCACCAATCTCACCTCGGAGCAGATGGAGTGCATGATCGAGCTCCAGGAATATGCATTCTCTGCCAAGGAACACGTCGCTCTCAACTCCATCGAGCAGTCCGACGCCGAAGAAGCCCTCGCCTCTTGGTTGGAGGAGCAGAACATCGAAGACGCCTGGAAACTCGCCCCCAGCCTCGTCTCCATGGGCATCGACACGGAAGAACTCCTCTGTGCTCGCAGCAGCTTCTCCGGAGAGCTCTTCTCCAACGCGTTGAGCTGGCTCGAAGCCCTGGTCTCCAGCATGCAACTCGTCGGCACGATTGAAGAGAGCATCGGCCGCGTGAGCGACCTCGTCTCCGCCGTCAAAAGTTATGCCTATGAAGGCCGCGGCCAACGTCAGATGATCGACGTGAACAAGAGTATCCACGCCACCCTCGTCGTTCTCGGTCACAAGCTACGCGAGAAACAGATCGTTCTCGAGAAATCCTTCGCCCCCGACCTGCCTCTCCTTGAAACCGAGTGCCAGGGCCTCAACCAGATCTGGACCAACATCCTCGACAACGCCATTGACGCGTCCTCCCAGATGGGCAAGCTCACCATCCGCACCTGGATGGAGACCACGGAAGCCCCCGATCCGCACGATAATATCTGCATCGCCTTCAAAGACAACGGCGCCGGCATCCCCATAGAAAGCCAGCAGCACATCTTCGATCCCTTCTACACCACCAAGCCCGTCGGCGTTGGCACTGGCCTTGGCCTCGGCATCGTCTACCGCATCGTCGAGCAGTACGGCGGCAACATCCGCTTCTCCTCCGTCCCCGGTGAAACCGAGTTCGTCATCAAACTCCCCGCCACCCGCTAACCAAGAGTCACGACGGGTGCCCCATCCTCGACACGGCGAAAGCCGTGGCAGGTCGGAGTCTTGGACATAGCCCGACCGCTTTCTGTGCATTTACCATCGAAGCATGTCTCCGGTCACCGCATCTACCGCGACCACCCTCACCCCCTTCCACATCGCCTTCCCCGTAGACGACCTCGCCGCCGCCCGCCACTTCTACGGCACCGTCCTCGGCTGCCCGGAAGGCCGCAGCAGCGCGGAATGGATCGACTTCGACCTCTTCGGCCACCAGATCGTAGCCCACTTCAAACCCAGGTCCGAAGCAGCCCCAGAGATCCACCACAACGCCGTCGACGGCCACGCCGTCCCCGTCCCTCACTTCGGCGTCGTCCTCACCATGGATCGTTGGCAAGCCCTCGCAGACCGCCTCCGAGCCGCGAACATCCACTTCGAGATCGAGCCCCATATCCGCTTCAAAGGCGAAGTAGGCGAGCAGGCCACCATGTTCTTCTACGATCCTGCAGGCAACGCCCTCGAGTTCAAAGCCTTCGCCGACTTGTCCCAGGTCTTCGCCACGTAAGGTCTCCGCCACTGAGATCGCGCCATTGCACCAACGTTCGGCGTACTGAAGCGAACGTTGCAGACAATCTTGCATGGCCAATCAGCCATACCCCTTTCCCAGCATGACTCCTCCCTCAACGGTGCTATTCCGAACTTCCTAAGCTGGACGATACCTTTTGGTTACCTAAGACCCATCCGCCTTAGGCCAAAGGTACCCGCTTCTATGTCTTCGTCCCGTTCTGACTTCTCCCGGATCGCTCGTCTCGCCATCGGCCTCCTGTTGTTCGTCCTTGGCATCGCTGCCTGGTCAACCGCGGATGCTCAGTCCCTCTACAAGTTCAGCGGAAGTACAGCAGTCGCAGCTTCCGCCCCTGCTCAGCCGGTATCGGTCACCATCACCCATGCAGGATCCGTGCAGGCCATCAAAGTCCGCACCCACGGCATCGACGGCCGCGATTTCACCAACGCCACCGGGGGATCCTGCTCGACCGGAGCAACCTACTCCGTCGGCCAGCAATGCACCGTAAAAGTTGCCTTCCAGCCCACCGCACCCGGCGACCGCCGGGGCGCCGTCGTTCTGCTGGACAGCAACAACGCCATGCTTGGAATCTCCTGGCTGGACGCCCAGGCCACTGGCTCCCTCGGTGTCTTCGTCCCCGGCACCATGAACACCGTCGCGGGAAACACCGTGCTCATCTACAGCGGCGACGGCGGTCTCGCCACCGCATCCTCCCTCTACATCAACTACGGAATCGCGGTCGACGCCGCCGGAGACTTCTTCCTCTCGGACTTCCGCAATCAGCGTATCCGCCGCGTCGACGGAGTCACCGGCACCATCTCCACCATCGCCGGAAACGGCTCCCCCGGCGCCTCGGGCGATGGCGGCCCCGCCACCTCGGCGTCCATCTCCTACCCCACCGGCGTCGCCCTTGACGCTGCCGGCAACGTCTACTTCTCCGATAACGGAAACAACGTCGTCCGCCGTATCAACGCCTTCGACGGCACCATCGCCACCATAGCGGGAACCCTCGGAGCCAATCCGGGCTTTACCGGCGATGGCGGTCTCGCCACCTCCGCCACCCTCAATAGTCCGAACGGCCTCTCCCTCGACGCTGCCGGCAACCTCTACATCGCCGACACCAGCAACAACGCCATCCGCAAGGTCGATACGACGACCGGAATCATCACCACCGTCGTCGGAACCGGAACCCAGTCCTTTACCGGCGATACAGGTCCCGCCACCTCCGCCACGCTCAGTGCTCCCTGGGGCGTCACCTTCGCCCCATCCGGCAAGCTCTACGTCGCCGACCAGGACAACCATCGCATCCGTGTCGTCGATACCTCGGGCATCATCACCACTCTGGTCGGCAACGGCGTCCTCGATTACACCGGCGACGGCGGTCCCGCAGCCAACGCCACCCTCAATAGTCCCGCCGGCGTTGCCGTCGACGTCGCCGGAAACGTCTACATCGCAGACTCCGGCAACAACGTCATCCGCAAGATCAACGCTGCAACCGGCATCATCACCACCATCGCCGGCGATAACGACGAGTCCATCAGCGGAGACAACGGCCCCGCGACCAAGGCAGGCATGTACAGTCCGTTCTCTCTGGCCATCACGGATCAGGGAAGCCTCCTCATAGCGGACACCCTCCACAGCCGCGTTCGCGAGGTCTACAGCAACATCGCCACCCTCGACTACAAAGCCATCCGCGTCGGTCGCGTCTCCGCCCCTTTGACGCAGACGATGGAGAACGACGGCAACGCCCCTCTGAACATCGCATCCGTCACGGCCATCTCGGACGCCCAGGTAGATGCCGACTCCACCACCTGCTCCTCCTCTACACCCCTCGCGTCGCTCGATCAATGTGTCATCGGCGCGGACTTCGCCCCCACCGTCATTGGCAACCCCGTGGTCGGCAGCATCGATATCTCCTCCGACGCCGCCAACTCACCGGGCGTCGTGGATCTCGTCGGCCAGGTCCTCAACGTCGATCCCGCAACCGTCACCCTCACCTCCAGCTCGAACCCCAGCATTACCGGCACCGTCATCGTCTTCAACGTGGTCGTGACCAGCGCAGGCACGACGCCCACAGGCACCATCAGCCTGATGGACGGCTCAAACGTCATCGCCACCGCCCAGCTCGCCATCGGCGGCACCGCCTCCTTCAACGTCTCAACCCTCGCCGCCGGCTCGCACAACATCACCGCCAACTACGGGGGCGACAGCAGCAACGCATCCGGTACCTCCGACATCCTCATCCAGGTCGTAAAAGACCAGGTCGCCGACACCACCACCACCCTCTCCAGCACCGCCAACCCGGTAATCGCCGGCGCATCTCTCTTCCTCACCGCCCAGGTGGCACCCGCGATCGCCGGCTCCGGCCAGGGCGCCATCTCGGGCACCGTTGTCTTCAAGTCCGGCCTCACCCAGCTCGGCTCCTCCAACATCAATAACGGCGTAGCCACCCTCAGCTACTCCGCCCTCCCGGTCGGGACTGACAGCGTCATCGCCACCTACACCGGCAACAACAACTACGGTGTCAGCTCCTCGATGCCGCTCGCCCAGAAAGTTCAGATCGCCTCATCCACCACCGTCCTCACCTCCAGCGCGAACCCCTCCGACGCAGGCGCGCCGGTCACCCTGGCCGCAACCGTCTCCGGCAACGGCGGCACTCCCGGCGGAACCGTCACCTTCTCCGACGGCAGCATTAACCTCGGCAACGCCACCCTCAGCCCCCGCGGCATCGCCACCCTCATCGTGCCCGGCGGCAACTGGACCGTAGGCACGCACGCCCTCACCGCCGTCTACGCCGGAGACGCAAGCGATACCGGCAGCACCTCGCCCACGTACTCCCAGGTCATCCGCATCGCCTCCTCTTCGGTCAAGGTCGTCACCTCCCTCAGCCCGGCGCCCTTGGGAGCGTCCGTCACCTTTACCGCTACCGTCACCAGCACCGGCGGAATTCCCACCGGCACTCTCCAGTTCCTTGACGGCAACGTCTCCCTTGGCACCAGCGCACTCAACGGCCAGGGCGTAGCCGCCATCAACGTCTCCAATCTCGCCCTTGGCTCGCACAACATCTCCGTCGCGTATGCCGGCGATGCCTACGACAGCCCTTCAACCTCCACCTCCATCACCCAGGTCATCCAGCCCGCGAACATCGCAGCCGTCCTCAACGCCAGCTCCAACCCAGCCACCTTCGGCGCACCCGTCACCTTCACCGCGACCATCACCGGCAACGGCAGTTCACCCGTGGGTTCGGTAACCTTCACCGACGGAGCCAACTCCCTCGGCATCGTCACCCTCAACGCACAGGGACTCGCCACCCTTACCACTTCGACCCTGGGCATCGGCTCGCACAGCATCAACGCGGCATACAGCGGAGACATCAACCACGCCGCGGTCGGCTCCAATACCGTGGCCCTCACCGTCGTCCAAGGCACCACAACCACCCTCTCCGCCAGCAACCTCGCTCCCATCGCGGGTTCGAGCGTCACCTTCACCGCCGCGGTCACCGGTGCGGACGGACAACCCACCTCCGGTGCCATCGCCATCTTGGACGGCAAGACCACCGTCGCCACCCTCACCCCCAACGCCGCCGGCGTAGCCACCTTGACCGGCGCGACCCTGGCGCCCGGCACTCACATCATCACCGCCGTCTTTGCCGGCGATCGACTCGACGGCACCAGCACCTCCACGCCCCTTACGCAGGTCATCACCATCGCCACCACCGCCGCTTCTCTCGCAACCTCCGCCAATCCAACTTTGGCGGGAGTCGCGGTCACCTTCTCCACCTCCGTCACCGGCAACGGCGGCATCCCCACCGGCAACGTCGCCTTCCTGGACGGCGGCAAGAGCCTGGCCACACTCCCCATCGACGGCTCCGGCAGTATCGTCTACACCACCTCTTCCCTCGCTCCCGGAATCCACACCATTACCGCAAAGTATCTCGGAGACACCGACGACTCACCCGCCGTCTCCTCGCCCATCAGCCAGCAGATCGCCGAGAAGACCTCGGTCACCCTGACCTCCAGCGCGAATCCCTCGCTCCTCACCGACAACGTCACCCTCACCGCATCCGTCGTCAACGGAGTTCCGTCCAACCCACCCACCGGCCAGGTCACCCTTACCGATGGCGGCACCGCCGTAGCCACCGCAACCCTCAACTCATCCGGTTCGGCGACCTTCACCCTCACCGCTCCGTCACTCGGCCAGCACACCCTCGCCGTCAGCTACTCCGGTGACGATGACAACGTCCCTGCCGTCTCCGCCAACCTCATCCAGACCGTCGTCCTGCGGCCCACCACCACCAGCCTCGAGACCTCCTCCACGGCCATCTCCACCGGCCAGCAGCTCATCCTCATCTCGGTCGTCCAGGGCTCCGGTAACCGTCCCCCCACCGGCACCGTCACCTTTGCCTCCGGCACGACTGTCTTCGGCAGCGTCCCCATCGGCACGGATGGTGTGGCCACCCTCACCGTAGAGCCGCTCCAGGCCATCTACAAGATCGTCGCCACCTACTCCGGAGACACCCTCTTCGCCTCGTCGGACTCCTCGAGCGTCACCGTCACCGTCGGTCCGCCGATCGAGTTCACCCTCAACATGCAGCCTCCAACCATGAGCCTCGCCACCGGAGCCCACGGTTCCGCATCGATCACCGTCTTCACCGCCGCGACCTTCCATGACAAGCTCGCCTTCGGCTGTGCCGGCCTGCCCGCTTCGGCTACCTGCACCTTCTCCACCGATCTCATGACGGTCGGCGGCGGTGAGACCTCTACCCTCAACGTCATCGTAGACACCGGCGATCCGCTCGGAGTGGGAACCGCAAGCGTCAGCAACCCCGATCTTCATAACCGGACTGGTGGAGGCATCCTCGCCTGCATGCTGCCCGCGGGAGCGTTCCTCGCCATCCTGCTCGGCCGCAAACGCAACCTACTCTGGAAGACCCGTAAGCCCCTCGGTCTCTTCGTCGTCATTCTTCTGCTCGCCGGCGTCGCCACGCTCTCGGGCTGCGGCAACACCTTCAACACCCGGGGCACGCCTGCGGGAACCTACAACTTCCAGATCGTCGCCACCGGCCAATCGACCGGTGCCACCGAGACCGCTAACGTGACCCTCACGGTATCCAAATGATCCGATTCAAGTCGATCCAAGCGGCTGCAGCCCTCAGCGGTGCTCTTCTCGCCTGCGCCGCTCCCCGGTGCTCAGCCCAGGCCAGTTACGCCGCGACCGGACCCGGCAGCTACATTACCCTCGGCGCCACCTTCGCCGGCTTCAACTCCGGCCAGTACGGAAACACCCTCATTGCAGGCGGGACTCTCTTCCTCGATGCCAACCTCTACCGCCGCGTCGGCATTGAAGCCGAAGCCCGCGAACTCAACCTCCATGAGACCGAGGGACTCCGCGAGACCAACTATCTCATCGGCCCCAAACTCTCGCTCAAAGGGCGTCGCTTCCGCCCCTACGCGAAACTCCTCGTCGGTAGAGGCGACTTCCGCTTCCCCTTCGGCTACGCCTACGGCAAGTACTTCATGATCGCCCCGGGAGCCGGCATCGACTGGCGCGTCAACCATAGCCGCTTCTCCTTCCGCCTCCTGGACGTCGAGTACCAGGTCTGGCCGGACTTCAAGCCCTTCGGAGAGATCCATCCCTATGGAGCCAGTGCAGGCTTCAGCTACCAGATCACAGATCCCAAACGCTAGCCGCGCCCTAGGTAACGCCCCTACTTCTTCGATACCTTCTAAGCCACATCGCCATCCACTCTTGTATCGTGGTGTGGGAGCAAATCACGCGTAAGTCTCCCGATTCGATCTCTCCAGAGGGACTTCATGCGTATCGGTATCGACCTGGGTGGCACCAAAATTGAAGCGCTGGCCTTGGATGAGACCGGCCTCGAACTGGCACGGCTGCGTGTCGACACCCCCAAGAACGACTATCCCGGCACCATCGCAGCCATGGTCAACATCGTCCACCAGCTAGAAGCCAAAGTAGGCGCCATCGGCTCCGTAGGCGCCGGTATTCCCGGAACCATCCGCGCCTCCACCGGCCTGGTCAAGAACGCCAACTCCACCTGGCTCAACGGCCACCCCCTTCAGGTCGATCTCTCCGCCGCCATGGGCCGCGAAGTCCGCATCGCCAATGACGCCAACTGCCTCGCCGTCTCTGAAGCCACCGACGGCGCCGCCCACGGGCATCGCACCGTCTTCGCCGTCATCCTCGGCACCGGCTGCGGCGGCGGCCTCGTCGTCGATGGCCGCATCCATCCCGGCCCCAACGGCGTCGGCGGCGAGTGGGGCCACACCCCCTTGCCCTGGCCCACTTCATCCGAGTTCCCCGGCCCACCCTGCTACTGCGGCAAACACGGCTGCTTGGAGCAGTGGGTCTCCGGACCGGCCATCGCCCGCGACTTCTTCGACGCCACCGGCCGTAAGATCACCACGCGCGAGATCGCCACCCTCTTGGAAGCCGGAGACCCCGCAGCCATCGCCGCCATCGAGCGCTTCGAGAATCGGCTCGCCCGCGGTCTGACTCAACTCGTCAACATCCTCGACCCCGACGTCATCGTCTTCGGCGGCGGCGTCTCCCACGTCAAGCGTTTCTACGCCAACGTCCCCACCATCATCCGCTCCCTCGTCTTCGGCGGAGACTTCGACACCCCGCTCCTCCCCGCCACCTACGGAGACTCAAGCGGAGTCCGCGGAGCCGCCTGGCTCTGGCCTCCACTGACCAGAACCTAACTCAGCTGCAAGCGCTTGCCGCACCACAAAACTAGCTGCCCGCTTTCACCCGGTCCAGCACCGCCCAGTGTGCCGTCGGAATTCTGCCGCCTTCGTCGTCTCTTCGCTATCATCGAAGCAGCGAGTCAATGACCACCCAGGAAAAACTCGAGATCCTCGCCGACGCCGCCAAGTACGACGCCTCCTGCGCCTCCTCAGGTGCCAAGCGAGCCGGCAACGGCAAGGGAATCGGCCACTCGGACGGCATGGGCATCTGCCACTCCTACACCCCGGACGGCCGCTGCGTCTCCCTCCTCAAGATCCTGCTCACAAACGTCTGCACCTACGACTGCGTCTTCTGCGTCAACCGCGTCTCGTCCGACATCCGCCGCGCCCGCTTCACCCCGGAAGAGGTCGTCACCCTCACCCTCGACTTCTACAAGCGCAACTACATTGAAGGCCTCTTCCTCTCCTCCGGCATCATCCAGTCGCCCGACTACACCATGGAGCAGCTCATCTCCGTCGCCAAGCAGCTCCGCCAGGTCCACCAATTCGGCGGCTACATCCATCTCAAAGCCATCCCCGGAGCCTCCCAGCTCCTCATCGATGAAGCCGGCCTCCACGCCGACCGCCTCTCCGCCAACATCGAGCTCCCCACCCAGGCCGACCTCGTCCAGCTAGCCCCCGAAAAAAAGTCGGCCATCATCGAGTCGACCATGTCCCAGATCGCCACCCGCAAGGACGAAGCCGACGAAGACCGCCGCAAATCCTCGCTCGCTCCCAAGTTCGCCGCCGCCGGCCAATCCACCCAGATGGTCGTCGGCGCAACCCCCACCACCGACCGCCAGATCCTCTCCACCGCCACCCATCTCTACGGCCAGTACAAGCTCCGCCGCATCTACTACACCGGCTTCTCCCCGTACCCCGAAGCCGACGCCCGCCTCCCGCTCAAACCTGCCCCCCTCATCCGCGAGCACCGCCTTTACCAGTCCGACTGGCTCATGCGCTTCTACGGCTTTCAAGCCTCCGAACTCACCACCGAGTCCCAGCCCGAACTAAGCCTCACCGAAGATCCCAAGACCACCTGGGCCCGTACCCACCCCGAGTTCTTCCCCGTCGACATCAACACCGCCCCCCGCGAGTCCATCCTCCGCGTTCCCGGCATCGGCTACCGCAACGTCGAGCGCATCCTGAATATCCGCCGCTACCATCCCCTCACCACCGAAGACCTCCGCAAACTCAATGTCCGCCTCAAGCAGTCCCTCCCCTACCTCATCACCACCGATCACCTCCCCACGCTCACCCCGCTCCCCCGATCCCCAGAAGCCGCCGCCATCCAGCTCGACCTCTTCGCCCCCATCAGCGCCCTCACCGGCAGCCTCTAGCCAAGGTGTAAGATTTAGCTGGATTCTAGGAGGTCATGTGGACAACTTAGATCGCATCACCCGCACGCCAGGTGTCCTCGATGGCAAAGCCCGCATCCGTGGCCGTCGAGTCTCCGTCGCTACGATCGTTGGCCAGGTCGGCGCTGGCTACAGCATCGACCAGATCATCGCCGATTATCCGTATCTTGAAAGAGAAGACATCCTTCAAGCGCTTCGCTACGCCGCGTTGCTTGCCCAGGGCCGCGAGGTCGATCTCGACGCCGCATGAAGCTGCTGGTGGACGAAAGCCTCTCTCCCACCTGGGCACCCTCTTAATTCTTGGGGGCTTTGACGCCGTCCACTGGCATGAGCTCGGCCCGGGAAACACACCAGACAGCGAAATTATGGCCTATGCCTCCGCGCATGGATACGCGATTTTGACTCACGATCTCGACTTCGGGATAAATCTCAGCCGTTCAAAGACCATCGCACCCAGCGTCATTCAGATCCGAACACACGACACCAATCCCGAGGTCATCGGCGAAGAAGTCGTACGAGCAATCAACGCTGCTCTTAAGGAACTAGACAAAGGCGCGCTCATCACCATAGATGCCAGTAGCAGAACGCGGACCAGGCTGACTGTTCTTCCAATCGCAGGAGAGCCTTGAGGTTTGTTCACGTTGAAACACGGAAGACCGCCGCCCAGCATCCAATCCCGCAGCATGAAGCACATCCTCGTCGAGCCCACCTTTGAATCCTGGCGCCTCATCGCCCGCGACCATCTCCGCGAAGGCTTTCTCCCCAACCAACTCGACCTCCAGGATGCCGCCACCCCCACGCCTCTCTCGCTCGCCCTGGAACCAGACGAGCGCCCCGCCGGCCCCGCCATCCCCCACCCCCACACCTCCAGATCCTTCCTGGAGTCCGCCCAGTTCGCCGCCGCCCACCGCGACCCCCAACGCTGGAATCTCCTCTACCGCATCCTCTTCCGTCTCCAGTCCAACCGCGACCTCCTCAAGCTCGAAACCGACGACGAAATCCTCCAACTCACCCGCCTCGTAGCCCAGGTCCGCCGCGACCTCCACAAGATGCATGCCTTCGTCCGCTTCCGCAAGGTCCTCGAGCCCAATGACCCCACCCTCCCCAACGATCGCCCCGTAGTCCTCGACGAACCCATCCCCTTCAGCCTTGATCCCCATGCAGACCCAAACGCCCACCACCTCGTCCTCGAAACCCCCACCCCCTTCGGCCCCATCAAGACCGAACTCGAATCCTGCCCCCCGGAAGAAATCACTCCGGACAAGGACTGCGAGCACTTTATTGCCTGGTACCAGCCCGACCACCGCATCGTCCCCCTCGCCGCCCCCTTCTTCGCCGAGCGCTTCGCCATCATGCGCTGGACCATCCTCACCCTGGACGAGTCCGTCTCCTGGGACCCCATCGCCAAGACCCTCATCCCCGGCCCCGGCGTCCCCCGCGAGTCCGCTCCGCCGGAAGACGAGCTCGAAAACCTCTGGCGCTCCTACTACGTCAGCATCTTCAACCCCGCCCGCCTCAATCCCACCGCCATGAAGTCAGAGATGCCCGTCCGCTACTGGAAAAACCTCCCCGAGCTCACCACCCTCCCCACCCTCATCACGCAATCCAAGACCCGAGTCGAATCCATGGTCACCCGCCAGCAAGCCCAACCCACCGCCCAGCCCTTCGTGCCGCCCAAAGAAGGAGAAGCCCATAGCATCCCCAGCCTGATGGCCGCCCTCCCATCCTGCAAAGGCTGCGACCTCTACTGCCACGCCACCCAGGCCGTCGGCGGAGTCGGCCCATCCACCGCCGCCATGATGCTCGTCGGCGAGCAGCCCGGCGACCAGGAAGACCGCCAGGGTGCCCCCTTCGTCGGCCCCGCCGGAGCCGTCCTCGACCGCATCCTGGAAGATCTCCGCATCCCCCGCGAATTCCTCTACATCACCAATGCCGTCAAGCACTTCAAATTCATCCAGCGCGGCAAGTTCCGCCTTCACCAGAACCCCCGCATGTCGGAGATCATGGCCTGCCGCCCCTGGCTCCTCGCCGAGATCGAAGCCGTCAAACCCAAGGTCGTCCTTTGTCTCGGCGCCAGTGCCTCGAAATCCCTCCTCGGAGGCACCTTCGCCCTCATGAAGGATCACGGCAAGCTCAACTCCACCCCGTTCGCCGACAAGGTCTTTGCCACCATCCATCCCAGCGCGGTCCTCCGCGCCCGCGACGAACCCAACCGCCTTCAGCTCAAACAGTTCCTCTCCGACGACCTCGCTGCCGCTTGGCAAGCAATCTAGAACAAACCAGGATCGATCCACGGCACCCGTTAGCCAGATTAGCGGCACGCGCTGCCCTGTTTGCGTCATAGCGGCACTCACCGGTCTTCTGTAATCTCGTGACAATGGCGGCTTGTTCTACGCTTTTGCACCGAGGAAGCGAAGCATGTCCCGTTTAGGAGTGGGATTACAGGATGAGCTGATTCCCAGCGCTCTCATCCCTGTCGTCGCTCGCGGTCTGATCCCGGAACGCTGTTCCCCGCTTCCACCTCTTTCTCTTTAGTCTTCGGGCTTTCGCCGATAAGACAACAAGCAGCGGCACACCCACGCTGTTTCGTCGTTCGGGAGAACGCTATGATCCTGCCTGCACCACGCGTAACCACGCGATGAGCCCCATCTTTATCTTTGCCATTTTAACGTCCATCCTCTTCTGCGGTCTCACGCTGGACGTCGGTCGTATGCAACTGCGAAAGACCCAGATGCAGAATGCCGCGGACGCAGCAGCAGGCGGCGCGGAGCTTGAATCGGAACGCGGCACCTCCACCTGGGCTGCCGCCGCAAAGGCGGACGCCGCGCTGAACGGCTTTACCGACGGCCAGAACGGCGCCACCGTAAGTATCGCGCTCAATCCCCCCGCGGGCCCCTACTCCGGCCGCTACGACGCCATGCAAATCAACATCACCCAGACCTTTAAGACCATCTTTATGGGTATCCTCAACAACGGCGTATACACCCTCACCGTCCAGAGTATGGCCCTTGCCCCGCCCTGCAACCTCTTCCTGGGCGGTGTCGGATCCCAATATTCAAACACGCTCCAGATGAGCCACTCAACCCTCAACTCCACCTGTCCCGTTTACGTCAATAACAACTTCAACATAGACTCCGCCTCTACCCTCTATGGCTTCGGCTTGGACGTCTCGGGTCTAGCCGGTTCCTCTCACCTCAACGGCGTCACCTCGCAGCAGTCGCAAGGCCCCCCATCCCCGCCGCCTCAGCAGCTCCCGAACTACGGCCTGCCCGTCGTCACCGATCCTCTCATCGCCATCCCGCAGCCTCAGTTCTCCTCCTGCGGCTATACCAAGTACCAGATCAACAACGCCACCCAGACCATCAATCCCGGCGTCTACTGCGGCACCAACGGCAACGCGGGCCTCACCATTTCGCACTCCACCGTCACCATGAATCCCGGCGTTTACATCATCACCGGCGGCACGAACTGGGACAGCTCCACCGTCACCGGCGCCGGAGTCACCCTCTTCCTAACCAGCGGAAACGGTGCAAGCTACGGACAGGTCCAGATCAACTCCAGTTGCGTCCTCAACCTCACCGCTCCGGCGGATAACAGCACCGGAACCTACAGCATGCTCTTCTGGCTGGACCGGAACTGGATCAACCAGGGCACCAATGACTTCCAGTTTAATGCATCCTTTACCGGCGATGGCCTCTGGTATATGCCCTCGACCGGCATCATGATCGATCACAGCACCATCACCTTCAATCACTACGGATCCTTCGTCGCCCGCAACGCCACCTTCAACAATCTCGTGCTCAATTCCGGTCAGGATCTTTCTTCTTTCTCCGGCGGCAGCCTCTTCCGCCTCCAGCAAGGGGTCCTCGTTCAATGAGAATCCTTCAGCAAGAGACCGGCACCGTTCTCATCGAGTTCGCGCTCATCTGCTCCCTCTTCATTCTGCTCTTCGCCGGCATCGTCGACTACGGCATCTACATTCACCAGCAAATGGAACTCAATGAGGCCGCGGCAGCGGCAGCAAACTATGGAACCACCCCGGGAAACCAGCAAGCCACGGCGAACATGCAGACGCTGGCGCTCTATACCGCCGGTGATGTAAGCGGGATGACCGCGACCGCCACCTACTTCTACGCCTGCACTCCCGGTGGCACCCACATCGCTAGCACCTACGTCTGCAACGCCAGCTTTGACAGCAATCCGTATATGTACGTGCAGGTCACCACCAACGCCACCGTTCCCGCCGCCCTCAAGTGGTCGTACCTCTCCTCCTCTCTTGTCCTCCAGGGACAAGCCACCTCTCGCGTGGCATGGGTGAAGTAGTGCAACTCCCGATACCCCACCCCCGAGATCGCCGACGGGTTGGCATCCGGCTCCTCGCCCGACGCACACGCCGAAGCTTCATAAGACGGGACAAAGGAGACGCCGTCATCGAAATGGCGATCGTCCTCCCCGCCTTCACCCTCTTGCTCTTCGGTATCTTTCAGTTCTCCTTGGCCATCGCCGGCTATCTCAGCGCGGAGTATGCCATCAATCTCGCCACTCGCTACGCCGCCATCCACAGCAACACCAGTCTCACGCCCTGTGCGACAACCGACATCCAGAACCTGGTCAAAGCCAACCTCTTCTTCGCGAACGCAGTTCCGGCCAACGTCAACGTCGTCTACTACCAGTTCGCGTCCACCGGGGGAAATGTCATCGGCAACGTGGTTTACGTCGACCTCGTCTACAGCCAGACCGTCTCCGCCCCCTTCTATAAACACACCTTCTCGATTGGGAGCAGTGACTACCGCGTGGTCACCCGCTGAAACCATCCTCAAGCAAGCCATCCGCTCGACCCCGTCTCGTGATAAGACTATCTCCTTCCGAATGAATACTTTGCAGCCTAACCATGCACATTCCAGGGACTTTATCTTGAACAACAGCTTGAAGTCCACACATAACTCTCTTGTTTTGAGTACTTTGCATACTTTCCATACCGGGTGGGGGGGCCACCCTGCCAGTTTTAATCCTCGTATGATAGAAGATTGAGGTCCCTGGAGGACCGCAGGAGCACCATGAACACTGAAACCTCGTTCGACGCAGCCACCTTTTCCGCTGCCGCTCTCTCCTCCCCATCATCTCTCGCAGCCGTCTTAGACCACACCCTCCTCAAACCCGACGCCACCCGAGCCCAGGTCATCCAGCTCTGCCATGAAGCCGCCGAGCACCGCTTCGCCTGCGCCATGGTCAACGCCACCTGGGTCGCCACCGCCGCCGAGGTCCTCGCCGGCACCGGCATCCCCGTCGGCGTAGTCATCGGCTTCCCCCTGGGTGCCACCCTCCCCGGCAGCAAGCGCGACGAAACCGTCCGCGTCCTCAAACACGGCGCTCACGACGTCGACATGGTCCTCAACGTCGGCCTCCTCAAGTCCGGCACCAAGGAGGACTACGAAGCCGTCCGCCAGGATATTCGCGGCGTCGTAGAACTCGCCCACCCCGCCGGCGCCATCGTCAAAGTCATCCTCGAAACCTGCCTCCTCACCTTCGAAGAAAAACTCCGTGCCTCCGAGATCGCCCTCGCCGCCGGAGCCGACTTCATCAAGACCAGCACCGGCTTCTCCACCGGCGGAGCCACCGTAGACGACATCTCCCTCATGCGCGGAGTAGCCGGCAACCGCGCCGGTGTTAAAGCCTCCGGAGGCATCCGCTCCCTCGCCGACGCCACCGCCATGCTCCAAGCCGGAGCCACCCGCATCGGCGCCAGCGCCAGCGTCCGCATCCTCGCCGAGCTCACCGGCCACGCAGCCGCCACGCCCACCCACAACGGTTACTAGCCCCCGCGTCCATTCTCCGGCGGTAGTATCATCGCTCCCAATGTCGTCCGCAGAAAAATTAGCTCCACTCCCAGCCAGCGCGGACGACCATCCCCGCGAAGGCGACTACGCCCCCGCAAATCCCGCTCTCTTCCACGCTCACGCCCCCGAGCCCAACATCCGTGTCGAACCCCTCCAGCTCGACTTCCTCCTCCGCCTCGCCGACGCCCTCAACACCACCCTCGATCTCAACACCCTCATGCACCGCGTCGCAGACCTCGTCCGCGCCGTCATCGACTACCGCATCTTCGCCATCCTCCTCGTCAACGACCGCACCCACGAACTCTGGATGCGCTTTCAGACCGGCCACACCGCCGAGATCGAACGCATCCGCATCAAGCTTGGCCGCGGCATCTCCGGGCAGGCCGCGCTCCATCGCAAGTCCATCCTCGTCCACGACGTCCATCAGGTAGAAAACTACATCAACGCCAACCCCAACGTCCTCTCCGAGCTCGCCGTCCCCCTCATCGTCAAAAACAAAGTCATCGGCGTCCTGGACCTCCAATCCGAAGCCCCCCACTTCTTCACCGAAGACCACCAGCGCCTCCTCGAACTCGTCGCCTCCCGCATGGCCATCGCCATCGAGAACGCCCGCCTCTACACCCGCGTCTCCCGCCAGGCTCAAACCCTCACCGTGCTCCACGAGATCTCCCGCGAGATCACCAGCATCCTCGATCCCGATGACCTCCTCGAACGCATCGGCGTCCTCCTCAAACGCGTCATCGACTTCCAAATGTTCACCATCCTCCTCTGGAACGACGCCACCGACCAGTTCGAGCACCGATTCTCCACCCGCTACGGCGAACGCATCAAGCGCCAGCGCAACGTTGCCCTCGGCGAGGGCCTCATCGGCTCCGCCGCCAAGGAGCGCTCGCCCATCCTCGCCCCCGACGTCCGCAAAGAACCCCGCTACGTCGCAGAAAACCCAGAAACCCGCTCCGAGCTCTCCGTCCCCCTCATCTACAAAGCCCGCATCATCGGCGTCATCGACCTCGAACACACCCGCGTCAACTACTACAACGAAGACCACCAGCGCACCCTCACCACCCTCGCCTCGCAGATCGCCATCTCCATCGTCAACGCTCGCCTCTACCAGCGCATTCACGAGGAAGAACAGCGCCTCGAGCACGACCTGGAGATGGCCCGCGAGGTCCAGCTTCGCCTCATGCCCGCCTCCGCCCCAACCCCGGCAAACGCTGAGATCGCCCTCAGCTTCGCCGCCGCCCGCTCCATCGGAGGAGATGTCTACGACTTCGTCGACTACGGCTCCCCCGGCAATCCCGACCTTGAAGATCCCGACGAGCCCCGGCCCCGCACCACGCGAAGCATGTCTCGTGTCCGCGGCGCCGTCCCGCCCCCGCAGGAGCCGCATCCCACCCGTCTCCTCCTCGCACTCGGCGACGTCTCCGGCAAAGCCGCTCCCGCTGCCCTCTACGCCGCCCTCGTCTCTGGCCTCCTGCGTTCGCTTGCCCCTCGCCGTCTCCCGCCCGCCGAACTCCTCACCACCCTCAACGCCCAGCTTCAGGAACGCAAGCTCGACTCCCAGTACGTCACCATGCTCGTCGCCCTCTGGGACGACCGCACCCGCAGCCTTCGCATCGCCAACGCCGGCTCCGTCCAGCCCCTCCTCGTCACCCGAACGCCGATCGAGCGAGCCGAACGATCGACAACTCATGATCTCGACCTGATCAATGCCCTCGAAGTCCGCACGATCGAGATGGAAGGCTTCCCTCTCGGACTCTTCCCTGTCGCCACCTACGACGAGACCACCTTGCACCTCGATCCCGGCGATCTCGTCATCTTCTTCTCCGACGGCATTCCGGACGCCATCAACTCGCACGGCGAGCAGTTCGGCACAGAGCGCCTCGCCACCCTGATGCAGCAACATCCCACCGCCACGGACAGCGCTCAAGACGCCGTCAATGCCATCCTCGAAGCTGTCCGCACCCACCAGTCCGGCACCGATCATTTCGACGACGAAACGATCGTCGTCCTGCGCGTACGATAGTGTCTTTGCTCCTCAAGCCGGTCGCTCCAAAACAAGCAATGCACTCACCCACCGAGCATCCAGCTTGAAAGCAGGCCAAAGCATAGTCACCAGCTTTTCCAACCCATACTGGTCCGCGCTCACGACAGTGCAGGCCGCATTTGCGATCGGCTCTGGTCCGGCTCTGCGTTACCCGGCCGATGTCATCCCCTTTGCAGCCCTTGAGACCATCACCCCCACCTCGCTGGCTGCCTTGCGCGATCTGCTCACCTCCGCTGAGTCCATCTACATCACCGGAGATCGACTCCCGGACCTTGCACCCTACGGCATGGTTCATCAAGCCGCGCTTCCAGGCTGGCAGATGCACCTCCCATCCGCATCCCCTCCAGCACTCGCCAGGACACCTGAATCCAGCCTGCCCATACGCTCGCTGACTAGAGAAGATGCGCCTGCGATGGTGGCCTTGACCGGCGTAGCCTTCCCGGGCTTCTTCCGTTCCGGCACCTATCGTCTGGGCCGCTACTTCGGTTTGCATCGAGAAGGAGAACTCATCGCGATGGCGGGAGAACGGATCGCGCTCCCCGGCTTTCGCGAGCTAAGCGCCGTCTGCACCCACCCCGCCCACATAGGCCGCGGCTACGCCGCACGGCTCATCGAGCACTCAACCAGTCTTCAGAGGGAGAACGGCGAAGGCAGTTTCCTCCATGTTCTCCAGGCAAATCACCGCGCTATCCATCTTTATGAGCGCCTTGGATTTGTCCGAACCACGGCAATCAGCTTCAACAGAATCCACCGTGTAGAGTGTGCCGCCGCCGCCCCGGCCTAGCCATGCAGCAGCATGTAGGTCACGGCCAGCAGAGCCGTGCCCACCACGGTGATGCTTGTATCCACCATCTTCAAAGACTGGTTCGGCGTCTTCTCATTGCGCGCCCACCCAGACAGTCCAGCCATCATCATCTTCATCGAAATCTCCCGGCCGCCGCGTCAACTCATTCAGCGGATCGTGGTCGGCAGAGACACGTCGGCAATCATGGTCTCCCGTCCGCCACCTCATTCATCGGCTTCCTCACGATGGATTTCACCCGGCGCGGCGATCTCGTGAACTTCAGTGATGCCCCATCCGGGTCACAGAGCGATCAAACTCCACTTTCATTTGCCTTCGAGCATCGACCCCTCACGCAAATCCCGGAGGATTCCTGCCACTCACCCCAAACTCCCGCTCCAACGTCGAACCCACCCGTGCCATCGTGCCTTCATCGAAGAGCCGTCCGATCAGCGTCACTCCATGCGGCACCTGATGCGGCCCACTCAACTTCCGGGATGACCATGGCCCACCCGGAGCCCAGTCGCTCCGCGTCTCCGTCACCTCCACAAACCCCGCCTTCAACGTCAGCGCCGGATGCCCGGTGAAGTTCGTGATCGTCAAGATCTCATCCCGCAACGCCGGCACCAGCAGCACATCCACGCTCTCCATCACCCGCGCCATCTCCATCGCCACCATTCGCCGCAGCCGGTCCGCCTGCACCATATCCACCGCAGACAAAAACCTCGCCTGCCGGAAGGTATTGGGCCAAGCATCCGGCACCTGCGCCTTCAACTGATCCACCCGGTGATCGAGCGTGATCTCCTCAAACGCCGCCGCAGCCTCCGCAAACAGAATCGTGTTCAGGTTGCCGAACGGCCAATCCGGCAGCGTCACCGCTACCGCCGTCATCCCCAGCTTCGTCACCGTCTCGAGCGCATGCCGGTCCGCGTCCGTAGCCGGAGCCTCCTTCATCCACCCAGGAAAGTACCCCACCCTCAACCCGTTCACCTGAGACGACTCGGCAAACTGCGGCGAGCTCTCGACGCTCCCTAAGTCTTCCGCGTCGTACCCGCTGATCGCATGCAGCACCAGCATCGTATCCTCGACCGACCGGCACATCGGCCCCAGCTTATCCAGCGACCAGCAAAGCGTCATCGCTCCCGTTCGCGGCACCCGCCCGAACGTCGGCCTCAGCCCCGTCAAACCGCAGCGCATCGTCGGACTGACGATCGAGCCCTCAGTCTCTGAGCCGATCGAGAACGCCACCAATCCCGCCGCTGTCGCTGAACCCGGCCCCGCCGAACTCCCACTTGAACCCTCCTCCAGAAGCCACGGATTCATCGTCTGCCCGCCAAACCAAACATCATTCAGCGCCAGCGCCCCCATGCTCAGCTTCGCCACCATCACCGCTCCTGCCGCGTGCAGCCTCGCCACCACCGCCGCATCCTTCTCCGGCACCCGAGTCTCAAAGATCTCGGCCCCGTACGTCGTCCGGATCCCCGCCGTATCCAGCAGATCCTTCCCACCCCACGGAATCCCATGCAGAGGTCCCTTGTACTGCCCCGCCGCGATCTCCGCATCCGCCGCCCGCGCCTGCTTCATCGCGATCTCCGGAGTCGCCGTAATCACGCACCGCAGCACCGGGTCATACCGTTTGATCCGTTCCAGATAGATGCCCGTCAGCCGCTCAGACGTAAGCTTCCGCCCTTCAATCCACCGCGCCAGCTTCCACACCGGCGCAAACGCAATCTCCGCATCGCTCCCAGGCAGCGGGCCCACCTCAACCTTCGGCAACATACCGCCCGGGATACCGCCTGGAGACCTCGGACTCTTGCCCAACAGCGGGTTTCCCATCGAGTATGGAGCCACCGACTCCGGAATCGCCACCTTCCTCGGCCCCACCCGCCGCTCATACACCGCAGCCATACTCTGCCGCCAGTTTCCCGCCGCCTGCGCCCGGTCCTTCGCCGTCAACGGAGCCTGCACCAGCTTCTCCGCCTCCGCAAACGTCTCGAGCGTCACCTCCGGCCCCACCGCCGGAGCCGTCCCAAACGCCGGCGGAGCCCCCGGCATCGCTGTCTGATCCTGCGTCACAGTTTGGGCCGTCCCCACCTGCCCCAATGCCACCGCAGCCCCTGCCACCGTTAGCCCAGCCCCTGCCACAAACTCCCGCCGCGTCTTCTTTTCACTCATCCAAAGATTCTAAGGCCATGCGTAGCGAGGTCCGCCACTTCGTCCACCCTCCAGGTAACTTTCGGAGGGATTACGAAGGTTGATACAAGCCTAAGTCACCTATTTTGAATATTTTGCACGATAATATCGGGGGGGGGGGGGACACCATCGATCTAAACCCTGCGCCGCCTCAAGCCCACCCGAAACAGCACTTCCAGAATCCGCGTCGCCGCCTTCACGGAAGCCTTCCAGTCCCCGGAGACCTTGCTCACCCCGCCGATCCTGCACTTGTAGTCCACCGTAATCTCCCGGATTCGCAGCCCCATCTGCGCAGCCTTGATCTGCATTTCGAGGCTCCATCCATACGTCATCTCGCTCATCCCCATCGCCTCCAGCGAGCTCCGCCGAATCGCCCGAAACGGCCCCATATCCGTATACGTCACCCCCTGAAAGAGCCGCAGCATCGTCCCCACCAGATGCGCGGCAAAGACCTGGCTCGGCAGCATCGAACCTGCCTCCCGCCTCCCCTTAATTCTGGAACCCATGACAAAATCCGCCTCATCCCTGGCAATGGGCGAAGTCATCCGCTCCATGTTCGCCACCACATCCGATCCATCGCCATCCATAAACACCAGGATGTCGCTCGCCGGCTGCGCCGCATGTACGCCCGCAAGACAAGCCCGCCCATACCCTCGCGGCGAGCTTACCACCCGCGCACCCGCAGCCCGTGCCACCTCCCCCGTCCCATCGCTCGAACCGTTGTCCACCACGATGCACTCGGCGATCAGCCCCCAAGGCATCTCCCCCACCACATGCCCAATGGACTCCGCCTCATTCAACGCCGGGATAATGACAGAGATCTGTGCCAAGCCTTTAGGACCTCGTCGCCACGGCACCAGTCTGCTGCGCCTGTGTCGCCTGCAGGACCAGCGATGGCAGAAACCATCGTCTCGTCCACGGCAGTTGCCGCAACACAACCTCCAGCACCACCGCGGCCGCAACTGCCTCATAGAGGTAGCAATTCAGTTGAAACTGCTTCGGCCCAACTCCCACCGCAAGCTCCGTCGTGCAAAGGTAAAACAGCCCACCTACATACGCCAGCACCGGCAGGTTCGGCATCAGGCACAGAAATGGAATCAGCCACGCGATATACCAGGGATAATGCGGTGAAAACAGCAGCATCAGCGCCACCGCAAGCGCAAACGCCGGAGCCATAAAAGCCGCCGGCCGCGCATTCCTTGGCGTCGCCACTCGCCACGCCCAAGCCATCAACGCGATAAACACCGCCCCCGCGAACGCAAGAAACGCCCCATTCGGCATCCCATGCATCCCTGGGATATGTTGCACCAGTTCAAGCGGGAAATACCGCGTCCCATCCTTGATCCCTTCTTCCTGCACATATCCACTCAGGAAGCCGAACACCATCTTCCCCGCTGAAAGATAGATGGAGTAGAACCCAACCGTCATCGCCGCAATCACCGCCGGCATCTTCCAGTCGCCCCGCCGCCACAGAGCTGGAAACAGCACGATCGGATAGAACTTCGTCAGGAACGCCAGCCCTAAAAAGACGCCGGTCAGCACCGCATTCTCACGATAACGAAACAACAACGCAAGGACAATAAACGCCATCGCCACGGAGTCCAGGTGTCCCGAGCTGCCAATCTCCCAGATCAGCAGCGGACACCACGCGTAGAGAATCGCCTGCTCTCTCCTGAGTCCAAACTCCCGCAGCAGGATCATCAAACCATAAAGCGTGAGCCCCTCAAACAGCACCATGGCCATCTTCATAAAGACCACGCCCGGAGAGATCCAGGTGATCAGATAGAACAGCACCTGCGCCACCGGCGGATAGATCGTATGCGCGTAGTCACGCCGGTTCATGTTGTCGTAGAGATCGATGTTGGGCGTGCGCAGCGCCTGCAGAGCAGGATCGTTGGCCACATACCGGTAGGGATTATGGTGTGAGTGTTGCACCACTCCATCCCATGCATAACGGTAGACATCGGAAGATAGAAACGGATCCGGAAACAGGCCGACCAGCCGGCAGGTAATCGCAAAAAACAGGATAATGCCCAACGTGTAACGATTCACGTTATTCGGCATCAGCCAGACAATCAGGAGTGCCGCAAGGTACAGCACCAGATGCGAGCTCGATACGCCCGACATGCCGATGGTGAAGTGGTCGTTCTCACTCACCATCTGCTTCGTGAACCCGATCATCGCAATGCCGATGGCGATCAGGGCTGCATTCGTCTGCCAGGGCCGGGCATCGAACCAGCGCGCCGGCTGTGTGCGCTCCATCGTTCCCGCGGCCATCATCGGAGCGGTCGCACTCACGCCGTCTGCTCCGCCATCTTTGCCAAACCCACGAGGAACTCCTTTGTCTTCGGCGCCTCGTAGCCATGCGCCTGCGCAAACGCGGGTGGCCTCTGTTCCAGCACCTCTACCTTCAGCAGTTCAAGCGTCCCGCCATCATCCACGTCGTACCAGGTGGGCAGCAGCACCACCTCGAGTCCCGCTTCTCTGCACCGCTCCAGCGTCTCTTCAAACACCGATCCCGTACTCCAGGTAATGCGCTCAAACGGCTCCGAATGAGCCTTCTTCAATCCGATCAGGTAGTAGCCGCCATCATGCGAAGGACCTAGAACCACCCGGTCCCCCGGTCGTTGCAGCGCCTCGACAGCCTGCACGAACGCCGCCGCAGGTACGGTCGGAGAATCCGAGTCGATCAGGCAAACCGCTCCGTATCCAATCGCGAGAATATCCTCCGCGGCATACAACAGTCGCTCCCCGAAGCCATCTCCGCGCTGCGCCACCAGTCCAAACGTCTCCGGCAGGATGCCGTCGAAGAGCGCCTCATCCCCCACTGGCGTATAGGAGATCAACCCAGCCGACCCGGGAATCGTCGCCAGATTTGCAGTTGTGTCCTTCAAAAAGCAAATATTCAGCGCGGCTGTCTGTTCGAGCGTCAACGGCGGAGAGAGCCGCGTCTTCACGCGTCCGGCTTTCGGCGCCTTCGCCATCACAGCAAGCGCACACAGGTGCCCCAGTGCAGGAATCGGATGGGCAGGATCAAGAATCGGGTAAGCCATTTTCTCCAGGATTTTCTTAAGTCAGTTGATCCGCTAATACAGCCGCGCCGCGGTTCAAAGGGTCCGTCCCGTCGCTCTTCTCACAGATCGCGTACTGATACCACCCATCGAACGTCAGTCCACACGATCCCCAACTCTCCGAGTGTATCAACGCTTCAAACGCCGGCAGGCTCATCACATCCGCCTGCTGCGGCTCGCGATACTTTCCCGCAGGACTCGTCGTCAGCCGGGCCAGCAGCCACATCACCGCAAGCGGCAACCGAGTGCGAAAACCAGAGGTCGGCTCCGCAATGAAACATCGTCCACCCGGCTTGAGCACCCTGTGAATCTCCCGCACGATACCTTCCTTATCCGGAACGATAAGAAAGAGCCGCGACACCACAATCGCGTCGATCGAATTGGAAGGATATGGAAGAGAATGCGCGTCCGCATGCTGGAAGCTGCAGTTGGAAAGCTGCCGGCTGCGTGCCCGAGAGGTCGCACGCTCGATCAGCGCAACCGAAAGATCCACCCCCGTCGTCTGCACCATGGGTAACTCTTCGGAGATCCTGCAGGCATAAAAGCCGGGCCCGCACCCCAGTTCCAGGAGCCTTGTTCCCGGCGCAGGTCTCTCCGCGGGAAAAAGCCCCTGCACAATCTCCTGCGTATGATCCCGAAACAGATACTCACGGCACAGAGCGTAGAACCAGGCAAGCCGCTCGAACAGGCTGTCAGGCTGCTGTGCGAGCCTCCGCCCGGGCAATTCGCAGTCACTTTGTTCCATGCTGAGTTCCTTGGTTGGAGACGTGCTTGGGCTAGAGTGCCGGTTCCCTTAGTGTATCCGAACTGATCCGCGCTTCAGCCGCCTAATTCCACCGGTCGCTCGCCTGCCGATGCCTCAAGCCGCATCGCGCCAGTCCAGCACCACCTTACCGGAGTTCCCGGAGCGCATCGCCGCAAACCCTTCTTCATACTGCTTCCAGTTCAGCCGATGCGTAATCACCGGTGATATATCCAGCCCTGACTCCAGCATCACCGTCATCTTGTACCAGGTCTCATACATCTCCCGTCCATAGATGCCACGCAACGTCAGTTGGTTGAAGATCACCTTGTTCCAATCGATTGCAATCTCCCGCGAAGGAATGCCCAAGATGGAGATCTTGCCGCCATGGCTCATACTTGCGATCATGTCGCGAAACGCGGCCGGATTCCCGCTCATCTCCAGCCCCACGTCAAACCCCTCCGTCATACCCAGTTGCCGTTGCACCTCACTGAGAGCCGTCTCCATCGGATCGACCGCCAGCGTCACCCCCAGCTTCTCCGCAAGCGCCCGCCGATAGGAATTCGGATCGGAGATCACGACATGCCGTGCGCCCGCATGCTTCGCCACCGCCGCCGCCATGATCCCAATCGGTCCCGCCCCGGTTACCAGCACATCCTCCCCAAGCACAGGGAAAGCCAGCGCGGTATGCACCGCATTCCCGAAGGGGTCAAAGATCGCGGCAACCTCCGGCGCAACTCCTTCCGCGTGGTGCCAGATGTTCGACATCGGCAGGACGACGTACTCCGCGAACGCTCCATCCCGATTCACCCCAACACCCTTGGTATACGCACAAAGGTGCCGCCGCCCGGCCAGGCAGTTCCTGCAGCGGCCACAGACGACGTGTCCTTCCCCGCTGACCAGTTGCCCCGGATGAACATCCGGCACATTCGACCCCACCTCCACCACCTCACCCACAAACTCATGCCCGATCACCAATCCCTGCGCAATCGTCGCACTTGCCCACGCGTCCCAGTCGTAGATATGCAGGTCGGTCCCGCAGATCCCCGTATACAGCACTCGGATCTTCACATCGTTGATGCCCATCTCGGGCTCGGGTACATCCTCAAGCCAAAGTCCCGGCCTGCTCTGGTTCTTTACCAATGCCTTCAAGAAATTCCATCCTTACGAATCGTGTGCTTAACCTCAGCTCACCTCTAGTTTATTCCGGTCCTGTGCCTTACTCGCGCGGCAGTTGTTGCAGCAGCCTTCGCCAGTTCTTCTGGTTGCGCCGATAAGACTTCTTCAAGTCCTCAAGGATTCGCTCGAAATCAGCGTGTCCCCCTAATTTTCTCCATGCCGGATTGATGGAAAACCAGGGATAATTCTCATTTCCAAGATAGATCGCTCGCCGCAACCAGTGCAGCGCCTCGGACTCATCTCCTTCCAGCGCAAAGTAGGTCGCCAGCCGATACGCCATCTCGCTGTCCGCCTCAGCCGCCGATAGCGTCTCGTCGACGATGAATGTCGCCGCCTTCTCACGTTCCCCAAGCTGCACGTAGCAGAGCGCGATGGTCGGATAAACGATCCGCAGACTCGTCGCCTCCTGCGTCACCGCCTCCAGGGTTTCGATCGCGCGCGTCAGGTCGCCCGTCCGCATCTGCTGGTAACCCAGCGATATTCTCAGCAGTGGCTGCTTTGGTTCCAGCGTCAGCCCCTTCTCCAGTTCATCGGCCGCAAGCTCAAGCTGATTTTGGTACTGGAACACCCGCGCCCGATTGTTATAGATCAACGCCGCATTGGATGGATTCAACCTGAGTGCTCGATTGAACTGATCCAGCGCTTCGTCATACATCCCATCGATCCGCAGCGTCTGTCCAGCCACAAGGTGAACGTTCCAGTCATTCGCAGCCGAACGCAGCAGGCTCTCAATGCCATGTCGTGCGGACTCCTTCTCTCCACGCGAAAGCAACATGTAAACCCGGTAAAGATTCGACTCGACCGACCCCGAGTCGAGCGCCAAAGCCCTGTCGAACGCCCGCCGCGCCTCCAGCACATGCATCTGTCCACCTAAACCATGCGACGCGTACTGCAGGTGCGTAATGCCCAACCCGGACCAGCCCGGCGCAAAATCTTCATCCCGCTTCGTCACCGATTCAAACAGCTCCCGCGCTCGATCCAGGTCTTCCCTGCTTCCCGTGCGCGACATAAAAGAGCTCAGAACCGCACGCGCCTGAAGATAATCCTCAGAGTTCGACTGCGAAAGCGAGAGTGCGTTCGCCGGACTATTGGTCTCCTGGAATCCGCCGATGCCATGCAACGTGGAGAAGACCTCGTTGCAGATCTCCGTCTGCACCGCAACCAGGTCAAAGCTCGCAACATTGATGCTTCCCCCCGCCTTGACCGACTGCCCACTCACATCGAGAAGTTGCCAGTTCAGATCGAACCCCTGCTCCGACCGCAGGAAGTTCCCCGCCAGCACGTAATGCACCAGCAGCTTCCGCCCGATCGCAAGCGGATCAAGCTGTTGCGTGGGCACCGTCGCTAGGGAAGAAGACGGACGAACAATCAACGAGGGCATCCGAGCCAGTCGGGCGGCAATCGCATCCGCCAGCGCATATCCATATAACGGGGAAGGCTCGTGCACAACCTCAGCCGAAAGTGAAGCCGACCTGCCGAAGTTGATAAACGGAAGCACAACAATGCTGTTCTGCGTCTTCGAAGCCGGCCCCCCGGACTCCCGGAACCGCTCCGCCAGCATGGAGAGGATCCCGGTCGTGCGCTTCTCCTCTTCAGGACTCTCTACCGCCGGCGGCCGTTGAGAAGGCAGCAGAGTCACCGTTTCACCCGGCGGCCCTACCGTATCCAGTTGTAGCGACATCATGATCGTCTTCAACGCCTCGCGCAGGTCCGCAGCCGAAGCAAACCGCTCGGAAGGCTGCTTCTCCAGGCATCTCAGAATGACAGACTGTAGCTCACTTGGAATTGCCGGGTTAATCTCCCGGGGAGGCGTTGGATCCGCAAACTGAATCGCCCGGATCGACTGAAACTCCGGCGCATCCACCTTATGAAACGGATGCCGCCCCGTCGAGAGTTCGTACAGGATCAGCCCCACTGCAAAGATGTCCGACTGCACACTCGATTGGCCCGTGACAAACTGCTCCGGAGCCATATACGCAATCGTCCCCCCCCGAGCCGTGTACGTCGCTCCCGGCGCAGGCTCCGGCCTCTTCCCCGCCATCCCGGACGGGTCAAAATCCGTATCATCCAGCTTCAATCGCCGCGCCAGACCGAAGTCCAGGATCTTGACCAGCCCACCCTCCGTCAGCATGACGTTCGCCGGCTTCAGGTCGCGATGAAAGATCCCCAGCGAGTGCGCTGCGGAAAGTCCATCCGCAATCTGGATCCCCGCCGAAAGCACAAGCTGCAGGTTCGGCGGACCGGAAGCGCTCAACTTCGCAATCAGTTTGTCGAGCGCCTGCCCCGGGATGTACTGCATGACAATGTAGGCCTCGGCCTCATTGCCATCTTCCTCCGGTGCCTCGCCCACATCGTAGATCGCGCAGACATTCGGATGATCGATCGCCGAAGCCAGTCTCGCCTCGCGCAGTTGCGTCGTCCGCACCTGCTCCAGCGTCAACGCTCCGCGCTTCAGCAGCTTCAGCACCACCGGCCGCTGCAGCAGCGTATCGGTCGCAAGAAACACCACTCCAGAGCCGCCCGCGCCAATCTTGCGAACGAACTCGTACTGCCGGATAACGCGCCGCTTCATCCCCCTATTATCTCTTGCCAACCTGTGGGGAGCATGAATCCGCGGAGACGTCCGGCTCGTACATCTGCTGTCCGGAGTCAGAACCCAACATGGGAATAGCCGATTCCGTAACTGAAACAAAGACCTAAACAGACTGTGCTAAAGACCTAAAGAGACTGTGCTACAGAGCCAAAACTGAAGAGCGCCGACCCTAAGCCGCTCCAGTCCCAACACTCCGCCCTATTGCATCCTTGAGTCCCTGACGCTGCAACGGGCCCTGGTCAAGAACGTAGCCCCACCCGCCCCCATGAGCGGTCGCCGCGTCACGCCAGCACATACACAACAGGAGCACTACCATGCCACAGCCACGAATCGCGCGGCCTCACGGCGGCGTGCGCGGAGCCAACCTCTCCCGCAGTTCCGTCCTCTTCCAAGGCGCCTTCGGACGCATCTTCCGCACCCTGCCCCCAGCGGACTACGGTGCCTCGGACGCCGACACACTCACCAACCTCACCACACTCGCGGGTGTGATGACCTCGACCCCGGACCCGGCCGATCCCAAGGACGGACCCGATAACGAAGAAAGCGGAATTCCAGCCGCCTTCACCTACTTCGGTCAGTTCATCGATCATGACCTCACCTTCGATCCCGCCAGCAGTCTCCAGAAGCAGAACGACCCGGACGCCCTCGTCGACTATCGAACCCCGCGCTTCGATCTCGACAACGTCTACGGCCGCGGTCCGGATGACCAGCCCTACCTCTACTCCGGTGGCAAGACCTTCCTGCGCGGTCCTGCGCTCACCGGAGCCGCAAACAACCCCAGAGCCACCGATCTCCCGCGCAGCACGGCCACCCCATCGGCCGGCGACGGTCCCGGCGGACCCGCTCGCCTCCGCGCCATCATAGGCGACCCGCGCAACGACGAGAACAAGATCGTCTCCCAGTTGCAAGGCCTCTTCCACCGCTTCCACAACCGCATAGCCAACGATCCCGCCAACGTGTCTCTAACCTTCGCCGACGTTCAGCGCATCGTTCGCTTCCACTACCAGTGGGTCGTCCTGCATGACTTCCTTCCCAAGATTGTAACCAAGTCGGTTCTCGATGACGTCGTCCCCGGCGGCATTCACAACCTGGGCCCCGCTGATCCCAACCTGAAGTACTTCCATCCCCGGGACGAAGCCTTCATGCCCCTGGAGTTCTCCACGGCCGCCTATCGCTTCGGGCACTCCATGGTTCGCCCCGGATATCGTCTCAGCGAGACCGTCGGCCCCAAGACCCTCTTCGCTCCCGTCAGCGGCAACGATCTGCGCGGCTTTGCCCCTCCACCCTCGGACTGGGCCATCGATTGGCAGCACTTCATTGACCTCGTGCCTCTTCCCTACGGCGTCCTTCCGGCAGACGGAAGCGATCCAGACCAGACGCTCCCCGCCAACCAGCAAAGACTCCAGCTTGCCTACAAAATCGATACCTCCCTGGTCAACCCACTCGCAGGCTTGCCCATCGAGATCGCAGGCGATCCTGTCCTTAGTCTCGCTCTCCGCAATCTGGAACGCGGCTGGCGGCTCCGTCTGCCCAACGGACAGGTTGTCGCCAAGGCCATGGGTCTCATCCCTAAAGCCGACACCGACATCAAGATCGGGAAATTCAGCGGCGATCCAGCGGACATCGTCACCACCATCGACCAGGTGGCCGGCGGAGTCTTCAAGAACAACTGCCCGCTCTGGACCTATGTCCTCGCCGAGACTGTCCCGACGGAAACTACGCTCGTCACCTCAGGCGGAAATCAGGTCATCAGCACCTATCAACTCGGCCCGGTCGGAGGCAGGATCGTCGCGGAGACCTTCATCGGCATCATGCTTGCCGACTCCAGCTCCTTCATCTCGCAGGAGCCTCTCTGGAAGCCGTTCCTCGGCATCGTCGACGGCCAGAAGTTTGGCCTCCGCGAGCTGATCAAGTACGCGCTGGAAGACTGATCCGTCACAAACCAGACGAGCACCTGGAGATCGAACCGGATCTCCGGGTGCTCAACCTGCGTCATGAAAACGCAACCTGCTCGACCACAGCCACACCGGAGAAGGCTCTTGAAGAGAGTACGGACAGAGGAACATCCGCCGCAATTTGGAGGACGCCCGGTGACGCCAACCCCATTTCCCGCATCACACTCGCTCATAGACACGAAACCACGCCTGTGCCTAGTGCGACCGGTCCGGGGAGTGAAGCATGGAACCAAGCGAACCAAAGTTAACCGAGTCTAACGAAGAAAAGCCGGCCTCTCCCAATACAACCACCATCCTTCTCATCGACGACAACGCCGTCCAGGCAGCCACTCGCCAGACCATCCTAAGGCGTGCCGGCTACTTCGTCATCGCCATTCTCAGCCCGGTACGAGCTCTCGAGCAGTTCCAGGCCAATGACTTCCCCTCCGAGATAGATCTCGTCATCACCGACCATCTCATGCCCGGCATGACCGGCGCAGAGTTCGTCCGCGCGCTCCGCACCATCAAGCCGGAGGTCCCTGTACTCGTTATCAGCGGCCTGGAAGAAGCGGAAGCTCAATACGAAGGACTGAACGTCCTCTTCCGCATGAAGCCTCTCCTGCCGGACAATTTACTCGCGAGCGTTCATCGCCTCCTCTGGAAAGAGTAAATCCGTACGTCCGATCCAGCCGTACTCAGAAGCGAAAGGGTCCCGCCGGTCAATTAAGCACAGCAGTGAGGCCTGCGCCTCCATCAAAAGTCTTGTTTTGAGCGGCGTCCCAAATGCATCGCGCATCTTGCTTCGTTTTCGGCTCACGATTTTCGCTCTCACCAACTTCCTCCTGACGCGAATCTCTGGCCGCAACGCAAAGCATTCTGCGAGAATGATTGGGCGAGGTCGATTCCGCTCCCATGAACCAGCACCCCATGCCCGAGTTCGGCAGCTTCTCCCTGCTGCTTGCCCTCATGCTGACCATCTATAACCTGGGCGCAGGCTCCCTCGCCCTCTGGCGCTCCCGCAACGAAGTCCGCGGCTCAGCCGAGCTCGCCATCAGCTCCCGCCTCCAGGAGACCGCACGCCGCGCCGGCATCGCCAGCTTCATCGCCGTCTCCTGCGCCGCCTTCGCCCTCATCTGGGCCGCCTTCACCAACGACTACTCGCTCTCCTACATCCTTCACCACACCAACCGCGAACTGAACCCCGCCTACAAGTTCTCCGCCCTCTGGTCCGGCCAGGAAGGCTCGCTCCTCCTCTGGTCCTGGCTCCTCGCCACCTACGGCTTCGTCCTCCGTATCCGTCACAAGGTCGACGTTCGCCTCTCGGCCTTCGCTTCAACGATCCTCGCCAGCACCCAGGTCTTCTTCCTCCTGCTCCTCAACTTCGCCGCCCCGCCCTTCGCCATCGAGCCCGGCGAGCTCGCCACAAACGGCTTCGGTCTCAACCCTCTCCTGCAGTACCCGGAGATGGTCATCCACCCGCCGATGCTTTATCTCGGCTACGTCGGCTTCTCCGTCCCCTTCGCCTTTGCCCTCGGCGCGCTCATGATGCGCTACCCGGGCGAAAAGTGGATTCACATCACCCGCCGCTGGACCATGGTCACCTGGATGTTCCTCACCTGCGGCATCTTCCTCGGCGCGCACTGGGCCTACTCGGTCCTTGGATGGGGAGGCTACTGGGGCTGGGATCCGGTTGAAAATGCCAGCCTGATGCCTTGGCTCACCGGCACTGCCTTCCTTCATTCGGTCATGATGCAGGAAAAGCGCGGCATGATGAAGAGCTGGAATGTCTGGCTCATCTTCTCCACCTTCCTCCTCACCCTGCTCGGCACCCTCCTCACCCGCGCCGGCCTGGTCAGCTCTGTCCACGCCTTCGCCCAGAGCAGCATCGGCAACTGGTTCGTCGGCTACATGGCCCTTGTTCTCGCCGTCTGCCTCTTCACCTTCTTCAAGCAGCGCGACCACCTCAAAAGCGAGAACCGCCTCGAATCCCTCGTCTCCCGCGAGTCCAGCTTCCTATTCAACAACATGATCCTGCTCGTGGCCTGCATCACCGTCCTCGTCGGAACCCTCTTTCCCGTCCTCAGCGAGTACGTCCAGGGCACCAAGACCACCATGGGCGCGCCCTACTACAACCGCGTCAACATTCCCATCGGCCTCTTCCTGCTCTTCCTCACCGGCATCGGCCCGCTGCTGGCCTGGCGCTCGACCTCCCTCCGCTCCATCCGCCGCAACTTCATCCTCCCCGGCGCAGCCTTCGGTCTAGCACTCGTCGTTCTCATGGCCGCCGGTATCCGCCCCTGGACCGCCGGAGACGACTGGCAGTCGAGCCTTTTCTCCCTCCTCGCCTTCGCCCTCGCCGCCGGCGTCACCACCGCCATCTCAGCCGAGTTCCTCCGCGGAGCCAACGTCGTCCGCACCCAGACCGGCCAGAATATAGTCGCCTCCATGGGCACCCTCATGCGCAAGAACACCCGGCGCTACGGCGGCTATCTCGTCCACTTCGGCATCGTGGTCATGTTCATCGGCATCGCCGGTGGCGCCTTCAACCAGTCCCACGAGCAGGAGATGACCTACGGCGACTCCTTCTCCATCGGCGGCTACAAGATCGTCTGCCAGTCCTACACCCAGGACTCGAACCCCAACTACGACACCGACTTCGCCCTCCTTGACGTCTCGAAGGGCGGTAAGCATCAGCTCACCCTCAGCCCCGAGCGCCGCTTCTACCACGCCTCCCAGACCACCTCCACCATCGTCGCCCTCCACTCCACCCCCATCGCCGACCTCTACGTCATCTTTATGGGCCGCAACCCGGACTCCGGCCGTCCCATCGTCAAAGCCTTCCTCAATCCCCTTGTCTCCTGGATCTGGGTAGGCGTCCTCATCGTCGTCCTCGGAACCCTCTACGCTCTCGTCCCCAGCGCCCTCGCCCGCCGCCGCGAAACCGTCGCCGCCACCGCCACACCCGCGATCCCTCTTCACGCCGAGGCCCAACGTGTTTAGCCGCTCCTCAAAGTCCACCTTAAACCCCGTCATTCTGACCCCAAGCGCAGCTCGGGGTCAGAATCTCCGTATTTCGTCTTTGCCGTTGCATGGTCTCAGGGAACGAATGAGCAAGCTCCTCACCATCCTCAACCCCCGCCGCATCGCATCCTCTACCCTCGTCTGCCTCCTCGCCGTCATCATGCTCGGAGCCGCCGACCCCTCCGCCCGTTTCGGCCGCATCGGTCACAACATGATGTGCGTCTGCGGCTGCGCCCAGGTCCTGCTCGAGTGCAACCACGTTGGCTGTCCCGACTCCTCCCGCATGATCGGCGAACTCCAGGACCAGCTCGCTGGCCCCAACGGCACCGGAGCCGACGCCCTCATCCTCAACTGGTTCGTCGGCAAGTACGGAGCCACCGTCCTAGCCGCCCCCATCCGCGGCGGCTTTGACAACGTAGCCTGGGCCATCCCCATCACCCTCTTCGTCCTCGCCACCTTAGGCACCGGCTTCCTGGTCAAGCTCTGGGTCGCCCGGAAATCCTCCCCGAGCATGGCATGCATACCCGACCACCTCACCGTCGATGACTCCCTCCGAGACCGCATCCGCCGGGAGACCCAATACTGATGTCCCTCCTCGCCGGTATCGCCCTCGCCCTGATCTGTTTCGCCTACATCTTCTGGCCCGACAAGAACCCCTTCGTCCAGGCCGACAAAACCCGCCTCGACTCCCTCCGCGAACGCAAAGACTCCATCTACGACAACCTCCGCGACCTCAACTTCGAGTATCTCGCCGGCAAGTACCCCGAACAGGACTACATCGACCAGCGCAACAACCTCGAGTCCGAAGCCGCCGTAGTCGTCGCTGAAATGAAAACCCTTGAAGCCCGAGGCATGCGCCGCACCCGCTAAACTTCGGGCATCGCATGAATCGCCTGCGCCACCAGACGAACTCCCAGCGCCGCACACACTCGGCTCACCGTGTCAAAACGAGGCGCACTGTCGGGACGCAGTGCCTTATACAGCGCCTCACGAGTAATCCCCGCCGTCTTCGCGATCTCCGTCATTCCCCGCGCCCGCGCAATATCTCCCAGCGCCGAAGCCAGCAGCGCCGCATCGTTGGCCTCCAGAATGTCCGTCAGATAGGCCGCAATCGCCGTCTCGCTCTCCAGGTACTGTGCCGCATCAAACTCCGGCAGTTCACTTACCTTCACCCGCTTGCTCATCGTCAACCTCACTCATCCAGCAGCGCAGCCAACACCTTGGCGCTTATTGTCCCTACTCTGCGTCCGTTTTGAGCCGCCAGCTAACAGCACTACGATCTGCCTTCGGCGCTGCGTGAAGTACAAACGCCATCCAGCTCCGTGGTGAATCCGCAGCTCAGAAACCCCTTCGCCGACAGGCTGCACATCACCCATCAATCCGAGTTCCAGCCGCTTGATCCGGGCAACAATCACGCCCCGGACCCTATCGTCCTTCAGCCCGTCTAACCACGCTGTGAACGCCGGTAAAGGTCGAATCACGGACATATGTCATCGTAATCGACCGATTACGGTGAAGTCAAACTAACCGGCTTTTCAAAGGATGAACCGCACCCGTCCTTCAGTTAGACTGAGGCGTGACTTCTCGACGCTTTTTTATCAATGAAATCCTCCTTCCCTGCCTCGCGATCGCCCTCTCCTGTTCCCTCGCAGCGCTCGCCGAGCCCGTCACCGGCATCGTCACCAACAAAACCATCAGCAAGCCATCCCCCAACGACGACGTCGTCCTCCTCCAGCTCGCGCAGGGCATGCAGGAGCTTGCCCGCACCAAGACCGACGCCCGCGGCCACTTCACCATCGACGTCCCCGCCGACGGCCTCCATCTCCTCCGCGTCACCCACGACAAAGCCAACTACTTCAAGCCCATCCAGCCCGGCACCCAATCGGTCGACATCGACGTCTACTCCGCCGCCGCATCTGTGACCGGCGTCCAACTCGACGCTGACGTCATGCGCATCGAAACCGACGCCGCCGGCTCCGGTCTCAACGTCGTCGAACACTTCTTCGTCAAGAACGACTCCACCCCCGCCACCACCCTGATGAACGCCCACCCCTTCGAGCTCTATCTCCCCGCCGGCGCCACCATCCAAGGCTCCGCCGCCAAAGCCCCCGGAGGCATGGCCGTCCAATCCCCCCTCGTCCCGGAAGATGAGCCCAACAAGTACACCATGATCTTCCCCATCCGCCCCGGCGAGAGCGAGTTCCAGGTCTCCTACCGCCTCTCCTACAAGGATGCCTTCACTTTCAAGCCCCGCCCCGTCATGGTCACCGACACCATCGCCGTCATGATGCCCAAGGCCATGACCTTCAAACCCGCATCCTCCTCACCCTACAGCCCCGTCACCGAGGAACTCGGCGCCCAGACCTACGTCGCCCGCAACGTTCAACCCTCCATGCCCCTCGAGTTCACCGTCTCCGGCTCCGGCCAACTCCCCCGCGAAACTCAAACCGGCGACGCCGGCCAGGGCGGCCCAACGTCCGCCGCAGCCGGCCCCGCCGCCGGAACCGCCGCCACCGACACCCGCCCCGGCGGCGGCCTCGGCGTTCCCGTCGACCCCACCGACACCCACGACCCCTGGTCCAAGTACAAGTGGTTCATCATCGCCGGCCTCGCCCTCGTCTTTGCCGTAGGCGCCGGCATCCTCCTCCGCACCCCCGCCCCCACGGGAACCGCAGCGGTCATCCCCGCCAATCCGTCCACCTTCGCTGCCTACGCGTCACCTTCAATCTCAGGCGGCCTCCTCCAGGTCCTCAAAGACGAAACCTTCGCCATCGAAACCGACCGCCTCGAAGGCCGTCTCTCCGAAGCCCAGTACTCCGAACTCAAATCCGCCATGGACGTAGTCCTCCGCCGAGCCCTCACCCGCACCGGCCAGTCCGTCAACACCATCCAAACCGTCCCCGAATAACCCAGCCCATCCAGAAGCATCTCATCGTGCCCGAAGTTGCCCGAGCCCCAGCGAGGAGCGCAGGCAAAGGACCCGAGAATCTCCAACGCACCACAGTCACATCCGGCCCGCGCGAGAACTGCCTTCACTCCACTCATCTGGAACGCACCCTATGCCCACCTTTCTCCGCCTGATCCAGCTCCTCACCATGACCGTCTGGGTCGGCGGCCTCATCTTCTTCGCCTTCGTCCTGGCCCCCACGGCCTTTGCTACCCTTCCCACCGTCCATGAAGCCGGCCTCATCGTCGGCGCCACCCTCCGTCCCTTGCACAACATCGGCCTCATCTGCGCCGCCCTCTTCATGTCAGCCACCGCCATCCTCTTCGCCCGGGCCCCTCACAGCGTCCGCGGCCGTTACGAGATCCAGTTCATCCTCGCCGCCATCATGCTGCTCGCCACCGCCTACCTCAACCTCAACGTTCTCCCCGCCATGGACCGCGATCGTGACCGCGCGTCCGGCGACATCACCTCCGTCCCCCCGGACAATCCCGCCCGCATCCACTTCGACCAGCTTCACCGCCGCTCCGAGCGCGTCGAAGGCGCCGTCCTCCTCCTTGGCATCGCCGTCATCGTTCTCATGGCCCGCGAGCAGCTCCCGATCCCCGCGGCTACCAAGTCCTGACGCCAGGCCCGGCTCTAGCCAATGCCCCGCGCCCCGGATTCAACTATCATCAAGCTGTGGCTGCCCAACGACTCTTCTCCCTCTCCTTGCCCTTGGCTCTTCTCGGGATCGCCTCTACCGCTATCCCGGCCGTAGCCCAGTCTCAGACCCAGCTTCGGCGCGCATCCCTCACCCTCCCGGACGACCCCTCCGTCTACTCCACCTCGCAAACTCCACAAGCTCAGCAACAGGATGCGCCGCCCCAAAACGAAACCGACGCCCAGCGCCGTGAACGTGAACGCAAGGAAGCCGCCGCCCAGGTCAAGGCACAGGAAAAGCAGCGCATCGCCGGCGTCGTCCCTGACTTCAACGTAGTCATCGGCGGCCATGCACCTCCCATGACCGCCCCGCAGAAATTCGATCTCTTCTTCCACAGCGCCACAGATCCCTTCACCATCGCCACCGCCTTTGTCATCGCCGGGTACAGTGAAATCTCCGGATCAGACAACGGCTTCCACTGGGGAGCTGAAGGCTACTTCAAACGTGTCGGTGCCCATTACGCCGATACAGTCGACGGCGCATTCTGGGGTAACGCTGTCTTGCCCAGCCTTCTCCATCAGGATCCACGCTACTTTCGGCAGGGCACCGGAACCATCAAAAGCCGCATCATCCACTCCGCGCTCTCAACCATCATCTGCCGGGGAGATAACGGCAAAAAACAGTTCAATGTCTCGAACGTCGCAGGGAACTTCATCGCCGGCGGCATCGCTAACTTCTACTACCCCAAAGATGAACGCGGCGTAGGCCAGACTCTTGAGACTGGCGCGGAAGTAACGGCGGAAGGCGCCCTCGCCTCCCAGGTCCTGGAGTTCTCCCCCGACGTCATCTCCGCCATCAAACGCCACCACCAGGCTGCCAAGGCCCGCAAAGCAGCCGCCGCCACCCCCTGATCCAAATTGCGGCTCTGCGAAGCCGACCTTTTCACAAAGCTGCTCTTCCTTCTGAGCGAAGCCAAGAAACCTCGGCAGCTCCGTGGTTCTTGCGATTGCCTGTTCCGCATTGGTCTTCCCCTAGCCACACCAGCCCTATCCCCAAGGTTTCTCCCTTGACAATCTAGGAGAAGCAGCGCACGATCTCTCCTAGACACCATAGGAGAGAACCAACGCATGTCCAGGCAAATCGATCTCCTCCAGGGAACCCTCGAGCTCCTCATCCTCAAGGCCGTCTCACTCGGTCCCCTCCATGGCTATGGCATCCTGCTCCGCATCACCCAGTTCTCCGGCGACCAGCTCATCATTCAGCAAGGTTCCCTCTACCCGGCGCTCTATCGCCTTGAAGCCTCCGGCGCCCTGGCCACCGAGTGGGCACCTTCGGAAAACAATCGCCGCGCCAAGTTCTATACCCTGACCGATCTCGGCCACCGCCAGTTGGCTCTCGAATCGGAACGCTGGCGTGAGATGTCCCGCATCATCGGCGCAATCCTCAAGCTCACCGCCCCCACCCTCCTGCCGGAGCGTATCGGATGATCCGCCCCCTCCGCACCCGCCTCGCAATCCTTCTGCGCTCCATCCTCCAGCGCAACCGCCTCGAAGCCGAAATCGACGACGAGCTAAGCTTCCACCTAGAAGCCCGCACCGCCGACCTGGTCCACCGTGGTCTGGCCCCCCGTGAAGCCGCCCGTCAGGCGCGCCTCGAATTTGGAGCCACCGCTTCGGCCAAGGACGGCATGCGCTCCGCCTTCGGCCTCCGATGGCTGGACGATACCCTGGCCGACCTCCGCTACGCCATCCGTCTCCTGCGCAAAAGTCCCGGCTTTACCACCATCGCCGTGACCTCACTCGCCCTCGCCATCGGCGCCAACACCACCATCTTCTCCGTCGCGAACGAGATGCTCTACGCCCGTCTCGCCATCCCCCGCCCCCGCGAGCTGCGCATCCTTTACGCCACTGGACCTAGACCGCTGGCGGTTCACATGACCTGGGGGAGCAATTGGGAGGATGGCGGTCAGTCTCACATCGACTCCTTTGCCTATCCCTTCTACCGGGAACTGCAAAAGTCCAGCCCCACAGAGATCTTCGCCTTCAAGGACTACGGCAACCTCAACGTCACCGCGAATGGAGTCGCTCAAGCCGCCAGCGCGCAGTTCGTCTCCGGAAACTTCTACAGCCAGATGGAGGTCAAGCCACAGCTGGGCCGGCCCATCCTGCCCTCAGACGACAGCGTCGCAGGCCAGAGTTCCGTCGCAGTGCTCAGCGACGGCTTCTGGCACCGCGCCTTCGGAGCCGCGCGTGACGTCCTCGGCAAATCCATCAACGTCGACGGCCATCTCCTCACCGTCGTCGGCGTCAACCCGCCCGGCTTCACCGGCGCGCAAAGCGTTCAGATCTCCCCGGAGCTCTTTCTTCCGCTCGCCATGACTCCGCAGCTCGCCTCCGGCTTTCGCGATGACCTCATCACCAGCACGAACTTCTGGTGGGTCTCTCTGATGACCCGCATCCGCCCCGGAGTCTCGGCGGATACGACCGCCACCGCGCTTTCCACTCAGCTCCACGCCGCCTTCCTCGCAGCGGGTAAGCCCAAGCCAGACGAGCACATTCCGGCTGTCGCTCTGGAGGATGGCAGCCGCGGCTCCGCTTATCGTTCGACCACGGAAGAGCTGGGCAGACCCCTCCACGTGCTGCTTGCGCTCAGCGGCCTGGTCCTGTTGCTTGCCTGCGCCAACATCGCCAACCTGATGCTCGCCCGCGCCTCCGTCCGCCAGCGTGAGATGTCCGTCCGGCTCGCGCTTGGAGCCAGCCGCGCCCGCATCCTTCGCCAGGTCCTCACGGAAAGCATCCTGCTCTCAACGATGGGCGGAAGCTTGGGTCTTTTGCTCGGCTATCTGTGCCGCAACACGCTTCCACGCCTGATGCAGTCCTCCTTTTCCGAGCCGGAGCCCAACATTCCCTTCAACTGGACCATCTTTGCCTTTGCCAGCGCCGTCACTCTCCTGACCGGTCTGCTCTTCGGCGTCCTGCCCGCCTGGCTCGGCACCCGGGAAGAAGTAAGCGCCAGCCTGAAGGAGACCGCCCGCTCAACCACCCGCCGCCGCTCCGCCTGGAGTAGCAAGAGCATCGTCGCTCTCCAGATCGCCCTCTCCACCCTGCTCGTCACCAGCTCCGCCCTCTTCCTTCGCACCCTCACCAATCTCAACCGCATCGACCCCGGCTTCCACGCCGATCATCTCCTCAACTTTGAGCTCAGCCCGCCCGTCGCCCGCTATCCCGGCACCTCCTCAGTCGCCATCTACCAGCGCCTGGAGCAAGCCATCGCCTCTGCCCCGGGCGTCTCCGGCGTCACCGTCGTCAGCCCCCCCTTTCTCGCCAATAACATGTGGAACAATGACTTCGAAATCGAAGGCCAGCCCCCCATCGTCTACAACCCGGACGACCCCGACCAGTACCCCAGCCTCATGAACGTCGGCGAGCGCTTCTTCGCCGTCACCGGCATTCCCATCCTGCGCGGCCGCGCCTTCGGCCCCCAGGACACCGCCACCTCCCCCGCTGTCTCCGTCATCAATGAAGCCACCGCCCGCAAGTTCTTCCCCCACTCAGATCCCATAGGCCGCCGCTTCAAGGACGATGAAGACAAGGACCACGTCAAGCACTTCCGCACCATCGTGGGCGTCTGCGCCAACACCTTGTACAACAACGTCCGCACCCCGCCCGGTCCCATCCACTTCGACCTCTACGCCACCCAAAAAGACTTCCGCGGAGCCACCTTCCTCGTCCGCTCACAGCGCCCCTTAAGCGCCCTCGTTCCAGACCTCCGCGACATCATCCGCCGCATCGACCCTGACCTCCCCATGACCAACATCCGCACCCAGCGCCAGCAGATCGACGCCAACCTCCATCAGGAACGCCTCTTCGCCATCCTTACCTCTAGCTTCGGCCTCCTTGCCCTGCTCCTCGCCTGCGTCGGCATCTACGGCATCATGGCCTACACCGTCACCCAGCGCACCAACGAGATCGGCATCCGTCTCGCCCTCGGAGCTCGCCGCGCCCAGGTCCGCTCCATGGTGCTCCGCGAGGCCCTTACCCTCTCCATTCTGGGAATCGCCGCCGGTCTCACCCTGGTCCTTGTCCTCGTCCACCTCGTCAGCACCATCCTCTACGGCCTTCGTCCCCGCGATCCCGCCTCGCTCACCGCCAGTGCCCTGCTCCTCCTCGCCATCGCCCTCCTCGCCGCATGGATCCCCGCCCAGCGAGCCTCCCACGTAGAACCCATGAAGGCGCTCAGACACGACTGACGCCACCACCAAGCTGCCAAAGCCCGCAAAGCCGCCACCGCTCCGGCTCCCACCGCTGCTCCGGCTCCCTAAGATACCCGCCACTTGAGCTGGCTTCTCGAACTCCTCACCACAACTCAGTGCAAGTGGGATCAACTCGCCCATTCTTCTCGCAGTCTCGTACCTCGACTGTGAGAGTGTCCAAGAGCGAACAGCCATTCTCTAACCGGACAGGATCAGCCTCCTCCAAGCTAGCTATACGTGCGAAGTCAAGCCACTTACGCTCCGGGAGAGTGGACGCCAAAGTGCTCCTGCCATCCCAAACTGCTCCTGCCATCAAGGTCGAACGCAGAAGGTCGTACGCAGAAGGTCATCAGGAGACGCCATGAACTCCCTCTTACAGGATGTACGCTACGGCCTTCGTCAACTCCGCAGGTCTCCCGCCTTCACCATCACTGCCGTTCTGACGCTGGCGTTCGGCATCGGAGCCACTACCGCCCTCTTCAGCGTCGTCGATGGCGTCCTTCTCAAGCCCCTTGCCTACCGCGATAGCGGCCGCCTTGTGGTCATCTGGGAGCGGGTTCGCTTCCTTGAAAAACTCTGGCCCTACACCGGCGCCAATGCGCGTCATGAAGACATCTGGCGAAGGCAGTCGAGCGCCTTCACCGACATGACCCTGCTGCGCCAGGGCTCCACAGGGATAAGCCTCCGCAACACGGATCACCCTCAGCTCGTCGGCAGGATTATCGCTCAGCCCAACCTGCTTGACATCCTTGGCGTTCAACCGCTCCTCGGCCGCAACTTCCTTCCCGAAGAATCGGTCCAGGGACAGGAGAAAGTCGCCCTTATCACTTGGCATCTCTGGCAAACCTTGTTCCAAGGCGACGCTTCAACCCTCGGCAAAAGCGTACTCATCGCCGGAACTCCGTTCCAGATCGTAGGCGTCCTGCCTAAAAACTTCTACTTTCCGAAAGCCAATGAACTCGCTTCCTCTCCCGTAGCCGGTCAGCGGCCCGAAAACGAGATCATCACCCCTCTCGCCATCAATCCCGACCGGGGCTACGGCTGGAACAGCGACTACGGCAACTACGTAGCAATCGGACGTCTAAAGCCGGGTACATCCATTGCGCAGGCAACAGAGAATCTGAACATTGTCGATGACTACATCGCCCGCCAGATTCCGCCCGGCCAACTGGACGGCCCGCCCAAAGGCGCACTCTCTACCTATATTCAACCCATGAAGGAGGTCCTCGTCGGCCGCACCGCCGCGCGTCTCTGGCTGCTTATGGCAGCCGTCTTCAGCGTCCTGCTCATCGCCTGCATCAATCTTGCCAACGCTCAGCTCGCACGTCTCGTCAGCCGCGACCGCGAAACCGCCGTCCGTGCCGCACTGGGGGCTTCCGCTTCGCGTCTCCTGCGAGGCGCCATCGTCGAAGCCACAATCCTTTCCATCTTCGGCGGAGCCTGCGGCATCGTCCTCGCTCTCTTCTCCGTCCGTCGTTTCGCCGGCTACGCTGAACTCGCCATGCCTCGCACCGGCGGCATCATGCTCAGCATGCCTGTGCTGGCGCTCTCCGTGCTCCTCACCGTCGCATCCGGCGCCATCTTCGGCGTGCTTCCAGCGTTGCGCCTGCTCCGTACCAACCCGCAGCACGCGCTTCAGGGCAGCAGCAGGAGTTCCGTGGGATCCAAGCGTAGCAGCGCCTTGCGCCGCTGGCTTGTCGGAGCTCAGGTCTTCGCCTGCACCGCCCTCCTGCTCATCGCAGGCCTCTTTGCCAAAAGCCTCACCACACTCTCCACCTTCGACAAGGGCTTCTCCACCGCGAACGTAATAGCTGCAGATGTCTTTCTGCAAAGCGAAGCTTTCTCCGAAGACAAAGATCGCGCAAGCTTCGATGACGGAGTCCTCGCCAAGCTGCGCGCTCTTCCCGGCGTCCAATCGGCCTCGCTGGTGAGCTACATGCTTCTGAGTGGGGATGGCTGGATCGATGGTGTAACCCCGGACGATAAGCCGAACGCGAACACACTTGCCAACTATCGCTGGATCGGCCCGGACTACTTCACTACCCTGCAGCAACACATCCTTCAAGGACGCGCGCTCGACGCCCGCGATCGCACGGCAAAGAACGTCGTGATCTCCCAGGCCACGGCAAAGGCCGTATGGCCCGGCCAAAGCCCCATCAACCGCCAATTCAAGCACAACGGCGATCCCTACACAGTCGTCGGAGTGGTCTCCGACGCACACAGCACCTCGCTGCGGAACGCCCCAACCAACATGGTCTATCTTCCCTACTGGGACAATCCACCGCAAAACACCTACTTCCTCGTTCGGAGTAAGGAAGATCCCGCCCTGCTCAGCCAACCCATTCGCAATGCGATCTGGAGCTACGATCCCAGTGTCACCATCGCCCGCGTCCACACCTTGGACTCGCAGCTCTCGGACTCGCTCTCACCGGAGAGTCTGCAAGCAGGAATCTTCCTGGCGTTCGGCGGTGCGGCTCTGCTCCTCGCGCTGCTTGGCATCTTCGGGACCCTCAGCAACGCCGTCGAAGCCCGCACCCAGGAGGTAGGCATCCGTATGGCGCTCGGAGCTACCCGCCAAAACATCTACAGCCTCATGCTGCAAACCATCCTGGCGCCCGTCGCCTTGGGACTCCTCCTGGGCTGTATCGCCAGCTTCAGTGTCGGCAGAAGCCTGTCCGCTCTCCTGTACGGTACGTCTCCCACCGATCCAGCCGTTGTCGCACCCGTGCTCTGCCTCTTCGCTCTGGCTGCAATCGTTGCCACCTACGTTCCCTGCCGCCGCGCCGCCAAAATCGAGCCCACCGAGGCCCTCCGGGCAAACTGAAGCCGAGGCGTATCCTCTGAATCGTTCATTCAGCGCTCAACAAGGACTACGTCTTGCTCCAGGGTCCTCACACGCTATCCTCAATCGTGCGCATCGCCTCCCTCCAACCCAGCATCACCCTCACCCTCGCCCATCTCAACCGCCTCGACACCCTCTGCGCCATCACCCGGTACTGCGTCGAAGCCCTCCCCGAACTCGCCGCCCGCAACCTCCCCATCCTCCCCGACTCCTGGTCCTTCGACGATCCAACCGCCCCATCTCTCCTCGAAACCCATCCCAACCTCGTCCTCGCCTCCGTCCCCTACCGCCCCGAGTCCCTCGCGGCCATCTTGAAATCCGGCCTGCCCGTCCTCGCCCTCGCCCCCCGCAAGCTGGACGACATCTACAACGATACCCGCCTCATCGCGCACCACGTCGAGGCCCTCCCCGACGCCGAAACCCTCATCCACACTCTCCAGACCCTGATAGCCCACACCGCCGCCCGTACCGCCGCACTCCCCCGCCCCACCGTCTACTGTGAGGAGTGGGGCAAGCCCCTCATCCACTCCCAGCCTTGGATCGCCGAGCTCATCACCGCCGCCGGAGGCATCTTTGTCGGCACACCCGGTACCCAAACGAGCCACGAAGCCATCGCCGCCCTCAATCCGGACATCCTGCTCTTCGCCTGGTGCGGCGCAGGCGGCCGTGTCCCCCTGGCCCGCGTCATCGATCAGCGCAGTTGGCAGCCTCTCACCGCCGTCCGCAGCGGCCGCGTCTTCTGCATCCCGGACGAGCTCCTCAACACCCCATCCTTCAACCTTATCGAAGGCCTCGCCTGCCTCGCCGCCGCCATCCACCCGGCCCACTTCCCCACGCACCCCCGCCTGCGTACCCTCTAGGAAAAGTGGGTGCCTCGAAAGTGGTGCACAAACTTGACGCGACTTTTTCTCCGCACCAAACGCGCAAAAACCCCCAGCAGCCGCAGTTCCCGACACTTAAGCGTTGCTTTCTGCCCAGCTTAGCCGTACCTCTCTCCAAGGGAAAGCCGCCAAAAGCCGCTAAGAAGTCGCCCTGAGCCTCCTAGGCCCGGGCATTCGCCTCATCCGCGTAAAACTCCCCTATCTCCTTCGCGTACTTCTTCTCGATCACCCGCCGCTTCAGCTTCATACTCGGCGTCATCTCGCCCGCCTCCACCGTCCACTCGTCCGCCACCACTTTAATTCGCTTCATCGTCTCGTACTGCGGCAACTCCTGATTCACCAAGTCCACGATCCTCTGATACTCCGCCAGCACCTTCTTATCCCCCACTAGCCTCTGCCGATCCCCAGTCGCCGCCACCCCGTTCGCTGTCGCCCACTTCTCCAACGCGGGAAAATTGGGCGAGATCAGCACACAGGCAAACTTGTGTTTATCTCCAACCATGGCCGCCTGCTCCACCAGCGTGTTAGCCTTCAACTTGTTCTCCACCGGCTGCGGCGCGATCAGCTTGCCTCCGCTTGTCTTCAGCAGCTCTTTCTTCCGGTCCGTGATCGAGAGATATCCGCCATCTAAATTCCCAATGTCCCCCGTCTTAAAGAACCCATCTTCTGTAAAAGATTCACCGGTCTCCTTCTCCTTCTGCCAGTAGCCATGAAAGATGGAAGGTCCCTTCACCTCCAACTCTCCATCCGGAGCAAACCGCACCTCCACATTCGAGAGCACCTTCCCCACCGTCCCGATCTTGTGCTCCAGCGGGTAATTCAAGGAAATCACCGGCGAGGTCTCCGTCAGCCCATATCCCTCAAAGATCCGAATCCCAACATCCGCATACCAGCCCGCTGTATCCATCCCCAGAGGAGCCCCACCCGACACCCACGTATGCACACATCCGCCAAACGCCTCGCGGATCTTGCCATACACCAGCTTGTTCGCAATCGTCCAACCCAGCCCACCCGGAACCGTACCCTCAAGCGTCTCTTGCCGATGCCCCGATCCCGTCTTCAACGCCCACTCAAGAATCTTCTTCTTCACCGGCGAGTGCGCGCTCTTGCCTTCAACCGCCTGCCGGATCTTCTCGTACACCCGCGGCACCCCCACAAAGATCGTCGGCTTCACCGCCTTCATCGCCGCCGCCATCCCATCGAACTTCGGACAATACGCAACCCGTATTCCCTGTGCGATCATGGCGTAATCCAGGTGCCGAGCCGTCACATGCGAAAGCGGCAGGTAAGAAATCGACGAATCCGTATCCTTAAAGTGAAACGGCGCCGTAGACAAGTTCAGATTGCTCGCTACATTCCCATGCGTCAGCATCACGCCCTTCGGCTGCCCCGTCGTGCCTGACGTATAGATGATTGTCGCCAGATCATCCGGCCCAACCTCCTTCGCCGCCGCATCGAACCCCTCATCCCGCCCCTGCTTGCCCTCCGCTCCCACCATCAGTGCGGAAAAGCTCTCTGCCCCTGGGTAATCTCCGTCATCCATCACCACCACATGCTCAAGCGCCGGCAGCTCCCCGGCCTTTGACAACTTTTCATACTGTTCCTTCGTCGAAAACACCGCCACCTTCGCCCCGGAGTCACGCATCGAGTAGCCAAGCTCCTCAGGCGTAAGCGTCCCATACAGCGGCACATCGACCGCCCCAATCGCCATCGTCGCCAGGTCCGTTACTGCCCACTCCCACCGGTTCTCGCTCAGCAGCATCACCCGGTCGCCCTTTGCGACCCCCAACCCGCGCAGCGCGTCCGCAAATGCCCGTATCCGGCCGTACAGTTCAGCCGAAGTGATCGGCTTCCACGCCCCACCCGCATCCTGCCACAGCATCGCCTCTTTGCTGCCGCGGCCCGTCACCTTCAACATCACATCATTCAGTGTCTTCAAATCCAACATGCGTCTTCAGCCCTCGGGAGTCAGCCCAAACCCTCCCGTCGCAACTCTAATGAATGACGCCGCATAATGCCAACTCAGCGACAAACTGGATGCGGTATGAACCAGTCACGATCCGTCCCTCCCATCCCTATTCTCGAATCCCTAGGGTTACCGCAAACTCATGCTATGAGAAGCATTCGCATCCACAATTGGCACAAAACCCAGCCGCTCATACAGCCGTGCCGCATCCGCATTCTCCGCCCGCAGCCGCACTTCGGCAAAGCTCTTCCGTGCATCTTCGACCAGCACTCCCATCAATCTGCGCCCGAGCCCCCGGTTCCGGAGCGCAGCCCGCACATACACCTTGCGAATCCGCCCAACCCGCAGATCTCCTAGAAACGGGTCTAACGTCAAACCACCCGTAGCCACCAGCAGCCCATCCTCAAAGCATCCCCGCAGAATCTCTCCTGAACCCGAGAACCGCTGCGCCCCGCTCTCCCACTCCGCCACCATCGTCTCAAGGAACGTATACCTCTCGTCGATCCCTTCAGCCCGCAACTCTTCCCGCCCAGGCACAGGCAGCTCCAGCCGCTCAATCGTGATCATCGCCCTCACACCTGAGGCTTTGGCGTCAGCCGCACAAACCCTTTCGCCGCACTCGCCCAATCCTCTAGCATCGCCGCCGCAAGCCCACTCGCCGCAATCTGTGCATGCCGTTCAATCACCGCCCGTAGCGCCGACTGACTCGCATCCCCACAGCTTTCAAACGCCGCGACCTCGACGAAATCCGCATGGTATCTCCGCTCGCTCACAAAGCTCCCATCCTCGTCGTAGACCCATGCCAGCCCGCCAGTCATACCCGCGGCAAAGTTGATCCCCGCCCGCCCAAGCACGACCACTTGTCCGCCTGTCATGTATTCGCAACCATGATCGCCGACGCCTTCGATCACCGCCCGCACCCCGGAGTTCCTGACCGCAAACCGCTCACCGCCACGCCCCGCGGCAAACAGCGTTCCCGACGTCGCCCCATACAGCGCAACGTTCCCCAGGATCACATGCTGCCCGCTGTTTCGAGCCGCATTCCCTCGCGCCCGAATCACAACCTCTCCGCCTGAAAGTCCTTTGCCTACAAAGTCATTCGCCTGCCCATTCAACTCCAGCTTCATGCCCTCAACCAGAAACGCACCGAACGACTGTCCCGCCGTCCCATGCAGCCGAATCGAAACCTCCGCCGGAACCTCAGCCTGCGCCCGCAGCATCGCAATCTCACCCGCCAGCCGAGCCCCAACCGCCCGATCCTTGTTCGCAATCACACCTTCAAACTCATACCGCCGCCCAGCTTCAATCGCATCGAGCGCGGGTACAACCCAAGCCTCATCCAGCGGCTCTTCATCAACCGGCTGCGTGTTCCGAATCCCGCTCCAGCTCCGTGTCGCCTCCGGCTTCGCCGCCAGCATCTCGCCCAGCTCCAGATGCCCGTCAAACCGCACCTGCTCCAGCAGATCCGTCCGCCCCACCGCCTCTTCGATCGAGCGCAGCCCATAGTGCGCCAGCAGGTGACGCAGATCGTCCGAAAGCTCATGGAAGAACCGCACAATATGTTCCGGCTTGCCCCTGAACTTCGCCCGCAGCTCCGGCTTCTGCGTCGCAATTCCCGTCGGACACGTATTCAAGTGACACTGCCGTGCCATATCGCACCCGATCGCCACCAGCACCGACGTCCCAAACGCAAACTCATCCGCCCCCAGCAGCGCCGCGATCAGCACATCCCGCGCCGTCGCCAGCCCGCCATCCGTCCGCAGCCGCACCCGCCCACGCATGCCGTTCTTCAGCAGCACCTGCTGCGCCTCAGCCAGCCCAAGCTCCCACGGATTGCCCGCATACTTGATGCTGGAAAGCGCAGCCGCTCCCGTCCCGCCCGTATTCCCGGCGATCACGATAAAGTCCGCATAAGCCTTCGCCACACCCGCAGCGACCGTACCCACACCGCGGCTCGAAACCAGCTTCACCCCAATCGCCGCGCGCGGATTGACCCGCTTCAAGTCATAGATCAACTGCGCCAGGTCCTCGATTGAGTAGATGTCATGGTGCGGCGGCGGCGAGATCAGACTCACCCCCGGCTGCGCATGCCTCAGCCGCGCAATCAACCCACTCACCTTGTGCCCCGGAAGCTGCCCGCCTTCGCCGGGCTTGGCCCCCTGCGCCACCTTGATCTCCAGCTCATCCGCATGCGACAGGTACTCGGCCGTCACGCCAAACCGCCCCGAAGCCACCTGCTTGATCTTGTTGTTCTTCAGCAGCGGCGTCTCCACTGCCATTGCCACCATCTCCGCCACAGCCGTCCCCCCCTGCATCTGCAGCGCACCCCCGCCACTCGGCGCCGTCACCACCGCCGGAACCCGATACACCTCCGGATCCTCGCCACCCTCACCCGTGTTCGACCGCCCCCCCAGCATATTCATCGCGATGGTGATGCATTGGTGCGCCTCCGGACTCAACGACCCCAGGCTCATCGCGCTCGAAACAAACCGCTTGCAAAGCTCCGCCGAAGACTCCACCTCCTCGAGCGCCACCTCCGCCCCCGCTGGCTTGATCGCCAGCAGATCCCGCAAAACCGCCGGCTCCCGAGCCACCAGATCCTGCGTAAAGATCGCAAACGCCGCAGCCGGATCTGTCGGCACCACCTGCGCCTTCGTACTCCCCACCGCCGTCTGCAGAGCCTTCACATTCCCCGGCTGCCACGCATGCGGCTCAGACGTATCCGACTTCCGAAACCGCACCCACCCATAATCCGGAAGCTCCGCCGCACTCGCCTCAACGTCCATCCACCCCAGCCTCAACTGCCGGTCCAACTCCTCAAATCCAATCCCCGAAAGAGGCGCAGGCGTTCCCACAAAACACCGGTCCACCACGCTGGCATGCAGTCCCAGGATGTCGAACAGATGCGCATTCCGGTAGCTATCTACCACGGAGATCCCCATCTTCGACATCACCTTCGCCAGTCCCGCGTCGAAGCTCTTCAGCATCTTCTTCTCCGCAACCGCAGGCTCCGCCTCAAAGGCCGCCCGCGCCGTCTCAAGCGCCAGCCACGGACACACCGCCCCCGCCCCGTACCCAATCAAGATCGCCGCATGGTGGATATCTCGCACATCCCCCGCCTCGACCGCCAGCCCCACATCCGTCCGCAGCCCCGCCTGCACCAGCGCCTGGTGCACCGCCCCGATCACCATCGCCATCGGCACCGGCAGCTTCAATCCCGCCACCGCCCGACGATCCGTCAAAATCAGAATCCCCGCCCCGCCCCGCACCCTCTCGATAGCCCCCGCACACACCGCATCCAGTCCCTCCACCAGTGTCTGCGTTGGCTCGAACAAACAATCCAGCTCCGCTACCCGAATCTCATCCGCATGCGGATGGTTCCCACTCCGCAGCGCCGCCACCTGATCCAGCGACAGAAACGGCGATCCCAGCGAAACCCCCGGCAGATTCGCATTCTTATCCAGCATGTGCGACCAAGGCCCCAGCCGCGTATGCAGACTCACCACCACAGCCTCGCGCAGCGGATCGATCGCCGGATTCGTCACCTGCGCAAACCGCTGCCGAAAGAACGCATACACCGGCCGCGGACTCCGCGCCAGGAACGCCAGCGGCGTGTCGTCCCCCATCGACCAAACCGCATCCTTACCCTCCGCAGCCATCGGCTGCAGGATCATCTTCACGTCCTCGCGCGTATACCCAAACCCCTGATGCATCGCCTTCAACGCGGCCACATGCATCACTGACGTAGTCACCTCCGGCTCAAACGCCACCTTGTCCAGCAGCTGCGCATACGGTGCACCTGCGTCGAACTCCTTCAGCAGCTCATCGTTCTCATACAGCTTGCCTTCGATCAGATCCACCACCAGCATCTGCCCCGGCCCCAGCCGTCCGCTATGCGTCACCCGCTCCGGATCGAGATCCACCAGCCCAGCCTCCGACCCCGCCACAACCAGCCCCTCATCCGTTACCGCGAACCGGCACGGCCGCAGCCCATTCCGATCCAGCGCCGCCCCCACAACCCGCCCATCGCTGAACGCAATCGCCGCCGGCCCATCCCACGGCTCAACACAATCCGCGTGATAACTCAAGAACGTCGACACCCGCCGCGGATCGCTCGCCGGCGGCAGCAAGATCCTCACCGCCTCAGCAATCGACCGCCCGTTCAACGCCACCAGCTCCACCGCCTCATCCAGGCTCGTCGAGTCCGTCCCACCCTTCGTCAGCACCGGCTTGCACTCATCCGGCAGCGTCGCATCCCGAGCCGCCATACGCGCCCGGTTCCCCCACACCGTATTGATCTCGCCGTTATGCGCCAGCATCCGCGCCGGCTGCGCCCGATGCCACGTTGGAGTCGTATTCGTCGCATACCGCTGATGGAAGATCGTGAACGGCGTCACATACGTCTCGTCCTTCAGGTCCGGATAGAACTCCGGCAGCAGCAGCCCCGAGCACATCGCCTTGTACACAATCGTCTGCGCAGAGAGCGAGCAAACATACCCACTCACCTCCCACGCCTCATGCATCCGTTCAAATGCCTTCCGCGCCAGGTAGAGCCGCCGCTCAAACGTCAGGTCATCCGCCCGCTCATCCGTCACCAGCACCTGCCGGATCACCGGCATTGCCTCCAGCGCAATCCGCCCCAGCGCACCCGGCACCACCGGCACATCCCGCCATCCCAGCACCTTCGCCCCCTGCGCCCGCAGACACTCTTCCAGAGCCTCTTCCGTTCCCTTCTCTCCCTCGCGCCGTTCCTTCGGGATGAACACCACCCCCACCCCAAGATCCTCACTCGCCCCCAGCGAGATCCCCGTCTCCCGCAGCAGCAGCGCCCGCGGAATCGCCGTCATCAGCCCCACACCATCGCTGCTTTTACCGTCCGCCGCCGTCGCCCCCCGATGCGCCAGCCGCCCCAGCGCCGTCAGCGCATGCGCAAGAATCTCATGGGTATACCGCCCCGTCGTCGTCGCCACAAAACCCACGCCGCACGAGTCAATCTCGAACCGCTCATCGATCAGGTCACGGCCCAGTGCAGCACGAAGATCGACCTGCGAAACGGTCCCGAGAGACGAGTTTTCAACCCCGCCGGAGAGGCGGGGGGACCCTTGCGAAAAGTATCCCATAGCTCACTATAGACTCAGCCCATGTCCAGAACGAAACGCCTGATTCAAAAGGTACGGGAAATCTGATCAGCGGATCATAAGAGAAGCCAACCGCCGAAACTCTACTCCTGCGACGGGAGAACTAAGGCTGGACATAGATCGTGTGTCCCGACGACCTCCCGATGATGCGGCCGACCACATTTCCAGCAAAGCCTCCTGCAACCATGCTGAAGAGGACACGCTGAGTTCTTGCATTCGCGGCGCCGGGGAACTCTTTCGCACCCACAGCTATCCCGCCGGCAGCTGCACCGATCACTGTTCCGAAGACCACCGCTTTCTGAGGATTCGCAACTGCAATCTTTGCGATCCTTGACCGCGGAATAAGGTGGCTCCCCACAAAGCTATCGCAATACACTCCGCGTTCATCAGCATCGCTGAGAGTGCAGTGAAACTTACGTTCCGTCGTGATGATCAGACGGGTTCCCGGCGCGAGCGCTTCAACTCGATTCCATCCAGCAGTTTGAGCATGTAAGAGGCCACAGAGCAGCACGGGCGAAAACAACGCGTAAACTCTCATGCGCGAAGACTAACGGCGGCGGTAGGCCGACAAAGGCATCCTTGTGACACTTTATGGACTGTCACAGCTCGCTCTCAAGCTCAACGTTTTGGAAACTTGTTAATAGATTCCACAGAGAGAATGTTAAAGACGAAGGCATTCGCCTGCTTTGGCAGCCTGACGCGGGTAAGGCTGTCACAAACTACAGCCGCAACCTGGTCGAGCCCAACTTCCCAACCGGATAGATTGGCGTCGCGCACCAACAAAGCGTCTGAGTCAAAGCCACACGAGATAAGCATTGAACGAGCCGACTCCGTGAACCTGGACCAACTCGAAACAACAGCTACAAGGTGCTCCCGCGAACGTGGCAGGTGGCCTACAAGTGAGGCAGATGGCGAGTTGATGTTCAGAATGACTATCGAAGCCGACTCTCCCAATACCTCCCGAGCCGCTCCCGCCTTGCTGGCGAAGAAAACCGGCGTCCTGCCCGAGACCTGTTCACTAAGTTCTTTGCCAAAACACTCTGGAGAAAGCGGGCACACAACAGGAGCTTGTCTTCCTGCCGATTCAATCTCAAAACATGCAGTCCGGGCCAACTCAGCATCTGCCTCAACAAGTACGAAGTTCTTTGTAGCCGAGAGAGCGGAAGCGAGCAGTGAGTAGACCTGAGTGTCTTTGAAACCTGCCTGACGGGCAAGAATTGCAGCTTCGTTCAACAACAGGGCAACGCGTGGTTGCAATTCGTCCTGAAAGGTATTTTCTTTCTTGAGGCTAGGATTCACATAGACGCCGCTTCCCTTACGCAAGACCACCAGTTTGTCGGCGTGGAGCTGCCGGTATGCTGCGCTCACAGTATTGGCGTGCATATGAAAGCGACGGGCAAACGAACGGATCCCAGGTAGCTTGGCTCCTGGCGCTAACTCGCCACTAAGCACACCTAGCGAAATTTGATTGACAATCTGCTCCCGTAAAGGAATTTCGCTGGAAGAAACAAACCAGAAGTCCATGGACCACACACTCCGGCTATTGGTCTGCAACAGCGAACTATACCTAATTACCAAGCCTTCATTGAGGGCAACTGCCCTGATGAAATCATACGACCATCAACAGACTAATTGTGTATATTTATACATGCTATTGTATGTTTATGCACTAGCGGCTATGTTCCGCTTCCCCTTTGATCCTTGCAAAACCCTTCCTCAGCCAGCAACGAACAGCCCATGAAACAACAACGCCATTCCGTCATCCGCGAGCTCCTCGATCACTCCCCCATCGCGAGCCAGGACGACCTCCGCCGCAAACTCGCCGCACGCGGCCACCACGTCACCCAAGCCACCCTTTCCCGTGACATCCACGAACTCCGCCTCAGCAAGGGCCGCGACGGCTACTCCGCCCCCACCACGCCCTCGCCCAACGAAGACGACATCCCCGGCATCCGCGAGCTGCTCCGCTCCTTCGGCCTTGAAGCCCGCCAGGCCCTCAACCAGATCGTCCTCATCACGAACACCGGCGGAGCCCAGCCCATCGCAGCCGGCATCGACTATGAAGATTGGCCGGAAGTCGTCGGCACCATTGCCGGCGATGACACCGTGTTAATCATCTGCCCTGACCATAAACAGGCAGAGACGCTCAGAAAGCGAATCGAGGTCTACCTTGCCTGAAATCACCTCGACCAGAGATACCCGTCACGAAGTGACCGCCCCACGCGCAGTGGGCCCGTCCGGCAGGACAGTTCCCTTCGCAAGCCCACCCCGCACCGCCGTAGCCGGAGTCGGCGGCTACTCCGGCGGCGAGCTCGCCCGCCTGCTCCTCGCCCACCCGCGCCTGCAGAACACGCCGCCCCTCTTCCTAGGCCGCGCAGCCGATGAATCCGGCACCATCCCCCTCGAAGACCTGCACCCGCATCTCGCCCTCGGCCAGGGCCGCACCCAGCCCGCCGTCCACGCCTTCTCCTGGGATCTCATCGCCCAGCACAAAATCGACCTCGTCTTCCTCGCCCTCCCCCATGAGACCTCCCGCGAGAGGGTCCCCGACTGGCTCGCCCACAACGTCAAGGTCATCGACCTCAGCGGCGCATGGCGTCTCCACGACGAGCAAAACCGCGCCGTCTACAAACTTGAAGACGCCAACCCAGCCCTCGCCGCGTCGCTCCAGTCCGAAGCCGTCTTCGGCTCCCCCGAACTCCACGCCGCCGCAATCGCCAAAGCCAGACTCGTCGCCAACCCCGGCTGCTACTCCACCTCCATCATCCTCGCCCTCGCCCCACTCCTCCGCGCCGGCATCGTTGACGTAGACCACGGCATCATCGCCGACTCCAAATCCGGCGTCAGCGGCGCAGGCAAAAAGCCCACCGCCAAAACCCACTTCATGGCCGCCGCCGACAATCTCTCCGCCTACAACGTCTTCGGCCATCGCCACACCGGCGAGTTGCTGGAGCAGTTGCACCTCACGCAGGAACAGATCCAGTTCACCCCTCACCTGCTCCCCATTCCCCGCGGCATTCTCTCCACCATCTACGTCCGCCTCACCCGTAAGATGGACCCAGTGGAGATCGCCCAGATCCTCGAAGCCTTCTACGCAACCAGCTCCATGGTCCGCATCCGCAAAACCCTCCCCCAGATCCAGGACATCGTCCACACCAGCTACTGCGATATCGGCTTCGAGCTCGCACCCGACGGTCAGCGCCTTGTCCTCGTCAGCTGCCTCGACAACCTGCTCAAAGGCGCATCCAGCCAGGCCATCCAGAACATGAACCTGATGTGCGGCTACAGCGAAGAGGAGGGCCTGCTGTGAAGTTCGTCGTCAAACTCGGAGGCGCAACCCTCGAAGACAAGCGCCTCCTCGATCTCGCCGGCAAAGCCATCCATGACCTCGCCGACGACGGCCATCAGGTCGCCGTCGTCCACGGCGGAGGCGTGCAGCTCACCCGCACCCTTGCCCAGATGGGCAAGACATCCGAGTTCGTCTCCGGCCTTCGCGTCACCGACGCCGAGACCCGCGACGCCGCGCTCATGGTCCTCGCCGGCCGCGTCAACAAGTCCCTCGTAGCTGCCCTCGGCCAGCACGGCCAGTCGGCAGTCGGCCTCTCCGGTGGAGACGGCCATGTCTTCCGTGCCCGCAAGAAGAAGACCACGCCAGACCTCGGCTTTGTCGGCGAGATCGCCTCCACCGACCCACGCTGGCTCGACGCCATCTGGAAGATGGGTGCCGTCCCCGTCATCTCGTCCATCGCCCTCGGCTTTGACGGCGAGTACTACAACATCAATGCAGACGAGATGGCCTCCGCCTGCGCCATCGCCACCAAGGCCGACGCCCTCGTCTTCCTCACCGACGTCCCCGGCGTCAAAGGAGCCGACGGCCAGGTCATGCGCTGGCTCACCCTCGCCCAGATCCCCGCCATGGAGGCTGCCGCAGTCGTCTCCGGCGGCATGCTGCCCAAACTCGAAGCCTGCAAGGTCGCCCTCACCCACGGCGTCAAACGCGTTCGCATCCTCCCGGCCGAGGCCGCAGCCTCGCTCCCGGATCTCATCTCGTCCCGCATCAACGAAGGTACGGAGGTCATGGTCGCATGAGACTTGAAGCCCTGCAGGCAGCCGAAAAAAAGCTGCTGCTCAACACCTATGAACGCAATCCCATCCTCTTCGTCAGCGGCCACGGCGTCTACCTGACCGACGAGAACGGCCACGACTATCTCGACCTCCTCAGCGGCATAGGCTGCTCCTCGCTCGGCTACGCCCATCCCGTCCTAGAGAACGCCATCGCAGCCCAATCCAAGAAGCTCCTCCACACCTCCAACCTCTTCTTCACCGAGCACACCGTCGACCTCGCCCTGCGACTGACAGAGATCTCCGGCCTCGACCGCGTCTTCTTCTGCAACTCCGGCACGGAGGCCTGGGAGGCCGCCCTCAAGCTCACCCGCGCCCACGCCGAAAAGACCCGCAACTCAGGCGGCAGCCTCGGCACCAAGTTCCTCGCACTCGACCATAGCTTCCACGGCCGCACCATGGGCTCCGTCGCCACCACCCAGAAGCTCGCCTATCGCGCCCCCTTCGCCCCCGTCATGCCGGACGTCGAGTTCGTCGCCTTCAATGACATCACCGACCTGAAATCCAAGTTCGGCGCAGCATCAGACGTCTGCGGCATCTGCATCGAGTCCATCCAGGGCGAAGGCGGCATCCACCCCGTCTCGCAGGAGTTCTTCGCCGCCGCCCGCGCCCTCTGCGACGCCACCGGCGCCCTCCTCATCGCCGACGAGATCCAGTGCGGCTTCGGACGCACCGGCAAGTGGTTCGGCTACCAGCACTTCGGCATCCTCCCCGACGTCATCACCATCGCCAAGCCCCTCGCCGGCGGCCTCCCCATCGGAGCCATGCTCTGCACCGAGCGCGCCGCAGCAGCCATTACCCCCGGCATGCACGGCACCACCTTCGGCGGCGGCCCGTTAGTCACCGCCGTGGCAATCGCCGTCATCAACGAGATCAAGCAGACCAACCTCCTCACCCACATTGAAGAAGTCGGCACCTACTTCATCGCCCAACTCCGCGATCTCCAGTCCCGCCACCCATCCATCGTCGACGTCCGCGGCAAAGGCCTCATGATCGGCTGCCAGCTCGACAACGCCGACCTCGCCAAAACCATTGCATCCAACCTCCTCGCCCGCCGCATCATCATCAACCGCACCAGCGACACCGTCCTCCGCTTCCTCCCGCCCTACATCCTCGAGCGCTCCCACGTTGACACCCTCATCGCCGCCCTCGACGAACTCCTCACCCAGCAAACCGCCCAGCCGCACCTCGCAGGAGAACATGCCCATGGCTAGCAAGCCTCTCGTCCTCAATCCCAAGTCCCCAGACGCCGGTCCCAGTCTCGGCATCCTCCCCGACACCGCCTTCAACGAGGCCACCAAGCGCCTCAACGGCCGCGACCTCTGCTCCATCGCCGACCTCTCCGTCGCCGAGATGGCCGCCATCATGGAGCTCGGTCACACCGTCAAGTCCCACCCGGAAGACTTCCGCCACGCCCTCGACGCCAAGCAGATGGTTCTCTTCTTCGAGAAGGCCAGCCTCCGCACCCGCCTCACCTTTGAAGCCGCCATCAACACCCTCGGCGGCAACGCCATCTTCGTCGACCAGACCCAGTCTCCCCTCGGCGAGCGCGAATCCCTCCCCGACATGGCCCACAACATCGAGCGCTGGATGAACCTCATCGTCCTCCGCACCTACGCCCACGACACCATCACGGAGTTCGCCGCCGCCTCCCGCGTCCCCGTCATCAACGCCCTCTCCGACCTCGAACACCCCTGCCAGGCCATCGCCGACTTCCTCACCATCGAAGAGCGCTTCGGCTCCGCGCAAGGCTTACATTTTGCTTATGTGGGCGACGGCAACAACGTCTGCCACTCCCTCATGCTCGCCGCCGCCCAGCTCGGCGCCAACTGCTACATCGCCACCCCCAAGGCCTTCGTCCCCAAGCTCGACATCATCCACAAGGCCATTGAAATCTCCGAGCAGACCGGCGGCTCCATCACCCTCCTCAACGACCCCGTCAAAGCCGTCACCGGCGCCGACGCCGTCTACACCGACGTCTGCACCTCCATGGGCTTCGAGCACGAAGCCGCCCGCCGCGCCCCCATCTTCAAGCCCTACCAGGTCAACGAAGCCCTCATGTCCCACGCCCAGCCCGACGCCGTCTTCATGCACTGCCTCCCCGCCCACCGCAACGCCGAAGTCACCGACGCCGTGTTGGACGGCCCCCAATCGGTCGTCTTCGACCAGGCCGAAAACCGCCTCCACGCCCAGAAAGCCCTGCTCTTAATGCTCCTGGGCGGAGGCAAGCGTCTCCCCAACTCCCGCGAGCGCAACAACCCCACCCGCAGACGCTAGAGACCCGCTTCATGTCATCCCAATTGCAGCAAAGGACTCCATATTTGTAGTTGTTCTTTCGTTGTTGTTATCGCTCGGAGCAGTACATGCCGCCTATCCGCTCTAGAACGTCGCTGCTGTTGCTTCCAACATGTTGTCTCCTGTTCGTTTTGAGAGGATCGCAAGTCTTGGCTCAATCCAACAGCACCAAAGCAGTTCCACAGGAGTTCTTTTTTGTTGATGGTCAATCGTCTACCGACCCGTCCCTCACGATGAAGCTCCCGAGCAAACTTCCTATCTTGCTCCGAATTGATCCAGACTACGATGTCGACCACCAACTCTGGACGTTTGATTTGCAAGCACGTCGCCCTAACGACAAGGCAAATTTCAACCTCTTAGCACCTCGCGGTCACTGGCACGGGATGCAGCCTTTCATGCTTGTAGCGATGTGCTTCACAAAGGAGTCCTCAGGCTGCGGATATCCGAATCCAAGGGTGTTCAAACTTACCAAGCTCGACCTTGAACTGCGAGTGCGCATTGTGGACGTAAGTGTGGAACCCACACCAAAAGCAAAAGACTACACGGATTACAGATTCAAGAAGCTGAAGCTAAAATCGAAACCTCGCCCTTGCGAACGAATCAGCGACATCAAACTAGCCCAAAGTAAGGTCAAAGAAATGTCAGTAATCCTAGAATCCCTGCCCCTCCACCAAAAAGTCGGCATTGCCTTCTCCGGTGGCCTCGACACCTCCGCCGCCCTCCACTGGATGAAGCAGAAAGGCGCGATCCCCTACGCCTACACCGCCAATCTGGGCCAGCCCGACGAATCCGACTACGACGAGATCCCCCGCAAAGCCCTCGAATACGGCGCAGAAAAGGCCCGCCTCATCGACTGCCGTCTCCCCCTCGTCCGCGAAGGTATCGCCGCTCTCCAGGCCGGAGCGTTCCACATCACCACCGCCGGCGTCACCTACTTCAACACCACCCCCATCGGCCGGGCTGTAACCGGGACGATGCTCGTCACGGCCATGAAGGAAGACGACGTCAACATCTGGGGTGACGGCAGCACATTCAAGGGCAATGACATCGAGCGTTTCTACCGCTACGGCCTCCTCGTCAACCCCAACCTCAAGGTCTACAAGCCCTGGCTCGACGCCGCCTTCATCGACGAGCTCGGTGGCCGCGCCGAGATGTCCGCCTTCATGCAAAAGTCTGGTTTCGGTTACAAAATGTCCGCCGAGAAGGCCTACTCCACAGACTCCAACATCCTCGGCGCCACCCACGAAGCCAAAGACCTAGAACTCCTCTCGACTTCCATGAAGATCGTCTCCCCCATCATGGGGTCCGCCTTCTGGAACGAAGAAGTCTCGATCAAAAAAGAAGAAGTCACCATCCGCTTTGAAGAAGGCTTCCCCGTGGCCCTCAACGGCACCAACTACCCCGACCCCGTAGCCCTTCTCCTCGAAGCCAACGCCATCGGCGGCCGCCACGGTCTCGGCATGTCCGACCAGATCGAAAACCGCATCATCGAAGCCAAGTCCCGCGGCATCTATGAGTCCCCCGGCCTCGCCCTCCTCTTCATCGCCTACGAGCGCCTCATCACCGGCATCCACAACGAAGACACGATCGAGCAGTATCGCGACAACGGCCGCAAACTAGGCCGCCTCCTCTACCAGGGCCGCTGGTTCGACCCTCAGGCAATCATGCTCCGCGAAGCCGCCCAGCGCTGGGTCGCCAAACCTGTAACCGGATCAGTTACAGTAGAGCTCCGCCGCGGCAACGACTACTCCATCCTCGCCACCGACAGCCCCAATCTTACCTTCCACCCTGACCGCCTCTCGATGGAAAAGACCGAATCCACCTTCAGCCCCCGCGACCGCATCGGCCAGCTCACCATGCGCAACCTCGACATCACCGACACCCGCGCCAAGCTCCTCACCTACGCTCAAACCGGCCTCCTCACTCTAAGCCAAGGCACCCAGATGCCTCAACTCACCACCTCCTCCGACAAGGACTAACCCATCTTTAGCGTCGTCATTCTGAGCGAAGCTCAGAATCTCTGTATTGGCTGTTGCAATGGCTATTTCAGCCGACTCTTTTGTTTGTCATTCCGCAGGAATCCGCATCTGCCGTTGTTCTTGCCGTTTTTTTGGCTTTTGCATTTTGTTGTCATTCCGAAGGAATCTGCATCTGTCGTTGCCCTTGTTCTTCTTGTTGTTTTGCGGGTGCCCCATCCTTTCAGTCTCATCGAAAGGGTGGAGTATCGAGCGAACCTCGAGCGCCGTTGCACCTGCTTCTGAGATAGGTTCGGGCTTTAGCCCGAACATCAACAATCCGCACCAAACCCACTCCTGAGCGGGGTCCCTCGCAGCCTCACCGCGAGGGACCTCGACGAAGGACATCCGCATTCATCGCACAACGCAACTCCGTGAATAAAGGAACGCATAAAGTGTCCAACCAAGATCAACCCACCAAAATGTGGTCCGGCCGCTTCCGCGAACCCCTCAACAAGCAGTTCGAATCCTGGCAGCGCTCCTTCCCCTTCGACTTCCGTCTCTACAAACTAGAAGTCCAGGCAAGCATCGCCCATGCCCAAACCATCGCCGCCGCCGGCATCCTCACCCCTGAAGAACTCACCCGCACAATCGAAGGCCTCGAAGCCGTAGCTCGCATCGAACTTAGTCCCAAAGCTCTCCCCGAAGAACCCGAAGACGTCCACCACTTCGTCGAGCTAGCCCTCACCCAGCTCATCGGCCCCCTCGCCCTGAAGCTCCACACCGGCCGCAGCCGCAACGAGCAGATCGCCACCGACATGCGTCTCTTCGTCCGCGACGCCATCGACCAGATCCTCACCGGCCTCAAGCACTGGCAATCAGCCCTCATCACCCTGGCGGAACAATCCAAAGACCAGGTGATGCCCAGCTACACCCATCTCCAGCGCGCCGAACCCGTCCTCGTAGCCCACTGGCTCCTCGCCTACGTGGCCATGCTCGACCGCGACACATCCCGATTCCAAGACGCCCGCACCCGCATGAACTTTTGTCCTCTCGGCTCCGGAGCCATCGCCGGCGCAACCCTCGCCCTCGACCGCAACATCGCCTCTAAGGATCTCGGCTTCACCGCCCCAACCCCCAACTCCATGGACGCCACCTCAGACCGCGACTTCATGCTCGACTTTACCCAGGCCTGTAGCACCCTAGGCCTGCACATCAGCCGTTTCGCCGAGGAACTCACCCTGCACGCCACCGCCGAGTTCGGCTTCCTTAACCTCCCCGAAGCCTTCTCTACCGGCTCCAGTGCCATGCCCCAAAAGAAAAACCCCGACCTGACAGAACTCATCCGCGGCAAGAGTGCCCGCCTCCTCGGCGCCTCCATCACCCTCGCCACCCTCATCAAAGGCCTCCCCCTCGCCTACAACAAGGACCTCCAGGAAGGCCAGGAGCCCATCTTCGACGCCGCCGACACTGTCGACGGCATGTTGTCGCTCCTTCCCGACTTCACCCGCGCCCTCACCTTCCGCCCCGCCCGCCTAACCGAAGCCGCCCAATCCGGCTACCTCAACGCCATGGCTGGAGCCACCTACCTCTCGAACAAAGGCGTACCCTTCCGCAAAGCCCACGAGATCATCGGCAACGCCGTCCGTCTCGGCCTCGAATCCGGCCGCGAACTCGAGGCCCTCACCCTCCCCGAACTCCAAACCCTCAGCCCTGCCTTCGCCGAAGACTTCTACCAGTCCATCACTCTCGAAGCGACATTAGACTGCCACGACGTCATCGGAGGCACCTCCCGCCACCGCGTCCGGGAAGCCCTCGCCGCCGCTAAGACTCGCCTATGACAGGACTCATCTCGCCGCCGTTCTTCAAAGGCGGCCTCAAATCCGGCACACGCTTCAGAAAGGCAGACCAGTCCCACCATCAACTTTCCTAAAGTGGAACAGCTTCTGCCTCTGAGGGACCAGGCCACGAGCTATTCGGCCCTAAACCCAAAAATAACTTCGCTGAAAATGGGCCAAACTCACGTGTCAAGCCCCTAAATGGGTTAACTCATTCATTTGAAAGGAAATAGAGTGGCAATAATATACTTGACAGGTCAAGACTGTTAGGTTTATTGTTCCACTAAAGTTGGGTAGTGAACCCGGCAGATTTGTTGGATGAGATGCTTGCCAAGAGCAAGATGGGGGGATGCGGCGCAAGTGCAAACGTCGATCCCGCTGGAGTCTTTATCGCCGTTCGAGCCTATCTAGATGGCAGCGGGAAGAAGCATGAAAAGCGGCTTACCCTAGCTGCGTTCGCCGCCCAAGACGGCCTCTGGGCTCAATTGGAGGAGGATTGGCGTCAGGTGCTGGATAGGCACCCTCTGAAACCTCGTTATATCCACATGAAAGAGCTTTGTCCTCTTAGGGGGGAGTTTGACAAAGCCAAGGGTTGGACTCAGGAACAAGCGTTTGGGCTCGTAAACAGTATGCTTATGTTTCTTCAGGTCTTCGATAAGCAAGAGTTCCAGATGTACTACTGCACCATTGATCTTGTCGCCCGTCGAAAGCTTCTAGCGGAGGGTTACTCCATTCCCGGTGCAGTAGAGATTTGTAACGAATATTGCGCTGAAACTGTAATGAAGGCGCATATAAGGAAAACTTGGGAAAAGGATCGCCTTGCTAAGGGGGCCGAAGAGATGGTCTTTGTGTTTGACACTGGCGAAGACTTCTATGGTCATTTCATGCAGAAATGGAAGAGAGAACAGAAACGGTTTAGGAGAGAGGGAGGTTTCAATGCTTGGAATGTAATAACCGACGTTCACACCACCACTAGAATGAAGGAACTTCCGGGTCTTCAGGCAGCGGATGTTCTAGCTTGGGCAGTCAATCGTGAGCACACCGCTGAAGATGGTGCTGCAGGGAAGATGCACGCGCATATCATGATGACGTGCCCCCCGAAAACTCGACCATTTGAATCTGGAGTTCTCTCGTAGATTATTGGAGAGGACGGCAGCGATGAAGAAGAGTCGGTTCAGTGAAGAGCAGATCATCGGGATATTGAAGCAGCATGAGGCGGGGTTGAAGACGGCGGATGTTTGCCGTGAGCACGGGATCAGCGCGGCGACGTTCTACGGCTGGAAACAGAAGTTCGGCGGGATGGAGGTTGCCGAGGCTCAGCGGTTGAAGGGCCTCGAAGACGAGAACCGCCGACTGAAGATGCTGGTGGCTGAGCTGAGTCTGCACAGCGAAGTGCTGAAGACGGTCATAAGAAAAAACGGGTGGAGCTTGCCGGTCTGAGAGAAGATGTTGCGTTGGCGATGGCGGTGCATCGTCTGAGCGAACGCACGGCCTGCAAGCTGTTGGAGTTGGAGCGGTCGAGCTACCGTTATGAGTCTCGGCCCGACCGCAACGTGGAACTGCGAGAAGAGCTGTTGCAGCTGGCACGGCAGAAGCCGCGCTATGGCTATCGGCGGCTGCATGTGCTGCTCGAACGGCGAGGCCATGAGGTGAACGTGAAGCGTGTCTACCGGCTGTATCTGGAAGAAGGCCTGAGTGTGCGAAGGAAGAAGCGCAGGCGTCTGGTGCGGGATCGAGCCGCGATACCGCGACTGACGGGCGTGAACCAGGAGTGGGCAATGGACTTCATCGTCGACGGGTTGGCGACGGGGCGGATGGTGCGCATCCTGAGCGTGGTCGATGCGTACACGCGTGAGTGCCTGGCGCTGGAAGCGGACACGAGCCTCGGTTCTGGCCGGGTGACGCGGGTGCTGGAGCGGGTGATCGCCGAGCGTGGCCGCCCGGAGAACGTGCGCTCGGACAACGGCCCGGAGTTCACCTCGCGCCGGATGCTGGGCTGGGCCGAGGACTGGAAGATCGGCCTGGTCCACATCCAACCGGGCAGGCCGATGCAGAACGGCCATGTCGAGAGCTTCCACGGCAGGCTGCGCGACGAGTGCCTCAACGCAAGCTGGTTCCGCACCCTTGGCGATGTGCGGGAAAAGCTGGCAGACTGGCAGCAGGAGTACAACCACGAGCGGCCACACAGCTCGCTGGACTACAGAACCCCGGCAGAGTTCCGGGCTACCCTCAACCTGCAAACGGGCTATGGAGATGTGGAAAGCAAAGTACGCTTCCCACATCCCCACAGCCCCGACGACGGCTGCGAGATCACAATCTCAAAGCAAAACCAAACCCAGAAAACTCCAGTTATGAATGGGTGAGAAAAAAGGGGCAGGTCAATGAGACAGATTATCTCTCAGTATTTCATTGTGTTCGATGAAGATAAGCTAAGAGAAAAATATGGATTGGTGAAACTGAGATGACAGAGCTTGAGAAGTTCGACGCACTCCTGAAGAAGACTCTTTCCATATCCAAAGAAGAGTTGCAGCGACGGATGGAAGCGGAAAAACTTGGTAAGAGCTTGGTGACCAAAAAAAGAAGACTCTCCGTAGAGAGTCTTCCCAAGCGGGTTATCCGCGATTGTTAGTTTATCGGGCCCGTTTCGCCGTTTTCGACTTGCTGCTTGAGGCTCAGGTAAGTTCGAAGGTCCATGCTGGCTTTCGTAAAGACAGTGTCCATCAGTATCTCCAATGGCACCAGATCACCCCTCTTCGGCAGAACTACGGGAAGGTCTTCGAGACCTTGCGCCAAAATCCAGTTGTAGGCATCTTCCGATACGACGGTATACCCATATCGACAGAATATGCCGAACAGAGTGTGCGGGTGAACCGGTGCCAATGCTGCTAGTGACAAGCTGCACCAGCCTGAGCAGCAATCAGGACGTGTATCGGTACGCTTCTTTCGACAACACGATCAAAGCCAACGACTTTGATGTACTGCTTCAGCTCTCGGTCCGAGCCAATTCTCTCGGTAGCTACTTTCGTCATTCCGTTGTCTCGTAGGAAAGAATTTAGGATGTTCCTCTCATAACACGCTCCAATGAATAGGGTAGCCGCTGATACAACTGCCGATTCAGCTTCATCTTCGGTTGTGCCTTGACTGTATAGCTTGAGTGTTGGGCAAAAGCCAATATGCACCTTAGCCTCGTCGTCGTAGCGGGTGGCAAACGCTAACTTGAAATCAATCTGTATCTCGCCCACGATTATTCCTCACTCCTGCGAAACCGCACATAGCACAGGGAATTGTGCAAAACCTGCAAGTTGCCGCATTCTGACGCTATCATCATCATCGTCCCTTTTGCAATCAACCATTTGGTTGGCTTCATATGATGCACTTCTCTTGCCACGCCTTCTTCTATACGGATTAGACTGCCGTTTCCTGCACCCTACCGGTGACCTCGGCATAGGTGAGGCGTTTACCAGTCACTTGGGATAGCACCTTCGCCATACGGGTGGCATCGGTGTTCTTGTGGCGATTGTTGTAGCGGAAGACCTGCTCTTCAACGTAGCGGTCAAGGTGGAACGGTTCAACGCTGATGTAGGTTCCGCTCAGGCCGCGCTTGAGTAAGCTCCAGAAGTTCTCAATGCCGTTGGTGTGGACGTGATCACGGACGTACCCTTCGATATGGTTGATTACATCGTGGTAGTAGTTGTCCTGAGCAATGAACGGATAGCAGGAGTGCTCATCGGTGATGATGTGAGCACCCAAGGCGACGTTCTCGCGTACTGGATGGGTCATGGTGCTCAGTTTGCGGTCTGCGATCACCTTAGCCTTTACCTTGCCACCGCGCTCTAGCATGCCCATGACGATGGTCTTACCGTTGCCAGCGGAGTAGTTCAAACCCTTGATCCGGCGAGACTTGTGCATGTTCTTGACCTTGCCGCCCACGAAAGTCTCGTCAATCTCAATAGGTCCATTGCCGCCCAGCTTTACGCCATCATTGTCAGACATTGCAAGCCGAATCCGGTGAAGCATGAACCACGCGCTCTTCTGGGTCACACCGATAGCCCGAGCAATCTCATAGCTCGATACGCCATTCTTGCAGTTTGCTAGTAACCAAGTTGCCATCAGCCACTTGTCCAGCTTGATGGGTGAATCCTCATAGATGGTCCCAACCTTGACCGAAAACTTGCGCTTGGAATGCTTGCTCTTGCACTGCCATACCTGAGCCTTCTCCTGCCAAGTCACATCGTTCCGCCCGCAAGTGGGGCAGATCACAACTCCATCCGGCCAACGCTGGGCGACCATATCCGCAATGCAGTTCTTGGGATCGGAGTAGTAGAGGATGGCATCTTGTAAGGTCTTAGGGCGGCTCATGAATAAAGAATAGCGTCTTTGTCTTGACCTGTCAAGTATATTGTTGCCAATAGAGTTGGCGTAACTACCCTGCCCAAACGCGTAGAATTAAACATGAGAGATCAATCGAATAAGCTCCACCTACATCTAATCTAAGTCGTTTGCTTTGAATACTTTGTACGATCTAACCGCAAGAAATGCGACTTTTCTCGCAAGGATTACTCGAAGTCAGGACCTAAGTTCCCTGTTTTGAAGACTTTGCACGATTTTCCCGGTAGGGGGAGTACCCAACAATCACCCAAGAATGACCAGCATACTCAACATTCCGTCCGTCGTCGAGCCCATTAGCGACTCCACCTCGACCACCTCCTCGCGGCCCCGCGTCGTGGGCGGTGCCACCGTCCGTAACGCCCGCCTCCAGGACGCCCAGCAGATCTTCGACCTCGTCAACTCCCTCTCCGGAGACGGCACCCTCCTCCGCCGCAACTACGCCGAAATCTGCGAGAACGTCCGCGACTTCCACGTCGCCGAGTCGCCTGTTTCGGAAGGTTCGGGCGGAGTCTTCCTCGGCTGCGGAGCCCTGCACCTCTACGGCCCCCACCTCGCCGAGGTCCGCTCCATCGTCGTCAAACCCGAGGCAAAAGGTCAAGGCGCCGGCGGCAAGCTCCTCCGCGCCCTCCTCTCGGAAGCCGAGTACCAGGGAGTCACCAGCGTCTGCCTCTTCACCCGCATCCCAGACTTCTTCTTCCACTTCGGCTTCCGCATCTCGGATCGCACTGCCCTGCCGGACAAGATCTACAAGGACTGCCAGACCTGCCCCCGCCTCTACGCTTGCGATGAAGTCGCCATGGTCCGCGGTCCCCTGCCCCGCATCGCCGTCCTCGGCCCCCGCAAGATTCCACAGCCCGAGCTGGTCAAGCTGCAGACCGGTGTGATCCACCACGACTGATCACCACGCGTGAAAAGAACCTTCATGCTCCGCAAGATAAACTTCAGTCCCAAACAACTCACTGAGCCTCGGAGCAGTCAGCAGCTCCTCACGCCTTCCATCCGCAATAATCCTTCCCTCGCGCATCATAACCACGCGTGACATCGCCGGGATGATATCCGCGATGTGATGCGTCACATGCAGCAGCGTCGTCCCACGCTCAGCCAGCTCCATCAGCAGCTCCCTTAGATCGCACTGCGCTCGCAGATCCAGCGCGTTGCTAGGTTCATCCAGCAGCAGGCACTCAGACGAAGCCACCAGAGCCCGCCCAATCAACACCCGTCGCTGCTGCCCCGCAGACATCTCCCCAAACACCTTCCCCCGAAGCTCCGTCGCCCGAACCAGCTCCATCACCGCATAAGCCCGCTCCCGCATCTCGCCCGTGACGGTCAGGTTCGGCCACAACGTAGAGCTGGAGAAGAACCCCGTCAGCACAGCCTCCATCCCCGTACACTGCAGCATCGCCTTCCCCGGAAGCTCCGCCTGCACCACGCCCAACCGTCTCCTGAGCTCTGTCAGATCCCACCGCTCCCGCCCGAAGATCCGCATCCGCATCCCCTCGCTCGCCAGCGGATACAACTCACACGTGATGGTCTTGATCAGGGTCGACTTCCCACACCCATTCGGCCCCACGATGGCAATCCGCTCCCCCCGCTCCACCCGCAGGTTGACGTCATACAGCACCGCTCTGTCACCCCGCACCACCCCCACCCCAGCCATCTCCAACAGCGGCTCAGGCATCCGGCCAGTCCATTGGCTTCAGCAGCTTGCGCTCCAATATCTTTTGCTCCGGATCGAAATCCGGAATGTGCCTGATCCAGGCGGCATCCGCATCGTAAGCGTCGCGTGGGATCAAACCGATCAGCTCCCCCTCCGCCAAGGACGTCCCATGCTGCCAGGCCAGGTCTTCCACTGTGGCATGCACGCTCGGAACCGGAGTCACCCTGAAGTCTGTGATGTTCATACTCACCTGCGCTCTCCCATTTGCGAGCACGCCGATTGCCTTCACACCCTGCATTCCACCGGAAGACGCGCGGATATCCCGCGCGATAGCCCGAGCCTGGCTGATCTCTGCCGAAGGAGCGAGATAGATGTTGTACGCGATCAGGAAGCTCCGTGCACCAACCACACTGGCACCGGCGGTAGCGTGCAGCTCCGGACCACCGACATCCGGCCGTCGCGCTGCATCTTTCACAGCCGCCTCACGTAGTCCCTCAAACTGCCCACGACGAACGTCTTCCAGCTGCATCCGATCCGGACGAGCAGCCGCAGCTCCGTAGAAGTACACCGGCACCTCATATCTGCGCCAGATCTGTAGCCCGGCCTGCCGCGCCAGCATGGCAGCCTCGGCAATAGAAACGCCTGACACTGGTACAAAGGGAATCACGTCAGCTGCGCCGATGCGCGGGTGCACACCCTTCTGTCGAGTGAGGTCGATGAGCTCTGCAGCTTTCCCCGCCGCTCTGACTGCGGCTTCCATCACCTGCGAAGGTATTCCGGCAATCGTAACAACCGATCGATTGTGGTCCGTATCCAGGGAATAATCAAGGAGACGTACACCATCGACGGCCATTGCGGCAACAATCTGCCGGATGATCTCTAGGTTATTCCCCTCAGAGAAGTTGGGAACGCACTCGATTATGGATTCGGAGTTCATGACTAGCCTGACCGCACCTGCGGCCTCGGAGATATCCTACTTCCACCACGAATAACCAAGCGTGAACTGGACGCTGGCGTTGACGCCTGGATTGCGATCGCCAAGCGATGCAGAGGAGATGTGCACACCGTTTGCACTGAAATCGATGGATCGGTTTGGCCTTGTGAAGTAGTGGAAGCCGACGCCACCCTGGGGGGTGAAGTTCCATACGCTGGCATCTCCATTCGGCCCATTCACTTGCAGGTTGGGCACGGTACTTCCGTACGCGGGATACTTGTGGTTCGTCCAAAGCAGGCCGCCGGCGGCCTGGGCCCAGGGTGTCCAACGGCCATGGCGGGCCAGGTTCCAGCGCAGGATGATCGGGGTGGCGGAGACGCCGGTGAAGGTTCCGCCAACGGTGTAGGGCTGGGAACAGGAGATGGTCGGAGTGCCTGCGACCGGAGCGCATCTGATCCTCTGGAAGGTAGGCGTAAAGGACTGCCAATAGGGGAAGAGTTCGACCGCGTACTCGAAGTTGCCCCGGAAGAAGCCGGAGCCATAGTTGCCGGTCAGGACCCGTCCTGCGTGAATGCCGGCTGAGAGGAAGTGGAAGCCGTCGCGGTTATCGGTGAGACCGTTGCCGCCTTGGACGAGGACTCCGAACTCGGAGGGCTGCCGCGTGGACGCGCCCTCGATCGGGTTCTGGGCGGTGGCTGAAGCGCAGGAGAGCAGAAGGGCGGCGACCGCCGCGATCAGATTCTTCATAGGGGTGAATGCAATGCTAGCAGCCTCAACACGCCGGTTCAGCCTGCGAGTTGAGCCTCGTCGAAGTCGAAGTTGCTATAGACGTTCTGGGTGTCGTCCAGGTCCTCGATCGTTTCCAGGAGGCGGATCATGGCGTTGGCTTGTGCGCCTTCCAGTTTGGTGTAGGTGCTTGCGATCTTCGTGATCTCAGCGGTTTCCGTCGGAATCTTAGCCGTCTTCAGAGCTGCGACGACGGCTTCGAAGTCTTTGGGGTCGCAGAGGATCTCCCAGGTTTCGCCTTCGTCGTTCAGGTCCTCCGCGCCGGACTCGAGCACGATCTCCATCAGTTTGTCTTCGTTGGCAGCATCTTTTGAGATCGAGATGACACCTTTTTTTGCGAACATCCAGGCTACGGCCCCCTCTGCGCCTAGATTGCCGCCGTTCTTGGAGAAGGCGTGGCGGACCTCGGAGACGGCGCGGTTTTTGTTATCGGTGAGGACGTCGATGATGAGGGCTACTCCGCCGGGGCCATACCCCTCGTAGGTGATCTCCTCGTAGGAGACGCCCTCCAACTCACCGGTGCCGCGCTGGATGGCGCGCTTGATGTTATCGGCCGGCATGTTCTCGGCTTTGGCGGCGACGATGGCTCCGCGGAGTCTAGGGTTGCCGTCGGGATCGCCTCCGCCGGACTTGGCGGCAATGGTGATCTCTTTGATCAGGCGGGTGAAGATCTTGCCTCGCTTGGCGTCGGTGGCGCCCTTCTTGTGCTTGATGGTTGCCCATTTACTGTGGCCGGACATTTCTCTACCTCGGAGTCGAAGTGCGCGGGTCTGTCACGCGCGACTTTCGGATTCTAGCAGGAAAGCGAGGCTCTCCGTTTGGTAGGGCTGGATAGGGTCTTGCAAGTACCCCCCACCTCCCCAGAAAGCATGCAAAGTCTTCAAAACAATGGGTTTAGGTCTGGACTTCAAGGTCCGGCAGCCGCTAAAGTCTTTGTTTGCTTTACGGCTGCTCGTAAAGTCTTCAAACGAAAAGACTTATCCCGATCACGAAAGGGGGTTGAAGTCAGAGGCACAAACGGCTACTGAACGGTGACCTGAAAGCTGTAGTCGTGGTGGATGACGGTGGTTCCGTCCGAGCCGGCAGTGTTGATGGTGAGGATGGAGGTCCCGAGCGGCGTGCCGGCGCCGGCACCGGAGATGGGCAGGGTGTAGGTGCTGCCGCTGGAGCAGCCGAGGTTCGCGGTGATGCCCAGGGCAAGCAGGATCAGGAGCATCGTGGGGATCCAACGGCGGCGAGCGCGGCCGGGGACCAGCAGGCAGACGAGGACTGCGAGTGGAGCCGCCGCCAGGATCTCAGCTCTGCTGGTGCCGGAGAGGCCGGAGGCATGGCTGGGTAGGTCCTTGCCCGAGGAGGTGGTGACGGTAAGGGTCGAGACTCCGGCTCCCGTGATGGTGGAAGGGCTGAAGGCGCAGGTGATCAGGGTGTTGGTGGGCGGAGTGCAGGAGAGACTGACGGTACCGCCATAGGAACCCAGGACTCCGACGGCCACGGTGACCGAGCTGGACTGGCCGGCGGTGAGGGACAGGGTCGCGGGGGTGAAGGCGACGCTGTAGTCGGCCAAACCGAGAGTGATGATGTTGGATGTGACGGCGGAGAAGTTTCCATCGCCGGAGTAAACCGCATAGATGGTTTGCGAGCCGGCCGGGAGGCCGGTAGTGGTGAAGGTGGCGATCGAGACCCCCGGACCACCGTACCCGAGGCCGATGGTGGCCAGCGCGGACGGGGTGGCGCCGCCGAGATAGAAGGTGACCGAGCCGGTCGGGACGACGCCGGTCAGGGTGGAACCGGTGACCCGGGCGGTAAAGGTGATGGCCTGCCCTGCGTCTCCGCTGGTGCTGGTGGCGGTTAAGGTGATCGCCGAAGCGGAGGCGGCAGAGGTCACGGAGACGACGGCGGAGGTGCTCTTGGCGAAGGTCGTGTCGCCGCTGTAGACGGCAGTCAGCGAGTGCGTTGTCGAGCCCGTCAAGGTGACGGAGGCGGTCGCAACGTAGGCGTTGCCGGCGAGGGTGACCGGGGAGGTGGTCAAGACGGTTGTCCCGTCGTAGAAGGTGACGGTACCGGTAACGGCTGTGGTGATGGCGGGCGAAGCGGTACTGGAGATGGTGGCGGTCAGGGTGACCGCAGCGCCGGCAGCGGGTGAGGCGCTGCTGGAGGTGAGGACGGTAGAAGTGGGGCTGGTGCCGGAGGTTGGCGGCGCGGTGGTGGTCGTGGCGGTGCTGGTGACGGTGATGGCAGCGGGGGTGTTGCAGGTGAAGTCAGCATTTGCGACGCAGGCGACCTGGAGCGGATAGGTGCCCGCGACGGGGGCGGCGATGGTGACCTGACCGGTGGCGTTGACATCGCCGCCGTTGATGCTGAAGGTGCCGGGATAGACAGTGCCGTTCAAGGTCGCGGTGAAGGCTGCATTCTGTGGGACCGGACCGTTGGTGGCCGACGCGAACTGGACCGTCAGGGTCTGGGTGCTTCCCTGGGTAAACATGTAGTAGGAGAGCATGGGGGTGATCGTCGCCGCGAACGGTGTCACGGTGACGGTGGCCGAGGTGTTGGTGCTGGCGGAGTAGTTGGTGTCGCCGGGATAGCTGACCTTGATGGGATAGGTTCCGGGAGTGAGGCCGGTGAGCGTCACGTTGGCGTTGCCGCCGCTGAGTGGTTGGGTGACGGGCGTCTGGGTTCCGGCGGTTACCGTGACGGTGCCGCTGGGCGGCGTATTGTTGACCTGAGTTCCGGAGGTGGGGGCGACGGCGATGACGAGGGTGGTGGTCTGGCCGTAGGGGAAACTGGTGGGGAAGGCGGTGACCGTCGTGGTGCTCGCGGCAGTGCCGCTGGTGGCAGAGACGGAGGTCGAAGTCGCGACGTTGTAGTTGCCGTCACCGGAGTACATCGCGGTGATGCTGTGGCTGGTTCCGCTGCCCAGGGGAGCGGACGCGGAGGTCGCGGGCAGGGTGATGGTGGCGATGGTTGCGCCGTTGTCCTGGATGACGATGGTACCGGTGGGTGCGGCGGCTGAGACGCCGGTGACTGCGGAGGTGAAGGTGATCGATGCGCCGGAAGCCGGGGTCATGGTGGAGAGCGCCAGGCTGACCGTGGGGGTGAGCTTAGGAACGTTGACCGAGGCGGTCTGCTGGTTGTAGCAGGTAAAACTTTGATCGCCGGAGGTGCAGTTGGCGGTAATGGCGAGGGTTCCGGCCTGGTTGACGTTGAAGGTGAAGGCGGCTGAGGCCGAGGAGCTGCTGTTTCCGGTAATAAAGTTGGTCTGGGTGGTCGCGCCAGTGAGGGTGGTGGTGACGCTGCCGCTCGGGATGCCGATGCCGGAAGGCGACGAGACGTTGGCGGTGACGGTGACGGTTCCGCCGAGCGTGGCGGTTGCGGGCGCGGTGATGGTGAAGTTGGCGGGCTCCGCGGTGACGGTGAGGGTGGTGGAGGTGGTGTCGGAGGCGTAGGTGCCGTCGCCCGAGTAGGTGGAGACGATGGTGTAGGTGCCGCCCGGAAGCTGGAAGGTGGGCGAGTTGGCGACGCCGCCGCCGTTGAGCGCGACTGAGGTGCTGCCGCCGAAGCCGGACTGAGAGCTCGACCAGGTGATGGTGCCGGTGGGGGTGGCGGATGCTCCGGGGTAGACAGTCGTCTGGAGGGTGAAACCGGCGCCGTGGACGGGATTGTAGGAGGAGGCGGTGGTGTCGACCTCAACTGCGGTGGTGCCGCGGGGGAAGACCTTGGCGAGGATGTTCAGGTCTACGGTACCAAGACCCGTGGCGGCTTCCCAGGTGCCGGCAGTAACCGGGTCAGGCTGGGCGTAGAGGCCGGGGGTGGGGGCGAGCTCGTAGAGGATGCTGTTGATGTTGCCCTGGCGTTCGATAGGGGCGCTGGAGGTGGACTCGATGGTCGCGAGGGTCTGGGCGAAGGCGGCGAGAGTGGAGACGGTGAGGTCTGGGGCGTGGCGGAGGTCGTCGGCAGGGAGACCGGGAGCGGACTGCCAGGACGGACGGGCGAGGGTTGGGGTGGAGGTGTCGGCGGTAGCGCCGGGGAGGGCGAAGGCTGTGACCTCGGCGAGCGCGGCGGGAAAGGCGGCTGCGACAGACGGCCGGGTGGCGAGGAGGGTCATGCCCTGAGCGGAGGCCTGGCGGAAGAGGCTGGTGTAGGCGGAGATCTGTGATGTGGAGAGAGAGTTGGAGGTAAGGGCGGAGTCCAGGGTGAGGATTGGGGCGGTGTTGGCGTCGATGACCGCGGCAAGCTCTGCGAAGGTCGCGGCGGAGCCCTGCAGGGTCAGCCTGGGTTGCGGCACGGTGCTTAGGCCATCGATGGCAGTGACGAAGGAGGCGACGGCGGATGGCAGCGAGGGCTGGGTGGCGTTGGCGAAGTAGAGCGAGCCGGAGACTTGGTAGTTGTGGACGGTAACAGCGAAAGCGGACTGAACGGCAGAGGCCGGGCCGGAGAGAGAGACGCGGTTCTGGGCGGAGGAGACCGCGTCCACGGTGAGCCCCTGAGAGGCCGTCCAGGACGTCACGGCGGTGAGTTGGTCCGCGGTGGCGCCGTAAGCGGCGGCGTACTGTTCCGGTGTCAGGAACTTGTGGAAGTTGCTCGACTTGGGGGTGACCACGTCCTTGAGGAACTGGTCGAGGGCGGCGGCGCGATCGGGAGTCTGGGCCAAGGTGAGGGTCAGCGAGAGCCGCTGCGAGCCGGGGACAGGGCCGGAGTCGACGGCAGCGGCGAGCGCGTCCGGCGTGCTGGCTACGAGGGTGGTTCGCGGAGCAGACTGGGCGGACGCGAGCGTGAAGGAGAAGACGGCGAGGAACAGCGCGGCGAGGCGGAGTAGAACGCGGCCCGGGTGTGCCATAGAACGTGTCAAGGAGGACGGGAGGGACACGGCGAACGGTGAAGTCATGGTTAAGGGGAATCCTCGCAGAGGGGGTGGGGAAAGGCAAACGAAAAGGGGTGGCGGGGGTGAGTCTTGAAGGGTGCGGGAGTTCGGGTTCGGGCGGAGTTGTAGACTTTGGGCATGCGGATATGTGCGGTTTTGTTGAGTGCGGCATCGCTTGCGGGCGGATCAGGGATGGGGGGTGCGCAGGCGCTGAAGACGGCTGCTCCTTCCGGGGTTGCGGCTCGGAGCGCGCAGCTCAGTTCGCTGTTCAAGGAGATGTGGGAGGACAGCCTGAAGCACTCGCCGGAGTCTGCTTCGGCGCTCGGGGACCGGCGCTATAACGATCAACTGTCGGATCTTTCTCCGCGGGCGGTTAACGATGCGCTGGCGCGGGACCGTGGGTTCCTGGCGCGGCTTGCGGCGATCGATACGACCGGGCTGTCGGCGCAGGAGAAGCTTTCAGTGGAGTTGGCGGAGCGGGGGATCGTCGAGGAAGAAGAGGGCGCGCGATTCAAGGAGTGGGAGATGCCGGTGAACCAGTTCGGCGGGCTGCACACTTCCCTGCCGGGCATGGTGGACAGTATTCCGTTTGAGACAGTGAAGGATTACGAGGACTGGATCGTGCGGCTGGGAAAGATGCCGGCGGAGATGCGGCAGCTGATCGAGAACATGATGTCCGGGATCGACGATGGACGGGTGCAGCCGGTGTCGATTCTGGAGATTGTGCTGAAGCAGGTGAATGCGGTGGCACAGGTGAAGCCGGAGGATACGGCGTTTGCGCAGCCGCTGAAGAATTTTCCGGCGGCGATCGGGGCGGCGGATCGGAAGCGGATTACGGATCAGACGCTGGCGGCGATCCAAGATGACGTGCTGCCCGCGTATGTGCGGTTCGCGAAGTTTCTGACGGCGCAGGCGATCCCGGCGGGGCGGAAGGAGCCGGGGATCTGGTCGATCAAGGACGGCGATGCCTACTACGCCTACCTGGTGCGGCAGTCGACGACGCTGAACAAGACGCCGGCGGAGATTCACCAGATCGGGCTGGATGAGGTGGCGCGAGATGAGGCGGAGATGCTCGCGCTGGTGAAGAAGATGGGGTACAGCGATATCAAGAGCTTCGGGGAGAAGCTGAAGGCCGATCCGAAGGAGCATCCGGCGAGCAAGGAGGCGCTGATCGGACTGTACGCGAAGTATGAGGCGCAGATGAAGCCGAAGCTGCCGGAGCTGTTCGGGCGGCTGCCGAAGGCGCGGCTGGAGGTGGTGGAGATGCCGGGGTACATCGCGCAGGGCTGGGCGCAGGCGTGGTACGCGGAGGGGACGGCGGACGGGTCCCGGCCGGGACGGGTGAATGTGAATACGTATCAGTGGGAGGGGCGTTCGCTCGAGGATGTGGAGGCGATTGCGTATCACGAGGGCATCCCGGGGCATCATCTGCAGATCTCGATTGCGCAGGAGCTGACCGGGCTGCCGGAGTTTCGGAAGCATATTGGGTATACGGCTTATACGGAGGGCTGGGCGCTGTATAGCGAACGGTTGGGGAAAGAAGTCGGATTCTATACGGATACGGTGAACGACTATGGGCGGCTGGAGGCGGATGTCTGGCGGGCGATCCGGCTGGTGGTAGATACGGGCGTGCATAGCCAGCACTGGACGCGGGAACAGATGCTCGAGTACTTCCGGGCGCACTCGACGATGGATGACACGAACATCATCGCGGAGACGGACCGGTATATCGCGTGGCCGGGGCAGGCGTTGGGCTACAAGATGGGACAGTTGAAGATTCTGGAGCTGCGGGCGAAGGCGAAGGCTGCGCTGGGGGATCGGTTCGACATCAAGGGGTTCCATGACGTCGTGCTGGATAGCGGGGCGCTGCCGATGGATGTGCTGGAAGAGCGAGTGAATGCCTGGATTGCGGAGAAGAAGGGCTAAGGAGACGGTTTGTCGAGGCAAGCGGCCCAGGTTGGCGGCTTCGCGTCGTCATCCCCGGTCCATTGCCTGACTTGCTTGCCGGAACGTATGTTGTAGAGGGTCAGGTTCTGGCCTTGCATGCCGTGGACGGTACCGCTGGCGATGGCTACGGTCGCAGTGCGTGGGACGAAACACCAGCTATAGATCATTAGGCCGTCGCCGATGACGCGGTGTGAGCTTTCGGAGTAGAGGACAAGGCTGACAGGGATCGGGTAGGAGGTACAGCAGTTCTCAACCTCTACCAGCCAGCCTGCGATGCGGCCGTCTGCTGAGAGCGCGGGCGAGCTGACGGCGACTTGTTGCGGCTCGGCTGGGATAGCCCGGTCGGTGTTGCTGCGAGTGACGACGTGAGCCAAAGCATCGTGGCCGGTGTAGACCCTACGGAAGCGCGGGGTCGAGTTCTGTGCCGCGAGCAAAACGCTCGACGATAGGGACCAGAAGCACATCAGGGCTGGCACAAGTCTTCGGCCGAACATGGCATGATCCTATTTGCTGGCGGTGGTCTTCTCGGCAGGCTTGGCGAGGGCGGGTGGCGTGTAGGTCAGGGTGACGGTCTCGACCGGGCGACTGGCAGGGGTGAGGGTCAGGCCGAATTCTTTGGCGAGCAGATCGTTCGCGGCGGAGAGATTCTGTGCGGTGAGGGGCCATGAGCCGGTGATTCTGCCGGTGAGCTTGGATTCGTTGATGACGGGCTTGCCGACGGCGACCTCGAGTGCTTCAGCGACGGAGTTGATGTTCGCGCTGACGCACTGCAGGGTTTGCTTGTCCTTATCGTAGTACGCGAAGCCTTTTGTGGGTGACTCTTTGATGTGACTTGCAGCGGCCGGTGTGGGCGTCAGGACGAGAGCGTCGGTGGGGTCCGCGTGATGTTCGATGACGATGCCGGTGGCAGAGGAGACGGCCATCTCGATGGCGCTGGCCAGTTGCTTGTCATCGGCGTGGGGTGCGACGACGTGCAGGTTGTAGAGCGTCTCCGGCAGCGTACCTTTGGTGGTGATGCGGGTGTCGCGGAGGTGAGCGGCGTAGCTGAGAATGATCCGGGCGGAGCCGTCGGTGATATCGAGCCGGCCATCCTCGCGGGTGACGATGCGGGTCTTCGGCTCAGACTTCTCGGCGTCTGCAGCTTTGCCGTCTGCGGCCTTCGTCACCACGACGGACGACGGAAAGATGTTGATGGCGAAGATGGCGTTGTCTGTGCTCGCGGGCGTGGCGATCTCGGCGTTGAAGGCCTGCTCGGTGTCGGCATCCAACTGCTTCTGGATCTTGGGATCGACTTCTCCGCCGAGTGTGACCTTCTTGCCTGCGGCGAGCGCGGTAAGCTGATCCGCCTTCAATTGCGGAAGCGACGTATCGGCGGAGGCGATGTGGCGGAGGCGTCGATGACGATGGTAGCCGGGCGGCCCTCAACGTGGTAACGCTCAAGAATTTTGCCGGTGGTGTCGAAGCCCAGCCAGCCCTTGATGGGCTTGCGGGAGAGGAACTTCTCGACTGCGGCGGGATCTTCATCGTCGACTGAGAGGAAGACAATTTTATCTGGATCGACCGAAGCCTGGAGCGAGTTGAGGATGGGGATCTCGGCGACGCAAGGCGCGCACCACGTGGCCCAGAACTCCAGGACAACGACCTTGCCGTGGAGCGCGGGCCAATCCACCTTGGCACCCGCTGGTGCCTGGAGGAGCTTGGTAAAGCTGAGGGATGGGGCGGCGGCGCCCGGCTTAAGGGCAGCGGGAGTGCTGGACTGAGCCTGCGCTCCGGAGCCAAGGGCGAGGGAGCTAAGGGCGAGGGCGGCCGTGAGGCGGAACTTCATGCGTTCTCCTGATGCGAGGGTTGGTGTAAATCAGAGTAGGTGCTGGATGCTGTAGAGATACGTCTTCGACGCAGTGATTGTTCCTTGGCGAGCGTCAGAGCGGGCTAAGAAAGCCGATTTTCATAGCAAAGAAATCGAAGTCCCTCGCGGAAGCTGAGGCTGATCTCGCCTACGAGGACGTAGCCCAGTTTGGGGAAGAGGCTCTGCGTGACCCGGTTTTGCGTGTTGGTATCGATGCGAAGGATATCGATCCCGCGTCTCCGGGCGACCGTCTCCGCCTGCCGCAGGAGTGCGGCGGCGATTCCCTTGCCGCGTACATCGGGATCGACAGCGAGGCGGTGCGTGACGATCGCAGGCTGACTCAGGTCCCAGCCGAGTTGCGCATATTCAGGTTCCTGGTCGGTGGTGATGGCGGCGACACCGACGAGGGTGTCTGCCATAACAGCGATCCAAAGCTGGCCGAGTTCCACGTCGCGGAGGAAAGCCTCCGGGTTCGGGTAATGCTTATCCCACTGCAGATTTCCAGCGGCGATCATCAGCGGGACTACCGTACGGATAAGCGCCATGATGGCTGGAATGTCGAGCTCCGTGGCCGGACGAATCTCAAGTTCGAATGTCTCCATACTGGGATGAGGATAGCGCGGTGGCTCCCGTCATGAATCTGTCTGGTAACGTTTTAGGCATGAGTGAAACTGGTCTGGAGACGGTGTCGCAGGCGTTGATGCCCGGGATAAAGGTGGCCGTGCTGGGCGCGGGCAAGATGGGCGGCATCCTGCTGCAGGCGTTCTTGAAGAACAATCTGCTGGCTCCGGATCAGATTGTCGCGACGGTGCAGCATGAGGATCGTGCGCTGGCGCTCTCCGCGCAGTCCGGCATCGAGGTAACGACGGATAATCTGGCGGCGGCGACCTGGGCGGATGTGATCCTGCTTGGCGTGAAGCCGATGCAGGTGCCGGCGCTGGTGGAGACGATCCGCCCCGGGCTGACGAAGGATAAGCTGATCGTCTCGTTTGCGGCGTCGGTGAAGACGGGTGCGATCGAGCACGTTGCAGGGATAGAGCTGGCAGTCGTCCGGGCCATGCCGAACACCCCGGCGCTGCTGGCAGCGGGGATCACCGCCCTGTGTGCGGGCAGGTTCACCTCGCCCGAGCAGATGACGGTGGCGCAAAGGATCTTTGCGACGGTGGGGCGGACCGTGGTGGTCGACGAGAAGCATATGGATGCGGTGACCGGGCTGAGCGGCTCCGGCCCGGCGTTCCTGTATATCATCATCGAGGCGCTGGCGGAGGCAGGCGTCAACGTCGGACTGCCGCGGGATGTGGCGACGCTGCTGGCCGCGCAGACGACGCTCGGCTCGGCGCGGATGGTGCTGGAGACCGGATATCATCCGGCGCTGCTGAAGGACGCCGTCACGACTCCGGCAGGCTGCACCGTGGACGGCATCCTGGAGTTGGAAGAAGGCGGCCTGCGTGTGACCCTGATCAAAGCGGTGAAGCGCGCGACCGCAAGGGCGAAGGAGCTTGCCGCAGGGTAGGGGTGCGGCAGGCTTAGGATAGATGTATGGGAACGGCTGCGGTCTCGACTGCGAGTGTGAGGAAGACGGGGTGGCTGCGCGGGATCTGGGGCGCGGAACGGTTCGCGTGGGGCGTGGCCGGGTATAACGTGCTGGTCATCCTGTGGGGTGCGCTGGTGCGGGCTACGGGTTCGGGTGCGGGCTGCGGGAATCACTGGCCGCTTTGCAATGGCGTGGTGATTCCGGTCTCGCCTTCGCTGCACACCATCATCGAGTTCACCCACCGGGCGATGGTCAGTGGGTCGGTCTACGCCATGATCGCGCTGCTGGTCTGGACGTTCCGGGCGACGGTGAAGGGTCAGGCAGCGCGAGTCTTCGTGCTGGCGTCCACCGCTCTGCTGGTCAACGAGGCATTCCTCGGCGCGCTGCTGGTCAAGCTGGGGTATGTGACCGGGAACCAGTCGTTGGGGCGGGTGATTGTGCTTTCGGTACACCTGAGCAATACGTTGCTGCTGCTGGCCGCACTGACGATGACGGCGTGGATGCTGCGGACGCGGCAGCCATGGCGCGAGCTGAGAGCCAAAGGAACCGATGCGGCGATCGCAGTGGCAGGACTGGCAGCCACGCTGGTGGTCGGGGTCAGCGGATCGCTGGCTGCGCTGGGCGATACGCTCTTCCCTGCTTCATCCCTGCGGGCCGCCTTTGCGGCTGACTTCGACGCCTCTTCCCCGTGGCTGCTGCGGCTGCGCGGCGTGCATCCCGCGAGCGCGTTGCTGGCCGCGGCGTTCGTTCTCTGGCTGGTGGTTCGAGCGAGGCGTGCCGGCAGTTCGTCCGCTTTGACGGCTGTGCTGGGGCTGCTGGCGCTGCAGTTTGTGCTGGGAGTCGCGGATGTCATCCTGCTCGCGCCGACCTGGATGCAGATCGTTCACCTGTTGGGGGCGGATCTGTACTGGGTAACGTTGGTGGTCGTGGCCGCGGGCGTGGTCTGGCCGGTCTCCGCGAAACCAGTCTGGCCGGTTGCCGGGAAACCAGTCTGGCCGATTGCCGCGAAGCAACACGAGGCTTAACACCGGCCACACTGCGGCTGATGCCAAGCCTCTTTTCTGCGAAAGACTTACTGCGGTGTGGGCTTGCCTGCGATCTTGTCGCCGAGCTTGTGGATGCCGTGGCCGGTCTTCTGCACGCCGACCTTGGTGTCATGTCCCGCATCTTCGCCGACGACCTTGGTGTCATGCCCGGCGACCTTCGCTCCGTGCTCTGTCGCGCTGCCGGTCTTCTTGGCGACGTGCTTGGTGCCGTGATAGCTCTTCTTGGCGACATGCTTGGTGGCATGGCCGGTGTCCACGGCAGCGTCCTTGGTGTCGTGTCCGGCGGCGTGTGCGTCCTGCCCGGCGGTCTGGGCGAAAGCGAGGCCGGTTGAAGCAACTGTTAGGGTCGCGGCGAGCATGAGGCCGCGGAGAGAGTGTAGGCGCATCGGTGAATCTCCTTGTCAGTACCTGAAAGCTTAACGATAGTAAGTGAGATGCGGACGGCGCGGATAGGTCTGTGTCTCCAAGTCGATGCAGGCAAACCGTCTTGCGAGGGAAGTTGGGCTTAGACTGGAGGCTCCGTGAACCGATGTATTTTCTTTCTGTTCACGCCGAGGATGTAGGTTTGGATCGATATGACGACAAAGCATCGTGAGAGCGAAGAAGAAGTTGAAGGTAGTCCGGAGCACGAAGCAGGGCCGGATGAGGCTGCGGAGACGGCTTCCAGCCCAGCACCTGCCCCTGAGAGCCCGGCCAAGTCCGCTGCAACAAAGGCGCCGGTCAAGAGGTCTCCAGCGAAGCGGTCCGCGGTGAAAAGGACAGCGGTCAAGAAGACGGCGGCGAAGCGGGTCTCGGCTTCGCGTGCGCGCTCGTCCTCGGTCAGGAAGATTGCCGCGCAGGCCGCCGAACCTGTACCGGAGAGCCGTTATTTCAACCGCGATGAGAGCTGGCTGCGCTTCAACGCGCGTGTGCTCGAAGAGGCGCAGGATGAAAAGAATCCGCTGCTGGAACGGGTCAAGTTTCTTGCCATTACGGCGAGCAACCTGGATGAGTTTGTGGAGATTCGCGTGGCCGGCATCCTGCAGCGGATTGAGGATGGACTTGTCGCGTCGTTGACGCCGGATGAAGGCGGGCTGACGCAGCAGGAACGCCTGGACCTGCTGAGCGAACAGATGAACACTTTTGTCGACGGGCAGTATCGCTGCTGGAACAAGCAGCTGATCCCGGCGATGGCCAAGGCGGGGATTCGCGTCTTGAGGTGGCAGGAGCTGAGCGACGAGGCGCGTAAACAGGCGCAGAAGTTCTACGACGCGGAGGTCGATCCGCTGCTGACGCCGGTGACGATCGATCCCTCACACCCGTTTCCCCGGGTCTTGAACAAAGCGCTCTGTCTGGCGCTGCTGCTGCGGCATAAACGCCGGTTGACTCCGGGAGCCAAGCCGGCAAATGTGCTTGGAGTGGTTACGATTCCGCGTTCGCTCCCACGCCTGATCTGCATGCCGTCCGAGCCCGGGAAGGCGGACTTCATCTTTCTGCATGAGCTAGTCGAGAACCAGGTCGAGCGGATGTTCCGTGGCTACGAGATCCTGGGATGCTCCGCCTTCCGGGTCACACGCAACAGCAATCTGTACATGCAGGAGGAAGAGTCGCGCAGCGTGCTTGAAAGCGTGCGGTCCGAGCTGCATAACCGTCGCAAGGGCGATGCAGTGCGGCTGGAGATCGAGTGCTCCGCCTCGGACGAGATCGTGGAAGGACTGCGGGTAAACTTCGAGCTCGATCCCTGGCAGGTCTTTAAGACGGACGGTCCGGTGAATCTGTCACGGCTGATGGTGCTCTATTCCGAGGTCAAGATGCCGGCGCTGAAGTATCCAGCGTTCCAGGGCAAGGGCTATAAGCTGAGTCCGAAGAATGAGGACCTCTTCGCGGAGATCCGGCAGCATGACGTCCTGCTGCATCATCCCTTCGACAGCTTCCGGACGGTGGAGGAGTTCATCGGCTCCGGGGCTCGGGACGAGCGGGTCATGTCGATGAAGCAGACGCTCTATCGCACCAGCAAGGACTCGTCTATCTTCCGTGCGCTCATTGAGGCCGCACAAAGCAAGGATGTGACTGTGGTCGTCGAGTTGATGGCCCGGTTCGATGAGGACTCGAACATCCGCTGGGCGCGGGAGCTGGAGGATGCGGGTGTGGGGGTCTTTCATGGCATCTTCGGACTCAAGACGCATTGCAAGCTCTCGCTTTTGGTGCGGCGCGATCCGGATGGCGTCATGCGGCGTTACGCACACCTGGGGACCGGCAACTATAACCCGGTGACCTCGCGGTTCTACACCGATATCAGCCTGCTGACCTGCAAGTCCGAGGTTACCCATGCGGTTCAGGAGGTGTTCAACTATCTGACCGCGGAGGCAGAGGAAGAAGGCAATGCGTATCGTCCTTTGATGGTTGCGCCTTTGACGCTTGCGACGGAACTGCTCGACCTGATCGGCCGCGAGACGGAACATGCAAAGGCGGGCCGGAAGGCGCATATCCTTGCGAAGATGAATGGGCTGCTGGATGGCAAGACTGTGGATGCGCTCTATGAGGCGTCCCAGGCGGGAGTCGAGGTGGATCTCATCGTTCGCGGCATGTGTGCTCTGCGACCGGGCGTAAAGGGGATGAGCGAACGCATCCGGGTGCGATCGGTGGTTGGGCAGTTTTTGGAGCATAGCCGCATCTTCCAGTTCGCAAACGGGGGCGAAACGGAGATCTTCTGCGGCAGCGCGGACTGGATGCCCCGCAATCTCTATGAGCGCTGCGAAACTGTCTTCCCGGTCAGCGATCCCAAGCTGGCCGCACGGTTGAAGGATGAGATCATGGCTTCCTATCTCAAGGACAACGTGAAGACCCGGGAGCTCCTGCCGAGCGGAGAGTACGTACGCGTCAAGCAGACCGGAGCGCCGTTCAACGCGCAGGAGTACTTCATGAGCCTGGTCAACGGCTAGCTGACTCTGGGGTTCAGTGCCCGACGAGCTGCGCGACGGTATGCGCCGAGCTTAAGGCCTCAGGCTGAGCGCCGTGGTAGACATGGCAGAGGAAGCATCCACTCTCCGCATGTCCAACCTTCACCGGCGGTCCTTGCGGGCTGGACTGGCCGTCGTGGCAACTGCGGCAGGTCGCGATGGATGGCATCATGATCTCGTTGCTGTTACTGGTAAGCGCCTTGCCGTGGCACTCGGCGCACTCGACGGCCTGGTGCGCGGGGTGGCTGAAGACCGCGGCCTTGAACCAGTGCTGGGGCTGGTAGGAGGGCTCGATGCTGGGCAACGCAACTGCGGTTGGGGTAAGCGCAGGCATGGAACCGAAGTCGTCCGACGGGCTCCGCCCTGCAACCAGCGAAGCCATCCTGGCGTTTCCTGCTCCGTGGAAGGCCACGGGCGTAAGCGTCGGCGAAAACTTCGGCGGCGCATCACCGGAGCGGTTCAGGTCCTTGTGGCAGAGCTCACACTTTTCGCGCCACAGGATTGTTTCTGCACGATAGGTACGGCCGGCGATCCACTCCTGCGTATTACGCGGGGCGGCCATGCGCATCTGGCCAGGGAGCGTGGTGTCCATGGGCCAGTTGCGGATCTCGCCCGCGACTGCGTCCGGGTGCAGCTGGGCGAAGCTGGTGATCTCCTGCTGCACGAAGGCGCGCACCACCTCAGGCGAGGCATGCGGCGCCTCCTTCTGAATATGCGTATCAAACTCCAGCGAGTGGCAGGATTGGCAACTCTTCTCAAACCCGACCTTGACCATGGAGTAGCTCTGGTGGCCCTCTTCGTTGATGGAAGGCATGTGGCAGGTCTGGCACTTCAGGTTTTCCGTGCCGCCCTGGGCGTTGCGGAGGCCCGGCTGCATGTGGGTCGCATGCGTAAAGCGTAGCGCAAAGGTCGCGGCCTTCTCCTGTTCTGTCGCGGTGCGCAGGGGGCGAAAGTCAGGGTGCTCATGCTCAAAGCTGCCCACATCTGCGGCGACGCGCAGCATGCCTGACTTCGTCTCCAGCTTGGAGTGGCATTGGGTGCAGGTATTGTCCGCGGTATTCGCCAGGTGCGTGGCTCCAATATGTTCGGTGTGGCAAGAGCTGCAGGTGGGCTGGAACTTGGACTCCATAGGCTGGTGAGCCGGCGCCGTGTGGCAGGAGAGGCAGGCTGAATCCGGAACGTGCTTCGCATGGCCGAAGCTGGGCGTGAAGCGCGTCGCCTGGATGGTGGGGATGTGACAAAGCTCGCACTTCTGGCCGAAGACGGCGTGCGAGGAGGAGATGGGTCCGGCGGAGAAGTCGTTGTCGCCGTGAGCGATCGTGGTCGCTCCAAACCAGATCACCGCGCAGACGATAGCGCCGATCGCGAGGTACCACTGCCAGGCGCGGACGGGCGACATGCGCTTGAAGTAGTTCAAGTCGTGGCGCCGGGCGATGAGCTTGGTCGTACGGGTACGGATCGACATGGCTTAGTACCGAAGCGCTCCTATCGCGTGAATGATGGCCAGCAGGATCAGAGCCGCGGAGACCGGCAGGTGGACAAGGAGCCAGGCGTGCAGCAGACGGTGAAGCCGGGCCTGGTGGTCGAGCTGGCGCTTCTCTTCAACGATCTCTTCGATCGCTGTGATGGGCGCCCACGCGGGCTCGGGAAACTGGCGGCGGAAGTTTTCAAACTGGGTGTGAGCCCACTCGCGATTCTTCAGTTGCGAGTGATGCGTCTGCTCATCGCTCAGGTAAGGATCGACCTCAGTCACGATGAAGAGCTCGAGCGCTTCGCTCTGCGGCTGTAGATCCTCGATGTCCAGCAGCGTATCAACGACCGTCGCACCGGGTCCGGAAACGGGAGCTAAGCTCTGGGAGACATCGGTCGCTCTTGCTTTGGCCTCGGCCGAAAGCTGGGCACGGATCACGGGAATCTGATCGTAGATGGTCTCGAACGGCACCTCACGATACATCCGCGTGGGCAGAATGTGCTGCAGAAACGCGCCGGCGATGCCGCTGATGACCACGATGATCGTCAGCCAAAACAAGACGAACGCCAACGCTCCACGGGCATGGAAGGCGGAGTGGAACAGCACCATGGGAAGCGCCAGAAATCCGAGCCAAAGGTGCGCCCGCATCCAGATCTTGGCGCGTCCGATGCGCCAGACGGGAAAACGTTTGCGAATGCTGAGCGCGGCGGCGAAGAGCATCAGTCCAAGCGCCAGCGAGCCGAACATCAGGCCGATCCCTGTGCCTCCGCCCGGCACCGGCGTGTGGTACGCGTAGGCGATATAGATAATCGCGCCCACGACGATGGCAACGGCGGTGAGGATTGCCCACGGCTTATGTGTTTGATCGATTCGCATCAGCGGTTCTTGCCCACGAAGGCCGCCTCCTGGTCAAGGTCGACACCCAGGACCTGGGCAAAAAATTCGTTGGGTTTGACGCGATGTGCGGCGTCGTGGGGGCAGGCGTAGACACAGCTCGGTTCCGCCAGATCATGGCAGAGATCGCAGGAGGTCGCCTTGCGGATCTTGCCGTTGTTGGACGAGTCCTTATCCGCCTGCACGGACTGCAGCGCGGTATCGCCGCCGGTTCCCTTGTCGAACTCATGCACCGTGATATTGCCGTAAGGGCAGTTGGTCGCGCACAGCCCGCAGCCCACGCACCAGTCTTCGATGATGACCTCAAGCGAGTTGCGCCGGCGGATCGAACCGACCGGGCAGCCGATCATGCAGCGCGGATCGCGGCATTGGCGGCAGGAGGTTGCCACCAGATAATTCTCAAAGCGGACGCCATCGCGAAGCAGCCTTGTAACCCCGTTGTGAGCTTCGGCACACGCCTTGACGCACTGGTCGCAGCGGGTGCACTTCTCCAGATCGAGCACAAGCAGGCTCTGCGCTTCCATCAGCCCCTGCTCCAAAAACTGATGCAGCGGAGCGTTGTCGATCAGCGTATTGCGCTTCTCCTGCATGACGTTCTCACGCAGCCGTATCTCGGCGGTGCGCTCGATATCGCGCCGCACCTCCGGGAAGCGATCCAGCATTTGGTGGAAGTCAGGAGCGAGGATGCGCACGACTTCAACGTGATCCAGCGCAACGCAGGTCGCGGTGCGAACGCCGCCTTGCAGCAGCCCCATTTCGCCGAAGTAGCCGCCGCGCGGAAGATACGCCAGAACCATCTCGTCGCGGCCACGTTTGTGTGAGACCTTCACAAACCCGATGCGCACCAGATAGAAGGCGTCAGCCGGCGCGCCTTCATCGCAGATCACCTGGCCGGGTGCGAAGCGGAGCAGTTCCACGCGGTCCCGGAGAATGTCCACGAAGTCTTCGCTGATGTTGGCGAAGATGGGAACGCTGCGAAGATGCGTGCCCAGCGCACGGCCGCGGTAGTTCGCCTCCAGCTGGGCGCGGAAGGTCTTGTTCTTCTGCATCACGTCCAGAACGTTCCGCAGCATCTCCAGCACGACTACGTCGGTCGCGGCCCGCACCGTGGCCGAACGCGGATAGAAGCTCATGCAGGTCATCTCGCCGAAGAGGTCTCCGGCGTTAAGCTGCGCGATGGGATTGTCATAGGGCAGGTCGACCGGCGCGTCGATGCGGATGTGCGAGGGAGTCTCGCGTTCCTCTTCGCGGGGCTGCTGATTCTTCGGGCGGAGCAGACTCTTCATCTTGGTGAAGAGTCCGGGCTCCGCGGCCTCGGTTGCGACATGCTCGCGCGGGGCGTTGATGAAGATGTCGACTGTGCCGTCGAGCATGTAGAAGGCGGTCGACCCGTTCTCCCCTTCTCGGACGATGATCTCGCCGGCCTTGAAGTTACGCCGGACGACCGAGCCCGTATTCAGTTCAAGGAAGGTACCTGAGACTCCCTTGAAGACGGGTAGGGCAAGCAGTTCTTCCGTCTCCACCGAGTACACATTGGGCGTGTTCTCGGGATAGAGCCGGCCGCTGCCGAGCGCCTTCTTGTTCGTCAGTGCACCCGTAGGGCAGGAGACCATGCACTCGCCGCAGGTGACGCAACTGGAGTTGCCCATCGGCTGGTTGGCGTCGAAGGAGATGGTCGTGAAATAGCCTTTGCCCTGACGCGCGATGACGTAGTTGTGGCGTATCTCCGCGCAGCCTCGAATGCAGCGATCACACAGGATACAGGCGGAAAAATCGACGTGGATCGCAGGCGAGGAGTCGTCATCTGCCAGCACCGGCACGGCGCGTTTGGCGAAGCGAACGTCATGCACACCGGCCGCGGCGGCCTGGGTTTCAAGCTCGCAATCTCCGCTGGCCTGTTGCCGGCGGCACGGTGATGGATGATCCGAGAGCATCAGCTCATAGAGCGTCTTGCGGGTCTGCTTGATGGCCTCGTTCTCAGTGTGAATGACCATGCCCGGCTCAGCTCTATGAATGCATGCGGCCTGCAGGGCTCGCTCGCCCACGTCCACGACGCAGATGCGGCAGACCGCAATCGGCACCTGATTCTGCTGATGGCACAGCACTGGAATCGGGATACCGGCTAGACGCGCGGCGTCGAAGACGGTGGTGCCGTGTGGGACAGAAACCTCATGTCCATCGACGGTAACGGTCATCAGATCGTTCGGATCGTCAGTCACCTAAGACCTCCCCCCGAAGCAGATACCGGCGCGGCAATGACGGTCTTCAATGTGCTCCTTCATCAGGTCCGGGAAGTGCTTGATGACCGACTCGATCGGCGCCGGGGAGATCTGGCCCAGGCCGCAGATGGAGGCGAGCCGAAGTACCTGCGAAAGATCCTTCAACTCCGCCATATCGCCCGGCTTGGACACGCCCTTGGTCCAGTTCTCCAGGAGATCTACAAGCTTCTGCGTGCCGATCCGGCAGGGCGAACATTTGCCACAGGACTCGTTACGATAGAAGCGGACCGCGACCAGTGCCATGTCCAGCATGCAGGCGGTGTCGTCGCAGATGACCACCGCTCCGGAGCCAAGCATCGAGCCCGCGTTACGCACCTTGTCCCAATCCAGCGGCAGGTCCAGCATGGCCGCCGGCAGATAGCCGGACGAGGGTCCGGATGGCGCGAAGCCGATGATCTCCCGCCCCGGCATCGGGCCGCCGGCGTAGGTGTAGACCAGGTCGTGGTAGCTGGTGCCCATGGGCAGCTCAAAGATTCCGGGCTTCATCACGTTGCCCGTCACTCCGACGAACTTGATCCCCGGCGAACCCGGTAGCCCCGCATTCTTATACCAGTCCGGACCCTTGCCCAGGATGGTGATGGCGAGGGCAAAGGTCTCCACATTGTTCAGCGCGGTCGGCGACTTCCACAAACCTGAGTTCGCGGTGCGTGGAGGTTTGTTACGCGGCTCGGAGCGGTGACCTTCGATCGCCTCCATCAGCGCCGTCTCTTCGCCGCAGATGTACCCGCCCGGGCTGACGAAGACCTCCATGTCGTAGTTCAGACCGGAGCCCAGAATGTTGGTGCCAAGCAGACCCTGGGAGCGGATGTAGTTCAGCTCTTCGCGCAGGATCTCCGCCTGCAACTCATACTCGTGGCGAATGTAGAGGTAACCCTTCTCCGCTCCAACCAGCGCACCGCAAAGCATCATGCCTTCGATGACCATGTGTGGGAGATATTGAAGGATGAACCGGTCCTTGATGGTTCCCGGCTCGCTCTCATCCGCGTTGCACACGACATATTTCGTGTGGCCTGGCGACTTGCGGGTTGCGTCCCACTTGATGAACGTGGGAAAGCCCGCGCCGCCCATGCCGCGCAGCTCGCCGGTCTTCAGCGTCTGCATCACCTCGTCGACATTCTCCTTCTGCAGCAGGTCCTTGAAGCACTTGTAACGGCTGGCGCGATCCGGGTACGGGTCACAGCGGATGACCATGCCGCGTTCTTCCATGCTGCGTGGAGGCTTGCTGTGCGCGTGCGGTGCGTTGGGATGATCGGCGTCGATCTGGGCGATCTCGCGATCGATCAACTGCGTCGTCGACGCAAGGTCCATCTCGTTGTAGTAGCGATCGTTGATGGTGACGATGGGCGCATGATCGCAGCGGCCGACGCAGGAGATATCGCGCACCCGAACCACATTGGGAATATGCGCATACTTGCGCTCCAGCGCAGCCTTCAGACCATGCGCCCGGTACAGGTGGCAGGTCATGTCATCGCAGACGCGTACGTCCACCGGCACGGGAGGCTTCAAACGGAAGTGCGGGTAAAAGCTTGCAACCGTGTGCACATCGCGCACATGGACCTGGCGCCGCGCGGCGATCAACTCGATCTCATAGGCGGAAACGTACCCGTTCGTATCCTGCACATGATGCAGGTCTTCAAAGACACCGCCGGGGTGTGCCGTGCTTTCAGCGGGTGACGGCGACTGCAAGACATTCATGGATACACACCTTGATGATGCGGCTCGTTTGCTATTGCAACACTGTACATCGGAGTTGCAAATTGTCGTGGAAAATAAGTTATCGAAAGATCAGTTGCATTTCGAGGTATCGCAGAATATAAACGCTGCGAAGGCGAATATTGGATTTCCTGGAGGAAGGCGTTGGCCTGGATACAAATGAGCGTCCGCTATGGCTGTGTGTTGGGGGCCCTGGTGCTCGGCTGCGGCTACGCTTCAAGCCAGACAACGGCAGACCCTCACCTTCAGACCCTCTTGAAGGCTGCATCCGCAACCGACGTTCCCACCATGTCCGGCAAGTACGTGGGGGCCGGCTCCTGCAGCGCCGTAGCCTGCCACGGAGGCATCCAGCCTCGCGGCACCACCAAGGTCCTACAGAACGAGTACAGCACCTGGATCACCACGGACAAACATGCGCATGCCTATGAGGCGCTGCGCGGACCGCTCGGCAAACAGATGGCCGGTATCCTCAAGATCGGCCCGGCGGATAAGGCTCAGCGCTGTCTTGTGTGTCACGCAATTAGCGTTCCTGAGGCCCAGCACGGCAGCCAGTTCGATGTCGCCGATGGCGTCAGTTGCGAGAGCTGCCACGGTCCGGCATCGGCGTGGATCGGCCCGCACATCCAGCCGACCGCTGACCACCGCAGGATGGTGTCGCTCGGGCTCGTCGACAACAAGAATCTCGCCGTCAGGACAGAGAAATGCCTTACCTGCCATCTCGGCGCGCCGGGTCTGAACGTCGATCATGAGCTGATCGCCGCCGGCCACCCCGATCTGAGATTTGAGCTCGACTCCTACACTGCCGTCGAGCCGCCGCACTGGATCGAGAAAGGACCGAACGGCGAAAAAGCGGACGCGCTCTACGGCGTACGCGCCTGGGCCGTGGGCGAGGCCGTGGAGCTGCAGCAAAGTATGGTGCGCGTCTCCCGCCACGCCAAGAACGGGCCCTGGCCGGAGTTCAGCGAGATGGACTGCATGACCTGCCATCACTCGCTGATCGGCCCGAGCATCGATGCCAACGGCACCTACCGGCCGCTGAGCTGGCGCCAGGAGGAAGGCTATAAAGGACATCGCGCCGGCGATCCTCCGTATAACCTCGCACGCTACGTCGTCTTCAAACACTTCGCGGAAGAGGTGAACCCGGGCCTCAACGCACAGCTCAACGACGAGGCCACCAAGGTCGCGCAGTTGATCACCAGCATGAGCCCGGATCGCGCCGCGGTTGAGTCCGCCGCGAACCGTGCCGCGGAACTCGCCGGCCAGATGGCCGCGCAGGTTAGGGACGCCGGCTACGACGGCGCCCGCGCCTCCCGCATCATGCAGGCCGTCGCCGCGGACGGAGACGCCATCTCCGCCGACGGAGAACGGACTGCGGAGCAGGCGCTCATGACACTCGATTCACTCTACATCGCGCAGCTCAAGGCGGGCATGCCCAGTGCCTCCACGCGCGCAGCCATCGATGGCTTGTTCCCGCTGGTCAACAACCCTTCGGCCTACAACGGACCGCAGTTTGCCGCGCAGATGCGCAAGGTCCGCGGCACCCTGAAGTAAGCAGTCGACGCAGGTGGAAGCGCCGTTTGTCCGCTTGGGCAGACAGCGCTCCCGTCTGCGGTTGACCTTACGGTAGGGCAAGGGCTACTTTGTCCACGTAACCGGCGGGCTGCCCTGGGCAGCAATCTCACGGGAGGCGTCGAACAGTCGAACACAAGACAGGCGCCAAAACACGCCGCAGAGCCTCGCGGTCACGTTCGGCTCATTCGTGACGCAGCCCAGAAATGATTCGGGTACGGACCTCTGTGAAGGCCCATATCCCAACAGCAAAGGGAGGCAAACCCACACAGCGTCCCTCCCTGTCTCTCAACCGAAGACCCACGCACACCCTAGTTCGTTGGATCTTCCGGAAACTTCTGGTACGGCAGACGAATGCCTTGGATGAAGATCTGATCGGCTCGGATGTTGGCGGGAGCCGCAAATCCCGCAGCTCCTCCCGCCGCAACAAAGTCATCTTGATCCACGCCGTCTCCTGAAACTCCAAGACCGCCCACCAGCTTCCCGTTGAGGTACAACGGCACCGACCCGGGGAAGAAAACGATCCCATTCTGGTTGGGGTTCTTCGGCTGCGAGCCCAGCGTGCATGGGTTGGCAAGATCTTTCTGAAAGAGCGAAAAGAAAGGCCCCGGATTTGTGCCGTCGATCCCTAACGGGAAAAAAGGCTGCGCGCCAAAGTCGACGGTTCGGTTGGTCGTCGCCGTACCCGGCGGAATCCCTGGCAGATCTGCCGCCGCTTCGGCGCTGCCCCCGCTCCAGAAAAGCACATCGCGCGACTTCGCCACCGCAACGTCCACCGAGAAGATGGTCGCGTCCGGCATCCGATAGAGCGCCAGAATCGTGCCGTCGAGGTCGGCTATGGCGATGACGAACCGTGCCCGCGTCCCCACCGGCAGGCGGATCACCGCGCGGGTCTGGTTGCCTGTTGCGATGGCCTGCTGAACGATCTGCTGTACCTGCGCGAGCGTCAGCCCGTTTGAAAACTTCGATCCCGTCTCCGTGATCAGATCAAGCTCAGGCGCCGCACCGCTGGCCGGATTCGGCCCCAGCGTGAACGTACCATCCGCCGCTCCCGTGGAGTACCCGGCCGGAAGCGTGGTCTGGTTGACGAAGGGCAGCGTGATCCCACCCGCGACGACCGCCCCTGGAAACGGTACGGTGGGCGCAAACCCGTTGAGAACGGTTCCCGCTACAGCCGCGTACTCCACCACCCCGTTGTAGTTGGGGGTGTTGGCTGCGGCGACGACGCCCAGGCCGCCGGCCACGCGGTTGTTCTTGAAGATGGGCACGCCGCCCGGGTTGACCGAGCTCTGAACGGAATCGTAAACGTCGGCCTTGCCTGTCTGGATGCCGAGTCCCGGTCCAGGTCCATGCAGAAGCCCGCTCGGCGGAAACGACTGTCCCGGCAGGTAGGTCACGTTGAAGGGGCATCCGCGGTTGGTGTTTTCGATGCCGTACTGCCCGTTGCCCTCGGTGTTGGCAATGCCGGGCGGAAAATGGGTCTCGGTAATAAAGCGGACGGTCCGTGAACTCAGCGGAGCCTGGTCGTTGGAGAAGAACGCAGGCGTGTGGGAGAGCGCGGCGGCTTCTTCGTCGGCGGGCACGGTCGCGCTGAAATTACTCGTCGTAACCGTTGGCGCACCGGCCTTCTGGTACACGCCAAGAATGACTCCCCGGCGGTCGCTGATCGCAAGCACGAGCGGCACATTGATGGACGCGGCGGCCGTGGTAAGGATGTTTTGCACCTCTGCCGCGGTCAGCACATTGCTGTCATCTTTGACCGGTAAAGGCGGAACGTAGGCGTTCCCGCTGGAGCAGCTTTCTAAAGACAAAGAGCAGGCCGCGACGGCGGTCACGATCAGTAGGCGAGTCCACTTTTGCGCCGATAGCCGGGTAATGGTCATGAGCGTGATTAGCCTATCGCAACTCTTCCCGGGATGCTATACCTAAACGCGATGCGGTCCTACTTCAGACGCGCGACGAAGGGGATGGCGATCGCGTTGGTCGCTCTGCTCGCCGTGCTCTTCGCCCAGCGATCAGCCTTGTTCCAGGATCTCGATCGCCTCACCTATGACTTCAACGTGGTTCACGTTGGGCTCAGCAAGCCGTCCCCGCAGATCATCCTCATCGACTTCGACGAAGAGTCGTATCAGAAGGTACGCCACTTCCCTCTTCCGCGCACCTACTTTTCTGACGCAATCAAGCGCGTCGCCGCGGATAAGCCGCGCATCATCGGCCTGGATGTACTGCTGGATGACGGCCGCAGCGAAGCTGATGACAAGCAGATGGTGGATGCGCTCACCGCCGCGGGCAATGTCATGCTCGCCTATCAGGCCGCGGAAGGCACCTTGCCCGCCGCGGGCCCATTGACCAAGTTCTGCCAGCCCGAGCATCCCGAGCTTCCCTCCGGCTTCTGCGTCGAGGGCCAGCCCGGCGCCATGGGCTACGCCGCCGTCAACATGGCCTATGACCCCGACGGTTTCATTCGTCAGGGCAGCCTCTTCTTCTCCGGCGGTAAGGCCGAAAGCTACCCTCTGATGATCGCAGAGCAGTATGCCGGCCAGAGCGTCAAGCCGGGCGATCGCAATCATGTCGTCTTCCTCGGCCACAACGTTCCCTACTCCGATCCCGAAACGGAGACGTTCCTGATTGGGCAATGGGGCCGCGAACCCGCCACCCGCATCTCCGCCTGGACGTTGCTGGACGGCCTCGTCCCGCCCGGCACCATGACCGATAAGCTCGTGCTCATCGGGCAAAGCAGCGTAGCCTCGGGCGACACCCAACTGACACCGCTCTTCCGCGCCGAGGATAAGAACGGAGTCCGCCTCAAGCTCGGCGGAACCGCCATCCTCGCCGCGGCCATCCGCACGCTGCTGGAGGGACGCACCGTGCATCCCGCCTCACGCTTCACCAAGATCGCCTGGATCGCGATCGGCACCACGGCCGCTTCCATCGTCCTGCTCTCCTGCGATCTCAGCCTCGGCATCTCGGCCCTGATCGGCATGATGGCTGTCGCCATCGGCGTCTCACTGCTGCTCTACGCGAAGTTCCGTTTCTGGCTGCCGTTTCTGCCGGTGGAGACCGGCCTTGCACTCACACTTCCCTTCACCCTCGGCCTGCGCTTCTTTGAAGAGCAACTCACTTCGCGCGAGGCGCATGCGCAGCGTGAGCAGTTGATGGGCCTCTTCTCCAGCTACGTTGACCCCGCCGTCGCCGAGACCATCTGGCAGCGGCGCACGGAGCTTTCGCTCGGCGGCGAAGAGCATGTCGCCACGGTCATGTTCACCGACATCCGCGGCTTCACAGCGCTCAGCGCCAACCAGCCGCCGGCGCTTGTGCTCAGCTGGCTCAACCGTTACGTCGTCGCCATGGATGAGGTCATCCGCGATCACGGCGGCTTCCTGAACAAGTTCATCGGTGACGGCTTGATGATCATCTTCGGCCTGCCGCTCGGCCATGGCTCAAGAGAAGATGCACGCCGCGCGCTGGAGGCTTCACTCGCCATGCTCGAGCGCGTCGAGCGCCTCAACGACGAGCGCGTCAGCAATCCGCACTTACCCCACTTGCGTATAGGAATTGGAATCCACACGGGATCGTTAATGGCCGGAAGTATCGGTTCGGCGAACCGTCAGGAGTACAGTGTCATCGGCGAAACTGTGAACCTCGCGTCGAGACTCGAAAGCTTGAATAAGAAGTTTGGGACGGAGATACTGATGAGCGAAGCGACCATGAGTCTCGTCGCCGATCTCTTCCCCAATCTTGAACCGTTAGGAGAAACACCGGTCGCGGGCCTGCAGGAACCAGTTCCGGTCTACACGTTGCGGCCACAGACCGCCGCGCTGGCCGGAGTGGAGGAAGTCAAAATCAGGAGTGCACAATGAAACTCAGCTTCAACTTCGCGCATACGCACACCAACCGGGCGATCCATCACCTGGGGCTCGCGTTCGCTCTGCTTCTCTTCTGTCTCAACTCCCACGCGAGCGCCCAGGCCACCCCTCCGCCTCCCGCCAATAAGCCTGCCCGTGTACGCACACAGTTGGATGGATTCGAGCTCTCCGCCAAGGCAGGAAAGTCCGCCAATCAGATCGCGGGAGCCTCACGCGACCTCGGCACACCCAAGCTCTTCGCCCCCAACTCCGGCAAGGCCTACACCACCAATCCTGAGTTCCATTGGGCGGCGGCCGAACTCGGAGCCAAGGTCACCTTCCGGCTCACTACCACAGAGGGTCAGGTTGTCTATGAGACCGCCACCACCGCCGATCATCTGCGTTATCCCGGCGATGCTCCCGGCCTGAGCCCCGGCGGAACCTATCGCTGGACCATCGTGCCGGAGAACGACGTACTCGGCGGAGCGCCCACGCCCGTGGCCTTTACCATCGTCAACGGCGCGGACCGAGAAGCGATCCTCGCCGACCTCAAGACCGCCAACGATGCCTCCTCGATCGCCGCCGTCTTCGTGAAGCACCGGGTCTGGTATGACTCCGTCCAGGCTTATACCGACCTCATCAGCCGCGTCCCCGATAACTCCGATGCCCGCGCCGCCCGCGGCCAGCTCTACGATCAACTTCCGGTGACAAAAAGCCTTGCAGACGCCGACTGGCGCATGGTTCACTAAAACGCTCGAATGAATCCAACAACCCCTTCCACCGAGTCACCATTCAGCCTGCGATTTCGGGGAGTACGCGGCTCTCTGCCGGTAGCCGAGCCTCATCAGCTCGGCATCGGCGGCAACACCCCTTGCCTGGAACTCATCCACGATCCCGAAGAGCCGATGATCTTCGATGCCGGCACCGGAATCCGTTCGCTCGGCAAGGAGATCGCGGCCCGTCCGCAGTTGCCGCGTGCCATCCACATCTTCTTCACCCACTTCCACTGGGATCACCTGCAGGGGCTGCCCTACTTCATGCCGCTTTACATGGCGGGCACCAACTTGATCTTCTACTCCGCCCATCCGCCGGAGAAGCTGCGTCAGGTTCTCGCCGGCCAGATGCACTCGCCATACTTCCCCGTCCTCTTTGAGCATCTGGGTTGCCGCATGGAGTTTCGCCAGATCGCGGGCGAGCCGCAAAGCTTCGGCGGCCTCTGCGTCGAGACCTTCCCGCTCCATCATCCGCAGGGCTCGGTCGGCTACAGCATCGTCAACCACAGCAAGAAGGTCGTCTATGCCACCGACCACGAGCATGGCGATCCGGAGACCCACAACGGCTTGCTGCAACGAGCCCAGGACGCAGACGTCCTCATCTACGACTCGCAGTACCTGCCCGCGGAGTACGCCAGCCGCCGTGGCTGGGGCCACAGCACATGGCTCGAAGGCACACGCATCGCGAACAGCGCAGGAGTCAAGAAGCTCGTCCTCTTCCACCACGATCCGGAGCGCGATGACGAAGCCGTCCGCCGCATCCAGGATGACGCCCGGAGGCAGTTCCCTGAGACCGTAGCTGCCCACGAGACCCTAGAACTCTAAGCACCCAAAAATCCAGCAACTGACTCATTCTGAGCGCAGCGAAGAACCTCCGTAGTTGCCCGTTGCAGTTGTAGTTGTCCTTGCCTGTCGCAAGCAAAGCAAACACCCGAACCTCGCCCCGCTCCCCAACTCCTAATCCAGCCGGATCGCCACCACGGTCATATCGTCATACTGCTCCGTGCCCTCTGAGAAAAGATCCGCCGCCTTACATAGAGCCGTCGGAATCGTATCCAGCGGCATGTCAGGATCGTCCAGCAGCACCCGCTCGACCTCCGCCTCATCCCAGAAGTCCTCCGCCGCGTTCCGCACCTCAACAATCCCGTCCGACACTACCACCAGCGTGTCCCCTGCCCGCAGCTCGATCGAGAACTGCTCATAGGTGGAGTCCGGAAGAATTCCCACCGGTAGTCCCGCCCCGGGCAGCCGCTCCATCGTGCCATCAAGATGGATCAGCAGCGGAGGCACATGCCCCGCGTTCACAAACGTGAGGCTGCGCCGGTCCGCTGAGATCGTCCCGCAAAACAGCGTCGAATACCGCTCCGCCGTCGAGCTCCCATAGAGCGTCTGGTTAAGGTCCGCCAGCACCTCCGCCAAGCTCTTCGAGTTACTCTGCAACAAGCTCCGCAGCAGCGTCTGGATGCTCGCCATCATCACTGCCGCAGGAATCCCCTTGCCTGAAACATCCCCCAGCGTCAGCGAAAACTGCCCATCCTTCAACGGCAGCAGATCGAAGTAGTCCCCGCCGATCGAGTGTGCCGGCCGGCAGAACCCAATACACTTCAGCCCCGGAACATTCGCCGGACACTCCGGCAGCAGACGCGCCTGCACCTCCCGCGCCAGGAACAGCTCATGCATCGTCAGCTTGGACCGCTCCGCCTCCTGCCTGAGCCGTTCCACGTCGATCGCGCTCGCCGCGAAGTGGGCCAGCAGCCCCAGCAGTCCGGCGTCCGTTTCGGTGAAGCCGCTCGGCTTATTCAGCAGCTGAAACGCCCCGATGACCTTGCCTTCCGCCCGCAGCGGTACGCACAGCACCTGCTCCGTGTGATACCCGGTGCTCAGATCGATCTGCCTTAGCAGCCGCGGCTCATTGGTCGTGTCATTGACCAGAAAAACCTTGTCCTCCAGGATGCAAGCGCCCACCAGCCCCTGTCCTAGCGGAATCCTGATCGGCTGTATCCCGTGCGCCACCTTTGTCCACATCTGGTTTGTGTTCTCGTCGATCAGCCACAGGCTGCACCGGTCCGCCGCCGCCAGGTCCCGCGCAAAGTCCGCGTTCAGGCGCACCAGTTCGTCGATCTGCTGCTCACGGCTGATGCGCGCCGCGTGCTCGAAGATCGACCGGATAAGGACATCGTCCCGCCCCAACTCGGAAACCGGCTGAATCACCGCAGACCCCATCAACTGACCCTCGAACCCAGGGACCGCCCCCAGGAAACGCAAAGCGAAGCCCTGCACATATACCCGCAACGTTACAGCATCAGCCCCGCAAAGCCAATCAGCAGATTTTCTCCCCCGCCTCGCACGTTAATCGTCGATTTCCCGGGAACAAGTTCTCCCCTGCGAACGTAAGCTCTCATCGGAGGCCGCACGCGCAAATATGATCAAGCTCATCCTGTGGTGTCTGCTGTTCTTCTGGTGCTGGCCGTTGGCCCTGATCGCGCTGGTACTCTACCCCTTCGTCTGGCTTCTGCTTCTACCTTTCCGCATCGTCGGCATCGCCGTCGGAGGCGTACTCGAGCTCGTCTCCGCCATCATCTTCCTGCCGGGCCGCGTCTTACGCCGGGTCTGACCCACACCCGTCCGGACGCCCACCCGCACACCCGCCCCCGACAAAGTGGACCACCTCCAGCTTGTCACCCTCGCTGACCGTCGTCCCGCCCCACTTTGCCCGGCCAACAATCGCCCCGTTCCACTCCACCGCCACCCGATCCGCCTTCAGCCCCATCGCCGCGATCACCTGATCCAGCGCCGCCCCACTCTCCAGCTCCTCGAACTCCCGGCGCTGCCCGTTCAGCATCAACGTCAATCCCATCCCACTCCTACTCAAAACCACGGACTCCAGCCCCAGCTTACCAGCCCGTGCTCCCGGACATCTCCTCACCGTCCTCTCCGGTCATGTCCCGACACCCGCTTCAACATCTTCCAGAACCCGCGCTTCATCCGCCGCTCCATCGAGATCACCTCCGCACACTCGGCGAAGACCCCCCGGCTCATCCGCATCAGCAGTTGGACCGCCTCGCGATCGTTCCTCGCCTCCGTCTCATCCGCCGTGAACAGCCGTGAATCCACCAGGTATTCAATCGAGTGACCGAGCAACTCCAGCGCCCGGCCCTGTTCCTGCGTGCCTCGCCGCCGTACCACCCGGCGATCGTTGACGCCCCCAGGCGTCCGAACAACAGCATCGACTCTCTCAGCCTCGATCAGTCCTTCATGTGCGGCAACGGTAGGCAGAACTGCAGTGGACATGCTTGGTATCTCCTCGCACTCCCCTATCGGCACCCAGCCCGCGCGATGACAGCCCGGCTCACCTTGCAACAGTGAACAGGCGCAGGTGACCCAATCTCAATCACTCGCTCCCAACGTCGCTAAGTCGTCTGCTTCGAACGCAGAGGCCAGTAAAGCTCCATCGGCCCCTTGCCCCCACCCCTCGGCTCCGCCCGCCGGATCGCCTCCGTCACATACCGCTTCGCCGCCCGCGCCGCCTCCACCCCGCTCAACCCCTGCATCAGCCCGCACAGCAGCGCCGTAGAAAAAGCACATCCCGTCCCATGCGTCGACGTGCTCTCAATCTTCTCCCCCGCCAGCCACTCCGCCTTCTCGCCGGGTGCCATCACCATGTCATCCGGCCGATCCAGATCCCCCCCCGTCGCCACCACCCCCAGCTTCATCCACCGGGTTTGCAGCATCCGCGAAGCCCGCTCCACGTCTGCCGCTCCGTTGATCTCCATCCCCGCAATCGCCATCAGCTCCCCCAGATTCGGCGTCATCCAGCTCACCCACGGCAGCAGCCGGTTCCGCATCCCCGTCAGCCCCCCCATGTCGAGCAGCCGATGTCCCGAGCTCGACACAATCACCGGATCGAGCACCACCGGCACCGCCTCCGTCCGGCTCTCCAGAAACCCCGCCACCGCCTCCACCAAACCCTCATTCGCCAGCATCCCAATCTTGATCCCCGCCGGCGGCAGATCCGCCGTCAGGTGTTCGAGCATCGCCAGCAACAACCCCGGCTCAACCGCCTGCGTCGCCTTGACCCCCACTGTCGACTGCACGGTCAAAGCCGTCACACACGAAGTCCCGAACATCCCAAACGCCGCCGCCACCGCCAGATCCGCCGTCACCCCCGCCCCCGACGAAGGATCAAACCCACCAATACAAAGCACCGTCTTCATCTTCGAAACATTCCTACGCCCACAGGTTCTTCCCTGAGCATCGCACAAGTATTCGACAGACGCCTATCCCAGTCTTATCTGCCTCTCCACTGCATCCTCACCCCTCCCTTACTGCCTTTCCCCGGACCCCGTTTCCGGGAACCCCCAACCCTCCCGGCGTACCGCACGACACCCTCACGCAAGGCCCCGCCGCCCCGCATCCACAACCAATATCACTAACGGCGGATCGTGATGTCTTGACATGGGGCGGAACGTGGTGTCCTGAGATAGGGCGGGAAGTGGCGTCCTGAGATAGGGCGGGACGTGGCATCCCGAGATAGGGCAGGACGTGGCGTCCCAAGATAGGGCAGGCCGTGGTGTCTTTAGATAGGGCGGGACTTCAGTCCCGCCATTAACCCATTGCCTGCAGATCCGGCTTTAGCCGCCGGGACAATCTCCAGGACTCACGCAAAGCGCCACGAGCCGACCATGCCCTCCAACCCGCGCCATCCGCTACACTCAAACGTCAGAGGTCACCCATGCCCCCTGAATCCCTCACCCCCCGCGACCGCCTCATCGTCGCCCTCGACTTCCCCACCGCCGCCCAAGCCCTCGCCCACATCGACACCCTCGACGGCCAGGCCCTCTGGTTCAAAGTCGGCCTCGAGCTCTTCCTCTCCGCTGGCCCCGGCATCGTCACCACCCTCCGCGACCGCGGCTTCCACGTCTTCCTCGACCTCAAACTCCACGACATCCCCAACACCGTCGCCTCGGCCATTCGCGCCGTCACCCCCCTCGGCGCCTCGCTCCTCACCGTCCACGCCTCGGGCGGCCCAGCCATGCTCACCGCCGCCGCCGAAGCCGCAGGGCTCCCCGGAGCCCCGCGCCTGCTCGCCGTCACCGTCCTCACCAGCATGGACGCCCCCGAGCTCCAAAGCATCGGCATCCCCCTGGCCCCCGCCGACCAGGTCCTCCACCTCGCCCATCTCGCCGCCACCACCGGCATACACGGCCTCGTCTGCTCCCCCGCCGAGCTCCGTCCCATCCGCCGCGACCTCGGCCCCGCACCTCTCTTGGTCATCCCCGGCATCCGCCCCACCGGCTCAGACCGGGGCGACCAGCGCCGCATCGCCACCCCCCAATCCGCCATCGCCGACGGAGCGTCCATGCTCGTCGTAGGCCGCCCCATCACCCAATCCCCGAACCCCGCCGCCACCCTCGCCGCCATCCTCGCCGAGATCGAATCCGCCACCGCCCAACCCGCCTGACCCACTGCAGCAGTCAGAAAAAGTGCGTCCCATGATCGGGATAACCGACCTGAAATGAAGATCTTAGCAAAGCCACAGATTCAAAACAAAGAACTTACCCACACCTGATCCTTCAAGTCCAGATCTAACCCATTTGTTTTGAATATTTTGTGCACTTATTGGGGGGGGGAAGGGGGGGGTACCCCGGACCAAGCCATAGCACCAAAGGAAAAGAGAGCCCGCAAAGGGCTCTCTCTCGTTCAAACTCCAACTTCCTTACAGCTTCTCAAAGAAGTCGCAAGCCGAGCAGGAGATATACACTCCACCCGGAATCCCGCGCTCCCGATCCTTCACCCGCTTCACAATCCGTGTCGGCTTCGAGCACTTCGGACAATCCGTGCTCGCCTGCGTATCCATGACCTTCTTACGGTCGCCGGTCTTGGCAATCTTACTCATCGTTTGCTCTCCCTGATGCTCTTGATGTGGGTCCGGCGCATCTGCCGTGGACGCGGAAAGCCTCATCCACTCCTGTGTCAGACACAGTTTCTGCAGCCAGTTAGCCCACCTACAAGTCTACAACAGCCTCAGCGCCAACTCCCCGCCGAGCTCACCAGCTGATCCGGCTTTGCCGCCGGCGCAGAGGGTGGAGAAGGCGTTTCGGACGTATCCTTCGGGATGATCACCTTCCCCTCTGTCGTGCCGTGCTGCTCTTCCGCCTTCTCACCCGTCTTCAGCAGCGTCGGCGGCCCCGGCTTATGCGTCGGATCCACCCCATCCGCCTCCGCAACCGTCTTCTCCGGAGCCGGCGGCAGGTATCCAGCCAGCTCATCCTCCTTATGCACATCGATCGCCTTCCCCATCGGCGCAATCTTCACCAGGCTCACCCGGTCACCCTGAAAGCGAACGAACTTGATCGTCTGCGGCACATGCCCGTAGATCCACTCCTCATACCGCTTTCCATCCACTTCCTCACGCACCTTGCTCTCCGGCGCACCCAGTGCCGCAAGCACCATCTCATGATTCATCCCCACCTTCACCTCATGAGACTCGATCGCGCTCTTGATCGGCGGCGGCAGTGTGTCCGCATACGCCTGCTCCGTCTTCTTGGCCCCAAAGTCGATCACCGGCTCCAGCAGCGCCTTCACATCCGGCGCCGAAACCTGCGGCACCCCACCTTCAAAGATCAGCGTCACCCGAGAACCCGTCGCCGTCTGCCCATCCGAACTCGCCGGTGCGGCTCCATTGATCGAGATATGCCGCAGAAACCGGTGCTTCAGATACGGTCCCCCGTTGAAGTCGATCACCAGCCGATCCGCCTTCACCTCCAGCGCCGTCACCGCTACCCGATCCCCCGGAGCCGCCGCACTTCCCTTCTCATAGATCATCTTCTTGTACGCATCCGGCCCGGGCTTCAACCCGCCATTGGCCTGCAGCGTCAGCCCATCCCCCAGCGGCAGCACCCGATGCGCAAACCCCTGCTCCCCCACCAGCCCGCGGATCAGCTCCCGCCGCGTCAGCTCGGTCATCTTGTTATCCGGCAACTCCACATGCGTTGGCTGAAAGTCCGTCTTAATGTCCGCCGTAGCCGACCGTTCCCCCACCACAAAGACCTGCGCCCCGGCCGTCACCACCAGCCCCAAGCCACACCCGAGTACCGCCACCCTAGCCAATCCGCGCGCCTGTCGCCTCATCGCCGCACCTCAAAAGGAACCAGATGCGAACAGCTTGCGCCTTTTCTACGCCCAAAAGCAAGCCCTACCGGGGCGGATTCCTCATCCCACTTTCGTCCTGGGAAACAGCCGATGCGCCCTGCGCAGTTAACGCCTGAATCTGCACCAGGGGCGGAGGAGGCGCAGCCGCATGCCGCTCCATCGCCACATGCGCGGCCGGCGGAGCAACCGCCACCTCATACCCCGCGCCCACAATCGTCGGAGCCGTATACGCCCACGCATACTCCCGCGTAGCCCGGTACAGCACCCCCATTCCCACCAGCATCGCCATCCCGGTCAGCACCGCCGCATCCAGCCCATACGCCCCACCCGTCAGCCAGCGCGGCCCCGTCGCCACCACATCCGCAACCGACGCAAACTCCCCATGCCCCGCGACCGGCAGCCCAATGACGACCGCCATCACCACCCGAAACCCAAAATGCATCCCCCAGCCCACCCAAAGCGCATGTGTTCGCAGGTACGCGATGGCCAGTACCAGCCCGAACAGCGTCCCCACCAGCATCGCCGTCCAGAGGTTCCTCGGCGATCCCGCCCACACCAGCGCTCCAGCGAATCCCACAGAGCTCAGCACCGCCGCCCAGCTTGGCCCCACTGCCGCCGCCAGGCGCTGAAAGGAATACCCCCGTGCGATCACCTCCTCCGCCAGCGTCACCGCAAGCAGCGTCAGCGCCGCAATCCCGATCGCCACTCCCCGGCTACCCACCACCGCCATGCTGATTCGTCCATGCAGATTTCCCGTCAGCAGTACCGGAAGTATTGCCGTCAGACACACTCCCCACCCAATCGCCGCCCCGACCCCCCACTCCGTCGCCCAGCCCTTACGCGCAGGCAGCGGCAGCGCATCCGCCCGCTCTCCACCTTGCGTCGACACCCAGTCCAGCAGCTGAAATCCAAGCACCGCCAGGAAGATCAGGAAGACCGCCGCAAGCATAGCCTCCAGCGCATCCAGCCGAAACCTTTGCGCGATCCCATGCGCCGCTTTGCCAGCGATGATGCTCGCTGCAACCGACCACAGCAAGGACGTCCCAAAGAGCGCGAACTCAAACCCACGCGGAATATTCCGTCTCACTCGCACCTTAGGCCGTCGTATAAAACTGGGCAATATTCCTGAACTTCTGGTACCGCGTCTCCAGCAGATCCTCGAGCGGCATCGCCTTCACCGCGCGGAAGTGCCGCCGCAGCGCCTTATCAATCAGCGAAAAAGCCTCTCCCGGATCTTTCTGCGTCCCCCCCGCCGGCTCCCCGATCACATCATCCACACACCCCAGCATCTTCACATCCGGAGCCGTATACCGCAGCGCGGCCGCCGCCTGTATCTTCTTGCTGGGATCCTTCCACATAATGGACGCACACCCCTCCGGCGAGATCACGGAATAGATCGCGTTCTCGAGCATCAACACACGGTCCGCCACCGCCAGGGCCAACGCTCCGCCCGATCCGCCCTCACCCGTAATCGTGGCAATCGTAGGCACCCGCAGCCGGCTCATCTCCAGCAGATTGCGCGCAATCGCCTCACCCTGCCCGCGCTCCTCCGCACCGATCCCCGGAAACGCCCCCGCCAGGTCCAGAAACGTAAACACCGGCCGCCCAAACTTCTCCGCGATCTTCATCGCCCGCAGCGCCTTCCGGTACCCCTCCGGCTCAGGGCTGCCAAACTTCCGCGCCACGCGATCCTTCAGCGTGCGTCCCTTCAAATTCCCCACCACCAACACCGGCGCGCCATGAAACCGGGCCATTCCACACGTCATCGCAGCATCATCGCCGTATGCCCGATCACCATGGATCTCGCTGAATTCGCTGAACAGTGCTTCGATGTAATCCATGGGATAAGGTCGTGCCGGGTCCCGCGCCAACTCTGTCCGAACCCACGCCTCGGGCACCGGCACCGCAGACGTCTGCTTTGCTTCCATCTCTGCCATCGCTCTTCATTGTACCGAAACGATTGTCGCCCCTCTGTTTGTCATTCCGTATCCTGAGCGAAGCGAAAGGAACGGAATCTGCAGGTGTCCGTTTCGCCCTTGACGCAAGCCACCCATGCTTCAGTCCCACACCCCACCAAACCACACATCAACCCCCTTCGCGGGAAACAACAATCAAGCTTTCTGAATCGAACAACCATGTCTCTCGTCAGGAAGCCATTTACCTTCATCCTCTACATACTGGCTACCATTCAGTTCGTCTGGTGCTATCTCTGGCTCACCAGGCCCTATGTTAATACCCTTCAATATGAGCAGGGGATCGAGCGGATGCCATTTCAGGGGCGCTGCCTCATGGTGGTGCCAATGCGTTGGGCCCACACGAGTCAAACCCTGGCCTGGCTTACCCATCCTTTTACACTTTCAACCTTCTGGTTTCCCCGTCCCGTTCAAGCCGAAGTGCTTGTGCAGGCGATCATCGATCTGGCATCCCTGTTTGTCGCCGGATTTTGCATCGTCAGTATCTATGAAGCGAGCTCAGTCCGGCGTACGCTTGTTCCAGCGGTCTACCCCCTGTTGCTGGTCGTATGTGGCGCAACCTATGTGATGCACACCGTGCAGAACTTTCGGTTCATCTATGACCTGCCCAGCCTCGCCTTCTTCTCCATCGCCTTTTATCTGCTCTACTTCCAGCGTCACTGGATCTTCTTCGTTGTCCTGTTCCTCGTGGCCACCGTCAATCGTGAGACCACCGTCCTCTTACTCCCGCTTTACCTGTTGTCCGCCGCAGTGAAGGAAGGGCAACTCAGGGTTCGAGAGATCTTCCGTATACGGCCTTTCATGGTCGTTGCGCCACTTGGCCTTGCCTGGATTCTTTGGCAGCTTGCGGTCAGGCGTCTCTTCGCCTCCAACGTTTCGGAGTTCTACCCCCGCTTCAGCTGGAATATCAAGTCTCTTCTCGCACCCCACGCCTGGCCGCAACTCCTCAGCGCATGCGCCTACCTGCTCCCTTTCGTCATCGTGACGCGAAACCGAATCCGAGATCCAAAGATCCGCGCATGGCTTTGGATCATTCCCTTGTGGATCGCTTTCATGTTCAGCTTCGGCATCCTCATCGAGACGCGCATCTATGGCGAACTGATCCCCTTGGTCGTCTGTTCAACCATGCTCATTGTGGAGGATTATCTACTTCAGGACTTCGGAGCCTCTATGCATGAGAGCAGAACTTTGGAATTCCCTTTGCATCCCCCGCAGCGCAGACGAAAGTCGATCGCCTAGAAGCACTTTTGAGCTTTCCACGGGGGGAGCAAGAACCCTCTCCATTACTGAATCACCCTCACCGCCCCACGCCCCACCAGTTCCTCCACCCGATCGATAAAAAGGCGGTCCGCCGCCACCAACATCTTCCTTGGTTCGAGCACTGCGCAAAACTCCCCCGGCTCCTCAAAATCGAGGAGCATCTTCGCCCCGCCAGGTGAGTCCGTAAACAGGCGCATCAACTTCGTCAGCAGCGCCGCGTCCGGCGAGTGCAGAGGCACCTTGATCCTCAACGCCTCCGGCAGTTTCAGCTTCACATCTTCGAGCGCCTGAATCGCACTCAGCGCCAGCTTCGGAGACGCATCTTCTTCGCCTCGCAGCGCACCGCGCACCACAACCGGCACCTCCATCTTCATCTTCTCCGCCAGCTTTTCAAAGCTCTGCGGAAAGCAGATCAGCTCAATCTTCCCCACCGTATCTTCAAGCGTCGCTGAAGCATACATCTCGCCTGACCGCTTCGACTTTGCCACCTTCAGGCCGACAATCACGCCCGCAATCTGAATCTCACTCGGCTCCGGACCGCCTCGCCGGAACTGCTGGGGCTCAGGCTTCATCTCGCACGCAGTCGCCGTATCGACGACCTTCATGTTCCGCAGCTTCTCCCTGTACTTGTCCAGCGGATGTCCGCTGACGAAGAACCCGAGCACATCCTTCTCGTTCTGCAGCCGCGTATGTTCATCCCACTCCGGAGCGTTCGGCAGCGCCTCCACATTTGTGCCTGCGGCAGGCACAATATCGGAATCGAAGATCCCAAACAGTCCATGCTGTCCCGCAGCGATATCCTTCTGCGCCTTCTGAGCCCGTTCCATCGCGCCATCGAGCGCAGCCATCACAGCCGCTCTCTTGCCGAAGCAATCCATCGCTCCAGCCTTGATCAGCGACTCCAGCACCCGCTTGTTCATCAGCCGCAGATCGACCTTCTCGCAGAACTCCCAAAGGCTCGTGAATCCAGCCTTGCCCTCTGCCTGCAACGCAGCCCGAGCACTCAGCACAGACTCAATCGCATTATGCCCAACGTTCTTGATCGCCGCGAGTCCGAACCGGATCGCCTCCGTCTTTTCGCCTTCAGCCGTGGTGATGACTGACGGCGTAAAGCTAGCCATCGAAACCTGCACATCCGGAGGAACGACCGCAATCCCCAGCTCCTTGCACTCCGAGATGTACTTCACCACATTCTCCGGCTTCGACGTCTCGCTCGTCAGCAGCGCCGCCATAAACTCCACCGGATAGTGCGTCTTCAGGTACGCCGTGTGGTAAGCCAGCAGCGAGTACGCCGCGGAGTGGCTCTTGTTGAATCCATACCCCGCAAACTCCGCCATCAGGTCGAAGATCTTTCCCGCCTTCTCCTTCGTGTACTTGCGCTCCGCGGCCCCGGACATGAACCGTTCGCGCTGCTTCGCCATCTCCGCGTGGTCTTTCTTCCCCATGGCCCGTCGAAGCAGGTCCGCCTCCCCCAACGCATACCCGCCCACAGCCGCAGCCACCTGCATCACCTGCTCCTGGTAGACCATGACGCCCAGCGTCTCGCGCAGAATCTCCTCCATCACGGGCAGCTCATACTCCACCGCGCGCCGTCCCCACTTGCGCTCGATGAAGTCATCGATCATCCCCATCGGCCCCGGCCGATACAAGGCATTCAGAGCCGTCAGATCCTCCACCCGCGTCGGCTTATACCGCCTCAGAACATCCCGCATCCCGCTGGACTCAAACTGAAACACCCCACTCGTCAGTGCCTTATGGAACACCTGCTCGTACGTCTTCGCATCGTCGAGCGGCACCATCGCCATCTCCACATCTTCGCCGCGCGTCTGCTTGATCAGCTTCAGCGTGTCGTCGATCACGGTCAGCGTCGTTAGCCCAAGGAAGTCCATCTTCAGCAGGCCCATCTTTTCAATGGACCCCATGTCATACGAGGTCACGATCGCCTCGTCCTTGGTCCGCGTCACCGGCACCAGCTCGGTCAGCGGACTCGGCGCAATCACCACACCCGCGGCGTGCACGCCCGCGCCGCGCACCAGCCCTTCCAGCCGCATCGCCGTATCCACCAGCGACTTCACCGCCGGCTCACTCTCATACGCCTTGGTCAGCGGCCCATTGTCCTTCAACACCTCGGCGATCGTCACCCCGATCCTGCCTTGGATCATCTTGGCGATTCGGTCGACCTCCCCATACGGCATATCCAGCGCACGACCCACATCTTTGATCGCCGCCTTCGCCGCCATTGTGTTAAAGGTGATGATCTGCGCGACTTGGTCATTGCCATACTTCTGCCGCACGTATTCAATCACTTCCCCACGCCGATTCATGCAGAAGTCGATATCGATATCCGGCATCGAGATCCGCTCCGGATTCAGAAACCGCTCAAACAGCAACTCATTCTGCAGCGGATCGACATCCGTAATCTCCATGCAGTAAGCCACCAGTGATCCCGCCGCCGACCCACGTCCCGGCCCCACGGGAATCCCCTGCTCCCGCGCATACCGGATAAAGTCCCACACGATCATGAAGTAACCCGGAAACTTCATCGCCTTGATGCAATCGATCTCCCGGTTCAGCCTTGCCTGATACTCCGTCCTGCTCTTCCGCAGCTTCGCCATGTGCTCTAAATGTGCAATCGTAGTAGCAAACCTCTTCTGCAGTCCCTCCCGGCAAACCTGCTCAAAGTAGCTCTCGAGCGTCATCCCCTCCGGCACCGGAAACTCCGGAAACGGATTGTCCACCTTGCTCAGCTTCAGGTTGCAGCGCTCCGGAAACTGCATGGTCCGGCTCAGAACCTCGGGATGATCCGGAAACATCCGCGCCATCTCCTCCGCCGTCTTGATGTAGAACTCATCCGTATCGAATTTGAATCGCTTCGGATCGTTCATCGATCCCGCCGTCTGCACGCATAGCAGGACCTCATGCGCCCGGCTGTCCTGGTCCTCGATGTAGTGCGAATCGTTCGTCGCAATCAGCGGAATATCCAGGTCCTTCTCCATCCGGAACATCGCCTCGACCACCGCCTTATCCGGCGCCAGCCGATGATCCTGCACCTCCAGGAAGAAGTTCCCCCGCCCAAACATCTCCTCGAACCCACCCGCAGTCGCCTTGGCCTTCTCGTACTCCCCCGCCATCAGGTGCTGCGACACTTCCCCCGCCAGGCACCCAGAAAACCCGATCAATCCCTTCGTATGCCGCGCCAGAAACTTCTTACTCACCCGCGGCTTGCGATAGAACCCATGCAGCGCCGCCTCGCTCGTCAACCGAACAAGATTCTTGTACCCTTCCTCATTCTCCGCCAGCACCAGCAAGTGGTTGTACTTATCCCCATCGCCTTTGGCGCGATGATCCTCCGCCTGGCAGATATACAGCTCACACCCGAGGATCGGCTTGATCCCCTTCTTCTTCGCCGAGTCAAAGAAGTGCACCGCCCCGAAGATGTTCCCATGGTCGGTCATCGCGACCGACCTCTGCCCTATCGTGTCGACATGCGCCAACAGCTTGTCGACATCGCAAGCCCCATCCAAAAGCGAGTAATCCGTATGCAAGTGCAGATGCGTAAACTCAGCGCCCATCCCCCTAGTTTAGGCGTCCTTGTTCGCACATGCTATGTGTTGAAAAGCGGTCATAAATCGAGCCGTTACGGAGGCTCAGACACCCAGCAACGTTCCCAATGCGGCAGTTACGCTTCTCATCTCATCCGCTGCAAGTCTGCCAACCCGCTGGTTGATTTTGCTTACCGGAAAGGTGAAAAGCTTATCAACCATTACGTCAGACGCTGCCCGCAGACCGTTCCGCTCGCGCGGCTCAATCGCAATCCGGAACCACTGCGAACTCTCACGTTGATCCGAACTGAAGAGGGCAACGACGACAGACGGCAGGTCTCGAAACGCATCCGATTGCACTACCAAAGCGGGTCGTGGCTTACCGTAGTCTTTCCCGGCGGACACAATCACAACGTCGCCCCGGCTTAGCTCCATCCGGAATAATCCATGGCATGTTCGATGAAATCCAGTGCTTCTGTCTCCGCTGGATCATCACGCAAGGCCAGACATTGCCGTCGTATCTCTGCCGCAACCGCTGGATTCTTCACGTCGAGCACCCAGCGAGTCACCGGCTTGAACCCACGCGCACTCAGCGCCTCGCGATGCTTTCTTACACGCGCGCGAGTCGCAGCCCTGCCGGCACTCGCGCCAACGACCTTTCCTGCTGCTGTTTCATCGGCTCTCATCGAATCAAATGTTACATGTAACACTCGATCGGGTCTAGCCCTCTTACACTCTCACTTTGCCGCGACCGCCCAGGCCATCCCATCCGGCTCCCCACCCGCATCGATCTTCCCTGTCATTGTCAGGGTCTTCAGATCCAGGACCGCCACCCATCCATCCCGGTTACAAGCCACAAAAGCCCGCGCCCCATTCGGCTCCATCTGGATCCCACTCGCCCCTCGCCCAAGCGCCACCCGCTTCACCACCTCCCGCGTCCCCGCATCGAGCACCGCCACGCCCTCCTGCGTTCCCACTAGCACCCGCCTCCCGTCCGGCGTAAACTTCAGCCGATTCGCCCCCGGCACATTCACCATCAGCGTCGCCACCACCTTTCGCGCCGCAAAGTCGATCACCGACACCGTCCCATCCTGCGCATTCGCCACCCACACCTCGCGCCCGTCCGGCGACACATCGAACCCCTCCGACCGGTTCCCCACCTTCACCACCGTCTCCTCCCAATCCTTCCAATCGTCTGCCATTTGTGGCGGCCCGCCACTGACCGGCGCAAAGCCACCTGGAGGAGGCGGCCCATCCATCTTCCGTTCCTTCCGCTCCATCAGACTCACCGTCCCCGAACTCACATTCGTCGTCACCACCCGCTGCCCATCCTCCGACACCCAGATCATGTGCGTCCGGTTCTGCCCCGTCCCTAATACCAGATCCACCTTCCCCGCAGCCGGGTCATATCGTCCAATCGCCTTCGCCGCCTCCGCCGTAAACCACGTCTTACCCCCGACAAACACCAGCCCATGCGGCCCCTTCAGTGCCCCCAGATCGATCTTCCCCGTCGTCTTGATCCCCGCCAGATCCACCGTAGTCAGCGTGTTGAACGCCCCAAACCCATAGTTCGAAACATAAGCCGTCCGCCCATCGCTCGACGCGATCACCTCATGCGGATCCTCCCCTACCGGAGCCGTTCCCAGCACCTTCAAAGTCGCCCCATCCACCACCGCCAGCGTATGCGCTTTCTTCGAGATCACCAGCAGATCCCCACCCTGCGCCCATGCACTCGCCGTCATCCCCAGCCAAACCACCCACCCCAGAATCTTCATCCCCGCAGCATACCCCAGCCGCCTGCCGGTTCGCGTTAGGTTCCGCACTCCCCTCCCGCAACGGACTGATGATCCGCAACGAGAGTCTTCAAACGAAGCTGACCGGTCTCAGCAGATCAGGCCCGGTTGCCGTCGAGTGCTCGAAAGTATGACGTATCCGCTTCCAAGCGGACCAGCGAACCAAGCCATCTGTAAGCAGAACTCCTCCATCGGCGAAAGTAGTAGATTCTTGCGCGGAAAATGGGTGTTCCAGTCCGGCTCCGTCTCGACAACCTTGACCATAACCCCAACCGGCGGCTTCAACCAGTCGGTCACCTTCGCCTGCGGCAGCCTGCCGAACCACAGCATCTGCAGCTTCTCGCCTTCCGTGGTGACACCCAATGGCGCTGCGGTAACCAGTACGATGACGATCGAGACCGGAGTGGCTTCGGCTTCGGCGCAGGCTCCTCAGGTCGATCCTCGGAACCGCATTTGGGGCTTGCCGTTCGTTGCGGGTGTGCTCGGGCTGGGTCTGTTCGGCCTCCGGCGAAGGCTTGGAACGCGGATTGCTGCTCGGGCTTGTGCTTGGCCTGACCGGCCTCGCATTGACCGGATGTGCAGGCAACTCGTCAAACTACCTCACAACGACGGGACCGAGCACGGTGACCGTAACTGCGACGTCGGCGACCCTGTCCCAGACTGCGACGTTTGCGCTGATGGTTCAATAAAGGCTAAGGAATTGTCGTTTTGGAAGATTGTTCTTCTGCACGGATTCATCGTCCTGTAACATAAACAGATGCGTGTCGCTGCTTCAGTTTCGTTGAGGATTGAGGACTGCTCCGTGATCGCGTCCGGAGTGAGGGTCCATTATCAGCGAGCCGGGAGCGGACCCGCATTGGTCTTGGTGCACGGCCTGGTTGGGTCGGCGCGGAACTGGGATCAGAACATCGAGTTCTTGGCTGCGGATGCCACCGTGTACGCCCTGGACCTGGCGAATATGGGCGAAAGCGAGCGCGTGGCGGGACTCGATGCAGGCCTCGAAGCGACCGCGGACCGCGTCGCCGCGTTCATGGATGCGATTGGGATTGATGCTGCTGACGTGGCCGGCCACTCGCATGGCGGGGCTGTCGTGATGATGCTCGCCGCCAGGCATCCGGATCGCGTCAGGCGGCTGGTGCTGTTTGCCCCCGCGAATCCGTTCTGCGAGCTCGGAAGAGGGTTGATCGGCTTTTATAACTCACGCATCGGCCGCGTGTTTGCCCGGACCATTCCCCTGCTGCCAAGGGTGGCCCATGATGTTGCGCATCGCCGCATGTATGTGGATAAGCGGCGAGTGACGCCGGAGATGCTGGACGGCTACACGGCCGGCCTCAACCGTGAGTCGGTCGAGCACATGCTTGGAATACTGCGCCGTTGGTGGGACGATATGGGTGTGCTGCGCGGGCTGCTGACCAAGGTGGCCGCGGTGCCGACGCTTCTCATCTGGGGGGATCAAGACTTCGCCGTCGGGCTGGGGTCGGGAAGGCGCCTTGCAGAGGCCCTGGGAGCGAAGATGCTGGTGATTCCAGGAGTTGGGCATCTGCCCTTCGCGGAGCGGCCCGAGGTCTGTAATCTCGCGGTCCGGGAGTGGCTGCGAGGGTAAGACAATCCTCTGTTTCTGGCTCAAGGGTGGGGGGAAAGTTTCAAGCTCTGGGTGAGCCAAGTCATAAGCGCCGCTTGCATCTGGGGAAGTTTGGATTTGGGGCTCGTTGGAACGCCTTGGAAGAAGTGGTCGGCCCCCTCGATGGTGATGTTCTCGCACGGGAGCGGAGCGGACTGAAGGATCTCCTTCAGTACCTGCGGCGGGCAGAACTCGTCCTGGTCGCCGCTGATAAACAACTTGGGCGCCGTGCAGTGGGGAAGAAAGCCATACCTGTAGTCGCGGCCCGCAGCCTGCACCGGCAGACCAAGGCCGATCAGCGCAGCAACGCGGGAATCGCCGCAGCAGGCGCGCAGCCCCACGTTCGAGCCGAAAGAGAAGCCGGCAAAGAGGATCGGCTTATTGGCCAGAAGATCGAGGTACTCGAGCGCGGCGCGCACGTCTTCCACCTCCCCGCGGCCTTCATCATGCTCCCCTTCTGAGAGCCCCGCTCCCCGAAAATTGAAGCGCAGGACGGGCAGCGCGAAGTGGGTGAAAGCCTTCATGGTGTGGTAGACGACCTTGTTGTGCATGGTGCCGCCGGAGGGTGGGTGCGGGTGTGCAATCAGCGCGGTATAGGGGGCGTCGGGAGAGCCGGTGTTGAGAATCGCCTCAAGACGGCCGGCGGGGCCATCCAGATCGTCGATGGTGCGCACCTGAGAAGGAAAGGGCATAGGGACAGTATGAAGCAGGGTGGGTTGGTGAGCTGCTGGGAAGCCGTCGGGTATGCTGGGGTTCTATGGCGATCGATGCGGTGGAACTAACGCGGCAACTGGTCGGAATTGAGTCGACCACCTACCACGAGGGGAAGGTCGGCGAGTTCGTAGAGGCCTTGCTCAAAGGTGAGGGTTGGAGCGTTGAGCGCATGGCAGTGGATCGTCCAGCACCCGGAACCCCAGGCGGCGACGGAGATGGAAATCGCTTCAACGTCTATGCGGAGATGCCCGGCGGAGCGGAAGTGGTGCTCTCGACCCACATGGATACCGTGCCTCCTTACGTGAGCCTGCGGGAAGATGACCTTTACCTGTACGGGCGAGGAACCTGCGATGCGAAAGGAATTCTCGCGGCCCAGGTCGCCGCGGCAGAGCGTCTCAGGACCGACGGAGTCAAAGTTGGCATGCTGTTCGTGGTGGGAGAAGAACGGGACTCAGCCGGCGCGGCGGTGGCGAACCAGCAGGCTCGCGGCTCGAAGTACCTAATCAACGGAGAACCCACGGACAATCGGCTGGCGCTGGCCTCCAAGGGAGCTCTTAGGGTGGAACTGTTCGCCGAAGGCAAGATGGCCCACTCGGCCTATCCGGAGCTTGGCGAATCGGCCATCGACCGCCTGGTGGACGTACTCGGCGATCTGCGGAAGATGGAACTCCCGTTCCTGGACGGCATCGGCGACACCACCGTCAATGTCGGGTTGATCTCCGGCGGGCGAGCGCCGAATGTCATCGCCGACCAGGCGGAAGCCCATCTCCTCATTCGGCTCGTAGGACCCGCTGAGCCCGTGAAGCAGGCGGTGCTCCGGGCCGTGAACGGGCGCGTGCAGGTCAGATTCTCACTCGAGCTGAAGTTTGTACGCATGCGCCGGGTGGGCCGGCTGCCCACGATGGTCGCGAAGTTCGCAACGGATATCCCCAGCCTGACCAACTGGGGCGAGCCCTTCCTTCTGGGCCCGGGATCGATCCACGTAGCGCATACGCCGGAGGAACGGATCGCCAAGCAGGAGCTGCTGGAGGCGGTAGACCTCTACGTGGAACTCGCCAAAGAATTGGTGGGACGTGGCTAAAATGGCGCGCATACGACGGTGGATTTTAGCCGCCGTCGGCCTTGGCCTGGCGGTCGTCGCCGTAGCTGCCACGTACGGCACCATCCCCAACCAAAACACGGATCGAATGCACTTCGACACCCTGATTGTGCTTGGAGCGCCGGCGAAGTCTGACGGAACCGCATCGCCCGAGGAACGCAGCCGCGTGGGAGAAGCAGTTCATGAGTACCGGATCGGGCGCGCGCAGCACCTGATCCTGAGTGGCGGGGCAGCCCACAACCAGTGGGTGGAAGCTGAAGTCATGGCGCATGAGGCGCAGTCGCACGGAGTTCCAGCCTCGGCGATCGAGATGGAAGGCCGTTCGCAGAATACGATTCAGAACATCTTCTACAGCGAGCAAATCATGCAGCAGCACGGCTGGAAGAGCGCGGAGGTGGTCAGTTCGCCCAGCCATCTCCCGCGCACCAGACTCATCCTGGAGCGGTACAGCTTCACATGGAGCACCCATCCCGCACCTTGGCCTGCGCAGTACGGCTGGTGGAGAATTGCGGCGATCTACATGCATGAATCGGTCGGAACGACGAAGTACCGCTGGTTCGGGCTGCCGGCCTCGTCCTTCTTGCCCGCTCATTCGTGATCATCTGCGTGATCCATCGCGAGCGTGTGCCTCTGGTCAGGGTTGTGCGAGTGATAGCGAAGCACGACCGGAGCCCTGCGAAGCAGTCCCTTCAGGCCACGCTCGCGACCTGAGCCTCGACCATCACCCGCCGAGTCCCCATCTCACCCATGACCTCCTCCAGCACATCCATCGCCCGATCCACCTGCGCCACCGTCAAGATCAACGGCGGCAGAAACCGCAGCACATTCCCCTGCACGCAGTTCAGCATCACCCCGCGTTCGAGCGCAGCCTCCACCAGCGGTCGTCCTGGAACCGTAAGTTCGAGCCCGAACATCAGCCCTTCGCCCCGAACTTCGACCGCCTCCTCAAACTCTCCGGCGATCCGTTCCAGCCGCGCCCGCAGCCGCGCCCCGGAACTGATGACGTTCGCCAGCACCCCCTCATCTTCCATCACCGAGAGGAACTCCAATCCCAGCCTGCAAGCCAGCGGACTCCCACCCAGCGTGCTCCCATGCTTCGCCAGCCCAAACGAGTGGAACAGCCCCTCGCTGACCAGCAAAGCGCTCAACGGCACTCCGCCTCCAAGCGGCTTGCCTAAAATCAGCACATCCGGCCTCACCCCGCTCCGCTCAAACGCGAACCACTCCCCCGTCCGTCCTAGCCCACACTGAATCTCATCAAAGATCAGCAGCGCATCATGTTCCGTCGCCAGTCTCCGGGCCTCCGCCAGAAAGGCATCCGAGCAATCATGCACTCCACCTTCACCCAGCACCGGCTCAATCAAAATGGCACACGTCCGGTCGCATACTGCAGCGCGCAGTTGCGCCAGGTTGTCGCGCTCGACAAACTTCACCCCCGGTAGCGCCGGCCCAAAGTCCACGCTGTACTTATCCTGCCCGGTCACCGAGAGCGACCCAAACGTCCGCCCGTGGTAGCTCCCCCTTAGCGCCACCAGCCCGTGCTTCTCCGCCCCGCCGGCCTGCCGCCCATGGGTTCGCGCCAGCTTCAACGCTCCCTCCACCGCCTCCGATCCGCCTGTGGAAAAAAACGCCCCTGCCATCCCCGCAAGTTCGCAAAGCCGCTCCGCCAGCAAACTCGGGTACCGGTTGCTGTACTGCGGCGAGAGATGGATCAACTGCCCCGCCTGCTCGGTCAACGCAGTCACCATGCGCGGATGGGCATGTCCCAGCGCATTCACTCCCAGCCCACCCATCATGTCGAGATACTGCCTGCCCTCGACATCGAAAAGTACGCAGCCCTCGCCACGTTCCATCACGACCGGGTACCGCGCGTACACCGGGATCATGTATTCTTCGTCACGCCTCAGAATCTCGTCCGATTCCGAGCTCGCCTGCATAAAGTCCATACTCCCAGTTCACCTCACCACATCGCATCGGTCAAGCCACAGAAGCGTAAGCACGTACTCAACCAGATGCATACCGGCTTTTCCACATAGATCGGCTCGTGATCTTCAAATCGCCACGACCATCTATGATTATTCGTAGACGAAGAAGCCGTTTGCTCAGCTGATCTCAGCCACTTCCCCATCCCCAGAGCGCATCTGTTTGGACCCGAACGTGCATCACCCCACCCAAGTCAGGGAATGAAGAACGCATTCCAAACCCGCATCCTCGCCATCGTGCTCGCAGCGGTGACGGCCGCGGCATGCATCTTCGCCGGATTCAACTTCGCCTCGGAAGCCTCGTACAACGTCCCCACGGACGGCGTTCGCTGGATGGAAACCACCGGCGGCCTCTGCGCCCAGCAGGTCCCCACCGACTCCGCCGGCCAGCGCGCCGGCATCCGCGCCGGGGACGTCCTCCAGGCCGTAGACGACCGCCCCACCCCACGCATCGCAGCCTACGAGCGCCAGATCTTCTCCGACGGGACCTTTTCTAAGGCCACCTACAGCATCGCCCGCCCCGCCCACGCCTGCGACCTCCAGCCCGCCTCCACCCGCTTCCCCATCCAGGTCTACCTCGACTCCACCGACCGCTCCATCAACTACGGCCTTCGTCTCATCGCCCTGGTCTACCTCTGCATCGGCCTCTACGTCCTCTTACGCCGCTGGACCGCTCCGAAATCCACCCACTTCTTCGTCTTCTGCCTGGCTTCGTTCGTCCTCTACGCCTTCAAGTACACCGGCCGCCTCGATACCTTCGACCAGATCATCTACTGGTGCGAGATCGTCGCCACCTTCCTGCAGCCCGCGCTCTTCCTCCACTTCGCCGTCACCTTCTCAGACGCCGCGACCGCCGCCCGCCGCACCCGCCGCTCCATCTTCGCCGCCCTGCTCTACCTCCCCGGCCTCTATCTCACCGCCCTGCAAGTCACCGCCATCCTGCTCTGGTCCGCCAGCGGCACTCTCGCCCACCGCCTCGACAAGATCGCCATGGCCTACATGGCCATCTACTACGTCACCGCCGCCGCGCTCTTCTTCCTCCGCGCCCGCCGCACGGAGAACCCTCTCGAGCGCCAGCAGCTCAAGTGGCTCACCCGCGGCACCCTGGTCGCGATCATCCCCTTCACCCTCCTCTACGTCCTGCCCTTCCTCTTCGACCTCACCGTCGCTCCAGGCATCCAGAACCTCGTCCGCCTCTCGCTCGTCTTCCTGCCCCTCACCTTCTCCTGGGCCATCGTCCGCTACCGCCTCATGGACGTCGACCTCATCTTCAAGCGCGGCGTCACCTACACCCTCGCTACCGCCGCTCTCGTCGGCCTCTACTTCCTCGTCGTAGCCGTCTCCGCCGAAGTTGTCCACACCCGCCTCCCGAGCCTCCGGATCTGGGGCCTGCTCGCCGCCATCGTCGCCACCGGCCTCATCTTCGATCCCCTCAAGCGTGCCATCCAGGCCCGCGTCGACCGCATCTTCGACCAGAAACGCTTCGACTACCGCGAAACCCTCATCGACTTCGGCCGCTCCCTGAACTCGCAGACCGACCTCCGCGCCCTTGTCGACTCCATCGTAGAGCGTCTCCCCCAGACCCTGCTCGTCACCCGCATAGCCGTACTCCTCGCCGCCCAAAATGAGGATCAGCCCGAACACAACATCCGACCCCTGGCCCGCAGCCACTTCGAGCTTGCCGCATCCCACGGACTCACCGACCTCCGCGCCGCAGATCTCTCCAACCTCAACCTCGGCTTCCTCGACTTCGACTCCCCCGGCGCCAACACCCACATCTTCCTGGAAAATCCCCAGCAGGTCCTCCGTCTCCCTCCCGACCAACGCCAGACCGCTGCCCGCCTGGACCTGAACTACTATCTCCCCTGCCGCGTCGCCAACCGCGTCGGCGGCGGAACCCGCACCGTCGCCATCATCGGCCTCGGCCGCACCGGCGACGGCGACTTCCTCTCCTCGGAAGACATGGAAGTCCTCGAATCCCTCGCCGGCTACATCGGCATTGCCATCCAGAACGCCCAGCTCTACCGTTCCCTCGAATCCAAGATCAACGAGTTCGAGCGCCTGAAAGACTTCAACCAGAACATCGTCGAATCCATCAACATCGGCATCTTCGCCGTAGACCTTGAAGACAAGATCGAGTCCTGGAACTCGCAGATGGAGGTCATGTTCGCCCGCCCCCGCGCCGACGCCCTCCGCCATCCGCTCTCCGAGATCCTCCCCGCCGACTTCCTCGCCCGCTTCGACGACGTCCGCCGCGAAAACGAGCAGGCCCACAGCACCCACACTCTCTATAAGTTCCGCCTCGCCCTCCCCACCGGCGAAACCCGCACCGCCAACATCTCCATCGCGCCCCTCTTCACCCGCACCATGGACGTCGTCGGCCGCATCATCCTCATCGACGACATCACCGACCGCATCGAGCTCGAAGCCCAGCTTACCCAGTCTGAAAAACTCTCCTCCATCGGCCTCCTCGCCGCCGGCGTCGCCCACGAGGTCAACACCCCACTTGCCGTCATCTCCAGCTACACCCAGATGCTCACCAAGCAGCTGCGCTCCAACCCCGAAATGTCCACCCGTCTTACCCCCGTGCTCGAGAAGATCACCAGCCAGACCTTCCGCGCCTCTGAGATTGTCAACGGTCTCCTCAACTTCTCCCGCACCTCCGGCACCGAATTCATCTCCATCGACCTCAACCAGCTCCTCCACGACTCCGCCATCCTCCTCGACCATCAGTTCAAAACCGCTCGCATCCAGGTCGAGTCGGACCTCGATCCCGACCTCCCTCGCATCCACGGCAACCAGGGCAAGCTCCAGCAGGTCATCCTCAATCTCATGCTCAACGCCAAGGACGCCATGCAGGGCGCCGGCGACTCCCGCCTCACCCTCTCTTCCCACGCCAACTCCAGCCGCGACAAGGTCATCGTCGAGATCCGCGACTCCGGTTCGGGCATCGCATCAGACCACCTCCACCGCATCTTCGATCCCTTCTTCACCACCAAGACCAACCCCCAGCCCGGCGAGCACAAGGGCACCGGCCTTGGTCTCGCCGTCTCCTATGGCATCCTCCAGGAGCACGCCGGCAAGATCTCCGTCGAAAGCCAGCTTGGCGTAGGCACCACCTTCCGCCTTGAGATCCCCGCCCTCGCCTCGACCCGCGTGACGCCCTCACTTCCAGCGACCGTCAGCGTCACCTAAGTTCAGCGGAACTCAACTCCTCCGCAAACCGTACCGGCAACACAGGAGCAACACTCAAACGATGTCCGCAGCCACCGCCACCATCGCTCCAAGCGCCACCGCCGCCATCCCCGCACGCATCCTCATCATCGACGATGAGCCCAGCATCCGCGAGTCCCTCGAAACCCTCCTCATCCTCGAAGGCTTCGACGTCACCATGGCCCCCGACGGCGCCAAGGGCCTAGACGTCCTCTCCCGCAACGACTTCGACCTCCTCCTCCTCGATCTCGCCCTCCCCGGCGAGTCCGGCATCGATCTCCTCCCCCGCATCACCGCCATGCACCCCCAGCTGCCGGTCATCATGATCACCGCCTTCGGCACCGTCAACAACGTCGTCGACGCCATCCGCGCCGGTGCCGAAAACTTCGTTCAGAAGCCCTGGGACAACGAAAAACTCCTCGCTGATATCCGCTCCGCCATCGCCCGCCACAAGGCTGAAGCCGAAGTCATCCAGCTCAAACGCGTCCTCAAGCAGCGCTACAACTTCGAGAACATCGTCGGCAAGTCCGACCCCATGCTCCGTCTCTTCGATACCGTAGCCCAGGTCGCCCCCAGCCGTTCCACCGTCCTCATTCAAGGCGAGTCCGGAACCGGCAAAGAGCTCATCGCCAAGGCCATTCACCAGAACTCCCCCCGCCGCGATCGCCCCTTCATCCCCGTCAACACCGGCGCCATCCCCTCTGACCTCCTCGAGTCCTCCCTCTTCGGCCACGTCAAAGGCGCCTTCACCTCAGCTATCTCCGCGAAGAAAGGCCTCTTCGAAGTAGCCAACGGAGGCACCCTCTTTCTCGACGAGATCGGCACCATGTCCATGGACATGCAGGCCAAGATCCTCCGCGTCTTACAAGACCGCCGCTTCATGCACCTCGGCGGCACCAGCGAGATCCAGGTCGACGTCCGCATCGTCGCCGCCACCAACGTTAACCTCCAGCAGGCCGTCAAGGACGGCCGCTTCCGCGAAGACCTCTTCTATCGCCTCAACGTCATCATGCTGGAGCTCCCACCGCTTCGTCAGCGCCGCCAGGACGTTCCTCTCCTCGCCCAGCACTTCCTCAAGTTCTACGCCGCTGAAAACGGCACCGAAGCCCCCAGCCTCAGCCCCGAAGCTCTCCGCATCCTGCTCGACTACGAGTGGCCCGGCAACGTCCGCGAGCTCGAAAACGCTATGGAGCGCGGCGTCGTCCTCTCCACCACCCGCACCATCACTCCGGACCTGCTGCCCCCCTCACTCACCGGCGCCACCTACACCGCCAGCCTCCTCGACCAGCGCCCCGAAGCCTCACTCTTCGACGTCATGGAAGACATCGAACGCCGCATCATCGCCGACCGCCTCGAGCGCTGCCACTGGAACCAAACCGAAGCCGCCGAGTTCTTCAAGATCCCCCTCAGCACCCTCAACCAGAAGATCAAGCGCCTCAACGTAGAGATCAAAAAGCGCCCCCGCGACTAACCCTTCAAACGTTGATTGCTCCGCACATACGGGCATTCCACACGGCGGTAGTCCCCCTCGGTACATGCTTCTACCGTCTTCACGATCTCAGCCACGCGAGCCATGATTGAAGGCCAATGCGCAAGTGAGATTTCGACGATAGCGATGCTTCTCCCCGCAAGATTTTGCTGGTAGCGCAAACTCTGATCGCAGGTCACGAAGATCGTATAAGCCGCCTGTTCCGCCGCCAGAAGCAAGTCCCCGTTCGTCCACCGATCCCAGCCCACCATCTCCGCCGTTTGCACGTCGTGGTTCGGCAGATATTTGTGAAGATTCAAGGGCACGTTCTGGTCAAAGAGGATCTTCAAACTTTAGACGTGGAAAGCTGAAGCGCTCCAGCAAAGCTCAACACCTCTGAGACGAACTTCGGGTTGAGCGAATAGCTGTACGCGATCTCTTCAACCGACTCACCAAGCTCATAACATTCCACGAGCGTATCTGCCCGCACTCGCGAGTCTTTGACCACAGGCGCCCCGCCAAGCCTGCCTGGCACCCTCTCCACGTACTCACACCCCGTCCAATCCATACGCTCGCCTCCATCCCGCAATTCTAGCCCTCACCCAATCCCCAAACCTCCGTACAGTACGATATTCCTGATGCCTCACCCGCTAAAAATCGGCGTTCTAGCCCTCCAGGGCGCCTACGCCAAACACGCCCAGGCCCTCACCACGCTCGGTGCTGAAGCCGTCCTCATCCGCCGCCCCGACCAGCTCTCAAATCTGGACGGCCTCATCATCCCCGGCGGCGAGTCCACCACATTCCTCAAGCACCTCGAGCGCGACGGCTTCCTCGCCGCTCTCACCACCTTCGTCCGCCAAACCCCGACCTTCGGCACCTGTGCCGGTGCCATTCTCCTCGCCACCCGCGTCCTAAACCCGCCTCAATCCTCCCTCGCCGTCATGGACATCACCGTCGAGCGCAACGCCTACGGCCGCCAGCTCGACTCCACTGTCCTGCACACCCAGACCTCCCTACCCGGCGGCCCACTCGAGATGGTCTTCATCCGCGCCCCCCGCATCTCCCAATCCGGCCCAGACGTCGAAGTCCTCGCCCGCCGCGACGACTTCCCCGTCCTCGTCCGGCAAGGCCACCTCCTCGCCGCCACCTTCCACCCCGAACTTTCGGCCGACGACTCCGACCTCCGCGTCCACCAGCTCTTCCTCGACATCGTAAAACAGCATCTCGTGAAGCACGAATCCGCGCAGCAGAACCTCCCGGCCCCTCACCATCCAGCCTCATCCAACCCCCTATGATTCTCCTGCGCCTCAGCCTCACCCTCCTCCTCTGCACCCTCCTTCCGCACGTCGACGCACAGGACCGAACCCCGTCCGGCGATACCGCCACCGTCCCCAATCCCCTTGCAGACCGCATGGCAATCGTCCTCCAGCGTTCCTCGGACGGCCACTCCCCCACCCCTGACGACATCTCCGCCCTCACTGCCCAGACCTCCCCACCCACCCCCGCCGACCTCCGCAAATCCATCCCTCTCATCCAGAAGGCGCTCGAAAACCCCGACGGCCCCGTCCGCACCTACGCCCTCACCGCTCTCGTCTCTCTCCAATCCCAGCAGCCCCAAATCCCAGACGCAACTCCGACAGCATCAGCTCCAGCCGACCCGAACGCCCCCGCTCAACCCGAGAGCAAACCCGCACCCCCCACCGGCCCCGCCTCCTACAAGCCCGACCTGCAAAAGCTCCTCACTCCCGAAATCTCCAAGATCGCTCCGCACCTCACCGAGGAGTTCCAGCCCAACCGCCTTCTCACCGCCACCGTCCTCGGCGGCTTCACCCCGAACCCACCCTCCGCCGTCTACCCTCCCCTGCTCGACTACCTCAAACGCGACGACGCCATCAGCCCTGTCGGCCAGGCAGTCGTCGAAGACCTCCTCGAACTAGCCCCAGTCACCCCCGCCACCGCCGCAGCCATCTCCACCTATCTCCGCCGCTCCGACCAGACCCCCGACACCCGCGCCAATCTCGTCGACGCCATCGCCGCCGCCCCCGACCAGAGCCAATCCCTCAACCAGACCCTCCTCGCCTTCCTCGACTCCGACGACCCCAGCCTCCGCGCCCGCGTCATCCTCTCCCTGCCTGCCCTCGACCTCAGCCCGGACGCCTTCGCCGACACCAAATCCCGCATCGCGACCCTCGCCGCCAACGACCAGGAAAACCTCCAGGTCATCAACGCCGCCAAAGCCGTCGTTACCTGCTGGACCGCCGTCAAGATGACCATCGGCTGCCCCGTCTACCAGTAAACTAAGAGCAGTGGAATCGCATTAACTCTCGTCATGCTGAGCGAAGCTCAGAACCTCCGTATTTGCACTTGCTCTTACCGTTTTCCCCTGACATTGCTCTTCCCTGCTCCACCGTAACCTCAATGCCCCCTCTTTTCCACCTCGACACCTTCGCCCGCTGGTACCTGCCCCCGAACGCCTCCGCCCACGGCCCCGCACTTGACCGCGACCTCCTCCTCAACCTCTGGATCGCCGCCGCTCTCCTCACCCTCCTCCACCTCCTTCTCTTCCTCGGCATTCTCCTCCGCCGCCAAGCCGAAACTCGCAAAACCAATCTCGTCGAAACCTTCCCCATCGCTCTCTTCGCCGCGCTCCTCATCTTCCTCACCATCCGTTCCGAACGCCTCTGGGCCGCATCCCGCTACGTCGGCTCCGATCCCGCCGCCCTTCAGGTCGAAGTCACCGGCATGCAGTTCGCCTGGTACTTCCACTACCCCGGCACCGACTACGCCTTCGGCCGCACCCGCCCAGAGCTCGTCGAACCCGGAGCCGGTAACCCCATCGGCCTTGACCCCAAAGACCCCTACGCCGCCGACGACTTCATCACCTCCGAGCTCGTCCTCCCAGCCGGCCGCGAGGTCGACCTCCACCTCCACGCCCAGGACGTCATCCACGGCTTCGCCATCCCCGCCATGCGTCTCAAGCAGAACGCCGTTCCCGGGCAGGAGATCCACGTCCACTTCACCCCAATCGTCCCCGGTACCTACGCTATCCTCTGCACTCAGCTCTGCGGCCTAGGCCACTACCGCATGAACGCCAACCTCCGAGTCCTCCCCCCGGACCAGTTCGCCACCTGGCTCGCCGCCAAGCAGAAGGCAGCCACCCCATGAACTTGAGCCTTACTGCGCGTCGCCGCATCTTCACCACCGACCACCGATCCCTCGGCATCCTCTACCTTGCCTTGTCCACCCTTGCAGTCCTCATCGGCACCATCCTCTCTCTGCTGATGCGCCTCCACCTGATCCTCCCGCAGCTCCAGTTCCCCCTCTTCGGCATCATCAAGCCGGAAGACTACCTCGCCCTGGTCACCATCCACGGCACCCTCATGCTCTTCTTCGTCCTCACCGTAGCCCCGCAGGCCGGCTTCGGCAACCTCATCCTCCCCGCCCAAATCGGCGCTCGAAGCATGGCCTTCCCCGCCCTCAACGCCTTCGGCTTCTGGACGACCGCCACCGGTCTCCTTGCTCTTCTCGCCTCGAGCTTTGTTCAAGGCGGAGCCGCCATCTCCGGCTGGACCGCCTACCCCCCACTCTCCGCCATCGCCGCCGCCGGTCCCGGCCAGGGTCTCGGCATGGATCTCTGGCTCACCTCCATCGGCCTCTTCGCCATCGGCTCCATCACCGGCTCCATCAACACCCTCACCACCGTCATCACGCGCCGCTGCCCCGGCATGACCTGGGAGCGACTCTCCCTCACCGTCTGGGCCTGGTTCACCGCCGCAATCCTCTCCGTCATCGCCTTTTCCGTTCTCTTAGCCGCCCTGCTCCTCCTCTTTGCCGACCGCCACGCCGGAACCAGTTTCTTCCTCCCCGCCGGCGATCTCGTCAACGGCACCCTTCACACCGCGGGCAACGGCAGCCCACTCCTTTGGCTTCATCTCTTCTGGTTCTTCGGCCACCCCGAGGTCTACATCGCCATCCTCCCCGGCATGGGCCTCACCTCCATGCTCCTCGCCAACTTCAGCCGCCGCCGCGTCTTCGCCTACCGAACCATGATCGCGACCACCCTCCTCATCGGCTTCCTAGGCATCCTCGTCTGGGGCCACCATCTGTTCGTCGCCGGCCTCAATCCCTTCGCCGGAACCGCCTTCTCCATCTCCACTATGGCCATCGCCCTTCCAGCCGCCGCCAAGGTCTTCTCCTGGCTCGCCACCACCTGGCGCTCCCGCCCCCAATACACCACCCCCATGCTCTTCGCCCTCGGCTTCGTCTCGCTCTTCGTCGCCGGCGGCCTCACCGGCCCCATCCTGGCCCAGCCCATCCTCGACCAGTACCTCCACAACACCTACTTTGTCGTCGCCCACTTCCACCTCATCATGGCGATGGCAGGTATCTTCGGTCTCTTCGCCGCCACCTACTACTGGTTCCCGCTCCTCTGCACCGCCGCCGGCCTTCGCCCACGCCTCATGTCCGAGCTCCTCGGCCGCTGGCACTTCTGGCTGACCATCCTCTTCGCCTACGCCACCTTCCTCCCGATGCATCTCGCCGGCCTCGCCGGAGCCCCCCGCCACTACGCCCAGTTCACCGGCCTCCGCAGCTCAGCCGCCCTCTTCGCCCCGACCCTCCCGCTGCAACGCCTCATCACCTACGCCGCCATCTGTCTCATCTCCGCCCAGTTCCTCTTCATCCTCAACGTCTTCCGCAGCCTCCGCCGCGGCACCATCGCCCAAGACAATCCTTGGCAAGCCACCACCCTCGAATGGCTGCCCGAATCTGCATCCAACCAAGAAATCTCCGTTCATTGCGGACCCTGTGAATACGCCGACACCGCAAACACCGTCTCCTTTCAACCCCAGTGGGACGCACAGCCAAAACCGGAGTAAGCTCTTTTCAGTACGCTCCCTTTCCTGCTCTCAGCAGACGTCGCCCAAGGAGTCTCCATGCCCGCACTCATCTCCCCGAATGAAGTCGAACGCAAGCGGCGCGACCACGACACCGGCGACGGAGACCACGGAGGCGGCAGACGCCCACCCACCGACAAACGCACCGGCGGCGGCGGCGACCCAGACAACTGGAACCCCCGCCGCGGCCGCCGCAACCCGCGCGAGCGCCTGGATCGCTACCGCCTGGGCCTCTTCTTCGCGCTCTCCGCCGTCTTCATGTTCTTCGTCGCCATCGTCAGCGTCTTCTTCGTCTCCCAGGGATCCGGCCACTTCGACGCCAACGCCCGCTTTATCAACGAATGGCTCCCCACCGCCATCCCCCCCATCCTCTGGCTCAACACCGCCGTCCTCCTGCTCTCATCCCTCACCATTGAGATCGCCCGCCGCCACATGTTCCGCGAGATGCATGTCATGGACGAGTGGCTCGGCTTCGGCAAGCCCACCAGCCGCCGCGCCATGCCTTGGCTCGTCGCTACCGTCCTCCTCGGCATCCTCTTCCTCACCGGCCAGGTCGTAGCCTGGAACCAGCTCGCCGCGCAGCACGTCCACTTTTACTCCAACCCCAGCAGCCACTCCTTCTTCCTCATCACCGGCATCCACGGAGCTCACCTCCTCCTCGGAGTCGCTCTCCTCTTGGCCGCTCTCACCGGCCTTCTCGTCTCTAAGGTCATGGAGAACCGCCAGATCCTCGTCGACTGTGCCGCCTGGTACTGGCACTCCATGGGTGTCCTCTGGCTAGGCCTCTTCGCCCTCCTGGCCTTCTTCCAGTAACCGTGAAGCCGTAGCGAGGACTAGGAAGGAAGAAGGTCATTCTGAGCGTAGCGAAGAACCTCCGCAGTTGCCTGTTCCTGCTCTTTCTATTACCTTCCCCCGCCCACCCTCAAGGCTGCGCCCAGTGCCGCGAATCCGTAGGCCAAACCCCCGTCCGCACCCAGATCGCCTATCGCAAAGCCATCACCCTCATGGTCCTTGCCGGAACCACCATCTTCACCGCATCCTTCATAGCCCTGCGCCGTTATCGTTCTTAGATCGCCCTTCCAGATCGGTGGCAGATTGGTGGCAAGCCTTCCTACGCAGCGGCAATCGAGTACTCAAACTCATACGCATGCTTCCCACCCGCAATATCGATCCCCATCGTCCCTGTCAGCCCCACCAACTCCCCCGTCCCACTATCCGGCACCACCGTAATCTTCAAAGTAGGCAGTCCCCGATCCATCGTCGCCGTATGCTGCAGATAGAAGCTCCCCGTCTTTCCATCGAGCGTCCCCGTCACCCGTTCCATCGCCACATACCCCGCCGACCCCTTGACCTCGCCCATCGCCGAGAGCATCTCCCCCTTGCTCGTCCCCTCCAGCGCCCCATGAAACACCTTGTCGATCGACATCCGCCCAATCTTCGTCTCACCCGCAACCTCGCTGAGCCCCTCCGGCTTAACCTTCACCTCAAACGACCCCATCGCATGATGCATTGCAACTCCCTTGTCTTTCCCCGCCTGCCCAGACGCCATCGACCCCATCATGACCACCCCCACCACCAACGCTCGAATCGTTCCCCAAACATACACCAATAAAATCCCGTCTTGATCGCCTTTCAGATCCGTGGCAGATCGGCGTCAAGCCTTCTTCCCCGGCACCCCAACCTTCCGCTGCGCAGCCAGCGCACCCATATACCACTCAAACTCCTCAAAGAACTTCCCCGACTTCTCCGCCAGATCCTGCGTTAGCGCCACACCTTCTTCGCTCACCGCACTCCCCGCCAGCGGCACCGGCTGCAGCGTCGGAATCGATCCCATCCCGACCTCTGCCAGCAGCACCCTCAAACCCATCGCCGCCCGCACCCCGCCGAACGGATAAGCTGAATAACACACGATCGCCGAAGGCCGATAAAAATACTCCTCCAGGAAGTAGTCGATCAGGTTCACCAAAGCCGGAGGAGCGGAGTGGTTATACTCCGCTGAAACGATCGCAAACCCATCCGCTCGCTCATACAGCTTCGCCAGCGGCTCCAGCTTCGCCTTCAGCCCCGCATGCTCCCCACCTGCCTTCTCGTTCTTCACTTCCTTCCACATCCGGTCCAGCAGCGGCAGATCCAGCGCCACCGGATCCACGATCACCGCCTCATGCCCACGCTTCTCCAACTCCGCCTTCACCCACTTCGCAACCTTCCCACCAATCCGGTCCGACCGAACCGAGCCCAGCAAAACCGCAATCACCATCGAACGTCACCTCATCTATAAGATGCTCCCCGCGCGACCCAGGCGAAAGACCGGCCCAAACCTCACGAACCGCAACCGCTCTGCTCACCGGCCTTTGCGGCCTCCTTCACGGCCCGCCGCGTCTCTCGCCAGTTCCCGGCAACGCCGCCTACCGTCGCCCGGAGCCTTTCTTGACCGCCTTACCCTGCGCTGCAACCTTCACCGCACCCTTAGCCGGAGCACTCTTCTTAGCTGCCGTCTTGACTGCTTTGGCAGGCACCGCCTTCTTGGCTGCCTTCACCGGAGCGGCCTTCTTCGCAACAACCTTCGCCGGCGTCTTCGTGGCAGCAGTCTTCACGGCCGCTTTGCCCGGATCCTTCACCGGCATCACACTCTTCTTCGCACCGGTCTTAACCGCACTCTTAGCCGGAGCCGAAGTTTTTGCCGCCACCGTCTTCTTCGCGGGAGGCGCCGCCTTCTTCGCCGCGACCCCCTCAACCGCCGCAGCTGCCTTCGCGGGAGCCGGCGAAGCCTTCGCGGGCGTCTTGGCTGAAGTCTTAGCCGCAGTTTTAGCCGGAACCTGAGTCGGAGCCTGAGCCGCCTTCACCGGCACAACCTCCGCTTCCTCCTCGTCCTTGGACGCGCCGGACTCACCAGAGTCGTCCGACTCTGCCGCCTCCTCCACCGTATCGAGCTCCTCATCCTCACTGCCCAGAACCTTCACCACCTCCGCCGCGATCTCGTTCTCCAACTCCACTCCCGGCTCTTCCTCATCTTCAACCGCGGCAGCCTTCTTCGCCCGCCCCTTCGGCTTCGCTTCCTTCTTCGCCGCCCTTAGCCGCCGCATATTCACCGGCGGAGGAGGAGCCGGCGGCGAATACGGCTCAAGGAACGCCTTCATCTCTTCCGGACTCTGCAGTTGCCCATCCATCAAAGCGAAGAACAATCTCTCCAAGAGCTCGTTGTAGCCCGCAACCTCAGGAGTAATCCGCATCTCCTGCATCGTCGTATACGGAATCTTCGTTCGCGCCTGCGGCCACTCCGTATAGAAGCTCTTCAGCTTCGCCTGTACCGTCCCGCTCTTACTGGAGTAAGCCGCCCACAGCACAGCCTCCGGCCGCGCGGACGTAATCAGCTTCCATGCGTCTGAAGCCGCAGCCGTGCCCTTGCCGGAGAGCTTCGCCGCAAAATCCTTCGCCTCACCCTCCAGCGCGTCGATCTCGGCCACAAAACCCTGCCGCGCAAAGCTCTTCTTCAGCGTCTCAATCTCATTCACGCTCAACTTCGCCGTCAGCAGCGGAAAGTGCGCCGTCGCCGTGTCCGGATGGATGCCCTGCATCTGAAGCTGCGCCTGCACATCCCGCAGCTTCTCCAGCTCAGCCGTATTCACCTTGGCGCTCGTCCAGTACGGCGCCAGCACCTTCATCCAGCCGTCTGCCTCCAACCGCTTCAACACCCGCAGCGGATCTTCCTCGTGCACGATCTCTTCCGTCTCATACCCGCGCAGGAACTCGCTGAGCGCGGAGATGTACCCTTCCTCCACCCCGGTCTCGTACCGTCCCTGGGTCTTCTCATCCATTGCCCAGCCCAGCCGCGCCATCAGCCGCGCCGCCCGGATCATCCGCACCGGATCCTCGATGAATCCGTAGTTGCTCACCAGCCGCAGCTCCCGGTTCTCGATATCCGCCACCCCGTTCAGCGGATCCATCAGCAACCCGTACGATCCTTCGTTCAACGAGATCGCCATCGCGTTCGCCGTGAAGTCCCGCCGTCGCAGATCGTCCAGGATCGTCGCCGGCTTCACCACCGGCTTGCCCGGTTTCGGATACGTCACGCTCAGCGTGCTGCCGATCTCAATCCGAACACTCCCCGGAAAACGCACGAAGAGCGCCTGCCCGGCATCGTTCGTCCCGGATATCACCCCGCCCGCAGCTTCGATATCCTTCCGTAACTTGAGGGCATTTCCTTGAACCGCTACATCCAGATCGCGCACCGGCGAGCCGCTGGTTAGGTCGCGAACCGCGCCGCCCACCAGAAAAACCGTCAGTCCCTTCGCCTTCGCGATCTCAATAACCTGTTTCAGCGCACTCCGCTGCGTACCCGAGAGTCGGTTCTCGAGCAGGTAGATATAGTCGGCCATACTTCTTCCTACACTCCAGACCGGTCTCCCGGTGACCGTAACCAATGCAGAATGAACAGTTTAGGCCCATCCCAGAGGCTCGTCGCAAAGCCCAAATGTAACACAGAAGGGGCACTTTGACTACCCTTTTGCACCCTTTTCGCTGCTATCATTTCCCACTGCCCCAATCCGGCCCCTCCACGGTCTTGCCACTGCTCCACCACCGTCCTTATGCGGAAAAAAGTCATCCTCCGAACCCTCACGGACGAACTTCACCCGGGCTACCTCCCCGCGACCGGCTTTGTCTCCGCCACACCCCCATCTCTGATCGATCTCCTCGACCTCTCCGGCCGCCTCAACCCCGTACCGCTCGACCAGGTCCGGACCATCGCCTTCGTCCGCGACTTCAACCTCGCCGACCGCCTCAACCCCGAAAACCTCCTCCGCCGCACCTTCCTCGCCCGCCCCCGCACCGAAGGCCTCTGGGTCCGCCTCACCTTCACCGCCGGCGACACCCTCGAAGGCCTCGCCCCCCTTGACCTCTCCCTCCTCGACGGCGTCCTCCACGATCACGGCCTCTTCCTCATCCCCCCCGACACCCGCTCCAACACCCAGCGCCTCTTCATCCCCCGCGCCGCCATCGCCTCCCTTCAACTCCTCACCGTCATCACCACCCCCTCCAAACCCAGACCCACGCCTGCAAAGCCCACCCCGTCCGACGACCTGACGCTTGACTTCTCAAAAGCCGAACCCGAAGACCTCACCTGACATCAACGCACTCGGCTTAGCTCAAGTCTGTTGAAGACAGAATCAGAACAACGCAAGTCGCCTGAGACTCAGAGAAGAACGAGACTAGTTGCAAGAAGCACCGCATCTCCCTTCAGCGGACTGAGCGCTTCGACTTCAGCATCGCATTCCTAGGCCAAAGACTCGTAGCCAAGCGTCCGGACCCAACGCAGAGAGCCCGGAGTGGACGCCGGAGAAATGGTCCAAAGCCAAGTGCCTTACCGTTCTTCCCCTGGCAGTCGACAGGAAACGAAACCCTTCGCCGGGAGTCGCAAAGTAAACTGACTTTCCTCTTCCCTCTCTCTGATCCGACCCCGCCTCATGATGAGACTATCTGGCCTGGAATGAAGACTTTGCAGCGACTCGGAAGGCAAACAAAGACTTTACCTCCGCTTCCTCCCCCAAGTCCAGACCTAAGTGCAATGTTTTGAAGACTTTGCGCGTATTCGGCAGGGGAGGGGGGGTACTCCACTACAATCCCACCATGAAGCTCTCAGACCTCGCCGCCTCCCTCGGCGCCACTCTCCAGGGCGGCGACCCTGATACTGAAATCACGGGAATCGCCGGCATAGAAGAAGCCGCTCCGGGCCAGATCACCTTCATCTCCAATCCCAAATACGTCTCCCTCGCCGCCACCACCCGCGCCTCCGCCATCCTCGTCGAGCCCACCTTTCCGCCCACCAAAACCCCAACCCTCCGCCTCCCGAACCCCTACCACGCCTTCGCCCGCACCATAGAGTTCTTCTACACCCCACCCGCAACCGCCCCCGGCATCCACCCCACCGCAGTCATCCACCCCACCGCAGTCATCGGAGCCAACCCCCACATCGCCCCCTACGTCGTCCTAGGCGAAGGTGTAGTCCTCGGCGACGACTGCGTCCTCCACCCTCACGTCGTCCTCTACCCCCACGTCCACGCCGGCCACCGCCTCCTCGCCCACGCCCACGCCATCATCCGCGAGCACTGCCGGCTAGGCGACGACGTCATCCTCCAGAACGGAGCCATCATCGGTGCCGACGGCTACGGCTTCGCCCGCATCCCCGCCCCCCCCGGCACCCACGCCTGGCACAAAATCCTCCAATCCGGCCCCGCCATCCTTGAGTCCTACGTCGAGATCCAGGCCAACGCCTGCATCGATCGCGCCTCCATCGGCGAGACGCGCATCGGCCTCGGCACCAAGGTAGACAACCTCGTCCAGGTCGGCCACGGCTCGACTATAGGCGAGAACTCCCTCCTCTGTGCCCAGGTCGGTTTGGCCGGCAGCACCTCCGTCGGCAACAACGTCACGTTGGCTGGCCAGGTCGGGGTCGCCGGCCACTGCCACATCGGTGACGGAGCCGTCGCGACCGCCCAGTCCGGCCTCCACGGCGACATCCCCCCCGGCAAGGTCATGTCCGGCACCCCCGCCATCGATAGCCGCTCCTGGATGCGCTCTGTCGCCCTCTTCAACCGCCTTCCCGAGATCATCCGATCCCTTCGCAGATCCTGATCTGCGACCAAGGGAGCAGCCCCCGCCTGCTCCACACCTCGACCCTGCCAATACGGTGCGAAGCACCCGCCCCACGCGCAGTGGGCCCTTTCGGCAGGACAGATGTATCCTGAGCACTCATGCGTCTCACCCGAATCCTGGCCCCGGCATCGCTCGTGTTTCTCGTCGGCTGCCACTCCGCCTACATAGAAACCACCCTCCGCAACGCCTCCGGCCATCCCATAACCCTCGTCGAGCTCGACTACCCCAGCGCCAGCTTCGGCACCCAGAGTCTGGCCCCCGGCGAGGAGTTCCATTACCGCTTCAAGGTCCTCGGCTCCGGCGACCTCAAGCTCCTCTACACGGACCCCGCCAACCACGACCAGAAGGCCTCCGGCCCGCACCTCCAGGAAGGCGATGAGGGTGCCCTGCTCGTGACCGTCACGCCCACCGGCACTCAGTGGGCATCCACCCTCCACTCCACCCGTTAGCTTCTCGGATCGTAATAAACTCACCCCATGCCCCGTGGCTACTTCATCACCTTCGAGGGACTAGACGGCTCCGGCAAGACGACTCAACTCCGGCGCCTCGCCGAATGGCTGGAGTCCGAGGGCCACACCGTCGTCAGCCTCCGCCAGCCCGGAGGCACCCCCCTCGGCGACCGCATCCGCGGCGTCCTTCTTGATTCCCGCTCTGAAGCCGCCGTCGGCCGGATCGCCCCACTCTCCGAACTGGCTCTCATGTTTGCCGACCGAGCCCAATCCATCGCGGAGGTCATCCGCCCCGCCCTCGCTGCCCGCTCCATCGTCCTCTGCGACCGCTACACCGACTCCTCCGAGGCATACCAGGGGGCCGGCCGCCAACTCGGCAGCGAACGCGTCCTCGCCCTCCACGCCGCCGTCTGCGACAATCTCCAACCTGACCTCACCATCCTTCTGCTTCCAACTCTGAGTGCGTCCCTGAGCCGAGCCCGCCGTCGAAACGTCCGCCACGTCATCCAGCACGGCACAGACGAGAACCGCTTTGAACGCGAGGACGACGCCTTCTACCAGCGTATTCACCAGGCCTACGAGCGCATCGCCGCCCGCGAACCTGCCCGCGTGGAAGCCATTCGCAAAGACGCCTCCATTGATGCCGTCGAAGATTCGATCCGCACCCTGGTTGCCCGCCGCCTTGCCGCAGCGCACAATCCAGTCTGATGCCCCGCTTCCGCAAGACCTCTCCCGAATCCTCCGGCCCCTGGCACATGCCTCCCGGCCTCAAGCGCAGTCTCCCCTTCTACGCTGCCAAGCCGTGGGTTAAACTCGGCAGCCCCATCCTCCTCTTCGAGCACCTGCACAAGACCTACGGCAACATCGCCCACTATCAGTTCATGGGCACCCCCATCGTCTTCATCAACGAGCCCGAGTACATCCGCGAGATCCTCGTCAACCAAGCCGCCTCTTTCGTCAAGGAGCGCACCGTCAAGCGCATGAAGATCCTCCTAGGCGAGGGCCTCATTACCTCGGAAGAGCCCTTCCACATGCGCCAGCGCCGCATCGCTGCGCCCGCCTTCCATCGCCAGCGCATCAACGCCTATGCGGACCAGATCGTCGCCTCCGCCGTCGCCGCCCGAGACCGCATCATCCCCGGCCAGCCCTTCGATATCGCCTCTGCCTCGATGGGCCTCTCACTCGAGATCGTCGCGCGCACCCTCTTCGACACCCAAGTCGACGACGACATCCGCCGCATCAACGATGAGGTCAACCTCATCATGGACCTCTACAACTTCATCGTTGCCTTTCCCCGCATCGAGCTCTTCCTGCATCTCCCGATCCCCGGAATCACCAAATTCCGCAACTCCAAGTCGCGTCTCGATGCAGTCGTGGACCGCCTCATCGCAGAGCGCCGCACCTCCCTCGCCGCTGACCAGCCAGACCGCGGCGACCTTCTCTCCATGCTTCTAACCAGCCGCGATGAACTCCTCGACGCAAACGGGCAGCCCAACGGCCAGTTTGTCGCCATGTCTGACGACCAGGTCCGCGATGAGGTCCTCACCATCTTCCTCGCCGGCTACGAAACCGTCGCCAATGGCCTAACCTGGACCTGGTACCTCCTCAGCCAGAACCACGAAGCCGAAGCCCGCCTGCACGCCGAACTCGATAGCGTTCTGGGCACCGACGTCAATCGCCGCCTGCCCACTCTCGCTGACTTTCCCGCCCTCCGCTTTACCGAGCAGGTCTTCGCCGAGTCCATGCGCCTCTATCCCCCGGCGTGGGCCATGGGTCGCATGTCCACCGCGCCCATTACCCTCGGCCCTTACCGAATCCCCCCCGGCGCCCACTTCTTCTTCAGCCAGTACATGATGAGCCGTACCAAAGCGTACTACCCGGACCCCCTCCGCTTCGATCCCGATCGCTTCTCCCCCGAAGCCAAGGCCGCTCGTCCCAAGTTCACTTATTTTCCCTTCGGCGGCGGCTCCCGTCAGTGCATCGGCGAAAGCTTCGCCTGGATGGAGGGCGTCTTCTCCATCGCCACCCTCGCCCAGACCTGGCGCCTCACCTACGCCGGCTCCGCTCCACCCGAGGTGCAAGCCAAGATCACTCTCCGCCCCAAGGATCCGCTCATAATGCGGGCTGAACCGCGCTAGCCCCTATCATTGAGTCTGCGCATGACCTACGCATCCACATTGCCGGCCACCTTCAACGACTTCATCGGCAACACCCATGCTGTGGAAGGTTTACGGACGGCAATCGCGGCCGGACGCCTACCCCACTCGCTGATCCTGGCCGGATCACAGGGTTCGGGGAAGTACACGCTTTCCTTGATGCTGGCGTTGGCCGTCGAATGTGAGAGGCAGCCGAGAGAGTTGTGGTCCACCGGCCAGTCGCTGGCGAGCTTCTGCGGAGTGTGCGCCAATTGCACCCGGATCGCGTCCGCCGCGGATCTCGCAACCGCTGTCGAAACAGCAGTTACAGCACGAGAAGAATTGCGGGAGACGGACAAGAAGGAGACGCGGGTGCTCGTGCAACCACACCCTGATGTCCTCATCGTCCCACCGGATCCTCCGCAGTTGCTGGTCAAGCTGGGACAGGTCCGAACGGTCATTCAGCGTGCCCAGTACATGCCCTCCGAGGCGCCCCGTAAGCTGTTCATCTTCAGCGCAGCGACTTTTATGAAGGAGGCGGCGAATTCGCTTCTCAAGCTGCTGGAGGAGCCACCGGAGTACGTGCACATAATCCTCTGTGCGGAGAATGTAGGGGAACTACTGCCTACGATCCGGTCAAGGTGTGCGACTGTAAGGCTCGGCGCGTTGCAAACAGAGGAGTTGGAGATGGTCTTGGCGGATCGTAGGCCGGAATGGGAGCCACGCCAACGAACACTCGTCGCCCTGCTGTCCCAGGGGGCGGTGGGGAAGGCTTTGAGCTTTGATTTAGAAGGCTTTATGGCTGCCCGGGCGGATGCAATGGCGATGCTACGCGGCGCACAGAACGACCATTCCGCGTTGTTTAAGATGACCGAAACCTATCGGGCGGGTGCAGAGGGACAGGCGAAAACGGCTAACCTGCTCAGAACAATCGGGTTATTGCTCGAGGATGTGCTGCTGCTGCGAGCGGGTACGCCGGAGCGGGTCCGCAACGTCGATCTCCGAATTGAGTTGGAAAAAGTTGTTGCATCGACAGACTTCACGTGGCTTGAAACGGCGGCTCGAGGATTGGATCAGGTCCAGGGTGGCATGAGGCGAAATCTGCTCCGCAATCTATCACTTGACAGCTATGCCGAAAGTCTTGCATTCACAAATGAGTAGCCTGGTTGAACCAGCTCTTCCATGGAGTATTGTCCGGCTAAGCTGGGCAGGAGCAGACCTTCACGAACTCCGAGCGGCCTTACGGAGGCGGTCGCGGATCGCGGCAGCGGTTCCCGCGCCGCGAGGCACCGGACACACGATGGTCTTCACCTTGAGCAGGTCCAGCGCTCTCAGCCCGGCGTAAAGGTTCCGGGCGAGCGCTTCCGGATCATCCCACGCACCCCAATCGAAAGTCGCAGCGACGGTCGGTGCGGACCAGGAGGTGGGAAGCATCACGCCCGTAAGCCCGCCCTCAACCGAATGCCTGTCCACCAACAGATCGAAGTCCTCGGGGAAGTCCTGTGGGATTTCTACGAGGATCAGCTGCGCCTTCGGAGCGTAGTGGCGTATCCCCACGCCCGGCGAAGGCAGGCTCTCCGGCGTAGCCGCGAAGGCCGGCGGATCGAAGACGCGGACGAAGGATCGGCCGAGCGCATCCCGGATCATCTGTTCGCTCACGGCGCCTTGGCGATAAATGATCGCGCCATCCCAGGTGGGTTCGGCGACGGTCGACTCCAGGCCCAGAGCGGCCGGGCCGCCATCCAGAACAGCGTCGATCCGCCCATCAAGGTCAGCGAGGACGTGGGCCGCCATCGTGGGGCTGACATGCCCGAACCGGTTGGCGCTGGGGGCGGCAATCGGCACTCCAGCAAGCTCGATCAGGCGCCGAGCAACGGGGTGAACCGGCATGCGCAACCCGACGAGCGGACGGCCCGCGGTGACGGCGTCAGGAACCCGCCCCGTACGTGGCAGCAGCAGCGTAAGCGGACCCGGCCAGAAGTGCTGGATCAAGGTACGCGCGTTGCGGAGGACCGGTGACACACTGGAGTACGGCTCTTGCGTTCGATCGCCCGGCGACTCCAGTTCAAGCGTGGTCAGCTGTGCCAGCATCTCGGTGCTGGAAATGTGGACGATCAGTGGATCCCAGCTAGGCCGCTGCTTCGCCCGGAAGATCTTCTCCACCGCCTCGGCATCGAGAGCGTTGGCACCCAGCCCGTAGACCGTCTCGGTGGGAAACGCCACAAGACCGCCTGCGCGCAGGATGGCGGCCGCACGCTGGAGATCCTCAGGCCGGGTAGCGTCCAATTGTTCGGTTTGGGCCGGGTAATCCACATTCCATCGTAACGGTCATGGCCGCGTCTGCCGGACCGCCGTATACTCTCCGCTATGCAGAGCCCTGAGATCGAGCTGAAGTTTCCTGTTTCCGACCTTTCCGCGCTGCAGAACCGGCTGGAGCAGGCGGGCTTCCGGTTGGATACCCCGCGCACCTTCGAGTCGAACACGCTCTATGACACACCGGATCGAACCCTGAAGGAATCGGGCCAGGTGCTGCGGGTGCGGCGCTACGGAGACAAGTATGTCGTAACGCATAAGCGCCATCCGGACGACGAGGAGACGGGCTCCCGCTACAAGGTTCGCATCGAGACTGAGTCCGAGGTGAACGATGGGCCGGCGGTGGCCGAGATCTTTACGCGCCTGGGCTACGGCCCGATGTTTGTGTATGAGAAATACCGCACAGAATACTCGCAGGAGAACGCGCCGGGCGCGCATCTGGTCCTCGACGAGACTCCCATCGGCATCTATGCCGAGGTCGAAGGGCCGACGAACTGGATTGATCGCACGCTCGCGGAGCTCGACGTGAGCGTGGGTGATTGCCTGACGCTCAGCTACGGCAAGCTGTTTCTAGAGTGGAAGGAAAAGACGGGGAGCCCGGCAGAGAATCTGACGTTTGAGGAGATTGGGGCGGTGCTGGCGGGGCGCGCTTAGATCTTTGCTAGGTTGGGAATAGCCCTACTAGACTGGTTCAGGAAGAAATTCCAAGTGACTAGGTTCTCGGCCACAAGACCATTTGCCTACCAATGATGACCGTATAAACATCTATCCACGCCGACCGGAGTCGTCGTGGGTGATCTCGGAGCTGCAAAATTTCAGGATGACGGCGACTAATAGTTAAGGTTTGGTCCGAAGTCCGGCATTTTGCCCTCTGTTACGTCTGCGCGCCACTTCGCAAGCTTGCCATCATCGTCTTTCCAAAACCTACCGCAAGACACCAGGTACGCTAGAACCGGCTTGTCATCGCCCTTCTGCAGCAATTCTTACGCAAGCATCATGTTTGGGCCGAACGTATCAAGATGAGGATTTCCATCCGCTAACCCAGCCTTCGCCAGATACGATCCCGCCGCCGCAATGTCTCCGTGTTGAAGAGCTATTCGCCCGAGGACAATATTGCCGTAGTGAATCTCATCAGTAAAATCCTCCCCTTTTGTCGCTTGATCGGCCATGCTCAGCATCTCTTTTGACCACGACGTTGCCTTTTCATCGTCTCCAGATTCAAGAGCAGCCTGAGCTGCATCAGGAAGAACAAACCGTTTTTCCTGCTTGCCGTGGGCGTTTTTCAATGCCTGCTCAAACATGCCGAGGGCTTTCTTGGCGTTCGTGATACGTTCAGCGCTTGTCGCTGAGTATCTGGTGTCGTGCCAATAGTCGGTGGCCAATGAAAAGGTGACATCGTAAGCAGCGGGGTCAATCGTGCGAGCACGTTCAAGCAACATCTCAGACTGCGGATAATCGTGGATCGATGAGAAGAACTCTCCGGCGTTATGAATCCGGCGTGCATCCGATGGTTTCGTTTGGACCTGTACAAGCCAAAGCTTTCTGGCCTCATCCAGGCCCTCGGTGTCTACCTCTTCATCCTTCGGGTAGAACTCCATAGCGGGATCTCCTGCAAATCCAGAAGAAGGTTTGTTTGCGATGACCCATAAGATGTGCTGTCGACGATTAGCCAGTTCGTCAGGAGATAGTCCATCGGGAGACGACTTCTTAAAGCTGTAGAAGTACAGAAGCTCCATCCGGTCGGCGAAGCTCTTCGGATCAGACTTAACGTTTCCTTCGAGCTGGTCTGCCTGTTGTTTTGTCATCCCCACGGTGCGTGCCATTAGAAGAAACCGTAAACGGTCAGCAGCACTGTCGCGGAACGCGAACAATCCGCCGACTATGACGACGGGCACGAAGAGTGACGGTACGAGCCAAGTCAAGACCATCTTGCGTGTCATGTGTTTGCCCCAGATTGACTGCAAGTGATTGTAATTCCTTCAATTCGTCAGCTGAATCGCCGCAACCACACCCCTGTACCGCCTTCAAACGGCGCCAGGTTAACCTTTGTTACTCCTGAAACGGACGTTTCAGGAGTAACAGCTTTGCACAACTATAATTGGTGTTTCGAAGCTCTCCGCATCTAAAAAGTCGATCTCCCCATCAAGTGCTAGGGTGAGGCGTATACCCCTGCTCAGGGTCGATTGAAGTGTGCCTGTGACCAGGACCAAGCCCCAGGCTGGTCTCTGTCGAACCTCAACGCTAGGGTGCAGGTGGGCGGGCGGCCGGTGAGATCCTCGGTGGGCTGTGATGAATGACCGTGCCGGCCGGGCGGCGATATTCTCCGCACCAGGAATGGGTGGATTCGTTGGCGAGAAGTGCGGCGAGGACATCGGCCGTCTATTTGTTTGAGGTATCTACGCTGTTGACGATGTAATCGGCTGACTGGGTGTGTTCGGTGCTGTCTCCAGTCAGTCGCGGAGAGGCTGCGGTGAGAAAGTCGTAGTGTTGGCCGTCAAAGAGCTTGGTGGCCTGACGGACGAGGAAGCTCATCCTGACCAAAAATCCCCGCTGAAGGTTGAGTTCGGCGTCCTTGTCGGCACAGACGTTAAGGGGATGGATGGGGTGGAGTGGATTGTAGAGAGATTGAGACAACTCTCGGGATCGATGTCGTTTCGCTCTTTCAGCGAGCGTTGGGAATGCCGTCGGCGTTGAAGGCGGTGATGCGGTACTGGGCTCCGAGGAGGTTGGGATGAGGGTCGATCCAGGGGTCGTCCTCCTCGGTGGCGCACTTGTCGCAGACGCTCTTCCAGGTGGTGGAGCGGGGGTCCATGCGGTCGATAGAGTAGCGGACGGCTCCGGCGGAACCGCGCCAGGCGACGAGGCCGCCGAGCACGGTTGAAGTCACGACAGGGGCGGGAGGGATGGCGTGTCTCGGAACGGGCTGGCCGGCCATGGCGTAGGCGTGGGTGCGGAGTTGCTGGGCGCGGGAGGCCATTTCGGCGGCAGGCATGATGCTGGTCTTGATGCCGGGGTAGTAAAGCGCCCACCACTCGCCACACTCGCCTTTTTCGCAGAAAGCAAGGTCGTGGGAGTCGGCGGGGATGGGCTGGAAGCCGAAGTTATCCAGGTGAGCTTGCAGGGCCCAGAAGTCGTCGCCGGAGATGTTGGGGTCGTGTTGAATCGTGTCGAGGACTTGCTGGAGGTCGTCAGGGGTCTTCCAGTCGGTGCGGTCCCAGCCGAACTCGTTGACGATGAAGAACTTGCCGTGGCCGGTAACGGCGGTGGCGTACTTTGAGAAGGTTGCGGCGGTGGTGGATTGGCCGCCGCCGAGCAGGGCGTCCCAGTGCGGGTACATTTCGAAGGTGAAGAGGTCGACGCTGGGGTTGTCGAGGATCCTGGGGTAGCCGGGAAAGATGCCGGTGGTGTCGAGGTAGAGATGTTTGTGGTCGACCTTTTTAATGTGGGCGCCGATAGCTTCAGACCAGGCGGCTACCTTGCCGAGGCCGGCTTCGCCCCCGCCGGTGAGCTGGACGAAGATGCCGCACATGTTGCAGTTCTCCCAGGCCATGATGGTTGGGTCGTCGCGGTAGTGGACGCCGGTGATGGTGTTGCGGTGGTTGAGGACGGCGTCGATGTGGCGCTCGTAGGCGGCGATGACGGTGGGGTCGGCGAAGAAGTCGGTGAAGCTGCGCTTGCCGGTCCAGGCGAGGAACTGGCCGATGCCTCCGCCGGCGCAGGTAGCGCAGTCGCCGATAAGCGGGATGATGAGGCGTACGTGGTTCCTGGCGGCGACGGAGATGGCATAGTCGGAGGACGCAAAGGCGGCGTCGTTGAAGCTGCCGAGGCTGGGCTCGATGCAGAGCGGGCAGCCCACGGTGTCGCCGATGGTCTGGGCGCGGACGACGCGTGCGCCCATCTCGGCGGCAGTGGCGAAGGCGTCGTCGATCTCAAAGTGGCTGGGAAGACGGGGGCCGGCGGGATCGTGGGGGCCATAGCCCTCCAGGCCAAGCCACTCAAGATTAGGGCCGCTGTAGCGGAAGGGTGCGCCATCCAGCGTGAGCTGGGTGCCGCTCCGCTGGATGAACGCCTGCGCTGAAGCCAGGACGGAACTGAGAGCCAGAACGAGCGAGCAAACTGTCTTGAACAAGAGAATGGTCCTCCATGCGTTGGAGGACCATTTTCCGGCTGACAGGGATCGGCTGGCAAGTGGGCCGTCGATTAGAAGATCTGGAAGTTGACCTCGACGTTCATCTCCACCGTTACCGGCTGGCCGTTCTTCATTGCGGGCTTGAACTTGTACTGCCGGACGGCTTCTACAGCCTTCTCATCCAGCCCCAGGCCGATGCCGCGAATGACCCGGACGTGCTGGGGATGACCGCTATTATCCACCTGCAGGTAGACCAACACGTTACCGGCCACCTTCGCCTTGCGCGCCTCCTCGGAGAACTCAGGCTCAGGCTGATAGAGGACCACCGGCGCGGAGACGCTGCCGCCGATCCGCTCCATGCCGCCTCCGGTGTTGCCGCCGCTGCCCGGCCCCATTCCGTTCCCATTTCCTGAGCCCAGACCCGTTCCATGCCCATTACCCATACTCATGCCAACGAGAGGAGAGTTAGGCATGCCGATCTGCGGCACGTTGGACTTGGCCATCTTCAGGTCGGTCTGGACGTTGATGGTGACCGGCACATTGATCTTAGGCTGCTCCAGCGGAGGCGCCTTGGGCGGATTCAGCTGGACCGGGGCGAACTTGGGCGGATTGCCCTTGGTGACCGGCGTGGGGCCCTTCTGACCACCGCCGCCACCCATCTGGACGGCCTTCGGTGGAGCTTTCAGCGGAGGAGGCGGAGGTTCCAGCAAAGTAATCGCCGGCGGTGCCGGAGCGGTTATCAGGTGAACCTGATGCGCCACAAACCACGCGATCAGCCCTATGACGACGGCGTGCAGGCCGATGGCGATCCCGGTCGAGGTGGGATCGCGCTTGACATCCATCTTGTACAGCGAGCCGAAGACCTGATCAGGCTGCTGGCTGGGCGACGAGGGGACGGGAATCGAACCGGGCGCGCCGGGATTGGAAGGAATCGAGTTCATGATCGTGGGCCCTCTGCGCGTGTGCGGGGCATGAAGCGTGTATCAGCCATAAAGTCCATCACCTGAGGCGGATTCGAAAGCGTCTCATCCTCCGCCGCACTGCTGCCGGTCCCGCTCACTGCGTTGCCGGGTAACTCTGGTATTCCCTTGCGCCGGTTGATGCCGGTCTATCGAGTGTCTCTGGCCGATCGGGTCATTCCGGTCGAGACGAATGGAGGTGCAGCTTCGCGCGAACTGGCTCAATCTCCATTCTACCGGCTTTGCGCCGCATGAGCGGACCACTTTGCACGCACACTTACCTTCCTCTTTGACGCAGAAGGTACCCCGGTCGTCTCATGCGGGCTCGGACGAGATTTGAGGGACTGAAACAGATTTGCAGCGAGGTGTTAAGCTGGCTACGCGCCTATGACCTCCTGATTCCTAAACCTGATGTTGCAGCGGCACTCGCCGGGGCGGATAAGACCGCGCGCGCCGGCCTCTGCCTAGGCGCCACCGTGCGCGCGAAGTGTCATGTTCCCTTGGGTTCAGGAGATCTATCCATGAGTGAGGCAAGGAAAGAGATTGCAACGGCGCGTCTGGTTCTGATCGTCATGAGCGACGCCGCGCTGACGTCGGACGAGGCACGTGATGGGTGTCTGGGTGAGGTCATCCAGTGCGCTATTCCGGAGAGTTGGCCGCCGGAGAACTGGGAGCCGCATGTGTTCGAGTGGCTGCGCGGCCACTTCGCACAAGGTCCGGAACAACGGGCGTGGCACCGCTACATCGCGCTCCGCGAGGATGATGGCCGGCTCGTCCTGATCGGGTCGGTGGGCGCATTCACCAAGGAGCCGGGGGCCGCGGAGGCGGAGTTCGGGTATTCGATCCTGCCGGAGTACCAGGGACACGGATATGCCACTGAGGCGGCTTCAGCTCTGATCCAGGAGATTCGCCGGAGCGGCAGGGTCAATGGGGTCATCGCACATACCTTCCCGGCGCTGGTCGCGTCCGTGCGGGTGATGGAGAAGTGCGGGCTGCACTTCGACGGAGAAGGCGACGAGCCGGGGACGGTACGCTATCGGCTGCGCTTCACCGGGCCGTAAGCGGCAGGTCTGACAGGTACAATGAGGGGATGTCCGAGGCACCCCCAAACAGCGGCCAAAGCAAGCCGCTGAAGAGCACCTTGAACCTTCCGGAGACGGCGTTCGCGATGAAGGCGAACCTGCCCCAAAACGAGCCTGCGCGCCTCGCAGCCTGGCAGGAGATCGGTCTGTACGAGCAGATTCGCGCCGTCCGCGCTGGCTCGCCCAAGTACATCCTGCACGACGGTCCACCGTACGCCAACGGCGCCATCCACCTGGGCCATGCTCTGAACAAGTGCATCAAGGACTTCGTCGTCAAGACCAAAACAATGGCCGGCTTTGACGCGCCGTACGTGCCGGGCTGGGATTGTCACGGCCTGCCCATCGAGATCAAGGTAGACGAACAGCTTGGCCGCAAGAAGCTCGAGATGCCCGCCATCAGCGTCCGCCGCGCCTGCAGGGAGTACGCGGAGAGGTATGTTGCGCTGCAGAAGTCGCAGTTCGAGCGACTCGGCGTCTTTGGGCGTTGGGACAATCCCTATCTGACTATGTCGTTCGGGTACGAGGGCGCGATCCTCGAGACGTTCTATGAGTACTTCGAGCAGGGCTTCGTCTACAAGGGGCTGAAACCGGTCTTCTGGTGCATCCACGACCAGACCGCGCTCGCCGAGGCTGAGGTGGAGTACGAGATGCACACCTCGCCCAGCGTCTATGTGCGCTACAAACTGACCAGCGATGCCTCTGCTCTCGGCCCGAAGCTCGCTGGGAGCGACGTCTATACGATCATCTGGACGACCACGCCATGGACCATCCCGGCGAGTCAGGCCGTAGCCTTCAACCCGGAGATGGAGTATGTGGCCGTCTCCGCCACAACACCCTCCGGTGAAAGTGCGGTGTATGTCGTAGCCGGTGCGCTGCTGGATTCCGTTGCCAAAGCCTGCGGCTTCACCGATATCTCCGTGGTGGCTCGCTTCAACGGCTCAAGCTTAGACGGCGCGACGTTTCAGCATCCTTTCTTTGATCGTTCCGTACTCGGCGTGACCGCGGCCTACGTGACCGCGGACCAAGGCACCGGCGCAGTCCACACCGCACCGGCTCATGGCGTGGACGACTTCTACACCGGCAAGCGTTACAACCTGCCCGAGCTTCAGTATGTTGACAACGCAGGCCGCCAGCGCAACCTCCCCGACGGCGAATGGACCTTCGAGTCCCAGACCGTCTTCGAGTCCAACAAAGCTATCGCCGAGCTTCTGCGCGAACGCGGCGCCCTGCTCAGCGCCACCTTCTTCGAGCATAGCTACCCGCACTGCTGGCGCTGCCATAACCCCGTCATCGTACGCGCCACCGAGCAGTGGTTCATCTCCATGGAGACGCCCATGCCAACGGTGGCGGCGGAGATTGCGGAGTCTGCTGCTGTGGAAGACGTGCTCGCGGCCGACGTGGCGGATATACCGATGAAGGTTGCGCTTGAAGTAAGGCTTGATCCTGCACCGCACGATGCAGCCGCCAGTGCGAACAATGCTAATCCGGGCGTGAACACGCCGCTCGTCGCCGAAGGCATGACGACCTTCCGCCAGCGGGCGCTCGACGAGATCAAGCGCGTCACCTGGGACCCGGCCTGGGGGGAAGAACGCATCTCCAACATGATTGCCACGCGCCCCGACTGGTGCATCTCGCGCCAGCGCATCTGGGGCGTCCCTATTGCCGTCTTCCTCTGCAACAAGTGCCATGAGCCGCTCAATGACCCCGCCGTGAACCGCAGCGTCGTGGAGCTGTTCAAGCGCGAGTCCGCCGATGCCTGGTACAAGTACACCGCCGCTGCGATGCTCCCCGCAAACGTGCTCTGCGGCTGCGGCAACGGCGATCCGCACGAGTTCCGCAAGGAGATGGACATCCTCGACGTCTGGTTCGAGTCCGGCTCAAGCTGGCACGCGGTGCTTGACGAGGAACCCGGCCTCCGCTTCCCCGCCGACCTCTACACGGAAGGCGGCGACCAGCACCGCGGCTGGTTCCACTCGTCGCTGCTCAACAGCGTTGCACTGCGCGGTGTCGCTCCGTACCGCAAGGTCGCAACCTCCGGCTGGACCCTCGACGAACAAGGCCGCGCCTTTTCGAAGTCGCTCGGTAACGGCGTCGATCCGGTGGATGTTGCGAAACGTCTGGGCGCGGAGATCATCCGGCTCTGGGTCGCATCTGTCGACTTCCGCGAAGATGTTGCAGCCAGCGAAAACCTGATGCAGCGCGTCAGCGACAACTACCGCAAGCTGCGCAACACCCTGCGCTTCCTGCTCGGCAACATCCATGACTTCAATCCCACGACAGATGCAATTCCATTCGCGATGATGGAGCCGCTGGACCAGTACATCCTCGCCCGAACCGCGGAGCTTGACGCCAAGATCCGCGCCGCCTACGACGAGTTCGAGTTCCACCGCGCCTACCATGCCCTGAATGAGTTTGTGAACACAGACCTGTCCGCGCTTTATCTCGACGTCCTCAAAGACCGCCTCTACACCTTCGCCCCCAACCACCCCGCACGGCGCTCCGGGCAGACCGCCCTGTGGCGCATTACAGAAGCTTTGACGAGGCTCATCGCTCCCATCCTCAGCTTCACAGCAGATGAGGTTTGGGGCTATCTGCCGAAGCTCCAAGCCCGCGAGACCAGCGTACACTTGGCCACCTTTCCGGACCTCTCCGACATCATCCCTGGCAACGAAGAGGCCATCAAGGCTGGCTGGGAGAAGCTGCTCACAGTCCGCGAGCAGGTTCTCGCCAAGCTCGAGTTGCTTCGTGCCAACAAGGTCATCGGCAAGAGCCTTGAAGCTGAAGTGACGCTGATGATTGCCGCCCAGCATGAGCCGAACGAGTACGCGGTCCTGAGCAAGTACGCTGGTTCGTTAGCCGAGCTCTTCAACGTCTCCGCAGTCGCTTTGCAAACGATTGAGAGCGCCGGCAGGGAGAGCAGCCTTGCGGTCGACGTCCGAAAATCGGAAGAGCCCAAGTGCGAACGCTGCTGGCGTTACGTACCAGAGGTCGGAGACGATGCCCGCTATCCAACTGTCTGCCTGCGCTGCGCCGATGCGCTTGAAGCAATCAACTTTCCACCCTATGGTCCGCCGCCACCCTCCCCCGGCCTGCCTGTCACACCGTTGGAGCCGAGCCACTGATGTCCTCTGAGACGTACCCTTCGCAACCCCGCCGCGACGCCCGCCCCATCCTGCTCCTCATCGCCGCCATCGTCATCCTGCTCGACCGCCTCTCCAAACTCTGGGTGGACAAACACATCCCGCGCGGCGGCTACATCACCGTCATCCCCAACGTCTTCCGCCTCTCGCACGTCTTCAATACCGGCGCGGCGTTCTCGCTCTTCGCCGAGTCGCTCTCGCCGCTGCTCGTCCGGAACTTCCTCATCGGCTTCTCCATTCTCGCCGTCATTGTGGTGCTGGGTATGATCTGGCGGGTGGGACGCGTCGTCTCGCCCACCGGCGTGGCGCTCGCGTTGATCCTCGGCGGAGCCATCGGAAACCTGTACGATCGCATCCGCCTCTCCTACGTGGTCGACTTCCTTGAAGTCAAAATCATCCACTACCACTGGCCGGACTTCAACGTCGCGGACTCCTGCATCGTGATCGGCGCATGCCTCCTGCTGCTGGAGATCTTCCGCAACCAGCCGGTGGAACCCGTGAATCAGGACGCGTGAGCAGGCCCAAACTCGCCATCGAGCGCAATCTATCCGACAATAGAGTTTGGCCATGATTGACTCCACGCTCGACACGAAGACTGCAGCAAAGCCCATTTCCACGGACGAGACGTTGTCCAATCAGGCAGCGCTGAACCAGATCACCATCCGCGGAGCACGCACCCACAATCTTAAGGGCATCGACGTCGACATCCCGCACAACGCTCTGACCGTCGTCTCCGGGGTCAGCGGCTCGGGCAAAAGCTCGCTCGCCTTCGACACCGTCTACGCCGAAGGCCAGCGCCGCTACGTCGAATCCCTTTCCGCCTATGCGCGGCAGTTCCTCGAACGCATCGAAAAGCCGGACGTCGACCACATGGATGGCCTCGCTCCCGCCATTGCGATCAAGCAGAAAAATCAGACGCGCAACCCACGCTCGACCGTCGCTACCGCAACTGAGATCTACGACTACCTCCGCCTGCTTTACGCGCGCTGCGGTACGGTCACCTGCCTGCACTGCGGCGGCATCGTCAAGCGCGACTCCGTCGATGAGATCGTCTCAACCCTTTTTTCGCTCCGCGAAGGCACTCGCGTCAACGCCCTCTTCCCCATCGTGCGGGCAGAGATCAAGCTCGAGGCTCTCCAGCAGGCAAATCCAGAGACACCAGCCTTAGAGCCGTTGAAGAAGCCAGCAAAGAAGGCTGCCAAGTCAAGCAAGAAGATCCCGAACATCGCCGCCGCCACCCTCACCAATCCCTTGAAGGATCGTCTCCTTGAACTCCGCCGCCGCGGCTACAACCGCCTCTACCAGAACGGTTCCATCGTCGAGTTCTCCACCCCTGAGTCCCTCCTTGAACTCGACTTCTCCCGGCCCATCTTCGTCCTCATCGACCGCCTGTCTCTTAACTCCGAGATTCGAAGCAGATTGGTCGACGCCATCGAAACCGGCTACCGGGAGGCCGGCGAGATCCGGTTCCACACCGTGCCTCGTGACGAAGAAGAGGCGCAGCAACTCCGCTACTCCTCGGCATTCGAGTGCACCACCTGCCACCGCGCCTACCGCGAGCCCGAGCCACGCCTCTTCTCCTTCAACAATCCCTTCGGTGCCTGCCCGCGTTGTCAGGGCTTCGGCAACACCATCGACTTCGACCCAAAGCTCATCATCCCGGACCGCTCAAAAACCCTGGCCCAGGATGCCGTTGCACCATGGGCATCGGGGAAGTACCGTTCGTTTCATGGCGAAATGATGAAAGCCGCGCGCGCCGCTCACGTCCCCACGGATGTTCCCTGGTTTGACCTGACAGAAGCTCAGAAGAACGTAATCGGCGACGGCTTAGGGAGCTTTCCCGGCATCCGCGGCTTCTTCCGCGAGCTCGACCGCAAGAAGTACAAGCTGCACGTTCGCGTCTTTCTCTCGAAGTACCGCGGCTACGCCCGCTGCCCGGAGTGCAAGGGCACACGCCTGCGCGCGGAGGCTCGCGCCGTGCTGCTCAGCGGACGCAACATCTGTGAGGTCGCCTCACTCACCATCAAGGCCGCGACGGAGTTCTTCGATCAACTCCAGCTATCGCCCGCGCAGATGGAGATCGCCGGCAAGATCCTCGAAGAGGTTCGCCAGCGCACCCACTTCCTCGATCAGGTGGGCCTCGACTATCTCACCCTCGACCGTCTCTCGTCCACGCTCAGCGGCGGCGAGTCGCAACGCATTCAGCTTGCAACCTCACTTGGGTCGCGGCTGGTCGGAGCCCTGTACGTCCTTGACGAGCCTTCCATCGGCCTCCACACCCGTGACACCGCCAAGCTCATCCGCATCATGGAAGAGCTCCGCGATCTCGGCAACACCATCCTCGTGGTCGAGCACGATCCCGACGTCATCCGCGCCGCGGACTACCTGCTCGATCTCGGTCCCGGCGCAGGAGAACTTGGCGGCCAGTTGCTGGCCGCAGGCACGGTACCGGAGGTCATGGCAAACCCTGCCTCCATCACCGGCAAGTACCTCTCCGGCCGCCTCACCATCCCCGTCCCAAAGGTGCGGCGCGAGCCCGGCCGCGAGAAGCTCAAGCTCACCGGCGCGCGTATCCACAACCTTCGCGGCGTCGACATCGAAATCCCCCTCAACCTGCTCTGCTGCGTCACCGGCGTCTCCGGTTCGGGCAAATCGACCATTGTCCACCAGGTTCTCTACACCGCCTTGCAGGAGGCGCTCGGCCAGGTAGAAGGCGGAGATGTGGCCTCAGGCCGCTTCCGCGAGCTCTCCGGCACCCAGCACCTGAACGAAGTCGTCCTCGTCGACCAGTCGCCCATCGGCCGCACCCCACGCTCCAACCCAGTCACCTACATCAAGGCCTTCGACGACATCCGCGCCCTCTTCGCCGCGCAGCCGGACGCCAAACGCAAGAACTTCGCCGCCGGAGCCTTCTCCTTCAACGTGCCCGGAGGTCGCTGTGACGTCTGCGAAGGCGACGGCACCGTCACCGTCGAGATGCAGTTCCTGGCAGATATCGAGCTGCCCTGCGAAGAATGTAACGGCACCCGTTACCAGTCCGCGATCCTCGACGTCAAGTACAAAGGCAAGAACATCTTCGACGTGCTCAGCATGACCGTCAAGGAGGCTCTCGTCTACTTTGCCGGCCATCCCAAGATCGTAGACAAGCTCTACGTTCTCGATGAAGTCGGCCTCTCCTATGTGCGCCTGGGCCAATCCGCAACGACCCTCTCCGGCGGTGAAGCCCAGCGCGTCAAACTCGCCTCCCATCTCGCCACCGCCCGTTCCATCATCGGCCGCTCCACCACGAACGACACGGCAGCCCGCGCAAGAAGCCGCACCCTTTATATCCTCGACGAACCCACCACCGGCCTCCACTTTGACGATGTCGCCAAGCTTCTCGCCGCCTTCCGCAAGCTCATCGAAGGCGGAGGCTCACTGCTCGTCATCGAGCACAATCTCGACGTCATCAAGTCCGCTGACTGGGTCATCGACATGGGGCCTGAGGGCGGCTCGGCCGGCGGGCAGATCGTCGCCGTCGGCACTCCGGAGGAGATCGCCGCCAATCCTGCCAGCCACACCGGCCACTGGCTCGCCCCTGTACTGGAGGCAACGGCGCACCACGAGCCCATCCCGGTCGCCGTATGAGAATCCGCCTCTATCTTCCAGTTCTCCTGCTGCTTGGCCGTCTCGCGACTGCCTCGCCTGCCCAGGACTTTGACGCCACCGCCCACACCGCTGCCAATCCCCAAAACACCGCCATCCAGGCCGCGCAGGCAGCCCTCGAAGCCCGCGACTACGCCAAAGCCATCAACCTCCTCAAAACCCTTGCGGCCGCGAACCCTGGAGACGCCAAGCTGCTTTACGATCTAGGCTCCGCACAGGACGCGCTCGATCAGACGACTCCAGCCGAGATCTCCTACAAGGCTGCCATCGCCGCGGACCCAATGCTGCTGGAGCCGCACCTAGCCCTCGGCCTCCTCAACGCCCGCAACGGCAAAACCGCCGACGCGCACGCAGAGCTGTTCGCCGCCACCAACATCCCCAACGGAGACAATCTCCTCAAAGCCCGAGCCTTCCGCGCTCTCGCACGACTCGACGAAGCCGGCCACCCGGAAGCCGCGCGCGACGACCTCCTCGCCGCCCTCAAGCTCTCGCCCGAAACTCCCGAAGACACCCTCCTCGCCGCCGAACTCGCCGCCCGCACCGGCGACACCGCCCCCGACGCCGAAAAGGCTCTGCGCAAACTCCTCGCCGCCCGCCCCCACGATCCCGAGGCCTCCGCCTCGCTCGCTCGCCTGCTTCTCCAGCAGAAACGCAACCCGGAAGCTGAAGCAGTGCTGCGCGACGCCCTCGACGCGAACCCCGGCGACCCGATCCTGACCACGCAGCTCGCGACTCTGCTGAACGCCGAGGACAAGCCCGCCGAAGCTCTCCCGCTGGTCCAGAAGCTCCCCACGGCCGAGCCCGACGATCCCAACATCACCCATCTCCTGGCCAGCCTCTACATCCAGACCGGCGACTACACCCGCGCCGAGCCGCTCTTTGCCGCCCTCGCCGCACACTCCCCTCACGACGTCATGCTGCTCGACGCCCAGGGCGACGCCCTCATCCGCCTCAAGCGCTTCTCCGAAGCTCAGCAGATCCTTCAGCGCGCCGTCGCCCAGCCCAAGCTCTTTCCTACGCCCGCCGACTTCGGTGCGGCGGCCGGAAGGCTAGCGTTTGCCGCGTCGGAAAACAATGACCCAGAAGGTTGCTTGCAAGCCTTAGCTTTACGTGCTACCGTTCTTCCAACTTCACCGACCACTTTGTTTCTCGAAGCGATCTCCGAAGACAAGCTCCACCAGGTCAAGTCAGCGCAGCAGGCTTACAGAAAGTTTCTTGCTGTATCGAACGGCGCTTTCCCGGATCAGGAGTTCGAAGCAAAACACCGCCTCGTCGCTCTTGAACACGCGAGATAACGCCGATGTAGTACGCGAACCGTCTGAAGCAGGTGATCCATGCGAAAGATGCTCGTCGTTGCCCCCGTCCTCGTCCTCCTCCTCTTAGCCTGTACCAGCACACGCGCCTTCGCAGCCGCGGATGTGGTCCTGGACGACGCTGCCCTCGCCCACCTCGAAGATAAAGCCTCGCACGCAGACCCGCGCGAACGCTGCTTCCTCTACACCGAGCTCGCCCACTTCTATACCGTCGCCGCCGGCAAACAGCTTGCGTCAGGCGACATGGACCGCGCCTCCGCCTCGCTCAAAAAGATCGAGCACTACGGGGAGCTCATCCACGGCGGCCTCACCAGCGACGCCAAGAAGCTCAAGAATCTTAAAAATGCCGAGATGCTGATGCATGAAACCACCTACCATCTCGGCGAGTACCTGCACCTCGTGTCCAGCGAGGACAAAGCCGAGATCGTCGCCGCCCTCAAGCAGCTCGACAAGGTCAACGAAGAGTTGCTCGCCCAGGTCTTCAATCACTGAGCATGATCGCTTTGCCTCGCCCCCGCACGCTGCTCCTTCTTTGCCTCCTCACACTTGTGCCCGCCTGGCGCCTGCACGCGCAGGAGCGTGACTCCGCTCTCTCCGACGGAGAAGTCGAGAAGATCCGCGAATCCGCGCCCGACTACGAGCAGCGCACCCTCATCTTCTCCGGCATCCTGGACGAGCGCACCAAAGCCATCCTCGCCCTGACCAACGGCCGCAAGAAGCCCGGCCGCGATGAAGACATTCACGACCTCATGGAGCAGTTCACCTCCATTGCGGACGACTTCGAGGACAACCTCGACGACTATCGCGCCCGACATCGCGACATCCGCAAAGTCCTACCCAAAGTTCTCGCCGCAACCGACCGCTGGCAGACCGCCCTGAAGACCCCACCTGAAAACCAGGCGTACGAGGTCTCCCGCAAGCTCGCCCTCGAAGCCGTCACCGATCTCAAAGGCGACCTCACCAAGCTCATCGACGAGCAGAAGGCCTACTTCCTCGCCCATCCTCCGAACAAGGAACCCGCAAAGTCCTCCTCGGAACACTGATCGGAGCGCTGCCCCGTAATCCACTGCCTCTATTGCTCATCGTGTTAACCTGATCCTGTCGTGTCCTCCGACCTGATCGCCATCTTCGAGCACCAGTACCGCGAACTTCGCCCCCGCGCCCCCATCCCCGCCCTCGACATTCGCTTCCGCCGCTTCACCTCGCTCAACACTACCATCCGCCTGCGCGAGGGCGTCCTTCACGTCCGCCTCTCCGACATCCTCGAAGCCTCACCTGAGCCCGTTCACCAGTCCATCGCCCACATCCTCATCGCCAAGCTCTACCGCAAACCTATCGAGCCCGCCCACGCGAGCCGATACCGTCGCTACGTCTCCTCAGAACACGTAGCCCGCCAGGCCGAGCACATCCGTAACACCCGCGGACGCAAGCGCATCTCCACCCCGATCGGCCATCACTATGACCTCGACGAGGTCTTCGAAACCCTGAACCGCCGCTTCTTCAACGGTTTGCTCGGTCGCCCCACGCTCACCTGGTCCGCCCACGCCGCCCGCCGCATGCTCGGCCACTATGACGCCGCCCACAACACCATCGTCGTCAGCCTCGTCTTCGACCGGCCCGACACCCCACGCTGCGCCATCGAATATCTGCTCTACCACGAGATGCTGCACCTTAAGCATCCCGTCCGCATCAAGTCGGGCCGTCGCTGCGTCCACAGCCGCGAGTTCCAGGCGGAAGAACGCCTCTTCCCTGAACTCGAAGCCGCCAAAGCCTACCTTAAACGTTTATAGCGGTTAAACGACCGTCTGCGTTGGCGACATCTCAGTTAATGCTAGTATCGCCCCGCAATGGTAGGGGAGATGCAAAGATGGACGATTGCAGCAAATCCGGCTCTAAGACGTACAAAGCGGAAGCGCGCGCTAGGGAAGCTGCCCGCAGGCGGGAACTTGTGCGAGCACTCGAGCAGACTACCGAAGCCACGTTCATTGAAGCTCTTCGTCTAGGACTCGGCCTTAAGCCGGAGGACCCCTCATTCCCAGCAGCTCTTAAGATCTGGCGGGCTCGACATCCTTAGCATCGAGATGACCTTTGAGCGTCGCATACCGCTCATCACGCTGCTCCTCGGACAAGCCTTCCCGGTCGAACGCATCCTCAATCAGAAGGTATAACTCATCCACAGCTTCATTCGTGCTGCTGGGCTCTCCATGGAGCGGAGCCGTCGTTGCCATACGCACCTCCTGTTCGAAACCTGCCGTTAGACTACACCCCACGAGTCGGTCTAAACTGCCGACTCCGCCACCGGTTCAGCATTCCTCGGCACAATAATATCCACCCCACCCACCGCAGGATTACGCCAGACCGCCGCAACCACCACCGCCCCGACCACAACACTCCCCAACGCCGCCACCTGCGCATTGCTGAAATTATGCCCGAAGTAAAGCTTCGGATTGATCCGCCAGAACTCCACGCAAAACCGAGCCGTCCCCGTCAGCACCAGGTACAGCCCCGTCAGCCACCCCAGCGGACGAGCCCTCCGTCCCAACTGCCACAACACGAATGCCAGCACCAGCGCAACCCCAAACTCCCAGAGCGGCGTAGCCAGCACCAGGGCATCCGCCGGATGCGGAGGCACCAGGGCATCGGGACGCATGTGTACACCCCAAAAGTGACTGGTCGTATTCCGCCCATAGTCGCCGTCACCGCTGGTCAGGCACCCCAGCCTTCCGACGCCATACCCCACAGCCGCCGCCGGCGCTGCCAAGTCGAGCATCCGCACACCCGCCCGCCCGCCGCGTATCCCGTTCGGTCTAGATGCCACTCCCTGAGCCACCAGCATCGCCATCCCGGCCATCAAGCCCCCGAACCACGCAAACCCTGCCTTGAACCACTCGAAGAACCCAGTCACCACCTGCCACGCATGATGCCATCCCGGCAGCCCAATCTGGCGCAGCGACGAGGCTAACTCGCCCGGGTCCTGCAGCTCATGCCAAGCCTTCGCCCCCACCACGCCCGCGATCACCACCATCGCCACGATATTCAGTGCGTCCGCATCCACGCCATCGCGCACAAACACCTGGTGCAACAACACCGCAGCCAGCACCGCAGCCAGCCAAAGCAGCAGCCCGAACGTCCCCAGGGGGAACGAGCCGATATGAATATACGGGTACATACGCCTCACACTTCACGGCCCGCACGCCCCGGCTCGGCCGGCTGCAGACACTCCTAGAAGTATATCGTCTGGCCCGTTCCTTGCTTCCCCGTGCGCCGGGGATGCGCTACCCTGAAACTGTCGAAAGCAGGTGTCATGCAGAACCAGAAGTCCGCGCCCGTGCTTACCTTTCCCTCCGCCGCCACCATGGACATCCTCTTCACCCGCGAGCAGATCGCCGAGCGCGTCGCCGCCATTGGAGACCAGATCTCAGCCGACTACGCCGGCCTCGACTCCGACCATCCCCTCGTCCTCATCGGCGTCCTCAAAGGCGCGGCCATCTTCCTCTCCGATCTCGCCCGCGCCATCTCTATCGCCAACACCTTCGACTTCGTCGCCGTCTCCAGCTACGGCCGCGCCCGCGTCTCTTCCGGGGCCGTCAAGCTCATCAAGGACATCGACAACCCCATCGAAGGCAAGCACGTCATCCTCGTCGAAGACATCCTCGACACCGGGCTGACTCTCTCCTACCTCCGTGGCCTCATGCTCCAGCACAAGCCCGCCTCGCTCAAGATCGCCACCTGCCTCGACAAGCCCGAGCGCCGCCTCGTCCCCATCGAAGCCGACTACACCGCTTTCGCCATTCCCAACCGTTTCGTCGTCGGCTACGGTATGGACTACGCCGAGGTCTACCGCAACATCCCCGACATCCGCCTCTTCCCGGAAGAGGTCGCCGGCCACTAACTCTCCGCTGCCAAACCCAGAGTCAATCTCATGCTGACGGTCCTTCGCGCCGTAATCTCCGTCATCAACAGCGTCCTGCACCTGGTCGCCGTCGCCGCCATTGCGGGCGGAACCTTCCTCATTGCCGCCGGTGTGGTCCTGATCGTCGTCCTGATCGTTCTCGCCCTCTCGAGCACCGGCATCTTCGCTGCCACTGTCCGCAGAAAAAACTCCAAGCTCTGAGCCGTTGCGGCGGCACTCCGGCTTCAGGTTCTATCCAGCGATTACCACATCCCCCAGCAAATCCGGCCGCTCCGCTACCATCGAGAGATGCCTCTCAACGCCCCGCGTCTGATCGTCTTCGACCTGGACGGCACCCTCGTCGACTCCCAGATCGACCTCGCCAACTCCGTCAACGCCATGCTTCGCCACTTCAACCTCCCTGCCCTGCCTCAACCCGTCATATCGAGCTACATCGGCGACGGCGCCTCCGCCCTCGTCCGCCGTTCCCTCGCCCACGCCCACCTCATCGCGGACCAGCCTGACCCCCATGACGACGCCTTCATCGCCGAAGCCACCACCTGGTTCATCCACTCCTATCGCAGGCACATGCTCGAACACACCGTCACCTACCCGGGAGTTCTCGACGCCCTCAGCCAGATCCGCCGCCTCCACCCTAGCCTCCCCATGGCCGTCCTGACCAACAAACCCGTCAAGCCCTCCCGCGACATCTGCGCCCACTTCGGCCTCGCTCCGTTCTTCTTTCAGATCTACGGCGGCAACTCCTTTCCCGCGAAGAAGCCCGATCCCGAGGGTCTCCTCACCCTCATCGCCGAAGCCTCGCGGCTCACCGGCTCAACAGTAATCCCGGAAGACACCGTCCTGGTCGGAGACTCCCACGTGGATGTCCAAACCGCCCGCGCCGCCGGAACCCTGGTTCTCGGCTGCACCTTCGGCCTTAGCCCGGAGAGTCTAGCGGGAGCCCATCCAGACGCCTCGGTCGACCATGCCTCCGACTGGCCGGCCGCCCTCAGCCTGGCTTGATGCTTCCCGTTCTATCCGCGCCTTGAACTCGGCCTCGGCCAGGTGCAGCAGCCCCAGCAACCCACCTCCCGCTCCCATGCAAGATCGCCTGCTGAACCCCTTCTTCATCACGTGGGTTCTATGCCTGCTTCCCTGGTCGATGACCTCAGACTCGTCCCCTGACGCACCACCAAGGCATGTAGCCGAGACACACAAGGGATCGCGCAGAACGGTATCTGTGTCGCGAGCAAGAGAGCTGGAGCCATGCTCCAGTGAAACCATATATTTCCCACCACCATCGCTAAAAGTAATCACTCCCGGCACAAAACTCGATCCTGCGTCGTTTCTACCGGAGGCGGGCAGGGCGTGATCCTTGCAATGCCGTTTGGCACGAGACAGGCGCCATCAAGAGCACGGAGCGTCATGAAAGCACAATTCTGAGCTCGGCCCACGGCTTTGACCCGGCTTCATCGAGATCATCTTCCCGGCCAGGTGACGCCCTGCTTCCATCAGTCGTACTATTGCTAAAGAGGAGAAGCAATGAATTCAAGCATTATCGAAGCAATTGACAAACAGATTGCAGAGTTACAGCATGCCCGCGCAATCCTTGTCGGAGCGCCCGATGTCTTGGCGCAGGTGAAGAGAGGGCGCGGCCGCCCGAAGGGTTCCAAAAGTGCACCGAAGCCTGTTGCGGTGAAGCCGAACAAACGCACACTCAGCGAAGATGGAAGAGCCCGCATCTCGGCAGCATTAAAGAAGAGACATGCTGCAAAAAAGAAAGCCGCTAAGAAGGCGTCCGCGACAACTGAAGAGCAGGCTGGCTAGCACGGCCTGCTCTTCGATACGCGTGAAGAGCAGACATAGCCAAAATACCGCCTGAATCATTTGCAAATTCCTTACTCCCAAGAGGCGAGACAGGATAAGCCTAAGTTCCAATCTTCTATGGTGTGAGAGGGTGTTGAACCCTCACGACTTCCTGTCGGCGGAGAATGAGAGCGAATTTCCGAAGAAGCCTCAAAATCAGCCGAACGTAATAATCTCGGGCTTGCCCGATTGGACATAGCAGGGTCTTCGTCTAGTGAATGACTCAATACCTGCCGCATCATGCCCTCTAAGTCTGCTCCCGTCGAGAAAGACACTCTTCCAATCCGTCAATCTCACCTAAAAAAATATTGAGCTGGGGATGCCGTCCGACCGGGTGTCCTTTCACCATGCACGCCCACCGTAAGCTTGGTCGCGCGGTTCCACGGGCTGCATAAGCATCACCGTCTTAACGGCTACTGCGAAAGTAGCTTCGTTGTTCTCGATGCAACGAAGGCCGGTGCGCCACTTGGTCGAGCGCAGGACAGGTCCAAACGACCTTGTCATCAAGGTCTTGCTCATTAATCTGCGCTACGGCCAACGCGCAGATGCAACACGAAGAAAATACCCAGCAATGTGCTCATGGCCCGAATGATTTGGGCCTGATTCATGTATTGTCACTCTTCAAGAGCGACGTTGGAAGTTCAGCACAGTCAAGCCCTCTGCACAGAGTTTCGACAGCCAAGCTGAAGCGGATCGGGCCTAGACACTGATGATGCAATGCCGGCCCTGCGTGTGCATCACGCCAACATTCGGGATCGATCCAGAATTGTAACGGTCCGTTCATGGCACGTTCACGGACTCGGAAGTAGACTCTGCCCATAACCACCAACTAACGTCTCCGCCAGATTCGGTTAGAGGCATTGACTCCTTTCCGGCCTGTCGCGCCTGTCTGTATGCGCAGGCACTCCAAATCATCTCCCCGCGATGAGACTCCAACCGCTTTCACCCACTCGAGAGGCCAACAGATGACCGCACCATGCAATGTGTTTCGGCCCCGTTCACGCAGCATCCTATTCGCTCTGAGCCTCGGCCTCGGAGCCGGCATCGCCGCGCACGGGCAGTCCACCTTCGCGACCGTCCAGGGGACGATTATGGACGCATCCGGCGCCGTCATCCCTGACGCTTCCATCACCATCACCTCGGAAGAGACCGGCACCATGGAGACAGTCCGTTCGAACGGCAGCGGAGAGTACCGCGCCTTAGACCTGAACGCCGGCTCCTATACGCTGGTCATCTCCCATGCCGGTTTCGGCGACCAGACCATCGCCCATCAGACCATCCTCGCCCGGCAGGTCCTCCGTATCGACGGCAAACTCGCCGCGGGCACAGTCACAACCTCCGTCGACGTCTCCGCCACGCTCGCCACGCTCTCGGACAACGCGACCGTCTCGCACTCGCGCACCAGCGGCGAAATCGACACGCTCGCCCTTAACTTCCGCGCCACAGACAACACCTCACCGCTCTACGTGGCAACCCTCACCCCCGGCGTTCAGACCGACCCCAGCGGCAACATCTCCGTCGCCGGCGGCTTTGCCTACACCACCTCCTACTCAATCGACGGTATCAGCACCGTGAACGTCCGCTCGAACGGCCCCAGCGCCAACCTCTTCCCCTCGGTCGAAGCCATCAGCGAGTTCAAGGTCAACTCCGCCAACAACGACGCCGAGTTCGGCCAGCCCTCCGACATCACCGTCACCACCAAAGGCGGCGGAGACAAGTTCCACGGCGGCGTCTACGAGTTCCTCCAGAACAGCTACTTCAATGCCAGCAACCCGCTCACCCACTCCACGCCCCGCATTCGGGCCAACGACTTTGGCGGCTACATCGGCGGACCGCTCTTCATCCCCGGCCATCGCATCAAGGGCAAGACCTTCTTCTTCGGCGACTATGAAGGCACCCGCCGCCCAGAGTCCGGATCTATCTCGATCGCCGTCCCCTCACCGGCATTCCGCGCCGGCGACCTTTCGTCCATCTGCTCGGCCGGCTTCACTCCGGGCGGTCTTTGCACCAACCCCGCACAGCAGCTCTATCAGCCCTTCAGCGCAACGCCTTATCTGAACAATCAAGTTCCGGTCAACGCGTCCGCGCTCTCCCTCGTCAACGCCCTCTACCCCGCGCAAAATGTGCCCGGCGCAACCGCCAACTATCAGGCAAACTTCCCCGGCAACTACACCCTCAACAACGGCGACGCTCGTATCGACGAGAACTTCACCGACAAACACCACCTCTGGGTTCGGTTCGGCGCAAAGAATGTCACCAAAACCGGCACAGATGGCGCCACCAGCTACGATCCCATCAACGGCCTCTACAGCAACACCAACCGCCTGCGGAACTTTGTCGCCTCTTATAGCTGGACCATCACCCCGAACCTGCTGAACGAACTCCGTGGCGGCGAGTCCATCTCCGACCTCCGCTCCGGCTATCCCTTCGCCGCTCAGGGTGCGGCCGTGTACACAGCCGCCGGCATCACCGGCCTCCCCACCCCGCCCGCCAGCGGTGGTGTACCCGCTCTCAACTTCACCGACGGCAGCTTCCCCACCAATAACGAAGATGGCCGTCCCGAAGTGACCAAGAACCTGACCTATAACATCAGCGATGCGGTCACGTTCGTTCATGGACGCCACGCGATCAAGGGCGGCTTTGACTATCAGCACTACCATTTCCGCGACATTCTCGACTTCACCGCAGGCGACCAGTTCGGCGACTACTACTTCTCCGGCCAAGTCAGCTCCGGTGCCTTCGCCGGCGTGAAGGGCGCGACCTCCTCCTTCGCCGACTTCATCACCGGCTTCCCCGTCGCCACCGACTACTCCGTCGACGGCCCGGACGTTCTTCCCTTCTCCCACTCGCTTGGCTTCTACGCGCAGGATAGTTGGAAGGCGCTCCCAAACCTCACCATTGATTACGGCCTACGTTACGAGATCCACGAGCCGTTCAATGATGCCACTCACCAGCTCGCCAACTTCGACCCCACCGTTCCCGGCGGTCGCGTCGTCGTCCAGGGCCAGACCGGTCTGGGCCTCGTCATCCCCGTCTTCGCTCAGTCCATCGGCTCGACGCCGATTGTCACCAATCAAGAGGCCGGCCTTCCCACAACCCTGCGCAAGACCTACTACGGCGATGTCGACCCCCGGCTCGGCCTCACCTATCAGCCCTATCGAGATGGCAAGACGGTTGTCCATGCCGGAGTAGGCGCGTACACCGTTCCCGTGCTCGGTTCGATCCTGTACTCGCTCGCCGGAGTCGCTACCTCCAACTACCTCATCTTCTCCGACTCTGCCAGCCAGGTCCTCCAGCTGCCGAACGTCTTCCCCAGCGGCGGTGGCGCAGGACAGGCCGGCAAGCCCGACTTCCGGCGTGCCAACCAGATCGATCTGAAGGACCCCCGTCAGGTCCAGTGGAACGGCTCCATCGAGCAGCAGATCGGCTTCTCCTCGGTCTTCCGCATCAGCTATACGGGATCCCACACAACCCAGCTCATCCAGAGCCCGGACCTCAACCAGGTTCCCGCAAACACGCTCGGCTACGATGCCTACGTCGCCGCCAACGGCCTCAAGTACCCCAACTTCAACGCTGTTCTCACCCGCTCCAACGGCCCCAGCGCCAAGTATGAAGCGTTGACCGCGGAGGTAGAGCGCCGCTACGTCAAAGGCCTCACCATGGACCTGAACTACACCTGGGCCAAGGACACCTCGAACGCCCTGGGTGCCGTACCCTCCACGCTTACGGCTGAGAACGGCGCAACCATCCTCAACGCTTATAACCTCCACGCAGACTACGGACCGGTCATCTATGTTGCGCGCAATCGCTTCGTCGGAACCTTCCAGTATGAGCTTCCCTACGGGCGCGGTCAGCACTTCGGCAGCAACATCAACCGTGGCGTCAATCTCCTCGCCGGCGGTTGGAGCGTGGCCGGAATCTTCCTCGACCACTCCGGCCACTTCCTCACGCCGAGCTTCTCCGGCACCGACCCATCGGGAACCGGCGTCCTGACCCGCGGCGTCACCACGGCGCAGCGTCCGGACTGCACTGGCGTCTCGGGCAACCTCTCAGCGCATAACCGCAACGCCTACTTCAACCCCGCGGCCTTCACCGTCCCGGGCAACAATATCGGCCGCTTCGGCAACTGCTCCGTGGGCATCCTGACCGGCCCCGGCACGGTGACCTTCGCCGGTACCGCAGGCAAGAACTTCGCCATCACGGAACGCTTCAACCTTCGCTATGAAGCGCAGGTCGCCAATCTCTTCAATCACACCAACCTCGCAGACCCCGCCACCAACATCAGCTCGCCATCCACCTTCGGCGTCATCACCAACGTCCAGGATGCCAACACCAGCTACGGCCCATCCGCTGGCCCTCGCAACATCCAGATGTCTCTTCGACTCACCTTCTAACTGCATCCAACCCGCTGCGGAGGAGGCCCAAAGCTTCCTCCGCAGCCATGCTTAACCGCCCGCCCCCGCGAAGAACTCGGCACCTGCATCACCCAACCCCAGAAATCGAGATCGCCCCATGCCTGCTCTTCACCGCCTCCTGAAGGCCGCCATCTTTACGCTCTCCGTGGCTGCCTCGGCGCAGAAAAATGCCAACCCCCTAGTCATCCTCATCTCCATCGACGGTATGAAGCCCGAGGCTGTGCTCGACGCACAGGCCCACGGCCTCAAGGTCCCGAACCTTACCCGGATGATGCAGGACGGCGTCTACGCGACCGGTGTCACCGGTGTGCTGCCCACGCTCACCTACCCCAGCCACACCACGATCATGACTGGAGCCTCGCCCGCGAAGCACGGCATCTACTCAAACACCACCTTCGACCCTTTGAACAAGAACGAAGCCGGATGGTACTGGTACACCGAAGACATCAAGGTCCCAACACTCTGGGATGCGGCCCACGCAGCAGGTCTGAAGACGGCAAACGTCTACTGGCCGGTCAGTGTCGGCACCAGCGCCATGCACCCACCCATCGACTTCAATCTGGCGCAGATCTGGCGCGTCAACACTCCGGACGACCTCAAGCTGCAGCGCTCCGTCTCAACACCCGGCCTCGTCGCCGAACTGGAGATCAAAGCCCACATTGCCGGAGCACCGGACGTCCTGGCTATGGACGCCGCGCCCGGTCACTACCCTAACGGAGAAGAAGAGACGGTCGCTGAAGACGAGACCCGCGCCAGGTACGCCGTCGAACTACTCGCCCTCAAACACCCCGACTTCATGACCGTCTACTTCACCGGCCTCGACACCGAGCAGCACAAGACCGGTCCCTTCAGCCCGGCTTCCAACGCCGTCCTCGAACGCATCGACGCGCTCGTCGGCGAGGTACGCGCCGCAGCCGAGAAGCAGTCCCCCGGCGACGCCTACATCTCTGTCATCTCCGACCACGGCTTCGCCTCGGTACAGCACGACGTCAACCTCTACGAAGAGTTCCTCGAGAACGGCCTCTTCACACTCGATGCTCAACACAAGATCGAGTCATGGGAAGCAATCCCCTGGCCGATGGGCGGCTCCGCGGCCGTGATGCTCGCAGACCCAAATGATGCGGCAACCAAGGCAAAGGTTGACACTTTGCTGACAAAGCTCGCCGCAGACCCCGCGAATGGTATCGCGCGGATCATGACGCATGATGAAGTGGTCGCCGGCCGCGGCCTGCCAAACGCTGAGTCCATCGTCGCCATGGCCCCCGGCTACCAACTCGGCTACGCCTTCGCGCCGCCCCTCGTCACAGCGTCGAAAGGCAGTGGTATGCACGGCTATCCGCCGGACCGTCCGGAGATGCGGTCGTCCTTCTTCCTGGTTGGTCCGGCCTCCGCGAAAGGCAAGTCGCTCGGCCAGATCGACATGCGCGCGATCGCGCCCACGCTCGCCCTCATCATGAAAGTAAAGTTGCCGGATGCGGAGCTACCCGGGAGCGACATCAGGAGTCGATAGACAGTTCAGAACGAAACGCAGGCTTCAGCGCTTTGACAAAGTCGCCAACGACATCCCTATATTTGTCGCCTTAACGCTTCCCTCCACACTGCAACAAAGCTCGGAGATTCATCTTTGGTGCCGGGAGGGGGGGTCGAACCCCCACGACCTTGCGGTCGGCGGATTTTGAGTCCGCTGCGTCTGCCAGTTCCGCCATCCCGGCCCTTCAACTCCGAGACTCCCCACAAGTCCCGTTCCAACAATCGGCGCCGACCGTCTCGCCTCGTTCAGTATCGCATAATCCCGCCCGGGGGACAGCCCTTACTGCACCTTCCCTTGCGGCCGCAACCGCTTCAATTCGTTCGCACAGCTTATCCCATTCAGCGCCGCGAGCTTCAGATTATCCGCCGCAATCCATAACCAGAACCGCCTCGACTTCCCGCCCGCACCCGCGGTCGCGCGCACCCGAACCATGATGTCTTCCTGCCCCGCCGCACTCAGGTTACTCGGCGGGTCAGACTCCTCCGCGATCACGTCCAGGCCTTCGCCCATCAGCGCGGACTCCACCGCATCGGCCGTCGTCGCCTCGGCGAGATCCACCAGCAGCGATGCCACATACCCATGAAACACCGGCGCCTGGACCAGCTGCACATCAAGCGCCGGCAACCCACCCCCAAGCTGCCCCCCCATCAAACCATAGTGGCGCCGGATCCGGTCCTCCGCCTCCGCCAGCCGCACCTTCGCGCCCTCGCCCAGCGACGGCAGCACATTGAAAGCCACCTGCGCATCGTACTGATCCCGCGGCAGGTCTTTGAACGAGAGCAGGTTCACCGTCTGCTGATGCAGCTCATCCATTGCCTCCCGCCCATACTGGGAAGCCGGCTCAAACACCGTTGCCGCAAATCCCTCCACTTCCGGCCCCGCCTTCAATCGAGCCGCCACCAGAGCCAGCATCACCGCCGCCGGATGACCCGCCACCACCGCACTCGTCGTCAACCCCGGCTGACCTTCGGATTTCTTCCGCATCGCATCCGCGACAAACGGTGCCCGCACCGGCACACCCCGCTCAGCCTCCAGCGCAAACGTCAGGTCGACGATGCTCGCACCCGCTCTCTGCGCGTCGTTCCAGTGCTGCAGCGTTGAGTCAGCCGTCCCCGCGAAGAACACAAAATCCATTCGCGTAAACGAGCTCGCTTCGATCTTCTTCACCACCGCAGCCTCATCCCCCACCGAGGTCATCTGCCCCTCAGCCTCTTCCTCGTCATCGAGCAGCACAAAGTCACTCGCCGCCAGCAGCGACTCTTGCAACTCGTCGCTCAGCTCTTTGCCCAGCAGAGACGTCGCCCCCACAATCCCGATCCTGTACATTCCTTCAGCCATTCCACCCTCTCGCTCCAGTCTAGCCGCTTACCCGCCCGCCTCCATCCGCCGCCGCCGTCCCCAGGAGTACGCCAGCCGCGCAATCACCCCGGATACCAGGTATCCCAGCGCGATACCCATCAGGCTCACCTCGGAGAAGATCCATATCACCGCCACAAACAGCGCCACCAGCACGATCAGCTGGAATGGATGCCGTCCGCCGCTCCCATCGATCTCCTTCCCACTCCAGAACCGCCAGCTGCTCACCATCAGGAAACCCGTCCCAAGGATCAGCAGCAGCCACAAGATCGACATCCGCCAGTCGTAGATCGGACTTCCATCGAAGTAGTGCACCACCGCCGCAATCACCCCCGCGCCTGCCGGAATCGGCATGCCGACGAAGTACTTCCGCCCCGGACGTCCCGGATTCTTCGGCTGCGGATTGATGCTGATATTGAACCGCGCCAGCCGGCAAGCTCCACAGATGAGAAACAGGAAGCAGACCACCACACCCAGCGGCACCAGCCGATCCCGAATCATCGGCATCGTCGTTAGCGGCAGCATCCGGAAACCCCACACATACGCCAGCAACGCCGGTGCCACGCCAAACGTAATCACGTCCGCCAGCGAGTCCAGCTCCTTGCCGAAGTCGCTCGTCGTCCGCGTCATCCGCGCCACTCGCCCATCCACACCATCGAACAGCACCGCAAAGCCAATCGCCAGCGCCGCATGATCGAACCCGGCGTAGTTGCCGTTCGGCCCGTCGACCCCTAGCACAATCGCTGCATGAACAGCCTGCGTGATCGCATAAAATCCCGCGGCAATATTCCCCGCCGTAAACACCGACGGCAACACATACATCCCACGGCTTGGACGCCTCCGCACAACCGTCGGTGTAGGTTCCACGTCGTCCAGGCGATCACCCGGCAAGCCACTCGCCAGCTCCGCGCCCCGATCCTCCATCAGATCGCCACCACCGCATGATCCGGCCCCACCGGCAACGCTCCCAGCACCGACGATCCGCCGCTCACCCGCTGCCCCACCTTCACCTTCAGCGTTGCTTCAGCTGGCATCAGCACATCGCAGCGCGACCCGAACTTGATCAGCCCCATCCTCTGACCACGCTCCACCCTGTCTCCCGGCTTCAGGTTGCACACGATCCGTCGCGCCAGCAATCCCGCAATCTGCTTGAATGCCACCTCATACCCACCGCCATCGATCTGGATCAGCGTCTGCTCATTCTCCAGCGCCGACTCCGGCTTCATCGCGTTCAGAAATCCGCCCTCGCGATGCTCAGCCACCTTCACCGTCCCGCCGATCGGGCACCGGTTCACATGCACGTTGAAGACATTCAAGAAGATACTCACCCGCAGCCTGCTCCCTGCCGTCGTCTCCACCCACTCCGCCTCGGTCACCAGGCCATCGCCCGGCGAAACGATCAGCCCTGCCCCGGTGGGAATCGTCCGGTTCGGATCCCGGAAGAACCACAGGAAAAACATCGCCAGCAACACCGGCGGAACCACCAGGAACCAGCTCGCCGTCAGCGTCCAAAGCACCGCCGCAACCACCAGCAAGCCCAATCCATAAAACCATCCATCACGAACCATAATCCAGCGATTATACGTCGCCGGCCCCGCCTGACACGCAGCCTCCGCACCTCCCGCAGTCAGTCCTTGCTTGCACTTACTGCCCCTTCACCGCCTCTCCACCGCATCAACACTGCAGTTTCCACTGGCTCTCTGTAATACCCCGGCCTCCGGCCCACCTCTACAAACCCCACCGACTCATAGAGTCTCCGAGCAGCCACTCCACCCTCCCGCACCTCCAGTTCAATCTCTCCCGCTCCTGCCGCCACACACCACTCCATCACCGCTCCCAGCAGAGCCCGCCCGACCCCTCGTCCCCGCTCCGTCTGCCGCACCGCCAAACTTTCAACCTCCCCGACCCTCGCCGTCACTCGCCCCACCCCAAAGCCACGCACCCCCTCACGCCACGCCACATAGAAACACCGCGACCCATCCCCCACCATCGCCCGATAAACCCCTTCCCCCCAGTGGGGAGCCGTCTCCACCTCCCGTTCCAAACGAACGACCTCCTCCAAATCCACCGCGCCCGCCGGCCGCACCTCAACCCCGTTCATCCCCTCTTCTCCGCCGCAATCTCCGCATCCGTCCGCCGCAGATAGTTCGCATCCGCGGTCGCCACATCGCTCCACACCCCTGCCCGCTTCCGTTCCTCAACCAGCACCAGCATCTCCGCCCCACCCGGCTCCTCAATCAGCTTCACCCGATCCCCCAAAGCCTCCACCACTCTCGCCTCGCAAGTCACCGCCGCCCCCATCTCCATCGCCTTCAGCGCATCCTCCCGCCCCACCAGCCGCTCCCAAACCTTCACTCCCCCCCGATACACCCCGCAATAAAACTCCCCTCGCCCGCCATCCAGCAAAGCCACCACAACCTCCATCGCCGCCGCTCGCGCCACCATCTCCAGCCGCGACATGGTCACCATCCCCACTCCACCCGCCTCACACAATCCCTTTACCGCACTCAACCCAACCCGCACTCCCGTAAACGACCCCGGCCCAGCCACCACCCCAATCCCCGCCAGTTCCCCGACTCGCACCTCCCTCAGCACCCGCTTGATCGCCGGCATCAGAGACTCAGACGTCCCCCTTGCCGGCAGCCTCTCCTCCGCCCGCACCCCACCCTCATCCGCCAGCGCCACGATCCCTTCACTCCCACACGTATTAACCAGCAGAACCATCACACTCCATCCTCAAGCTGATCCCCAGACTCCGCCAGAAACCTTGCAATCTCCCCCATCAGCCGATCCACGCCGTCACCCGCCGCCGCCACCGTCCTCACCACCGGAGCCACCCACCCCCCACGCTCTCCTGAGATAGAGGTTCCCAGCTCCTGCATCCCCAAAATCTCCGCCTCCACCCGTTCCGCCCCTGGCAGATCGCTCTTGTTCACCACAAAGATCTCCGCCACCTCCATCACCCCCGCCTTCAAGCTCTGCACATCATCCCCCATTCCCGGCATTAGGACGAGAACCGTCACATCCGCTACCCTCGCCACCTCCACCTCACCCTGACCCACCCCCACCGTCTCGATCACCACCGTCCCCAGCCCCGCCGCCTCCATCACCGAGCACACCCCCGCCACCCCTCGCGCCAGCCCACCCATCTCCCCCCGCGAAGCCATGCTCCGGATATAAAGCCCATCATCCCCGCAAAACCCCTGCATCCGTATCCGGTCCCCCAGCAGCGCCCCACCCGTAAACGGACTTGTAGGATCCACCGCCACCACTCCCACTCTCTCACCCTTCGCCCGCATCCACCGGATCATCTGATCCACTAGCGTGCTCTTCCCCGCGCCCGGAGGCCCAGTCACCCCAATCCGCCGCGCCTTCCGCCCCAACCCCCGGCACCCAAGCAACAACTCCTCGGCCCCATCCCCCCCGTCCTCCACCACCGACACCGCCCGAGCCAGCGCCCTCACATCCCCTGCCGCAACCCGCGCCACCATGCCCTCTACTCCCGTCACTCGGCCACCCCACTCGTCAGCGATCATACCGCCTCCCCCTGCATCTCATCCCCATGGAAACCTTCCAGAGCGGCGGCAAGTCCATCCGTCTCGACGTCACCGAACCCCCACCCTCCCCCACTAAATTCCCCGCCATCCTCCTCCTCCACGGAGCCGGCGGCAACACCGGCTTCTGGCTCGACCGCATCGCGCCCTTCATCACCCGTCTTGGCCTCGCCGTCTACGCCGTCCACTACTTCGACCGCACCGGCACCATCCGCGCCGATCTCCCCACCATCACCGACGGCGTCCACGTCCCGCTCTGGCTCGCCACCGTCCGCGACGCCCTCGCCCATATCGCCCAGCGCCCCGGCGTCGACCCTACCCGCATCGCCCTCATCGGCATCTCCCTCGGCGCCTACTTATCCCTCGCCCTCGCCACGCTCCCCTACCGGCCCGCCATCCGCGCCATCGCCGAGATCTCCGGCGGCCTCGCCTCCCCCTACGCCGTCAACGCCACCGCCACCTTCCCACCCACCCTCCTCCTCCACGGCGACCGCGACACCATAGTCCCCATCTCCGAAGCCCACGCTCTCGCCGCCATCCTCACCCGCCTCAACGTCCCCCACCAGTTAGAGATCCTCCCCAACGAAGGCCACTGGTTCACCCCACCCGCCCAACTCCGCATCCTTACCGCCGTAGCCACCTTCCTCACCCACCACCTCACCCCGCCGTGAATTAGAGCCGTGCCGCCTTCTCTTCCCTAATCCCTCTTCCCTGTACTCAAGGCCCTCATGCCCATCCTCTTCTTCCTCTCCGCCCTCGTCGCCGGCTTCGCCAATCCCTTCCAATCCGGAGCCAACGCCGAGCTCAACAAGCATCTCAACCAGCCCGTCTTGACCGGCCTCTTCGTCTACACCTCCGGCTTAGCCGGCCTCCTCCTCACCCAGTTCTTCCTTCGCCGAGCTCTCCCAGCCCCCTCCGCCCTTGCCGCCATCCCACCCTGGGCCTGGCTCGGCGGCCTCATCTCCCTCATCCCGACACTCATCGGCCTCACCGTCGCCCAGCGCATGGGCTCGGCTGTCTTCACCGGCGCGAGCATCACCGCCGCCCTCGTCACCTCCGTGCTCCTCGACCAGTTCGGCCTCGTCGGCTTCCGCCAGCACTCCGCCTCCCCCGCCCGCATCGCCGGCTGCGCCCTCATGATCGCCGGCCTCTGGCTCATCGCCCGCTTCTAGCCACCTTGCCAAGTCGTGAAGCCTCCCCTAACCATCGTCATTCTGACCCTGAGCGTAGCGATGGTCAGAACCTCCGTATTGGCCTTAGCACGTGACGTTGCCTGTGCTCCGTCCCGGAACACAACTCATCCCCTGCTAAACTGACCCTTACCCGTCATGTCGCCATCGCAGTCCAAGTTCTTCCTCACCACGCCGATCTACTACGTCAACGCCCGCCCGCACATCGGCCACGCCTACACCACCATCGTCGCTGACGTCCTCGCGCGACGCAGCCGAGCCCAGGGAACCGACACCTGGTTCCTCACCGGCACCGACGAGCACGGCCAGAAGATCGAGCGCTCAGCCCTCGCGGCGGGAGTTCCACCGCAGGAATTTACCGACCAGGTCTCCGCCGAGTTCCGCGCCCTCTGGGACCGCATGGGCCTTACCTACGACCAGTACATCCGAACCACCGACCCAGCCCACAAACGAGGCGCGCAAAAACTCTTCGCCGACCTCCACGCCCTAGGCCACATCTATCTCTCCACCTACACCGGCCAGTACTCCATCGGGGAGGAGATGTTCGTCGAAGGCCCTCCCGGCACCATCGGCCCCGACGGCCGCCCCACCGAGACCGTCACCGAAGAGAACTTCTTCTTCCGCCTCTCCGACTTCCAACTCCCCCTCATCGACCTCATCGAGTCCGACACCCTCAAGATCCGCCCCGAATCCAGCCGCAACGAAGTCCTGGGCTTCCTGAGAGGTAATGTCTCGGGTGCCCCATCCTCGACCGGCGACCCTATCGCCGGGCAAGACCGGGGTCCCCAACGGACGTCTCTGTCCGTTGGGGTGGAGGGTGGGGTATCGAGCGAAGCTCGACCGCTCTCCCCCGCAGCCGCGCCAGACCCCATCGAACCCACCGGCCCATCGGACATCCCCGTCTACACCACCAGAGAACCCGCCCCCACCGACTCCGCCCCATCTCCATCCCCCTACCTCTACTCCGCTCAAGGCCACCCCTACATCCCCGGAGCCCTCCGCGACCTCTCCGTCTCCCGATCCTCCTTCACCTGGGGCATCCCCGTCCCCGAACCCGCCGCCTCGGAAGCGTCTCAGAAGCACGTCATCTACGTCTGGCTCGACGCCCTCGCCAACTACATGACCGCCGTAGGCTACGGCTCCGACACCCCCGAAGACCAAGCCAAATTTGAACGTTACTGGCCCGCCGACCTCCACCTCGTCGGCAAGGAGATCACCCGCTTCCACTGCGTCTACTGGCCCGCCTTCCTCTTGGCCCAGAACCCCGCCCTCCGCCAGCAACCCGGCCAACCCATGCCCATCCTCAGCCCCGCCGAGCACCGCGCCTGGGCCGAGCACATGCTCCCCAGGGAAGTCGTCGCCAACGGCTGGCTCCTCTTCGACAACTCCAAGATGTCGAAGTCGAAGGGCAACATCGTCCGCACCGAAACCATCCTCGACGCCTTCGGCACCCTCTGCCCCCCACCCCCAACAACCCCGGATGCCCTGCTTAAGGGCACGCCTTCAGGCGTGCCGAAAACCGACCCCCACATGGAAGTAGGAGTGGGGGCTTTAGCCCCCACTCCCCACCAAGGCGACCTCTTCGCCGCCGACGTCCTCCGCTACTATCTCCTCCGCGAGATCCCCTTCGGCCAGGACGGCAGCTTCTCCTTCGAAGCCCTCATCACCCGCTACAACGCCGACCTAGCCAACGGCTACGGCAACCTGGTCTCCCGCACCCTCAACATGATCAGACAGAATCTTTCAAGCGAGGTTCTCCAGCCCGTACGCCCTTGGTTGTGCGCCAGCAAAAAAGACTTCATAACCGATGAGGACATTAGAGATTCTGAACAAGCCTTCAGCGGCACTGAACACGTTGTTCAGCTACTAAGTGATTTCCCAAAGTTAGCGGATGTTCACATTGACAATCGAACTTTTCAGACATTGATCAGTTCGATTCTTCTTCGGGTCGGAATCGTAGATAGCTACCTATCAATCAACCAACCGTGGAAACTCGCCAAGTCTAACGATCGGGAGAGTAGCCAGACACTGATTGAAGTTCTCTACACCGCCGCCGAATCCATTCGCATCATCACCGCCCTCCTCTACCCCATCCTCCCCTACGCCACCGCCGCCGTCTGGGCCCAACTCGGCTTGGGCTCCATCGAACAAGCAGCAAAGGATGGCGAACTCAAGAACCTCACCTGGGGCGGCCTCCAACCCGGCACCAAACTCGGCCCTCTCGCCCCCATCTTCCCCCGCGCAGACAAAGGATTAGCCCAGATCATGGCCGACATGGAAACCCGGAAAGACCTCCAGAAGATCACCGACAACGCCGACGCCGCCACCCCATCCACCACCGAGTTCAAGGAAGCCCCGATCGCCTCCCTCACCGGACAGCGCTTCGAGGCCCCCGCCGAAGCTCATCTCGCCCCCACCGACCCCGCTGCCGGCCCCCGCACAGCCTCCTTCACCGATCCCAACCCCGGCTCCCAGGTCGCCGGCTCCACCGCCCACACCACCGAGCGCCCCGGCACCCCATCCCACTCAGACGCCCCCGCCAGCGGAATCTTCAGTGCCCCATTCATCCCGGAGTCTCATCCTGGGATGAGTGGGTCTACCCCAGAATCGAGCCAGACCACCAGCCCCGCCACCGGCCCAGCCGACTCCTCCCCCCAGATCACCATCGACGACTTCGCCAAAGTCGAACTCCGCGTCGCCCAGATCCTCGTCTGCGAACGCATCCCCAAAGCCGACAAACTCCTCCGCCTGGAAGTCGACCTAGGCTACGAACGCCGCCAGATCCTCTCTGGCATCGCCGAGTGGTACACCCCCGAGGAACTCATCGGCCGCCGCATCGTCGTCATCACCAACCTCGCCCCCCGCAAGATGCGCGGCCTCGAATCCCACGGCATGCTCCTGGCAGCGTCCACAGAAGGCGGCAAACCCCACCTCGCCACCTTCACCGACGCCGACTCCCTCCCCCTGGGCTCCCGCCTCAAGTAGCCATCACGGCACCCACATTCACAAAAATGCAGGTTTCCTGAGCGCATCAAGGGAGCCCGTAGTTGCTGTTCGAGTTGTAGTTGCAGTCCCCATCTCCGTCCCAAACCATCTCGACCGTCGAATGACTCTCACAGACACTCCCATCCACCAAGCTACGCTCAGCCTCAGCACGCCTGCACCAGAAAAGGTGCAATTTACGCAAACACCACTTTTTCACCGTCGAAACACCCAAAAGCCGCTCCAGACGCCACTTCTGTCCGTTTAGCTGTTGCTTAATGCCCAGCTTATCCGCGCATTTCTCCACGGTGATACCATCGTCTGCCATGGTCATCATCGATACGGAACACGTAGATCTCGACACCCCCACCGGTCCCATGCGCACCCACATCGTCCGCCCGGCCGCCCCCGGCAAGTACCCCGGCATCGTCTTCTACTCCGAGATCTTCCAGGTCACCGCTCCCATCCGCCGCACCGCCGCCATGCTCGCCGGCCAGGGCTATGTTGTTGCAATTCCAGAGGTTTACCATGAGTCCCTCCCCGCCGGCCTCGCCCTCCACTACGACCAGGAAGGCTCCGATAAAGGCAACTTCCTCAAGACCGACAAGCCCGTCCAGGCCTACGACGACGACGCCCAAGCCGCCCTTACCCACCTCGCCTCCCGCCCCGACTGCACCGGCAGACTAGGCGCCATGGGTATCTGCATGGGAGGCCACCTCGCCTTCCGTGCCGCTATGTTTCCAGGCGTCTTAGCCACCGTCTGCTTCTACGCCACTGACATCCACACCGGCACACTAGGCCAAGGCAAACACGACGATTCCCTCGCGAAAGCCTCTGAAATCAAAGGCGAACTCTTCATGGCCTGGGGCCGCCAGGACCCCCACGTCCCCACGGAAGGCCGCCTGAAGCTCCTCACCCGCCTTAACGAACTCAACACCCGCCTCAACTGGCACGAAGTCAACGGAGCCCACGCCTTCCTCCGCGACGAAGGTCTACGCTACGACCCCGAACACGCCCACAACATGATGTCTCTCGTCTTCAGCTTCTTCCACCGCAAGCTGGCTCAAGGCGATCTACCCGCATAGATAAAGACCTGACACCGGAAAAGCGCCGGTCTGAAGAGCGATCAAAGCGATCCATCCCGAAGGAACCCTGTCTAACCGGACCCGCCTCTAGACTGAAATCTTGACCCCTAAACACGTTTTCACCGCCTTTTCAGATCAGTGCATTTCGGTGTGAGGCCTTCCCTACCGCCAGCTAACCGCCAGATGCCACCGCAATCCCCGCTGCTCCGTCTTCCTCAGCACAGTCGCATACTCATTCAGCTCTTCAAGCACCATCGGCCCTTCGCTCCCCAGCTTATGCGGCTCATCCCTGAGCACATCGATCAATCCTTCCACCGTCTCCAATCCCTCCGACCCGAAGTACCACTGCGGCGGCGGTAGCCGTTTCACCAGCTCCGGATTCCCAGCACCCTCCTCAATCAGCAGCGACATCGAATTTTCATCTGCCGAGAAGTACTCAATCAAAGGCCGCACCCCAATCGATAAAGCAAGCCGCTCCAGCGCATCCTCATGCCGCGCCAGCATCCGCCCGTTCACAAAGATGTCGAACCCCGGGTCCTCGCCTTCGACCACGATATACATCGAAGCAGCCATGCCCTTGAGTGTATCGCCGGTGCGCCGCCATGCGAAGTCTTCAACGCCCCGGTGTACTCACAGAGTCATCCTTCATCGCAATGGCCGCCCGCAGCAGCCATACAACGCTTACCGCCACCAGCAGACCACCTGCCAGCATGACCAGACTTCCCGTGCCATGCATTAGGAAGTAGCTCTCGACGATCGTCACCAGGAGAACCAGCGGATACCGCGTCACCACAGCCAGCGGCGGTAGATCGCGGGTCATCCATAGGCTCAGCAGAAGCAGCGGCGCATCGAGCCAAAGCGTTTGCAGCGTCTCCAGCAGCAACGCGCGATGATCCGCGCCGAGCGCCACTAACGCAGCCCCGTGGCGATGGCTGAAGCCCAGCCCCACCCCCGCGATGACGCCGCTCGTGAGCGCAGCCGCGGCAGCCACCGGCACGCCTTGCAGCAGCCCATGCAGCCGTACCGCGGCCAGTCCCGCACCGACCGCGCTCGCCACCAGGGCAGCCAACCATAGCTTTCCCGCAACCGAGGGCGGCATTGTGAACGGAATCAGCAACGCTGCACCGAAGACCCCCGCCAGCGCCGGTCCCAGCAGCCTTCGCGGATCCGACTGCATACCGAACTCAAAACTCTGCTGTGCGACGGCAAAGACCACCCCAACCGGCGCAAGCGTGAAGACCAGCGCTTCACTCAATCCGTCTATCGTCCCCCCCGCGCCTTCAATGATCGCATCCGGAACCACGAAGACAGTTGCCGCAAGCAGCGCCACCTGCCACCACGTCTTCCGCAGCAACTTGATCCCACCCGGCCGCCGCACCAGGCACCAGCCCACCCAGACGCCAAACAGCAGCACATGGTGTGCTCCCACACTCGCCAGTCCCGTGAGAGGCGGCGGAACTGCCTGATCCACAATCCACCGCGAACCCAAAGCCACGCAGTACAGCGCAAACCCAAGCCAAACCCAAACCTGCACCGCTGCCCCCTTCGCAATCACCAAAAGAAAAGGGCCACGCAACCGCGTGACCCAGTCCATCGAATCCTTGTTCCCTACTGCGGAGGACGACTTCCGCCGCCCCCACTGTTGCCACCGGCACCGTTGCCGCCGCCGCCCTGGCTCGGACGACGTCCGCCACGCCGGCGTCTTCCGCCCGGCCTGCGATCGCCGCTACCCTGGGGCCGTGCGCCACCCGCAGCCGCCGGAACCGGCACTGCAGGAACGCCATCGGCACGGTTGAAGTTCGGCTCATCCTCGCCCTCAACATCCTCGTCGTCGATGTCTTCATCTTCGTCGTCGAGATCTGCATCGGCGTTGATCGCCGCAACCGGCGCAGGTGCAGGAGCCACAGGTTGACGATTGAAGTCGCCACCACCACGCGGTCCACGATCACCGCGGTCGCCTCGCTCCGAACGCTCGCCGCGCTCAGAACGTCCGCCCCGGTCTCCCCGCTCAGACCCGCCTTCGTTCGTCTCCGGAACCTCCGGCAGCCCAAGCTTCGCTCTCTGCTCGCGCAGCACTGCCTTGCGGCTCAGCTTGATGCGGTTGCCTTCGATCGCCAGCACCTTCACCAGGATCTGGTCGCCTTCGCGCAGCTCGTCCTTCACTTCCTTGACGCGATGTTCCGCAATCTCGGACACATGCAGCAGGCCATCCGTGCCAGGGAAGATCTCGACAAACGCGCCGAACTCCGCCAGCCGAACCACTTTGCCCAGATACGTCTTGCCGATCTCCGGCGTCGCCGTCAGATCGGTGATCATCTGGATCGCGCGGCTCAGACCGTCGGCATCGCTCGAAGCGACGTTGACTCGGCCCGTATCGTCCACATCGATCTTCACGCCCGTAGCATCAATGATCCCGCGAATGACCTTCCCGCCCGGCCCGATCAGATCCCTGATCTTATCGGTCGGAATCATCATGGTGTGGATGCGCGGTGCGAATGCACTCTTCTCCTGGTTCGCACCGGAGATCGTCGCGTCCATCGTATCAAGCAGCTCCAGCCGTCCACGCCGCGCTTGTTCCAGAGCCTCGCGCATGATCTGCGGCGTGATGCCCATGATCTTGATGTCCATCTGCAGCGCGGTAATGCCCTTGCGGGTACCGGCTACCTTGAAGTCCATGTCGCCGTAGTGGTCTTCCGCGCCTGCAATGTCGGTCAGGATAGCGTAGTTCTCGCCTTCCTTGACCAGCCCCATCGCCACGCCGGCAACCGAACCCTTCAACGGAATGCCTGCCTGCATCAGCGCCAGAGAAGCGCCGCAGACCGTCGCCATCGAAGAAGATCCGTTCGACTCCAGAATGTCCGAGACCACGCGCAGCACATACGGCGAATCCTCTTCCGCCGGCAGCACCGCCTCGATCGCTCGCCACGCCAGCGCACCGTGACCGATCTCACGCCGCCCAACGCCCGTCATGCGCCCTACTTCACCAACCGAAAACGGCGGGAAGTTGTAGTGCAGCATAAAGCGGCGCTTCTGCTCACCCTCGTAGCTCTCCATCCGCTGCGCATCGTCCGTCGTACCCAACGTGGCGGTGACCAGTGCCTGCGTCTCGCCGCGCGTAAAGAGCGCCGAGCCGTGCACACGCGGCAGAACACCAACCTCGACCGTCACCAGCCGGATCTGGTCGAACGCACGATGATCCGGACGAATCCGCTCCTTCAGCACCTGCTCGCGGAAGATATTCTCACGCAGCAACTCATAGTACTTGCTCAGCTTCTTGCCCGCCCCAGCATCCCCCTCGGGAAGGTCCTTCTTCAGTTCATCCTTCACCGCCTTGATCATCGCGTAGCTGTCGAACTTCTGATACTTCTGCGTATCCAGCGCGTCCTTCACACGATCGCCAACCTTGGCGGTCAGTTCGCCCATGTAGGCCTGATCCACTTCAACAGCGGTCACCGTCCGCTTGGTCTTGCCCGCAACCTTAACCAGTTCTTCGATTGCCGCGCAGATCTTCTTGATCTCCACATGCGCAAACTCAATCGCGTCGACGACGTTCTCTTCCGAGCACTCCTTTGATCCCGACTCCACCATCACGATGCCGTCCGCCGTGCCGACGACCATGATGTTCAAAGTGCTCACAGCCCGCTCCGTATACGTCGGATTGACGATGAAGTTCCCATCGATCAATCCAACCCGAACCGCGCCCACCGGTCCATGGAAAGGAATGTCCGATAACGCCAGCGCACAGCTCGCACCATTGATTCCCAGCGTGTCCGGATCATTCTCCTTATCAGCCGAGTACACAAAAGCCACCACCTGCGTCTCGTTCCGGAAGGCCTCCGGGAACAGGGGACGGATCGGCCGGTCAATCTGCCGGCTCGTCAGTACTTCCTTCTCGGAAGGCCGTCCCTCGCGCTTGATGAAGCCGCCCGGAATGCGTCCACCGGCATACGTGAACTCACGGTACTCGACGGTCAGCGGGAAAAAGTCGATGCCCTCTTTCGGATCAGGCGAAGCCACCGCAGTGGCCAGGATGGCGTTATCGCCGGATGTGGTGAACGCGGCGCCGGAGGCCTGCTTGGCCATCCGTCCGGTCTCAAATTTGATCTGCTTGCCGCCTGCAAGCTCTACGGTTACGTCATGCTTCATATGCGCCCTCTTCTCAGGCATTGCGATTTTTGCTTCCGGTTATAAATCTCGTTCAAGCGCTCAGGCTATCGGGTCCGAACGCACCAACGCGCAGCTCAGCCGATGCGGTTTAAGTCGCGTCCGGCGAACTGCGCTACGTCGTACATGGGCTTGGGGCCGTAGCTCCCAGGGAAGGTTGTGATGGGCATGCGGCACAGCGCTCTCACCATCAGCGCGGACTCCGGCACGAAGACCAAAGACGATCTTCGACCAAATATCCGGCGCTGAGGGTGAGGGCCGTGCAACGTTCCATGAACCAGTCCCTGATGGGTATGCACCTAAGTGCAGAGCTGCGGGGTAGTAGGCGTTTACTTGCGGATTCCGAGCTTGCTGATGACCTCGCGGTAGCGGTCGGCATCAACCTTCTTCAGATAATCGAGCAAACGGCGGCGCTTGCTCACCAGCATCAGCAGGCCGCGGCGCGAGCCATGGTCCTTCTTGTGCGTCTTGAAGTGCTCGGTCAGTTCCGTGATCCGCTCAGTCAGAATGGCAATCTGGACCTCAGGACTGCCGGTATCTGAATCATGCGTACGAAACTTCGCGATAATGTCTGTTTTCTTTACGGATGCCAACACAGCGTATCTCTACTCCTGTTTCTTTCTTCTCGATTCACCATTAAGTGTCTCTCAAAGAATAGCACCGTTCCCCGAAAACCTCACTCCGCGCCCACTCACGCACCAGCGCGAACGCCAACTAAGAAGCGGATCGGACAGCTATTCCCGATCCGCCTTCAGAACCCGCTATCCCATATGCGCCTTCAGGAAAGCGATCGTCCGCCCCCAAGCCATCTGCGACTGAGCCTCGTTGTACTCCGGCCGGTACGAATTCGCGAACCCATGCCCCGCATCTGGATATGTAAAGATCTCCACCTCCGGATGCGCCGTCCGCACCGCCTCCACCTGTTCCATCCCAATATGAGAGTCAGCCTCGCCAAAGTGCAGCATCACCGGGCAAGCAGGCTCCTCGCTCGCCACCTTCCCCACCCCGCCCGCATAGTACCCGACTGTGCAGACAGGTTTCATCCCCTCAGCCGCGCCACGCGTGGCTGACAACCAGCTCATCAGCCCGCCAAAGCAGAATCCCATCACCGCAACCTTTGCCTGCGTCTTCTTCACCTCCGCAAACGCCGCCGCAATGTCCAGGATGGCCACCTCCGGCGAGAGCTTCCCATAAAGCCCAAACGCCTTCTTCATATCCTCAGGCCCATACCCAAGCTGAACATCCTTCTCGAACCGGTCGAAGATCGCCGGCGCAATCGCCCTATACCCCTGCTCCGCCAACGCATCCGCAACCCCGCAAATCGAAGGGTTTACCCCAAAGATCTCCTGCACCACCACGACTCCGCCCTTCGTTTCACTCTCCGGCTCTGCCACATACGCGCTCAGTTCATTGCCATCGGACGCCTTCACCTTGATCCACTCACCCATCGTCGATTCACACCTTTTCGGCCCGCATCACCTCGCGAAGCGCTCTCGCCATCTTAGTCGAGCCGTTAGGCAAGCCACGTGAATACCCTTCAGTCTTCGTTCGCTTGTCCACGGAATCCCGCATAGCGAAGAACGCCCCTACCGGCCTTGACTCCGCGTCGAACGGCAGGCATCGCTCACGCAGCTCGTCGGCTCTTTGATTCTCCCCATTTAGCCATGTCCGCCGATCCGTGATCCCCCACGTGACCACTGCCGTCACATTCGCATCCTTCAGCATCGCGTCCAGATACCGCCGATAGACTGCAGCCACCACCTTATCCCTCATCCCTTCATTCCCGGCAAGCTCCCGGTCATTCACATCCATCTCCGTGATCAGCACCTGCAGCCCAAGCTCCTGCATCTGCTCCCGAAACCCCTCCAACCCTGCCCCGAACACCTGCCCTACCCCGTTCAAATGCGACTGCACCCCCACCGCATCCACCGGCACATCCCGCGCCTTCATCCGCCGCAAAAGTGCGAGCAGCGCCACCCGTTTCTTTTCCGACGCCCGATCCTCCCCCTCGATCCCGAACTCATTCAACGTCAGCAGCGCCTGAGCATCCGCCGCCCGCGCCGCATGGAACGCCGCCTCGATATAGCCCTCCCCTACCAGCCGCAGCCACGGCGAATCCCGCAGCCCATCCGGCCGCCCATCCTCCACGTTCACCGCCTCATTCACCACATCCCAGGAGTGCATCCGCCCCGCGTATCGCCCGGCCACATGCTTGATGTGCTCCGTGAGTAGTTCCCGCGCATTCTTCTCATGCGCCTCCGCCGCAAACCACTTCGGAAGCTGCCGATGCCAACACAGCGTATGCCCACGCACCCGCATCTTGTTCGCTTCAGCAAACGCGATCAACTCATCCGCCTCGCCAAAGTCGTAGTTATCGATCGTCGGCCGCAGCCGGTCCCACTTCATCGCGTTCTCGCCCACGAGGATATTGGCCTGATCCTTCACTAGCCCTGCGTAATCCTCATCCGTCTTCAACGCAGCAACATCCACCGCGCACCCCACCAGCAGCCCCCGAGCCGTCGCATGCGCCCTCAACGAATCCGCTCCCGTGTACGCAAGCTCGACAGCCTTCGTTGGTTTGGCTCGGCCCGGAATCCACCGGGGAAGTCCCACCTGCAAACCCGCACCCGCGCCAGCTTTAGCAGTCAAAGCCAGAAGCTCGCGACGCCTCAACTCTGGTCCCTATCCGCTGCGGCTCGCACCCGGCTGCTCCAGGCGAAGAACCGAAAGAACTGCCGTGGCTCAGCAAAGAACAGCGCCAAGAAGTCCCGCACCTTCAGCGTCTCCGCCGGCTTACCCGAGTACGTCTCGATCCGCCACCGCAGATACTCGCTCCGCCAGGGTCGCAGCCGGTTTCCAGTCGTCGCCGTCCAGAAGAACCGCACCGCCCCTGCCAACGTCCGGATCATGCCTCTCAGTATAGAGACTCGTCTCCAGATCCCGCCGCTACTGCAGTTCGTTGAAGAGGTTCACCTTACTCAGTCCCGCGATTACACTCAGCAAAGCCTGATGCTGAACCTCGCTCGTCTGCAGGTCGGTCGCCACCGAGGCCGGATCAGCCGCAAGCAGCGTACTCTGCGACGCCTCCAGTTCGCTCTCCTGCGTCGACGCATAGCTCGTCGTCGCATTCAGCCGTGTCTGCGATCCCCCCAGGATGCTCCTCTGCGTGCTCACCCTCGTCAACGCAGCCGAAAGCGAGGAGGTATCCGTCGCCACCGCCGCCGTATTGCCCGCAGTCAGGTCACTCACCAGCTGATTCAGAGTCCCCAGCAAATCCGCTCCACTCGCAGAAAAGATACTCGACCCCGGTAGGTTCAGCTGGATGTTCTGCCCCCCCGGCGTAGCCACACTTTGTGTAATCGAATCGCCGTGATAGGTAGCCGTCGCCGGATTCGCACTGCTATCCAACGTGAACGCCTTGGTGTTCCCTTTACTTCCGCTAAAGATGTACTGCCCCAGGTAGCTCGTATTCGCCAGCGAAAGCACGCTGTCTCGCAGACTCGCAACCTGCGCGGAAACACTCTGCAGGTTCGTCGCCGAAAGCGTACTGTCCCCCGCCGAAACTCCGAGCGAGATCGCCGACGTCACATCCGACACCACCTGCCCCAGCGCGGAGTCCGTCACCTGCAGCAGCCCCTGCTCCTTGCTCGCGCTCTGCACAAACGAGTCAACCGCCCCGATCTGGCTTGAGATCAACACACTCTGTCCAGCCACCACCGGATCATCCGACAACTGCGTCACCCGAAGCCCGCTCGAGAGCTCCCGCGTCAGATTCTGCTCGGTAGCACTCGACGAGTTCAAAGCCGAAGTCAGGTTGTAGACGTAATTCGGATCCACTCGCATCAGCCATTCCTTTATGAAACAGTCGTCTCTTCGCCAAGATTCAGTGCACTGGCATACAGTGTGTTCACAATGCTGAACAGCTTCGCAGCCGCGTTGTACGAATTCTGATACTGCGTCAGGCTCGCCGCCTCTTCATCCAGCGATACGGTCGACAAGCTATCCCGCTGACTCGTCAACTGCGTCAAGGTCGCCTGCTGCGCCGTATTCAACTCGCTCGTGGAAGAAGCTGCACTCCCGATAGTCGACAGCAGCGCCGCCAGATTCTGGTCCACCGTAGCCCCTGAACTGTCCGTCTGCTGCTGAATCCCGGCCAGCGCCAGCCCGTTCGTGTTCCCCGTACTTCCCTCACCCGTCCCGGCCGCGGCCAGAGCCGCCCCGGTCGCAATGACCGAGATCGCGCCCGCCGCCCCTGTCGCCGTAGCCGGAATCGCGAACACCGCTGTCCCCGCCGCCCCTGTCGTCGTCAACCCCGCCTCATTCTGCGTGTTGACCGCAGTAGCAATCCGGTACGTCAGCGCATCGAGAGCCGTGCTGACCGCTGGCAGATCGGTACTCTGTGCCGTCAGCAGTCCGCCTACACTCCCACCGGTGATTCCACCGGTCAGATCCTTCCCCGTGCTGTCCAGGATCTTCGTCTTCCCATTCACCACCGCACTGGAGAGCGCATGCGAACTCCCACCGAGCACCAGCGGCGTCCCATCTGTCGACGTCAGCGTCACCCCATTGCTCTCGGTCGTAATCTGATCCAGCCCCACGTATTGCGAAAGCTGAGTGATATCGCTTTGCCGCTGATCCTCCAGCGCCCCCGCATCCGACCCCGGTTTGTACTCCTGGATCTGCAGATTCAGCCCGGCAATCGCGCTCGTCAGTCCATTCACTGCCGCCACGGAGGTGGACAAGTCGGAATTCACGTTGTTCTGGATCTGTCCTAACTGCGCCGCCCCGGCATTCGCCGCACTCGCCACCGCCGTCGCCGCCGTGATCACTGCCTGTCGAGTCGATGCATCCGCCGGGTTCGCACTCAAAGCCGTCAGCGAACTGAAGAACCCATCGATCGCCGTCCCGATCTGCGTCGATCCCGCCGTCGCCGAACTTGCCGACAAACTGAACACATCCTGAATCTGACTCAGCACTCCCAATCTCGACCCGCTCGCCGCCTCCGCCTGCGTCTGCTGCTGCACCCTCTGCTCCAGCACCCGGTCCCGCTGCGAAGCCACCGTCACCGTTGGCGCGCCATAGCTGCTCACCACCCCGTTCAGCTCCACCGTTGGCCCCGAGTCGAAGGTGGAAACCTCCCGCGTATACCCCACCGTATTCTGGTTGGCGACGTTATTTGCAACGACCGTCAGAGCCGCCTGATCCGAGCTCAGCGAGCTAGTCGCCAGATTGAAAACCGAGGCTAACGATCCCATGGACCCACCTTTGCCTGTCCGTGCATGCGCTCCAGCAGATTCAGGTGGCTGCGCGTCGCCCGCAACACCTCCGCGAACACCCGATGCCGGGAAGCCACCTCCGCTCTCGCCCTCACTGACCTATCCCCAACGCCAATCTCCGTCCCGAACTCCATCTGAAGCTGAACCGCTCGCACCTGCAGCAGTTCCAGTGACTCCGCATCCAGATGCGCCATCGCATCCGTACCGTCGGTCAGCAGCTCTCCCAACAAGGTCATCGGCTCTCGCGCTCCGGTCCGGTTCATAGCTCAGTCCCTCTCCGCCCTATCCCAGCGGCGACAACAGCGAGTCCACAATCTTGCTCGCCACGTTCTTCGCCGGCACGTGGTATGTGCCCGCCGCGATCTGCTGCTGCAACGCCGAAACCTTGTCCAGCCGCACATCCGATCCCGCGCTTGCTCGTGAAACCAGTCCGCCTAGCGCGGATACGTCGGCATGGTCCGGCTTCTGCGCCTCCACCGTCCGGGTTGCCGCCTTCGCAGCCGAACTATTGGCGATGTTCTGCCGGGTCGCATCTACCGCCTTTGTGTCATTTGCTGCAAGTGATCCAGGCACACTGGAAAGGGTGCTGATTGTATTTGCCATCGATACTTCCTCCGTCTAGAAGAGTGTATCGGCGTCCGCTTACCATACTTTAGTACCCACTTTTGCTCCCGCCTTCGCGTCATGCTCCGCCGTAACCTGCCGGACGATCTGTTTCGCCAGCCCAAATCCCCCGTGATTCGCGATCGCCTTACTCAGCGCCTCCGTCGCAAACCCGCAGATCGTATCGCTTTGCCCTCCGCCCGTCTCGTCCGCACCCTCCTCGGTCGACTCCGCCTGCCCAAACTTCAGCGGCTTCAGGAACTCGTTCAGCAGCATCGCCTCGAACTCATGCGCGCCCTTGACCAGCTTCGCCTGTTGTTGCGCGTCCGTCGTTCCCGCAGCCGGTCCTGCCAATCCTTGCAGCTCCATCCCGCTCATAGCACCTCGATCTCCGCCTCCAACGCCCCGGCCGCCTTCATCGCCTGCAGGATCGAGATCACATCCCGCGCCCCGGCTCCAATCGTCTGCAAACTCCGCACCAGGTCATCCACCGTCGACCCTTGTCGCAACTCGATATGACTCACCGGCTTATCCCTCGCCTCAACTCTCGTCTCCGGCACCACCTGCGTCGTGCCGCTGCTGAACGGCCCCGGCTGCGACACCGCAAACTCCGTCACCACGTTCACCGTCAGCCCGCCATGCAGAATCGAAACCGGCTGCAGCACCACCGTCCCTCCGATCACCACCGTGCCCGTCCGCTCATTAATAATCACCTTCGCCCGCGGATACTGCGCTACCTCCACCGCCTCCACCTTCGAGAGCAGCAGCGGAATATCCTCGTTCGGCGGCACGGAAAGATCCACCCTCCGGCTATCCACCACCCGCGCCAGAGGTCTTCCCAATCCAAGATTCACCGCGTCCGCCATAGCCTCCGCGCCATGGAAGTCAGCATCGTTCAACAGCAGTGAGAAGTGATCCCGCCCCGCCAGATCCAGCGCAATCCCCCGCTCCGTAATCGCGCCAAAAGGAATCCGCCCGGTCGTCGGATGGTTCAGCTGCTTCGTATTCCCATTGCTCGTCACCGAGTAGCCGCCCAGCACAATCGATCCCTGCGCCTGCGCGTAGATCTTCCCATCCGCCCCATACAGCGGCGTCATCAGCAGCACACCGCCCTCCAGGCTCTTCGCATCTCCGGCAGACGCCGCAGTCACATCCAGCTTCGTCCCCGGCCGCGCAAACGGAGGCAGCGTTGCCGACACAAACACCGCCGCAAGATTCTGTACCCGGATCGCCGATGCCGGAACACTTACCCCCATCCGCAGCAGCATCGACGCCAGCGTCTGCGTTGGAAACGTCGTCTGCTGGCTGTCCCCGGTTCCCGCCAGTCCCATCACCAGTCCATATCCCACCAGCTGGTTGTCCCGTATCCCCTCGATCGTGGAAACATCCTTGATCCGCGCCCGATGCGGAGCCTCGGTCACCGGAGGCACCACCGAGATTCCGCCGCGATCCCGCGATCCGCCCTGCCCCGCCACCAGCCGCCCGCTCGCCCCCAATGCGCTCGACGCTCCGTTCGGCGCGGCGTAAGGAGCACTTCCTCCGCCACCAACTGCCTGCCCTCCAGGCTGTCCTTGCACTAGACCGATCGGGGCAATCGCCGGAACCCCCACAGCTCTGGCCGGAGCCGCCACCGCCCGCGTAGCCGTAGCCGCAGCCGGAGCCGAAGCCGCTCGCGCCGGACTAGCCGCCGTGGCCGCACCCGCACCCCGGCCTCCGGTCGCCTGCGCTCCGCCAAACGTCGTCACCACCAGGAAGGCAAGCCAGCCCAGAATGGTCTGCACCAACCGGCGTCGCCCGGGAAACGGCCAGGGCTTCCGCACCTTCCTCGATCCCCAGTCGATATCCGTCATCAAAACACCAGGATCTTCTGAATCAACCGCACCAGCGCGTTCTGCCGATGGGTGTAGTCGTTGATAATTCCTTTACCCCGCACCTCAAGCTCCAGGCTCGATATCGCCGTCGAAAGCACCTGGTTCTCCTGCGAGATGTCCTCCGGCCGCACCAGCCCGCGCAGCACGATCGTCTGCGTCTGTTGCGAGAACTCCACCTGCCGCGCCGCCTCGATCACCAGCATCCCGTTGGGCAGCACCTCCACCACCTGTCCGCCGAACGTCGTACTCAAACTCGAGTTCGTCGCGCTCTGCCCTGCCGCCGTCAGCCCGGAAGCCGAGTTCGCATTCAACAGGTTCTGCAGCGCATTCCCCGCATGCAGCGTCCCGAAGAGAGACGAGACCGAAGAGCTCGCATTCGACGCCCGTGAGTTCTTCACCGTTCCATCGGTTGAAGCCGCCAATGCCTCCGACACCACCACCGAGATCAGGTCGTTCTTCCGCATCGCCCGCACATCCGTACTCAACTGCGCCAGCCGCCCGCTGTCGCTCCAGATCGATCCGCTCCCCGAACTCACCCCCGCCCCATCCATCCGCGCCCGTTCCACATAAGCGTTCAATCCGTTCGCCGCAACGTTCTGCGTCGGAGGATTGATCTTCGCCATCAGCTGCGCCAGCTTCGAAGGCGTAATCGAGATCGCCGTAGCCCCGGTCCCGCTTGAAGTCTGTGCTTGCAGCGTGACCGCAAGCAGCAACAGAAGCATTCCCGCCACCGCTGCAGCGTATCTCCTCGCATGCGCTTCCATCCGGACTCTGCGCCGGCCCCCTGAATCCTCCAGCCTGTCTATTCTGCTGACCTCTCTCCCGGTCCCGATCCGCGCCATCCTAGGGCTCCCATTCCAAAACATCCGCACTCCGGACAATCGCCGTCAGCACCCGCACCACACTTCCATCGCCGCTCATCGCGTTGTCGAGCCGCACCCCAACCGCCTGTCCCACCGCCGCATTCGACTGCGCAACTCCGGTCGTCTCAAACCACAGACTCCCATCCGCTCCGCGCACCCGAACCCGCGCTCCCGCCCGCACCACCGGCGCCGCATAAGCCGCAGCAACCGTCTGCCTCGGCGTTCCCGCGCTCTCTTCCGCCGTCCCAAGCTCCACCGCAACCAGCGGTCGCTCGGGATGGTCGCAGCTCCTCACCATCGCCCATCGCTTGTTCAACATCCGGTCCCGCCGCAGATCTTCGAGCCGGAATCCCGTATTGGTCGGGCCTACGTTCTCCGGTTCAAGCGTATGCGTCACCGCAGCAGCCTCCGCCACGCTCCGAAAGCATCCCCGCGGAGCCTCAAGCCCCCAGGCGCATCCCGAACTCAGTAGCCAAACCCCGCCCATCCCAACCAGCAATCGCTTCATCATCGCGGCCTTCTTTGAAGCCTTACCGAATCATTCCGTTGATCTGCTGATACATGTCATCCGCCACATGCACCACCTTCGAGTTGCTCTCATACGCCCGTTGCGCCAGGATCATCTGCACAAACTCCGTCACCACATCCACATTCGAGTTCTCCAGATAGCCCTGCTGCAGAAACCCCGTTCCTGAAGTTCCACCTGGAACATCCGTCACCGCATTGCCGGACGCCTGCGTCTGCGTAAACAAGCTGTTCCCAATCGAGTTCAGCCCACCCGGATTCACGAAGTTCGCCAGTTGAATATTCCCCAACTGCGAAGCCGTACTCTGCCCCGGAATCGTCGCCGAAACCACCCCATACTGCGAGATCGTCACGGAAGTCGCATTCGACGGAATCGTGATCGCCGGCAGCAGTTGATTCCCCTCGGCAGTCACGATCGTTCCTTGGCTGGTCAGGTGAAAGCTTCCCGCCCGCGTGTAGGCAATCGTCCCGTCCTGCTGCTGCACCTGGAAGAAACCTCCGCCCTGAATCGCAATATCCAGCGGATTGTTGGTCTGGTTGAAGTCCCCCTGCCTCTGGATCAACTCCGTCGCCGAAGTCCTCGTTCCCAACCCAATCTGCAGCCCCGCCGACACAGTCTGTTGGCTTGAAGGCGACCCGGGCGTAATGAAGTTCTGATACACCATGTCCTCAAACTCAAGCCGCCTGCTCCTGAATCCCGCCGTAGCCGAGTTCGCCAGATTGTTCGCAATCGTGTCCAAATTGGCCTGCTGCGCACTCATCCCGCTCGCCGCCGTATACAAAGCTCGTATCATCACTGCCTCCCCGTCTTGACTGCCTCAACACTGCCTCGTCACTGCCTCAACACTGCCTCGTCACTGCCCGACTCACACCCGCGCAATCTGCTCCACCGACACCTTGTCGAAGTCGTTATTGAACGCGCTCAAAGCCTTCTGCAGCATCTCAGCCTGGCGCTGAATCAAAACCAGCTGCATCGTCCCGGTCACCGCATCCTGGTTCGCCCCTTCAACCGCTCCCTGCTTCACCGTCACATCCGTCGCTGCCACAGCAACCTGTGCACCGCCGGCCCTGAACCGGCTGGAACCCTCCGCCGTCAGCCCTCCCGGATCGGCAAAGTTGAACACTCCCAGCTGATCCACGACCGCCGTTCCGCCCGGGGTCTCCACCGACACTGTCCCATCCGCCGACACCTCCACTGCCCCACTCGGCAGCGTGATCGGCGTCTTCGCCGCATTCAGCACCGGCTCCCCCGTACTCGTCTGCAACTGCCCCGTCGCCGACCGCATAAACGATCCATCCCGCGTATACCGAACCCCCTGCTTCGTCTGGATCGCAAAAAATCCCTGCCCGCTCAACGCTAGGTCCAGCGGATTCGCCGTCGGCACCATCGGCCCTTGCCCGAAGTCCGCCCGGCTCCCACCCAGCACCCCAAATCCATTCACACTGTCGCCCACCTGCGACTCCACCTCGCCACCCGCGAAGTTCCCCGTCAGCACCCCTCGGAAGTAGTCCTTCTGCGCCCGAAACCCCGTCGTCCCCACATTCGCCAGGTTGTTCGCCGCCGTATCCAGCGCCTGGGTCCGTGACAATAAAGCCGTATACGCCGCGTAGACTCCGCTATCCATGCCCGGACAAATGCACGTCCCGCACCGAACTTGCCCCGGCAATCGTTAGAGCCACCCAACCTGACCGGCCCTCAAGTCCCCAGCTTCCCCGTCGATAACGTCCCTGTAAGCGCAGCCGTCCCTCCCCAGCTCTCTCAATCGCAACTTCCCACGAGTTGATCTCTCGCATCCCGGGCCTGGATGCAAGAGATCTGGGCCCGCATCAAAGAAGAGCGGCTCCCAGGTTCATCCCGGGAGCCGCTCTTTCCTTTGCCACCAATCCGTTTACAAACTTCTAACGAACCACCGACTGAAACAGCGGCGAACTCAACAGACTCGCAAACTGACTATCCGACGAAGAGTAATCCACCGTCAAAGTCCCCGAGTTCGAATCGATCACCGTCGCATCCAGCGCCGTCTTCTCCAGCGGACTGCCACCCGTCTTCTTCATAATTGCAACCCCCTTCATCAGAGTCGCGCACGTCGCCGCCGTAATCGTGTCCGACATGACCACCGCCATATCGAACTTCACGCCATTCGAGAAATCCATCGTGTACCGCGCACTCTTCATCCGGTTCTTCACCGTGTCGTAGTCCGCCAGCTGCGACGCCTCACCCAGCACGCTCTTCATCATCGTCTGCGTGCCCTTCTGGTCGAGCAGGCTCCATACCGCCTTGCTGTCTACCGCATTCATCTCGTTCGACATATCGCTGTTCTGCAGCAGGTTCGGCACCACCCCGTCCCGCGCATCCAGCGCCGTCCTCACCGCATCCTTATCCCCGAACACCATCGTCGTCTGGTTCAGGAAGCAGACGCTCATCCCCGCCGCCCCCAGCGGATAGATCATGTTGTCCCGCAACGCCACACCCTTGGTCTTGTTCTTGGTAAAGTTCGCCAGGATCGTCCCGGTATGGAACTGCCCCTGCGCGATCCCCACGATATGCGTCCCTTCCTTCCCCGGCTCACCCGCCCGGAACGAAGCAAACGCCAGCGTATCCGCATCCTGATCCACCTTCAACCCGGACGACTTCAACGCCGTCTCCAGCCGCTTCAACTCCGGCGGCAGCACCCGGTCCTTCAAACTCATCGCCGCCGGCGAGTTCTGCATCGCCCGGTAATCCACCACGATGATCTGCTGCACCTCCTTCGGAATCGCAGCCTTCCCATCATTCGAAAGCTCCGCCGCCGACGCCCGCGGCACCGCCAAGCAAGCAGTCAGCCCAAGCGCAGTCACCGCACCCAGCGTCATAGTCCGTGTCTTCAAAAAAACCTTGCTGCCCCGTCTGCTGATCGTCAAAGTAAAACTCCCATTCCCTGCGAGCCATACAAGCCTCACATCCTGCAAAAATCTTGGCCCGCGCGTTTCCATCCGACCCGGACCTACACGAGCTTGGACGTCCATCTCGGCGTAACGTCTTCAATTCTAGTCAATCAGCCGCCAAACGCAGTGGCAAATTCGGGTTACACGCCGCCACCGCCTCACTTTTGCCCTCGACACTCCAGAAACGCTCCCGTACCCTCTCTCATCGGCCAAACGAGCCCGTGGCAAGATAGGCATACCACCCAGCGCGCCCTATGCCGAAAATCTCACACTGCGGAGCCATCTGCCTGGCGATCGCGGGCTTCACCTGCTTCGTCCTCTGCGACACCGCCATCAAGCTCGCCGGCCAGTCCAACCTCCCCAACTACGAGATCGTCGCCTTCCTCGGCGTCTTCATGTCCCTCCTCATCGCCCTCTTCGCCGCATCCCAGGGCGACCTCAAGCACCTCTGGCCCAAACGCCCCGCCCGCCTCCTCGTCCGCTCCCTCCTCGACGTCGGCAACAATCTCTGCGTCGTCATAGCCCTCCGTCAGCTCTCCCTGACCCTCTTCTACATCCTGGTCTTCACCTCACCCCTCCTGGTCGTCCTGCTCGGCCGTCTCTTCCTCAAAGAAACCCTCGACCTCCGCCGCGCCGCCGCCATCCTCACCGGCTTCCTCGGCGTCATCCTCGCCGTCCACACCTCCGGATCCACCGGCAAAGCGGACTGGATCGGCATCGCCGCATGCGCCGTCTGCGTCGCCTGCTTCTCCGCCGCGATCGTCTGGTCCCGCGTCATCTCCCAGGCCGAGCGCGCTGACTCCATGACCTTCTTCTCCGGCCTCGTCGCCGCCGCCGTCGGTCTCACCGCCATGCTCGTCCACGCCGTCCCGGTCAGCCCCCGCCTGCTCCTCGCCCTGTTCGTTATGGGCCTGCTCGGAACCATCGGCAGCGTCTGCGTCTTCACCGCCCTCCGGTACACCACCGCCGCCACCGTCTCGCAGTTCCACTACACCCAACTCGTCTCCGGAGCCCTCGTCGCCTATCTCGTCTTCCAGGAGAAGCCCACCCTCTGGATGCTCGCCGGAGCCACCCTCATCGTCGCCTCCGGCCTCTATATCGCCTTCCACGCTCCTGATTCCGGAACAACATCCGCGGGCTGACAACCGCTGGCCAATCCATCCCAAGTCGACGCCCGCAAGCTAGCAAAATGGTATAAGTGTTACTCATGCGCTTCTCTTTCGATCCGCTAAAGAGCCGTCGGCTCAGAGAGAATCCGCAGCGCGGCATCGGGTTTGAGGAAGCGAAAGCTTTGTTCGAAACCGCGTACATCGTCGATCGCCGATCCGACGACCCCGAGCAGTTCCGCGCCATCGGTTGGGTGAACGGCACCTTGTACAGCGTGATCTACGAGGTGCGGCAGGACCGCGATGGCGAGTTACCACCTCGTCACTCTATGGAAGGCAACGAAAGAAGAAAGGACAAGCTATGCCGAAAACATCTACTAAGCCGAGTGACGCGGAGGAGATTGCCCAGATGGCAGATCGAGGGGTGGATATCTCGGCACACTTTTCCAACCAGTTCACGGTAGTCAGGCCAGCCGTTCATCGCGTCAACGTCGACGTCACCGCCCCCATGCTTCAGGAACTGGATCGCGAAGCCGCATCCCTCAACATCAGTCGTCAAGCGGTCATCAAGACCATGCTCCGCGAAGCTCTCGACCGGCGTCACCTCGCGCACCAGGCACGTAACGCCCGTTAGCGGCGTCGAGTTCGATCCGCACAAGCTCGTCATCTCCGTAAGCCCAGCCGACTTGCTCGATAACGGCTTTCCGAATGAATCGTTCAGGAATGTTAGAGCGTGAAAAGGTGCGTGGTGAATTGTGCGATCAAGGTGTCAATAGAGACGTTCAGAGAAAGCTCGAAGCACTTCGTTCTGACTTCACCGCCGTCTCTGGTCGCCCATTTGACCACTTCTTTTGCCCGCTGCTGCTAGAGGACAATCCAAGCAAAATCTGTCGCGGCCACTTAGTCAATCAGGCATTTCCTAATACAAACAGGCGTTGGACAGTTCAGCGAAGGGACGTGGAGAGCTTCTATGGCACCTTCGTTGAGGCGGAATTCGTCGAGCTGAAGGAGCATAGTTCCCCTATTGCTACAACAATCGAAAAGGGGCTCATTGGGAAACTTCGACCAGAGATCACCTACCTCGGACGGCGAGTTGAATATTACAAGCCGACCGCGACAGTTCCGCCCCAACATTCTGAGGTGTTACTGAATCCCCCTCTGGTAGCGTTCGGCTCACATTGAAGATCACACCTGATGAAATGCGGAAAACGTCTGATGAAAACTGGCAAATTTCAATCGAAAAAGACTTCCGCTTGCCTGCGCTCATTTCCCTCTTGAAAGCAGCGCATCTAACGCTCTTCGATATGTTGGGTTATCGGTATGCTCTTTCTGCTGGGGGCATCTTCTTAGGTAAGTCGGTGCTTGGAAACCTCTTTCTGCAGAACAAAGGCCTCAGCCGAGGAGAGGTGCTCCATAACGCGAAGGCCCATTTTGCCGAGTTCAAGAATTTAGTGCGGCCTGTCTTGGCACCCAGTAGCACCATTGAGGACACACTCAACGATCGAATTGTGTACATCTGCGAAGGCTCTTGCAGATGGGCGTTCCTAATATTTATTCGAACCGCCAGCCTAGCTCACGCAGTCGTAGTTCCGCAGATGGAATCTCCGGACGCCGGTGCTCGATTTTGTCGGCTTCCTGGGTGAGCCCGGTAGTAGGTTCCAAGCGAGACGATGCCACTTCGATGGGAACGCTTTCCATGCTTCACGAGATACCAAGACCGTTGATTGGCCCGACGTCACCCTCGACTGACTCCAAGGTAGAGTGGCAGATGCAATTTGCGGTTATGCTGCTCGTTAGGGCGGATCGCCACCCAATCGCATAAGCTTGTCCTAATGCCTTCCGAACTCATCCGCCCCGCCCACTCCCTGCAAGGCTCCCTCGTCCTCCCCGGCGATAAGTCCATCTCCCACCGCTACGCCATGCTCGCCGGTCTCGCCGAAGGCACCACCCGCCTCTCCAACTTCTCCACCGGCGCAGACCCCCACAGCTCCCTGGCCTGCATGGCCGCCCTCGGCGCTCGCATCGAGCATACCCCCACCCACATCGAAATCACGGGCACCGCCGGAGACTTCACCTCACCCGCCGGCCCACTCGACTGTGGCAACTCCGGTAGCACCATGCGCATGCTCGCTGGCCTCATCGCCCCGCATCCCCACACCTTCACCCTCATCGGCGACCACTCCCTCACCCAGCGCCCCATGGAGCGCATCCGCAAGCCCCTAACCCAGATGGGCGCGAACATAAGCCTTGACTCCGGCCACGCCCCCATGACCATCCAGGGCGGCCCACTCACCGCCATCGCCTTCGACACCCCCATCCCCTCCGCCCAGGTCAAGACCGCGGTCCTCTTCGCCGGCCTGCAAGCCGCCGGCACCACCTCCCTCTCGGAGTCCATCCGCACCCGCGACCACTCCGAGCACGCCCTCAAAGCCTTCGGAGCCACGCTTACACGAACTCAAGAGACCCTCAGCATCCCCGGAGGCCAATCGCTCCACGCCATCGACGCCACCGTCCCCGGCGACCTCTCCTCCGCCGCTTTCTTCCTCTGCGCCGCCCTGCTCTTCCCGGACTCGAACCTGATCCTCGACTCCCTTGGCCTGAACCCCACCCGTTCCGCCCTCCTCGACGTCATCACCGCCCTCGGTGGCCGCATCCGCGTCCTCAACATCGAGGAGCACCACGGCGAGCCCATCGGCACCATCCAGATCCAGTCCGGCGGCCCCGTCCACGGCAGCCGCCCCCTCGAAATCTCCGGAGCCCTCACCGCCCAGCTCATCGACGAGCTCCCCGTCCTCGCCGCCATCGCCCCCTACACCCCCAACGGCCTCATCCTCCGCGACGCCCAGGAGCTCCGCGTCAAAGAGTCCGACCGCATCGACCTCGTAGCCCGCAACCTTCGCGCCATGGGCGCCACCTTTTCAGAACATCCAGACGGCCTCGAGATCCCCGGTCAACAAACCCTCCACGGAGCCACCATCGACAGCGGCGCCGACCATCGCATCGCCATGGCCTTCTCCATAGCCGCCCTCCGAGCCACCTCCGAAACCAAAATAGAAGGCTCCGAAGCCGCCGCCATCTCCTTCCCAGAATTCTTCACCCACCTCCGAACCCTCTGCCCGCAGTAAGTTCGACCCCGTCTTATGATGAGGATAAAGTGTCTCGAATGAAGACTTTGCAGCCACAAGCAGTGAAAACAAAGACTTTACAGCCGCCAGCCCTCCAAAGTCCACACCTAACCCCAATGTTTTGAAGACTTTGCACGAAATACGGGGGGAAGGGGGGGGTACCTACATCTTGTACTGCCCCGTATCATCCTCATTCAGATTCTCCAACCACCGCCGCAACTCATCCGCATTCACATTCGCCCCCGCATCGCTCTCCTGCCGCGACCGCCCCAGCACCCGCGTACTCACAAAGATGGGACAATCCCAGCGCAGCGCCAGCGCAATCGCATCGCTCGGCCGAGCATCCATCGCCACCTCTTCCCCACCCTGCTCCATCCAGATCGTGGCATAGAACGTATCCTCCCGCAGATCGGACACCACCACCTTCGTCACCACCGCCCCCAGCCCCCGAGCCACATTCCGCAGCAGATCATGCGTCATAGGCCGGGGCGTCGCCGTCTTCTCCAACTCCAGCGCAATCGCATTCGCCTCAAAGACTCCCACCCAGATCGGCAGCACCAGCTCGCTCGCCACATCCTTCAGCACGATGATCGGCATATTCGTCACCGGGTCCAGCATCAACCCACGAATCTGCACCTCGATCTCGGTCCCGGTAAAGATCTCCGCCATCAGGCCGCCCCCACTGCCTCGCCCAGCAGGCTGTTCGGGAACGTCTGCGTCACCCGCACCCGCTGATAGCTCCCAAGTGCAGGCAGAATCGGCTGCATCGTCGTAAAGTTCAGCGTCTTATTCTGAGAAGTCCGCCCCACAACCTGCCCCCGCTGCACATTGTGCCCTTCAACCATCACCTCCAGCACCTGCCCCAGGTGCCGCCCATAGCTCATCCGTTGAATCTCTCTTTGCCGATCCAGAAGCACCTTCAACCGCTCCGCCTTCACCTCATCAGGGATCGAATCCGCCATCGAGATCGCCGGCGTATTGGGCCGCCCTGAGTACTTGAACGCAAAGATCGCATCGTAGCCCACCTCATCCAGCAGCGTCGCCGTCTCCTCCAGATCCGCTTCTGTCTCCCCCGGAAACCCCACAATGATGTCCGAAGTCATGGAGATATCCCGCTTCGCCGCCTTGATCCAGCTGATCCGTTCCAGATACCAGTCCCGCGTATACTCCCGCGCCATCTCCTTCAGTATCGCCGTAGACCCAGACTGCACCGGGAGATGCACATGGTCGCAAAGCGTAGGCGTCGCATCGATCACATCCACGATATCCCGCGTAAAATCCCTCGGGTGACTCGTAGTGAACCGCACCCGCCGGATCCCGGCAATCGTCCCAACGGCATATAACAGCTCCGCAAAGGTCCTCGCCCCACTCGGATCTCGGTATGAGTTCACATTCTGACCAAGCAGCTGAATCTCCGTATACCCCGCATCCGCCATCCGAGTGGCCTCTTCCATTACACTCGCCGCACTCCGGCTGCGCTCATTCCCCCGCGTGTACGGCACCACGCAGTATGCGCAAAATTTGTCGCACCCCTCAATGATCGTGATGTAGCCACGATGTTGATTCGTCCGCGCCACAAACGGCGTCTCAAACGTCTCCGTTGTCTTCTTATCATCCAGCCCGGTAATCCGCTGATCCCCACGCTCAAGCCGCGCCAGCATCCCCGGCAAATTCCTGTAGCTCGCAGACCCCGCCACAATCGACACGTACGGCGCACGGTCGAAGATCTTCTCCCCCTCCTGCTGCGCCACGCACCCGATTACCACGAACCGCTTGCCCTCGCCTTGCAGCTTCTTGTACTCGTTTAGCCGATGAAAGACCTTCTGCTCCGCCTTATCCCGGATCGAGCAGGTGTTGTACAAGATCAGCCCCGCAGCCGCCTCATCCTGCACCTGCGCATACCCCTCCGACTCCAGCGTCCCCACCACCTTCTCGGAGTCATGTGCATTCATCTGACAGCCAAACGTCTCGATATAGAAAGTCTTGCTCACCTCGTCAGTATATCGCCAGCGGTCCCTACTTCAGCCTAGCCGTCAAGTTGCGGAGGCCAATGGAATAAGGCGCTTGCCTCTAGGCCAAAGTCGGCTTGGATGCTAGCCTGTCGCCATGAGGCCTAACCCTGTCATTCTTCTGACCGTGATCGCGGCGCTATCGATCTTGACTGCCTGCAGGCGTCCAGAGAAAGATACCGGGCTGACTCCAGTCAAGCTTCAGGCAGACTGGTACCCGCAACCGGAGCATGGCGGCTTTTACAACGCCATCGTGAAGGGGTATTACAGACAGGAAGGGCTCGACGTCCAGATCCTCCCCGGCGGCCCCTACATCTCCAGCGAGCCTCTAGTCGCAAGCGGAGCCGTTCAGTTCGGAATGAACTCATCGGATCACATCCTTGAGTCCATTGCGAACTCCGCCGAACCCATCATTGCGGTAGGCGCAACCATGCAGCACGATCCGCAGGGCATCATGCTTCACGCTGACTCGCCGGTGAAGACTTGGACCGATCTAAACGGAAGAACAGTCGCGGTCAAGCCAGGTTCCACCTGGTGGGAGTTCCTCATCCAAAAATTCCAACTGAGCGCGGTGAAGGAGGTCCCGGCCACCTACAGCGTCGCCAACTTCCTCCAGGATAGGAACTACATCCAACAAGGATTTGTCACAAGCGAGCCCTACTTCGCCCAGAAAGCGGGCGCTCCAACCCGCATGCTGCTCAACCGGGATGCCGGATATGACCCCTATCGCGTCTTCTACACTTCCACCTCGTTCTTGCAAGAACACCCAGAGGTCGTGGAGAAATTTACCAGAGCCAGCATCCGTGGTTGGTGCGATTACATGATCGACCCGGCCGCAGCAAATGCCATGATTCTCAGACTGAACCCTGCTCTCAATCCTGACTGGATGCAATACAGCTATACAGCATTGAAGCAAGGTAACTTCATCACCGGCGACCCGGCGGCGCGAGAGAGTGCAGGAAAATTCGATACTGCTCGCTGGCAGACCCTTTATGAGCAGCTCACAAGCTTGAAAGTCATCAAGAAACCGATCGATGTAAGCCACGCATACACGACTATGTTTCTCACGACTTTACCCCCGCTTTGCTGCGCCCAGAACCAGTTCTGCGATACATCAACGCCATCAAACCCGACGAAATGACGATCCAGATGAACTGGTACCAATAGAAGAAAGGGAAACCGAACACCGTCGGAGCGTTACGGGCGTAGAGCCAGGGAAACGAGAGGAAAAGCAGAGGAAGAACCAGAAGCAGATTCCAGCGACTTGCACTTCGCCCAGAAACAGACTGCCTGGGATTGGATGGAAGTTTCATCCGCCTCAGCATAGATGAAACAGTGCCCGCCTGCAAAGCGTGCGTAGCGTTATTGTGGAACGATGGACAACGATAGGCACAAGCCAGACGCACTTCACGAAGCCATCGCGTTAATGGCTCGATTGCGGGCGCCGGACGGCTGTCCGTGGGACCGTGAGCAGACCTTTGATTCGATAATGAGACATACGCTCGAGGAGACGTATGAAGTGTTTGACGCGATTGAGCGGAGATCATGGCCCGACCTCAAAGATGAACTCGGAGATCTGCTGCTGCAGATACTGTTCTACTCGCAGCTTGCAGCAGAAGCCGGGTACTTCACGATTGAAGATGTAGCCGCAAACCTCAACGCGAAGCTGATTCGCCGACACCCGCACGTCTTCGCAAGTGCAACCGCCGATGACGCCGATGAAGTCAAGGTGCAGTGGGAGCGGATTAAAGCGCAGGAGAAAGAGCATGCCTCGGCATCGAAAGAATCAGGATTGCTGGACGGAGTTCCTCGACACATGCCAGCGATGATGGAGGCCGCCAAGTTGGGAAAACAGGCAGCCAAGGTGGGTTTCGACTGGCCGGACCATCGGGGTCTCTTTCCCAAACTGCTGGAAGAGATCGACGAACTGAAGCTTGAAACCATGAAGGGCGACTTGGAAGCTGAAACCGAAGAACTCGGTGATTTGCTCTTTACGGTCGTTCACTTAGCGCGTCATCGAAAGATCGATCCGGAGTTTGCACTGCGCGCTGCCAACGCAAAGTTTAGAAGAAGATTCGCTCTCATGGAGCAGTTGGCGGAGGAGAAAGCCTTAGAGAAGTGCACATCTGAAGAACTGGAGGAACTGTGGCAGAAAGCCAAGCTTCCTGCCACCTTTATTTAGGTAACGGCGTCCTCAGCAGTGTCTTGATGGCCTCTTGATAGCTCATCAAGGGTATCTCAGTAAAGTCAAACGAATCGATCTGAGTATCCTCAGAGATGTTCTTTACCATCAGTGCTCGTAGAGTGATGTGCTCCACAAAATGTGAAAAGATCCAGCGTTCCCGGGAAGAGGACGCGGGTATGCTGATCTGCTCCAGTGCGACCTTCCCTCCAGGATTGATATGGGCGACCATACCCCACCCCAGATTCACTCCGCGAAATACCTCTGCCTCAAGCCGGGTTGCATGGCTTGTTCTTGGGTCAATCCACAGCCGCCCCTGAAGGCCGGTCAACGCCTCCGACGTCATGGTCGGGGGATTCCAATGAGGATCAGGCTTGAAGTCTAAAACGATCTCGGCGGGCTCGCCGTGGTTCACATTGGCATGTTGACGTTGAGGTTGACCCGCTGTGTAGCTGAAGAGCATGGCGTCGGGCATAAGACGGACCAGTTCAACGGCAAGCTTCTTGCCGTTCAGGTCGGACTTTATGTGCTTGCCGAACGCGGCGGGAGAGTCGAGCATAGCCTGAAGTCTCTCGTGCTCGGCAGCATCCTCTTCGGATGTAAGTGCCCGATTATCCCTGTAGATGAGACGAGCTACGGTGCCGTCACGACTCTCGACCACGTCCCGGACCTGATCTCCTTTTGCACCGACGATATGCACCCGGTATCTTAGATAAACGTCGCCAAACTCTACGACTGAGACTTCATTGGCGGCAGCTTGTGTAGCCCACTCTTTGGGCGATCGGGCAAAGGGTCCACTCTGTGCCGAGGCATTCGCAAGCAGACACGAGAACCAACATAGAAGGGCAAGATACGGTAGCCGAACACAGACCTGAGCATGCGAGACGCAGGTTCGGCGCATTAAAGCCGCTATGAAGAAGCCTCTTTTCGGAGTCATGGATACGTCAACCTCTACTACGACGTAACAGGGACGCGCAAAGTTTTCCATCCCGGCCACGTTTGCTCCTGCGACAAGCAGTTTGCCTCGGACACAGCGGATGGGTATAGTTCGCTTCATGCGATGGCTTCGACAGAAGTCCCATTTGTGAACATTCTAGAGGGAGAAAGTTGAATCATGAAGCCAGTTGATGGATCTACGCTGATCGGCAAGTCGGTCAGTCTAAAGGGAGAGCTCTCGGGCGACGAAGACCTGTTCATGGATGGAACGCTGGAAGGTACGGTCTCTCTCACCCAGTCTCGTCTTACGATTGGTCCCCACGGCAGAGTGAACGCAGATATCAAAGTTCAAGATCTAATCGTCTTCGGCCAACTCGACGGCAATGTGGTAGCCACCGGCCGGATCGAACTTCGGCAGAACGCAATCGTACACGGCGACATAGTTGCCAACCGTCTCTCCATTGAAGAAAGCGCAACGATCAGGGGACGCGTAGAACTCACGGTGCAGCCATCCAAAGCAGCCGGCACATCCGAGTAGTATCCGCAACTCAGACGGAGACATACGAGCATCATGGGTCTATTTGGCGGAAGGAGCGGTGGAGGTGGCCAACAAAGAGATTCGGGACGAACAAAACGTCACTCTACCGGATGGGCGCACCTGCATAAGTTCTTGCAGTCTCAGGAATCCCTCAGAATACTGGACGTTGGACCGACCTCCGCAGGCAATATCAACTTCGTCACTCACCTCGGCCACAGTATCTACATGGCTAATTTGGTCGATGAAGCCGCCAAACCGGAGTGGCTCCTCCCTGCCGCACCGGATACCAGTGCGAACGAGAAGGACAGCGGTCCAGTCTACGATATCGCAGGATTCTTGAAGCAAAACTTAGACTTTTCGGGACGCCACTTCGACGTTGTCGCTCTCTGGGACACAATCGACTATCTGGCCAGACCCTTTGTTTCCCCAGTCGTCGACCGACTCTCAGAGGTCATGGAACCTGGCGGTCAACTCCTGGCCTTTTTTCATTCGAAGACAACTTCGGAGGATACCGTCTTCTCCAGATACCACCTGACTGAAACCGACGAGGTAGACCTGCAACGCATCGGCGGTCATAGAAGAAGAGAGAGCTACAGCAATCGTCAAGTAGAACAACTCTTCCAACACTTCTCAGCCCATAGATTTTTCCTGGCAAAAGACGCGCTTCGCGAAGTCATTGTGACGCGATAAGAGAAGGGGCACAAGCATGAGAGGCCGCCTCTCCTCACCCGCGTTCCGCTATGCATGCTGCACCGCTTCTAAATTTGCGGCTTCGACTTTCGCTCTGCTTTAACTTGCCCAGGAGCCATAACGTTAGTCTTCACAATGGAGTTTTTACTCCCCTTCGGGCGCCCGCGCTTGGACTTCGATGCGGTTGTACCTGCAAGTAAGCTGCGAGCCTGCTGCAGTTTCGTTATTTCTGCGTCGATTTGCGCGATCACTTCCGCTAATGCCACTGAGTTACCTCCAAAGTATGCTGAACGGAACGCTCTATCTCTTCCATTATCCAGCGACATCCTGTCGTAAACGATACAGACAAATGGAAAGACCGCGCAATCAGAGGGCGAAAATCTATCCTGTCGAATACTATTTGCAACCCGGGTAACCGAAGAGACAGAGTAGTCCAAATGCTAAACTCAGCTCATGCAGCGTATACCTGCTCGGGCCTTCCTCTTTGTCTTAGGTTCGGCTCTCCTGCAGGTGTTCTGCTTTCCCACCTCGGGAGCTGTTGATCGTTGGCGGGGTGCTCTCTGCTGGATCGCGCTGATTCCTTTCCTCCTAGCACTCACTCAGAAAGATCGACTGGGGAAGCCTCCGGGAGTCGGTGCGGGCATAACGCTCGGTTATTTGTGCGGAATTGTGTGGTATCTGGGTAACTGTTCCTGGATTTACCAGACGATGTACTTATATGGAGGCATGGAGAAACCGATCGCTTTCCTGATTTTGGTCTTGTTCTCCCTCTATTTGGGTCTTTATCATGCGCTTTTTGGCTGTCTTTTCACTTTTCTCAATCGATCGAGATGGGGAACAAGCGGGGCCCTCTTTCTTAGTCCTTTTGTTTGGACAGCTGTAGAACTATTACGATCCCGGCTTACGGGATTCCCCTGGGATTTATTGGGAAACACCCAGGTGGACAACTCTATCGTCACAAGGCTCGCGCCGCTGGGCGGCGTGATGGCAATCAGCTTCTGCGTCGTACTCATCAACGCAGCAATAAGCCTTCCCTTAATGGATAAACCCGGAAGAGAGATCTTCTGCCGAACTCTCGCCGGATTATCTCTGCTGATAGTGATTCTCCTAGAGGTTGGTGGAAACTCTGACACGCGCCAGCAAAACATAGGCGAAGAGCAAGCTCTGCTATTGCAGGAGAATATTTCGGTCGGGGTCTCGGCAAAACAGCAGAGGCCTCTAACGCTTGAAGAGGAGATGCAAGCATTTTCGTCTCTAAGCACTCCGAAATTCAATGGCGCAATATCCGGCAAACCGAGTAAGCAGCCGACCGTCATCATCTGGCCAGAGGCACCGTCCCATCTGAGGTCGGACGATCAATACGTCACATTGTCCCTGAGTAGACTCTCTCAGGCTCTCGGAACTCCTATCGTTGCGGGAGGATTGGGTGTGGATGCAGACAGTAGCTCGGAACGCGGTTACAGTCTATTCGACTCCGCGATGTTGTTCGATGCAAAAGGAAGCTATATCGGACGCTATGACAAGATCCACTTAGTACCGTGGGGAGAATACGTGCCTTACAAGCATCTCTTCGCTTTCGCGAGCAAACTGACTGAAGGATCCGCGGATATGAATCCTGGACAGCGTAGATCGGTCTTCCGCATAGCAGGACATACCTTTGGAGTATTCATCTGCTACGAATCGATCTTTGGTGATGAGGTTCGACAGTTCGTAAAGAATGGTGCAGAGGTTCTCGTGAACATCTCGGATGATGGCTGGTACGGCGACACGGGAGCCCCATGGCAGCACTTGAACATGGCAAGAATGCGGGCTATCGAGAATCGGAGATGGCTCCTTCGGGCGACGAACACCGGTGAGACGACGGTCATCGATCCTCATGGAGCGTACATTGCAACTCAGCGGCATGTCCGAGCAGCCTATACCCTCCCCTTTTCCTTTTCCCACACGCTGACCTTCTACACCAGGTACGGTGACTGGTTTGCTTACTTCTGTTCGGCTGTGACCATCTTTGCCTTGTCTTTTACGGCACTCCCGCGCCGGACGAGTCCGGGGTCATTCATCGGGGAGCCGATTCAGGGAGAATTAAGAGGATAAGAATAAAAGCTTCTACCGAAAACATTCGCGACGCGGCTTCCTGCCCGTTCCATAGCTTCGATTGCCACATAAGGAAGTACTCGCCGCCGATGCAAAGGAATGCGACCATCCACAGCAGAAGACCGGCGGTGAGAGCAAGTATTCCCACCCGCTTCGCTTCATAGAACTCCTGTGCAGGCAAGCTGCGAGCTCGCAATAGCATGAAGGCTCCAGACCATAAAAGGCACATATTCAACGACTCCCAAGCAATGATGCCAAGATAGGCAATCAGCTGAACGGTTGGGAGACGTAGAGCTCTCCAGAGCCCGTGATTTCCTGGAAAGGTCGCGTCCATCGCTAGAACGTGATGGACAAACTGATAGTTCGAGTCAAAATCAGTAACGTTGTTGAGGACGACAAGCGTAAAAAAAACCGCGACCGAAGAAAGAAGTGCTATCTGGCACAAGCGTGTTGCATCCCTGGAGGTGAACGCGTCAATTCGTGCAGCAATGCTCATCGAATCTCCTCATCGCCGAAATCGTTTCGAGGGCTCGCAAACAGACTGAAATAATCACGGAGAGCGCTAAGCGTAGCGGAGTCGTATTCCGGGTTTGGGGCCATACGTGAGGCCGGATTGATTAGGTCTGGATGCCTCACATAATTGTTGAAGAATTCGGGATCGGCAACGGAGCGACGGGCAACAACCTGCCATGAACGGTTCGCCTTAGATCCACCTTCGGCATGCTCATTGTGGCATCGAAAACAGTTTTGACGGGCGATGATGTAGCCCTGGTGCACGGAGTTTTGACTAGCTTTTGAACCGCGAGGCTCAATCCCACCGTAGACCGAAGCCTCGCGTCGGATATCAAGACGCACCACCCCCCAGGGAATCTGGGGTTCATCGGTATGGGCCAGGACTCGGAATGAGGGCGTGAAAGACGCGTGAGAGATGATGTAGGGGCCGAGGACGGGGCCTTCGGGTGAGCGGGCCCACTCCGATGGGGGTCGTCCCTCTATGCGAAGTATGAGAAGAGGGTGATGATCCTGAAGGTAAGAGACTGGATAGTTGGTCTTGTAGCGATCCACCGACATCGCCGTCACCATCTCTGCATCTGGCTTCGCTCTCAAGAACTTCGGTAGCGATTCAAGTAAGACCCCGGACAGATGGACAGGATGGCCGAAGTTGGCGTCACCCGTTGCAAGCACCTTGCGCTGAGGCAGATGAAGCAGATCAAGGTAGCGAACGTAACAGGTCTGGCCAGGTGCAAGGCCTAGGAGTTCACCTCCAACCTCAAGGTCGGAGGGCGAAGTACGATACTTGTAGTGCGGAATCCCCTGCCTGGGCTGGTCTTGTGCAGTGCTGATAAAGCGGGACGTCAAGGCGAGCGTGCATAAGAGCCGGAACAGATGGACCCATCGTAGCGGGATCATGGGTCATCGTAGCGTGTCACTTAGACTCGAGCAAATAGCGCTCGTCCCTGTGCTACATTAGCCGGACAATGAGCCCACATGATGTGTTGACTAAGCTTGGGTTAGAGCTGCCGGCCGCTCCAGTGCCGGGCGGAAGTTATACGTCGGCCAAGACGGTGGGTGGTTCGGTTTACCTGGCCGGGGTGATCTCGCGGGATGCGACGGGCGTGATTCGCGGGGTGGTTGGGGTGGACAAGACCGTCGAGGATGGGTATGCGGCGGCGCGGACGTGTGCGCTGCAGCATCTGGCGGTGCTGGAGAGGCATCTTGGGTCGCTCGCCCGGGTGAAGGGTGTGGTGTCGCTGAATGGGTATGTGAACAGCATGGCTGGGTTTGCGGATGCGCCGGAGGTGGTGAATGGGGCGAGCGATCTGCTGGTGGAGGTGTTCGGGGAAGTGGGACGGCATGTGCGGGCGGCGATTGGGGTGAGTGGATTGCCCCGGCATGCGTTGGTGGAGACGCAGATGATCGTGGAGATCGGGTGATGGAGCATAGGCTGAGCGCGGAGCCGACGCACTCGCGGTGGGATGCGAGTCTCGCTCCCCGGCTGACGGTTGAGGCCGGCGATGTGGTGCGGTTCGATTGCCAGGATGCGAGTGGAGGACAAGTCAGGCGCGGGATGACTGCTGGGGAGTTCGCGGGGATCGATCGGGGGAAGATTCATGCGCTGACTGGGCCGGTTGAGATGCGCGGAGCGGAAGCTGGTGATGTGCTGGAGGTGAAGGTGCTGGAGGTGCGGCATCTCGGCTGGGGTTGGACGAGCGTGATTCCTGGACTTGGGCTGCTGAAAGAGCGGTTCACGGAAGGAGCGTTGTTCCACTGGGAGCTCGAGAGTGAAGTGACTCGGTCGCTTGCTCCAGCTGTGGTGCCGCTGAGGCCGTTCTGCGGGATCATGGGTGTTGCTCCTCGTGAGATGGGCGAGTTCAGGACGCGAGCTCCAGGCGTGTTTGGCGGGAATATGGACGTGAAGGAGTTATGTACCGGCGCAACGTTGTATCTGCCTGTGCAGCAAGCCGGTGCGTTGTTCTCGTGCGGCGATGCGCATGCCGCGCAGGGCGATGGTGAGGTATGCATCAATGGGATCGAGTGTCCGGCTGAGGTGACGCTGAAGTTCAGGCTGCACAAGGGACAAGCGCTTGCTGGGCCGATGGTGGAATCGGTTGGGCGTGATGAGGGCGAGAGCTGGATGGTGGTTGAGTCGCATGCGGATGCGAGGAAGGCTGCGAAGGGCGCGACGAGCAGGATGGTGGATCTGTTGGTCTCGCGCTGGGGATTCGAGGAGGTTGCTGCGTATGTGCTTTGCAGCGTGGCGATGAATCTGCAGATAAGTCAACTGGTGAATGAGCCGGTGATGACGGTTGCGGCGAAGATGCCGAAGACTGTGCTTCCGGCGAGGAGGTTGTTTTGATGGTGGTGAATGATCCGGAGACGCTGAATGAGTTGCATGAGCTGTATCCGAAGTATGAGGAAGCGTTAGTAACGAACGATGTGGCGACGCTGACTGCGATGTTCTGGGCTTCGGCGCACGCGGTTCGGCTGGGCGCGCAGGAGAACCTTTACGGCGAGGAGGAGATTGAGGCGTTTCGCAAGAGCAGACCTGCGGTGAATCTTGCGCGGAAGCAGGTGAGACTGGAGATTGTGGTGTTTGGGAAGGATTTTGGGAGCGTGGTTTTGGAGTTTGAACGAGATGGAGTGCGGGGGCGGCAGAGCCAGGTGTGGGTGAGGCTGGATGTCGGGTGGCGGATTGTGTCGGCGCATGTTTCGGTGATTTAGCGTGAGGTCGTGTCGGCAGCGACTACAGACCACTGCAGATTCCTCCGCAGCGCTGCGGAATGACAAACAAGTGCAAAGGTACCGGCGAATACGGAGGTTCTGGCTTCGCCAGAATGACGACCTGCTTTATCCGGAGTTAGGTGCAAAGGCAATGGCCAATACGGAGGTTCTGGCTTCGCCAGAATGACGACCTGCTTTATTCGGCTTTATCCGGAGTTCGGTGCGAGGGTGATGGGAAGTTGTTGAGGGTTGGCGGTGTCGAAGGCGGTCTGGAGGGCTTGCTGGGTGGGCAAGGTGCGGTGGGGAAGGTAGCGGGCGGTCAGGGATAGGGTCAGGGTGGGGGTGGCGAAGGGGTAGGGTGTCAGCGCGAAGGTGCGTTCGGCGGTTCTCGTGACCTGGATCTGTTGTGAGGGTCCGGTGTGGGTGGGGAGGGGGTGGAGGAGGGTTGCGGGGGCGGGGTAGTCGGTGCAGGCGAGGAGGGAGAGGTTGTCGCAGGCTTGCAGGAGGCGGAAGTTGTCCTGGAGGGTGGGCCAGGATTGATGTTCGGGTGGGAGGGTGAGGAAGAGTGAGTGCTGGAGCGATTGCTGGGACGCGAGGAAGGCGTCGAGGGTGGGGAGCTGGGCGCCCGCGATGGTGGTGCGGTCGGCGCGGGCGCTGAGGAGGTTGTGGGTGTGCATGGAGATGAGGATGGCGGCGTAGGGGTCGGTCTGGGCGATGAGTTCGACGGCTTCGCGGCGGACGGCGAGGTAGGCTTCGAGATCGATCTCCTCGAAGGCGGAGTACTTGCCGACGAGTTCGCGGGAGAAGGCTGCGGGGATGCCGGCGGGGGTGAGGCGCGGGTTGCGGTCGGGGATGAGCCAGCCGTCGTCGTGGGCGGCGATGGCTTGGAGGACGTGGGCTCTGGGTTCCGGTGAGGGCAAGAGATCGTTGCCCCAGTGGGCGGCGAAGAGGCCGGCGAGGGTGGCGTGATCGGGATGAGTGATGAGCCACCAGCCTTGCTCGGTTTGGAGGCGAAGCATGGATGACTCCTTTCTATGCGGTAGGGGGTGCCCCCCTGGGTTGACTTACTAGTAATCTTAGCAATGGAATGAACGACTTACAGGAGGGACACTCTCGCAAATTGTTCATTCGATTGGGTTTATAGATAAAATATTCTGAACAAAGGACTTAGCTCAACCGGGCAGGCGGGAGCAGAGTGAATTTGTTCAGTTTAGGTCTAGCTAAATTGTATCAAGGTAGAGGGGGTAGATACGCCAACTTTCTTTCGCGTGAAAAGCCGCGTCTTTATTAGGCATTTCCGATTCTGAGGGGCTGCGGGGGCTTGACACGCGGATTTACTGGTGTTTTTAAGGGTGTTTTGATGAAAAAAGTTGGAAGGTAAATCCCGGAATGGGAATGAGGTCGATCGACCTTCAGGTGAATTAGCGCAACGGCTTTTCCGGAGTGAGACTTTACGTGAGCTTGGGAGCGGTGGTAGGTTGGGGCATGCAAAAAACGCTTTCTCTCAAACGCCGACAAATCGTTCTGTTTGCCGTCTGCGGGGCGATGCTGGCCACCTTTCCTTTGCTGGCACTGCTTCCGTTGAGACAGGCCCATCTGGTTTCGGACCCGCCGTACTTCATGGGCGTCGGTCTTTGTCTTGGATTGTCGATCGCTTGCTTAGCCAAGGCGTTTGCGGGTTTGATCGGAGGTAAATCCTCACGCTCCGGCATCCTCTAAGCTGCGGATCGCTGCATGCTATTTGGCGAAAACCATACTTTGCGGGAACTTCGATGTTCACCATTCAATGGTGATGAATTTGACGATGGTGTTACTCCCTACAAGTGGTGATGAATAGTGATCTCGATACGTCGGCTAATCAAGGTAACCCTAATCGGCTTGGTAGCGGTTTTCTCTTCCGTTGAAGTGATAGGGTGCTTTTCTTTTCCCGAAGCATCCTTTGAACTGGCCAGTGAGTCTCGACTACCTGTCTGGTTCACGCTTTCGCGAGGACTTACCCGTGCTGATGTCTCAGTTACGATGGATTACTACGTTGAAGCAACTGGAAGACGCGCCACTTTTAAATTGTTCGATAAGAGACATCATGTGCTCGGAACGGTTTCTGGGTCACTCAGAGGATTAAGGCCCGTTTCTATGAATGGAAGTTCACAGGGTGCTAGTGCCTATCCGATGTTCGAAGTAGTTAATGTTAATGGCGTTGTAGAAGTCGTAGAACATAAAGCAATGGAGCCCACTTTCTATATTCCTAATGATCCCGGAATTAAAAAAGCAATCTTGCTGTCCTCTCCATAATCTGTAGAGCCACCTAACGTCATCGCGTGTTTCAGTTTCACAACCGAGACTCTGGCGATGCCGCGCTGTAACGAGTTCGGCTTGCGCCAAACACCGGAGGAATGATCGTGACTAGAAGCACGGCAACAACAGCTCTGAATAGGCTCACTTGATCACCTTACCGCTCGCCGAGAGGCGTTCGCTCTTCGAAAACGGTGTTATCGGAAAACTGGGGAATTTGACGACATGGTCCTTCGTCGAGGGTCTCGCGATAGGGCTGCGAGACCCCCGCTCAGGATGGGGATGATGAGTTGGCTTGATTGGATACCAAGGCTGAAGCCTTGGCCTACCTAGAAGCTATGACCCAATGCGCTCGCGTCCATTCAAGGAAAACGGCGTATCGGAAAACTAGGGAATCTGACGACATGGTCCTTCGTCGAGGGTCTCGCGATAGGGCTGCGAGACTCCCGCTCAGGATGGGAACGATGAGTTGGCTTGATTGGATACCAAGGCTGAAGCCTTGGCCTACCTAGAAGCTATGACCCAATGCGCTCGCGTCCATTCAAGGAAAACGGCGTTATCGGAAAACTGGGAATTTGACGACATGTTCCGACGTCGAGGGTCTCGCGATAGGGCTGCGAGACCCCCGCTCAGGGTGGGGATGATGAGTTGGCTTGATTGGATATCAAGGCTGAAGCCTTGGCCTACCTAGAAGCTATGAACCAGTGCGCTCGCGTCCATTCGAGGAAAACGGGGTTATCGGAAAACTGGGGAGTTTGAAGACATGGTCCTTCGTCGAGGGTCTCGCGATAGGGCTGCGAGACCCCCGCTCAGGATGGGGATGATGAGTTGGCTTGATTGGATACCAAGGCTGAAGCCTTGGCCTACCTAGAAGCTATGACCCAATGCGCTCGCGTCCATTCGAGGAAAACGGCGTTATCGGAAGACTGGGGAGTTTGAAGACATGGTCCTTCGTCGAGGGTCTCGCGATAGGGCTGCGAGACCCCCGCTCAGGATGGGGATGATGAGTTGGCTTGATTGGATACCAAGGCTGAAGCCTTGGCCTACCTAGAAGCTATGACCCAATGCGCTCGCGTCCATTCGAGGAAAACGGCGTTATCGGAAGACTGGGGAGTTTGAAGACCTGGTCCTTCGTCGAGGGTCTCGCGATAGGTTGCGAGACCCCCGCTCAGGGTAGGGATGATGAGTGCCGGTTTTGTGAGACCCAAGGCTTAAGGCTTGGGGTACCTAGGAGCCGAGACCGGCAACTGCCCCTGCTCAGTGTGAGGCTGTCTCGCTGGATCTCTGGACTAGGGATTTTACGTTGGTGAGGAGATCGGTGGTGCCCTGGAGGTGCTCGGTGCCGGGGACGCCGAAGTCGATCCAGCGGGCGTTGAAGCTGTCGATCATCTGGAGATAGGGGGCGGAGCGGCCGGCGGGGAGGCCGTTCTGGGCCATGGTTTCGACCCAGGTCTCGCGGGGGACGGCGAGGGCGCTGATGGGGGTGCCGAGGGCGTTGGTGAGGGCTTCGGCGACCTGATTGGAGGAGTAGTAGGCGGGGCCGGAGAGCTCGAGGAAACGATTGCCATTCCAGGACTGGAGGAGGGTTTCGGCGGCGATGCGGCCGATGTCCTCCGTGGCAATGTAGGGGTAAGGATGGTCGAGGGGCTGGTAGAAGGCGAAGTACTTGCCCGTGGCGCGGGCGGCGGGGATGGCGTGGAGGATGTTCTCCATGAAAGAGCCGGCGCGGAGGAAGGCAGAGGGGATGCCGGTGGCGGAGAGCTCCTCTTCCAGGGTGTGGGATGGGGTGATGAGGCCGAGGTTGGAGGACTTTTCGCTGCCGATGGAGGAGAGAAAGACGGCTTTGGGTGGCTTGGCGGCGAGGATGGCCTGCTTGAGGGCGGCGATGCGGGCGATGCTGTCGGGGAAGCCGGGGTCCGGGGCGATGTTGGGTGGGATCATGGCGAAGACGCCCTCGGTGCCGGAGATGGCGGCGGTCAGTGCGTCGTCGTAGTCGGCGGTGACGAGTTCAACGCCCTGATCGGCCCAGGATTGGGCTTTGGCGGGATTGCGGACGATGCCGCGAACTTTGTGGCCTTGGGCGAGTAGGGTGCGGGCTACGGCGCCGCCTACGTTTCCGGTGATTCCTAGGACTGCGAACATGGACTGCTCCCTTGTATCAGACGGAGGGTTGGATGTGGAGGCGCGGGGAAGGATGCGGATTCCTCCGCTTTGCTGCGGAATGACAAATGAGAGGGTGCAAGAGGAAGGGCAAGGGCAGCGGCAAGGGCAACAGCAAGGGCCAATACGGAGGTTCTGCGCTTCGCGCAGAATGACGGCGCTGTAAGCAGAATGACGGGGCTTTAAGCGGAATGACTCGGCTTTAAGCGGAATGACGGGGCTTTAGGCAGGATGACGGGGATGCTTTTGGGGTTAGGAGGTGGGGGCGGCGGTGGTGTGCCATTTGTGGAGGAAGAGCCACTCAAAGAACATGACGGTGAAGAAGAAGAGGAAGCCGAGGAGGGTGGCGGCGAGGACGAGGGCGAAGAGGTAGTCGGTCTGGAGCTGGGCCATGGCGTAGAGGATGGAGTAGCCGAGGCCGCCCTGGCCGACTCGGGTGGAGCCGGCGAAGAGCTCGCCGGTGATGGCGCCGATGACGGCGATGCCGGAGGAGATACGCATGCCGGTGAAGAGGTAAGGGAGTGAGTGGGGGAGGCGGAGCTTGCGGAGGATCTGGCTCTGGGTGGCGTTGTGCATCTGGAAGAGCTGGACGAGGATGGGGTCGACCGAGATGAGGCCCTGGGTGGCGTTGGCGATGAGCGGCGCGAGGCAGATGATGAAGGTGATGAGAGCCACGGCGAAGAGGCCTTGGCCGGCCCACATGAGGATGAGCGGGGCGATCGCGACGATGGGGACAGTTTGGAGGAGGATCGTGTAGGGCAGGAGCATGCGGCGGAGGAAGGGGGATCTTGCGAAGACGAGGGCGATGAGGAGGCCTGCTGCGATGGCGGCGAGGAGGCCGAGAGCGGCGGCTTCGGCGGAGATGAGGAAGGAGGTGGCGAGGTCGGGGAGGCGGGTTGCGATGGCTTTTGCGACTGCTAATGGGGACGGGAGCATGTAGGGGGGGACGTGGAGGATGTAGATGCTCGTCTGCCAGAGGGCGAGGAGGATGGCCAGAACGATTGCGGCGTTGAGGGCGAGGAGGAGTCTGGGCTTCATGGCGTGGGCTCGGAAAGTTGGTGGTGGGTTTGGCGGAGGAGGCGGGAGGCTTCGTTGACGAGGGCGTCGTATTGCGGTGATTCGCGGAGGGCGGCGGTGCGGGGGTAGGGGAGGTCGATGGGGAGGATGTGGGCGATGCGGCCGGGGTGGGGGGCGAGGAGGACGATGCGGGAGGAGAGGAAGGCGGCCTCGGCGACGGAGTGGGTGACGAAGAGGACGGTCCAGTTGCCCTCGTCGCGGAGGCGGAGGAGTTCTTCGTTCATGCGGTCGCGGGTGATCTCGTCGAGTGCGGCGAAGGGCTCGTCCATGAGCAGAAGGCGGGGGCGGGTGGCGAGGGCGCGGGCGAGGGAGACGCGCATCTTCTGGCCGCCGGAGAGCTGGCGGGGATAGCTTTCGGCGACGTGGGTGAGGCCGACGAGGTCAAGGAGGCGGGCGGTGGTTTGTTCGATGACGGATGCGGGGCGGCCTTCGAGTTCCAAAGCTAAAGAGATATTGCGAGAGACGGTGCGCCAGGGGAGGAGGGTGGCGTCCTGGAAGACGAAGGAGGTGGTCTCGCGGGCGGCGGCGGGAGGGACGCCGTTGACAAGGATTTGGCCGGAGGTGAGGGGTTCGAGGCCGGCAACGAGCTTGAGGAGGGTGGACTTGCCGCAGCCGGAGGGGCCGATGAGGGAGACGAACTCGCCGCGGGTGAGGGTGAGGTTAACGGAGTCTAGGACGGGCGGGGACGTGGGGGTGAAGCGCTTGGTGACGGCGGCGAGGTGGAGTTCGGGGATGGGGGGCGTGGTCATGGGTGGGTTGGGTTTAGGAGTACAGGCAACGGCAAGAACAGGCAACTGCAGATTCCTTCGGAATGACAAACAAAGCGCAACGGCAACGGCAAGGGCAACGGCCAATACGGAGGTTCTGAGCCTTCGGCTCAGAATGACGACGCTCTAACTGTTGAGGGAGCGATGGCGGGTTCGGAGTTGAGGATGGGGAGGATGAGGGCGCTGGGGTGTTCGGGGGAGTGATGGAGGATGTGGGTGGAGCGGGTGCAGTTGGAGTAGGTCATCTCGGCGGCGGGGGTGAGGGTGCCGGGGTTACGGTCGTAGAGGGGGAAGGCGGAGGCGGCGATCTCGAGGCGGAGGCGTTCGCCGGGGGCGAGGAGGCAGGAGGTGGGTTCGAGGGGGAACTGCCAGAGGTGGAGGGTGTCGGGGGCATAGTCGACACCGCTTTCCGGGCCGAAGAGGAAGGTGCTGCGGGCGATGCCGATGCAGATGAATTCGGCGCGGGCTGATCCGTCACGGCCTGGGGGGAGGACGCGGATGAGCTTGGCGGTGACGTCGGCGGAGGGGGCGGAGGTGGAGACGTAGAGGGAGACGATGGGGAAGCCGAGAATCTGGAGCGGCTGGCCGAGGGGAGCGGAGGTGTAGACGAGGAGGTTGTTGCCGGACTCGAGGGCGGACTGATCGAAGGAGCCCTGGAGGGACTGCGGGCCGCCGGGGGCCTGGACGGGAACTTCTGGGTCGTAGACGAAGAGGTCGCAGGGCTCGGGGGTGGAGGGCTCGGCGAGGGTGAGGGTGCCGTTGCCTTTGCGGGAGTCGGCTCGGCCCTGACTATGGAGGAAGAAGGACTGGGTGATGTCGCTGCACCAGTCTTCGGCGGTCTGCCAGGTGTTGGGGCCGAGGACGAAGTGGGTGACGGGGGGGATGCCGGTCCAGGTGCCGGCGTCTTTGAGCCAGTGGTCGAACCAGCGGAGGAGGAGGGTGTCGGTGTCGAGGAGGGCCTCGGGGCCGAGGTTTAGATCGCCTGCGCGGTCAGTCCAGGGGATGTGCGTCCAGGGGCCGGCGAGGAGGTACTGGTGGCGGCGGGCGTGGGGGGTGGCGGCGTGGTTGCGGAGGAGGTCGAAGGCCTGGATGGAGCCGGTGAGGTAGGGGTCGAACCAGCCGGAGAGATGGAGGGCTGGGATCTCGATCTGATCGGCGCGGCGGGAGATGTCCTGATCGGACCAGTAGGGGCCGGGGGTGGGGTGGGCGAACCAGTCGCGGACGTAGGACGGGAGACCGGGGCTGGTGATGGCGGGGTGTCGGGCGTAGGGGAGGTGCTGGGGCTGGTTACGGACGTCGCGCCAGCCGGATTCGAGGAGGGCGCTGGCTTCGGGGAGTTGAAGGCGACGGGCGTCTTCGCGGAGCATCTGGAGGCCCCAGCCGAGGGATGAGGCGAGGCGCAGGGCTCCGTGGTGGTAGAACCAGCCGGAGTAGAGGTCGGCGGCGGTCTGGGCGGGGGCGATGCACTGGAGGCCTTGGGGGCGCTCGGCTGCGGCGAGAAGCTGGGTTGCGCCCTGGTAGCTGAAGCCGTACATGCCGATGCGGCCGTTTGACTTGGGGAGGGTGCGGAGCCAGGCGATAGTTTCAGCTCCGTCGCGGGCTTCGTGGCGGAAGGGGTAGAAGTCGCCTGAGGAGCCGCCGCGGCCGCGGACATCCTGAATGACGACGTTGTAGCCGCGGCGTGCGAACCATGCCGGGTGGGCGTAGACGACGGTAGAGGCGATGTCGCGGCCGTAGGGCTGGCGCATGAGAAGGGTTGGGTTGAACGGGCCGAAGGATGCGGGTGGGTAGTAGTGGTCGGAGAGGAGGGTGGTGCCGTCGGAGAGAGTGTGGGGGATGGCGCGGGTGAGGGTGACGCCGGCGCCGAGATCGATGCGGGTTTTGGGGGTTGTGGTCATTTTTTTTGGAAAGGGGCAACAGCAAGGGCAACTACAACGGGGAGTGCAAATACGGAGGTTCTGGCTTCGCCAGAATGACGGCAAAAACTAGCAACGGCAACGGCAACAGCAACGGCAACAGCAACGGCAACGGCAACGGCAACTGCAACGGCAAAACAGGCAACTGCAGATTCCTCCGCTTCGCTGCGGAATGACAAACAGAGTGCAAAGGCAACTGCAACGGCAAGTGCAAATGCGGAGGTTCTGGCTTCGCCAGAATGACGACGCTTACTGACGACGCTTACTGACGACGCCGATCGACGACGCTTATGGTTGCGGGGGGTTGAAGGTGAGGATCTCCTGGAGGACAGCGGCGATGCGTGCGGCGGCGGATTGGAGCCAGAGTTCGCCGTTGGCTGCGGTGGCGGGGGTGGGGTCGCCCATGACGCCGGAGGGGGCGATGTCGCGGGTGAGCCAGGCGAAGTTGGCGGCACCGAACTCGGGAGCGAGGAGGGGTTTGGGTTCGCCTTCTGCGGGGAGCTGGGCGATGTAGTTGGCGGTGTAGGCGGTGGAGTCTACGAGTTCTGGCGTGGTGGCGAGGAGCCATGCAGTTTCGAGCTCGCCGGCGTGGAAGCCGTAGGCTTTTTCCTGCGGGCTCAGGCCTTCAAAGTGAGCGCCTCCGGACCCGAAGATGGTGAAGGTGCGGAGGCCGAACTCGGCGCGGAGGTCGCGGGCCATGACGTCGACGAGGGCGGCGTTGCCGCCGTGGGTGTTGAAGAGGGCGAGGCGTTGAAAGCCGGCGGCGTGGATGCTGGCGCCGAGGTCTCGGACGACGGCCATGAAGGTGGCGGCGGAGACGGAGAGGGTGCCGGGGAAGCCGATGTGCTCGTTGGATTTTCCGTAGCAGATGGGGGGTAGGGCGTAGATGGGGGCGTCGGGGGGCAGGAGGGCGAAGGCGCGGCCGAGGAGGAAGTTGTTGATGAGGGTGTCGGTGGCGAGGGGCAGGTGGGGGCCGTGCTGCTCGATGGCGGCGGTGGGGAGGATGAGGAGGGTGCGGTCGCGGGGGAGTGCGTCGACCTGATGCCAGTTGAGGTAGGCGAACTGGCGTGAGTCCGGGATGGCGGTCTTCATGCCAAGGACTCCTCGGGGACTTCGGCGGCGGGGGCAGGTTGGAAGGAGGACATCTTGCCGGGGTTGAGCAGGCCTTTGGGGTCGTAGAGGTGCTTGGCCTGGAGCTGGATGTTGTCTTCGCGGTAGCGGCCGCCGCCTTCAACGTGGTTGACGTGGGGGTTGGCGACGAAGATGCCGTTGGCGCGGCAGGTGTCGATCATGTCGTTGAGGCGTTCGGGCGTGGTGAAGCGGACGATGGGGATGGAGCCGGGGATGACAGTTCCCTGGCCGTTCTTCATCCACTCGATGTGGAAGAGGAAGTCTTCGCCGTATTTTTCTTTGAGGAGGGCGAACTGTTGGCGGGCGCGGGTGGGGCTGGCGTCGAAGCCGCACTGGAGGTAGGTGTAGGTGGGGTCGGCCTTCATGGCCCAGAGGGTGGTGTGGTTCCAGGTGTAGTCGGAGAGGAGTGGGGTGGTGCGGAGGCCAAGCCAAGGCTCGGCAAGGGTGATGGTGCCACCGGCATTTGTAGCCAGTTCGGTTACAGATGCGAGTTGGGACTGGGCGATCATCAGGAAGACGGAGGACTCGCCTTCACGGGCGAGGGTGCGGACGGCGGCGAAGAAGGTGGGGATGGGGTGTTCGAAGACGGTGACGAGGCGCTTGGACCATTGCGGCTGGGTGGCGATGATCTCGGAGAAGTCGTAGGCTGCGGCGAAGGTGGGGAAGGTGACGGCGAGCTGCGCCCAGTCTACTGCGGGGGTGAGGGCGAGCCATATGCGGGTGATGACGGAGTTGGTGCCCCAGGCGTGGAGGATGCCGTGGATGTCGTCGCCTTCGTGGAGGAGGATGCGGGGCTCGGGCTCCATGGTGACGGCCTCAAAGGCGCGGACGGTGGCGAAGTCGCGCAAGCCGCCGTGGGTGACGGAGCCGATGCCGCCGGAGCCGCCGCCGAGGAATCCGCCGACGGTGGCTTTGACGACGGTGGAGGGGTAGCAGCGGAGCTCCCAGCCCTGGGTGCGGACCTGGGTTTCCAAAGCGCCGAGGCGCACTCCGGGCTCGCAGATGGCGATACCTTCGGGGGTGATGTCTTCGATCAAGTCCATGCGGGAGAGGTCGAGGATGACGCCGCCTTGCAAGGGGACGGCCTGGCCGTAGTTGCCGGTGCCTGCGCCGCGGATGGTGACGGGAGTGTTCCGGGCGTGGCAGAGGCGGAGGATGTCTTGGATCTCTGCGGCGGTCTGGGGTTGGACGGCCAGGTCGCCGTGCTTGCCGTCGAGTTGAGGCTTGAGGATGGGGGAGTACCAGTAGAAGTCGCGGGAGAGGCGCTCGACGACGGAGGGTTGCGTGAGGACGCGGGTGGGGTCGTTGAGGAGGGCTGCGAGTTGGGTGGCGAGGTCCAAAGGGGCTCCTGGGTGATGGTCGTCAGGCAACTACAAAAGCAAGTGCAGATTCCTTCGACTTCGCTTCGCTCAGCGTGCGGAATGACAAACAAAGGCAAGTGCAAGTGCAAGGGCAAATACGGAGATTCTGGCTTCGCCAGAATGACGACTCTTGGTGAGGACGGGTTTTGAGGGCTTACTTGGCGGAACTCCAGGTTTTGAAGGTTGCTTGCATGTTGGGGTGGGTGAAGAGGGCGAGGCACTCGTCGTGGCAGAGGGGGCCGATGACTTTGGTGGCGGCCATGTCGGAGCGGGCTGTGAGTTCGGTGGCGGGGATGCGGATCTGGCGGCAGAAGCGGTTGGCGTCGGCGATGGTGGCACCGTAGACGACGCGGTCGAGGCTGGCCCAGAGGGCGTTAGCCATGCACATGGGGCAGGGTTCGCAGGTGGTGTAGAGGGTGTAGCCGCGGAGGGAGAAGGTGCCGAGGCGGCGGCAGGCGCGGCGGACGCAGCGGAGTTCGGCGTGGGCGCTGGGGTCGTTCCGGCGGGCGACGGCGTTGAGGGAACGCATGAGGCGGATGCCGGTGTCGGTGGAGAGGATTTCTGCGCCGAAGGGGACGGGATGAGGCGTCTCCAAGGTGCGCGCGGTCCAGCGGGCGAGGGCGGAGAGGCGGGCTTCGTCTGTGGCGACGGTAAGGGCCGGCGGGCGCTCCGGTGCGCTGGTTGGGGGCATAGTCGAACTTAGCACGAGGCGTTTGGGGTGGCGACGTAGAATTTGCGGATGACGGAGCGGGAGCTGTGCGTGGCGGGGTTGCGGGAGCGGTATCGGCGAGGGGTGGCGCGGCCGGGGCGGATCCTGGAGAAGGCGCTGGGGCGGGCGAACTCGAATGCGGGGCGGAATGTCTATCTGGCGCAGGATGCGGCTTGGAGCCGGGGTGAGGCGGGACGGCTGCGGGTTGAAGAGTTCGAGGGGAAGGCGCTTTGGGGGGTGCCGGTTTCGTTGAAGGATTGCTTCGATCTTGCGGGGTTTGTGACGACGTGTGGGGCAAAGGTGTTGCAGGATGAGCGGGGGGTGGCGGTACGAGATTCGGCGGTGGCGGCTCGGCTGCGGGCGTGTGGTGCGGTGATCACGGGGAAGACGCATATGCAGCAGCTGGCGTATGGGATCACGGGGGAGAATCGGGATTTTGGCGACTCGGTGCAGCCGGGGGATGCGGGGAGGCTGACGGGGGGGTCCTCGAGCGGGGCGGCGGCGAGTGTGATGGAGGGGTCGGCGGTGGTGGCGATTGGGACGGATACGGGTGGGTCGATCCGAGTGCCGGCGGCGCTGTGTGGGCTGGTGGGGTATCGGGCGTCCGTGAGTGTGGGGGCGGGGTTGTGGGAGGGTGGGGAGCATCTGGCGGAGAGCTTCGACACGCTGGGGTGGCTGTACCGGGATGCGATGGACGGGCCGGCGTTGGGGGCAGCTTTCTTTGGGCTGTCGGTGGTGGAGGCGGAGGTGGAGGGACTGAAGGTGGGGGTGCCGGCGGCTCGGTTTATGGAGGACTGCGAGGCGGAGGTGCTGGAGACTCTGGAGGGGTGGATCGCGGTGCTTCGCGGGATGGGGGCGGATGTGCGGCGGTTCGACGGGGAGCTGTGGCGGGAGGCGATGGAGATCTTTGCGCCGATCCAGGCGAGCGAGGCGGCACGGCTGCATCCGGAGCCGAGGGATGGATTTGAGACGGCGATTGGGGAGCGGCTGCGGTGGGGGGCTTCGATCGGGGAGGCGGAGGTGATGGAGTTGCGGCTGCGGCTGGCGGAGTTTCGGAGGGTGACGGAGGAGCGGCTGCGAGGGTTCGATGTGGTGCTGATGCCTTGTACGCCTGCGGTGGCGTTGCGGGCGGGCGAGGATCAGTCGGGAGCTCGGGGGAGGATTCTGCGGTATACGACGCCGGTGAGCCTGATGGGATGGCCCGCGGTGACGCTGCCGGGTGGGCGCGGAGCTCCGCAGCTGGTAGGGAAGGCGGGGGAGGATGCGAAGTTGCTGGGTTTGAGTGCGAGGTTGGGGGAGTCGAGCGGGTGAGTGGTTGGTTGCGTTCACTGTCACTCAAAACGGGCACCATGGTCATGACGGCTCGGCTCCGTGCGACGGCGGCCAGGGCGGAATGGATGAGCAGCAGCGACTTCGTGATGGGGTTCGGGTTCCCTCTACAACTTGCGTATGCGCGGCTTCCCTCCCCTGTTCTCTTCCCGGCCGCGCACCCGTCTTATCCTGTAGAGAGCCTGAACCATGAGACCGAACAACCACATCCGGGCCCTGGGGGTGGGAGTGATCCTGCTTGCCGCACCTCTGTTTGCGTTGAGCCAGGGAACGCGTGGCCTTGCAGGCGAAGGCTCGACCTACTTCGAGTTCGGGACGGTTGCGAGCCTGGGCGATCGGTCGGTGGTGATCCAGACGCTGGATGCGGCGAAGAGCAAGGTGCAGCAGAGCTTTGCCTTGACCGCCGAGACGCGGGCAGACCTGGTCCATGTGGGCGATCCAGTGGAGGTGATCTACACGGAGGCCGGGGGGACGTTGACGGTGCATCGCCTGCTGACGTTGTATGCGGGGATTCCCAAGGCGGGTCCGCCGGCGATGATGCATCGGTCTGGGAGAGGCTCGACGAGACCTGTAACCGCTGCTGCAGCTACGCCGCAGAAGATCGCGGTCGATGCAGAGCCGCGTCTTGCCCGGGCAGAGACGCCGGTCAGCCTGGGCGTCAACAATGCGCCCAGAGCGGCGGCGGTGATCCCGGTTCCGCTGGGCGGTGCTACGTCAACGCGGGCGATTGTGCCGGTCACGGTGAGGCACGAGATGCCGGCGGAGGAGTGTAACCGGTCCAGTGCGGAGTGGCCCTCGCAACCTCTGCGGATCGCCGTGATCGACTTCCGGTACCCGACTGAAAAAGAAGAGGCACATGACGTGGGGCGTACCGGCGGAGGCTCCGGTACGGCGGTGGCCGATCTTGTCTTTGCGCGACTCAGCAGCATGCAGACAGGGTTTGCTATCGATCGTGGAGACAGGCGGCGGCTGGACAAGTCCGACTTCGCGGGGGCGGCACGGCTGGGCCGGCAACTCGGCGCGGACGCGGTGCTGGCGGGAACCTTTGCCGCGGTGGACGAGGTGTCTACGGACGAGTACGGTCCGGCCACGACCAAGGCGTATGAGCTGCATGCCGGGCTGGTCGATACCTGCACGGGCCAGTTGCTGATGAAGCTCAGCTCCGAGTCCTGCATGGCCGCAGCAGGACCGGGATCGTTCGGCTGTGTTGCCACGGTGTCGGCCAAGGCGGCGGAGAATCCTGAAGCTCATGGGCCGGCCTTTGCCGCGCCCATCGATGCGCTGCTCTCCCGGTTGGAGACGAACGGCAGCTCCGCCGCGACGGTTTCCGAAGGAGTGATTACAGGCTCCGAAGGCAGGACCGCGACGTTTGTCGTTTCTCCGCAAGCCCTGGTGAAGTTGGGGGATCAGGTGGCGATCCACGCCTCCCGGCTGGCTAAGAATCCGAGTACATATACGCTGCAGGATCTGCAGGACGAAGAGATCGGCCGGGTGGTGATTGAACAGCTGCATGGATCGTCCGCGACCGGCACGTTTACGGGTGATATTCCGCCGAAGCCGGGCGATACGGTGCAGCTGCTTCCCAGCAACCGCGAGCTCTCGGCGAACCGGTAGCGGCTAGGAAGAACGACTCCGGGTGGAAGTCGCCATCGGAGATCCAGCCGAAGCCAGCTAGGATCGCGGAAGCTGACAAGCCCAAGAGCTTGCGGCGCTGCATCCATGAAAATTCTTTCCATACTGAGTAGTTCTGAGGTCGATGATGCGAGCCGGGCAATGGAGAGCGCCTTCGGCCGTCTGAGCGAAGGCGGGCATGAGATCCATGCGGTGCTTCCGGGCAATGGGCCGCTGGCCGCCATGCTGAAGGCGCGCGGCATGCGGATTCACCTGCATCCGCGCCAGCCCGTCTTCGACGGCACCCGCCGGTCCTGGTTGCAGCGGCTGCGCCGAGTGGTGGGAGTTCCGGTCTCCGCACTTTGGCTGCTCAGCCTGAGCTTTCGCCTGAAAGTGGACGTGGTGCATACCAACTCGGTGGCGACTCCCTCCGGATCGTTGGCGGCGTGGATGTATCGCAAGCCGCATCTCTGGCATGTAAGGGAGCTCTTTGCGCGTGTGGATTGGCGGGCGAGGCTCTACCAGCGGTGGATTCACGCGTTCTCGTTCACCATCATCGCCATCTCCACTTCAGCGCGAGACCAGTTCGAAAAGAAGCTGCGCACGAAGATCAAGGTGATCTATGACGGCGTCGATTTGGTGGCGGAGCAGCCGGATGCCGGCGCCGTTCGAAGGCTGCGGGCTGAGTTCAGCCGGGAGACATGCCTGGTCGGCATGGCAGGGCCGATCGAGTGGCAGCGGACGGGGCAGGAGGTGCTGGTGCGCGCGGCGTCGACGCTGCGGGAGAAGTATCCCGCGGCACGTTATCTGCTGGGCTGCAGTCCTTCGGCGGAGGCCACGCAGGATGAGAGGCGATTACGCGAGGTGATTGCGACCTATGGCTTGGAGGAGATCGTGCAGGTGCTGAACACCTTGCAAGCGGACCGGAACGTACAGTCCATGCTGGATGTTGCGGTCGCTCCGCCGATCCGGCCGATCGCCTTCGACCGCGCGGTGATTGAAGCCATGGCCGCGGGAAGGCCGGTGGTGGGAAGCCGGACGGGCGGTATCGCGGAAGAGATCCTGGATGGGATCACGGGGCTGCTCTTTCCTGCGGGAGACTCGGACAGGCTCGCAAACGATCTCGACCTGTTACTCTCCGATCCGGCGCTGCGGCAACGCATGGGCGAGGCGGGACGACAACGCGTGCGGAATAAATTCTCGATCGAGGAGACCTGCCATCTGCTGGACATTCTCTTCGAGACGGCGGCGAAGGCTCACGCCGAGTAGCTCATGCGCGGCCATGTTTTTCACAGTGAGATGAATGTCTCCGAGCAACTGCCTCTATTCTTTGAACCTCGAGCCGGGCTTAGGCTGAACCAGTGATTGGAAGATGAAGAAGACCGACCTACAAGGCGAAGGACGCGCCCGCGCCAGATGCACGCGAGCGGAGACAAGGTTCGAGATCGACGCACACTGCCGGTTCTGGTGGACGGGAGAGTCGGAGCAGACGCGCTTTGGAGCGGGACGAACGGTGGATGTCAGCAGCCGGGGCATCCTGGTGACGACGCCGGATCTGCCGCCTCACGGGGCAGTCGTGATGCTGGAGGTGGATCTGCCCCGGATATACGGCAATGGTGTTGAAGACCTGTGCGGCTCGACGTACCTGCTGCTGTCTGCTGAAGGGACCGTCTTGCGACCGCATGGGGAAGAAGGCCTCGCCGCGAAGATCAGCCATGCAAGCTTCGCGGCGAAACAAAGGACATAGCGGAACGAGGTCTGGAGCCTAGTTGCTGGACGACGTAGGTCCGCTGCCGGAGCTTGAGGCAGTCGTCCCGGCACTCGACATGTTGGAGAGCACCTTGACTTCGACACGGCGGTTCTTGGCGCGGCCGGCCGCGGTCTTGTCGCTTGCGACCTGCACATCCTTGCCGATGCCGACGAGATAGAACTTGTGCGGGGGGATGCCATACTTGCCGGCGAGATACGTCACGACGGCATCGGCGCGTTTCTGGCTGAGTTGGTAGTTGTAGTCGGCGTTGCCGACTGAATCTGTGCCGCCCGTGACCTGCAGCAGGTAGCCGCGTGCGCTCTGCAGACTTGTGGCGATGCCGTCCAGTTGCTTTTTGTCCGCGGGTGTTAGCACCGCCTTATCGAAGGCGAAGGTTACGCTGACGTTCGAGAGCTCCTTGTAGTTGTCGAGGCCGGCGATCACGCCGCTGAGGGAGTCGACGCGGTGGGATGCGTCGTTGGCCGCGAGGTTCGCAGAATCAGCGGATTGGCCGGCAGCGAGGGCATGCTGATTGGCTTGATCGGCCGCCGACATGGCTCCATTGACGCCGTTGGTCGCGCGCTCATCCGTGCTCGCGATCGCGTTGTGATCCTGCGCGGTCTTCTCGTCGAGCTGATTTGTATCCTGGATGATGGGAGCGGTCTGCGCCTTCACGTAATTCTTGGTCGAGCAGCCCGTTGCGCTGAGTGCAAGCGCCGCGCATGCCGAAAGCGCGAGCAGGGTCATCGATTTGGAACGGCCAAGCCAGGAGAGTTGCGGTACGACAGTCATGAGTACTCCTTGAAGCGGTTGCCTTGAAAACGGTCAGGCCTTACTCGCTTCGAGTGCAATCGCAATACCACTTTCGGGGGATGACTCAGGTGTTTTCGAATGAGTGACTTAGCTTTCCGCTGCCGCGTCCCGGCGAGTGAAACGCAGGGCGGATTGTCCTTGGAGCGGCCAAATTTTCCCTGTCCTGAGGCGTCGAATCGTCTCCCGGGCTGCTCGATCTAAACTGTTATCTGGCTGATAAAGCCCCGGTTGTCATGGACCTCCTCGCCAAAATTCGCACGATCCCGACTTCCCCGGGCTGCTACCTCTACAAGAACGCGGAGGGAGAGGTCATCTACGTGGGGAAGGCGAAGAACCTGCGCTCACGGGTGCGGTCTTACTTCCTGGAGGCGAACCAGCGGAATAACCAGAAGACCGGCTCGCTGATGCGGGAAGCCGTCGACGTCGACTACATCACGGTCGCGAACGAGCACGAGGCGCTGGCGCTCGAGAATAACCTGATCAAGCAACGCAAGCCGCGCTTCAACATCCTGCTTCGCGACGACAAGACCTACCCTTACATCAAGCTCACGATGAACGATCGCTACCCGAAGGTCTTCGTCACGCGGCGGCTGAGGAAGGATGGAGGCGCCTACTTCGGGCCTTACTTTCCGGGCAACCTCGCTCACCGGCTGGTTGATTTGATCCATCGATCGTTTCTAATCCCGTCGTGCAAGGTCGACCTGAACCGGTATCATCCACGCGCGTGCCTGCAGTACTACATCAAGCGCTGCCTGGGGCCCTGTGTGGAGGGGTTCATCGCGCCGGAGCAGTACAGGGATGCGATTCGCGATGTGCAGCTTTTCCTCGATGGGCGCACTGATGAACTGGAGCGGCGGCTGACAGCTCGCATGGCGGAGGCCGCGGAAACCATGCAGTTCGAGGCTGCCGCACGGCTGCGCGATCAGCTCGTCACCGTCTCGCAGATGCAGGACAAACAGCGGATCGCGACCGCTGAGAATGAGGACGCGGACGTCTTTGGCTTTCACTACGAGAACGAGATGCTCGCGGTCAATCTGTTCCACATGCGGGGCGGCAAGATCGTCGATCGCCGCGACTTCTTCTGGGAGGATCTGCCGAGTCTCGACGCCCACTTCGGGGAGTCGCTCAACGAAGACGACTCCGTTGAAGCTGAGCCGTGCGATGACGAAGCCGTCCGGACTCTCGAACCTGATCCCATGATCGCGGCGCCCGAGATCGGCGAGGACTGCGGACCCGAGATCCAGCCTGCGTTTGCGGCGACGTTCTCGCCCGCAACATTTTTCTCCGCGCTGCTGAAACAGCTGTACCTGGATCAGTCGTACGTACCGCGCTCGATCTATGTGCCGGTCGATTTCCCTGACCGCATGCTCCTTGCGGACGCGCTTTCAGAACGCACGAAGCATCGCATCGAGCTTGCCGCGCCGCAGCGAGGCGACAAGCGATCGCTCGTCGATCTGGTCTGCCAGAATGCCAAGCAGTCGTACGATCAGCGCTTCCGCGTTCTGCAGCCTACGAAGAAGCTGATTGTGGACACGCTGCAGGACCTGCTCAACCTGCCGGAGCCGCCCACTCGCATCGAGTGCTTCGACATCTCGCACATCCAGGGGGCGGAGACGGTCGCATCCATGGTGGTGTGGGAGAACGGCGCGATGAAGAAGGCCGACTACCGCAAGTTCCAGATCAAGACGGTCACCGGCAACGACGACTTCGCCTCCATGCGGGAGGTGATCCAGCGAAGGTACAAACGTCTGCTGGAAAACAAAGAACCCTTCCCTTCCCTGGTCCTGATCGACGGCGGCCTGGGTCAGCTGCACGCGGCGTATGCAGCCCTGGAAGAGATCGGCGTCACGCTGCAGCCGCTTGCCTCGATTGCGAAGAAGGAAGAGATCATCTACGTCCACGGGCAGGAGGACGATCCTATCGTTCTGGATCGACGCAGCCCTGTGCTTCACCTGATCCAGAAGATCCGGGATGAGTCTCATCGCTTCGCCGTCAACTATCACCGCAAGCGGCGGCAGATTCGCGACCGTATCTCCGAACTGGACGAGATACCCGGGGTGGGACCACGCACCCGGCAACGTCTCATCGAACACTTCGGCTCCGTCCGCTCGATCAAGCAGACCGCGGAGACGAATCCCGACGCGCTGACCGCCGTTGTCAACGCGGCCACCGCCGCAAAGATCACCCGCTTCTTTCAAGGCGCGGCATCAAACCGGGAGGCGGAGCGTCTGGTTCAACTTCGTCCGGCTGCGAAAGACTCGGCGGCATGAACCGCCACCGGCCGGGCGGTGGAAGACTCAGGCAGACGGGTGCAGGTGCGGTGCAGGTGCGGTGCGGTGCAGGTGCAGTGCAGGATGGGCAAGTTCTGCGCCCTTCGCAGCGTATAAGCGAGACCGCATCTTGGATCATGGTCCAGCACGGTCCCCCAAACGGTCTATACCTATTTCGGCGTAGACAAGGCAAAGTGGAGTGAGTGGATCAGAGCGTTCGTGCACTCACGGGCTCGCCCCTGCCTTGAAACTGGTTGGAGCAAAGAATGAAACCTACGACGATCCTCTCTCGCTCCCGTGTCGAATCTGCTATGGAGCCATCGGCAGGTGCGACGCGCTATCTCGGAAGGCAACCGATCCTCGATAACAAACGACAGGTTTATGGTCATGAACTTCTCTTTCGCGCGGGACCGGAGAATACTTTCTCCGGCGATGATGAGGAGGCGACCCGCCAGGTCATCGACAACTGCCTGATGTTGATGCCGGAGGCGAAGCACGGGCTCTCGTTCGTGAACTGCACCCAGAAGGCACTCCTGTCCGGCATCGTCAGACTTCTCCCTCCCTCAAGCACGGTGCTTGAGGTCCTGGAGACGATCGAGCCCACTCGAGAGCTGATGGAGTGTATCCACACGCTGAAAAATCATGGATATCGGTTCGCGCTGGATGACTTTTCTCCGGACGCCTCGAGACTTCCGCTGGTCGAGTGCGCGGACTACATCAAGATCGACTTCCTGGACTCCGATGCCACCGTTCGGAGACGTATCTACGAGATGGCCTCTGCCTGTAAGGTTCGGTTCATTGCGGAAAAAGTGGAGACGGCGGCAGACGTTCAGACCGCGAAGTCTGAAGGGTGTGACCTGTTTCAGGGCTACTTCTTCTCCAAGCCGATCGTCGTTGAGAGCCGGGCTATTCCGCAGAATCACATGATCTATCTGCGGCTACTCGGCGCCCTGAGCCGTACTCCAGCCGACGTCAACGAAGTCGAACGGCTGGTCCTGTTGGACGCGTCCATCTGTTATCGCCTGCTGCGACTGGTGAACTCCGCGCTCTTTTGGTTGCCGTCCCCGATCACATCGATCCGGAGCGCTCTCATGATGGTGGGCGACGATGAGATGCGCAAGCTGGTCACGGTTGCCTTGACCGGTACGATGGCATCGGATCGGCCGGCCCTCGTCGCCCTGGCACTCGAACGCGCGAAGTTCTGTGAACTGCTCGCCCCCGTGATCCGGGAGGAGCCTTCCAGGCTTTACCTGCTGGGCATGCTGTCGCTCATGGATTCGTTCCTGGGACTGCCGATGGCGCAGATCCTGGGGACACTGCCGCTCGATCGAGAGATGAAAGGCGCCCTTCTGGGTGAGGCAGGATCGCTCACCCAAGTGCTTCAGGTGGTCGACGAGGTGGAACAGAATAGCCACGATGCGCGGTACATCAGTACGAGCATCGGGCTGACCGATAGCGCGGCCTCCGCAATCCGGTTGGAATCGACCTGCTGGGCCGATGCCGTCATGTACGCCTGACAGCGCCGGACCGAAGCTTTGCACTCGATGGTCTACGTTTGTGCTGTAAGGAAGTGTGGCGGACAGAGAGGGATTCGAACCCCCGGTACCCGCGAAGGTACGTCTGATTTCGAGTCAGGTGCATTAAACCGGGCTCTGCCATCTGTCCGCTTGGGTGCAACTCGGCAACACCGCTTGTGCAAATCGAAACAGCAGTTGCGCCCGAGCGGGTGCAACCAAGCCGTCTGCAAGGGATGACTGCCACGATCAGTCTACCGGCGAAGTCGCTCGGATTGCAATGCCACACACGAGGGCGCAGGCGGCCGCGAGCCGGTTTCAAGCGGGTCCCAAGCTTCTCCAAGAGACTCTCCAAGCCATCGTCCCGCGCTCCTACCAGCGGACTGCATCGCTCAGCCGAGAGGCGAGAAGCGGCGTTGATCCGGAAGGAAGGTCTCTACCGATCCGCTGAAGATATCGTAGTACCAGCCGTGGACTTCCAAAGTCTTGTTGGAAAGCCCCTCCGCGACCGCGCTTTGGGTGCGGAGATTGGCGAGCTGGCCCACAATGTTGGCGCAGACTCGTCTCCGGATCTCCTTGTCGTGATCTTCGCCGGATGCCGGGGTGATATCGCCCGCAATCCACTGCGCTTTTTCGACCAGCCGCAACCATCCCTCCACCAGCGGAAGCTGGCGCAGCTTCTGCGGCTCCATGGTGGCTCGGACCGCACCGCAATCCGAGTGGCCGCAGACGATGATGTGGCGGACGCGGAGCACCTTGACCGCGTACTCAATGGTGGCCGAGACGCCTCCGCCCGCGCGCTCGCCGGCGGGCGGCACGACGTTTCCGGCGTTACGGCAGATGAAGAGGTCGCCCGGATTGGTCTGGAAGATCAGGTCGGGGACAACGCGGGAGTCGGAACAGGTGATGAAGAGGAAGTTCGGCGACTGACTCTCCGCCAGGCGATGAAACTCGTCCTTGCGGACTGGAAAGACGTCTTTGTGGAACTTGCGGTAGCCGGCAACAAGCTTCTGCAAGGGTGGCGGCGGTGGCGGAGTGTCGCTCATACAGGGCATTAAACAGGAAGATTCCGATGCGCGCCCCGTGATGGTGCGGCGAAGGAGGTCAGGGCTGGGGTGGGCTGTCCGGAACCGGCTGGAAGGCGGGGAGAATGGTCGAGGTGGCCTTGAACTTGCGATAACCCGAGTCATGGATACGAAGCCTGCCATTGACGCTGAAGAGCAGCAGGATGCGCGCCTGGCCATCGACCGCGCCGTCCTGCGGGAGCCAGACCTCGTCGTTGACCTTCACCTGGGTGAGCGAGAAGGAGGTGTCCTTCTTCACGTTGACCAGGAGGCCGCCGGCGATCTTGAAGTTGTTCAGGAAGCGCCCTTCGAAGTGCTGAATCGCCCGATCCTGCTCGTCGACCCAGATTGTTCCGCCCATCTCGTGGATGGCCGCTTCCGCGGGGTTGCGGGTCTTGGCGTGAGGGTCGCCGGTAAAGTCGACAAGGATGGTGTCGCGGCCGTTGACGGTCTGGCGGCGGGGATTGGTGAAGCTGCCGAGCTCAAGCATGCGCGAGACGGTGATCTCCTCATGGCCGTTCGCGTCGGTGACCTTGCCGGAGGACTGTGCCTTGGCGAGGCGTTCCTTGGCCTTGGCGACCTCCCTGTCCACCTCGTTATTGGCCTTGGCCTGCGCCTCCGGGGAGAGCGGCTTACCACCCTCGCTGACGAGTTTGCGGACGACGACGCCCTGCAGCCAGAAGATGTCGTACTCGCGGAGTTCAGTCTTCTTGACCCCACCGTTCTTATCGAGTTCTTCAAGCCGCTCCGACTGGCGGAAGAGGTAATCCTTCTCCCTGGCCTCAGCCGCACGCTGGTGATCTTCCACCTGGTGCATCAGGGAGGCGACGTCGGGCAAGGGACGGGTGCCGGCCGGAAGAGCCGGAGAGTCCACGGGTGCAGATTGCCGGCCCTGCGCGGCCGCCGGGGCAGCGAGCCAGAGAGCGAAGCCGAGAACGGCGGAACCGGCCTGCAACCTTGGTGTTAGGGAGACTCTCAGGACAAACCTCGGGTGCTTCGGTTAGACGCGTGGCTGGGGCGGCCGGAGCGGCAGAACATCGTGAAAAAACGTGGGTTTGGAGGAGTTGAGCCCGTAAGTGCTCGATTGGGTACACGGAGACTGCTTCGTGCGAATACCGGCTACTGGGGGTGATCTTCGCCCTGCAATAGGCATAGCATAAAAGATGCCGGGGATGACACGCCCCAAAGACTCTGACGAGGCGGGTGCCGCCTCCGGATTCGAGGACTGGATAAAGCAATGGCGACAAGGCTGAACAAGGTGAGTGAAGAGGCGCCGGCGGTAGCTCGGCAGGATGAAGCTTTGCATGCGGAACGGCATGAGGCGATCTTCGAGATCTACCGGCGATGGGGCTATCTGCAAGCGACGCTCGATCCGCTCGGCCAGTATCTGCCGGGCGAGCCCTTCCCGGTCCCCGTGCCCGACGGTCCGGATGCGCACGATGCAGCCATCGAGGCGCGCAGCTTCTACTGCGGCACGATTGCGGCAGAGTTCATGCACATTCCCAGCGCCGAGAAGCGGCAGTGGCTGCAGGAACAGATGGAGCGGACAGACGCCGCTGAGGCGAAGGCGCAGCGGCGCACGCTCACGCAGTTGATCAAGGCGGACTTGTTCGAGCAGGTGATCCAGTCGCGCTACCTGGGAACGAAGCGGTTCTCTCTCGAAGGCTTGACCGTGCTGATCCCGTACCTGGACCGCACGCTTGAAGTGAGCGCTCGGCATGGCGTGACGCGGGCGGTGCTGGCGATGAGCCATCGCGGACGGCTGAACGTGATGACCAACACCATCGGCCGGAATGCCACCGAGATCTTTGCGCGCTTTGAGGATGTCGATCCGCGCAGCACCATGGGCGGCGGAGATGTGAAGTATCACCAGGGCGCCACCGGAACCTATACGGCGCCGGATGGGAAGACGATCTCCCTGCACCTGGTCTCGAATCCAAGCCACCTTGAGGCCGTCGATCCGGTGGCGCTAGGACGGGCGCGGGCCAAGCAGGCACGCATCGACGCGGCAGCCGGAACGGGAGAGAAGACCGGCGAACGGCAGGTACTTCCGCTGCTCATGCACGGCGACGCGGCATTCGCGGGCCAGGGCATACTGGCTGAATCGCTGAACATGGCCGTGCTGAACGGCTACAACGTCGGCGGCACAATCCATGTCGTGGTCAATAATCTGCTTGGATTTACAGCGGTCCCGGAGGAGTCGAACTCATCGCGATTCGCAACCGATATCGCAAAGCGTCTGCCGATTCCGATCTTCCATGTGAATGCGGAGGATCCGGATGCAGTCCTGCGGGTGGCGGAGCTTGCGGCCGAGTATCGCCATCGCTTTGCGTCGGATATCGTCGTGGATCTGATCGGGTACCGGCGTCATGGCCACTCGGAGGTGGACGATCCGACGGTCACCTCGCCCAAACGGTATGCGATCATCAAGGACACGCCCGAGCTCCACAAGACCTACGCCAAGCGTATCAGCGTCGATCCCGCAAGTGAGGCGGCCGAGATCCAGCAGCACTTCCTCGAAGACCAGAAGCTGGCCACGAAGGCGGAGACGAAGACCGATCTCGCCGTGCTGCCGGCATACTGGAATCCCTACCAGGGCGGCGAGTTGCCGGAGCGCGACCAGCATGTGAAGACCGGCCTCGACGCCGAGCAAGTCAAGACCCTGACTGCGGGACTGGTGGCCTATCCGGATGGCTTCAACATTCATCCCAAAGTCAAGAAGCTGTATGAGCAGCGCAGCGAGATGGCCGCGGGCCAGCGCCCGTTCGACTACGGTATGGCGGAGATGCTTGCGTTCGCATCCGTGGTCACCACGGGCACACCGGTTCGGCTGACCGGCCAGGACTCGCAGCGTGGCACCTTCAACCAGCGGCACTCGGTTCTGACCGACGTGGAGACCGAAGCGAAGTTCATCCCGCTCGAACACATGAGCGAGGACCAGGCTCGCTTCGAGGTCTACAACACCTTGCTCTCCGAGGCGGCGGTGCTTGGCTTCGAGTACGGCTACAGCCGCGACTATCCCGAGGCGCTCGTGCTTTGGGAGGCGCAGTTCGGCGACTTCGCCAACGGCGCGCAGATCATCATCGATCAGTTCCTCTCCGCGGGCGAGGCCAAGTGGCATCTGCTATCCGGCCTGGTCATGTTGCTTCCGCACGGCTACGAAGGTCAGGGCCCGGAGCACTCCAGCGCCCGCATCGAGCGTTACCTGCAGCTTGCGGCGCAGGACAACATGGTCATCGCCCAGCCGTCCACAGCCGCGCAGCACTTTCACCTGCTTCGCCGGCAAGCGATGCGCAGTTGGCGCAAGCCGCTGATCGTCTTCACGCCGAAGAGCATGCTGCGCCACCCGGACGCATCCTCCACGCTCGCTGACCTGGCCGCGCCGGAGTTCCAGAACGTGATCCCGGACAGCTCGGTCGAGAGTCCCCGGCGCATGCTGATCTGCTCCGGCAAGATCGGCCATAACCTGCGCGTGGAGCGGGAACGCAGGCAGAAGGCCGGGCACGCTGCGAACGTCGCCATCGTCTTCCTGGAGCAGATGTATCCGTGGCCGGAGCAGGAGATGCAGGCCGCGCTCGATCAGCACCCCGAGGCCGAGGTGGTCTGGGTGCAGGAAGAGCCCGCGAACATGGGCGCACGCTTCTACGTGATGCCGGAACTGCGGCGCATGGCGAGAGATCGAGTGGTGGTGAATGTGACCCGGAGGGCCAGTGCAAGCCCGGCCACGGGTTCGGCCAAGTCGCACGACCTGCAGGAGAAGTCGCTGATCGATATGGCCTTTGGGGTCTCGGCTTAGAACGATTCACAGCAACTAAAAGGCCTCTGGAGCGAGATCCCAGAGGCTTTTTTCAGCCCTAAAGGCCAAACGAGATAGCCGAGGCTATCCCGTTTACAGTTTCTGCCAATCTCCATCCGATCGACCGGCGTTTCCGGAAAATCAAACTTGACGACCGATGCTGCTTTGATCTGTTTTGGACTTGCGTTGCTTCCTTTTGGAGGGAGCGGGTACGTCGGAACGGGAGAGCCTGAAGGAGCCTAGAGAGGCTGAACGTCAGACGCCTGCCAGCCCTTCGGTCCCTTAACCACGTTGAACTGCACAGCCTGACCCTCTTGAAGGCTCTTGAAACCGTTTGAATTGATCGCCGAGTAGTGAACGAACACATCCTCGCCGTTCTGACGGCTGATGAAGCCAAACCCCTTGGCGTCGTTAAACCACTTCACTGTTCCCTGTTCCATGTTGATTCTTTCCTTAGTACACACTTGAATTTGCCGCTAAAACAAACTGGGGGTTCGACAGGACAACTTTGCAGAAAACCAATCTGTTTCAAACGATGACCTGAGACTAGCACAGGTGACAAGGTGTTCATACAAAAGTTTCCACTATTCTTGCGAAAAGGCCATTTTGGGCGGGTTTTGCTGGTTACTTTTCTCTCAGAGCTACGTCTCCAGCGCCTTTGCACCGGAAAGGGTGGAAAGGTAGCCGCGCACAATCTCCTCGCTGCGGGCCAGAACCTCGTCCAGGGACATGTTCGTCGAGTCCAGCAGGATCGCATCCGCCGCAGGCCGCAAGGGAGATTGCGCCCGGTTACGGTCGCGATCATCACGCGCCCGCAGCTCCGCAAGCACAGCCGCCTCCGTCACCGGAACCGCCTCATGCTGATCAGGCGCCACCTGGCGAAAACGGCGGCTGCCCCGCACCTCAGGCGCAGCGTCCAGAAAGATCTTCACCTCCGCGTCCGGAAACACCGCGGTCCCGATGTCGCGGCCTTCCATCACCACGCCGCCATGCCGGCCCAGCAATTGCTGCTGCGCCACCATCCACTCGCGCACCCGCGGATGAACCGAGAGGCGGGAGGCAGCCGCGGTCACATCGGAGTCGCGAATCCGGCGAGAGACGTCCCTGCCGTCCAGCAGCACGCGATTGCCCTCGCGCATGGGCTCGAGCGCAATCCGCGTATGCTCGGCGAGATTGAGCAGCGGTCCCTCCTCATCCATGTCCAGATCGGAGTCGATGGCCTTGTACGCAAGCGCGCGATACATCGCCCCCGTCTCGAGATTGAGGAAGTTGAAGCGTCGCGCAAGATGGGCAGCAAGGGTACTTTTACCCGCGCCCGCCGGCCCGTCGATGGCGATCACAGGCTGCTGGCGCGGCGTGATGGAAGGGGCTGAAGACGACATAGGCTAGGCTCCACCTTCCGGCCGCTTGCGACGCGTGGGAGTAAACCCTCCGCCCGCGGGCCGGGGCTTACCCGGACCAGGCTTGCGAAAGGGCTTCTTTCCGTCGGCGAACTTCGCAAATGGACCGCCCTTGCCCGCGAAAGCAGAAGGCTTCTTATCCCCAAAGGACTTGCCGCCACCCGGACGTGGGCCGCCCGGCTTGGCACCAAACGACGGGCGCGACGGACGATCCGAACCAGCACCAGGTCCACGTTCGCCGCGGTCTGAGCTGAAAGGAGGCTTGCTGCCGAACGAAGGTTTACTGCCGAACTTCGGCTTTGAACCGAGCGGCTTGGGGCTGCGCGGCGCGTCGAACTTGCGAAAGACTTTGCGCGCTGCCTCCGTCCCGGACTCTCCTCCGGATGCTCCTCCGGACTCTCCACGGCCGCGGGAGAAGGAAGGCTTGGCCCCGAAGCTTGGCTTGCGGTCGAACGCGGGGCGATCGCCCCCGCCGCCCTCGCGCGGGCTGAAGGATTTGCGTGCGAAGCTGCCGCCCGACGGACGCTCCGGCCGGTCGCCGCCGCCCTCGGGACGTGTCCCCCGGAAGCCGGGCTTCGCGCCGAATCCAGGCTTGCTGCCGAACGCCGGACGAGGCGAGTAGGACCCGGGACGTTTGAACCCGCCGGCCGCCGGACGTTCCCCACGATCACTCCGTTCGGGACGGTCTCCGCGGTCAAACGACGGACGCGGACGGTCCCCAAAGTCACGGCGAGGCGGCCGGGCATCTCCGCCCGCGGCTTCTAACGAACCTTCACGCTTGCGCCCAAAGGTTCCCGGCTTGGAGAAGGTCTTGCGCGGGCCTGAGCCCTCGCGGTCGCCGCCAGAGCTACGCTTTGCCCCGAAGCCGCCGGGCCGCTGTCCGGGCCGTCCCGCGCCCGCACTCGGCCGATCTCCGAACGGACGCGCGGGCCGCGGCGTGTAGGTACGCGGGCCCTCGCTTCCCTGCTCTGCCCCGGAAGTTTTAGGGCGAGGCTTGCGGTCTTCCTCCCACGGCTTGCTGAAGCTCGGACGCGCCGGACGTTCGCCATCCCGCTTGAACGGCCGCCGCTCCCGGTCACCCGCGCCATACGCCGGCTTGGTGCGCAGGCCGGTCCCAATCTTCGATCCCGGCTTCGGCGTGTACTTGCGAATGCGCGACCCATCTTCAGAGGTCGCGGTCAGCTCCTGATTCAACTCCGCCACCGCGTCTTCCGGCTCGGCTGAATCCACCGTCGCGGCAAAGGCAGGAAGGTCACCGCCCACATGCAGCAGCGTCTTGCCTTCGACCACGAACGTCTCCAGCTGCCGCGCCCCGAGCAGCGCATGAATCACATCCCGCACCCGCGAACGCGGCGCCAGCGGCGAAAGAAACGTCTCAATCTCCTCCTCCGTGGCAGCAATGGCCTGTCCCAGATAGAGCGAGATCAGCGCACTCAAAGCACTGGGCTGCCCGGCGTTCGCTCCAGCCTTGATCTGCTTGGTAAAGCGCGCGGTCGAAAGCTCCCAAAGGGTCGCCGAGCCATCCTGCTGCGGCACCGGAAGCACGCGAAGCTGCGACCACAGCTCCGTCAGCGCACGCAGCACCGCGGCCTCGGTCACTTCCTTGCCAAGCTGCGTGGTCAGGTCATACGCGGAGAGCGTGACCTTCGCCGAAAGGATCTCGTAAGCCGCCAACGCCAACGGCGAGACCTTCACCGGCCCCGCGGTCACCGGCGACTGCTTCCACGCCTTATTGCCCCGCAGCGTGAAGATGTACGAGAAGACTGGCGCGGATACAACGAAGTCCGGCGTATCCGTCCCCGTACCGCCGGTAACGCCAAGCAAATTCAACGGAACGGCAACACCCTCCGCAATTAACCTTGCGAGCAGGCTGCGCGCGGACGCTTGTTGCTCCAAGGAAGGCTCTGCGTTGGCAACCCCCAGTGTGGCCTCCACCAGAGACGGTGCGGGAGCGGGAAGCTGCTGCGCGCGCGAGCTCCAAAGCACCAGGCCGGCGCGTGTGATCCAGGCGCGAAGATCTTCGATGGTCAGCAGCGGGGCTGCATCCTGGTGCCATTTGGCAAGACGGGCGGCGGAGAGTTGCTCGGCCGTGGGCGTGGAGGTGCTGGTGTTCAAGGTGTTGCCTTTCTGGTCCGGCGCGGAAGCTGGTTGGCTTCGGGTGCGTTCAGGACATGCTGCGTTGAATTGTCAAAGAGTGTCTCTTCCCGCTCGCGTCGACCGCGCGGAAAGGTTCGGGGTGGAGCGAAAGCTTGGGTCAGGTGCGCTGGAAGGCGCGTTCGATCTCTTTATGAGAATACCGCAGTGCGATCGGACGGCCATGCGGACAGCTCGTCGGATGCTCGGTTTTACCCAGTTCCGCGAGCAGCCAGTCGATCTTCGCCGGCTCCAGCGGCATGTTGATCTTGACCGCCGCATGGCAAGCCATCGAAGCCGCAATCCTCCTCGCCCGCGTCTCCGTATTCTCTGTCTGGCCGGCCTGATCTTCCGCGGACAGCACATCTTCAATCATCTGCTCCAGCTCCCGGCCTTCCAACCCCACCGGCGCAGCCTTCACCGCAAGCGTTCTCGGCCCAAACGGCTCCGCCTCAAACCCATTGCGTTCCAGCTCGGACGCAATCCGCGCAAATGCCACCATCTGCGCCGGCAGAAGGTCGATCAGCAACGGCATCAGCAACCGTTGCCGCTGCACTTGTTCGGTCTTCCGTTCGCGCAGAATCTTCTCAAACAGCACCCGCTCATGCGCCACATGCTGATCGACGATCCACAACCCTTCCTTATTGACGGCCAGGATGAACGAGTCGCGAATTTGCCCCAGCGGCTTCAACGTCGAGAGCGAGTAAAGCGAGGGATTCTCAATCACTCGCTGATTGCCATAGGACGTTGGTTCCGGCGCCTGATCGTAGCCCACCGGAATGGATTCCGAGAACGCGAGGCGTCCGGGCGACTCAGGCACCGGGACCGGCGCGAGGGCAAACGGCTCCGCGTCCGACCGGGAAGGATCAGGCTCAGACTGCACCCCCCCAGCACCAAAGCCTTCAGGCTGCCGACGCGGATCGAAGAACGGCTCAGACGGCGGGCCGGGCAACGGACTCACCCCGAGCAGCAGGCTCGTCGAGGCGTCACTGAACGGCGCAGCGGACAGCGCCTGCGCGAACGAAGCCGCCGGTCGAGCCTGCATCAGCGTTGTGCGGATCGTGTCGCGGATGAAGTCATGCACGAACGCAGGCTGCCTGAACCGCACCTCCGTCTTTGACGGATGGACGTTGACATCCACCTCCTGCGGGGGCATCTCCAGAAACAGCAGCACCACGGGAAAGCTCGTCGGCGGAATGATGTTCCGGTAAGCCTCAGTCAATGCATGCAGCACCAGCCGGTCGCGGATCAGACGGTGATTGACGAAGACGTAGATGGAGTTGCGATTCAGCTTCTGCAACTCCGGCTTGGACACAAAGCCGCTGATCCGGAGCATGCCCGGATCAGGCGGCGCATAGCCGGCCTCACGCTTCCATGGCGGCGGCTCCGGTAGCCCGGCATGGGCAAAGCTCTGCTCCGCCGCGGTGGGGATCATCAGCGCAGAGGTCTCACGACCGAAGATCTGGAAGAGCCGCTCCGCAGCAGTCGGCACAGCAGGCGCAACCAGCAGCGCCTGGGTACTGCTATGCAGCTCAAAGTGACGCGTACTGTGCGCCAGCGCATAGTGCGTCACCAGCGCGGCGATATGCGAGAGCTCGGTCGTCTCCTGCTTCAGAAACTTGCGCCGGGCAGGGGTATTGAAGAACAGATCCCGGATCGCAATCGTCGTTCCCACCGGCAGACCCACCTCTTCCACCGAGAGAATGTTCCCCCCCGCAATCTCGATGCGGGTGCCCGAATCATCCTCAGCCGCCCGCGTCTCCAGCGACAGCCGTGCCACCGAGGCGATCGAAGGCAAAGCCTCCCCGCGAAACCCGAGCGTCGCAATCGAGAGCAGGTCGTCTGAGCTGCGCAGCTTCGAGGTCGCATGCCGCTCAAACGCAAGCAACGCATCGTCCCGTCCCATGCCGTGCCCGTTATCGATCACCCGAATCAGCTTGCGGCCGCCCGCCTCCACTTCAATCCGTATCCGCGTCGCTCCGGCGTCGATCGAGTTCTCCAGCAGTTCCTTCACCACCGACGCCGGCCGCTCGACCACCTCGCCCGCGGCGATCTGGTTTGCGACCTGGTCGGACAGGATGTGAATACGCCCCATAAGCCTTCATTCTACGGGCCTGAGTGTCTCAGTTTGTGTCACGACCTCCGTTACAAAAGTCTTACAACGCTCGCCTCTAGGCCCTGTTAGTGTTGTCGATAAGCAAGGAGTGAACCAACCCAAGATGACCCCAGCAACCCTCACCCCCGAGTCCGAAGCAACTGCGGCAGCTCCCGTCTCCGCCACGTCCTACGCCGCCTTCCAGCAGGACGCCATCGAGACCGCCGAGATCCTCGAAGCCGAGCAGCAGGCCGAGCTCCAGAGTCTTTCCAATGCCAAGCCGAGCCCCTCCGCCGAGCAGGTTCGCGCCCAGGTCCGGCAGGATCTTCGCATGGGCCGTGAGTACCAGCAGGGCCGCATCAACTGGATCACCACCGTCGTCATGGGCCTCTTCCACGTGGCCGCCCTCGCCGCGCTGCTTCCGGTCTTCTGGGCCTGGCGCAACGTCGCCGCCTTCGCCGTCATGTACTTCCTCGCCATCAATATCGGCATCGGCGTGGCCTATCACCGCCTGCTGACGCACCGCGGCTTCCGCACCCCGAAGTGGGTCGAGTACTTCGTGACCGCATGCGGCACCATGGCGCTTGAGGGTGGACCCATCTTCTGGGTTGCCACCCATCGCGTCCATCACCAGAACTCGGACCAGGAAGGCGACCCCCACACCCCCGTCGACGGCACCTTCTGGTCCCACGCCGGCTGGATCTTGTCAGGACGAGCGATGCACTCAGAGACCGCGCTGCTGGGCCGTTACGCTCCGGATCTCACGAAAGACAAGGTTCACGTCTGGCTCTCGAAGTATCACTGGGTCTTCCTCACCGCCGCCGGCTTCGCCCAGCTTGGCCTCGGCGCGGCCCTCGCCGGTCCCGGTCATCGTCTGGTCGGCGCCATCGGCATGATGCTCTGGGGCACGTTCCTCCGTGTCGTCCTCGGGCTGCACGCCACCTGGTTCGTGAACTCCGCCACCCACCTGTGGGGCGCGCGCCGCTTTGAGACCCGTGACGACTCCCGCAACAACTGGTGGGTCGCCATCATCACCGGCGGCGAGGGCTGGCACAACAACCACCATGCCCACCCCGTCAGCGCCCGCCACGGCCTCGCCTGGTATGAGTTCGACATCAACTACTACTGCATCTGGGTCTTGTCGAAGGTCGGCCTGGCCAAGAAAGTTCAGATTGCCAAGTTCGATCCCCTGAACCCCAAACCCGCGGGCAGCAACTAACCTCTCACAGGTTACGCAAGAAGAAGGGCCGCCGGCACTCTGCTGGCGGCCCTTTTCGTTTCCGATATAAGTTAACGTCACGAGGTTAACTCTCCCCTCACCGCCTTCTGACTGCCCCATCCTGCCTTTTACTGTCCTACAACGCCCCACACTGTCCCTATGAACTTCAATCGCCGCCGCGGAGCTATCGCCACCTTCATCACCCTCGGCGTGCTCCTCACCGGCCTGGCCATCACGCTCAGCATTCCGTGGATCATCTCGCACAAGGAGCGCCTCGCCTACAGCGTCCTAGGGATCGTCCTGTTCGCGATCCTGGCCGCTGGAGTCGCTCTCAACACCGTCTTCCTGGTCCGCGAGATCCGCCGCAACGAACGTCAGGACTCCTTCCTCAACGCCGTCACGCACGAACTCAAAACCCCCATCGCAAGCATCCGGCTCTACCTTGAAACATTGCAGCGCAGACCGCTCGATGAAGAGCAGCGGCAGAAGTTCTACAGCGTGATGCACGCGGACTCAGACCGCCTTCTCGCCACGGTAGAACAGGTCCTCAAGGCCGGCGAGCTCGGCCAGCGCCGCCGCCAGCGCAACCGGCAGGTGATCGATCTCGAACCCCTGGTCGCGGAGTGCGTCGCGATCACCCTCGCCCGCTATCATCTGCCTCCCGAGTCCATCCAGATCGCTCCCGTTCCCGGCGCCGTCAAGCTGCGCGTCAACGGCATCGCCGAAGACCTCCGCACCGCCGTCCTCAACCTGCTCGACAACGCCGTCAAGTACAGCCCGCAGACGGTCGATATCCGCGTCGCGCTTCTCATCTCCGGCTACACCAACGCCGCACTCTCCATCACCGACTACGGCCTGGGCATCCCGGAGCGCGAGTTGAAGCGCGTCTTCCGCCGCTTCTATCGCATCTCGGGACGGTACGAGATTAAGATCAAGGGCACCGGCCTCGGCCTCTTCCTGGTCCGAACCATCGCCCAGCAGCATGGGGGCACCGTCGCCGCCGCGAGCAAGGGAGCCAATCAGGGGACAACCATGACCCTGACCCTCCCGCTGGCGCAGCAAACATGATCCAATCAGCCCTGATCTAACAAAAATGACCGGAGCGCCTCATTTGAGCCTTTGGAACTCGTTCTTTCTCGCCTTCAGCGCACTGCTTCCGCTCATCAATCCGGTGGGCTCCGCGCTCATCTTCCTCGGCTTAGTCGGTGAGGCCCCCGCGCAGGTCTATCGCAGCCTCGCACGCCGCATCGCGCTCAACACCATCATCTTTCTCGCGATCATCGAGTTCACCGGCTCGGCTGTCCTCAACTTCTTCGGCGTCTCGCTGCCCATCGTGCAGCTTGCCGGCGGACTCGTCGTCGCGGCCATCGGATGGTCGTTGCTGAACGAGAAGGATAGCCAGGCCGTCAACAACGATCGCAAAGCCGAAGCCGACGCCTGCCTCGAGGGAAAGAATGAGGGCCTGCGCATGAAGACCTTCTATCCCCTTACCTTCCCCGTCACCGCCGGTCCGGGCACCATCGTCGTCATGCTCACCCTGAGCGCCCACACCATGAATCCTTCACTCAGTCAGAATGTGATCGGCCACATCGGCGTCTTCCTCGCATCCATACTCCTCTGCGCCCTGGTCTATCTCTGCTACGCCTATGCGCCCGCGCTCACCCGCGCTATCTCCCCGACAACCGCCCACGGTGTCCTGCGCGTCATCGCGTTCATCCTGCTTTGTATCGGCGTTCAGATCGCCTGGAACGGCCTCTCGTCCCTCGTCCCCGCGCTGCATACCCGATAGCCCGGAGTCATAGCCCGGAGTCATGGCCCGGAGTACGATAGGGTGCATGGAAGCCCTCGAAACGCAGATCAATCCCTAGGATCGGTCAAAGCCATTCTGGTACCCGAAGAAGATGTAGGGTTTCGTCACTGCAAGTGGCGTTGACCTCTCAAAGGTTCTAACTGGAATGAGACAAGAAGAGAGACAACGTGAAGAGCATGACCGGATCATCCTTGAGCCTCTCCGCGTGAACAGCCTGGATGAACTCCACGGCATCTTTTCCTCAACCCCCGGTCTCGTCGAAGAGGCTCACGCGAACATTGGATTCCGGCGCCCCAGGGATCTGCCGTGAACGATCCCCTTATCATCCTCGTGGAAGACGAAGAGCATCTCGCCCAGGGCCTCATCTTCAACCTGGAAGCCGAGGGCTACCGCACCCGCCACTTCGCAGACGGCTGCGAAGCTCTCGATTGGCTGCTTGCAACCCACGAAGAACTCGGCGCCATTCTCCTCGACGTCATGCTCCCGGGCAGGGACGGCTTTGAGATCGTTCGCTCCCTGCGCGAGCAGCGCCTCTACTTCCCGGTCCTGATGCTCACCGCTCGCTCCCACCCGCAGGATGTCCTGGAAGGCCTCAACGCCGGCGCGGACGATTACCTCCCCAAGCCCTTTGACCTGGAGCTTCTGCTGGTGCGCCTGAAGACACTGATGCGCAGAGCCGCCTGGCAGCGTAGCAACCCCGCCACTCCGGATCCCAAGCCGTCACAAGACACCTACACCTTCGCCGGCCGGGAGATTCACTTCGACACCCTGGAACTCTGCGTGCCCAACCGGCCCACCACCCACCTCACCCTCATGGAGGCGGATCTCCTGCGGTATCTCACTGACCGCGCCGGCCAGATCGTCCCCCGCAAGGAGCTGCTGGAGCAGGTCTGGCGCATGCATGAAGACACCGACACCCGGGCCGTCGACAACTTCATCGTCCGCCTCCGCCGCTACCTCGAAGACGATCCCGCCGCCCCGAAGTATCTCCTCACCGTACGTGGCGTGGGCTACCGTTTCCTCCCCCAGCCCTAGCGGCTGAAGCCCGCTCCGTCGCATCAGCTGCCTCGCACTCGCATCTAATCCGTATGACCACTCTTCGCATTGAGAACATGCACTGCGGTGCCTGCGTCCGACGTGTCACGGCGGCCCTGAACGCTCTCCCCGGCACAAAGGTCGAGGAAGTCCAGATCGGCATGGCGCGCATTGAGAGCTCCGCAACCCCGGATCAGATCCTCGCCGCAATCGGCAAGACCGGCTTCCCCGCCCACGTCGAAGGCGTATGAGCCGCACCGCCGCACCTTCGAAGACCGTGCCTGCTCGGACAATCACTGCTCAGACCGTCCCTGCTCAGACCATCACTCTGCCCGTCAGCGGGATGTCCTGCGCGGCCTGCTCCGCCTACATCGAGCGCACCCTCTCCGGACTCGAAGGCGTTCAATCCGCCTCCGTAAGCCTGCTTGCCAACCAGGCAACCGTGACCAGCACCTTAGCTCCAGAGACCCTGATCGCGGCCATTCGCGAGTCAGGCTATGACGCGACCGCACCTACCCCGGGGGTCGAAGCTCCAACTGAACCTGAGCGGCATCTTGGCCTCCGCGCAACCGTCGCGTTGATCCTCGCGGCCTTCTCCATGCTCTTTGGCATGCTCTTCATGGCAGATGTCCCGGTACGCTACGGACTTCTCGCTTCCTCGCTGGTCGTCATGCTGGTCCTCAGCCCCGAAACCTACGCCCGGGCCTTCGCCGCGGCGCGTCACGGTGCGACGAACATGAGCACCCTGGTCGCCATCGGCACACTCGCGGCGTTTGGTTGGTCCCTGACGGCAACCCTAGCCCCTCAACTCTTTCTCCGTCACGGCTTGGCCCCCGACCTTTACTTCGAAGCAGTCGATTTCATCCTCGCCTTCCTCTTGCTGGGCGCATGGCTCGATGCGCGCGCGAAGCGGAGTACGCAGTCTGCCTTGGAAGCCTTCGCCTCTCTCGTCCCGTCCACCGCTCGCGTGCTCCGGGGAGTGCTGGAGACAAGCATCCCCATAGCCGAAGTCCGCGCCGGCGATCGTCTTCTGCTGCATCCAGGCGAACGCATCCCCACCGACGGACTGATCCTCTCCGGCACCTCATCGGTTGATGAATCGCTGTTGACGGGGGAGTCCTCCCCGGTGCTCAAGTCGCCCGGAAACAAGGTCATCGGCGGGACGATCAACCTGGACGGCCCCTTGACCGTCGAGGCCACGACGCTCGGCGCCGGCTCCGTCCTCGCACAGTTACAAAAGCTCCTGGCCGACGCGCAATCCAGCCGCGCCCCGATGCAGAAGCTCGCCGACCGCGTCTCCGGCATCTTCGTCCCCGTCGTGCTCGGCCTTGCGCTGCTGACCTTCGCCGCCTGGATCCTTCTTGATCACTCCCCTGCCCGGGCCTTCGCCGCCGCTATCGCCGTCCTGGTCATCGCCTGTCCGTGCGCCATGGGCCTCGCCATCCCCGCCGCGCAGACCGTCGGCATCGGACGCGCTGCCCAGCTAGGCATCCTGATCAAGAACGGCGAGGCCTTGGAACGGCTCGCACGCGTCCGAAACCTCGCCTTCGACAAGACCGGAACCTTGACCCAGGGAAGACCAAACATCGTCGCCGCCCGCTTCGATCCTGCAACTCCAGCCTCAGAGCACCGCCATCTTCTCGACCTGGCCGGTGCCTTGGAACGCCACTCCGAACATCCATTGGCCCGGGCCGTGCTCGACTTCACCGGTGCCACGCAGATCGCCTTAACGAACGTCAAGACGATCCCTGGTCGGGGCATCACTGCCGAAGATGCTGGGCATCGCTTTGCCATCGGCAACGCAACTCTCATCCAGCACCTGCAGCCGTTTGCAGACTCCGGAACGACCGGCCCAAGCACCCAGCTGCACCTCTCCATCGACGATCGCCACCTGCTGACACTCGACGCAAGGGACACAATCCGAACATCCGCTCAACCCGCGATGGAACAGCTCCGGGCACAGGCAGTCACCCCGTACCTTCTTACCGGCGACAACCCACAGACCGCCGCCGTGATCGCGCGGCAACTCAACATCGATGCGGCGCGGGTTCACGCCCAGCTACTCCCCGCCGACAAGATTCGCATCATCCAGGAGCTTCAGCAGCAGGGCTCAACCGCCATGGCCGGAGACGGCCTCAACGACGCCGCGGCGCTCGCCCAGGCAGATACCGGCATCGCCATCAGCGGCGAAGGCACGGGCACCGACCTCGCCCGCGAGGCAGCCGGCCTGATCCTGCTCCGGCCCGACCTGCAGTTGATCCCGGCGGCCATTCGCCTCGCCCGCCGGACCACCCGCACCATGCGCCAGAACCTCGGCTGGGCGCTCGCCTATAACCTGCTGGGAATACCCATCGCGGCAGGTGTGCTCTACCCGCACTTCCACATCCTGCTCAGTCCGATCCTCGCCTCCGCCGCCATGGCGCTCTCGAGCACCTCCGTGCTTTGGAACTCGCTCCGCCTCCGCCGCTTTCACTAGCCTGCCTTCCTCGCAGACCGCACCCGCTCCAGAATCGAGCCGGCAACCACCTCCGGCTCGCGATCGTTCTCGACCGTAAACTCATGCGGATCGTCGGCAGGGTGCGGCTCCAGCGTCTGCAGCTGACTCTCCAGCAGCTTCCGATTCATAAACTCGTGGTGCCGGGCCGCCAGCCGCGCCGCAATCTTCTCCTTCGACGCCTCAAGCAGCACGAAATTCACCGCCCCGTCCGGCATCGCCGCCGCAAGCGTCGCACGATACGCCTGCTTCAGCGCGGAGCATGCCAGCACCCCATCCGTCCCCGCCGCGAACCATCCTTGCAACACACCGTTCAGCGTCTCCAGCCAAGGCTCCCGATCCTCATCCGTCAGCGCGTGACCCGCCGCCATCTTCGCCTTGTTCGCAGCCGAGTGGTAGTCGTCGCCATCGGCAAACGTCGCCCCGCTCAGCTTGGCGATCGCCTCGCCGATGGTCGTCTTGCCGGACCCGCTCACTCCCATCAGCACAAGAATCATCGCAGCCATGGAGCCACCGCCGGTGCTTGTCCATCAAGCAGTCTCTTGTTCATCACCCGTGTCCTCGTAGGAAAAAAGTATCAGGCAGGTGTCTGGTTTTTCATCTTAGCCCGTTGTAGATTTCCTCTATGAGGCCTCTCAATCGTGACCGGCGCATCGCCGGGGTCTGCGCTGCATGTGCCGCGATCCTCCCGGGAGCTGCCGCCTTGTTGTCGCAGCGGCAGATCGCAAGCGTCTCCCACGCGCATGAGCTACTGACGGGCATCGCCTTCGGCGCCTGTCCCGCCTTACTGGGCGCGTCGATTGTGTTGCTGATCCATGGCCGGATCGGGTGCTCGCGAGCAGACGGCGGAGAGGCCTGAACCATGGCGAAGCCGCACCGTACGCTCCCTGCGAATGCAATCCTCCATCCCATCTGGCTGGTGCGCTTCTTCCCGCTCGCAGGCCTGCTTCTGGTCGCATCCGCCATGCTATTGTCCAGGAGCAACACTTTGCACAGCATGTGCCTCGGCGGCGGAATAGGCATTCTGATCGGCGCAACCGTCTTCGCCTGGCAGGTCGATGACCTGACCTTGAAGCAGCAGTCACAGGTGCCGGACGTGAGGCCTTACCCGCTCCGCTAACCATTCCCCGGCTTGCCACAGTCCCCCGCTTGCAAGAGAAAGAGGCACCCGAACTCCGGGTGCCTCTTCTCTTGCGCTTCAAGCTTCGCTCTACGGAATGTAGTAGCGCATGCTGACGTGCACCATGTTGTTCTCAGCTCGCCCGCCGCCGAACAACGTGGGAGCCGCCACCGTGCCGCCATTGATACCCGACCAGGTGTTCTTCTGCAGGTAGCTGTACGTCGCCTGATACTGCAGGCGGCCATACTTGGGGCTGTTGACCACGCGGTAGGTGAAGCCGATCACGCCTTCCTGGATAGCCCGGGTAGGCGATGCGCAGTTGGCGGTTGAAGGAACTCCAGCCGTACCGCCCGAGGTTCCCACTGGAGCCGCGACCGTCGGCGCAGGCAACGTAAAGCAGCCCGTGTCGTTGGCATTCCGCACACCGTACCCGAACTGTGCACTGTTCGACGTCGTGGTTGCGCCGACGTAGGTCGTGCGCTGGTTGTACTCCGCACCGTAGTACGCATACACATCCAGCTTCTTGCCCGGATGCGTCTCCAGCGAGAACAGCCCGTGATAGTTGCGGATCGGCTCAAGCGTGCCATCCGGATGCACCGTCACGTCGCCAAGCTGCGACGATCCATACCGTGCCGTACCGTCGCCGGCCATGCCCTGCGCCGCCACGTCAAAGTACTTGCTGGCTGAAACCCGCGCCGAACCAAATACGCCGCCGCCCGTCTTCGTGTTCTTCACCAAAGCATTGGTGTAGCCCACGATGAAGCCGGTCGTCGGGCTCAGGATCTCGGGCGTGTATTCGTCACGGAAGAACCGCGCCAAACCGCCCACTTCAAAGTGGCTGTACTTATTGTCAGCCGCGATCTTCACCATCACATCCGGCGCCACGTTGTTCGCGTAAGTGGCAAGCGCCGCAGCCGTACCCGAGCTCACCGTAACCGTCGCACCCGCGTTCAGCAGGCCGCCCGCAACGCCAATACCGCCGAAGATGAAGTTGGCCGGCGCATTCGCGCTGGTACCAAGCTGTGTCTGTGCCTGTTCGGCCGATATTGCAACCGTAACCGCGCCGGTTTTATAGTCGCCGAAACGTTGCTGAATCCGGATGCCGGGCTGACGAGCCCAGCTATAACCCACGACGTACTGCGGATCGATCGTATTCGGAAGCTTCTCCGTCCGCGTATCGGTTCCCTTACCGTCTTCCGTCACCAACGTCCACGTCTGACCGCCGGTGACCGTGAAGCCGCCGTTGGTCTCAGCCTTGCCCCAGATCTGGCGCTGACGCAGCGTGTAGCTGTTCGATTGGTTCTCGTTCGACGTGACACCCGCGCTCAGGAAGTCCGCTTCAAAGTAGCCGCTCAGCTTGAAGTTCGCAGCCTTGCCCTCAAAGAGTCCACCCAGACGGCTCTGCCGTGCGGTGAAGTTGAACTCGCTGATATGCCCTTCGTTCGAACCCGGAAACGGCGTCGTATTGAACGGCGTGTTGATATCCGAGTTGATGCTGCGCTGCCGGAAGACAGCTTCTGCCGCGAAGAACCCAACCGGGGTGATCGTCACACCCTTGTAGTGGATCGAAGCCGGGCTCTCGATCTTTTCGGTCAGCTCCACCTTGTTCGCCGAGATCGTCGCCGCAAGTCCCGCGTTCGTCGTCTGCAGATCGGTTACGTTCGACTTCAACGCCTGCACCTGGTCACTGGTCGCCTGCACCGTCGAGCTCACGCTCTGCGCCTGCGCCGTCGCCGCCTGGGCCTGAGCCTCGGCGCCCTGCGCGCTCTGCTGAGCCTGCGCAAGCGCCGCATCCTTGGCCGCATTCGCCTTCACCAGGCTGTCGATCTCCGCCTGCTGCGCCGCCTGTGTCTCCTTCAACTCGCGAATCTCCCGAGTCGTCGCGCTCTCAACCGGAGCCTTGTGGGCCGAGCGCCGGCGCGTCGAGCGCTTGTGAGCGCCGGTCGTCCCCTCGCTGATCACGGTGTCGGTCGCGCCATTCTTACGGTGGATCACCGTCTCCTTCGTCTGGCCAGGGGCCACCTTGACCGTCTTGGTCTCGGACGTCTGGGCCATCATCGGAAGCGTGCCTACCATCAGCATCGCCGCCATCGCCATCTTCATCTGCTTCGTCATGGAACCTCTCTGAATGCAAAGGCGAATGGGAGACACACAGTCCCGTCCCGAGGCTCTCTGCCCGCTTGCGAAACTCCCCATTGCTCTTTGTGCTTCATCGTCCCAAATAAATGTGAACATACGAAGAATTTGCTCACTTTTCACCGCTTATTGACGTTCACCCCAGAGGGCACCTTGATCTCGCAAACAAGTCACGCCCACAGGTAGGCCCTCCTAAGCATCCATCCCAGCCTCATCGCGATGATCGGGTCGGCCCCGCAATACAGTCCCGAATCCAACCCGGCACCATCGTCCCGCCGCCCTTCCATTTACCCTCAAACCATGCCATTCACCCGCATCCTCGCCGGCATCGCCCTCGCCTTTCCTGCCATTCTCTGCGCCCAGGGCGATCTCCATCTCATCCCCATTCCCCGCGAGATCCACCCCGCCTCCACCCTCCCCATCCCCCAGGGCATCCGCATCGTCGGCGCCAGCACCGACCCCACCCTCACCTCCGAAGACCTCTTCACCGAGCAGGAGCTCACCCAGTCCCTCGCCGGCCGCCACATTCCCACCACCGGCTCCTTCACCATTACCCTCACCCACACCAACTCGCTCCAATCAGAAATGCAGCCCGAGGGCTACACCATCACCCCCGGCCCAAACTCATTGACCCTATCCGCCGCCACGAGCGCAGGCCTCTTCTACGCCGCCCAGACCCTCAAGCAGCTCATCGTCGGCGACGGCCCCGCCGCTATCCTCCACTTAGCCACCATCCGCGACTGGCCCGCCATGCGCTACCGCGGCATGCAGGACGACCTCTCCCGCGGCCCCATTACCACCCTCGACTTCCAGAAAAAACTCATCCGCACCCTCGCCTCCTACAAGGTCAACGTCTACTCCCCCTACTTCGAAAACACCCAGCAATACGCCTCGAACCCCCTCTTCGCCGTCCCCGGCGCCAGCATCTCCGCCGCCGACGCCCGCGTCCTCGTCGCCTATGCCGCCCAGTACCACGTCACCGTCATCCCCGACCAGGAAGCCTTCGGCCACCTCCACCCCAACCTCCTCTACGAGCAGTACCAGCCCCTCGCCGAAACCCCCTACGGCACCGTCCTCGCCCCCGGCCAGCCCGGCTCGCTCCAGCTCATCCACCAGATGTTCACCGAGCTAGCCGCCCTCTATCCCGGTCCCTTTCTCCACATCGGCGCGGACGAAACCGTCGACCTCGGCCTCGGCCAGACCAAACCCGAAGTCGAGACTCGCGGCCTCGGCCCCGTCTACCTCGACTTCATGCAGAAGATCGTCGCCGACCTCACCCCGCTCCACCGCAAGATTCTCTTCTGGGGAGACATCGCCCAAACCATCGTGCAGGGCTCGACCGCCTACGGCACCGTAGGAGCCCCCGGCGTCGCCCATCCCGACCCTAACCTCATCAAAAACCTCCCCGCATCCTTCAAACAGAACACCATCGCCGTCGCCTGGTGGTACAGCCCGCACCCCTCCAAAGGCTTCGCCCCGTTCCTGACCCCGTTCACCCAGGCCGGCATCGAAACCTGGGTCGCCACTGGCGTCAACAATTGGTCGCGCGTCTACCCCGACAACAACGAGGCCCTCGTCAACATCCAGCAGTTCGTCGCCGAAGGCCAGCGCCAGGGCTCAACGGGCATGCTCAACACCACCTGGTACGACGACGGCGAAGCCCTCGCCGACAACAACTGGTATGGTCTCCTCTTCGGTGCCGCCGCCGCCTGGCAAAGAGGCGAGTCCAGCATCCCCGACTTCCAGCAAAGCTACGCCCAGGTCTTCCACGGCGACGCCACCGGCGACCTGAACCAGGCCCAGATCGAGATCATGGCCTGCCACGAGATCCTCCAAAAGCAAGCCAAAGTCGGCGACGGCTCCGACGGCCTCTTCTGGACCGACCCCTGGAGCCCCTCCGGCCAGGACACCGCCGCCAAGCTCCGCCCCTACCTCCACGACCTCCGCCTCCACGCCGAACGCGCCCTCACCCTCATAGCCCAGGCCCGCGCCGCCGCCCCATCCTTTCCGGAGTCTCATCCCGGAAAGGGTGGGGTATCGGGCGAAGCCCGACCTTCCTCGCCTTTTGGCTTGTCATTCCGTAGCGAAGCGGAGGAATCTGCAGTTGTCTCTGCCTACGACCCCACACAAACCTTCCCCTCCAACCCCACCACCCTCCACCACCCCGAAGCCATCGACGCCCTCGAACTAGGAGCCCGCAGCCTCGACTTCATCGGCCTCAAATTCCAGCTCTCCGACGAGATCTCCCGCGGCTACCAGCGAGCCCTCATCGCCCAGGCGAGCCCCGACAAGCAACTCCACGCCACCGTCGCCCACGAGCTCAACGACATCAACAACGCCGTCAACTCCCGCACCCGCGACCTCCGCGACAACTACGCCCTCCTCCGCGAGCTCTACGCCCAGACCTGGCTCCGCTCCAACCGCCTCGCCGGCCTCCGCCCCGTCCTCACCCGCTTCGACACCACCTTGTCTCTCTGGCAAACCCGCATCGACCGCATCAACCAGGCCCGCCACCAGCTCTCCGAAACCCACACCCTCCCCCCCGCTTCCGACCTAGGCATCCCCCCCGCCCATTAGAATGGTAATGCTGTAAACACCGTCGATGAAGTTGGTGCAGAATGAACGTACGTCGAGCTACCATCATTGTTTTGCTGCTGCCGCCTATCTTGGCAGCACAGCCGCAGCCTGTGCCTTTGAAGATAAAGCTCGATCAGGAGACATTCACTCCTGCTGCACGAACGGAACTTCAGCCAATTGCAGACATGGTCGCCCAGTTGGTCGACAAGCTCATATCAGGCGCACCGCTTGACTACCCACCACTAGGAATACTGTGTTTCGAAGCGCCGGTTTTGTGGCAAAGCAAGGAGTGGCACTTCTCGGCAGCACCGGTAACGTTATCGGGACTCAAATTGTTAGGAGAGCCTGAAAGATCGACGGGCGGCCAGCTTCGGATCGCCTTGAGCGTCGTCGAGGGTTATAACGACGCCCCCCAGTTTGTATTCCATCTTTACATGAGCTAGCTCACGTAAAGATGGGACACCGGACTGACAACTATCTGGATGAGACATTCGCAGTTGCTTTGTCCTTTCAAGCGTTGAAAGAGCTCGGATATCAAGACTATCTCGTGGCGACTGAGAGTAGCTTTGTTGCTCTTCTACCACCGATTTGTTCGTAACGAGCTCACATTGGGTATGTGGTCTTCACTGCGAAGTTATTGGCAAGCGGAAGCGAGGCGCCAGGGTAACAGACAAGATGATCGGGCGTTCCAAACGCTAGGAGCATTGCTTTTGGAACACGACGGTGGACAGGATTGGTCCAAGTTATACGGACTTTGGCGGTTTAACGTCTGCTCCGCGATGATTCCTGCCGGAGGTTATCAAACCTGCCCACCAAATCTGCTCCACATGAATGGTCTTGGCCGTGAGCTAATGGCATTAGGTTTCACCGGTGAGAATGTAAATGAATGAGGCATCGATCGGGCCTTTGCCCCGGAAATCGAGGTAACGACAAGATTGACTAGTTATCATTGTCGTAAGTCAAAGTGAGAAACCCCGGAGGTATGATGAAATCTTTGGCCACCATCCACATCTCGGAAGCTGAAGCCGCCCGCGACTTTGCCGGCCTGCTGGCCCGCGTCCGTGCTGGTGCCGAAGTCGTAATCAACAAGGAAGCCTCCCCTCCCGTGGTGCTGCGAGTCGCCAACGAGCCAGCAGTACGGCAGCTCTCGGAGTCGCTTCGCATGGCTAGGGAGCATCGCTCAGCGGCCACCCTCGACGAAGGATTCGCCTACGATCTCGACGCCGTGATCAACAGCCACCCAGAGCCTCTCCAGAGTTCCTGGGACTGGGCAGATGGGCCTGATACTCGACTCCAGCGTGGTCATCACCGCCGAGCGTCGTGGCTACACAGTTGAGCAGCTGATTGAACAGGTCGTGGCTGTTGCCGGCGATCAGGATGCGGCGCTCTCCTCAGTTGGACTAACCGAACATTCACGGCATCTATCGCGCCCAGACGCCGGAAAGACGCCTGCTTCGAAAGTCCTTCATCGAGGAGCTGCTCCTCGACCTGACCGTCTATCCATACACCAAGGAGACGGCGATTCTGGCCGGCAAGATCGATGGCGAACAGCAGGCTCAAGGTGTAACCATCCCATTCGCGGATCTGCTCATCGGAGCGACCGCGCTCTCGCTCGGCTTCTCCGTGCTCACCGTCGATCTGCGCCACTTCCAACTTATCCCCAGCCTCGCTGTCATCCCCTTCTGACTCTTGGGAACAACTGGGACAGCGTACCGACGGACAAGTCGGTGGATGGGTTCAGGGAAAGACCAGTCTGATGTGTCTTCTAGGTCAGCGGTAGGTTTCGCGGCGGTGCTTGACGGCGGTGACGTAGAGGGTGTGGCCGTAATCGTGGAAGCGGAGGCGGTAGTCGCCGACGCGGAGGCGGAACTCGGGCGGCTCAATGTCCTGGAGCCGCCTCACATCGCCCTCTCCGGTGGCGGCGAAGCTCGCAAGAGCATGAAGAATGCGCAGGGCGGTAGCCTGGTCAATGGCGCGGAGTTGGGCCTTGGCCTGCTCACGCCAGTCGATCTTCTTGGCTTCATGCTCACGGTTCGGCATGGCGCAGTTCGGGTTCCAGCGGAGTCTGCCCCAGGCGCTCGAAATCTGCTGCAGTCAAGCCGAACTCTGCTAAGACCTCCTCGTTGGAGACGACCTCTCCACGCGTATACGCGGCGCGTGACTCGGCGATGTCGCGAGCTTCTTCATCGCTCGCCGGCTCGTCATCATAAGGCGCACTGGCGAGAGAACGAGCGACCGGATCGAGCAGCATCTCCATCAAGCCCACGACAGCGGCGACCTGGCCGGGTGCCATCCGATCGATCAGTTCGTGGGCGTGTTCCTTTGTTGGTGCGTAGGGCATCGTGGAATCCTCGCTCCATCAGTTTACCCGGCGCAAACCCTGCGGGAGGAACTTGGAATCAGGAACACTCTCCAGGTGGCTTCAAGCCACCACGCGAAAGCCAACCTTGCATCTAACCCGCTCAGTCATCCAGAAAGCAGGTCCAATTTGGGAATCTTCGACAGCATCGTCTCCGCAGCAACCGGCGCGGGCGATCACGCTCAGGTCGCGTCCGGCCTCGTCCAGGAACTTCAGCAGCAGCCCGGAGGCATGGGCAGCCTCCTGCAATCCTTCCAGCAGAACGGCCTCGGCGGCCTCGTCCAGCAGTGGGCCGGCGGCCAGACCGCCCCCGCCTCGCCCGATCAGGTCGAGCAAGGACTCGGCGGCACCGGCATCATCGACTCCATCGCCCAGCGCACCGGCATGAGCCCCGCCACCATCAAGACCGCACTCGCCGTCCTCATCCCCCTCATCGTCCATCACCTGGTCTCAAACGGCCACGTCACCCCCGACGGCCAGCCCACCGGCGCACCGCCACCCGAGCCCGGAGGCATGCTCCAGTCGATCCTTGCCCGCATCCTCTAACCCCCAGACCGGCCTTTAGGTATGCACAATTCCTGGAGCACTGTATACCCGTGGTCCAGACCTAAAGTGTCTAATCGAGGACTTTGCGCAGAAACAGGGTAGGGGGGAGGCAGGCGTCTACTTCTTATCGCAGGTCGCCCCCCGAACTCCATGCGCTCCCTTAGCCAGCGCATCCGCCTCACTCATATACTTCCCCGCCTTCGTCTTCCCGTAGTACGTCGTCCCCGGACAGTGATATACATTGCTCTCCGTATTCACCCAGACCAGCCCCGGCCCGCCACCTGGCGCCGCCGTCTTGGCCGCCGCAGCCGCGGAAGGCCCTACCTTGGGTGAAGTGGCAGGCATCGCCGCTGGCGGAGCCGACGTCGCACTCGGTGCCGGCTTGGCCTGAGCCCCCGTCGTCGCAGTCGGTGCCGGCATAGCCGTAGGTGGCTTTCCCGCCACCGTAGCCGCCGAAGCAGACGAAGCCGGAGCCGCATACCACGTCTGCACCCCCTTATGCCCCTGGCATGCCCCACTCTTACTCGCCGCAGTCGAGTACGTCCCATCCCGGCAGATCCCATTCGCCCCCGCCGGAGCACCCGCCGGAGCCTGCGCCGCCGCATAGCCGCTCAACATCAACATCAGCCCTAAACCAAAGATCTTCATTCATCTCTCCTGATGCAATAGGTTCGCGTAAGCGTTCATCCTACCCGAAACAGCTGAACCGGATACGATAGCCGTTGATGCCGTCGACGCCCCTAAGTCACTGGATTGCCTTTCACATAGCTCTCGTCGTCCTGCTCGCCTCGGAACTCGCCTTCTCCCGCATCGGCCTCATGCGCCTTCGGGGCGAAGCCCGCCTTCGCCGCCAGCACCGCAACTCCATCGCCGCGACCGTCCTGTGGGTCGCCGCCGCCCTCCTCTTCGCCGCCTACGTCTACACCCAGGGAGGCTCCCCCTACGCCACGCAATTTCTCGCCGGCTACGCCCTGGAAGAGTCCCTCTCCATCGACAACCTCTTCGTCTTCCTCCTCCTCTTCAAAGTCTTCCATATCGACCCGGCTTGGCAGCCCAGAGCCTTGTTCTGGGGAGTGTTAGGAGCTATCCTCCTGCGCGGAGGCTTCATCGCCGCAGGCCTGGGCCTCCTGGACCGTTTCCACTGGATCAGCTATGTCTTCGCCGTCCTCCTCCTCGTCGCCGCCATCCGCCTCATCCTCCCCGGCAACGAGGAAGAGTCCGACAAGCCCCCCGCCTGGACCAGATGGATCTCTCGCATTCACCCCGTCAGCCTCCGCCAGGACATCTTCTTCACCCGTGAGGAAGGCCGCCCCATGGTCACCATGCTCTTCCTCGCCCTGCTCTCCATCGAGTTCGCCGACATCATCTTCGCCCTCGACTCCATCCCCGCCGTCCTCTCCATCACCCGCGTCCCCTTCCTCGCCTATACCTCAAACATCCTGGCGGTGATGGGCCTCCGCTCGCTCTTCTTTCTCCTCGCCCACGCCCTCAAGCAGCTTCGCTTCCTCCACTTCGGCCTCGCCGGCGTCCTCGCCTTCGCCGCCGCCAAGATGCTCGCCGCAGACTTCTACGAGGTCCCCCCACTCCCCTCGCTAGCCGTCATCGTCGCCATCCTGGGCATCACCATCGCCGCATCTCTCCTCTACAAGCGCCGGCCTGACCCTCACTCCACCTGAAAGACGCCCAACTCGTTCCCCGCAGGGTCGGTAAAGTGAAACCTTCGCCCTCCCGGATAGCTGAAGATGGGCACGATCACTTTCCCTCCGGCAGCCAGGACATCTGCGTGTGCCTTCTCCAGATCGTCTGTCTCCACCAGCACCAGGACTGACCTGGTCCGCTGTCCCGCCGCTCCGTTCAGCCCACCATCCACACCGGCGTTCAGCATCGCCGCATACTCCGGCCCCCAATCCTCAAACTCCCACCCCATCGACTGTTGATAGAAGCTCTTCATCCCTTCAACCTCCCCAGCCGGAAGTTCCACGTAAGCGATCTTCAGTCCCGTCATATGCCGCTCCTTTCCTCCTCAAACCAAAGCCGTCCCCGTTCTACCACCGAGTGCCGCGCCACCGATCCGCTAACCGGAAAGTCATTCCGAAAGTGAGCCCCCCGGCTCTCTTCCCGCCCCAGCGCCGCCTGCACCATCACCCCCGCCAGGGTGTACAGATTCCGAGCCTCCACCGCCCGCCGCGTCCCCCCTTGCGGCATCGTCTTGACCATCGAATCCAACCCAGCCTGCGCTCTCCGCAACCCCGCCGCATCCCGCAGCAATCCCGCCTCCACCCACATCAGATCCCGAAGCCTCTGCACCCACTGCTCCACCTTTCCATCCGCATCAGTCACCTGAGGGACTGCAGGCACCTTCTTCCCTCTTCCCTCTTCCCTCTTCCCTGTCTCCTCCGCCATCGCCTCCGCCGCCGCCGCCCCAAACACCAGCCCTTCCAGCAGCGAGTTACTCGCCAGCCGATTCGCCCCATGTACCCCCGTACAAGCCGCCTCCCCGGCTGCATAAAGCCCCCGCAGCGTCGACCTCCCCTGCACATCCGTCTTGATCCCACCCATCAGGTAGTGCGCCGCCGGCCGAACCGGAATCAGATCCCTTCCCAGCTCCAATCCATACCCCCGCAGGAACCCAGAAATCCCCGGGAATCTCGCGTTCAGATCCACCCCCGTCACATGCCGCATATCCAGGTAAACCGGGCCCTTCAACCCTTCCCGAGTAATCGCCCTCGCCACCACATCCCGAGGCGCTAGCTCCGCCAGAGGATGCACCTCCGGCATAAATCGCTCACCCGCCGCATTGACCAGCAATGCGCCCTCCCCGCGCAGCGCCTCACTCAACAGGAACCTGGGAGCCCCATCCCGCGTAAACGCAGTCGGATGAAACTGGTAGAACTCCATATCCTCCAACGCCGCCCCTGCCCGGTACGCCATTGCGATTCCGTCCCCGGTCGCGACCGCAGGATTTGTCGTATCGCTATAAACCTGCCCCGCCCCCCCGCTCGCAATCAGCACCGCCCCCGCCCCCACCGCCACCATCTCCCCAGCCGTGTCGAGCAGCGTCACCCCCACAATCCGCCCGTCTTCAACTACCAGGTCGACGGTCGTCGTCCACTCCATCAACTGCACGCTCTCCCCTCTTCCCTCTTCCCTCTTCCCTTCTTCCTCCAGCCCCTGTACATGCTTCAGCAGCGCCCGCGCGATCTCCCGCCCCGTAGCATCCCCGTTCGCATGCAGTATCCGCGAGAGACTATGCGCCCCCTCCCGCGTCCGCAGCAACTCCCCACCTACTCCGCGATCGAACTCCGTCCCCCACCCCAGCAGTTCCTCCACCCGCAGCGGCCCCTGCTCCACCAGCATCTTCGCTGCCTCCCGGTTAACGAGCCCATCCCCCGCCGCCAGCGTGTCCTCCAGGTGCAGCGCAATATCCTCCGCCCCACCCATCGCCACCGCGATCCCACCCTGCGCATAAGCCGTATTCGACTCGCCAAAGCTCTCCTTGGTGACACAAAGCACCCGTCCCTGCTCTGCCAGCCTGACCACCGCACTCAGCCCGGCGATCCCTCCACCCACCACCACAAAATCAAACCAATCCATCGTAAAATCCTACTCCCGCCACACCCCCACAGGCGCCCTGCTTGACCCACATCCGCAGCCCGCATTGATCCTGAATCAATCGCCAGTCTTCCTCAATCACGCACACAAACAAAGCTGCCCGCCGCCGCCACATCCCCGCCGCGATACCTCGGCCACTCCGGCCACGCACACAACGGCCTCGCCCGCTTCGCCCCCTTATTGTCATCGCTCACCACCAGATCCTTCGGCGCCATCCCCTGATCCGCCCACGCATCGAGCACCCCCACCGTATCGAACCCTGCATCGAAGACCCCGTGCCCATGCCCAAGCCCAGGGATCAAGTAAAGCCGTAGAAATCCAGCCGCCCGTTCCTGCCCCATCGCCTCCACAATCCGCTGATACAACAACACAGACGCGTCCGTCGGGATCGTCGCATCCGCAACCCCATGCACCAGCAGCAGCTTTCCCCCATGCGTCTCAAACGGCGTCAGATCCGCCAGCGAAGCATCATCCTCCGCCGACTGCTGCCGAATCCCCGGCACCCACCGTCCCCCCGTCTTCCAATCGAACGTCAGCGCATCGAAGTGTTCATCCTTTGTCAAGAAGAACCGCAGCACCCCATCCGCCACGACGGAATAGAACGAGTTCAGCGGAAAGATCGGCGGATGAAACGCATGATGGAACAGCCCCATCGCCCCCACCAGGTCGGCCCCCTTCAGCACATTGAACCCCGGCTCCATCTTCATCCCATTCTCGACCGCATAATCGGACACAGTCGCCGTCGCAAACGCCTCCACCGTCCTCGCCTCCCCGCTCGAGAAGCATCCCTGATGGCTCTTCCCATCCCCGCACAGCAGCGTCTCCGCCTTGAAGTGGCAGCCATCCGGATCGCTGATGATCCCATCCTTCAGTCCATCCTGCGCGTCGCATGCGTTCATCACCGCATCTCGCAGCAGCTTCGTCTTTCCCGGCGGCAGCCATCCATCCTTGCTGTACATCGCCTGCGAAACCCGTATGTACTGGAGGTCGCTCTCAATCTGGTTCCAAGCCGCATACGCCGCAAGCACCCCGTCATAGTCCGCCGGCCAGCGATCCACGACCATCATCGCCTCCCGTCCACCTGTAGACCCCCCGATAAAGTACATCCGCTTCGCCTTCGCCCCGTAGTACCCCTTCATCAACGCCATCGCGACATCGTGCGTCTTCTTCAACTCCTCCGACGCAAAGTTCTTTCGCTCTTCGTCGTTCAAGCCAAAACGGCCGTTCAGCGCATTGAAGATATCCGGCAGCAGCAGGTAGTGGTGATGATGCCCCGAGTCGCTCCCAAACGTCACATATCCCCGCGCTAGCGGCCCCGGCTTATCCCTCTCGCCCAGCACAGTCTCCCTCAGCCCATCCGCCTGCCGCAGATACCCATCGAAAGCTCCGCCCCCAAACTGCACCGCCTTGCCGTTCCAGGTCTCCGGCAGATTCACCTCAAAACGAATCCGCTGCGCCGCCGGATCGACGGACCGTATCTCCCCCAGCACCTTGCAGAACCTCCCGCCGCTTTCAGTCGCCGGCTTCGCAGACCGCACCGTCGCCCCTCGCGTCGCCAGCCCGATCTCTCCCGCGGCCACCTCTCTTCCCTTCAACTCCCCGCACCGCCCCGTTGCCGCCCTTGCATCCACTGCCAGAAAGCCGGCCCAAAGCAACACCACCCCAATACATTTCATTCTTCGAAGCTACACCGTTCTTCCCATGAGAAAATCCCTCATGCCCCTCACCCGCTCGACCCTCACCGCCCTCCGGCTGGTCTCCGCCTCCGCATTCCTCCTCGCCGCCCCGGCATTCTCCCAAGCCACCCCTGGCCCCTTGGCCACTCAGTACAAACCCGCCGCGGACAAGCTCATCGCCGCCTCGCTCGCCGACCAGGAAGGCTACGCCAACCTTGCCTACCTCTGCGACCACATCGGCAAACGCATCTCCGGCTCCGAGCCCCTCTTCCGCGCCATCGCCTGGTCGGAATCCCTCATGAAGAAGGAAGGCCTCGCCAACGTCCACACCCAGCCCGCCACCGTCCCCCACTGGATTCGCGGCCAGGAGTCCGGCGAGATCGTCGCCCCGGTCACCAAGCCCCTCCACCTGCTCGGCCTCGGCATGTCCGTCGCCACGCCGCCCGAAGGCATCACCGCCGAGGTCGTCGTAGTCCCCGACTTCGAGGCCCTCAAAAAGCTCCCCAAATCCGCCGTCCAGGGCAAGGTCGTCGTCTACAACGCTCCCTACACCGGCTACGGCCAGACCGTCATGTACCGCATCGCCGGAGCCTCGCAAGCCGCTGCCCTCGGAGCCGTCGCCGTCCTCGTCCGTTCCATCACCCCGCTCGCCGCCCAGCTTCCCCACACCGGCACCCTGCAGTACGACCCTAAGCAGCCCAGGATCCCCGCCGCCGCCATCTCCATCGAAGACGCCACCATGCTGGCCCGCCTCCAGGCTGAAGCCCAATCTGGAAGCGGCCCCGCTCCCCGCGTCCACCTCCAGATGGAAGCCCACCTCGACACCCCCGTCCCCATGTTCAACGTCATCGGCGAGATCCCCGGCACCGAGCATCCGGAACAAATCGTCGTCCTCGGCGGCCACATCGACTCCTGGGACGTAGGCCAGGGCGCGCAGGACGACGGCTCCGGCATCATGGGCACGCTCGCCGCCGTCAACGTCATCCTCCACTCCGGCCTCAAGCCCAAACGCACCATCCGCGTCGTCTTCTGGGTCAACGAAGAAAACGGCGGAGCCGGCGGCAAAGCCTACCGCGCCGCCCTCTCGCCGGAAGAACTCAAAAACCACGTCGCCGCCATTGAAATGGACGGCGGAGCCGAGCAGCCCACCGGATACGGCTACGGCCCATACGGCGGCCGCCGCATCCCCGGCCGAACTACCGCCCTCACACCTGAACCGCTCTCCCCCGGCGAAGCCCACTCGATGGCCATGCTCCAGGACATCGCCACCCTCCTCACCCCCGTCGGTGCCAACACGATCAAGCAGGGCGGAGGCGGCTCCGACATCGGCCCCATCACCGCCGACGGCGTCCCTTCCCTCGGCGAGTCCACCACCGGAGCCCACTACTTCGACTGGCACCACACCGAGGCCGACACCCTCGACAAAGTTAACCCCGAAGACTTCCGCAAGAACGTCGCCTCCCTCGCCGTCATGACTTACATCCTCGCCGACATGCCCGAAACCCTCACCGGCCACAAAGGGCCCGCCGAAGAATAGTCCCGGGAACAATCTGATTGGAGCTACAGAGGAGTGACCCTCATGGCAACCGTAAACGGCTTGAATCAAGCCCATCGTGGCACCTTCTTCACGTCATCTTGAAAAGGCGGGACCTTGAGTCCCGCCAATAAACACAATGTCTGCAGCACGGCTTGATAACCTGTTCGAAGAAGTCGCCAAAGACGGCACCCTGCGCCGTGGAACCTCGCCCGTCGCGGCCAAACCCCTACCACCACCATCCCTCTCGACCCAACCGATGCCCCCAAAAGAAACCGGGCTTTCCGGCGCGGCTCAAATTGACTCCGCGCCGCCTAATAGCGGTAAGCTCTGGGTTGCTCATTAGGAGGGCCAGCCTATCACCGAAATGCGCACTAAGTGTTCTGCGTTACAGAGAAGGAACCAAAGTTGGTATACCATCTGGGAAAATCGTGACGCTGCGAAGAGACGAAGGTGGCTCTATGACGATACTGCAACCAGTCCTAAAGGTGGAGGCGGCTGTCGGCGGTGGTGTGTTCATCCTCTTCGCCGATGGGTCGAGACTTCTGTACACGCAGGAGTATCTAAACAAGCTCCAGGTGAACTAGAGCAGAAAGGCCGCCGAGAGGGCGACCCTTCACTTGACGACTCGTTTGCACGCCATTTGGGCGCAAGCACCACAACGCTTGGAGCCCCGTACTTCGTTCCGCGCCCCTCCACATCAGGCTCGTCTCCAAAGTCACCCTGCACAACTCCCTGTACGTAGAACAAGGAGGGAAATGCAGTCTTCGCAGCAAGCAGCTTGCCACGTAAGAGACGCCCTGACGCCCAAGTCGACAGTTCCTTCATTTACTTGCAGGCAAGCCACTTCCGCACGTGCATAATCGTTGCTCATGCGCTCCGTACTTCTCTGGCTCTTTCTGGCGTTCGCGGCTCCTTGTCTGCTCGCACAAAGAATGCCTGAAACCTCGCACGCGCAACAAGCTCAGTTCTCCTTCGACACCGATCGTGAAGACCTGATCTCGCTCAAAGGCAAGTGGCGCTTCCAACCCGGCGACGATCCCGCATTTGCCAGCCCAGCCTTCGACGACTCCCACTGGCCTCTCCTCGACTCGAACCGCCCTTGGTCCGAGCAGGGCTACAAAGGAATGAGCGGCCTCGCCTGGTACCGCTTCCGCGTCACCCTCCCCGCCGGATCAGAGCCCTTAGCCCTCGATATCCCCACGACAGGCACCTGTTACCAAGTCTTCGCAGATGGCGTTTTGCTTACCACCGTCGGGCGCATGCCGCCTTACTCCGCGGCATACCGAACCATTCCCGCCTTCATCCCTCTGCCAACCGTTCCGCGAGATCGTCCCCAGACCACCACCATCGCCCTCCGTATCTGGCACAATCCCATCTGGGCAAAGTATGTAGGAGGGGGTCCCCACGGCGAGACTCAGCTAGGCAATGCCAGACGGCTAAAAGCTCTCGTCACTGGCAACACATCAGCCCGCGCCTGGCGCAATGCGGCCGCAGCCAACCTCGCGCTCATCTACTTCGTCACTGCAATAGTCTCCTTTGCTTTATATCTTCTGCGCCGTTCCGAACACGAATACCTACTCTTTGCTCTATTCAGCCTTTGTTATAGCGTGGCTGAGTTCTGCCATTTCTACGAATTTACCTTTACCAGCTACATTCACGTTCTTGAGGGCACAAACGGCTTGAGCACTGCCCTTGGCGACATAGCCAGTCTCTTCTTCTACCGCACTTTGTTGAAGGGTCATGCCAATATCCTCTTCTGGTCTGGCATCACTGCGGATTGCCTGAGCTATCTAGCCTTGTGGCTGCTCTTTTCTGGATACGTGAGCACAGCGCATAGCGCTACCGCTGCCGCGCTTCTCCAGATTCCAGGCTTCCTCTGGGTTCTCTTCCTTCTTACTAAGCGACTCGCACAGGGCGTGACGGATGCGAAGCTCCTTCTCTTGCCCCTTCTGCTTTCGACAATCTCAAACTGCCTCTACGCGGCGGAAAACGCCCTAACCTCACGTAACCTTCCGGGCCTTCCTTTCCCGTTGGATATCATCCAGACGCCAGTCGCAATCGACTATAGCGATCTCAGCGAGTTGATTTTCCTCCTCGCCATGCTCGCCATCCTCATCGCACGTTTCGCCCGCACCAGCCGCGAGCAGGACCGAGCCGCCTCAGAGTTCGAAGCCGCTCGCTCCCTTCAACACGTCCTCATCCCGGATGAACTTCCCACCATCCCCGGCCTCAGCATCGCCACCGCCTATCATCCCGCCCAGGAGGTCGGCGGCGACTTCTTCCAGGTCATTCCCCTGCCTGGCGGTGAGACTCTCATCGTCGTCGGCGACGTCTCCGGCAAAGGCCTCAAAGCCGCCATGAACGTCTCCGTCATCGTCGGCGCGCTTCGCACCCTCGCCGAGATCACTACCTCGCCAGCCCTCATCCTCGCCGGCTTGAACCGCCGCCTCCAGAGCCGCGACGCCGGTTTCACCACCTGCATCGTCCTTCGCTTCGCCGCGGATAACACCCTCACCCTCTCCAACGCCGGCCATCTCGCCCCCTACGTCAACGGTCGCGAACTCGAAACCGAAGCCAACTTGCCTCTTGGCCTGCTTGAGTCCTGCTGCTACCAGGAACAATCCATCCCCCTCAATCCAGGCGACCACCTCACCATGCTCACTGACGGCATCCCCGAAGCGACAAGAAGGATAGCCAAGAAGGATGAGCTCTTCGGCTTCACCCGCACTCAGGAGATTGCCCACCAAACCGCAGCCTCCATCGCCCAAGCCGCACTCTCCTTCGGCCAGACCGATGACATCACCGTCCTGACCATAGACCTTTTGCCTCGCACTTTGTCATTAGACTCGCAACCTCTACCAACGGCGGCATAGTCGAATTCTTGTCAAGCCCCTAAATCTGTGGAAAACGACGAATCCCCAACAAAGACGCACCCAAAAGAGTTGAAAATAGTTGGCTAAATCACCCTGCCCAATTCTCTATACTTAGAACAGTGGGAGAAACCCACTCTGCGCTGCAAACAACCTGACCTGTAACCCCTTTGTTTACAATATTTTAGCGATAAACCATTTATTGTGAATATTTTAGCAACGCAGCACCTGCGTAACTCGAACAAAACAAAAAGCATTGTACTCATAAGTTAACCGACGGGAGGAGGGGGTCCCTGTCCAAAGAAGCAACTCGTCTCCAGCACTGCTCAGCGATATAAACTGGGCCTCTGGATGCAGAACGAGTGACGTTGGGCCACACATTCCGGCTTTCAGAGCATCTCTCTCGTACCGTCGCCATCCTGTTGATCGCCCTTCCGCTCGCCGCCGCCGGCGGTCAGGCACTCCCCACGGGCGACCCTCAAAACGACTCTCCCCAGAGTCAACAAAAGGAATTCGACCGCTCCGGCTCGCCCAACGTCCCCATGGACAGTTGGATCTACCCCGCTCTCGACCGTCTCGCAGCCTTCGGCCTCATCCCCTCGCAAAGCATCTCCATTCGCCCTTGGACCCGCCGCGAATGCCTTCGCCAGCTCAACGAAGCCATCGACCACGAGACCCGAACCGGAGCCCTCAACGACTCCGGAGTCGCCGAAGCCGACAAGCTCATCAACGACCTGCACCGCGAACTCGCACCCGAACAAACCGCAAGCAACACCGCCACATTCGAGTCCGCCTACATCCGAGCCGCCACCATCGCCGGTCCAGTCCTCGCCGATAGCTACCACTTCGGACAAACCTGGTGGAACGACTTCGGCCGTCCACTCGGACGCGGCAGCAGCTTCATCGAGGGCTTCTCCGTCCGCGCCAACTCAGGCCGCTTCTTCGCCTACGCCCGCGAAGAAGCCCAGCACAGTCCGGGCTCGCCGGCCCAATCGCCCGCCCTGGTCCAACTCATCAACCGGATCGACACGCAACCAGTCCCGAACGAGCCCGTCATCGCCGGACTTCCCGTCCAGCCCGCCTATCAGCGCTATCGCCCCTTGGAGCTCTACGTCGGCGCAACCTTCGCCGGAAACGCCCTATCCTTCGGCAAGCAGGAGCTCTATTGGGGACCAACCGTCAGCGGCCCGCTCTCCTTCTCCAGCAACGCTGAACCAACGTGGAACCTTCGCTACGTCACCACTCGCCCGCACCAGTTCCCCGGCTTCCTCGCCCCCGTCGGAACCTTCCGCTTCGACCTCGTCGCAGGCAAGCTCTCCGGCCATCACTACCCGGCGAGACCGTACTTCAACGGCGCCAAACTAGCCCTCAACCTTGGCGAGAACGTCGAGATCAGCATCACCCGCTGGTCGCTCCTCTGCGGAGTCGGTCATCCCTGCACCTTCCACCAGATCCTGCGCAACCTCGGCAGCTCGCAGTCAACCGGTCTCCTCGGAGGAGGAGGATCCGGAGGCTACGCCGACCCAACCGATCCCGGAGACCGCAAGAGCGGCTTCGACTTCCGCTTCAAGCCACCAGGTCTCCACAAGCTCGTCACGCTCTACGCAGACTCCTACGCAGACGACGAGCTCGCCCCCATCGAGGACCCCAACCGCTCCGGCTTCAGCCCGGGCATCTACTTCGCCCGTCTTCCATGGCTGCCCCATATGGACCTCCGCATCGAGTCCAACTCAACCGACCCCTACCAAGGCGATCAACGCCTCGGAGGCTATCTCCTCTACTGGAACAACCAGTATCTGGACGCCAACACCAACAAGGGCTTCCTCCTGGGCAACGCCGTCGGACGCGACGGCCGCTCCGTCGAAGGCCACCTGGGCTACTGGGTCTCCGGCCGCTCCCGGGCGGAGGTCATGGTCCGCCAGAACAAGGGCGGCCCGCACTTCCTCCCCGGCGGCGCCACCATCACCGACGTCTCCTACAAGGAGACCTTCGCTCTGGGCAAGAATTGGACAGTCGAAGCCTTCGCGCAGTACGAACGTTGGTGGATACCATCGATCGCGACCGGCCCCCAGAGGAACGGCAGCGGCTGGTTCCAGATAACCTGGAATCCTGTGCTGAGAATACCCGCCGCTAAATAGCCGTTCCGCCTGCATTGCTGCTTGGAGGGTGCCGAACAGGGCAAAATCCGCTATGCTTACAGCGACGCCTGCACAAGCAACGGGTTCACCTAGAGCGGACTCGTTTGTATAAAGGTCACAGCTGTGAGACGGGCCGTGACATCTTGCGGGGGCCCGAGGCCAGAGATCGCCGGCGTCGAGGGGTCGAGATCACTTTGTTGCGTACAGATGTTGGTGCGAGAGCTGCATTGCCGTTCGGCGCGTTGAAGGTTCTCTTTGTTCTGCAGATGATGTGCTTGGTCACAGCGTCTGCTTTCGCTCAGGCGCTCGATCAGAACCCCTTCTCCGATCAGACCAATGCGACGCAGCAGCAAAGTCAGCCGCAGACACCACAGCAGCAGACGCCCGTTCCCACGCAGAGCGGCCCGAAGACTTTGAACCCGTACGACCAGACCGGAACGCATAACCAGCAAGACTCGAACGACCCAAACGATCGAACCGGCCAGGCAGATAGGAATGCAAGGCCGCTGAATGGCTCAGAATCTCCGGTGCCGTTGACGCCGTTCCAGCGTCTGACCGCAGCTTCAGTGGGACGTGTGCTCCCCATCTTCGGATCGACCCTTTTCACCAATGCGCCCTCCACCTTTGCGCCGGTCGACCGCATTCCAGTGACAACCGACTACGTGATCGGCCCTGGAGACGAGTTGCTGATCCGCATGTGGGGGCAGGTCACCCTGGACGGACACTTCACCGTAGACCGCTCCGGCAGCGTGTACATTCCGCAGGTCGGCAGCATCCGCGTTGCCGGTGTTCCCTTCGCGAAGCTGACAGATTTCCTCCGCGCCCAGATCGGTCGCACCTTCAAGAACTTCGATCTGAACGTCAATATCGGCCAACTTCGTTCCATCCAGGTCTTCGTCGTCGGACAGGCAAAGCGTCCCGGAAGTTACACCGTCAGTTCCTTGAGCACTCTGGTCAACGCGCTCTTCGCAACAGGCGGTCCATCTCCCATGGGATCTCTGCGCAACATCCAGGTGAAGCGCGGCCATGAGACGATCGGCACCTTTGACCTCTATGACCTCCTGCTAAAGGGCGACAAGTCGAAGGATGTTCCGCTTGTCTCCGGGGACGTGATCTACATACCGCCCGTCGGCCCCATGGTGGCGATCGCAGGAAGCGTGGACTCGCCTGCCCTCTACGAGATCAAATCAGAGTCGACGATCAAGGATGCGATCGCGCTCGCAGGCGGCCTGTCCACGCTTGCGGACGATAAGAAGCTCAGAATCGAACGGCTGACACGCCACGGATCGCGTTCCATCGTTGACGTGAGCCTGGACCCCGCAGGTATGGCCACAGCGATCAGCGACGGCGACATCCTGGAGATCACGCCCATCGTCGATCGCTTCCATAATGCCGTGACGCTCCGGGGAAACGTCGCCGATCCGCGTCGGTTCGCCTGGTTTCCGGGCATGCGCTTGAGCGATCTGATCCCGGATAAGGATGCTCTGCTCACCCGGGACTACTGGCAGAAGCGCAATCAGCTTGGATTGCCCATGCTCGATTCAACGCCTGATGTGCGGCGATACGCACCGGATCAACCCGTCGCGCAATTGAACGGAAAGGGAGTGTCGCCGACGCGGTCTGCCTCAATGCTGACCTTGCCAAACGCCCTAGACAGCGACACCAACGTATACGGGACCACGCGCCCGTACTACTCCTCGGATGGATCCGAGATCTCCGAACCTGCTCAGACACAGCAAAGTGGCTTTCAGCAGGATCAAGGCCAGCAGTCGAATAACACCACCTCGCCCTCGGTCACGAATCAAAACGGAACCCGCAGCAGCGTCCTCTCATCGCTCAGCAGTCCCAACGATCCGGCAAACAGCGGGAATAGCGGTTCCTCAACCACCGTAAGCGCGGCAGTGACCGGCGCCGCCCGGCGCTTCCCGCCCAGGAATGCCGTCGTCCTGAGCGCTCCGGAGGTTGACCTGGCCTACGCCGTCATCGAACGTCTGGATACGAAGGACCTTACGACTCACCTGATTCCCTTCAATCTCGGCGACCTGCTGGAGCATCATGAAGGACCGCAGAATCTGGCTCTCCAGCCGGATGATGTCGTCACCGTCTTCTCCAAGGCCGACGTTCGTGTTCCCCAATCGCAACAGACCAAGTATGTACGGTTGGAGGGAGAGTTCATTGCATCAGGCACCTACAGCGTCGCGCCGGGAGAGACGTTGCGCCAACTGATCGCCCGCGTCGGCGGCATCACGAGCAACGCGTATCTGTATGGGTCGCAGTTTAGCCGCGAGTCGACCAGAGTCCTCCAGCAACAGCGTCTGTCCGAGTATGCGAACGATCTCGACCGGCGCATACGTCTGGCGGAGGCGAACAGCGCGAACAACATCACCAATCCGCAGGATCAGATCACAGATCTCGCCGCTCTTCAAAATGCGCGCACCGTCGCGCTCCGGCTTCGCCAACTCACCGCAAGCGGGCGAATCGTATTGAACATCCGGCCGGATGCTGCGTCCACCGCCGATATACCGGACCTCGCCCTGGAAGACGGAGACGCCTTCGTCGTTCCCCAAATACCAACCAGCGTAGATGTCTTCGGAGCCGTCTACACGCAGAACTCGTTCCTCTACGACAATCACCGCAGGGTAGGAGACTACATTCAGCAGGCCGGCGGCCCTACCCGGACCGCCGATCCAAAGCGAAGCTACGTCGTGCGCGCAGATGGATCGATCGTCAGCCGCCAGTTCTCCTCTTCGCTCTTCGGCGGCAACTTCGATTCAAGGCGACTCTTCCCCGGCGACGCCATCATCGTCCCTGAAGCCGTCGACCGCCGCCCCCTGCTCCGCAACCTCGTAGACATCGCCACCATCGTCGGGCAATTTGGACTTGGAATCGCCGCCATCAACGTCCTCAAGTAGACCGGACAAGGAGGAGAACAAAGACCTTTCGCGGCTTATAAAGAACGCCGCTGCAAGTCTTGTCCAAGAGGTGACGGGGCATGCCCTTTCTTACGCGACATACCGTAAGTACATCCAAATCTGGATAGGTCGATCTTCCAGATCGCCAGGTTCCACCGGAGTTTTAGCTCTTGAAAGCAGCTGCAATCGGTCTGACTTCATCACTCCCGCGGACGAAGTGTGAAGAAAGTGCGGAGACACTGTCCTGCTAAAATTGACTCGGGAGATGATTCGGTATGAGGTCGGAAGCCTTGGTCGACCCGTTGCAGGAGAACCTGACGCAAAGTGGGCTAGACCAGGAAGTGCATCTGCTCGACCTCCTCATCGTCCTCTCTAAGTACCGCAAACGCATCGCCCTGTTTACGATAAGTGTGACGATTCTCGCCGCTATTATCGTATTCCTGCTCCCCAGCAGGTACACGGCGGAGACCGTTGTTCTACCGCCCGGCCAGAACTCCTCGATGAACTCAGCCCTTCTAGGCCAGCTTGGCGGTTCCTCCGCGCTCGCCTCTGCGGCTGGTGCGAGCCTCGGCATCAAGAACCCCGGCGATATGTATGTTGCGCTCTTCCGTCTGCGCTCGGTTGAGGATGCAGTGATCTACCGGTTCGGGCTCGTAGCCAGGTACCATAAGAAAAAAATGACAGACGTGCGCCTCAAGTTCGAGGATCGCTCTACGGTGGCCTTGGGTGTAAAAGACGGTCTGATCCGAATCACAGTTACCGATCCCGATCCGAACATGGCCGCCGATATTGCCAACGGATATGTGGACGAATTCCGCAAACTTTCTGCTGGATTGGCAATCACCGAAGCCTCGCAGCGCCGCGCTTTTTTCCAGCAACAGCTCTTGGAAGCGAATGAAAGTCTGGCGAACGCGGAAGAAGCCATGAAGCAGACCCAACAGACAACGGGCGTTCTGCAGGTCGATAGTCAGGCACGCTCTTTGATCGAGTCTGCCGCCGTTCTACGTGGACAGATCGTGGCCGAAGAAGTTCAGATCCAGGGCATGCGCTCGTATGCAACAGAGGACAATCCTGAGGTGGTCTTGGCCGAGCACCAGCTAGCGGCACTCAAGGCTCAGTTGGCGAAGCTTTCCGGTTCAGACGTCAATTCGAACTCCGATATCATCGTCCCAAAAGGAAATATCCCTCAAGCCGAAATGGAATATCTTCGAAAACTTCGTGATCTGCGGTACCGCGGCACAGTCGAGGAGTTGATCGCCAAACAATTCGAAGTTGCCAAGCTGGATGAGGCGCGCCAGGGGGCGATCATTCAGGTAGCCGACGTGGCTGTGCCTCCAGACAAACGATCGTTTCCCGAGCGTACGATCATCATTGCTGTAGCTGCAGCTTCAGGTCTCCTTCTGGCCGCTGGGTACTTTCTGTTAGCCGAAGGATTCAAGCGCTTGAGAGCCGATCCGTCAGAAGGACAAAGGCTGGAAGCCTTGCGCGCAACCTTTGAAAGGAAACGCTTCTAGTATAATCGCTTCAAAGGAAACGCTTCTAGTTGGATCGCTGAACTCCTCCAAGCCCTAAACCCGGGAGTTGGGCCTGCCCTTAGAGTGTTCCGTCCGAAGACAGAATTTGCCACGGAAGTGCAATCCCGGCTGATCGATCGTCGAGCATCCGATCCAACTCCCTGAGAACAAGTTGAGGTTTTACCTCGTGCATACATCCATTAAATCTGCACGGTGCGAAGTCTTGGCCATCGTAGCAAGGACGGCATGCAAGTCTTCCCCCGCCCCAGATCGCCAGCACGGAGGGCCTCCGCGGAAGAAGTGTTCTGGGATCCGTGGGACCAAAAATCCCAATTAGGCAGCAATCGCTTAACGCCGCAAGGTGCATCGGCCCAGTGTCATTTGACACGACAGCGTCGCAGCAATTGCAAACACTGACGACCTCGGGGAGCGACAATCTTCCAATCAAATTGAGGATGGGCAGGGCACGAAAGTGATGTGCAGCCTCGGCGTCATCCGGGCCTCCTAACAGAGCAACCTCCCAGCCGCGATCAGTGAGTCGGCGAGCCAAGTCCACATAGCTTTCAATCGGCCACCGGCGTAGAACCTGTTCTGGCGAGTGTTGCGACCCTTGCTGCCTTAACAACTTGGTCGCACCACCAGGGACGAGTGCAATGCGACGGGCAGCGACCTTCGCCGGAAGCGGGGATGGCGGGAGTGTATCGGGACGGACGGGTCTGATGCTGTGCTCTCGAAAACCGTCCTCGACCCCTAGTAGCAGACGAGCATTCTCATCCGTCATCGAACGCGAAGCCAACAAGGTCGTTCTCCTGGACTTTCTTGAAAAAGCCAGCGCTCTTCTGGCGCGAACAGGTAGAGTGATGAGCCGGTAGCGCCGATCATAGTAAAGGGTCGCGCAAAGGTCGTACTTCGCACGGGCAATACTGTTCCAGAGGAGCAAGATAGTGACAACTCTCGTAAGTGGCCGGCCAAAAAAGATTGCCTTGTCGTTGACAGAGATCGGTTTGATCCACGAGTAGCACTCGAGCAAGGGTTGCACCACTCTACCGCAAACCCAGTGGACCTCGAATCCCTGCTCGTGAAGCGCATGGGCAGCCGGAACAGCCATTAGCACATCGCCGATTTGACCGAACTTTACAATTAGGGCCTTCTTGCGGGTCGATTTGATGGGTTCTTGGGTCACATCACTTTGCCGGGCGTGCGCTGAATTGCTTCACACCAAAATCCTCCACCTAAGGTGCCGAATCCCGCTGACCTTCAGCGACAACTTCGCTGACCGGATACGTCTCCACCGGAGGACAGAATACACCAGAGCCCTGCTGATGAGCATTCGATGCGGATAGTGCCCTTCGCCTTATGCGGGGCGGCACGCCGAACCTGTTCGTTACTGCTCGGGGGACCGTTGTTCTGGCTCAATCACAGGAGTCCATCCACCCTCCTTTCACCCCCGCACCGGTTCCAGAGATCCTCATCCATTTTGCTCTGGGCAAGAGAAAGCGATACTGTAGCAACAGGAAAAACAGCGCAAGATGGATGCTTCAGGAGTTTCACAGCGTTTGCCCACGCGTCGCAGCGCGGTGCACAAAGATCGCTGCAGCGCGCCGGACGGAAACGCGCCTAACGATAAAACATGCTTCAAGGCTGTAATCCAGCTCGCAATTAACAGATGTCATATAACAAAGATCGCCACACCTGGGCTAAACAGACGATCATCCTGTCGATAGGACACCTTCAATCTGGGATGTATAACGCCATCGAAAGAGATAAGTGAAGAAGCTAACGGTCTCCTCGCAGGATATGCTGCACCTAGACGCCATACGTTTTTTTGCGGCTGCGGCGATCGTCTTCGATCATTGGCAGGCAGACTTCATCCCCATTCCTGGCGTCGGCTTCTTTTCTGGGAATGCGCAGTTTTGCAGTCTTGCTGTCGACCTGTTCTTCGTCATCTCCGGGATCGTGATGTACCAGGTCTATCACCAGCGTCTTCTCTCGCTTCGTGACTTCGGCATCTTCATGCAGCGCCGCGTTGCTCGCCTGTACCCGCTGCACCTTCTTACCTTTTCGTTTATGTTTATGCTGGGAATTGGCATGCGCGTTTTTCATCTTCATGCGCATCATGCAGAGGACTACAAGTTTGACGGCTTACTTCCCAACCTGTTCCTTGTCCAAGCGTTCCCTACTGTGAGACACAGCACCTTCAACGCGCCCTCATGGTCGATAAGCGCCGAAATGGGCTGCTATATCCTCTTACCCCTTCTCTTCATCTTGTATCGTCGCCGATGGTGGGCTCCCGCACTCTTAGGTCTAATAGGAATCGCCGCACTCACGCTCTGGTGTCACAGCTTGGAGTGGACCCTATGGACCTTCTGGGACGGTTTCCTCCGCGCTCTCCCATCTTTTCTGATCGGCATCACATTAGGAGGCGCCAGCCATCTTCTTCGACAAATACCTTTTCCGGGCCTGCTTTTTTCCCTTTTCACAGCCGGGATTTTTCTACTTGGATTCGCCGGCACATCACGTGGAGTTCTCCTGACGTTGACCTACCTGACCGCTGCCGCAGCATTTGCATGCGATATTCAGAGATCTGAAAGCTGGGCCATTCGTACTTTTGCACCGCTCGGACAACTTACCTACTCAATCTATTTGATTCATGGTCTCATCATGCCCACGCTCTTCAATTTCGTCTTCCGCAAACTGCCTCTTTCCCCTTGGATGAACAACCTTCTCATCCTTGCCACTTTCGCTCCTCTGATGGCTTTTTCCTACTTCTCCTACTCTTATTTTGAGACGCCAGCTCGTCGCTGGGTGCAAAGCCTGGGAAGTAAACGCCTCTCGCGAGACGTTCAGGAGATAAGCTCGCAGATCATTTAGGCTTTGATCAACGCTGGTGACCAACGTCCCAGACATGTACACATCAACAATGCGTGCCTCACCGGCGGCACAGTACCAATCGCCGATCCTCAATTAGCGACAGACAAGAAGCTCTTCCCGAATGCTTCTGCCAAGGGGGGCTTGCCTTCTCAGGGAAGAATATTGTGTTGCAAGCAGAATAGGAATCCAGAGCAAAGGCATTGTAACGTCAGGTATCCCGATACACATATTCAACAGCAGGGCAAAGGCGGCCCATTTGAGCCAAAGGTAATCCTCATGGAGCGTCAGGAAGAGTCTAAAGAAGTACACACCGAAGGCCAACGTTCCTGCTACTCCGACATTACTAAGCATTGAAGTCAGAAAACTGGAGGAACGGTTGCTTCCAAGCCCAACACCTATCCAATGGGTGTCAGCCAGGAGTCTCAGCGCATAGACATCGGCAGTCGTCCGATTCAGGAAAGAACTCGTGCTTCCCTTGGAAAAGACAAGAGACGTTAGTACTCCCGTGAACCCCGAAAAAGCCAAAAGTGCAAAGGATAGAGGAACCACGATAGCTAACAATTTCCGAAGGTATCTTCGCAGCTGTGGTCGATTGATAGAGAACAACGTCTTAAATGGGGAGAAGCGAAGCAACAATAGAGGAGTGATCACACCAATCGTCACAAGAGATCCACTCGACGCTACTAGGCCACTACCGATAAGTGCAAGAAGTACCTTCCAGATGCCCCCTTTGCCCGCCAGATACTCTGCGAAGAAACCGCAGCCAAACAGCACCAAAAAAGCGCCTGCTATGGACGGCTCCGTACACGTACCGGAATTCCTTGTCCCCGAAACGCCGAACGTTGAATCGGTGATCGCATATCCAGGATTGTTGCGTATGAGCGAGTCGGGAAAAGGAATCCCAATGCCTTGAAACAACGACTGTGCAATGATCACGACCGCAATAATGTAAAACGCGATCAGGTATGCCCTGCGAGTCTTGCTAAAGGAAAATTGAAGCGATGGGATGGAGTAGGCAGTAGCGATATGGCAGGCCAAAAAGCCGGCCTGTCCCAAGTTGTTCAGACCGAATCTGAGGGGAGGGCGGATAAACAAACCGTCATCAATGCCGATCTTCGGATCATAAATAGGAACGCCGGCAAACAACAAAGGCAGGATAAACGCAGAGCCAATAGCAATTAAGCCGAACAGTAGGAGCCATGCTCCGCAAGGAACTCTTGGTACACGCTGAATGCCCAGAGACCACTTGATTAAAGCACGAAGTATGATGAGAACCGCGATGACGTAGTAAGGCTGTATACCGCGGTCAGCGATGTTGATTGCGGAGGAAGCTTCGAATGCGCTCGCAAGGATCAACAGGCCAAACAGGCCGTCTTCTCTCAGAAAGAAACAATAGCCTCCGCAAACCAGAAATATAACGCCAATGATTGTGGGCATACTTAGCTAGGCCTTCTACGGGACACTCACCAAAGCACGTATGACAATGCAGGAGCTCCCAAAGCATCGTGGAAGTTTATTATGCGCGACCAGTTGTAACTTTTAGCTGTGGCTTCTAGACATACGTGATTCCCTGCCGCTATCGGCGTACATTCGCAGTGCACTCCACAAGGCGATCTCCTTAATCCGCAGCCAATTGATTCCCTTTCCTGCAACCAATGACTTGCACAAGAAATATAACGCCCGAGCAAACAGCAAAGGCAAAGCCAATGGTAATCCAAAATGCTTGAGAAGAAAGAACGCTCGGTTCCTGGTTCCGTACCGGAGTTCAAAAGTCGATTCCTCGCCACCGGTTAGACTTCCGACCTTATGGAAGAGTTTAACTTCCGGCAGATACTGTAGTTTAACACCGGCCTTCAACGCCCGATACATGAAATCCTGGTCGTCAACATAGACAAAGTAGCGCTCATCCATCAGGCCGACTTGCTCAAAAACCCGCGCCTCTATCAGAACGCAGCAGGTTGGCACATAGGTTACCAGCCCCGCCACATCATACTGGCCTCGATCGATTTCATGCTCACCCCGATGCAGAGCGCGGTAGCCGGCCCATCGTTGAAATCTTCCCCCCGCAGCCCAGATGTAGTCCGGCCGATCGTAGTACATAATTTTCGGACAGCTCATCTGCACTTCGTGCGTGGAGATTCCTCGAACGAGTTCCTCGATGAGTTCGGGACCAAATTTCGTGTCATTGTTAATTAGCAGGATGGAGGCGCACCCAGCTTCGAGGGCGGCGCGGATTCCTTGATTATTGCCCGCCGCAACACCCAGGTTGTCTGGATTGGCAATGACCCGAAGTCGAGGCTCATTGCTTTCCCGCAGAATGCTGACGCTAGCATCGGTCGACGCATTGTCTACTGCAAACAAGAGGAAATCCGAGTAAGATTGCTCGGTCATGCAGCACAAGAACTCCGCTAGCACCGACGCACTGTTGTAGGTCACAGTAACCGCTCCCACAACTTTCTTGCTAGCCATGCATGAGTCCAATCTTCCTCATCTCGGCCAGCGACTCCTTATACTTGATATCGTCGACCCGTTGCCCACTCGCCCAAGCCAGAAACTCCCTCAGCCCTTCGTCAAATTGACGAAACTCAATCTGGCCAAGTGTCTCTCGCATCTTGTCAATGTTGGCATAATTATGACGAATATCTCCCTCTCGATAGGCACCTGTGATCGTCACCTCAGATTTGCTCCCGAAAAATCCAGTGATGTGCCGCACAACCTCCGCTACTGTTACCGGGATGCCTGTGCCAACATTCAAAACTGTTGGAGTCTGCGCGGGAGCTTCCACGCAACGTACCGTCGCCTCGACGACGTCATCGATGTAAACGAAGTCTCTGCTCTCCTGGCCGTCCTCAAAGATGTAAATAGGCTCATCCGCACGTGCCTGATTGGAGAAGATCGCCAGTATTCCAGTGTAAGGATTTCTCAGTGACTGTCCCGGTCCGTAGACGTTCTGGTATCGCAACGCGAAGCCATTGATGCCGAGCACGTCGGCATACATGAGCACCATCTGCTCCTGCACCTGTTTTGTCAAGCCATAAAGAGAAGTGGGACGGAAAGGAGCATCTTCGGGAGTGGCAACTGCCGTTGTTGTATCTCCACACAACGGACACTTGGGGTCATAATCACCGGCCAGCATCGCCTTTTTCGAACGCGCAAAGGGAAACACTAAGCCATGCCGTGAACATTCTGCCGCTCCCTCACCGCACACTGCTCGCGACGATGCTACAAGTACGGACTGAACGGAATGTGTCCCTGTCAGCAGGAATTCCATAAGACCGGCGGTCGCGCTAATGTTTACATCTGTGTATTGCCGCACGCGATACATCGACTGGCCTGTCCCCGTCTCGGCTACAAGGTGAATCAGAACATGCTGATCCTTGATAGCTCGTTTGCAAAGATCCACGTCGCGAATATCGCCTCTAAACAACTCGACTGAGCCTTTGAGGTCACGAGGAAGTTCAGCATTGTCCCCGTGAATTTGCGGGCTGAAATTATCAAGGACAGAGACTTGGTGGCCAGTCGTCAGTAACCTCCGTACAATCCTCGAGCCTATAAAGCCTGCGCCGCCTGTAACAAGCACGTGATCTTTCAAGATTGACTCCAGCCCTGATCTTACCGCCTTCAATGCCAAGCAACAGACAAAGCACCTTGCCGACAAGGCAGCATTTACTAGTCCAAGCTAGCAAGCACAAGAAAAACGGCCACGGCAAACCGCTAGCTAAGCTCACGTACGTTCTGCCGCACGTCCGGCAGCGGCTCCGCAATGACCTCAATGCAGTCACCGGTACGGAAAAAGTCCGTCCATCTAGCAATCCAGTGGCCGAGTAGCCGCATGGCACGGTTCTGAAACACCCAGCCTTCGTCTGAAGATCTACCATTATCACGATTGAGGAAAATCTGCAGACTTCCAAACACTCCACCGAAAGTCGAATTGTAGTTGACTTTGACGACCCGGAATCCCTCCTGCTTCAATAGCTCTTGAAGTGTCTCAGGGCTATATCCAGAAGTGTGTACAGGAGCCCCGAGATACCACCAGTAATTCCCGAACAGCCTCGACATAAGACCCTTCACATTCGGCACTCCGATAAAGATTAAGCCGTTTGGCTTAATCGTTCGACGCATCTCGCGCAGTACTTCTCTTGGATTGTGGATGTGCTCGAAGGAGTGATTACTTCGAATGTAGTCGAACGTGCTGTCAGGGTACTGGGCTTGCTCGATCGTACCCCCAAAGATGTCCAGACCCTGCGCACGACCGCGTGCCGCCGCCTGAAGGCTCAACTCAACTCCATGCACGTCCCAATGGTTGTCTCGCAGTTCAAGCAGGAAAGCTCCCGCTCCGCAACCGACATCTAGTACCTTTCCCGGACGTAAGAATTTTGGGTCACCCGTCCTTCCCGACTGAAAACCAACGAGTCGCCGAACGAGTTTCTTCGTCCGTTGGATGTTCATTACCGCTAAATCATTGAGCGGTGGCGGGCTGTAAGAGTAATAGTCTGACGGATAAGCGCCGCTCAGATACGCCATGGTCGGCATCGGATTTAAGAACCACAACTTACATGACTCACACTCGACCACAGGAAAAACACCAGCATTCCCATAATGCCTATCTCTTGCCGCAAATAGGGCTGCGAAGGCACTTCGGCCACACAGAGGGCAGCAGGATAACGACTGCCAGAAATGTTCATTTCTCAAGTCCGCCCGCGCATCTTCTAAAGACAAACTATTGCTCATTCGAAACGCTCACAAAGCTGTTGTTGAAGAAGTCCATACTAGTGGCGGTCAGTCGACAATGACTCAACCCATTTTGCTGTTCCATGATCATAGTGTTTGACAACACGCGCAGGATTGCCGGTCGCTACGGAGTAGTCCGGAACATCCCTTGTTACTGTACTATTGGCTCCGATCACGCAGTTACTTCCAATGTTTACACCAGGCAAGATGATGCATCCAAAACCCAGAAAGGAACCGTTGCCGATTGACACCGGTTTAGGATTTGTGTCGAGTCGATCACCTACCTTGCGTGGGTCATCTATATCTTGATAGGGGTGGCTGGTATCCACGATCGCGCAATGTCCAATAATTGAGACATTGTCTCCAATCACTAAGTGCGAGGAGCAGATTAAATGAACATTCTGCTCAATATTTACATTGTTTCCAATAGTAAGGCATGGCGGCGCGCTGTCGTTCAGAACAATTGCTTCAATGCGAACACCGGGCCGAATCATCGTTCGTTTGCCTATATGTACGAAGCGAGGATTCGTAAGCAGCATCGGCTTGTAGATGAGGCTACCCCGTCCCACACTTCCAAAAACCTGGCGATAATACAACATGGTCTTTAAGCGCACGAGCAAGCCGTGTAGAGCATTAAAGATGTCATGCCATGGGCGCCTAAAGATGCCGTGAGGCTGTTTGCTCGATGAAGTCATCTTTAGCTAATCTTCCCTCCAGATCCGAGAAAACGTGTTCAAGTAAATCAGTTTCCCTCGATTAGGGAGCTCAATCGGCTGCCAAAGATACCTTTCACCTGTACCACGAGAAATCCAGAGCCCGCGAGAGAAAGCAGTATAGCCAAGACCATGACTGGCGTGTGCACTGCAATGCCGCATACCGAAGCCGCCGCGATCGCTAACAGCGGGGAAGTGCAAAGCAAAGGAAAAAGCACTCCGGAAATCAAAAAGTCTTGTCTGGACAAGTTGATAGCGTCCTTTGTGCGCGGCATTGAGTATCTCAAATGAGCACCCATGCCAACGACCGCTCCGAACAGGGTTCCAAACGCCACCCCGATGCCTCCGAAGAGCATTCCCATCACCACGCTTGCGACGAAGTTGCTGGCCCCTTCCGCAAGCGGGCTAATCTTTATGAAATTCTGCTGACCAGCTGCAACCAGAATAATCGAGTATGGCGCTCCGATGAGGCGGATGATATTCGCAACAATCAATATCGCCAGCAAAGGGGCACCACTCTTTACATACTGAGGTCCAATCCACAACCGCAGGATCGGCGCGGCATAGATCAACAAAGGGATTCCCGTAAGCACGAGTAATAGAACACTCAGCCGAGTGGAGGAGATGACCAACTGACCCATCTCTGCTGCTTTCTCCCTAGCGTGCAGCGCTGCCGCATGTGGCATCATGACGCCGATTACTGCGTAGAGCAGACCAGAGACAAAGGTTATCAAACTGGCTGCGACCGAGTAGGGAATGACGACCGAGAACTGAAAGCGCCCTACCAAGAGTAGATCAAACCCCGTCACCAGCAACATGGCAAAGGACATGACCGTAAGCCCGAAGCAGTAGCCGTAGAGTTCTCGTGCGGTCGAACGCGATAGGAGAGAACTTTGAAAGTGGATATCCGGGGCGATGCGCCGGAGGAACAGATATTGCGCGAGGTAGGAGAGCAGATTGGCCGCTGCAAGGATTGAAGCCAGGACTACCACCGAATGGCCCGCAAAGGCTGCCGCTATCAATCCTAAAGCGGAAACCAAGCGGGATCCGCCGACGGTGAGGGCGGGAATCTCATATCGCTCGATCCCGATAAACACCCCGTTCCAGGCAGAGGCGGGAAGTCCCAACGCCGTCACACATCCGACAATCAGAAGAGAGAGACGCATCTGAGGCACAAGAGAGCCGGGGACACTCGGGAAGAGTTTCGGTGCCGCGAAGGCCACGACTGCAAGGCAGACCAAAGAAAGAAGTGCAGCGCAGCACAAGCCAACAAAGGCAGTGCTGAAAATCGAATCGCGCTGCCTGACATCCTTCTTCTCATTTGAGAAGGCCACATAGCGCCCGATTGCCGTCTCAAGACCGAAGCTGAGATAGCTGACGTAAGCGGCCATTTGCAGCACGAGAATCCAAACGCTATAAGCCGCCGGAGTCATATGGCGAACGAGCACTGGAGGCAACAGCAAGGCAAGGATGGCTGCGGCGCTTCCACGTCCCAGATTGGCGACAGCGTTCTTTGCGGATCGCCAACGAGTCTGCATTGGGTTTTTCGTAGATGCCCTCTTGACCTTTGCGTCCGGCATTATTCCAGGGGTTGTATCTGGGAAAGGGCCCATTCACGCGGGACAATCGGCGTGGCTGTAGCAGTCCTAGGACGGGCAGAAGTTACGCTTCGGTAACATCGGGCGCCCGCCCACGCTGCGTGCAGAGACGAAAAAGGGCATCTTTCCAGCCGCCAACTCCTTGCTCGATGCAAGAATGACACAAAATGCCCCGACCACAAAGTCTGAAAGCTTCTAATGAGTTTCAGCCCGAGGTGTTGCATGGGAACTGACCGACGTGGAGTGCAATCACCTCCTGAAACATCGTACGAGCAAAACCGTTATCGCAAACCTTCAACTTATCCCTGACACGGAATCGCTCACGATCGCCTGCGACGCCTGCGAGTGCTCCTTTAGAAAGGAGAAGTTCGCAGTCTGGTTCGTTTCTTAGAGCGAAACATCACCGCATGGAAGAGGCTAGGAAGAGAGCGGACGCAGGAGAGCGAAACGAGTTTAACCGCAGCGGCTGTGTTCTAATGGAGGGGTTTGGAGGCTTATTCAAATGCGCGTGCTGTTCTTGAATCCACCGTTTCACCCGCGTTTTTCCCGCGAGCAGAGAAGTCCGGCGGTTACGAAGAGTGGAACGCTTTACTACCCTAAGTGGCTTGCAACAGCCGCAGGGGTCGCGATCAAGAACGGACACGAAGTTGACCTCGTAGACGCCCCAGCCGGCGGTTTCTCGGTGAAAGCTGTCATCGATCGCATCGAAGCCAAAAACATCGACGCTGTCATCTGCGATACCTCCACCCCGAGCATTCTGAATGACGTCAGCGTCCTCGAATCGCTCGTCGCTGCCCGGCCATCCCTGCATACGTTGATGGTGGGCCGCCACGTCTCCTCCCTGCCCAAAGAGACCCTCGCGATGTCGAATGCGATCCAGGCCGTCGCTATCCGGGAGTATGAGTACACCGTGCGCGATTGGCTGGAGGCTAAGGCGTGCGGCGCGGACCTGTCCGCCGTAGACGGTCTCGTATGGCGTCGCGAAGCCACCGGCGAGATCATCAGCAACAAGCAGCGCGATGCCATCAAGAACCTGGACGAGTTGCCCTTCGTCTCCGAGGTCTACAAGCGCTTCCTGCACACGCCCGATTACTTCTACGGCCACTCCCTTTGGCCTCTGGTCGTCTTTGACACCAGCCGCGGCTGCCCCTATCACTGCTCTTTCTGCGTCTACCCACAGACCTTCAGCGGCCACACCATGCGCTATCGCTCCGTCGGGAACGTCGCCGATGAGTTCCAGTACGTCGCCAAAGAGATGCCCGAGATCAAAACGGTCATGCTGGAGGATGACACCTTCATCGTCAGCCGTCCCCGCACGCTTGAACTCGCAAACGAGCTCATCCGCCGCGGAAACAAGCTCCCCTTCGACGCCAACTGCCGTGCCGACATCGGCGCCGAGGACGCTCTCCTCAAGACCCTCCACAAAGCAGGCGCGCGGCTCTTCTGCGTGGGCTTTGAGAGCGGTGACGTGGAAGTCATCAACGGCATGAAGAAGAACAACGATGATCGCCGCGACGCCAAGTATCACGAGGAAGCGCATAAGTTCGTTCGCCGTTGCCAGGATGCAGGCATCATGGTGCATGGCTGCTTCATGGTCGGCAATCTCAACGAAACCCCCGCCAGCATGGAGAAGACCCTCGACTTCGCAAAGGCTCTTCGCCCGGACACCGCGCAGTTCTTCCCCATCATGGTCTATCCCGGAACGGTCGCCTATCAGGAAGCAAAAAAGCGCGACTACATCCAGATCGAAGATTGGGGCGCATGGCTGACCAAGGATGGTCTCCACAATAGCGTCGTCACCTTGCCGAACATCACCCATGAGCAGTTGGTGTCGTTCTGCGATAAGGCGCGTCGCAGCTTCTATCTCGCTCCTTCCTACCTCGCCTATAAGCTGAAGCAATCCCTGACTGATCCCCGTGAGCTTCAGCGCAACGTGAAAGGCTTCCTCACGCTTGCCAAGTACCTCGTCAAGGGCAGCGACCATAACAAGACGGAGCAGACCGCCCCGAGCAAACCCCAGGGCGCAACCGCATAGACTGCTCCCCGCATGCAGATCAACTCTGATCCCAACGCAACGCCTGTCGGAAGGATGATCGATTCCCGAACCGCATCGATCATCATTCCGGCTTATAACGGCTCTGCCCGCATCGGTGCTTGTCTTGAATCTCTCCTGCGCCAGAGTGAGGGCCGCGACGTGGAAATCCTCGTCATCGACGATGGATCTACCGATCGCACCACGGACGCCGTCCAGCGTTACAGCCCCATCCGGCTCATCTCCCAAGCCAACGCCGGTCCTGCCGCCGCTCGTAACCGCGGCGCAAGAGAAGCCCGCGGAGAGATCCTTCTCTTCACCGATGATGACTGCATTCCCGCCCCGGGCTGGCTTGACGCGATGCTCGCTCCTTTCATCAGCAACGAGGTCGTCGGAGTCAAGGGAATCTACTCCACTCGCCAGAGTCAGATCGCAGCTCGCTTCGTCCAGATCGAGTACGAAGACAAGTACCGCATCATGGCTGCTCTCCCGAGCATCGATTTCATCGATACCTACTCTGCGGCCTTCCGCCGCGACAAATTCCTGGAGATGGCTGGCTACGACACCTCCTTTCCGGTCGCATGCGCGGAAGACGTCGAGTTGTCCTTCCGCATGTCGGCCAGGGGTTGGAAGATGATCTTTGCCCCGGCAGCCGTGGTCTCCCACACTCATCCAAGCACCCTGACCAGCTATCTCAAGAAGAAGTACAAGTTCGCCTTCTGGCGCGTCCTGGCCGTCCGCAAAAATCCATCCAAGGGAGTCAAGGACAGCCACACCCCGCAACTGATGAAGCTTCAGCTACTCTTCCTCCCTGCCCTGGTCGTTTCTCTCGCGATTGATGTCACCGTGCATCCTCCCGTTTCCATCGCACTCCTTGTCGTCATCCTCTTCGGCCTCAGCACTCTTCCATTCGCCTTACGAGCCCTGCGAAAGGATCCTTTGATAGCCCTTCTCTCGCCGTTCCTGCTCGCCGCCCGCGCCTGCGCACAATTCCTCGGAGTCTCCGCAGGAATGATCTACGCGCTACAACGTGCCGAGTCTTCGAAATAAGGGCGCTAGTAAACAGTCAAATTGCGGCTATGAGACGGCTGAACGGGCAAGTACCGCTCAGTGACTCTCAGTCGTCCCCGATGGCATCGGAAAAAGCGGAATGAAATATTTCTTGGAAACCCGTTTTCATCGCCACAAGCCTGCGTGTAGATTGTTGTGTATTCCAAGCATCCAGGAGACTCTGTGCCCCGACTCCACCGCCGTCTCGCAGTTGTTATCGCTTTGTGCCTCTTCATCTCTCCCGTGATCGCGCAAACCGGCCGACAGAAACGCATCACCGTGATGCCTTTCAAAGATCGTACCGGGTCCGGCGCCCGTATGAACATCAGTGAGAAGGTGGCCGACGCGATACTCGCCAAACTCGCTGAGACCGGCCAGTTCATCGTCGTAGAGCGCGAAAGCCTTGCCTCGCTGCAATCAGAGAAGAACCTGAAGTTCGACGCCGACTTCAACCCCGCCAACGCACCAAAGAGCGGTCTGCTCGCCGTCTGCGACATTGTTATTACCGGGCAGATCGATGAGTTCAGCGCCAACCAGGACTCCACCACAAGCGGCGTCTACATCCAGAAGCGCACTCAGGTAAACGGTTCGACCGCCCTCAAGATCAATGCCCGCGTCACCTCTGTCGAAACTGGCCAGATCCTCGCCTCACCTTCCGCCCGGGCAGAAAAGCAAGCCATCCTCGGCAAGTCCTCCTCTCTTACCATCGTTCCAAACGTAGACTCGAGCAGCAGAACCGCAAACTCGGACGCCGCGCTCATCAAGCTCGTCGATGCCGCCGTGGAAGAGGTCGCTGATGAGGTTGCCAAGAAGATCGCAGCCGCCCCAGCCATCAACGTCGCCGCTCCTCCCGTTCTCCCCAAGTTCGTCGGCGTCGAAAGCGGCCTGGTGGTAATCAACAAGGGAACCCAGAACGGCATCAAAATCGGGGACAGCTTCGATGTCGTTCGGCCCACCGACACCGGCCTGGAAGATCCGGACAAGCCCGGTCAACACATCATCCGCCGCAAGAAGCTTTGCACCCTCGTCATCTCCTCGCTTGAGGAAGGCATCTCAGAAGGCAAGTGCGACGGAGCCACCCCGCAGAAGGGCGATGAGATTCGGGCGGTCGCCAAGTGATCCCCCGCCTGATATTCTCCACCGGCCTCCTCTCGCTGCTACTCGCAGGTACATCGGCCTCTGCCCAGAATGTTCCGATTATCATCGCTCATCCCATCGCCGTGGGCACGATCACTCGCGATGCAGGCCTTTACACCGGCCCAGCGGACCTCGTCACGATGAAAGGTGTTAATCGCTATCTCATCCTGCTGGAATCCGATCTCGCCAGCAAAATCTCCGGCATGCGCGGCATCTCCTACCAGGACCGCACCGCCACCGCGGAGCTGCTGCATGAGGTCCACATGTCCTCAGGCCGCGACTTTGATCCCTCCAGCGGCGCTCTACGCGGTCTCATGGGTCGCCTTGACTTTCTCATCGTGATCGACGCAATTGACGCTTCCACTGCGAAGATGCGCCTGATTGACGTGGAGACCGGGTCTATCAAAGGCATTGAGACCTGCTCCCGGCGAACCTCCGACAACTCCCCCTGCGTGGTTTCCATGACCCACCGCTTGGAGGCAGCCGGTCACGAGCGCGCCGGAATCAACGGAGACCTCGCCGCCGCACGCCAGGACATGATGACGGTCAAGCCGCAATGGGACGATCAGGTCGCCCGCTACGACGCCGCTAAAGCTTATTGGGAGCACATCGAGTCCACCATCAGCTCTGGCGGGCATGCTCTCCGCCCGGAGATCAGGGGCTTACTCAACGGCTGCGCGAAAGACGTGCAGACCGGCCGATTCGCTGTGCAGACTCTCGACACCAGCACCCTCAAGACCGCCACTACAACGCTCTCAACCAAACTCGATCAACTCGATACCTTCCGCTAGCGATCCAAGCCGGCCGCCTAATCCAGATCAAACTCCCGCAACGGCCGCTCCGTCAGCGGGCTCTCCTTCGCCTTCTTCACCGCTTCTGCGAACTTCTTCGCCAGCACATCATCCTTGTTCTTTTGCGCCTCCACACTTTGCGCAAAGATCGAATCCCGCCGCTCATCCGCTTCACGCAGAGCCTTCGCCGCCTGCCCAAAGTCCTCGAACGTCTTCTTCCGCGGTGCCGGCGTATGTGCGATTACGCTCCGCGTCACCGGATCTACCTTTATCATCGCTCCGCAGTCCGGACACATCACCTCGAACGGCTCATCCCTCAGTCCCATAATCGCACCTCGCCGCATCCATTCTAAAGCTTGGCCCCGGAAGATTCTTGCAACCATCCCGTCCCGCGTGTACTCTCATCCTCAGAATGAACGCGTCCCACATCCCGACCTCCCAGCGATTTAGCTACCGTGGCTATTGGTGGCTCTCTGCGGCTCAGGTCGGATTCGCGTGTACCTCTTAGAACAACTCAAGAGCATTCACCTCATCCCCGAGCCGCGACCCCATAAAGGTCGCGGTTTTCTTTTGTCCCATCCAACCAGCAAGCCGAGAGCCATTTATGACCGCCGAAAAGACAGCAGACAGAACCGGAGCCGTCTCCACCCTCACTGCCACCGTCCCCGCCAGCCTCACCCGCATCGTCCTCACCGGCTTCATGGGTGCGGGCAAGACTACCGTCGGACGCATCCTCGCAGACACCCTCGGCTGGGCCTTCCTGGACCTCGACGATCACCTTGAAGCGCGCGCCCAATCCACCATCCCGGAGATCTTCTCCAGGCTCGTAGAATCGCACTTCCGCCGCATCGAGTCCTCTGCCCTCGCCAACGCCCTCGCCTACACCCACACCGTCATCGCCCTCGGCGGAGGCACCCCGGAACAACTCACCAACCGGCTCCTCCTCGAGCAAACCCCAAACACCGGCGTCATCTTCCTCGACGCGGCTTTCCCCACCCTCTTCGACCGCTGCATGCTGCAATCCTTCACCACTCCGGATCACATCCGCCCGGTCCTCGCCTCGCCGGAAGAAGCTGAAGCCCGTTTCCGCGCCCGCCAGCCCCTCTATCGTCGCCTGGCCCGACTCACTCTCTCCACCACCGACCGATCCCCGCACCAGGTAGCTCAGTCGATCATCGAGTCTCTCGCCGCATACCGTCCCTAAAATCTTCAGCACTACCCTCATCACAGGACATTCCCGCATCCAAACGAGCAAGCCCGGCGTCAACGTTCTTCCCCGCCATCCACATCGTTCCGTCCGGACCAGTCCCGAGGAGCCCACCCTGTCCAGCTCGCCCCAGCTTCAAAGCGAATACCCCGTCATCGATACGCCGGTTCCCCTGCCCGCCGTCGTTGAGCGCAAAGCCATCGCCCGCGGCAACATCTTGTTCTTCTTCGGCGTTATCCTTCTCCTCTGCATCGCCTACAAGCTTCTGAAAGAGCTGGAAATCCTCTACGTCAGCGCCCTCTTCGCCGTCGTCCTCATGCCCTCGGTACTCTGGATTCAGGAGCACGGCTTCCGCGGTTACCGGCCCAGCCGTGTCGTTTCCATCGTCCTTCTCCTCGCGTTCACCTTCCTCATACTCGGCCTCTTCGGCACCATCGCCGTGCCCCCCGTCCTGCGCGACCTCAGAAACTTCCTCGGCGATCTCCCCCAGCGCATCCCCGGGGCCGTCGCGAAGATCAAGCATCTGCCCTTGGCAGACAAGTTCGGCATAGACGACATCGCGGCCAGGGCCCAGAGCATGGCCGGCGAGTTCGGCAGCTACATCTTCACCTCCTTGCCGGGCTGGCTCTCGCACATCTTCGACATCCTCACCGCCGTCTTCCTCTGCATCTACTTCATGATGGAGGGCGAGCACGCCTACAACTTCTTTCTCTCCATCTTCCCCGTCGGCGAACGCCGCCGCCTCGACTTGACCCTCAAGAAAGCCGAACTGAAGATGAGTAAATGGCTCTTCGGCCAAGGCCTGCTGATGCTTACCCTAGGCGTCTGCAGCACCATCACCTTCGGCTTTCTGCACGTCCGTTACTTCATCCTCTTCGGCGTTCTGATGGGCCTGCTCAACATCATCCCGATAGCCGGAGGAGTCATCACCATCGTCGTCGTGGCGGCCGTAGCTGCCATCGACTCCTGGACCAAGATGGCCGGCGTCCTCATCTTCTACGCCATCTACATCAACGTGGAGAACGTCTTCCTCACCCCCCGGATCATGCGTTCTTCCGTCAACCTGATGGGCCTCACCATCCTCGTCGCCCTCCTCCTGGGTACAGCTCTCGCCGGCATCGTCGGCGCGCTCGTGGCCGTCCCTACCGCAGCCCTCATCTCCGTTCTCCTGGACGAGTACGCCGTCCAGCGCGCCTGACCTCCGCTTGCTATCCTGATCAACGTGTCCGATCCCACCTTCGCCTCTCCGGAACGCCGCTCCCTGACGCTCCCCGCCATACTGGCCGTGGCGCTCCTCGCCATCGCGATTGCCCTTGTCCTCTACTTCTATCCAGCCACAACGCCACACCTGGATCTCCTCCACACCGAAATCCTCCCCACTCACACCGTCTTCAAGTCCGATTCCATCGTCGTCGGCCCCGCCCAGTCCTCCGACGTTCTCTTCGTCGCTCCCACCCTCCGCCTCCGCAACACCACCCGCATCCCCATCACCCTCGACGACATCTCCCTGACCTTCACTGACCCCACCGGAGCCGTACTCACGGTCAAAGCCGCCACTAAACCAGAACTGACAAACGAGCAAATCAGCTTCCCTGCCCTGAAACCCCTCTCCGCCAACCCTCTCCTGCGCGAGACCAGCCTCACCCCCGGCCAGTCCGCCCAGGGAGCAATCGTCTTCAGCCTCCCCTTCACCAAAGACCAGTGGAACGCTCGCAAGTCCGCCACCGTTCAAGTCGACATCTATCACGGCCAGTCCCTTACCATTCCCATCTCCTGACTACCTCCTCACCGCACCTTCACTGACTTCCACTGCACCCTCACTGCCCCTTATGCCCCGACGCCGCTGGATTGCCGACCTCTACTCCCCCGAAACCGGCCACCCCACTACTGCCGCCCTCATCGGCGACCAGGCCCTCCATCTTGCCCGCGTCCTCCGTGCCCAGCCCGGCCAGATCTTCGACGTCGTCGCCGCCGGCTTCCTCCACCATGCCGAGATCACCCACGTCGACTCGAGCCCTGACACCCCGCGCGTAGACTTCCTCCTCCATGAAGAACTCGAGTCCGACGCTGCCCTCCCACTCCACCTCCTACTCGCTATCTTCAAATTTGATCACTTCGAGTGGGCCATTGAAAAAGCCACCGAACTCGGCGCCGCAAGCATCACCCCCATCTTCGCCCGCCGCACTGAAAAGCACCTGGCCCAAGCCGCTGCCAAACGTGTAGAGCGCTGGCGCCGCATCGCCCACGAAGCCTCCCGGCAAAGCCGCCGCACCGCCGTCCCCACGATCGCCGATCCCGCCCCCCTGAAACTAGCCTTGGACCGCGAAACCGCCACGAACCGCATTCTCCTCAGCGAAACCGAACAGTCGTACACCCTCAATCACGCCTTCGCGAACCCAGCCCCAAACCTTTCCGTGCCCCATCTAACGCAGCCTCCCCCCGATCCGGGGTCCCCGTGGAGCGGTCTTGGCTCGGCGGGGGGGGGTGGGTGGGACGTAGCTCCTCCCTCAGCCGCGCCCCCATGGCACACTCACGCCCTAGCCATCGGCCCCGAAGGCGGCTGGACCCCGGAAGAGATGTCCCTCTTCACCCAGCACCATTGGACCCACGTCACCCTGGGCCCCCGCATCCTCCGAGCCGAAACCGCCGCCATCGCCGCCGTCGCCATCGCCGGCACCTTCCTCAACTAGGGTCACGCAACTAAAAAGGAGCGGCACGAGGCCACTCCTTTTTCTTTCCTCATTGAATCTCGTTACCCAAAAATATCCTTCACCTTCTCGAACAGCCCTCGCGAGTGCGGCACATTCTCCACTGACATCGTCTCGCTCAACTGCTTCATCAACTCCCGCTGCTGCTTCGTCAACTTCGTCGGAGTAGCCACCATGATCTCCACGATCAAGTCGCCCTTCCCGCGCTCATTCAAGTGCGGCACGCCCTTCCCCCGCAGCCGGAAAGCCTTCCCGCTCTGCGTCCCCTCAGGAATCTTGATCGTCTCCGCCCCTTCCAGCGTCTCGATCTCGAGCTCCGTCCCCAGCGACGCCTGCGGAAAGGAAACCGGCATCACACAATGAAGATCATCCCCATCCCGCTCGAAAAACTTGTGCTTCTTCACCGCGAGCACGACATACAGGTCACCCGAAGGTCCCCCATACCGCCCCGCATCCCCTTCGCCCTGGTACCGGATCCGAGTCCCTTCCTCAACCCCAGCCGGTACCTTCACCATCAGCTTATGCTCATGCTCCATCACCGTCCGCCCGCCGCACGTCCGGCAGGGATCGCTGATCACCGTCCCCGTCCCGCCGCACTGCGTACAAGTCCGCGCAACCGAGAAGAAACCTTGCTGGAACCGGATCTGTCCCGCACCCTTGCACTGCCCGCACGTCGAAGCCTGCTTGCCCCGCGCCGTGCCGGAGCCGGAGCACTCCTCGCAGATATCGGCCCGCTTCACCGTAATCTCCCGCTCGACGCCGAACACAGCCTCCTCAAATTCCAGGCTCATGTCGAACCGCAGGTCGCGTCCACGCTGCACCCGGGAAGCCTTCCGGCTACCGCCCATGTTGAACATCTCGCCAAAGATATCGCCGAAGATGTCCCCTACATCCTGCCCGGCGAACCCGCCGCCCTGAAACGGACCACCCGTCCCCGGCCCGCCGCCCTGGAATGCCGCATGCCCGTACCGGTCATACGCCGCCCGTTTCTCGGAGTCGCTCAGCACCGAGTACGCCTCGGAGCACTCCTTGAACTTCGCCTCGGCCTCCGGATTGTTCGGATTGCGATCCGGGTGATACTGCATCGCCAGCTTGCGATAGGCCGTCTTGACCTCTTGGTCGCTCGCATCCTTCGACACACTCAACAACTCGTAGTAGTCAACCTTAGTCACGTTCGCCGTAGCCATCGTTTCTCTAATCTCTCAATCGCTTGTTGAAGCCTTCCCAACCCACGCCGGTCATTCTGAGCGCAGCGAAGAACCTCCGTAGTTGCTGTTGCTCTTGCTCTTCCTTGCTCTTGCTCTCGCCTTGCCTTGCCTTGCCTTGCCTTGCCTTGCCTCTAAGCGTTCACCTGAGCCGGATTCACCGCAATCTTCACCATCGCCGGCCTTAACAGCTTCTCGCGGATCTTGTATCCTCGCCGAATCTCCTCAACCACCTGGTGGTCCGGATACTCCAGCGTTTCGATGCTCCCCAGCGCCTCATGGACGCGCGGGTCGAACATCGCCCCTACGCTCTCCACCGAAGTCACCTGCAGTCCCTTCAGCGCCTCTTCCATCTGCTTCAGGATCAACTCCACCCCACCCCGCAGTTGGTCGGCAGACCCCTGCGCCTTCAGCGCCAGTTGAAAATTATCCATGACGCTCAGAAACGGCTCAACCGTCGCCCCGACCGTATACTCCCGCGCGTCAGCCCGCTCCTTCGCCTCACGCTTCCGCGCATTGTCGAACTCCGCCTGCAGCCGTGCCAGCCGATCGACCAGCGCATCCCGCTCGCCCTTCATCTGCGCCAGCTCGGCCGCCTGCTGCTCTCGCTGATCTTCCATCAACACCGGCCCACTCGCCTCATCCGGCGTTAGCTCCGTCTCTACCTGTCCCTTGTACTCATCCTGCATCGATGCATCGCTCCTCGGATCAATTCCGTCTTCTCTATTGTTGCCGATTCCAGCCCACTGTGCCACCTTGTCCCATCCACCAGCCATACTCAAAGCCCTTTCTAATCCCTAGTCCCAAGTCCTTGCCTTTGAAGCACCTGAGCGATATACCCCACCGCATGCATCGTCCGCTGGTACTGCATCCGCGTCGGCCCAATCACTCCCACCGTCCCCAGACTCTCCCCGCCGAACCGCGCCGGAGCCGCAATCAGCACCAATCCCGCCATCTCCGGCGCCTGCTCCTCCAGCTCAAACACCACCCGCACACTCTCCTGCCTGGAGTCGATATACGCATTCAGCAGCGCAACCAGCCTTTGCTTCGCCTCCAGCGCCCCCAGCATCACTCTGAGCCGTTCCCGGTCATCCACCCCGCCCATCGGGCGAGCCGCCACCAGGTTCGCCACCCCCTCCACATACACCGTCTGCCCCGCCCCCGCAGTCTCCGGAACCGCCTTGGCCCATAACTGCTCGACCGCGTTCATCAGCCGATGAACCTCGTTCCGTTCCCGTTCCACCCGCAGCCTCAACTCCGCCCGAACCCGCTCAATCTCCCAACCACGAAAGTTCTCGTTCAAAAAATTCGCCGCCGTCTCCAACTCTCCCAGCGTCAGGTCCGCATCCAGCGCCAGCACCCGATCTCGTACCATCCCACCCTTCGTGACCACCACCGCAAGCACCCGCCTCGGAGCCAGCCGCGAAAAATGCACATGCTCCAGCTGATCCCCACCCGGCATCGCTGCGATCGCCACGCCTACGCCGCTTGAAAGCGTCGCCAGCACATGGCTCGTCCGCTCCAGAACCGCCTGCGTTCCCGCCACATCCAGAAACCGGGCATCGATCTCATCCCGCGTCTGCTGCTGCAACGGTTGTTGCAGAGCTCCCCACGCCGAATCCCCTGCCAATCCGTTCTGTTCTAGTCCATCCACAAACATCCGAAAGGCCCTTGCCGTAGGCACCCGTCCCGCCGAAGTATGTGGCTGTTCCAGCAATCCCGCATCCGCCAGCGCGACCATCTCATTCCGCACCGTGGCCGAACTCACATTCGCCGCCCCCACGGAAGCCGCAATTGTCCCCGAACCCACCGGCTCACCCGTAGCGATGTACCGTTCCACCACGGTCATAAGGATCGCCCGCTGCCGCGCCGTAACCCGCTCTTCAGCCATAGGTCAAGTCTACGCCTCCGGTCAAGCCACGCAGATCCCCCCAAGCAGGACCACATCTCTGCTTACCGCTCGCGTTTCTCTAAAGCTTCCACTCTGCCTTCCAGCTTGCCGCTCACTCCGTGGAAGAAGCGTAGCTCGGCGTCGATCGTGTTGAACCTTGCGTCGATCGAGTCAAAACGCCGTAGCATCTCCGCGCGCAGTTCTCTAACTTCGGCTCGGTTCAGCAAAATACCAGCGAGAATCGCCACCAGAGGAACACCGATCGTGAGAGTGTCGTGCATGCGGGTATCCTACAACACCGATGGAATATCATTCCTTCTCAACCGGTCGCATCCATATGCGAGCGAGTAGCTTCAATTCCCTCTAGCTGATCTCCAGCACATTCGTATCCTGCGAGTCGATCTTCTCCGCCGCCTCCACCACCTTCTTCGCGACCTCGTAAAACGACCCGCCCAGCGGACTATTGGCCCCCGCGAGCGACACCGGCAGCCCATTATCCCCGCCCTTGCGTATCTCCGGATCCATATTCACCGACCCCAGAAACGCCAGCCCAAACTGCTCCGCCGTCCGCTGCGTCCCACCCGCCCCAAACACGTCCAGCATCGACCCATCCGGCATCTTCATCTGCGACATATTCTCTACCAGCCCCAGCACCTCCACCTTCACCTGGTGGAACATCTCCAACGCCTTCCGCGCGTCCTGCAACGCCACGCTGGACCCGGTGGAGACCACCACCGCCCCCGTCAGCGGCACCGTCTGCACCAGCGAGATCACCACATCCCCCGTCCCCGGCGGCAGATCGATAATCAGAAAGTCCAGAATCCCCCAATCAACCTGCTGCAGAAACTGCCGAATAATCTGGTGCAGCATCGGCCCGCGCATCACCATCGGCTTGTCCCCCGGAGAGATCAGCCCCACCGAAATGAACTTCACCCCATGCGAGGTAATCGGCTCAATCTGGTTGTCGCCCACGATATTCGGCTGCCGCGTCACCCCCAGCATCATCGGCACATTCGGCCCATAGATATCCGCATCGATCAACCCGACCTTGAACCCCATCTTCCCCAGCGCCACTGCCAGGTTCACCGCGACCGTCGTCTTCCCCACGCCACCCTTACCGCTGCCAACCGCCACCACATGCGTAATCCCCGGCAGCGGACTCGGCCCCTGCTGCGTAACCTGTGCTGAATGCCCCATCTGAACTCTCCTTTGTCGATCTCTTACTGCTCCTTCACTGCCCCATCACCGCCCAAACACTGCCTTCTCACTGGTTCAAACATGCCAATCCGCTCCTAATTCCTCCCTCAATCTCTTCTTCCTCAACGTCTCCCCAGCCCGCATCTCACGCCGCCGTCCTGCATCCTCCCACCGTCTCTTCTCATGTTCCGTCACCACCTCGAGTTGAGGCACCGTAATCCCATGCCCCTCCCGATCCACCGCCACGAAAGTAAGGTACGCCGAGCTCACATGCCGAAACCGCTGCTGCAGCACATCTTCCACCATAGCCTTCACCCCGACCTCCATCGATGTCTTGAAAGCCCGATTCACACTCGCCCGCAAGATCAGCAGATCCCCCACCTTCACCGGAGCCACAAAATCCAGGTGATCCATACTCGCCGTAATCGTGATCGCCCGCGCATGCCGGCTCGCCGCCACCGCTCCGACCAGGTCGATAAACTGCATCAGCCGCCCGCCAAACAGGTTCCCCAGCGCATTCGCATCCGCTGGAAAGATAATCTCGCTCCGCTCCGACTGCGACTCGCTCACCTTCCGCGAAATCACTAAATCACTCATCCACCAAGTCTAATCCCTCCACAAGAGCCCAATCGACCTTCAGACATAACCGGAAAAGTACATCTCATGATGCGAATAAGTCCTTTATCGTGAATAATTTGCGAGCGATCGTGAAGCAAACAAAGAACTTACAGCGTCACCAGACCTCAAGTCCAACGCTAAGTTCAATGGAATGAAGATTTTGAGACGTTTCAGTAGGGGAGGGGGGTACCTCCCGCCTTGCACCGAGCCGCATCGAACCGCCACACTATCCCCATGGACAAGCTCGCAATGCTCTCCCAGATCCTCACCCAGAATCCCCAGGACTCCTTCGCCCGATACGGCCTCGCTATGGAGTATGTCGCTCAATCCCGCATCCCGGAAGCCCTCGCCGAGTTCGACAAACTCATCGCCATCAACCCCGACTACGTCCCCGCCTACCAGATGTCCGCCCAGACCATGGCCGCCAACAACATGCCCGGCCAGGCCATCGAACGCCTCCACGCAGGAGTCGCCGCCGCCAACTGCACCGGCAACCAGCACGCCCTCGCCGAGATGGAAGCCCTCCGCGAAGACCTCCAATCCCGCAACTAAACCTTTGTTGCCATTCCGTAGCCCGCTTTGTTGTCATTCCGCAGCCCGCTTCGTTGTCACTCCGCAGCCCGCTTTGTTGTCATTCCGCAGCGCAGCGGAGGAATCTGCAGTTGCTTCCCTGAATCCGCCTCGTCATCACTTCCCCACAACCAGCCCCCGTAAAATCACTCAATGGACAAGTTTGTAGTACGCGGCGGAAACCCTCTTCTAGGCACCATCAAGGTCTCCGGAGCCAAGAACTCCGCCCTCCCGTGCATGGCCGCCGCCATCCTAACCGAAGACGAGGTTATCCTCGAAAACATCCCCCAGGTCCAGGACATCGAGACCGAACGCCGCCTCCTCGTCTCCATGGGTGCTGAGGTCCAACTCGGCTACGGCCGCGCCCAGCACCGCACCCACATCAAGTGCGCCATCCTCTCCGACCCCGTCGCCAAGTACGAGATCGTCAAGACCATGCGCGCCTCCTCGCTTGTTCTCGGTCCGCTCATCGCCCGCACCGGCATCGCCCGAGTCGCCATGCCCGGCGGCTGCGCCATCGGCGGCCGCCCCATCGACCTCCACCTCAAAGCTCTCGAAGCCATGGGCGCCACCATCACCCAGGACCACGGCTACCTCGAAGCCAGAACCAATCGCCTCCACGGTGCCCACATTGTCTTCGACAAGATTACCGTCACCGGCACCGAAGACATCCTCATGGCTGCCGTCTTAGCAGACGGGGAAACAATCCTCGAAAACTGTGCCCGTGAGCCCGAGGTAACCGACCTAGCCGCACTCCTCGTCGCGATGGGAGCCGAGATCTCCGGCGCGGGAACCAGCACCATCAAAATCAACGGCAAGCCAAAGCTCCACGGAGCTCGCCACCGCATCAACCCCGACCGCATCGAAGCCGGTACCTTCCTCATGGCCGGCGCCATCACCGGCGGCGACCTCAACGTCGACTGCTGCGACCCATCCCACCTCGGCTCTCTCATCACCAAGCTTGAGCAACTAGGCGTCCGCCTCGAAGTCGGCAAGGACAACGTCCGCGTCCGCTCCAACGGCGGCCTGCTCAAAGCCGCGGACATCTCCACCGAAGAGTACCCCGGCTTCCCCACCGACATGCAGGCCCAGTTCATGGCCCTCGTCACCCAGGCGGAAGGCACCACCACCGTCACAGAAAACATCTTTGAAAACCGCTTCATGCACGTTCAGGAACTGAACCGCATGGGAGCCAACATCACCGTTCAGGGCCGCACCGCCACCGTCCGCGGCAAAACGCCCCTTCAGTCGGCCGCCGTCATGTGTTCTGATCTCCGCGCCTCAGCCTCGCTCGTCCTCGCTGCGTTAGTCGCAGACGGAGAGTCCATCCTTGACCGCGTCTACCACATCGACCGTGGCTACGAGCACATCGAAGAGAAGCTCCGCGGCGTAGGTGCCCAGATCCGCCGCATGGGAGACGTCTTCGGCAAACGCTAGACCGCCACTCGCCTCACCACGCAAGCATCACCACAAAGCATCACCGGCAAAGCATCACCACAATCATCTCGTCGTTCTGAGCGAAGCTCAGAACCTCCGTATTTGCATTCGCCGTTGCTTGTCAGCGAGCTCGCATTACCGCATGTGATGCACGGCAAAGAGTGCCGAAACTGTAACCAGAACCAAGGCACCAAGCGACATCGCAATATCCTGCAGCATATCCATCTCCTTGGGGGCGTCGCGCGCCCCTCTCGTAAGCAACATCTTCCGTTCTCACAAGGCGCAGGCGAATCCCTCGCGCGAAATCGCGCCTGCCACTTTCGTAGCAGAGCCCAAAGATCAACTGCTCGTCCTCTACTTCGAAGCCCTCTCCAGCACCTCAGCAGACCGGTTCAGCGCCTCCGCCAAAGCCCCAATCTGTTTCTGCGTCCGCGCCTTATCCCCAGCATCCAACCCTTCCGTCACCCCCGGGATCACCACCGCCGCATACCCCGTAAACTCCCCCGGAGCATAGATGGTGTGCTTATACCAGTTCCGCTTCGGCAACCCCGCCGGATTCAATAAAGCCTCCTCAGCCGCCCGCAGTTCGCCATTGAAAGCCTTCACCCCAGTTCCCGGCGCCAGTTGCTTCACCCGCACCGCCGTGCCGGCCGCCGCAAATCGCGCCGCAGCCGTATCCAGCGCTGAGAAGTCCAGCCCCATCCCTTTCGCCGTCTCCTCAGCCTTCTTTACATACCCCACAACATCCTTGCCATACCGCTCATAGTCATACGGCAGCACATCCGCATCCGCCATGTGCAGAATCTCCAGCCCGAACACCCGAGCCTGCTGCTGCTCATACACAAACGTCGGATCGGCGAACTTCGTAAACCAGGTGTAGTTGTCGAAGACCGAGTGATACACCCCATACGGCCCGCCCGACCCGATATCCGTAGAAGGCACCCCCTCATGCTGCAGAAACGGCGTGTAATCGGACCCTGAGCCCAGATCCCCCACGCGAATCTCCCCCGCATCCCCCGCCTTAGCCGGCCGAGCCCCCGGCGTCGATCCTCCTTCGTCTTCTCCCTCCGCACGACGCTTCTCCTGCCCCTTCAGCCACTGGTCGTACACCGATCCCCCCGCCGGACTCGGCACCTCCTTCGTCACCTCCCTTACAAACTGCTTCAGCGATGGCACCGACGAAGCATTGAAGTTCGGCCCACTCACCGCCACATCCGTGTTGAAGTAAGCCACGGCGTGCCGCATCTCCGCTCCATGCCCTTCCACCCACTCGGTCGATCCGATCAGCCCTTCCTCCTCCGCATCCCAGCTCCCAATCACGATCGTCCGCTTTGGCTTCCACCCCTGCTTCAGCAACTCGCCCAGCCCATGCACCGTCTCGAGCATCGCCGCCGTTCCGCTATTCGGATCCACCGCCCCATACACCCAGCCATCGCGATGATTCCCCGCCACCACCCAATCATCCTTGTCGGTAGTCCCCGGTATCTTCCCGATCACATCCCAGATCACCCTTAGCTTCGTATCCTGCACCAGGTTCATATGCACGGTCACCTTCCCCGCACCCGCCCCAGTCGAGTTCGCCGCCAGCCCAGTGTGATACGTAAACGGCAGCGCCCCCTGCCACGTCCGCGGCGTCTCCGGCCCACCCAAAGCCCTCAAAATCGGCTCCGCATCCCCATACGAAAGCGGATTCACCGGGATACTCGGCCAGTTCGCCTGAATTTTGTCCTGTGGCACCCGTTCTGAGTCTTTCAACTCCATCGTGGACGAAACCCCCGGCGTCGTCGCATCCCCCGGATAGATTGGTAGAAACTGCGTCGCACCCCGCTGCACCGCCGTTGACGGTCGATACGGCCCCTTCGGATACACATCCCCTTTGAAATACCCGTCGTCGCTCGGATCGGAGTAGATCAACACCCCCGCCGCCCCCGCAAGCTGCGCGTCGTACACCTTTATCCCGCGATAGTTCGCCCCATACCGCACCAGCACAATCTTGCCTTTGACGCTCACCCCCATCTCCGCAAGCTTCTTGAAGTCCGCCGGAGTCCCATAGTTCGCATACACCACCTCCGCCGTCACCTCCCCGCTCGGCGAAGACCCATTGAACGCCGGCAAAACTCGCGGATCATCCTGGAACGGATCGCCCCCATCTTCCGGCCCCACACGCTCTCGAGCCGGCCCGCTCATAATCTTCTTCCCGCTCGCGTCGAACGCCTCAATCTCGATCTTAACCGGCTTGTTCAGCAGCACCTTGTACGGCACAATCTCCGTCTCCAGCCCCGCCGCCTTGAACTTCGCCGCCACATACTCCGCCGTCCTGTAGTCCTCCGGCGAGCTCGCCCAGTGCGGCTCCTTGGTCAACTCCTTCAGGTGCGCCCCCGCCAGCGTCGCATCCGGAACCGCCATAAAAGCCGCATCCCACTTCGCCTGCTGCGTGAAATCCGCATACCCAAACACCGTCACCGGAGCAGCCGGAAAGCTTTGCGTAGCACTCTGCGCCAGGCACACAGAAACCGGAAAACCAATCAGGCAAACGACCGCAGCAGCACGATTCAAAGAAGCACCTCAAAGTACGTGGAGTATGGGACACAAACAGAATAGCGGCTCCCAAGCCTCAGGAGCCGCCAATCCCATTCATTCTTGATTCGTTCTTATCGCCTTTCAGATCGGTGGTAAATCAGTGTCAAGCCACTCGCCACAAACCACCACAGCTCTCCTCCTCAAACCGGCTGCGTACAAAACTTGCACCGGCTAGCCCCCAGCGGAACCTCAGACAAGCACTGCGGACAAGCCTTCGTCGTCACCTCTACCGTCGGCGCCTTGTTGATCCGCGCGAGCAGCTTCTGCATCGGCAGCACGATCAGGAAATAGATCACCGCCGCCTTGATCACAAAATCGATCGCCGCATTCAGAAACTTGCCGATCTGAATCTCACCCGGCGGCACATAGCCTGCCGGAATCGGGTTCGGCACCGCAACTTGATGCATCACCGGCACATGCACCACCAGGCTATCGAAGTTGGGAGCTCCGACCAGCGCCGAGATCAAGGGCGTAATGACATTCGTCGTCATCGAAGCCGTAATCGCTCCAAACGCCGCCCCGATAATCACCGCAACCGCGAGATCCACCACATTCCCGCGGAGAATAAAATCCCGAAAACCCTTCAGCATTCACTCGCCTCCAACTGCATCACCACCGCCTCATCACTGCTCCATACCGCATTTCACTGCTCCACACTGCCCTTCACTGTCTCAAAGCCATCTGCTCCGTCATAATCTGCGTCAGATCCGGCTTCTTCAACCCAAACTCGCTCTCATTGAACTTATCCACCTTACTCGACCAGTTCATGCTGCAGAACTTCGGCCCACACATACTGCAGAACGCCGCTTCCTTGTAATAATCATCCGGCAGCGTCTCATCATGCATGCTCCGAGCCGTCTCCGGGTCCAGCGACAACGCAAACTGCTTATCCCAGTCAAACGTATACCGCGCATGCGAAATAGCATCGTCCCGATCCCGCGCCCCCAGCCGATGCCGAGCCACATCCGCCGCATGCGCCGCTATCTTATAAGCGATAATCCCGTCTTTCACATCCTTCTCATTTGGCAGCCCCAAGTGTTCTTTCGGAGTCACATAGCAAAGCATCGCCGCCCCATGCCACCCGATCATCGCCGCCCCGATCGCACTCGTAATATGGTCATACCCCGGCGCGATATCCGTCACCAGCGGCCCCAGCACATAGAACGGAGCCCCATCGCAAAGCTCCACTTCCTTTTCCACCTGCAGCTTGATCTGGTCCATCGGAATATGCCCCGGCCCCTCAATCATCACCTGCACGTCTGACTTCCACGCCTGCCGCGTCAACTCTCCAAGCGTCTTCAACTCCGCAAACTGAGCCTCATCGCTCGCATCCGCCAGACACCCCGGCCGCAGCCCATCCCCCAGGGAATAACTCACGTCATACCGCGCCATCAAAGCCGTAATCCGATCGAAGTTCTCATACAGGAAGTTCTGCTTGTGATGATGCGTCATCCACTGCGCCATAATCGCGCCGCCCCGGCTGACAATCCCTGTAATCCGCTTCGCCACCATCGGAATGTACTGCACCAGCACGCCCGCATGGATCGTAAAGTAGTCGACGCCCTGCTTCGCCTGCTCTTCAATCACTTCCATATACACATCAATATTCAGATCCTCCAGCCTCTTCACCCGGTTCAGCGCCTCATACAGTGGCACCGTCCCAATCGGCACCGGAGAATGCCGCAGAATCGCCTCCCGGATCATCGGGATATCCCCGCCCGTCGAAAGATCCATCACCGTATCCGCCCCATAGTGCACGGCCGTGTGCAGCTTCCGCAGCTCTTCATCCACGTTGCTCGTCAGCGCCGAATTTCCAATATTCGCATTGATCTTGCACAGCGACTCCACCCCGATCGCCATCGGCTCCAGCTCCGGATGATTGATATTCGCCGGAATAATCATCGTTCCCTTGGCGATCTCGCTCCGCACCAGCTCCGCCGCAATCTTCTCCTTCTTCGCGACGTACAGCATCTCCTCAGTGATCATTCCCTTGCGAGCAAAGTGCATCTGCGACATATTCGTATCGCCCGTTCGCGCCGCCTCCGCCTTCCGCTTCACGATCCACTCGCCGCGTCCCGCCGGAACCGCATAGCCGTTCCCATTCATCGCATGCCCATTGCCGTTCGCCGAGTGCCCATTCCCATTCGTCTCAAAGCTCACTGATCCTTACCCCCATGCCGCAAATCGGCGCGTCGAATATGCGAGAAGTATACCCTGCACACCTACTCGTCCAACGCCCGTTTCCACCCGGACCACCTCCCGCTCACACCCGCCATCCAATCGTCTCGTACGCCGCAGTGACCGCCCAGCCAACGGGCTGCGTGCAGAAAGATCACCCACAGACCGGGTGCAACACCAGCCGTCAGGCAAAGGAGCAATCCCATGAAACTGATGTCAGCCCACATCGAAGACCTGAAGTCCCTCTACATCTCGAACCTCAAGAAAGCCCTCGACCTGGAGCAGAAGATCACCAAAGCGCTTCCCGACTTGATCGAAGCCAGCTCCGACCCTCAGCTTGCAACCGCCTTCCGCACACACCTGGAGGAGACTCGCGGACACGCCGCCAAAGTTGAAACCCTTCTCACCCAGCACATCGGCGAGAGCAAAACCGAGACCTGCAAGGTCATTGACGCCCTCACCACCGAGGCCTCCGACACCATCAAAGACGTCACCGATCCCGAGGTCCGCGACATCGCCCTCATCGGTGCCGCCCAGCAAGTTGAGCATCATGAGATCGCCGTCTATGGAAGCCTCCGCAACTGGGCGGAAGTCCTCGGCCTCCCCAACGACGCCGCCATCCTCGAGTCCATCGAAGACGAAGAGATCAACGCCGACGAAATCCTGACCCAGCTCTCCGAGACCCTCAACTCCGTCTCCGCCTGAACCGCATCCGCGCCCAAGTCAAGACCCTGGGGCACGCCGCCCCGGGGTCTCATCGCGTGTCTCCTCCCCTGGATCTTCCCACTCTTACGGGGAAACTCAATGCTGCGCCAGCCCCAGCATCGCAAACTGATCGCGCGTCACTTCCAGGTCGACGGAGCGCGCCGGACAGCTCGAACCCGACACCATCTTCAGGACAGTGCCGGCAATCGCCGCAACCGCCGTAAACCCCAGATCCGCCTCTACCAGACGCTTCAAAAATAAGTCCTCGTGTTCGAAGCTCGTGACCGTAACCGGCCCTTGCCGAAGAAAAGAAGACGCGTCCCGCTCCTCCACCAGCAGCACAAACCGCCCATCGGGATCCTGATCGAAGCTCAATCGCACTCGCATCTCGAAAGACCCCTCCCATAGGGTGCCCGGTCAAATCGCTTGCACATCGACGAAGTCTTGACCGCAGCCGAGTCAACCCGATTCTACGAGTCTGCCAACGGGAACCAGGCGCTTTCGCCCGCTCCGAACCTCCAGAAACAGACCCTGGCCAGACTTTCTCGATATCGCGCTCAAGATCTTCCGCAGCGACCTCAGGCTTACTGCCAATCCCCTCGGCACAGGCGCTCTATGTCCCCCCTTACATAGAAGTATGTCGCCCACCGTACATTCCAGCGACAACAAATCGTCCGGCCTACGCTTCTATCGTTTATCACCAGCGATGTTCGTCCCGTTTTGGAACCATAACCCGGCTCGGACCCCATATCGTGTCCCTCCCCACACCATCGCAGCCCATCAGAAAAAAGATCAGCCTTTTCCGAAGATCGGTTCTCCGCTAAAGTGAATCATCTGCTCCAGCCGACTCCTGGCTCCGCGGAGGTTCAACCCATGTGCAGAAACATCAAGCTGCTCTTCAACTTCAACCCACCCGTCAACAACGCCGAGGTCCAAGCCGCCTCGCTCCAGTTCGTGCGCAAGATCACCGGCTTCAACAAACCCTCAAAGGCTAACGAGCAAGCCTTCCAAGCCGCTGTAGACGCCATTGCCGCCATCTCCTACGATCTCCTCGCCTCGCTCGAAACCAACGCCCCACCCAAGTCCCGCGAGGAAGAAGCCGCCAAAGCTCGAGCCCGCAATGCCATCCGCTTCCCCGCCTGACCTCGCTCTCCTTCCCTCCCGCCCGTCCCATTCACTCGAAGCGCGACAGTCTGCCCGGGAAACCCCGCCCATCGTATCCCTTTCAACACTTTCCCCCGGCACGTCTCCCTCATCATGAAGACCCAAGAAGCTCCTGAGTCAAGCCGCCTTCAAACCACGGTCAACAGCCCTCAGGATTCATGAGCAAAGGCCGCGGACGGACCATCCACTGATTCGGCCTCATCCCCGAGTTCCATCGCTGCGATGAGATCATCCTTCACGGTAAACACGTGAAAGACCTCGCTGTCTGAAAGCACGTCCCGTTGCAGGCTCCTGACCAGTTGGTGCACCCTCACGCGGATCTTGCCTCCGTCTTCCTCGCTCATATCCAGCGGTGTCACAACAGGGTCGAACTCACCCCATTGTCGCGTCCAATACCCGCGGATCTCTTCCTTCCCAACCACTTTGCCGCCCTCCGAAGCCTTGGGCCAGATCACGTCTTCCGTCATCACTGCTAACGCACCCTCGATATCCCGCGCATTGAACGCGGAATACGCCTGCTCGATGGTCGTCCTTGCGTCTCTCATCCATCCCCCTTCACCCGCCGACCGCCATCCTCAAGGCCACTCACCACACGCTGAGCCACTCCCTGGAGCTCGGCCCCTCACCAAGCTCCAGGGAGTCACATCAGTTGCCCTTCAGAGTCAGCCCCGCGGTCAAAGGCAGGGCAGCCACCGAATCTCCCACGGCGATCGTGAACTTGCTGGACCCGACCGCCCACTTCTTCCCCGTCTCGTCGTAGTACGAGAACGACCGCCGATTCAGCGGAATGCTCACGTGCTTCGTCTCGCCCGGCCCCAGCTCCACCCGTTCGAAGCCCTTCAGCTCATGCATCGGCCGCAGCACCTTCGGCTTATCCTCGGTCACATAAAGCTGCGCGACATCAGCCCCCTTGACGCTGCCGGTGTTCGTGACATCGAACTCCGCCATCGCCGTCAGCTCACCGCCGATCGTCGCCTCATTCACCTTCAGGTTGGCAAACTTGAACGTCGTATACGAGAGCCCGTATCCAAACGGAAACAGCGGCGCCGTCCCCGTCTTCTCATACCCTCGATATCCAACGAAGATCCCTTCCTTGTACGTCACCGTCTTCGATCCCGCGGCAGGATAGTAGTTCTCGAACGCCGGGTTATCCTCCGCCCTGCGCTCAAACGTAAACGGCAGATGTCCGGAAGGATTCACCTCGCCGAACAGGATCTCCGCCAGCGCCTTGCCCGCCTCCTGTCCGCCGTACCACGTCTCCAGCAGTGCCGGTGTCTTATCCAGCCAGCCGTTCGTGTCATAGCCTCCGCCTGAAGTCACCGCCACAATCGTCTTCGGATTCGCCGCCGTCATCTCGCGGATCAGCTCATCTTGTCCATACGGCAGGTTGAACGTCCGGTCGCCGCCTTCGCTCTCACTCTCTTGCGAGTACCCGGCCTCAACGACGACCGCATCCGCCTTCTTCGCCATCTCCACAGCCTTCTTGTCCACGACCTTGTCTTCCGCCACGATCGCAAACGTCATCCGTCCGCCGATGGTGTTCGTCTGCGACGACTCGACCACCACCTTATGCGGTCCCGCCGTCAGATCCAGCGTCAGCGCCGGCTGAAACGCCCGCACCAGCTTCCAGTTGTCGATCACCTCTTTGCCGTCCACATACACCCGGTTCCCGGAACCCTCACCCGAACCCTCGACCACCAGAATGTACTTTCCTGCCGTCGCCGCGTTGTAGAAGCCGGTGAACCGGTGCGACACCGCCGTCGGCTTCGTGGCAAACAGCATCTCCATCAGGTCGTCGAGATGCGCCACCAGATCCGCCAGCGTCATGCCCTCCACGCTGATGCGCTTCACCACTTTGGTCTCTTTCGGCGCACCCGCCAGGTCAGGACCGTCATACGTCTCCTCGGTCACGCCCGGCTGGCCGCCCGTCGCGGCAGTCATCATCTCCGTCTGCCGGGAGAGCGTGGAAAGCTTCGGCACCCCCGTGTCGTACAGCACCGTCGTCCCCGCCCCCACCTCATTTGAAATCCCCTCGAGCGCGCTCACCATGTGGAACGGCACCACACCCGCGCTGCCGCCACCCACAGCCACCCCCGGATAAGCATCCGGCCCAACCACCAGAATCGTCTTCACCGACGCCTTGTTTAGCGGAAGCAGGTTGGCGTCATTCTTCAGCAGCACCACGCCCTCGCGCGCAGAGTCCAACGCCGCCGCCATATTCCGCGAATCCGTATACGAGATCGACGAGTCCATCTGATCCCGGTCCAGCCAACCGTACGAGGCAGCCGTCTCCAACACCCGGCGAACCTTCTCGTCGATCGTCGCCTCCTTCACTGTCCCCGCCTGGATCGCCGGCAGCAGGTTCTTCTGGTTCATGAACTTGCCCGTCGGCTCCTCGACATCCAGCCCGCCGTTCGCCGCCGCCGTGCCATCGTAGGTCGCGTCCCAGTCGGACATCAGCACACCCTTGAATCCCCAATCCTTCTTCAGCACATCGATGTTGAAGTAAGGATTCTCCGTCGCATGCTTGCCGTCGATCAGGTTGTACGAATCCATCACCGCGCTGACATGCCCCTGCTTCACCGCCGCCTCAAACCCCGGCAGATAGATCTCATGCACCGTCCGGTCGTCGATCACCGTGTTCGAGTCATGCCGCAGATACTCGGAGTTGTTGCCCAGGTAGTGCTTCACCGTCGCGCTGACGCCCTGCTCCTGCAGGCCGATGATGTAGCCCGTGGCAATCTGCCCGGTCAGCAGCGGATCTTCGCCGAAGTATTCGAAGTTTCGCCCATTCCGCGGCGACCGGTAAATATTGATCCCCGGCCCCAGCATGTAGTGCACTCCCCGCGCTCGAGCATCGCGCCCAATCCCCGCGCCCACCCGCACCGCCAGCTCACGATCCCACGAAGCCGCCATCCCCACACCAGCCGCATACGTCGTCGAAGGAAAGGCTGCATTCGACCGCGTCCCATAAGGCCCATCGCTCATGTTGAACGCCGGAATCCCCAGCTCCGGAATCGCCCTTAGCCCAAACCCCGTGCCCCCGATGTAGTCGATCTTCTGTGCCAGCGTCATCTTCTGGATAATTCCATCGACCCGCGCCTTCTCGGCGGCCGTAAGCTCATGCGGAGCCTGCGCCATCGCTTCAGGAACTCCCAGCAGTGCCGCCGTCAGTGCAAGTGCAGGTACGCCAAAGGACATGCCGATACGACGGCCAAAGAACGAGCGCAGCGAAACTTCCATAAAGAATCCTTATCTTTCGTGTGGGAGAGGCATCAACATCAGAACGGGCGACAAAGTCGAAAAAACAAGCAGCAGGTAAGTACGCTAGCGATCATAGGCACCATCACTTTCCTTGTCCAGTAAGTAGGTCCAGTAAGTAGGTCCAGTAAGCATGTCCGGGAAGCAGTCCGGATCAACAGGTGAGCCAAGCTTCATCACATGGATTCAGGACCAAAGGCCCGTTTGATACCAGCCTGGGGCGCAGCCCTGGGCTGTATTGCTAACCATGCGAGGGTTGAAAGCCCGGCCCAATCCGGTACGAAGGACAGACGCATCACACCAGGTCAATTCGCAGCCCGTGGTCCTTTCGAAACATGACCCACGCCAAATATGACGGCGGCGTTCACAGCCCCAAGTAGAACTCCCATGATCCGCGGCGCAATGCGAGATATCTCAAAGACCACAACAAAGGTGAAGACGCCTGCCAACGCAGAAACTGCCAGTTGCTTCTTCATGTCGTTGACCTCAACAAAGGAAGTTCAGAGGGAGACGCCGAACCGCGGCGGCTCAGTCCACTTTCGGCCCGGCAAACAGGATAAGATTGCCGTCCGGGTCGGACACAACGAAAGTCTGGGCGCCCCAAGCCTCCGTCCGCAGAGCCTGATGAAAGGCCACGCCCGCACTCTGGTAACTCAGAAACAACTCTTCAGTCTCCTCCGCGCGAGCAAGCGTGATCGTAGCCGAAAGCAGATCTTCGCGGCTGCGAACGTCGCCGGCGAACACAGGCTCGCAGACCAGCCTCAGGTTCAGCCGCACCTGATCCCGAAAAACCTGACCATAGTACGGTCGGTCACCATAGAGGAAGGCAACGGCAAACCCCAGCTTGCCCGTATAGAAATCGCAGGAGACCTTTACATCCGCAACATAGAACTGCGGCTCAACCGCGTTGAGAAAAGGACTTGCCGCCCTCTGGCTGACTGCACTCGTCATCGCACAAGCTCCTTCTTCCTTCATCGTTGCGGCGCGAGACTAGCTGTCTTTATCGCCTTTCAGATCGGTGGCAGATCGGTGTCAAACCTTCCCCAACTCACCTAGGGACTCTGAGGACCATCGTCATTCCCCTCGGCCTGCGCTCGCCCCGAAGGTATCGCAAGCCCCAATCTGCCCAGAGTCCAGCCCCTTCCGGAACCACGTCTCCCGCTGCGCACTCGATCCATGCGTCCAGCTCTCCGGACTCACCGCCCGCCCGCTCATACTTTGCAGATGATCATCGCCGACGGCGGCGGCAGCCTTCAACGCCCCCGCGATATCATCCGGATGCACAAACCCCCGCTGCTCCGTCGTATGCGCCCAGACCCCCGCAAAGCAATCCGCCTGCAACTCCAGATCCACCGAGTACTCATTCCTCTGGCCCGGATTCTGGCGCACCAGCATCTGTTCCTTCTGCTCGATCCCCAGCAGCTTTTGCACGTGATGTCCGAGCTCATGCGCGATCACGTACGCCTGCGCAAAGTCCCCCGTATCCCCGCCAAACTTCTTCAGCTCATCCCAGAAGCTCAGGTCGATATACACCTTCTCATCTTCCGGACAGTAGAACGGCCCCGTCTGCGCCTGCGCCGTTCCGCAACCCGAATACGTCGCCCGCCGATAAATCACCAGCTTCGCATGACGATACGTCTTGTCGCTCGCCTGAAAGATCTGCGTCCACGTCTTCTGCACATCGTCCAGCACAAAACTGATCAGCTGTACATCCCGGTCCTCACCCGCCGGATGCTGCCGCGGCGTCCCGGTCGGCGACCCAGTCATGGAAGACCCCGGCCCGCCAGGCCCGTACTGCGAGCCAGGCCCATACTGCGAGCTGGGTGCCGGCCCATAGCTCTGCGAACCACCGCCCCCACCCCCTGCATTTCCACTGATCAACCCACCCAGAAAGTTATGCCCCGTCACCAGGCTGATGATTAGCACAATCACAAACCCGACGATCCCCAGCCCGCCGCCACCCCCGCCGCCAAACCCGAACCCACCCCCGCCGCCGTCCCCACCCGACGAGTCCCGCCGATCCTCAATGTCACTGCTTACTCCGCCCGGCGTCCAGTCCACAAACCCTCCTCTGATACTTCGTCTTGAATCCGCTTTCGAATCTGTCCCAGCTACATGCACACTCTTTGGTGCACCCAAACCCCAAGTCCAGACCTAAACCGCATGCTTTGAAGACTTTGCATACTTTAGGGAGGGGGGCCTACTTCGCAGCCGCATAAAACGTATACGTGGCCGAGTAAGGCACCCGCGAACTCTCGCCTAAATGAAGCGTATCGCAACCATCCGTCTTTGCCTTCCCACCCTTCGTCTCCGTCCGCTGGATGTACGTCACCGTCGCCATCGGGCCCGACCCGTCATAGCTCACCCCTTTCACGAGCAGCCATGGAACAGCATCCACCTCCGGAGAAGCCTGCGTCACCACCATCTTCCCATGCACCGTCCCGCCCATATACGTCCACACCGGCCCAGCCCCATGTACCCCCACCTCCACCCCCTTCACAAACAACTTCGCCTCCGGCCCCGAAAAGGTCCACCGCGCCACGCCATCCGGCCCCTCCTTGCATGTGTAGATCTGCACCCCACGTCCTTCCGCCGTTAGCACCACCTTCTGCCCCGCCGGCACATCCACCGTCTGCCCCAGCCCGGCACCCACCCCTAAAGTCATCGTCAATCCAAAAACCATCGCACTCATCATGCCGCCCAGTCTACCGCTTTCCCACTCGCCAGCTTTCACCAGGATCATCCCTCGCCTGCTTGGCTCTGTGTCCCAACCCTGGTCAAGTATCCTCAACCCATGCCCCGCAAGCCCAAGCTAGGCCAGAACTTCCTCATAGATGACCAGGCCTGCCACCGCATCGCCGACGCTCTCGGCGACCTCTCCACCCGCACGGTGGTCGAGATCGGCCCCGGCCACGGAGCCATCACCGATATCCTCGCCCCCCGCTGCCGCCGCCTCATCGCCCTCGAACTCGACCGCTCTCTCGCCGCCGAACTCACCTTCCGCTTCCGCGATCATCCAAACGTAGAAGTCCACGAAGCCGACGTCCTGCATACCGACCTCCCCACCCTCGCTGAAGCCACCGAGAAGCTAGACGTCATCGGCAATCTCCCCTACTACATCACCTCCGACATCTTCCTCCACCTCTTCGCCGCCGCACCCATCCTCCACCGTGCCGTCCTCATGATGCAGCGCGAGGTCGCCGACCGCATCTCCGCCGCCCCCGGCTCCCGCGACTACGGCGCCCTCTCCGCCTTCACCCAGATGCACGCTCAGGTCGACAATCTCTTCACCCTGCCACCCGCCGCCTTCTCCCCACCCCCCGACGTCTACTCCACCGTCCTCCGCCTCCACTTCGCTCCGCGCTTTGAAGAACTCGCGGTCGACTCAGCAGGCTTCAACACCTTTCTCCGTCAAGCCTTTGCCCAGAAGCGCAAAACCCTCCAGAACAATCTCCGCAACGCCGGCCACTCCTCGGAATCCCTCACCGCAAACTGGCCCAAGCAAATTCCCCCACACTGCAGAGCCGAACAACTCCCCCTGGAATCCATGGCCCTCCTCTACCGCAACCTAAGCCCGGCACCCTAGGCGCCTTCCTTCGCGTGACCTTAGCGTCCTCTGCCTATCGTTTGTTGCCTGTTCTCAGCTCTACCGCTCTTAGCCGTTGCTGTCCTACCCACCCGCCCCCATCTTCAGCAACTCCGCCGCCCGCACCCGCACTCTCTCCAGCACATCCCCATCCTCCACGAGTCCTCGCAGAGTCCCCGAGATCGTCCCCACCTCAATCGCACGCCCGGCCTTTACCGCCTCCCAGAGGTTCGTCATCTCGTCATTCAAGCCCAGCCGGTCATACCGATGCTTGAATGCCAGTCTCCTTCCCTCCGCCAGCGTCTCCGCCATGGCCTGAAAGGTCTCCGTCAATTCACTTACCGTCTTGTCAGCCGGCGAGTTATACGTACAGCTCTTCCCATCGAACCCCAGCACCTTCACCCCGGTATCCGCGATTCCCTTCATCTTCCCCGCGCACACAAACCCGCCCTTCTCCACCGCCTTCGCCTGCTCTAAGATCGAAGTCACCGTCTTTCCCGTGATCACGAAGTCGCTCTTTGTCTCATCCAGACTTCCATCCGGTCCCGTAATCGTCTCGTCGAAGCTACCGCTCCCATCCTGCCGCACCCGGAAGGTATAGCTCGGCAGCGTCTTGATCACCGCCGTAAACCGAAAGCTCACCTCTGCCGGCTCCTTCAGCAGGTCTTGACCGCCCTGGCCGTAAGCGCAACACACGCAGGAAGCTGCCAACACTCTGAGAGCCAGCCATCTCAACGTCTCGCACCCGCCCCAGCCATCCCCGTCTGCGCCGTATGCAGATGGCAGATCGCAATCGCCAGCGCATCCGCCGCATCCGCCGAGTCCGGTGCCGCAGTCAACTCCAGCAGCCGCATCACCATAAACTGCACCTGCTCTTTCGCCGCCAACCCATACCCCACCACCGCGCTCTTGATCGAAAGCGGAGCATACTCCACCACCGGCCGGGCACACGTAGCCGCCGCCAGCATCGCCACGCCTCTGACCTGCCCCAGCTTCAAGGCACTCTTCGCATTGGCAGAGAAGAACACTTCCTCAATCGCCACCACATCCGGCTCATACACCGTCAGCAACGCAGTCAACTCCCGAAACACCTGCGCCAGCCGCACCGGCGTCGTCTCCTTCTTATTCAGCCGAATCGTACCCGCCCCGCAGTGCACCAGTCCAGTCCCACGTCCGGACATAGGAGCACCGGAGTCCATCTCCACCACCCCGTACCCTGTAAACTCCGTGCCGCAATCAATCCCAAACACCCGCATGCCGCGAGTCTACCGCAACCCTACTTCGAAATCCCTTCCATAGGCGAACTAGCCGTGGCATACAGCTTCCTCGGCATCCTCCTCGCCAGAAAAGCCTCCCGCCCCGCCTCCACCGCCTTCCCCATCGCCCGAGCCATCATCACCGGATCCTTAGCCCCCGCAATCGCCGTATTCAGCAGCACCGCGTCGAATCCCATCTCCATCGCCAGCGCCGCATCGCTCGCCGTCCCCAGCCCCGCATCCACCACCAGCGGCACCTCCGTAATCAGCTCCCGCATCATCCGCAGCGAGCTCGGATTCGCCACCCCAATCCCCGTCCCGATCGGTGCCCCCAACGGCATCACCGCCGCGGCCCCCACATCGATCAGCCGCTTCGCAAACACGATGTCGTCCGACGTATACGGCAGCACCGTAAACCCTTCCTTCACCAGCACCCGCGTCGCCTCCACCGTAGCCTGCACATCCGGATACAGCGTCGGCAGATCTCCAATCACCTCAATCTTCACCCAATCCGATAACCCAACCTCCCGCCCGAGCCGCGCCGCCCGGATCGCCTCCTCGGCCGTGTAGCACCCCGCCGTATTCGGCAGCAGGAAGTACTTCTTCGGATCGATGAAATCCAGCAAGGACTCACTCGTCCGGTCCAGGTTCACCCGCCGAACCGCCACCGTCACCATCTCCGCCCCGGAGGCCTCGATCGCCGCCTGCGTCTCCGGCCCGTCCTTGTACTTCCCCGTCCCCACAATCAGCCGCGAACCAAACGTCCGCCCCGCAATCACCAAAGCATCCATAGCACCCATCCTAAAGCCACCCTGAGATCAGCACCCGGCCCTCAGCTCATCCCGACAATCTCGCCCCGCGCATCCACATCGATCCCCATCGCCCGCGAAGCCTTCGGCAGTCCCGGCATCAGCATCATCGCCCCCGAGATCACCACCAAAAATCCCGCCCCCGCCGACAACGACACATCCGTCACATGCAGCGTCCAGCCCTTCGGCGCACCCATCGCCTTCGGATCATCGCTCAACGAGTACTGCGTCTTCGCAATACACACCGGCAGCCCACCAAACCCCCAGCTTTCAAACTGCCTCAGCTTCTCGGTGGCCCGCTCCGAGAACTCCACCCCATCCGCCCCATAGATCCCCCGCGCCACCTTGGCAATCTTCTCCTCCGCTGCATCCGCCTCCTCATACGTCGTCTTCAGCTCCGGAGCAGCATTCGCCTCGATCACCTCAACCACCTTCCGCGCCAATTCAGCCGCCCCCTCACCACCTTTGGCGAAAGCCTCGGACAGCGCAAACGCAGCCCCTCGTGCCTCGCAAAACTCCTTCAGCGTCCCAAGCTCCTCCTCCGTATCCTTCGGAAACCGATTGATCGCCACCACCGCCGGCAGCCCAAACCCACGCACGATCCCGATATGCTTCTCCAGGTTCGCAAACCCGCGCTCCAGCTCGCCTTCCCCTTGATTCCGCAGACTCTGCACCGTCGTCACCAGCACCGCGCAAGCCGGCTTGATCCCGGAAGAAGGCATCACCAGGTCCATATACTTCTCGAACCCCAGGTCACTCGCAAACCCGGTCTCGTTCACCGCATAATCCGCCAGCCGCAGCCCCATCTTCTGCGACACAACAGAGCTCGTCCCATGCGCAATATTCGCGAACGGCCCGCAGTGCACCAGAGCCGGCGTCCCTTCCGTCGTCTGCACCAGGTTCGGCAGCAGCGCCTCACTGAGCAGAGCCATCATCGGCCCCGTCGCGCCAAGCTCCCCCGCCGTCACCGGCTTCCCGTCCTTGTTCGCCCCCACCACAATCCGTGCCAGCCGATCACGCAGATCCTCCCGGCCCTCCGCCAGCGAGAGAATCGCCATCATCTCGCTCGCCGCCGTAATCAGGAACCCGCTCGCCCGATTGCTCCCGTCCCGCTGCCGCTTACTCGGATCTGTGACCTGCACCGTTACATTCCTCAATGCCCGGTCGTTCATATCCAGCGTCCGCGGCCAAGTCACCGCCGCAGGATCGAGTCCAAGCTCGTTCCCATGAAACATATGCGAGTCGATCAAAGCCGCCAGCAAATTATGCGCCGAGGTAATCGCATGGAAGTCCCCATGGAAGTGCAGGTTGATCTTCTCGCTCGGCTCAACCTGCGACCGCCCGCCTCCCGCCGCCCCACCCTTCATCCCAAACACCGGTCCCAGCGAGGGCTCCCGTGAGGTAAGGATCGCCAGCTTGCCAATCTTCTCCAATCCCTGCACCAGCCCGATAGAAGTAACGGTCTTCCCTTCTCCGGACACCGTTGGCGTGGTTGCGGTCACCAGAATCAGCTTTCCCCGCTCCGGAAAGTAAGCATCGTCCAGAAGTTCCAGCGCGATCTTCGCGCTCACCGGGCTCCGCTTCTCGAACATCGTCTCCGGCAGGTTCAACTTCGCCGCAATCGCCTCAATCGGTAACAGCTCTTTGCTCAATTCGCCCTCAACAGAAAGTCTTCTTCCTCCATTCTAAAGCTCGACCGCATCCCGCAAAGCTCGCCCGAACAGCCACGCTTATAATCCTCAGACCACGAACTGCAACCTTCAGCAACTCCCCGAAAGGTCGTCCTTCGATGCGTCTCCTCAACAATCCGGACCGCCGCCGCTTCGTCAAGACCTCCGCCCTCGCTGCAGCAGGCACCCTCCTCTCACGCCGCCATCTTTCCGCAACCGAGCAGACCATCCCCGGAGCCATCTCCCCCGCTGCCATCGAAGCCGCCCGCTTCCCCAAGGACTTCCTCTGGGGCATTGCTACCGCCGCCTACCAGGTCGAAGGCGCATGGAACCTCGAAGGCAAAGGCGAGTCCAACTGGGACCACTTCTCCCACCAGCCCAACCGCATCAAGGGCCAAGCCACGGCGGACATCGCCTCCGACCAGTACCACCATCTCGCTGAAGACATCGCCATCCTGAAGCGCCTCAACATGAAGAGCTATCGCTTCTCCACCTCCTGGTCCCGCATCCTCCCCACCGGCACCGGCCAGGTCAACCCCAAGGGCCTCGACTACTACAGCCGCCTCGTAGACGGCATCCTCGAAGCCGGTATTCGCCCCTTCTGCACCCTCTACCACTGGGATCTCCCGCAAGCCCTCGAAGAACGCGGCGGCTGGCCCAACCGCGATCTCTCCCACTACTACGCCGACTACGCCGCCACCCTGGCCAAACATCTCGGCGACCGCGTCACCGTCTGGGCACCCTTCAACATGCCCTGGACCTTCACCTACTACGGCTACGGCGTAGGCATCTTCCCACCCGCTAAAAGCGACTTCAATCTCTTCCTGAAAGCAGCCCACACCGTCAACCTCGCCCAGGGCCTTGCCTCCCGCTCGATCAAGGCAGCCTCACCCAAAGCCACCATCGGCAGCGCCTACGGTGCCGCACCCGCCTACCCCAAGACCAACAGCGAAGCCGACCTCGCCGCCACCGCCCGCTATCATGCGATGAACAACCTCTACTTCCTCCACCCCGTCATGACCGGCGAGTACCCCAAAGCCTTCGTAGGCGAGATCCCCTTCGAAGCCATGGGCTACCAACCCGGCGACGACAAGATCATGAAAGCCCCCCTCGACTGGGTCGGCTTCCACTACTACAATCGCCGCATCGTCTCCGCCGCCGCAGCAACAGCACCCCTATCTTCCGGCCATCTCGGCACCGAGTTCGAAGGCGGCGCCGGAGCCCGCGATCCCCTCACCCAGATCCACGTCGAGACTCCCACCGAAGGCCCGCTCACTGAAGCCGGCCTCGAGATCTGGCCCTCCGGCATCTACGATCTCGTCACCCAGATCTCCCGCGAGTACAACCATGCCATCATCGAGATCAGCGAGAACGGCTGCTGCTACCTCGACGCCCCCAACGAAGCCGGGCGCGTCCCCGACATACGCCGCATCGCCTTCCACAAACAGATCTTGGCAGAGCTCTCCCGCGCCATCGCCGACGGAGCCCGTGTCCGCGCCTACCACGCCTGGACCCTCGTCGATAACTTCGAGTGGGCCGACGGCTACACCCAGCGCTACGGCTTCACCTACGTCGACTTCCGCTCCCTCAAGCGCACCATCAAGGACTCCGGCCTCTGGTATAGCCGCGTAGCCGCCGCCAACCGCCTCAGCGTCTGAGTCCTCGCCGCGCCTTTTTCTACATCGACGAGGCAATCTGCATAAACGAGAACGCACCATCCGCACTCTCGACCGGCTCCTCAACCACTCCCAAAAACCGCCCCAGATCCGCACCCGGCATCGGCCGCGCCAGATAGAACCCTTGCGCCACATCGCACTGCTCATCCTTCAGCATCTGGAACTGCTCTTCCGTCTCAATTCCCTCCGCCACCACCCGCATCCCCAGCCCGCGAGCCATGGCCACGATCGCCCGCAGCACCGCCAGGCTCGCCCGGTCGGACGTGCAGTTCCGTATCAGCGACCGATCGATCTTGATCCAGTCCGCAGCAAACTGCGTGATGTACGACAAACTCGAAAACCCAATCCCAAAGTCATCGATCGCAAGCTGAACTCCCAGCCCCCGCAAGCTCAGCAGCGTCTCCCGGTTCGCGTTGGAGTCGCTCATCAGCGTCCCTTCCGTAATCTCCAGGATCAGGTGGCCCGGATCTCTCCCGCTTGCGCTGACCGCCCGGCTCACCGCCGCCACCAATCCCGGATGCAACAGTTGCCGCGGGGATAGATTCACTGCCAGCAGCAGGCTGCGCTGCATCCGCCGTTCCATCTCGGCAATCTGCCGGTTCGCCTGCTCCAGCACCCATTCGCCGATCGGCACAATCAACCCAGACTCCTCTGCCACCGGAATAAAGTCATTCGGCATCACCATGCCTAGTTCTTCGCTCCGCCACCGCAGCAGCGCTTCCACACCCCCCACCTCGCCATTCTCCGAGATCACCAGCGGCTGGTAGTGGACCTCCAGCTCCTGCCGGTGGATCGCCCGTCCCAGCGCCATCTGGATCTGCAGCCGCTTCGAAACCGCCGCAGCCAGATCGCTCGTGAATACCTGGCACCGGTTCCGTCCCTGCGACTTCGCGTGATACATCGCCGCATCCACCTGCTTCAGCAGACTCTCCGGATCCATCGCCGCATCTTCCACCGGGCAGATCCCTATACTCGCTGAGATGGAGAACTGGTGATCCTGAAACGTCACCGGCCGCGCCAGCGCATCCATGATCTTCTCGGCGATCGCCTCCGCCTCGCTAATCTCCTTCAGATCCGTCAGCAGAACCACAAACTCGTCCCCGCCCATGCGAGCCGCGGTATCCGTCTTCCGGATCGTCTCGATCAACCGGTGCGCCGTCGTACGCAACGCAAGATCACCCGCCTGGTGCCCGAACGAGTCATTCACCTTCTTGAAGTTATCCAGGTCCAGCATCAGCACCGCGGCAAAACTCTTGTACCGCTTCATCCGATCCAGCGCCATCTCCATCCGGTCGTGCAGCAGCAACCGTGTCGGCAGACCGGTCAGCGCGTCATGCTGTGCCATATGCCGAAACTGCTCTTCACTCTCCCGCAGCATCTTGGTCTGGTGGTTCACCCGCCGCCGCAGCACAAACACCCAGCAAAGCACGGCAACTCCCGCAAAGATACTAAAGCCCAGCGCATCCAGCGCATGCCCCGCGGTCCACCAGGAGGGCGCCTTCACCAACACCAGGTCTGCCGGCGAGCGCAGGATCATCCGGAACGATCGAATCGCCGCTGCACCGTCGCCCTTCGCCGTCTTCTGTGCATCCAGCTCCACCTCGCAGATGCCCGAGATCGACATCTCGCTTCCGCTTCGCACCGCGGCCAGGCTCCCGGTTGGATCGGCAACCGGCAGCGTCACCGCGAACATCACCCCCTGCGAATCCATCAGCAGCGTCGGATTCTTCGCCGTCAGATCGTAGCCGATCACCTTTCCCGTCAGCTTCACCAGCTTCGAGTCATAGTTGCCACTCAACGCATCCTGCGCCGTGATCTTCGTGGCCACCGGCACACTGCCCGGCGCCTGCGCCTTCAACATCGCATGCACCAACGTCGGCTTGTACGCTCCCACTGCCGTGAAACCCACCATCTCCACCCGATCGCCGATCTCGAGCGGACTCTCTTCCTCAGTTTGCGCACATAGCGCCTCTTGATCCTCTTCCACGCACACGCTCTTACCCGGAACCTGCAGCGTCACCGTACCGCGCAGGTGGACGCGATGAAAGAGGCTCGCATGTGGATCGAACTTCGAAAGGCGATCGATCGACTGCACCGGCAGGCTGAACACATCCTGAGGTCCAGCCTCTTCCACCGTCACCGAAGTGATATCTGGAAACCGCAGCCGAACCCCGGTCATCTGCCGGTTACGGTTGAACAGCGCAGCCGCAGCCCCGCGCAGCAGAATCTTGCTGTCGACCAGCGCCTGATAGTTCACGCCCGCTTGCTTCAGGGTGACCGCGGTGATCACCCCATCCGGCATAGCCAGTTCCAACCCCACCTTCCTCGGCAACTCCACCACCGACTGAACGACCCCTTCAACCTCAACCCGCTGTGCATCCTCCAGTCCAGTCAAAAGATGCGTAAGGCTCACCCGCTTCGGCCGAAGCGGAAATGGCGCGCGGCCCAGGACCTTGAACCGCGGTTGCACCAGGATCGACGCATAGTCTCCCGGGGCCGTGATCGCCTCCACATCCACCAGCGTTCCCGCCGCTGGAGGGCCCTCCGGCCATCGCGTGTTGGTCGGCACCATCACATAGATTCCACCCGTCCCGTCCTGCAGGAACATCGCGCCATCGCGCGCATCGTTCAACGGATCAAAGTAGGTGATCACCGCCCGTAAGTGCACTGGAATCGCCCGGTCCGCCTCACTCGCCGTCAACTCGTGCGCCTGCTTGACGCTGGTCAGCGTGCGTGTCTCCTTCCTCCCACCATGCCACCCCTCGCTCCAGCCCGCAGCCGCTACCAGCACCAGCGCCGCACCCACGAGCGCCCGCGCCCATCGTTTGCCCGCTGCTCGGATTGACCCTGACCTGCTCATCTCACTTGCCCGCCAACGAGGATCGCCTTCGCCTCGTACCAAGACTCGAAAGCACCTCAAAGCCTACCTACCCCAGACATCCCCCGAAATCCCACGAAGGCCGTAACCACGCCCCGGTTCCATCGAAGTACCCCAAGGCTTCGCCCGTGTCTTACTGAGCCAAGGCCTTTATCCCTAGGCACAATCTCTAAACCCGCCCCGAATCTCCAGAGCCTCTTACTTCGATCGCAACATTGCGCCGTTGCATCGAGGTACCCCAAGGCTTTAGCCTTGGGTCTCTCAGCACAGCCACAGATCGGGCATCAGCCCCTGGGGTATCGTGTCAACCCGCCCCAAAACCCATGAGCCTCTTCGACACCTCCCCCATCTCCCAGACCAACACGAAACAAACCCCACTCGCCGAGCGCATGCGCCCCCGCACCCTGGACGACTACGCCGGCCAGCAGCATTTACTGGGACCAGGGAAACCCTTGCGGCTGGCAATCGAAAACGACGACCCCGCCTCCATGATCTTCTGGGGCCCGCCCGGCGTCGGCAAGACCACCCTCGCCAAGATCATCGCGGTCCGCACCCAGGCCTCTTTCATCGAGTTCTCCGCCGTCCTCTCCGGGATCAAGGAGATCAAGCAGGTCATGGTCGACGCGGAAAAAGCCTCCCACCTCGGCTCCCGAACCATCCTCTTCATCGACGAGATCCATCGCTTCAACAAGGCCCAGCAGGACGCCTTCCTCCCCTACGTCGAACGCGGCACCATCCGCCTCATCGGAGCGACCACAGAAAATCCCTCCTTCGAGATCAACGCCGCCCTCCTCTCCCGCTGCCGCGTCTACACCCTCCAACCCCTCTCCGAGCAAGACATCCTCCAACTCCTGAACCGCGCCCTCCTCACCCTGGCCACAAACTCCTCCGTGCCCCATTCCCCAGTCTCTTCCAGACAGACAGCATCATCGTCGATGAGTGGGTCCACCGAACTCCCCAAGCCTTCCCGCCAGGCACCTGTTCTCCAAGCCACCCCCGAAGCCCTCACCGCCATAGCCACCTACGCCTCCGGCGACGCCCGCACCGCCCTCAACGCGCTGGAGATCGCCGCCCAACTAGCCTCCGCACCCAGCCTTCGAACGGACAACGGAGAACGGTCAACGGACAACGCCCTCATTACCCCCGCCATCGCCGCCGAAGCCCTCCAGCGCCGCACCCTCCTCTACGACAAAAAGGGCGAACAGCACTACGACATCATCTCCGCCCTCCACAAATCCGTCCGCAACTCCGACCCCGACGCCGCCCTCTACTGGCTCGGCCGCATGCTCGAAGCCGGCGAAGACCCCATGTACATCGCTCGCCGCATCGTGGGCATGGCCATCGAGGACATCGGCCTCGCCGCCCCTGAAGCCTTGAACCTCTGCCTCTCCGCCCGCGACGCCATGCACTTCCTCGGCCACCCGGAAGGCGACCTCGCCCTCGCCCAGGCTGTCGTCTACCTCGCCCTAGCCCCCAAATCGAACGCCGTCTACACCGCCTACGCCGCCGCCCTCCAGGACATCGCCACCACGGTAGCCCAACCCGTCCCGCTGCACCTCCGCAACGCCTCCACGAAGCTGATGAAGTCCCTTGACTACGGCAAGGACTACCAGTACGCCCACGACCTCGAAGGCCGCGTCGCTGACATGCAATGCTCCCCGACAACCTCAAAGATCGCCGCTACTACCAGCCCACCAACGAAGGTCGCGAACGCCAGCTTGGCCAACGCATGGAAGAGATCGCCCGCCTAAAGACTAATGGCAATGCAAAGACGACCAGTAATTAGCCTTTCCCCGTGGGAGACAGGTTCGCTATTATCATCCATGAAGAAATTCAGACTACGCGAAACATTCGACACCGTAGGAGCATTCTGGCCCTACGGGCAGACCGAAGCCGAATTTACAGGCACACTCTCTAGTCGTAATGGAGATGTAAGTCTTGGTTCATCCCCGACCTACACTGTCATTGACCCGTCAAAAGCCTTTCGCGACGCGTTCGACGCAATGAGTAGGTTACCGGATTTTCAGAGAACAGCTTCTATTTGCGGCTTCACGCCTCATGGTCCGTGCACTCTAGTCAATGCTGTTCGAAATGCAGGAAAAGGACTTACGGATACGAGAACTGGTCAACAACTCGCCAGTTCCAAGTATGAGCATGGGAGATTGTTGATGGGTCTCCACATCGAGTCCGCTTTTGCTTCTTGTGTCGACGGTGCCGGGTTCTTTCTTACCAAAATGCATCATCTACTGCCCACGCCATGGACGATGGAATTCAATACTGGTGAAAGCACCTTTAGATCGCCTTTGGAAGCGTTGCCCGTTTTTCACTTCAGTAGTGTTGACCTCAAGGCTGAAGTGATCTGCGAGGTCTTTTCTGGCGGGGGAGTGAAGGCTAAGAAAGGAGCGCGTATAAAGTCAGTTCCGAGGGTTAGGGTCATTCCCCAAGCCCCTCAATCCCTCGCCTGGTTCATCTCACTTGGTTTTCGGCTGGAGAACTTTTTTGCTCTTTTCCTTGGAACCTCAGTGACTCTCAAGAGAATGCAAGCCTTTGTTGGAGATGACGTCGGTTGGCTAGTCCAAAATGTTCGGCGAAGCAAGCGGGAAAGGGTTAACAGACAAACTTGGGTATGCTGTCGGAATTCTGATATGGCTGAAGCGCTCGCCAACTGGCTGGCTACCCCCGAATCAGAGCAACCTGTGGAGAAAATAGTCCTCGATACCCTTCGCAAAAGCAAGATGCCTCTCGAGACGGAATTTTTGAGTCTAGCTCAAGCTCTCGAATGTTTTGGCCGTTTGCATTTCTCCGAATGCCTGATCGACAAAAAGAATTTTAAGAGAGGTCTGGCATCTGTTAGGAAGGCAATCACATCGGAATGGGGCCAGAACCCCGTTGCCAAACGATGCTTAGAGTCACTTGGCTTTGCGAACGAAGCCTCATATAGCAGTCGCACATTGCTCGTGTGCGGCCTTCTGAGCATTCCCTTCCTTGAAAAGCTGATAGGAGAGCAGACCGACTTTGTTCGAGTCGTCGTTCAAACCAGAAACTACTTTACCCATCTAGGTATCGACAAGAAGCAATCTGTTGCCGATGAATCCAAAACTCTCTTTCTGCTAAATCAGAAATTGCATGCGCTCCTAAGATGCGTGATGCTTCTCAAACTCGGCATTTCAGAAGAACTTCTTGTCGAACCGGTTCTCTATCAAGCTTCGAAATGGAGTTAAGGTTGTGCTACCATCTTTGCCTCCATGGGAATACATCTTCTGGAAGGTTATGGCCATGAACATCCCCGTCCCACCCATCACTCCCTATCTCACCGTCTCCAACGCTGCCGCAGCCGTCGACTTCTACAAAAAGGCTCTCGGCGCCACCGTAGACGGCGAACCCCACCTCATGCCCGGCACGGACAAGATCATGCACGTCCGCCTGCTCATCAACGGCTCCCTGATCATGCTGGCAGACGACTTCTCGGAGAAGTTCAACGCGCCCAGCATGACGCCAGAAAAGCTGGGCGGCTCGCCCATCGTCCTCGCTCTGAATCTTGAAGATGTCCAATCCTTCTGGGACAAGGCCGTCGCCGGCGGTGTCACCGTCACCATGCCGCTTGCGGACATGTTCTGGGGCGACCGCTACGGCCAGTTCACCGACCCCTTCGGCCATCGCTGGTCCGCCTCCCAGACCATCGCCGTGATGACGGATGAGCAGATGCAATCCGCCGCCGAAGACTCCGTCGCCAACAAGGGCACCCTCATGGGCGAACCAGTGTCTGTGAGCTAACTCCGATGCCGCCACAGAGGCAGCATCAGGCTTGGTATCATCGCCGCATCATGCCAAGCCTGCTCGACTCCGCCGTGGCTCTCCTCGTGCTCTTTCCGCTCGCCGCCCAGACCGCCGCGCCGCCGCCGTCGCAGGCGTCAAAGCCGGCCGAGGACCTCATCCCTGCTGCCTCCCGCGTCCCTGCGCCGGAGTTCACGCTGAAAGATGTCCAGGGAAAGAACCTTACTCTGTCCCACTACCGCGGCCGCGTCGTCCTCCTCGACTTCTGGGCCACCACCTGCGGCGGCTGCAAGGTCGAACTCCCCTGGTACGTCGCCTTCGACACCAAGTACCGCCCCCAAGGCCTCACCGTCATCGGCCTGGACATGTACGGCGAAACCCCCGAAGTCATTAAGCCCTTCCTGGTAAAGTGGAAGATGGACTACCCCGTAGCCGTCGGCACCGACGAACTCGGCAACCGTTTCCACCTCGCCGAGATGCCCCTCACCCTGCTTATCGACCGCAACGGCAAAATAGCCGTCTCCCACGCCGGCATCGTCGACCGCGCCGCCTTCGAGTCCGACATCCAGACCCTCCTGCATTCTTAGCCGCTTACTTGGTTGTCATTCCGCAGCGAAGCGGAGGAATCTGCATTTGCCTCTTTCTCTCCCCGAATCCGACCCCGGCCCATGATGAGAACAACTCCTCTGCAATGAAGACTTTAGCCATCAAGTCCGGACTTCCGCATCTGAAGTCCAGACCTAAGTCCAATGTTCTGAAGACTTTGCGCAAGAAGTATGGGGGGAGGGGGGGTACCCTACTTCCCCCCACTCTTCTCAATCGCCGTCAGCACCAGGTCTTTCGTCAGAACCTCCGGCAACACATCCGGAGCCCCATCCTTCACCGCGGGATAGATCACGTAGGTCGGCACCCCACTTCGCCCCAACGTAGCCAGCTCCTTCGTAATCTCCGGGTCATACTGGGTCCAGTCCGCCCGCAACAGCGTCACATCTCTCGCAGAAAGCTGCTTTTCGACATCTCCGGCCCGCAGCACCAGCTTCTCGTTCACCTGGCAGCTCAAACACCACGCAGCCGTGAAGTCGATAAACACCGGATGCCCTTGAGCCCGGGCCGCATCCAGCGCCGCCTGGTTGTAAGGAGCCCACGAAAGCTTATCCTTCTTCGTCTCACTCAGCGGAATCGCCAGCGCAACAACACCCAGCAGAACCGCCGCAATCCCGCTCGACCACCGCAGCGGCCACCGCCCCAGCGTCCAACCCGCAATCGCCAGCACCAGAAATCCGCACAGCAGCCACGCGATATGCCCTGCCGCATCGCTCGGGTACAGCTGCCCATACACATACGCGAGCCAGATCGCCGTCCCAAACAGCGGCACCGCCGTCAACTGCTTCAGCACCTCCATCCAGGCTCCAGGCTTCGGCAACACCCGCGTCCATGCCGGCTGGAAGCTCAGCACCAGGTAAGGAACCGCCAGCCCCAGCCCCAGAGCCGTAAACACCGCAAACGTAATCCCCGCCGGCTGCGCCAGCGCAAACCCAATGGCCGCCCCCATCAGCGGAGCCGTGCAAGGCGTCGCCACCACCGTCGCCAGCACACCGGTAAAGAAGCTCCCGGTATACCCCTGCTTCTGCGCGAGTCCCCCACCCACCCCAGTCATAGACAGCCCCAGATCAAACTGCCCTGCCAGCGAGAGCGCGAAGAAGAAGAGCCCGCAAGCCAGCACCGCAATAAACACCGGCGACTGTAACTGGAACCCCCATCCAGCCTGACTCCCCCCAGCCCTAAGCCCCAGCAGCACCCCCACAATCACCCAAAAGGAAACCAAAATCCCCAGCGTGTAAACAAGCCCATGACTCCGCAGCCGTCTCCGCTCCTCCCCGGACGACTGCACCAGCGCCAGCCCCTTCAGGAACAGCACCGGAAACACGCAAGGCATCAGGTTCAGGATGATTCCACCCAGAAATGCCAGCCCAATCGCCGGCACGGCAGTTAACTCACTCCCACTCCCCACAGCCGCGTTGCCCTTCGATAACTCAACATCGACCGCTCCCGGTACCACCGGTGCCGTAACCTCATAAGCCTCATCATCCGAGATCTTCAAAATCCCGTGCAGCTCCTTCGGCAGTTCACCCAGCGAGCGCTCCGGGTGATCCGGATCAGGTGCGCGAAAGACCGGCAGCTTGACTCCCGTCGCAGTCGACTCCGCATCCTGCTCCGCCGCGTCCGAGATCAAGTCCTGGTCGAAGGGATAGAACTCCGCGTCCGGCTCAGACTTCCCCGCATCCAGCGTCAGCAGATAGGCCTTGCTGCCGCCGATCACGGAGAACTTCATTCCCGAGGGAAGAGGCTTAGGAATGTGACTCAACGCCTGACCCAACGCGCCCAGAGGCTGTCCCACGGGACTGTTCGGAGCCACATTCAGCGTCAATCCAAGGTGCGCTTTGCCCGGTACACACACTGCGCTGCAAACCAGCCAGTTGACCTGCGCATCCAGGTGCACCGGTCCCGGCTTCAAGTCCTTTGCAGCGCTCAAGAGCACCGGAAAGGCAACCTCATCCTCGTACCCAAAGTCCATCAGAGGTCCCAGCGGCAGCCGCTGCGGAATAGGAAACTGCATCTTCCCCGCGGTGACTCCCGCCGGCAGAGTCCACTTGATTTGGGGTGGTTTCCCCGAGTCGCCGGCATTCACCCAATAAACATGCCAGTGCTCCTCCAGCGTAAGCACCAGTCCAACCTGCAGCGTTCCGCCTGGAGAGATAGCAGGTGCCAGAGAAACCAACTCCGCCGTCAGATGCTGCGCTTTGACCGGCCCCGGTCCGCCATCTCCCACCACTTGCAACTGCGCGTGCAGTACGCCGTGGAACAACACGATGCTGAGACATAGCCAGACGAACCACACAAAACGCTTCATATCTCTTCGATTGTAGAGCTTCACAAGAGAGAGCCGCGCTGCGCCATCCTGCTCTCTACCATGATGCAGCGATCCATGACGACCTGTATGCCTGCCGCTTCAGCCTTAGCCGCTGCTTCGACATGAACGATTCCCTGCTGCACCCAGAGTTTTCCAAGCCCCAACTGAATCATCTCGTCGGCGATCGCCGGAATGTACTTGGGCAATCGAAACACATTCACCAGGTCAGGCTTGAACGGCAGCTGCGCAAGCGATGCAAACGCCTTCTCCCCCAGCACCGATCGACCTGCGAGCGCCGGATTCACGGGAAGAATCTTATGCCCCAGCGCCTGCATGAAGACGGAGACATAGTTGCTCGGCTTGCTGGCATCGTCGGACAGCCCAATCACCGCAATAGTTCTCGCCTTCAACATTTCCCGGATGGCAGCAGGCTCATTCATTGCCAGTTCCTATCCATGCCACACACCCAGCAAACGTCGAAGCATCACAATCTCACCCAGGTGATAGGCGTTGTGGTCCGCAATGAGAAGTGCCTCGCGAAGCAGGTTCTGCCCATCCCCCCACCTGAAGGGCTTGTAGAGATCCGCGCCCGGGTTAGTCAGCAGAGCTTCAAACTTCTTCTGGTCGGAGCGTATCGTCGTTACCGCCTCATCCCATGCTCCCGCGGAAGGAGGCTCCGGATTCTTCTGCCAATAGGCGTCCGGCCACTTATGACCGTGATACCCGCCTGTCGGAGGAGCACTGAACTCCAGGATGTCACGTTGCGTGAAGCGCATGTGATCCAGCAACTGCCAGGCTGAGTAAGGCAAACGCTCCGGCACCTTTCCCCGAGCTTCGACTGGAAAGTTTAGGATTGCGGACTCAAGATCGGCATGCGCCTGCCCACCCTTCAGCAGCGCCAGCAGCTGTACAACGAGGGGATTCTTCGCGTCTTCGGCCATGCACGATTAGATGCGGCGCCTCGGGTTCGGAAGCGCGAAGTTTACCTGGGTCTTCGCGCGACGACGATGTGCAGCGGTGGATAGGTGGTGAGGAAGTTACCGCGTCGTCGCTCAACCCGTGATCGTTCATTCCTTCGCCAGGTCACCAGGTCGCGCACTCTGTCGCGAGGATGGAACTTGCCTACCTTGACATAAAGCAGGAAAAGTAAACCTTCTCCCAGCAGGAATCCCGCCGGCCAAAGAAAGAAGGGTCTAGAGCTGATGACAGCGGCCCGAAATGCAGGCCCAAGGCAAAACCACCGCGAGCAGAAGACAAAGCGTGCCGAAGAGAAACAGGTTGCGCATGACTGAAGGAGCGTCGACGCCGTAGTTGGGTGTTGGTTGCGTCTTGCTGTTTGTGGTTGTGCTGCTCATGCGTTTCGTCCTCAACGGCGACCCTGATCGATCCGCCATGGAAAGAGTTTCAACCCGCCGGGCGACTTGCACCACTGAGCCATGTCAGCAAACCGCCATGACATCTGTCATGGCCTAAAGATCGTCCTTATCCTCCACGGTTGAAGGCAGCTTTCCTTCACGCCGCATGCGCAGAAATCCGCGGATAAACGGCTCAAGATCACCGTCCAGCACTCGATCGACATCTCCAATCTCCACTCGCGTCCGCAGGTCCTTGGCCATGCGATACGGCTGCAGCACGTAGCTGCGAATCTGGGAGCCGAAGCCAATCTCCAGCTTCGAGTCCTCGATCTTGCGCGTCACCGCACGCTTCTTCTCCAGCTCATACTCATAGAGCTTGGAGCGCATCATCTTCATCGCCCGCTCCTTGTTCTTGTGCTGCGAGCGCTCGTTCTGGCAGCCGGTCACGAGACCCGTAGGAAGGTGCGTGATGCGGACAGCTGAGTCGGTAGTGTTGACGTGCTGGCCGCCCTTGCCGCCGGATCGATAGGTATCGATCCGAAGGTCTTCCACCTTGATGTCGATCGTGATCGTGTCATCGATCTCCGGCGAGACGAAGACGCTGGCGAAGCTCGTATGCCTGCGCTTGGCCGAATCAAACGGCGAGATGCGTACCAGACGGTGCACGCCGGTCTCGCCGCCGAGCAGCCCGAAGGCGAACTCACCCGTGATGGTAAAAGTGGCCGACTTAATACCCGCCTCATCGCCGTCTTGGATCTCATTGATCTCAACCTTGAAGTGCTGCCGCTCCCCCCATCGGATATACATCCGCATCAGCATCTCGGCCCAGTCCTGGCTCTCGGTTCCGCCCGCCCCGGGATGCACCGTCACAATGGCGTTGAGCAGGTCGGTATCGCCGGAGAGCATGGTCTTCGACTCCAACTTGTCCGCGTAGTCGACGAGCAGCGGTATCTCCCGGGTCAAGTCCGGTTCCGTGTCTTCGCCTTCGCGAGCAAGATCGAAGTAAGCTTCGATATCGTCCGATCGGCGGCCGAGTTCGGCATCATCCGCCAGCAGCGTCTCCAGACGCTTGCGCTCGCGCATCAGCGGCTGCGAACGTGAGGCGTCGGCCCACACCGTGGGATCGCTGATCTTCTGTTCAATCTCGGAGAGTTCCCGCTTCAGACGAGGCGAGTCAAAGATACTCCCGCAGATCACGCACTTTGTCGCGAACCGGGGAGTAAAGGTATTCCAAATCACTCAACATACTTCTATCTTAGTTCACACGGCAGCCCAGACGCGCAGGAAGAGCTCGCGACCAATTGCAATCAGCGGCCTGACAACTCCGTCTTCTGCGGTGACGAGTCAAGCGTTCAACACGTGATCCCAGGCTGATGGATAAAGAAGGGAGTCGCCGCGAGGACTAAGATCGGATCATGGATTCCTGGGTAAAGAGTACGGCGGCGACGCTCGAGATGATCAAGTGGGAGCACTCAATCTTTGCGCTGCCGTTTGCGCTGACCGGAGCAGTCCTGGCAGCGAACGGATGGCCGCCCCCCCTCAAGCTGGCGTGGATCGTTGCTTGCATGGTGTCGGCACGATCCGCGGCGATGGCGTTCAATCGGCTGGTGGACGCGCGCTTGGACGCCGCAAACCCCAGAACTCAGATGAGGGCGATTCCCGCGGGGCACTTGAGTGCGGCATTTGTAACCGGCTTCGTTGTTCTCAGCGCGGTGGTGTTTGTGGCGGCGGCGGCGATGCTGAATCGTTTGACGCTGGAGCTGGCTCCGCTAGCCCTTGCTTTGGTGCTGGTTTACAGCTACATGAAACGGATTACACGCTGGTCGCACCTGGTGCTGGGCCTTGCGCTTGGCATTGGTCCGAGCGCGGCTTGGATTGCCGTAAGGGGAAGTCTCGACCCGCGGATCGTGGTCCTCACAGCGCTGGTGATGCTTTGGGTGGGGGGATTCGATGTGCTGTACGCATGCCAGGACTTCGAGCACGATCGGGAAGTCGGCCTGAACAGCATCCCGCAGGCATTTGGACTGGAGGGGGCGTTTCGGATCGCGCGCGGCATGCATCTGGCGGTGGTAGGCTTAGCGGTCTGGCTAGACCGGCTCTTTGGCTTGGGGGTCGTGGGTTACTGCGGCACGATCGTGGTCGCAGGATTGCTGGTCTATGAGCATGCGATCATCTCGCCAGGAGATCTGCGAAGAATGAATGCAGCCTTCTTTTTGCTAAATGGGGTGATCTCGGTCGTGTTCTTCTTGTTCGTCGCCGGGGCAGTTGGGTTAAGAGGCTAGAAGCGGCGAGAACGAAATCAGCAAAGGGAAGGATTTAGCATGCCAAACAGAAAAGCTCGCCGGATTGGCGAGCTCTTCTGTTTATCCCGCAATGAGACCTAGTCGTTGGCATTACGCTTAAGATTGTTCAGGCCCCGGTTTATGCTGTCTTTCGTGGATTCAGCAGCATGTGCAATGTCGTCCCGCAGGTTGTGGGTATGCGCTTCGGTTTCCGCGCTAGCAGTATGGGCTTCGTGGCTGTGCTTCAAGTCGGCCGCCGTATCCTTGGTATTGCCCCACGCTTCTTTGACGTGGCCCTTCATCTGGTCAGCCACGCCTTCATTGGCTAGGGTCTGATCGTTCGTTGCTTCACCGAAGGCCTGCTTGAGCTTACCCTTGGCTTGATCGAGAACTCCGGATGCGTTCGATTCGTTCATGGTATTACTCCTTCTGCACTCACTTGTGATTTAGATGCATGAGACCAAAGCGGGCGGGTTCACAAGCTTATAGTGCGCGTCGCCCGGAGAGCAGATTGAAGATCAGCGAGATGATGGCAAGGACGATGAGGATGTGAATCCAGCCGGAGAGCGTGTAGCCACTGACCAGGCCGACAAGCCAGAGAAGGAAAAGGATTATGGTGATAGTCCAGAGCATGTTTGGAACTCCTGACCACCAGGCCATACCTTCGGCCCCGGGCTGGTGTTGGCCGTGCGGCCTGTAAGGGATAAGTTGCGGACGGATGAAGTTGGGTTGTCTTGTCAAGCGGAAAGGTAGAGTTTGTTGGTGAAATCAAGACAAAGTACCGAAACAGAAATCCAAATCCGGGAAAACGGGAGAGCGTCACCCACAAGAGTTGCGATACAGGGCGCCGTGGGCTCGAACAGCCACATGGCGGCACTGGGAATGCTGGGCGAAGAAATAAGCGTCGTCGCCTGCGGCCTTTCAGCCGAAGTGGTGGAACGCGTGGCCGCCGGTGAAGTAGAGTGCGCGGTGTTGCCGATTGAAAACAGCCTGCACGGCTCCGTGGCCGAGCACTACGACCTGCTGCTCGAGCATGCGGTGCGCATCACTGGCGAGAGCCTGCTGAAGATTCGACATAACGTGATTGCTGCACCAGGCTCGAAGCTGCAAGACGTACGTAAGGTGCTGTCGCATCCCGTCGCCTTGAGTCAGTGCAGGCGCTGGCTTCGGTCGCATCCGGAGATCGAGGCGGTTTCCTTCTACGACACGGCAGGCGCGGTCAAGGACTTGATGGAAAGTGGAGCGCGGCACGTGGCGGCGATTGCGCCCGAGTTGGCCGCCGAAGCGTATCGGGCCGAGGTGCTCATCCGTGGGATTGAGGATCACGCGGAAAACTACACCCGGTTCTATCGCTTGGAGCGCGACGGCGCTGCGAATCACGGAGACGATCAGAACAAGATGAGCCTCGCCTTCAGCGTTGCACATCAACCGGGGACTCTGATGGCGGCACTGGAGGAGTTTCGCAGCGAGAGGATGAACTTGACACGAATCGAGTCCCGTCCGGTCCCCGGTACGCCTTGGGAGTACGTTTTCTATATAGATCTGCGCTTCGACGGGAGCGAGCAGGCGGATCGAGTCATCAGGAAGGTCGGTCAACATTGCCGGAGGTTGAAAGTCCTCGGAACATACCGTGCGGCATCGTACTGAGAGGGGAGCCTGTGACGCGATGACCCGAAGTAAGGCTGCGACGCGGCAAGAAGGAAAGCAAGGCGGCGCCGATAATGCTATACAAGCCAAACTTTAAGGCGGATTGCGACTTTCTGCTACTTTATGCATCAGATATCCGATAAGTTGATAGGCGGACACTCAAGAGTGTAGGCTGCAGGGCAGGAAGAGGACGAGTCTATGTCGAATGACTTTGTAAGTGTGATCAAGCCGACGGCAGCCCGCGTCGGCGAGCCGGTTGGCGCCATTGTCGCCCGTGGCGGAGCGGTTCCGGTACTCCCGGTGCGGGATACCGTGTTGTTCCCGCACGCGGTGCTGCCGCTGACCGTCGGGCGAGAGAGCTCGATCCAGCTGATCCAGAGCCTGGGGGAGGAGAAAACCATCCTCGTGGTGGCCCAGAGAGATGCGCGGTTGGACACGCCCGAAGGCGGCGACCTTCATAGTGTGGGAACTCGGGCCACCGTCCATAAAGTTGTAAAAATGCCCAACCAAAGCCTCTTCGTCTTTACGGAGGGCAACGAACGGGTGCGGCTTGGTGAGTTCCAGCAGCTGCAGCCGTTCATGACGGCGGAGTACGCGATCATCGAAGAAGAAGAACCGGGAAAGACGCCGGAGTTGGAGGCGTTGCAGCGCAATGTAGTGAGCCAGTTCCAGACCATCGTGACCAGTTCTCCGACCTTGAGCGACGACCTTCAAACGATTGCGATCAACATCGATGAGCCGGGGCGGCTTGCAGACTTCATCGCCTCCAGCTTGCCCTTCCTCACCACCACGGATAAGCAGGAACTGCTAGAAACCCCCGATGTCGCGGTCCGGCTGGAACGCGTCAACAAGCATCTCGCCAAGGAGTTGGAGGTCCAGCAGCTCAGAAACAAAATTCAGAGCGAGGTGCAGGATTCGGTGCAGCAGTCGCAGCGCGATTACTACCTGCGCGAGCAGTTGAAGGCCATTCAGAAAGAGCTCGGAGACCTGGACGACACCCAGAAGGATATTGCAGACCTGAAGGAAAAGATCGAGACCGCGGGAATGCCGGAAGAGGTACAGAAGGACGCGTTGAAGGAGCTCGGTCGGCTCAGCCGGATGAATCCCGCGGCGGCCGACTACAGCCTGACTCGAAACTACGTGGAATGGCTCGCAGTGCTTCCATGGGCCAAGACAAGCTCGGGCGAGGTGGACATCCTCAAGGCACAGAAGTTTCTCGACGAGGATCACTATGGGCTCAAGAAGGTCAAGGATCGCATCCTGGACTACCTTTCGGTTCGGCGTCTGAAGCCGGACATGAAGGGTCCAATCCTCTGCTTTGTCGGACCTCCGGGCGTGGGTAAGACCTCGCTTGGCCGCTCCATCGCCCGAGCCTTGGACCGCAAGTTCTCACGCATCTCCCTGGGCGGCATGCATGACGAAGCCGAAATTCGCGGGCATCGCCGGACCTACATCGGCGCTCTCCCGGGCCAGATTATTCAGCACCTGAAGCGGGTAGAGGTCAAAGATCCCGTCTTCATGCTGGATGAGATCGACAAGCTGGGCAGAGACTTCCGGGGCGACCCGGCCTCAGCCCTCCTCGAGACCCTCGATCCCGAGCAGAACAATACCTTCCGCGACAACTACCTGGATCAGCCGTTCGATCTTAGCAAAGTCCTTTTCATCTGTACCGCGAATCAGCTGGATACGATTCCCGGTCCCCTGCTTGACCGCATGGAGATCATCGAGCTGACTGGCTACACTGAAGAAGAGAAGGTCGCCATTGCGGAGCGCTACCTGATCCCGCGCCAGATCAAGGAGAACGGGCTGCAGCCGGAGCTCATCGACTTTCCCACCGAGAGCGTTGCGTTGGTAGCCCGGCATTACACCCGCGAGGCCGGAGTCCGCAAGCTCGAGCAGCAGATCGGCACCGTCTGCCGCAAACTCGCCAGGAAGATCGCGGAAGGCCGCACGGAGAAGCTGATCATCACCCCGGAGATCGTGCACGAGTTCCTCGGCGGCATCAAGGTCCGCGTCGACACCGAGATCGCGGAGCGGACCAAGCGTGCGGGAGTCGTGGTAGGGCTCGCGTGGACCCCGGCCGGCGGCGATATCCTCTTCATCGAAGCCAATAAGATGAAAGGTAAGGGCGGCTTCAACATCACCGGACAGATCGGCGATGTGATGAAGGAGTCCATGCAAGCCGCGCTCACCTGGGTTCGGTCAAACGCCTTGACTCTGGGCCTCGACGAGGACTTTACCAAAGACCTGGATCTCCACATCCATGTGCCTGCGGGAGCGATTCCGAAGGACGGTCCGAGCGCAGGCGTCACCATGGCGACGGCGCTGGTGAGTCTCCTGACGGACAAGCCGGTGCGTCCGCTGCTTGCAATGACGGGTGAGATTACCTTGAGTGGCGATGTCTTGCCGGTCGGCGGAATCAAGGAGAAGTTCCTTGCCGCGAAGCGCGCGGGCGTGCGCGATGTCATCCTGCCGGTCGACTGCAAGCAGCAGGTGGATGAAGACCTGACACCGGATCAAACCGAGGGGATCACCATCCACTATGCTCGCCGCATCGAGGATGTCCTTGCGGTGGCTCTGCCGAAGAATACGGTGGAGGCAGCGCAGGACGAGGAGATCCGCGAAGAGGTGCTACACGCCGCAGTAGCGTAAAGCCCGAAACCCGCAAGACCCTTGAACGTACCCACCGCTTGCCCCCTTCCAAGGGCACCGAGCGGTGGGTTTGTTTTGCTCGAACAGGTTCAGATTTGTAGCGCCGAATGCCTACCGAAAAAGACCTTGCCAAACCCGCAGCAGCAGCACGTACCAGAGCACCGGCGCTGCCAGCAGCAGCGCATCGATCCGGTCCAGAATCCCGCCATGCCCGGGCAGCAGCGTTCCCGAATCCTTCACGCCCGCGCCACGTTTGATCGCTGATTCGAGCAGGTCTCCCAATTGCGCCGCAACATTCAGAACCACAGCCAGGATCGCCATCTGCCACGCCGGAACGGCTATGTGCAGCGCCATAAAGTCCCGTGTCAGCGCCAGCCTTTGTCCCAGGAAGTAAAGCCCCATCCCACAGCCCACTGATCCCAACACCGATGCGATCGAACCCTCCCAAGTCTTGTTGGGGCTCAGACGGGGAGCCAGCTTGCGCCTGCCAAAATTTCTGCCAACGTATAACGCGAAGATATCGCCTGCCCATACGCAGACAAACAGGAAGAGCAGCAGTCCCGTCCCATCTTCCTGTGCCTTGATCAGCGGCAGCAAAGTCAGCGGATACACGCAGTACAGCAGGGCGAACAAACCCAGCGCGCTATCCATCAGCACCCGCTCCAGCGGTGCCCGAAAGCCTGACCAGGTCATCAACACAAACGTCATCAGGGAGACCACGGGCAACTGAAACTCGGGATTCTTCCCCGGCAGCGTAAAGAAGAACATCGCCCCAATCGACGCGATGAGCCACCATAGCGGAATGGAGACATCCTTCGTCTCCGCCAAAGCGCGATACTCGTACGCCGCCAGCCAGGCAACGACAGCAGCGAACAATGAGATCGACCAGAGCGGCCCTAGAAAGACCAGGCAGACCACAGCGGCGATCAGAAGGACGGCAGTAAGAATGCGTTTCATGCGGTGCAGGTTCAGACGTTCTGGTTCTGCTTAGTCCTATCGCCGCGCTAACTCGGCCGCGATCGACTCGGGTGTCTCCAGAGTTACGTCCCTTCCTTCAAGGTGCTCGTCCGTGCCTTCACCCAGACCGCCGTAGCGCCGCTCACGCTGCTGATAGTTCTGGATTGCCTCCAGCAGGTTGATGCCGCGGAAGTCGGGCCAGAGCCGGTCGGTAACAAAGATCTCCGCATAGGCGATCTGCCAAAGTAGAAAGTTGGATATTCTCAATTCGCCGGAGGTCCGGATTACCAGATCCGGATCAGGCATGTGCGCCGTATACAGGTGAGATCCAATCTGCGACTCATCGATTCGGGACTCGATCGTATCCACCTGCAGCAGATCTTCGAGCGAGCATCCACGCTGATGCGCCTCCGCAATCAACTCACTAACCAGCGCTCGAGCGGAGTCCACCATCTCCGAACGGCTGCCATAGTTCAGCGCCAGCGTCAGCGTCGTGCCGCTGTTTCCGGCGGTCTCTTCCATGGCCCACTGCATCGTCTCCTGGATCTCCGTGGGAAGCTCCTGAGTTCTGCCAATGTAGGCCATACGCACGTTGTTGTCGTTCATGCGCTTCACATTGCCGACAAGATAGCTTTTAAGAAGCTTCATCAGGAAGCTCACCTCGGCCTTGGGCCGACGCAAGTTGTTCTCAAGCGAGAAGGCATACAGCGTCAGCCAGGGCAGATCGATCCGGGAAGCCGTCTCCACCACGAACTGAACCGACTCCGCACCCTGCTGATGCCCCAGAAAACGTTTCAGGGCGCGCTTCCCTGCCCAGCGCCCATTTCCATCCATGATGATGGCGACGTGTTTGGGGAGGCGCTCAGGATCGAGATCCTTGTACACAAGCATCTCGTCCTCAGAGAGCTCGTGGACCCGGGAAAGAGTAATTTGCCGCAAAGAAAAGCCTCAACGATGCTGGGACTAGCATACCGGAGAACCGGCGGAGAGGAGACACAGCCTGCCCGCCGCGGCCCAGAAGACTCAAGCAAGAAAAGCCTTAAGCCGTACGCCGCCGCCCCGCAGCCAGTTCACGCACATGATTCAGGAAAATCGACCGTTGCAGGTTGTCGAGTTGCGAGGTATACGCCGCAATCTCAGCCAGAAACGGATCGTTAATCAGCAGCGCGGTCTCTTTGCAGTGACGCGTGCTGGCATCCCGCAGCAGGGCTGAGATATCCACCTCAAGCGCCCTGGCCAGACGATCAAGCGACGATAGCGTGGGCATCGCCTTGCCATTCTCGATCTTGGATATGTAGGTGCGCGGCACGTTCATGCGCCCCGCGAGCTGCCGCTGGCTCAGGTTCCGTACATGCCTGAGATCGCGCACGGCCGTCGCAACTTGAAGGCCCTGCTCAGGCTCCTTCAGCGCGGGAACAAGTGCGAGCGGCGCGGCCGCCGCAACGGGCTTCTCCACCTCGAGCAGCCTCTTGCACCGTCTGCAGCTCGCGGCTGCGGTGCGGAATTGCACCAGGCTGCAGTGGTCACAACGCAAAACCTCACGTTGTTCAACGGATGCCATCATGGTTGCCATATTGTCTGTAGCGGGCGGGGGCCAGAGCAAGGTCCGCAGCGCAAGCGTCCGATAACGGAGACTGCGATGTGCCTAGAGTGACACCGGGGTACCCATAACGTCAAGGTCCAAAGATGGCTGATAACCAAAACGACCCGAAGAAAACCGAAGTGGAACCACGCTCATTAACAAAGACTTCAAAGTTAGGATGAGGTTTGGGAGAGTATCCGATGAACCGTCACATGGCTTTGAAGCTGATGGAGGAGTGGACACAAGGAGAGAGTCTGCGCAAGCATGCACTCTCGGTATCCATCTGTTGCGAGATCTACGCACGGCAGGAAGCAGAGAAACTTGAACTCGCTGAACCCGCGGCTCAGGAACTCATGGATACCTACGCCTGCGCGGGCCTCCTGCATGACTTCGACTACGAGAAACATCCCAGCAAGTCCGAGCATCCCTTCGTCGGGGTCGCATACTTGCGAGAGGCTGGCTGGCCGGAGGAGATCCTTCACGCGATTCTTGCGCATGCGGACTACTCCGGAGTGGTTCCTGAGACGCATCTCGATCGAACCCTGTTTGCCTGCGACGAACTGGCCGGATTCCTCACCGCATGTGCCCTGGTCAAGCCGACTAGATCGATCCACGAAGTCGAAGTAAAAGGCGTGCTTAAGAAGATGAAAGACAAGGCCTTCGCACGCGCTGTGAGCCGTGACGACATGCACCGCGGAGCGGAGTTGCTCGGCGTAGAGACCGAACAACACATCGCCACATGTCTTTATGCCATGCAGCAAAGAGCCGCGGAACTCGGTCTGGAAGGTCTTTCTCCCAACAGCGCCTGATTCAAGACCATCGCCCACGCGACAGAGCCTCCCACCGAAGCAAGCATCTGATCGATCAAGTTGTAGTGAAGTTGGTGGGCAGTGAGGGACTCGAACCCCCGACATCCTGCTTGTAAGGCAGGCGCTCTAACCAACTGAGCTAACCGCCCGGCCATGGGATACCGGTGATGTCAGTCTAGGGGACGAGGAATGCGAACGCAAATGCGGTCATTTTCCGCTGACGTCTCCCGCTCATCCACCCGATTCTGGTAAGATCGCTATGTAGTCTGGCTCATCCGGTCCACACCGTTGGCCCAAGCCATTGGTCCACACCATCGAGCAGACTTGAAGTGCAGTAATCTGGGGACGTAGCTCAGTTGGTTAGAGCGCTGCCCTGTCACGGCAGAGGTCGCGGGTTCGAGCCCCGTCGTCCCCGCCATACAAAGCAAAGCACTTAGCTTCGTATGGGACCTAATGTGACAAGCAAATCAGGGTCCGATTAGGGTCCATTACGCCCGCCGGGGTACCAAAAGCGTGTCAGTTTCAACCTCTCTCTGACCCACGTTGGGCACCATCATCCTTACAACCTTGCTCTGTGCGGCTCGTTTATGCGAGTTCACGGCCTGCGTGTACACGTCGAGCGTGATCCTACTGTTCGCGTGCCTCAAGAGCTCCTGTACGGTCTTCACATCTTCCCCGTTTGCCTTCAGCAACGTGCCGAAGGAATGGCGGAAGGTGTGCCAGCCGATGTTCTTGGTGATGCCGGCTTGACGTGCCACCGGCCTGATGTACCGCTTCATGAGATTGTCCGGCCAGTAGGGCTGTTTCCCTTTCATGCGCGGGCTGGCAAAGACCCAATCACCATCCATCGGGTACGGGCTGTTGCGTCGCCAGCGACGAAGATCTTCAGCCATGTACTCGTCCATCGGGACGGGCTTGGCTGAGGCTTCGGTCTTGCAGACGCCGACGACCTGATGCCAAATTGATTCGGTGACTCGAATCTCCAAGTTCTTGAAGTCAACATCGTCCCAACGGAGTGCCAGGAGTTCGCTGACCCTCAGCCCGGTAGCGGCATCGAGAAGCGCTAAGGTGCGCTCTCTAACCGCCAGCTTGCTAAGGAGAAGTTGGAGTTCATGCAATTCCAGAACGTCAGGAACTTTCTCTCGCTTCGCGCTTTGGCGCACGAGCTTGATCGGATTTCGTTCGATCCACTCGTACCGCATCGCGTGATGGAAGAGAGCACTCATGAGGTTCCGAATCTTTGCCTTCGTCCCCCTCGAACGCTTGATGCCACCCAGCCACTCTTCTACTGCGACTGGTTTGATCTGATCCAGACGATGTGTTCCCCAACGAGGCAGAACCCAACCCCTCAGATAGCATTCGTAAGCAGCGCGCGTCGAGAACGCTTTGCGTCCCTGATCTTCACCGGCAAGTTCTTTCAACCGGTAATGAGCGATCAGTTCTGCGATTGTGCTTGGCCCGCCTTCAGTCTGCGGGGTTTCCTGGTTTGCGTCGATGCGCAATGCTTGAGCGGCTCTGAGTGCTGCTGCTTCGGTTGGCAATGCCGCGATGGTGCCGACGATTGCTTTCCGACGCTTCGTTCCGCCATCAGATGTTGACTGCCACCAGCGGAAGACCCAAACATCTGGTCCACTCCGCCGTTTTTCGCACTGCACGCTTCCTTGCTGATACCGTGTCCGCCTTGGCATGATTCTCCTGTAGGCGTAGCGGATGGCTTGGAATAAGCCTATCGCACGCCGGGCAGAGGTTTTGTTGAAAATCTACTTATCCAGCGAGGCGCTCGGATATCCATCGGTCGATGTCACTTGCGCGGAATCGCCACATGGACCCGAGCTGCAGACCCCTCACGATTCCTTGCCTGGCATACCGCTGTAGCGTCTTGGGGTGAATGCGCATGATCGCCGCTGCTTCGTCCGAGTCCAGCAATGGTTCCGGATGAAGATCAGCTGAGGCGGGAGGCTTTTTCGGAATAGCTTCAGACTCTTGTTGATGACGGGACGACAAAGGCAGCATTGTGCCTCCTTGATTGATCTCTACTTCGTCTCGAAGGAGACGATTACTCAGCGTGCCCCCCGGCTCTAAAACAGTCCAATACTTCCTATCTATGCCACCCATGGCAAAACTTATAAAGGTGCCCGGTATCCGAGGCTGGGGGAGCACCTTGAAGTAACCGGGCACCTTGAGGTACCCCGTTGACAGTGTTGATACCCACAGCAAAGTATTAGGTATGTCTTTTCCACAGATCGGTGTGGAGTGCAAGGCCCACACCAGCGGAGTACAGGGCCATGTCAGAACCGGTAGAGTTTCGCCATCTCGAATATCTGGTCGCTATCAACGAAGGTAAAAACTTCACGAGGGCGGCTGAGAAGATGTACCGCTCGCAGCCAGCGATCAGTCAGCAGATACGTGGCCTTGAGAGCGACATCGGATTTCCCATCTTTCTGAGGCAAGGCCGAGATGGCGTCACGCCGACTCCTGCCGGCGAACTTGTTCTGAGTTGGGCTCGGACAGTCCTGGAAGAACGGCGCGAAGTCTTCGCCATCGCCCGAGCGATCCACAAAGGCGAAGTGCCGACGCTAAGGCTCGGCTTTTCCTCCTTTGTGAACCCAACACTCCTGACGACATTCCGACAGTGCTATTCCGATCTCTTTCCTAAGTGTGAGGTCGTATTCTCAGGCGGTGATTCAGCCCTCATTGTGCAGCGGCTTGAATCGAATGCGCTCGATTGCGGCATCCTGCCTTGCCCCATCGACAGCAAGACTCTGGACGTGATCACGGTGGCAAATTCTCAACTTGTCGTGTGCATGAGAACCGATGACCCACTGGCGTTACAGACACAGCTCGATATCCACGAAGTTGCGCCGCGTATCAGAGTCTTTCGTGATCCGGAACTTCACCCGTCTGCCCATGCGCATCTGGTCAATTTGTTCGCCGAGGTTGGCATCCCAATCAGCCTTGCAAACTCTGTGACGAATCCTGCGGACATCCAATGGATGGTCAAAGAGAAGTATGGGCTTGCCCTCATTGATCAAGCGTTGCCTCTCGAGTCTGGGTTGACGACTCGGCCGATTGCGGGGGTGAACTGGTCGGCCCAGACAGCCTTTGTTGCCAGCAAGAATAGCCAACACATTGCGCTCCCATTTGTTCAGAAATTCCTGCGACAGGAAGGTCTTACTGTTCAGCGGAAACGGCCCCGTGGAGTACGCCCCTTACCGAAGCAGTTGGAACTTCTCGGCTAGCCCTCTTCTATAAGCGAAACTTTGCTTGATCTAAAAAAGAAGACTTGGACTCAGCGACACCAAGTGACCTAGTTTCCTGACATGGCAATCACTCCACGCCATCAGGAGAAATCAGAATGTCACTTCGTCACAATCCCAAACTACTGAGCCGGAAGCTTACTCAAGCATTTCGTGTAATGATGCCGTCGCTCTTCGTGCTCGCTTTCGCGAGTGTTGCTCACGCACAAGGAACGATGGATTTCTCCGGCGCTCAAACGCTTATGGGGACGTTCAAAACCTTCGCCGTCTATGCCGGCGCGGTCATCTGTTTTGGTGGTTTGATCTTCGCCGGCATTCGGATGATGAGCGGTCGCTTCCAGGATGCCATCCCAGGGTTGTTCGGCGCGCTGTTTGGCGCTGGCGTTCTCGGATGGGGCGCGGGCTGGATTGGGTCTCTCACCGGGCAGTCGATGTAAGGGGCTGCCATGCACACGACCAAACGGGGAGAACCGTTAGCGATCAATCAGGCATTGAACAGGCCGAGAGCCAAGCTAGGGCTTGACCTCTCGGCATGGATGGCCATCGTGTTTGTCTGCGTAACGGTTTTCCTCGTCGGTTTCCGAATGCTGGCCATCCTGAGTTTTCCAACATTGGCGGGCGCCGCATGGCTGATCGTCCGTAAACACCCAAAGATGTTTCAACTGTGGGGCCTCAGCCTCGGTCAGAAGAGCTACTATGACCCGCGCAAATACTGAACAGATCAAACATACCCCGTGGTTTGCGAAAGCGGGAGCGGCGTGCAGCATCGTCCCGATCTCTCGTTTTGTTGGACCGAATATCTTCGCGCTGAAGGGCGGCGGCTACGGGTGCCTCTTCTCTCTGACTGGCCTAGATGAAGAGGCTCTGACCGATCTGGAGCTTGAGGCCCGCGTTCGTCAGGTCGAAGGCGCATTGCGTGGACTGCCTGAAGGATCGTGCCTCTATCAGTACACGCGAGTGATGTCCGGATTCGATCTTCCCCGGCAGAAGCAATACAAGAACGAGGTGACGGAGACATTCGCGAGCGACCGTCTTGCACACCTCGACAAGACGGCGGCCTTTCGGCGCATCGACCTCCACTGGTGCCTGACGCTTGAGCCTTCCCAGGCGAAGGCATTCCAGCGCAAGCCAGACGAGAATGTCGCTGACACATCAAGGATGCTCTCCGATCTTGAGAAGACGGCAACCTTGCTCGAAGGTCACCTCGGCAGTTCCCTCGGTCTCAAGTTGCTGGGCAAGGCCGAGGCCTTCCAGTTCTTCAGCTACTTGTTCAATCTGGAAGAATGGTCAGGCCGCGACCAGCTTCGTGCAGACACCGGTGTAGACCGCCAGATCGTCAAGAGCCCGGTTGCCTGGCATAGCGATCATGTGCAGATCGGCAAGCGGCACGTTCAGATGTTCTCGCTGAAGACGACTCCGGAGGCATCGCGCCCTTGCCTATTCTCTGGCCTTCTGACTCTCGACTGCGACAGTGTTGTGTGCTCGACATGGCGGGTGAAGTCAAGGTCCGCGGCCCGCAGCGAGATCGACGCCCAGGAGAAGTTCATCTCCTTTTTCAAAGTCGGCGTGTTGACCCGCGTGATGAGCGGTCGGGATACGGCCTCGCTCGAAACCGGAGCCGGTGCCAAGGCTGCGAACAACAGCGTAGATGACTTGAGCGATGTGATCCGGTCGCTAGACAAAAAGGCCCAGGGCGAGTTCTCGCTGCGTCTACTTCTGGCGACGCGCAGTCCGGAGCAGCTAAGAGACACCGTCCCCACCGTGCATCGGATATTCGTCGATGCAAGGGCTCAAGTGATGGAGGAGACGCTGGGCAATCTCTCAGCCTTCTACGCCATGTTCCCCGGCAATCAGAAGTTCAATGTCTTTCCGCTTTGGCTGGCGGAAGACCATCATGCTCGTCTCTCCTCTGTGTTCGCGCCTCACATCGGACATCCTCGTTCCGAAGACCTGGATTCCGAGTACCTCAACATCTTCGAGACGCGCACACGGACGCCGTTCTTTCAGGACGTGTATGTGGATGGCGTTCGGGTCATGCTCATCATCGGGCCGACCGGCACCGGAAAGTCCGTACACGGGAATCAGATCATCTCGCTTGAGCAGAAATATGGCGGATTTACTTACATCTTCGACATCGGTGGCAGCTATGAGAGTGTCGTTGAGCTGTATGGCGGCAAAGTAGACCGCGTCGGTAAGGACGGCCCACGAGTCAATCCCTTCGCACTGGAGCCGACCGAGAGCAATATCAAGTTCCTCTACTCGTTCGTGAAGCTACTGCTTACAAACGGCGGTGCGGAGTTGGAGCCGGAAGATGACGACGTGATCCACAAGGTCGTGCAGGATATGTATCTGCTCGACGCGGCGAATCGCAGGCTGTCCAATCTGTTCCTTCCGAAAAAGCTCGACAGGTATTTGGCGAAGTGGGTTGGCAAGGGCATCTACAACGCCGTCTTCGACAACGTCGAAGACAGCCTATCGCTCTCGCGGCTCCAATGCTTCGACTTCCAGGGTGTTAACAACGAGCAGTATGCCGACCTGATCGAGCCGCTTATGGTCTGGCTGTTGAGGCGGATTAATGATGTGCTCTACAACCCTGCCAATCTCGGCGTTCCCAAGCACATCCTGATCGAGGAGATTTTTTCTTCCATGAAGAACAAGCAGTTGCTTGACGGTGCGTTGGCTTCGATCAAGACCGTCCGCAAGAACCTTGGAGGCGTCACCATGATCGGCCAATCCGCCGATGACTTGGGCGCGAATGCCGATAGCATCGTGAACTCCTGCACGTCGTTCCTGTTCCTCAAAGACGCCACCTTCAACCGGAAGCGGTACGCCGAGCTGTTCAAGATGAACGAGCAGCAGCTCGCTCTCTTTGAAAGCTTGCAGGATCGCGAAGGACTCTACATGCGGCGCGATGGGCTGACAAAGGTCGTCACCCTGAATCTGGACAGCCGCAGCTACGCAACATTTTCGACCAAGCCCAAGGACCGTGTACGACGGACGAAGCTGATCGAAAAGTACGGACTCTCTGAGGGCATCTCGCGCTTTGCCCAGGGCGAGGCTTTGTAACCCGCATCAACATTTCACAACCAAAGGGCCCACTATGAAACCGCCGATGATCCTAACCGTCACGTCTCTTCTCTCCCTCGCCTGTGGCGTTGCTCAGGCATCGCCTACGACTCCGCCGCATCGCCTTGAGCCGAACGCTCCGCGTTCCGTCACCGTATCCGAGGCGCAGACGCCGCCCGTCATACGGGCCGGGCTGCTGCAGTCCACCCTTATTCTTCTACCCGCCGAGGAGAAGATTGCGACCGTCTTCGGTGGAGACACGGTGGACTGGGTGTTTGATGGCGGCCATGTAGCCAGCCGCTTCATCAGCGTCAAGCCAAAGCTCGCTAACGCAACCACTGACATTCACATCGTCTCTGACCACGGCAACGAATACACCTTGCAACTTCAGGAAATCTCCGATGATGCGGACGCGCACTTCGATTCCAAGGTGTTCATTGTCCCCGGTGATAAGGCCGCTAAGGACAGGCTTACCGACATGCCCGTCTTCGTCCCTGCCGCTGAGTTGGATAAGGCCAAGCAGGAGGCTGCAGCAGCAAAGGCCGCGCAAGCTGCCGAGTTGAAATCGGAAGAGGCCAAAGCGGAGACCTATCGCAGTCAGTATCCGGGCAGTCTGCACTTCGATTTCACGTGGGACGAGAAGAAGGGCAAAGATCTTGGCCTCCAGCAGATATGGCATGACGACAAGTTCACCTACCTGCGCGGCCAGTTTCAGGAGACGCCTGCGCTGTATGAACTGAAAGACGGTAAAGGATCGCTCATTGATTTCGACTACAACGCCGGCCTGTACACCGTACCGAAGCAGTTGGAGACGGGCTATCTGGCGATTGGCAAGAAGCGCGTGGACTTCCATCGTAGCGAGGAGAAGAAATAGCCATGACCGACCAGAATCCCAACCCACCGGCTACCGTCCCCCCGCAGCGTGAAGCTGTGGGGCCAGTGAAGAAGAGCACGCCTGTCATCATTGCGCTTGTCGTGATCGTCGGCCTGATAGGACTCGCGAACATATCGAGCCTTGTGAGCGGAAAGAAGAGAACCGCGCCGCAGAGTGCGTTGCCGATGCGTCCCGCGACCGCAAATCCTCAGCAGGTCTCCAGCTTCGAGACGCAGCAGGCGACGGAGGCGAAACGAGATTCCGAGGATCAGCAGCGGCGACAGGAGCTTGCCGCCGAGATGCAGCAGCTCCAGGCCGCGCAAAATGTGCCAGGCCCGGAGGCCGTAGGAGCCCCGCCCATGACTGCCGCGCAGCGTTCAGCAATGTATGGCGACAGCCCGAATGCACCGACGAAAACCTCCAATGTCTCGCAGGTACAAGCTGAGGCGAAACAGAAGGCTTTGGAGAGAGAGAAGTTGCATCAGGATGCGCTCAACAGCGACACGGTCGCCATTGACTTTGCTCATCCGACGACCGCTACGCCCGCCTCAGGTTCGGCAGCAGCTCAACCGACCGCCGTATTGGGCGAACGTGAGGAGATGACACCGAAGGCAGCGTCGGAAACTATGGCAGCGTCAACTCCCGAGTCGGGAGAAGCCAGGAGGGGCGGAGGCGCTCAGACGGTCTCGGATCAACAGGCGAGGTTGGCTGGTAAGAGCAATCCGATGGCACCCTATGACTTCGATTCCTATCAGGGTCAGCTCTACCGGGTATTTGAAGGAACCGTTCTGGAAGGTGTCGTTACGAACCATATCGACGGCGGCTTGAACGGGCCAATCCTCATCATGCTCACGACCGACTACTACTCGCACGATCATCAGCAGCTTCTCATGCCGCAAGGTACGAGGCTGATTGGGACAGTCCAAAGCGTCGGTAACGCGCAGCAGCGGAAGATGTTCGTTACCTTCCATCGTGCAATCTGCCCGGATGGGTTCTCGCTTGAGTTGGACAAGTATGTAGGCCTCGACCCGCTCGGCACGACAGGTCTCGCCACCAAGGTTGACCACGGCTACTTGCAGGCATTCGCGGCAGCGGCGGCGGTAGGCGGATTGGGCGGACTCGCCCAAATCGGCAACAGTGGCAGTGTCCTCTCGCCTTCGACCCAGATCCGTGACGGCATATCGGAGCAGTCCGCAGCCGAGGGAGAACAGGTGCTCAACCACTTTCTCAATCGACTTCCGATCATCACGCTCAAGGAAGGCTCGCGCGCCCGCGTCTACATCGGCACGGACATCCTGATACCGTCCTACGCGGAACACCGCGTCGATTCAACCCTGTAGTTTATGCGTACTGGAGGCATAGATGAAGGTCCGTATTCCCAAAATCGCTCTCTCACTGGCCTTAGCTGTGCCTGCCAGCTACACCGCAGTCCATATCGTGCGGACGGTCAACGCAAGCGATGTCATCGACCGCGTTGTGTTCTATGCCGACGTACCCGACCGCTTCAGCGATGTCGTGATGAACTTCAAAATGCTTCCGGAGCGGATGAACCCGACCTGCTCTGAGTGCAACTAACCCTCAACCCTTCAGGAGCCTCTATGAAGTTAAAACTAAGTAAACGACGGAAGTACCTGCTCGCGGGCGGGCTGCTTCTGGCAACAGCGACGCCGAGCTTCGCGCTTTTCGGAATCGGAGACATTGTCTTCGATCCCACGAGCTACGCGAGTCTCGTATCTCAACTCACCACCCTTGAGTCGCAGTACAACATGCTCAAGAACAACGTCACCCACTTCTCGTTCAAGCAGCAATGGCAGACGACGCTCAATGCGCTCAAGAATGCGAACGTGGCAAATATGTTTGGCGAAACCGCAGGCGTAAACATCGCACTCAACAGCAACTCGCCGAGTGCGTCGCTTACAGCCTGGAAGACGGCGACCGTGCCGGTCAGCAGCGGGACGACCACCTACCTGCAAGGGCAGACGGTCGGCAACAGTGCGCAGCTTTCGCAGCTCGCCATGATCGAGATGTCCGATTCGGTCTCACCTGACTGCCTTACGGCGGTTGGCCAATACCGTGCCGGGCGCAGCCAGAACGGCACCGCGAACAACTCGCTCACGCAGCAGCAGTTCGATACCACGTCAGCGACGAACAGCGAGGTGCAGCAGTTGAACCTCCTGAACGCCGCTCAAGCTCAACAGTTGACCGAGATGCAGTCCCAGGCCACGATGCACGTCTGCCTTGCCTCTCAGATGACTGTCGCCAACATGCAGCAGCGGAACGCCGCAGCACAGGACTTGAATACGGCGGCGGCGGTCCAACAGCAACGAACCGTGAACGACACCAGCGCGGCCAATGAAGGCAGCACTTGGACGAATTACCTTCCTTGATTCGGAGAACAAATGCTGACAGCAATCAATACGAAGATTCTCCTTGCAATCCTTGCGGCACTGACCGTCATAGGCGGTGCCGCCATTTATCAACGCGACCAAGCGGCGAAGACGGCAGCAGCAGCCGCAAAAGCAGCCGAAATCCTTCAGTTGCAAAAGGACGACAACGATTACCTCAAGCAGGAAAACGAGGCCCTTCGAAAACAGGTTGAGGCAGACAAGAAGCAGCACAGTTCAGCCGCAGCTCATGAAGGCAAGACCTGGAAGACCTACATCCCCTAGCCCCGGACTGAAGCCCAGTCCCAGAACCCCGAGAGAGCACCCGCCATGTCTTCCATTGTTGTATTAGCCCAGGCCCTTCCAAGCGCGAGTTCCGGCGTCGATTGGCTGTATCAGTTCACCAACAATCTGACCAATCTGACCACACAGAATGGCGGGGCTCTCACTCAGCTCGGGATGACCGAATTAGCCTGCATTGCGTTCTTCATGCTCGTCAGCATGGTCGTGAATTGGCAGACGTCAACGATGACATTCCGTCTGCATCATCATCCGATTCAAGCGGGTGACCTGACCAAGTTTCTGCTTCGGCTCATCATCTGCTGTCTCTTGGAGACCTACTGGGTCAATCCGTTCCCCGGCGCGAGCTTCGGGATCAATCATTTCTTTTCTTATATCGCCCAGGCGATGGTCGCAGCATTTGACCAAAGCTCGCTCGATTCGCTACTTCAGCTGCTCAAGACTGCCGGCGACAATACGGCAATGCCGAGCATCACCGCACCCGTTCAGATACTCTGCTACTTCCTCGTTCAGATCTTGTTGGGGCTCGCTTCTGCCATCCTTTTCCTAATCAACTGCAGCGCTTTCATTCTTTACGGAGTAACCGCACTCTTCGGGCCAATCTTTGTGCCACTGCTGATGACAAATACCTTCCGCGCAAAATTCTTTCACTTTCTGGACGTGCTAATCAGCTTTGCGATGATCCGGGCCGTTGCCGCAGCTTTTATTTTTGTCTGGGCGGGGTTTATGAACGCTTTTATCCAGCAGACGTTCAACGGCAACTATTCGATGGAGATGTGGCTCGCCAATCTCATCCCCTGCACAATGGTTTTCATCGCTTTCATTATCAACATGCTCTTCATTCCGAGCATGACCCAGGCTATCTTCGGTGGGACCGCAGGCATGGCGGACGGCATCGTAAAAGTAGGCGGAACGATCGCTTCAATCGCCAAAGTCGCTGGAGGTGCGTAGCCCTATGTTGCGTTTCATCTTGGATGTTCTGCTACTTCGTCAACTGATCGAATCACGTTCCGTTCGTCGAGCTGTGCTGTTCGTTTTCGCCGTGCTCTTCGTGGTGGTTCTGGTCTATACCGTGAACCTGTTTCTCACACTTCCCGAAAGGACTTCCGGCCACCATGTCCAGTCACACTCTTCACATTGAACAGCCCTTGACGCCAGAACAATCTCTACTGACTGACGAGGTTGGAAATGAAGTCTATGCTTCCCACTATGCGGAGCGGAAACTAAGCCGGTTCGTCATTGGAACCGAGACAGTTCTCCTACTTGGGGCGTTCGGGCTGATCTTTTCTCTGGCCCATCGACCCGTTGCCAATCGTTACATCCGCATTGACGAGATGGGACGCGCCCAGGCAATCGCTTATAGCGATCTCAACTACAGCCCCCGTGAGGGTGAGGTACGGACGTATCTCACCGATTGGGCGAACTATCGCTACACCCTAAGCCGGGACACCATTGCCAAGAAGTACCCGCTCAACTACTACTTCCTGTCTCAGAATCTCGCCTCGCAGCTAATGGGCCAGGACAACCAGAATCACCTCGTGTCCCAGGTTGTGGGGGGTCAGATCGAGCAGAGCGATGTGGAGGTAAAGAACGTCACCATTACTTCCATGTCCGAAGAGACTGTTCAGAACGCAACCATTGCCCGAGGAACGGCGCTCGTCACCATCGATAAGCTCTACTCCCAAAGGAACTCGCGGGAGCCACGGACCGAGCATTGGCTACTCAGTGTGACCTATTATCTGAACCCCAAGCAGGTAAGCGACCAGGCTAAAGTCTTCCCGCAATTCGAGACGATCAATCCGCTGGGATTGACCATCACGGAGTTTCACGAAAACCGGATGTCCGTCGATCCTATCGCCGTCGGAGTCAACGCCGTCTCTCCGGTGGCGGCGACATCCCCAGCTAGGGAGGGAACGCGATGAGCTACCACCTCATTCTTCCGTTCTTTCCCGAGGAATTGCGAGCGCTGTTGCTCGACCCATCCATCTCGGACTTGATGATTAATGGGACGACCGGCGTGTATGCGGATCGAGCCGGGGTCGTGCAGCACATTCCGCTGTCCGAGCCGTACACGAACGACCGGCTGCAGGCGGCGATTGAGCGCGTTGCGCGGATTCTGGGCCAGGACCTCACAACCCAGAATCCGATCCTCAATACCCGCTTGCCGGACGGCTCCCGTGTCGCCGTTGTGGGTGCGCCATCGTCCATCAATGGGCCGACGCTGACTATTCGGAAGTTCAACCGCTGGTATAGCTCAGATGAGCTGATCGAATCGGGCAGTATGCCCCGCCAGGTTCGCGATATCGTCGTTGACCTCATTGGGAAGAAAAAGAACGGCATCATCAGCGGCGGAACCGGTTCGGGGAAGACGACCCTGATGAAGGCATTCCTTGACCACATCCCCGAGACCGAGCGGCTGCTCATTATCGAGCAACCGGCAGAGCTGAAGGTCGCCCATAAGAATGCCGTTCGTTGGGAAGCTGTAGAAGAGATTCCAGGACAAGTCGCCATCACTCCAAGCGAACTCTTAGCGGCAGCCCTGCGGCATCGTCCAGACCGGATCATCATGGGCGAAATCCGCAATGAATGCGGGTACGACTTGCTCCAAGCGATGAACACAGGCCACGGCGGAACGCTGTCTACGATCCACGCGAAGTCCGCGTGGGATGCCTTGAACCGTCTCTCCAATCTTGCATTGAGTGCCAGACCCAATCTCAACCACGCTTTCATGCGATCTGAGACGGCGGAAGCGATCGACTTCGTGCTCTATTGCGAGCGCGACCATACAGGCCGGCGTCGAGTCCGCGAATTGATTACAGTGGGCGGCTACAGCCATGCAGACCAGAGCTTCCAGACCGAGGAGGTCTACCGCGCCTCCGCAGCCTAACGCCCAGTCCAAACGCTAGAGAACCCAACCCGTATCCGAGGTCTTACCGATGCACCCTCATGCTCCCATTCCGGCGGCACAGCCCCACCTGTCTCTAAACGCTTTCATCGTCTCGTGCCTGAGCAGCGAAGAGCGCAACGGCAGGAGCGAAAGGCCGTCCTTCTTCGGAACTCAAGCCAGCAGGAATGAGCTGCGGTTTGGGCGAACATTCGCCGCCGAAAAGCGAGAGAGTGACTTTGGTCCAGAGGGATTCATCCGTCTCGTATCCCGCCTTTGCACGGTCACTGCTTCGGGGCTTAACCGGCGCCCTGCGGCTCGGCGCTCTTCTGCTTCAACTGCGTCGCCCTTCGGGTTACGGTTTCCAGCTTCGCCGGACCCTCCGCAAATGCAGAGCTTGGCACTTGGGAGCCGGGCCCACTTCGCTTATTAGTGACCCGAGCAAGATCGGGAAATTCAACTCACGGAGATCACCACCATGTACCAGAACAAAGTCACCCTCATCGGCTTCCTCGGCAACGACGCAGAAGTTCGCACCAACGACAACCACAGTTTCACAACACTCTCGCTGGCAACCAAGAGTTCCTACAAGAAGGATGGCCAGTACATCTCGCACACTGAATGGCACCGTTGCGTGATCTTCGGCAAGCTCAGTGAGTTCGCCGGCACGCTGAAGAAGGGCGCTCATCTGCAGGTGGAAGGCGAGCTGCGCAGCCGGGAGTACGAGACCAAGAAGGTCGGAAAGAAGCCAGCTCAGAAGAAGACCATCTGGGAGATCCGGGTGAACTCGATTCTCAAGCTGGACCGGGCCGAGAAGGCCGGTTCCGATGAGCAGGAAGCCGCAGACCAGAACCCGGAGGAAGCGGCCGCATAAGCCGCTTTCCTTCCATTAACTCGGAAGCCCGGTGGACGCCGGGCTTCAGCCCTGTGAGACACCCGCAATGAACACGCAGACCGCACACGACTTCCTAACCCGATGCTTCCACCCCGGAGAGACGATTGCTCTCCTGCTCCGCAGGGAGAATCCTGCGTCTACGACGCAGCGCATCTTGACGCTGGAGAAGGCCATTGCGCCACGCTATCTCGCTTGGCTGCGCTATGAGAACCACAACGGCGCGAACGTCTATGTCGCCGCCAATCCGCTCCGTGCGGGCAGTCGCAAACGGACGAAGGATTGCATCGCCGAGGTTCGTCATCTCTACCTCGACATCGACGAAGACGGTGACAACAAAATCGCTGCGCTTATGGAGTCGGAGGCCGTGCCGGTTCCGACCACGATTCTCTCGACATCGCCGGACAAGTACCAGGCGCTTTGGAGGGTCGAAGGCTTCAACTTCGACCAGCAAGAGAACACGCTGAAGCAGCTCGCCATCGCCTTCGGCGGTGACTCAGCTTGCACCGACCGCAACCGCGTTCTCCGAGTGCCGGGATTTATGAATCGCAAGTACGATCCCGCTTACCTCGTCACTGTCGAATACCCCAGCGACTCCACCTATCTTCCTGCGGACTTCCAGTTGAATAAGGCGCTACTGGAATCCGCGCTCCCGCCTTACGGCTTCGCACGGATGTATCCCACGAACAAGAGCACCCACTCCGAGCAGGATTGGGCGTGGGTAGTAAATCAGCTTTCTCTTGGCAAGGATGCTGGGAAGCTAACGCTGATGCTCGCTTCCCGGCGTTCGGATAAGCCCAACCCTCTTTACTACGCCCAGCGCACTATCGACATTGCTTCCGCTCGTCTCTCGCTGCTCGAAGGTGTGGCGATAGAGGACGTAATCGCCATGCTGGAAGACCGCCGTTCCGCAGAGATTCCGGCGTCGCTTTGCTCTGCCCGTGCGCGGGAGATTGCGACCACGGCACAGCGGATGATCGCCCGCCGAAAGTTCACGTCACTTCACACCCCAAAGGAGAACCACCATGCCACTGCTTGAAGTCGTCCAAACCCGTCAGATCAGCGCATCCATCCGGCTCACTGACTCCACCGCAACGCAGGTTGATCAGTACGCCGCCTTCATCCGTGCTTGCGCCGATGATGTCGTCGAACAAGCTCTCGCCTATGTCTTCAGCAAAGACCGCGACTTCCAGGACTTCCTAAAGACCCCGGAAGCCCGCAAGGTCGCTTCGACCTTGCGGATTCGGAAGGTTCCGGCTGCCGAGGCTTGTCCGCCAGCTTCTCCGAAGCCGATGCCTGCGCCTATTGCCGCTCCCGTATCCCAGGCAAAAAGCGCCTGATTCATCCATTTCATTCCGGGGCAAAGGCACTGCGGTGCTGCGCACCGGAAGAATGTTGACACTCCATCCCTCGAAGGGTGTCGTTTTAGCCGAAAGCGGATTCCGATGGGAATCTCTCTCGGAATGAGCAATTTAGGGTGTGCCGGATTCCCATGGGAATCTCCAAATTCCTGCAGGAATTCGGCATCTCCGAAGGATTTTCATGGCCCTCGCAGTCACCTCTACGGCTCTTGACCTCGATACTCGTCTGCGGCGCTCACGCGGGCGAACCGCGCGAGTGTTCTCCATCAATTCCAAGCTCACGGAGAGCGAACTGCGCATACTGGAGAACGCATCGGCGCAAGCAGGAAAGACGGTAAGCGAGTGGGCGCGCGAGATTCTGATCGAAGCCGCCCAGCGAACCGGCCCTGACGTGGTTCTGGTGGAACTCGTCGCCACGCGCATGTTGCTGGTCAACATGCTGAAGATGATCGGGCAGACTCGCGCCTTACCCGAGGCTGAGTACACGAAAATCCACGCGGAAGTGCAGAAGGTGAAGCGGCGGATTGCCCGCGAGCTGGCAGAGCAAACAGAACGGTTGAACACCAAAAAGGAGTACTAGACCATGGCATCATCCTGGGGCAGAAAAGAAACCCTCATCACACCGCCGACCGTGCCGGTGTACACCTTCACAGCCTTTGCAGTTGCGCTCATGTGCCTTTGCTTTTTCGCATGGCAGAGGGTCGCGTTTTCCATGCCGATCATGCAGCGAAGCTACTTCACGGAGTATGTCCGCGCAGCCGTTGGCGCGGCCTTCCATCAGGCCGGCGAGTACCGTCTGTTTTATCTCGAAGGAGCGAAAAAGCGGCAGCCGCGCCTTGCCCTGCCGGTCGATTTCGAGGACGGCCAGACTACGCTTCCGAACGGGAAGACCGTACCCGTCCAGCTCACTCTGCTGCCACAGGCACAGGGCTATCGATCATTCAGACGAAGCCTTCCGCAGACGTTCCAAGACGCCTCGCTATACCGTTGGCTTCGCTTCACCTTTTTCCAAGGCGAGAGCGTTCCGCGCCTGTTCCTTCCCAGCTACATCGAGGCCGGAGTACTGCTCGCCATCATGCTCTGGTTTGCCGTGCCGGCCGATATCAAGCGGCTCAAAGTTTTGAAGTATGGCCGCGTCCTCCGTGGTCCCGAGATGATGAGCCCACGCGAATTCCACCGCGCCGTCATGCGCGAGTTCTGGCGACATCCTCTGGGCGAGTTACGTGCATGGAGAGCCAGTAAAAAGGGCGGCAATCAAGCCCATCTGGGGCTAGGTTTCAAGACCACGGAGATGACCGGGCTGATGCGTATTCCACCCGGCAAAGAGTCCCAGCACTTCCAGATGATGGGCGACACCGGTGCAGGCAAGACAACCCTCATCATGCAGCTCCTTCGCCAGATTCGTGACCGTGGCGATGTGGCCATTGTGTATGACCCGGCCTCGGAGTTCGTGCAGCGATTCTACGATGAAAAACGCGGCGACATCATTCTCAATCCGCTTGACGCGCGGTGCCCGTTCTGGTCGCCCGCCATGGAAATCGAAAGCAATCAGGAAGCCACGACTATTTCCGAATCCCTGTATCAGCCATCGGGCGGTAGCTCCAACAGTTCGAACAAGGAGTTCTTCTACCGTACGCCCGCCCAAATCTTCGCTCACCTGCTTCGCGAAGGACCGACGCCGCACACGCTCGCCGAGTGGATGGCTGATGAAAGTTTCTTGCAGAAGAAAGTCAAGGGAACTGAAATGGCGTTCTACATCGACCGCAAAGCTGGCCCTCAGGCGGCAGGCGTTCTGGCTAGTCTCGGGCTGGTCGCGCAGAGCCTCCGATTGCTACCGAAGAAGGAAGAAACCAGGTCGATTTGGAACGCAACGGATTGGGCCAAAAAACGCGAGGGCTGGATCTTTATCACCTCCAAGAAGTCTCAGCGCGAGGTGCTGCGTCCGCTTATCTCGCTATGGATCGACATCTTGGTGATGCGCTTGATGGAGATTCCCAAGCCGGGGCAAAAGCAGGTCTGGTTTGTGATCGACGAGCTGGCCAGCTTGCAGAAACTACCCCAGCTCCACAGCGCCATGACAGAGAGCCGGAAGTCGAAAAATCCGCTTGTGGTCGGTTTCCAGGGGCGTGCGCAACTGGAGGACATCTACGGCAAAATCGCCGAGGTCATGTTGAGCCAGCCTGCCACCAAAATCTTCATGAAAACGACGGAAGGCAAAGCCGCCGAATGGATCTCCGACACGCTTGGCAAGGTTGAGATCGAGCGTCTGAAGGAGACGCACTTCGACGGCTCTCGCGCGGGCAAAAACTACACCATCGACAGGCAGATTGAGCCTCTTGTGATGGCGTCCGAGATCTCCGGTCTGGACGACCGCCGCGCGTATCTCAAACTTGGTAATCGGATTGCCCGCTTCGACTTCGACTATCACGGCCTGCCGACCGTGACGGATGCGTTTATTCCTCGCGAAAACATCGACGACAAGCTGAAGTTCGATCGCCGCACCCTAGAGCCGCTGACACCGGCGGCATCCCCGGCTGCGGCTGAACCTTTGACGCAACCAGAGACGCCCGCCCAGCCCAGACCCGAATCCAACGACTCACGGGAACCCACGCAGAAAGGAGGTGCGCAGTACCGGCGCGCCCTCACCCTGGCCTGGGATGGACCCGAGGAAAATCCCAAGACGCAGACCATCGCGCAGCCAGTCGCGCAGCTCATTGACATCACTGCCGTCGCTGCCGAGTTTCTTCAGGAGTTGCAACAATTCCGCGAATCGCTGGAGGCGCAGGGCCGCGACTTCTCGGAAGACGAGTTGAAGGCGGTCAAAGAGGGGTGGGCCGATATCGTCAAGCGGGGCGAAGAGCAACCGGAGCAGACCACTTCCGACCCGATCACGCTCACGGATTTAGACCCGTATCTGATTCCGCTGCACGATCCTCAGCACAATACCCATATTCGGGCTTACGGCGATGAGCAATTCAGCCTCTCTCTGGAGTAGCCCCTATGGTGACGATTTCGAAGGCCGTTAATGCCTCGCAGGCGGGCACGTATCACACGAAGGATTTCGTGTCCGAGACGCAGAGCTACTATGCCAAAGACGATGCCCTGCTAGGCGAGTGGCAGGGACACTTGGCCAACAGGTTCGGTCTCTCGGGAACCGTCAGCAAAGCCGACTTCATGGCTCTCGCCAATGGTCAGAATCCGCAGACCGGCGAGCAGATGGTGAAGCATCGCATCGCAAGCGAACAGACCAACCCGGATGGTTCCATCACGAAGACGGTGGAGCACCGCGCCGGTTGGGACGCTACCTTCTCCGCGCCCAAGTCCGTGTCCCTGACAGCCCTTGTGGGCGGCGATGAGAGCGTGCGCCTGGCTCATCGGGAGGCGGTGACCGCCGCGCTCTCGGAGCTGGAGCACTACACGCGGGCACGGATCGGCGGTAACAATCCCGGCGAGCAGACCGGGCGGCTTGTGGCGGCCAAGTTCGAACACGACACCGCCCGTCCGGTGGACGGCTATGCCGCTCCCCAGCTTCATACCCACGCCGTTATCTTCAACGTGACCGACCGGGAGAACGGTTCTACCCGGGCCCTCCAGGAGCGGACATTCTTTGAAAGCCAGAGTTACGCGACGGCGGTGTACCAGTCGCACTTGACGTATAAGCTCCGTGGGCTGGGCTATGAGTTGGAGCGGGGGCGTTCTGGCGCGCCCGAGATCAAAGGCTATTCGCAGGAATACCTTGATGCCTCCAGCCCACGTTCGGAAAAGATCAGACAGCATCTGGAGCGGAACGGGTTTAAGGGACCCGAGGCGGCGGAGGTCGCTGCGCACGCCACCCGCGAAAAGAAACAAAACCTCACTAAAGAGCAGGTATTGCAGGCGCACCGGGAGATCGCAGCCGAGTTCGGCAATCAGGCGAGCCGGGTTGTTGCAGAGGCCCGGCAGCGATCCGTCGAGCAGGGTGTACGCCAGCCGTCGTCCATCCGCGCGCAGGAGGCGATGACCTTTGCCCGCGATCATCTTTTCGAGCGGGAGGCCGTCGCCGACGAGCGGGCGATCATGACCGCCGCGCTCCGGCGCAGCATGGGCGAGGCGACCTTTTCCGAGGTTCGCGATGAGTTCTCGGCACGTCGCGAGCACGGCCAGTTTCGAACAGTTAGTCAGAGGACATACGATTCCGCGCAGCGCTACACAACGCCGGAAATGCTCGCAGCCGAGCGTGCCAATATCCAGCAGGTTCGGGACGGAAGACACGCCCTTGCGCCCATGATGACGGAACGCGAAGCCTTCGCCCAGGCAGATACGCGAAGCTTTCTAAACGACGCCCAGCGCCGTGTTGTTCTTGAGGTACTGACCTCGACGGACCGCGTTCATGGGCTTCAGGGGCTGGCCGGTTCCGGCAAGACCACAAGCCTTGAAACTATCCGCGAAGGAGCGGAGGCAAAAGGGTACAAGGTGGAAGGATTTGCGCCCACGTCTCGCGCTGCTGGCCAGCTCCGCGAGGCCGGAATAGAGGCGAGTACCTTACAGAGCTTCCTCGCCCGCAAAGCAGAAACCGAACCTGCCAACCGACATCTCTACATGCTGGATGAATCCTCGCTCGCCTCCTCGAAGCAAATGCGGGATTTCCTTCAGAAGGTCTCGCCCGAGGACCGGATTCTGGTCATCGGTGACATTCGCCAGCATCAGGGCGTAGAGGCCGGCAAGCCCTTCGAGCAGATGCAGCAGGCCGGGATGCAAACCTCGCAACTGAATCAGATCATGCGCCAGAAGGATGCGGAGTTGCTGAAAGCGGTCCAGCACCTTGCCACGGGAGAGACCGTGAAAGGTGTTGAGTTACTGGCCCAGCAGGGCCGCGTGACCGAGGTAAAGAACGGCCTAGATCGTATCGCGGCCATCGCTAAGGACTATGCCGCCCAACCGGAAAATACCATCGTCGTCTCCCCGGACAACCGGAGCCGTCACCAGATCAACGAGGCAATTCGCGCCGAGCTGCAAAGCACCGGCCAGCTCTCCCAGCAAAGCCGCGAGTTCCAGACACTCGCGCATCGTTCCGACTTGACCGGCGCAGGCCGCACCTGGGCGGCGCTCTACAATCCCGGCGATGTGATTCGCTACGAGTCTGGCAGCAAGGCTCTCGGCTTCGAGCGGGATTCTGAGACCCGCGTGGTCGGCGTAGACGCCCGGACCAATACCCTCACCGTCCAGAAGCAGGATGGCGAACAGCTCTCCTACGATCCGAAGCGGCTCTATGGCGTGAACGTCTTTGAGGAGCGTAGCCGGGATTTCAGTTTGGGTGAGCGAATCCAGTTCACCTCTGGGAACCGCGATCTCGGCATTGCCAATCGCGACCTCGGCACCATCACGGCCCTTGAGGAGCGCTCCATCACCGTCCGCATGGACGGCAAGAGCGGGCACGAGGTCACCTTCGACCCAACCGAGTTCCGGCAGCTTGACCACGGCTACGCCGTCACGTCCCACAGCTCGCAGGGACTCACCGCCGACCGCGTGATCGCCAATATCGACACTGATTCGAGCCATTCGCTTATCAATGATCGGCTGGCCTATGTCGCCATCTCCCGCGCCGCCTACGACGCCCGCATTTACACCAACAATGCCGCCACCCTGGGCGAGCGCCTGGCGACCGATGTTTCGAAAAGCGTAGCCCTCGACCTCAATGATGTGTGGCAGGCGGTGGACAGCTTCCGGCGCGACGACCCGCAACCCGCCACCATGCTCCTGCGAGACACGAACCGTATCCACGTCTACAGCGAACCGGAACACCGCTTGGCTGCCGTGGCTCGGGACTACGTTTCCAAAGAAGATCGCGTCGTCATCTTCGCTCCGGATAAGACGGAGCGTGAAGAACTGACCCGGCTCATCCGTGCGGACCTTCACGAGCAGGGGCGGTTAGGCGAAACCTTCAGCGCCAATGTCCTCACGGACAAACTCTTGTCGGACAAAGATGCCAAGATCGCCGTGAACTATGAGGTCGGCGACGTCATCCGCTACGGCAGCAAGGGCAGCGATGAGCTGGGGATCGCCCCGAACACCTGCGGAACAGTGACCGGAGTAGACGCCGACAAAAACCTCATCACCGTTACCGGAGCTGATGACAGCCCCCGCGTCTACAATCCCGCAGCCGAGTGGCAGATGCGTCTCAAAGCAACCCTCTACTCCCCCGAGGAGCGCGAGCTCGCCGAGGGTGAGCGCATCCGATTCACCCGTTCCGCGTGGGATCAAGGTATCCGCATCGGCAATCTCGCCACCATCGAGCAAATCCACGAAGACGGCGGCTTCTCCGTCAAAGTCGATTCGGGAGCGAGCCTGCAGCTTACCCCGGAACAGGCGCAGCACGTCGATTATGGCTATGCCATCGAATCGACCAAACGCCTGGCTGTTGATCGCGTCATTCTGAGTGGCGAGGCGGCACAGATTACCGCACAGCGGGAAACTCTCTCCCAGCTTCCGGCCAAACTCCACGAGTTAACCGTGTACACTTCGGACGGCTACAAGCCCGCTGCGCCTGAGATTGCAGTGTTGAAAGAGTTTGCTGCTCCCGCTGTCGCGCAAATCTCCAAGCTGGAGATCAAGGCTCCTTCCATCGAGTTCGAGGGATACGCGATCGAGATGTAAGCGCGCCGGCCAAGCATCCTCTCCGCTCAAACCCGCTGCAGTAAAGGGCCGGCGACTTGATTTCCTCTGAAACCTAACCGACCAGCAAGCAGCAACGTGGGCGCGCTGCGTTCGAATCAAATCAACCGTTCGCCAAGCCGGTTTCTTCGACCGCATACTCTTTATGGGGGAAGCGCTGCACCTAAGGCGAATACAAGGCATCCTCGAACAATGCCAACCAGCTATGCAGTCACAAAGACATCTGCAGTTGAGATCGGAGCAGGGATAGGACTCTAAATCGTTGACACGGTGCAATCACGAGTACGATCGCCCTACAGCGTTTGTAGAAAACGAGGACGGGACGACGATAGTTCCATGCAGTGTGTGCGAATGGCGAAAAAGGCAAAGGGTCTCATAACTGTTGTTGAACGCTTCAAGAATGAACACATGCCGATCACCGTTATCGTCCGCAATCTCCACTTCGCATTCCGCAAGCGGGCCCTTTCGTTTCCAGGAACAGTGCTTCTTCAGCAATTCAAAAATAACCGTTTCCGTTGCGAAGGAGAAACGCGCGGCAAACGACGGCGAGCAGATGAAGTAGCGGCATGGCTTTAGTGGGTCGAAGTCAGACTTGGGATAATGCGGGTGCTGACAGACGACTCCGATGGCAGGGATAGCGAGCGTTTCAACCAGGCGCCACAAACAGGACGTGAGCGTATTCCCGAACGCATCCTTAGATTTCTTGATCAGTTCGAAGGAAACATCATGGCTCATTACAAAGTCTTTGTACACGTCTTGTAGGAAGAGGAGACGACCGGCTCCGTAGTTCGCCTCGGCCTCTACTTCCTTGTGACAGTCCGGGCTCAATGAAGCCTTATTGTCTCCATGCAGGAATTCCTGGTGCCAAGGAATAACGCTGTGTACAACTTCATGAGCCTCATTCCAACGCCATTTAAGCTCGGGCTCAGAAGAATCAAGCAAGATGCGCTTCTTATCCGGCACGTAAAATGCTTTGATATCCCATTTGCGGAACGCATCAAGAAGCAGGGTGGGCCTCTTGATGATCTGTTTGCCTGCGATGATCGCGCGATTCACAACCTCACGAAGCGCGCCATCATCCTGGGACGAGTAGAAGCCCTTGTTGAGTTTAAGGAGTTCCAAGACCTCCGCGAGCTGTAGCGGTGGCGGTGGGTTACCTAGCCCCCGAAGGATCTTGGCAACTTGAGCGTCAATATCCCGTGCTGCCCGATTCCCAACGTTCAGAGGCTTCATTTTTCACACAAGTACTTAACCCATTCGTTCAAGATTTGATGCTCGTCGGCAGTAAGCGCCTGTAGCGGTTGAGAACGTGCCGCGAATTTCAGGGATTCTTCCTGTACGTGAGTATCTCTTGCTTCCGCAAGCCCCGAAAGCACGAAAAGCTTGCTACTCGGCACTTTCATTTTTTCTGAGAGCTTGTGGATGCTTCTCGCCGACGGGCGCAATTGGTCAGCGGCTTCCATCGCTATGAGCTCGGCCAAGTCGATGTCCAGATCTTCGGCGAATTGCTCAGGGGTCATCCTATGGTCCCTTCGGAAGAGGCGCACTAACTGACCAAATGCTGCCTTAAGAACGTTGGACCCGACACGTTTGCCCTGCATCTCTTCTACCGCTGTCACCAGACCGCCCACTGACACGTAGCAGTTGTTCTCAAGGGCAGCCTGTTGCCTAAGCCACTCCTGGTCCGACAGGGTTTTCATGATTTCACTCCAGCTAGAAAATCGTTCGCTTGTTGCTTGGTAAACTCACACCACAAGAGGTTCTGCTTGCTTGGATCGCGCCCTACTGCAGTCATGCCGCAGACATTCCGATAGAAGCTTTCCGTCAAGGGGAGCGAGTGCAGGCCGAGGCGGCCTCCAAAGCCCTCATCCACGCTAACCTCGACCGCCTGACGCACGAGACGACTGCCAATTCCGCCGTAGCGAGTTTGCTGTCCGAGCGCATCCATAAGCGGTTTCAAATTCCACGGCGCTGACTCGAGATAATCAAGGTAAACCAAGGATTGGCCTTTTTGCTCGGGCAGGCGCGCTCGACAAAAGTCGCCTACCAGCTGAAGCTTCATGATTCCCTGGAGACTTCCTGCAATCCGCAACCCGACGAAGCTGTTCGCAAGCAGATCAAGCTGTGGTGCCTTTGAGGTCCAGTCCCAGTGAAGATGCTGTGGAATCAATTCCATGCTGCCTTGACGCGCGAGTGCTGTGGCCGCCTTGATGGCATAGGGTCTCCACTCTCTTTGCGTAGCCAAGAGGTCGTCTACAGTCACCGCCGAATCGAGTTCACCTTCAACGAGCGAACCTGTCTCTGTTTCGAGAACTGTGACGATTTGCTTCACAGGAACATCAACTCCGCTTTTTTCTTCTCAGCGTCTTCGAAGAAGAACTTTTCACCGCGTTCCGCTCGCGCCTCTACCAATTGGTAAAGTCGTAGCGCCTGGCGCAGAAGGGTCGTTTTACTGACGTCCTTCTTCGCGCAGAGATCTTCGACCGCCTGCATTTCAGGATCGGTCAGATTGAGCGTCATTGTTCGCTTCTCGCCCGCCATGTGTTGCCTCCATAAAGAATACTAGCATTTCGGCTATTTTTTAGCTAGTAGAATTTATTCATTAGCTAAAATTTGGCTACTCGTGCTATTGTTTTTCCATAGCCCCGAAGGAGGCGCACTCCCATGTCCCATCATCCCCATAACGATGAAGTGGTCGAGATCGTCCTGATCGAGATCGTTGAGCTTGAAGAACATTCCAAGCACCACGGAACAGAAGCCCCCCATGCCCACCACTACGCTTTCCGCGTCGATAAGACTCGGGTTGTCGTGGAGACTCCCACCATCACGGGTCGCGAGATTCTCGCGAAAGTAGGCAAGGACCCCGCCGGCTACAAGCTGTATCAGCACAAGCGCCATCACCAACCCATCCTGATTCATCCCGACACGGTCGTAAATCTTCGCGAACCCGGCGTCGAGCGTTTCACCACGATGCCGAAGGACACGACGGAGGGTCAGAATGACCTCTGTCGTGCCCGCGGGTTTACCCTTCCCCAAGCAGATGAGGACTACCTGAACGGTCTGGGGCTCCCCTGGGAAACGCGAATTCACCCCAACGGACAATGGCTCATCATTCATGACTGGAAGATGCCCCCCGGTTACAACGTCGCCATCAACGCTCTTGCCCTTCGCATCCCCGCAAACTACTCGGACGCTCAAATCGACATGGTGTACTTCCGTGTTCCTGTGTCGAGGACAGACGGGCGCTCCATTGGAGCGCTCACCATGCAGCCCGTAGCCGGTGAAAGCTGGCAGCAGTGGTCTCGCCACAGAACGCCGAGCAACCCATGGCGCGCCGGTGTGGATGACGTTGCCAGCCACCTCTCGCTGGTGGACGATTGGCTCCGCCGGGAGTTCTTGAAGGTGGCGGCATAATGACTTCACTTCGCATGACCCAACGTCAACACGAAGAGCTTCACGCGCACCTCTTTCCCGGCGACGGTCTCGAAGCCGTCGCACTGCTCGTGTGCGGCAGACGCGAAGATGCCGAACGACCCGTTCTCACGGTGCATCGGATCGTTCCCATCCCCCACGACCAGTGTGTTCGAAAGTGGGAATCCGTGACATGGCCCACCGATCTTGTCGACGACCTTCTCGTCCAGTACAGCGGTAAGCGGCAAGCGATTGTCAAGATTCATGGACACGGGGGCGACTACCGCAGATTCTCTCCGACCGATGATGAATCAGACCAGCGCCTCTTCGAAGCCATCGGCAATTTCCTCGAAGACGATCTGCCGCATGCCAGCCTCGTTCTCATGGAAGACGGCGAGCTCTTCGGTCGTACCGTCCACCCCGACGGCCAACTGGGCGCGCCGTTGAGAGCGGTGTCCGTCGTTGGCGACTCCATCCATCTCAACATGCGGTGCGTAGAACAGGACGAGGCGTTCGCGTTGCGCCACGCCCAAGCCTTTGGGCGCGGAACGACGTCACTGCTGCGCCATCTTTCCGCAGCGGTGATCGGCTGCTCAGGGACCGGCAGCATCGTCATCGAGCAGCTAGCCCGTCTTGGATTTGGACGGTTGGTGCTTGTCGACCCCGATTTCGTCGAGAACAAAAACCTCAATCGCATCCTTAACAGCACGGCGGAGGATGCAAAGGCCGCAACGCCTAAGGTGGACATTGCGGCACGTTTCATTCGCAGTCTCGAACTCGGACAGATCGTCGTCCCTCTTCAGAAGAATCTTATGGACCGGGACACTGTGCAACTGGTTGCCGCTTGTGACCTCGTCTTCGGCTGCATGGACGGCGTAGAAGGCCGGCATCTTCTCAATCGGCTGGCCACTTTCTACACTCTCCCTTACTTCGATGTAGGTATCCGCCTCGACTCGGATGGAAACGGCGGCATCAACAAGATCGCAGGCACTGTCCATTACCTCCAGCCTGGCAGATCGAGTTTGCTTTCTCGTGGAGTCTACTCAATGGCCCGTTTGCAAGCAGAAGAGCTGAAGCGCACCGACCCCGAAGCCTATCGTGTGCAAGTTGAAGCAGGGTACGTCCGAGGAGTCGACGAAGACCGCCCGGCCGTCATCTCCGTTAACATGCTTTTTGCTTCGCTCACCGTCAACGAAATGCTCGCGAGACTTCACGCCTATCGTATCCAGCCGAATGGGGATTATTCTCAGATCTCTGTGGACTTGACCGATCCGCACCTGTATTTCGAATCCGAGCAAGAGGACTGCGAATTGCTGAAACGTCACCTGGGGCGAGGAGATGTCAAGCCGCTCTTAGAAAGGCCGGCTCTCAGTTGAGAATTCCTTTTCGCAAATGGTGGAACAAGGTCGACGACCTACTTCCGTTCATTCACTCTTACTACAAAGCGGTCGCCGTGGAGGAGCTTCCAGATCGCTTACATAAAGAAAGGCTCTACATATGCCAGCCAGGCCCGTGGTCAGTTGCGATGCTTTGTCCGTGCGGATGCAGACAAGTGATTCATCTTAGCCTGCTTCCTCATGACAGCCCCTCTTGGCGCCTTACTGTAGACGATGACGAACGGCCTTCACTCAAGCCCTCCGTCTGGAGAACAAAGAGTTGCCGGTCTCATTTCTTTCTAACGAACGGGCGGATTCATTGGTGCGATCGGCGCACCCGTCCATCAATAAAGATTAAGGAACGGGAAGAGTCAACGTTCGGATCGTCAAACAACAGCCGGCCTAAACAATAGAATCGAGCCGCACGTGTCGCTGAGTAAACTGAGCAGCAGACGTGATGAAATCTGACCGAACAAATCCCCTCTGAAGCAAACATAGTGTAGCTGATCGCTCGATTGTTCAATTATCTTCAGAGACCAATGCCCCTTCGCGCCCTTGTCGACGGTATCGATACGATAGCCCCACAGATTGAGCCATTCGCTTGGCTCAGTCTTCGAGCTCGTAAACCCACAATCATCCTTCGTTGCTGCGGCAACACTGGTTACATGCGTGTCAGCCCGGGAGGCCTTCAGCATTTCTATCATGCCAATCGTTCTCCTTCTTGCCCAGGTGGCACAGAGTCGCTGCGCCACCTCACTCTGAAAGCTGAAGTGCTCAAAGGCGCTCGCGACGCGGGCTACCAGGCTGAAATTGAGGCGTCGAATTGCGATGCCGGCTGGAGGGCAGATGTCTTGGCTACTCGTAAAGACATCAAAATTGCCTTCGAGGTGCAACTCTCATCGCTTGGACTTGAACAACTCGCAGAAAGGCACGCTCGATATGAAACCTCTGGGGTCAGGCCGGCCTGGTTTGTGGATATTCGTGCTCTCAGGCGGGGCCAACTGAAGCCGCATTTCCCAGAGGGCGATTCTATTCGTTCCTTCTTCGCCCAGTGTCCGCAGCCTGTGTTCGCATTGTCTGGTGACTCGGTCGAGATCGGATCGTTCCGCATAACGCTTCGACAAGCTACGGCCAAGCTTTTGAAAAAGCAATTCAAGTTCGTTAGTCAGCGCAAAGTGCTTGAAGAAGTCAGCGCCAGCCTCCACAGCTTCAGTGGATGCAAGAGATGCCTGAAGCGTTTCGGAGTCTTCTTCCTCCGCAATAGATCTACACCCGCTTGCGACCCAAACTAGCGCGGATTCTGCGGTGATTCAACGGACAGAAGCTGGTTGGATCACAGTTGCACCCCCGAAATAGTAGCCGCCATCAAGGCGTCACTGCCGGTAGACAACGGTCAACTGCTTCGCTTCAGCTTTCCCGATTGGCAAACCAATTCTTACGGACGGGGTTTCAGAGGGTTCCGGTGTCCACATTGCAATGAGCTAGTCGATAGCAATGTCTGGCCACCATTATTGGAGCGTGGATTTTACCGCGATGACAGATCGCTCCGCCTGCAATTCTTCGGGGAAATTCCGATAAGCACAGGAGTTAAAATCGTCAACGATCCCCACTGGTGCCATTCGGTAAATCGCACCTTTTGTCCTACTTAGGAAACGATCGTCATGCGAGAGCAAGGCATTACCGCTATTTCATCAGCAATCCTCCATACAAGGAGTGCCTTGAGTGAGGCTAAGCGACAAGCCATGTGCTCCGGCGAGATCCAAAGTAGATGAAGCGAATGAAGCGACACGTAGAGAATCTGGCAGAACCCAGTCCCATTTCTCGCGGATGACGTGATCGGGCTTTAACCGGAGATCATTGACCGAGATTGCAGGAAGGGCAGCGATCTCTTCAAGCAACGCCTTGAGCCGAATTGCGTCCGTCGACGATACACGCAGAGCGACGCCCTCGTTTGAGGTTGCAAGCCCCTTGGCCGTCAGCAGTAAGGCGAGCGCATCATTTGCCCAATCCCCTCGCCAATTCAGGACTAGAAGACTATTGCCTTCCACGAACCACTGTTTCTGACCAAGCCCGCGTGTATGGAAATACAGCTTTGCTTCGTCTAGCAATTCGACAGCCTTCGAGTCTAAGAATGTCAGGGTTTCCGATCCTGCCAGGACGCTTCGCATCTCCTGCCTCACTCTGTCATTGACTGAGCCAGCATCACCATCAAACGCTGGCGGACTGCCGCCACGATCGGCTGAGACAAAAACAACTTTGCCCTTGGTGTCCACATCTCGAACGCGCCAGCGCCGCCCCCCGAATATAAGGCATTGACCGATAGTTAGAGGACGATCAATTGGTAAAGACCCTAAGACGCGCCCCTCAGCAAGTAGCCGAAACTCCTCTCCAGAAGCGAACGCGCTGTAGAAATCGTAATGATTGATAAGCTTTTCACCCAACACTCCTGGCAGCAACAATCCTGAACTGTCTTGTTGAAGAATGTCACGAGCACCGAGCTCTCTGAGCAAGCTGGCAAACTCTTCTCGGGAGATGTTCTCGAATATCCTGCTCTTTATAAGGAGGATCCAAAGCTCCTCGGCTGTCGCTCCACCCTTCTGCGCTATCACTGAAAGACTTTGTTGGACGAGGGTTGATGCGTGTAAGGCTCCCTTTCGCGGAGGCTCAACCCAAGACTCCAGCAGGAGCCGAACCATCGCAGTAGTTTGCAACAGCCCCTCACGAATCTGATCGGAGAATGAGGATTTTGCTGTCAGCTTCTTCTCTATCGAGAGACAACGTAGAATGGCCGACTCTCCTGGCCTGCGACCCGATCTTCCAAGTCGTTGACGCAAGCTGGCAACAGATGGCGGAGGACCGATCTGAACAACGCTCTTGATATTTCCTATATCGATTCCGAGCTCAAGCGTGTTCGTACAAATAGCTGTTGCGGCTGTAACGCCAGCCTTTAGAGCAGTCTCTGATTCCTCGCGAAGTTCCCGCGATAGGCTGCCATGATGCGTCCAGAACTCGTTAGGAACGCCGTTTCGTTCGCACTGCCTCCGAAGTTGATCCGCATAGTATTCGACTTGTGAGCGGCTATTCGGGAAGACAAGGTTATTTGTTCCTCGAAGTTGGGTGTAGAGGTACTTCGCTATTGCCAGCTTCGCCACGCTGACGGTCTGCTTCTGGGGCTGCTTTTGCGAATCGGTGTTGAGATCCGAGGAAGACTCCCCCACTTCATCGTCTGGAACCTCTTCTTCCAGCCACTCATCCGCGTACCCTTTGACGATGAGTTTGAGATCATAGCCTTCGCCGGCTGCGTCGATTGTTCGCACCATCGTCCCGCTGCCAGGGCGCAGGAATTCAGCCGCCAACAGCTTGTCTCCCAGCGTTGCCGAAAGGCCGACTCGCGGTATTGTGTGACCTGCGGCAAGCTCAATCCGTGTCATGAGTGATTGCACTTGCTTGCCGCGCTCCGTTCCGATGAAGGAATGCAGCTCATCGACGACAATATAGCGAACTGCTCTGGCGAGTGCGGGGATCGTGGTGCCCTTGTTTACGAATAGCGCCTCAAGGGATTCCGGCGTAATGATGAGAACTCCCAACATCGCTTTCAGAAACTTCTGCTTGCGTGAGGCCGGCACATCCCCATGCCAGCCAAGTACCGGCAAATCCAGCAATTCGCAGAGGTCGGTTAGCCTTTGCGTTTGATCGTTGATGAGCGCCTTAAGAGGGCTGATCGATAAGACGAAACCCGGCTCCGTACCTTGCTGCAAGAGCCGCGTCAAGATTGGAAAGAATGCCGCTTCTGTCTTTCCCGCTGAGGTCGCGGCCGCAAGTATTACATCCTCCTGCGCGGGCAGAAGTGCGGGAATGGCGAGTTCCTGTACTGCTCGAAGGCTAGTCCAGCCGTGTGACCAAATCCACCCCTGGATTCTTTCATCAAGCAAGTAGAAGGAGCTGGTTTCAGAGTTTGAAGCTGGCAAGCTCATCTTCATCTCCGACCAGTTTGTCCGAATCGCCGCCGTGGTCCGGCGCAACGTCGATCTTTTGAATCAAATCCTCCCACCGCACCTGTGGGTTTTCCTGCAGGATTGTCAGTAAATCGATGAAGGACGTGATCGTGGTTCGTGGCGTTCGAAAATAGCTATTGCCAAGTCTTTGGCTGCAATGCTGCATAAACGCTGGAATGGCTTCGTCCGGCAGAAGATACTTGTCTGGATCTCCGTATGCGAACACGTTACGGAGCTTTTCGAGCAGGACATAGAAGTCTTCAGGCGTAAGAGCAGCCAGACGAATTACGGGGCCAGAGAAATCCGCAAGGCCATCCCGTGCAAAGGAGTTTTGCGCCAAACGGGACTGCAATGCCGTATAGCTGTACAGACCGCGTCTAGTGTCGAGCAGGAAGTCAGGAGTTCCTCCAAAAACAAAGCCGAAACCAACCGCTGAGCCCTGCAATGAGTCATTAAGGATGCGAAGAATCTGCTCATAATTCGCAGTACGCGCTTGCGTGTTGGCTAACTTATAGAGGTTCACCATCTCATCCAGGCAAACTAGCAGCCCGCTATACCCTGCGAGACGGACAAACCGTGCAAGGAGCTTTAGTTGATCGTAAACAGAAGCATCGTCCACAATCGAACGGATACCGAGAGCTGCACGAGCGTCGGTCTTAGTCGTAAACTCACCACGCATCCAGCGGACGGCGTCAGCCTTGAGTTGGTCATTACCTTCTTCAAAACCCTTCCAGTAGGCCAGAACGACATCGGCGAAATCGTACCCGTTCACCATCTCCGCAAGCTGCTCGGTTTGTCGGCGGACGACTCGCTCGGTGGTGGAACCCAGTAATCCAGCCTCTTCTTTGGCTTGAGCGATGAACTTCTCAAGAATGCCAGCCAGCGCACCACCTTCCGGCTTTGTGCGCGTGGCAGTATTCCGCGTCAGTTCGGCATACAACGATCTCGCTTGCCCACCAGAGGCGTGTAGTCTCCGATCAGGATTCAAGTCAGCGTGCATGGTGACGAGTTTCTTTTCAAGAGCGATTGAACGAACTAGGTTGAGGAAAAAGGTTTTGCCTGCTCCGTATTCGCCAATGACTAATCGGAAGGTCGAACCGCCATCAGCTATTCGATCAATATCGGTAATCAGAGAGCGTAGCTCCTGGGCACGACCGACTTGAATCAGGTGCTGACCGATGCGCGGGACGACGCCCGCATGTAAAGACTGGAGGACGGCATCGCGTTCTCGGGGGCGAATGAGGGCCATTATTGGGCGTTCTCCAAGGCAGATTGTTGTACGTACAGCGGGTCATCACCTTCAATGAGGACTTCGCCCGAAAAATCCAAGGCCGCTTCATTAATCCGTTCGAGGGCTCCATCCAGCATAATCTGACTTTCCGATGCGGCCCGAAGCAGATCTGCTCTTGACCATACTGGGTTCGTCAACAGTAGGGACAGAAACTTGTCGTGAGCGATATCTAGGCCGGGCAACCTGGTGCCGCCCCGTAGCGACTTGTCTTCTTTTGGCATCTCTACCGTCTCTTCTGGAGCAAGGGTATCGGTCTCTTCCTCAACGAAGACACCTGCTAACAGCTCCGTCACTGCGTCCGTTTCCTGCCGCAACTCGATAATCCGCTTTGCGTCCAGAAAGCCGAGAGACTTCGCCGATGTGTCCGAAGGCGAACTCAGCGGTGTCGGCTGCCATTGCTTCGTAGCACCGCCATGAAGATGGCTGTACAGCATTTGGGGCTCCAACCCCAGAGTGCGATAGATCTGTTCCAGCAGCTTGACCTCTTCCGGGGAGACGACTCCATCTACATTTGCGAGAGCCGACATAGACAACGCCAAGTCTGTACGGTCTTCTGTTGTCAAACCGGTAAGACGTGCCTTAAGGCTGGCGAGAGAGCTCGGCTGATGAACCTGAAATCGATATTGGGCCCGTAGCCGCGCTCTTAGGTCGAGGTGAAGATGGCCCCACCGCGAGATCATTTGATCGACAGCTTCCATTTCCAAGTCGGAAGCATGGCCATCCGCAAGTGCGACGGTCGCAGCGAGGGCAATAGTGAGAGAAGCCTTCTTGTATGTTGGAGTCGTTCGGTCAGTATCGTCATTTGTAGACAGTGTGAAGAGAACGACAGTATCGGACGGGCGTGGACGCTTCGCGCCGGCCAATACATCAGGTTCAAACCCGAGGGATACATTCGATAGACTCTTCACCAATTCTGCGGTTCTACCGGACGACAACTCTTCCTCACATCCGAGTTGCTGGAGACACTCCTTATACGGAACCGGTTGCAGCTTCTCCGCGAGTGTTGTTTGAATCGTTTGCAAGCTTTGTTTCGCATTCTCCGGCCACAGAACAAGTGGAAGCGTTAGGTACGCCTCCAATGAACCAGCCCTGAAAGCATTTCTCCCGAGAAAGCGACTGTAGGAATCCACCATCGCCGTACTCTGTTCAACGATCTCCCGTAGAGTCTGTTGCGGAGCGGTCAAAGCTCGCACGTCCGGTATGCCAGTAAATTTACATTCGATTCCAGTCAGACCTGAAGAGTAGGACATCGGCTGATAGTTGATCTTCAGGATGGTTTTGTCTGGAGGAATGACGAGACCTGTCCCGCAACGCTCCTTGTAGACGTAAGCAAATGCCGCTTCATATTCGCTTCTGCATCGTGTGGCGGGTGTCCGCAGATAAAAGGTCGGCTCAAGATAGGCCCAGCGAAGTGCCCAATCCAATGGAATCGGTTCCTTGGCTTGAATCAAATAACCCAATCCGTAAAGCAGTGAGGGCGGCAGTTCGTATCCACGCTCCCATAACTCCGGAAGCTTTGGGAGTGTAGAACCGGACAGGCTGTATGCTGCTGTGAATTCCAGCAGGCGGCGAGCCGAGTGTGTCACCGATCCCCTAGTGCCTTGAAAGAGATTGGCTAAACGAGAAATCTCGCTCAGAACGTTTTCCCGTTCTTCAGGAGCAGAGAACGTCTCATGGCCCGCGAGAGCTTGAATGATACGACGCTCCAGCCCCCCTAAGTACAAAACTCCAAATCCCGGATCATCATTACTCAACGCTCCCTCAGAGAGCCACTTTAGATAGAGGAATCTTTGCGCTGGGGTTAAGCCAATATAGCTGTAGTAGTAGCCAGGTGATTCTTCTGATGATTGGTCGCTTCTCTTTACTTGCAGGTTGGGGTCAATCGCCCACTGCTCGCCTCCAGGACGTTTATCGTCGAAGTAAAACAGACCCTTTGTAATCTGAATACCTTGGACAGTAATTGACTCGCCAGTTTTCACCCAGCGGACGCGCTTTGATGTTCTTGGCCGCGTATTGGATGGAAGAATGAACTGGGCCGGTGCTGATGGTTGGGCGGCACCTACCCTAAAGGCCGTCAGAGATTCGATAGTTGCATCGTCGGACCGACCAAGTGACTGTGAAATACGCTCTTCGATTGCCTTCGGTAAAGCTGCATTCGATACCTCGACATGGAGTCCATTGTCGAATGAAGTCTTTGGCTGCTCGGGTATATCCAGTCTTTCTTCATCAGCCATTCGTTTTGCCGGGCTAAGCGAGTTGGGCGGGATTTCCGAAGGTGTTTGCAAAACAGGTGCCGCACCACTCGACACTCCTCCGAACTCAACGTGGACAACATCTCCGTTTTTGTTCGGTGATGTTGTCGCAAGAGTTGCCATCGCAGGACGTTCGCCAAGTCGCCCCGAGTTTCCCAGGTGTTTAGCAAGTGCCCATTCGTAAAACGGTTTCCTTGTTCTGTAGTCCGTAAGGACTAGCTCTGATTCAACACGATTGGAGTAGACGTTTCGGCAAGTTGCCAAGACTGTCGAGATTTCGCCACGGAGCTTGGCCGCAGAACCATCGCCTTCCAGATCGCTGCAAATGGTCTCTGCCGCAGCGATACCATTTCTGACAGTGTCGTTAGCTCCGAAGCTCCAGAGCCAACGCGAGAAAGTCGTTGTTGCGACTACCTGCGACAGTCGCTCCTCAAAGAGCCTAGTCGTTTTGTCGAATTCCTTGCGCTGCGGTGATAGATGGATTTCAAACCAGCAGTCTCGATAGATTGCTTGCAGAAGGATACGCTCACGATCCAATGCGAAGGGAGGTGTCGGAGAGGGGATGGGGAGGGCGTTGGACGCTGAACTAAGTTGATATACAAGGCGGGCGATGGAGCTTGCCGACTTTGGCCCAACACCTCTCACTTGCGAGATTCGGTTTTTGTTCCATCCCTGAATATCGGCCAGCGTTCGGATACCTGAATCCTTGAGAGCCTGGAGGCGTAGTCCTCCCTCATGTTTCTTCAATTCATCGAGAGGAATGCTGCGGAGTCTTCCGGCCCGAACCTCTTGAATGAAGCTTGTTGCAGCTTGGGAAATCGAATTCTGGATGTCCTGATATTGCGACCGCAGTTCGATGTCAAGTGTTTGAAGTGCAGCTACGGCTTTGGTGGCACGGTTCCTTGATCCCGACGCATGGGAGAACTTGTGCGCGATGAAGATTCCCGCAGCAAGCAGGACAACGAGCGGAAGTATCAAAATCATGGGGAATGAGATCCTCCACTAACGATATCAGGATCAAGGATGCCAAAATCAACCGAGTAAAAGGTCACGTCGAGAGGACGGCTTGCCCGAAGCGGCCACTCAGGGCAGCACCGACTCAGTGGAAACGGCCCTCACATCGTGCAGGGCGAGAAACCATCTGGAGCTATCTCCACGATGATTTCCTGGACTCAGATCTGAATCGCACAAGCTGCCGAAGCGCGTGCCTATAGCTTTGTGCGACCTTCCTTTTGCTATGAAATCTTGAATTTCGTGGTTAAGAGCTGAGCTCCTCTAGGGAGGACCGCTCCTCCCTGCTTCCAAACCTCCGGTTTTCCGCCACCCACCTCAGCGGGCCTTTCCCGCCCGCAACGCCCACCCTTCGAAACGTCCGCTTCGCGATCAAGAACGGCTGAAAGACCGTGCGCTAAGGGGCTCTGCCCCGATCGCGCGGCGACAAGGGGCTTCCCCAATCTTCCGCGCTTCGCTTGTGCAGACCGGCCTTTGGCCGCCTCCGCTTCGCTCCGGTGGGGAGACCCCTCCCCTTGCGCCTTGCTACCCCCGCCTTCGCCAGGTGGCGTTCGGCATGTACATGCCGCGTTTCAACGCGGACGTGCAAAGGCCAACACCCAAGGAGGAAGCACCCATGAACACCACCAGCAGCGTTACCCCCATCAGCGAAACCCCCAAACAGCCGCAGCAACGGCAGACCGCCAAAGACATCATCGCCGCCAACGTCAAGAGCCTCATCGAGGAGCTAGAGGCCGGACATTCGGACGCGCTCACCGCCTACCTCGACGCGATGAGCCGATTCCACAACTACAGCTTTGGGAACATTCTGGAGATTGCACGGCAGCGACCGACCGCAACCCGCGTTGCAGGGCTGTACGCATGGAACCAGCTAGGCCGGAAGGTCAAGAAAGGCGAGAAAGGGATTCGCATTCTCGCCCCCATCGTCGGCATCAAGCGCAAGAAGGACGAGGAAGCCAACAAGGACATCACCAAGCAGAACACCCGCATGTTGGTTGGCTTTCGCAACGCCTATGTGTTTGATGTGAGCCAGACCGAAGGCGCGGAGCTTCCCACCCTGCGGGAGATGACCGGCACGGTAGGCGAGAACCGCGACCGCCTCGTTTCTTTCATTGAGGCCCAGGGCATCGAGCTTTCTTTTACCGAGAAGATCGCCCCCGCGCTAGGCATGAGCTACGGCGGAAAGATTGCCATTCTCCCCGGACAGTCAGAGGCCGAGGAGTTTTCAACTCTTGTCCATGAACTCGCGCACGAGATGTTGCACAAGGCCGAGCGCAGGACGACAACCACCAAAGTAGTCAGGGAAACGGAGGCCGAGGCTATCGCCTTTGTCATCGGCAAGGCCGTAGGACTCGAAACCGGAACAGCCAGCGCCGACTACATCAATCTCTATCATGGCAACGCCTCACTCTTGATTGAGAGTTTGGAAGTCATCCAGCAGACCTCCGGTGTCATCCTTGCCGCTTTGCAGCCGCCCACCGCCGCAGAGGCCGAGATGCCCGATGCAGAACTGGCAAAGGTGGCGTAATGCAGACCATCCTTCGCATTCTCAAACAGGCCGGAGGTTGGCACCACGGCCTGTACTTCAAGATCGAGAACCCGCCTTATATGGCTTTGGTCATCGAGGCGACCGATGAATCAGGCCCGTGCGGTTTGCCCTCTATCTCTATCGCGCACTATGGCGAACAGAACGGCGACCTTATGCGCGACCCGGAGATGTGTTTCGAGCTTGGGTTGGCGGACGGGCCACACCTTAACGCCTTCTATTACCGAAACGACTATGTCGGCGTCGAGCAGTGGAGCCGCACGATTCACGACGGTAACTACGTTTATCTCGTCAGCTTGCACCAGCAGCACGAGCGATTCGCCAAGGTGTGGGACAACAACCTGCGATTGCAGGGCTTCGCCGAAGCCTTCGAGCAGCAACAGCAGACCCCACGCGCCTAAACCCTTTCCCGCCCCGGAGCGGATGGGAAAGCGCGTCCGCTCCACAACCTCAGTGCAGTGCAACCGCTCAAGGAGAGCAGCCATGCAGGATTCTTCCGCCTTCCAATTTTTAGCCGTCGACCAGATTCACGAATCCACCACCAACCCGCGTCGCACCTTCGATGAGGCCAAGCTGTATGAACTTGCCGAGTCCATTAGGCACAACGGCCTGATTCAGCCCATCACGGTAAGACCGAATAACCAAGGCTTCGAGATCGTTGCAGGAGCCAGACGTTACCGCGCCGCCCAGCTTGCCGAGTTGTTTTCCGTTCCCGCCCGTATCGTCGAGATCGACGACGCCAAGGCGCTCGAATGGCAGTTAGTGGAGAACAGCCAGCGCGTGGACGTTCACCCTTATGAAGAAGCGCAAGGCTTCCAGCGGTTGCTCGACATCCCCGGCTATGACGTTTCCGCTTTGGTCGAGAAGTCAGGCAAGAGCGCAAGCCACGTCTACGCCCGTCTGTCTCTTCTCCAACTTATCCCCACTGTGGCCGAAGCATTTACCCAGGAGCGCATCACCGCCAGCCACGCCAACCTCATCGCCCGTCTTCCGCAGGAAAGCCAGGCCGAAGCCTTCGAGCAGTGCTGGCGCAAGGACTGGCAGGACAAGGAGCCGCACCTGTTACCCGCCAAGCATGTAGCAGCGTGGATACAGGCCAACCTTTATCTGTCTCTCGCGGATGCACCGTTCGACCGCGAAGACCCCACCCTCAACCCCGCCGCCGGAGCTTGCGTCACTTGCCCCCGCCGCAGCGGATACAACACCGCGCTCTTTGCCGACGTGGTTTCCGACCAGTGCCTAGATTCAAACTGCTACCACAGCAAGGTTGAGGCATTCCTAGACCGGGAGATTGCAGCCCATCCCGGCCTCGTCCAGATCGAGAATGGCTGGCGCAATCCCAAGGAACAGCGACCGGGAGCAGTGCAGCGCGGCCACGTTCGGGAGCTTGAAACCGTGATCGACAACCCGGACGCGGAACCAGTGATGCCGTGCGAAGCCGCCAAACCTGCCATCGTCGTTTACGGCAAGCAGCTTGGCCGCAAGCTGACCGTATGCACCGATAAGCATTGCCCGGTGCATGACCCGCAAGCCGCCGCCGAAGCAGCCGCCCACCCCGTCCCGACGATGCCAGCGCCACAGGAAGCTGAGACGGAGGAAGAGGCCGCAGAGCGTGAAGCCGAGTTCGAGAGGCAAAGAGCGGAGTACGAAGAAGAACGCCAGCGCAGGGAGGAGGAGCGCAAACAACAATTCGAGCGGGAGCAAGCGGAGATTGAGGTAGAGCACAATCGCAGAGCCGAAATCATCAAAAGCCGCCAAGCCACCTTCGACCGCATCCTTCAGAGTGCCCCTGCCATTTTGAATGCAGCACAACTTCGTGTGTTGCTCCGCGCACTCGTCAACCTTGACCCCTACACCTTCGCCGATGATTTGGCCGAGGACATCACAGCGGCGAACGAGAACGAACAACGCAGCGCCGAAGAGGTACTGCTTTCCACCATCGACGCGACCGCAGACGATCAGCTAACCCGCTTTGCCCTGCGTCTTGCAGTTGCCGGACACGTCGGCATTCCCCGCGAAGGTGAGTTCGACTTTCTTAGTGAAGCCGAAACCGTGTTTGTACCCCCACAACCAACGAAGAGAGCCGCAGCGAAAAAGGCCAAACAGCCGACCCCCGTAAACTCTCCGGCGAAAGGAGCTCCAAAAGCCAAGCCGCAAAGGGCACCTTCCAATAAGAAGATTGCGGCCTAACGAGAGGCGGGAGCCATCATCGGCTCCCGCTTCGCTTTGCCTCTCAAAAATGTGCGCCGGGAGAAACCTCTTCGGTTTCTCCCCATCCCTCATCCCGCCTTCTACTACACGCTCTTTTAGAGCGCGTGGCGGGGCCGTTCCTTCACCCGCGCCCCTCCCTGGCTTCACCAACGATGGCGGATATACCTCGACCCGTAATCCAGATAAATCGACTGTGGGCGTAGTGTTCGATACGACTACGGTGCATCTTCGACTGGATGGATTGCAAGGCTACCCGTATCTGGCGTAAAGAATCGCCGCCTCATCCAAAAAGCTACATTGACCAGCCCAATCAAGGCGGGCACTTCGATCAATGGACCGACTACGCCGACGAAGGCCTCGCCCGAATTCAATCCGAAGACCGCGACAGCAACAGCGATCGCTAGTTCGAAGTTGTTTCCAGCAGCGGTGAAGGAAAGTGTTGCAGACTGCGCGTAGTTGGCGCCCAGCTTCTTGCCCATCCAAAAGCTCACCAGGAACATGATGAGAAAGTAGATGACGAGCGGTACTGCGATCTTCACCACGTCAAGCGGCAGACGGACGATCAGATCGCCCTTCAGTGAGAACATCACAAGGATCGTAAAGAGCAGAGCAAACAGGGTAAGCGGACTGATTCGTGGGATGAAGCGGGTCCGATACCATTCCTCAGACTTCAACCGAATCAACACAAAACGCGTGATAAACCCAGCTGCAAATGGAACGCCGAGATAGATCCCTACGCTCTTGGCAATCTGGCCGATACCGATCTGGACAACGCTGCCCTCAAGACCGAACCACTTCGGAAGAACCGTCAGAAACGCCCAGGCATAAAGGCTATAGAAGAGAACCTGAAAGACGCTATTGATGGCAACTAAGCCGGCAACGTAGTCTGTGTCACCTTCCGCCAGCTCATTCCAAACCAGCACCATTGCGATACAGCGGGCGATGCCGATTAAGATCAGACCGCGCATGTAAGCCGGCTCGCCGCGCAGGAACACGATGGCGAGTAAGAACATCAGCACAGGCCCGATGAGCCAGTTCTGCACCAACGACAGCCCTAGTACGCGCTTGTTGCGGAATACTTCGCCCAGCTTCTCGTATCGGACCTTCGCCAATGGAGGGAACATCATGATGATGAGACCGATGGCGATGGGGATATTCGTGGTGCCCGTTTGGAATCGATTGACGAAGCCCGCCGTCGATGGAACGAAGTGTCCTACAGCCACGCCAATGGCCATCGCGAGGAAAATCCAGAGCGTAAGGAAACGGTCAAGAAACGAGAGCTTCTTACGAGCAGCGGGAGCGCAAATCTGCCCGTGTGTGCTGTGAGTGTTGGGCATTAGCACTCCTCGCAGCATGATTCTGAAACGGGAATAGGCAGCGGGGCTCCGTCTAGCATCGGATACTTGGATGGGGAACAGCAGGCCTTTGTGAGGCGTGCGCGGTCCGCAAGCATCGCCTTATCGTCTTTGAGCCAGCCGAGCGTTTGCTTCAAGATCTGTGCCGCTCCGATGTGGGGTGGCATCACTATCCGATAGTGCATCCACTTTCCTTCGCGCCGGGTTCCAACAATGCCAGCGCTGCGGAGATAAGCCAGGTGCCGAGATATCTTCGGCTGAGGTCCGCCTAATATCTCCACAAAGTAGCAAACACAAATCTCCTGATCCCCCATTAGATTCAAGAGGCGTAGCCTCGTATTGTCTCCGAGTGCTTGAAAGAATCGCTCTACGTCGAAGGTTGTTTTAACCATTCTTCATGTATACGCCTTGACGAATCCGAATGCAACACATATAGTCGCCTAAGCAGATGTGAGGAGACTATATGTCAGAGCAACTTTTGGACTCGGTGAAATCTAAGTATGGAGCAGTCGCAGAGAGCACGTTATCGAATCATGACGCTGGTGTGCAGGCCGTAGCGGAGGCCTTCGGATACACAGTGGAAGAACTCACTTCGATTCCAGCGGATGCCAACATGGGGCTCTCTTGCGGAAACCCTACCGCCACTGCCCATATTCGTCCCGGTGAAGTCATCGTTGATCTGGGATCGGGCGGAGGTCTGGACGTGTTCCTCGCTTCGAAGATGGTCGGCCCACAGGGGCGAGCTATCGGCATCGACATGACGACCGCCATGATCGAACGCGCTCGGGCAAACGCCCAATCCGGCGGATATACCAACGTTGAGTTCTATCAATCCACGATCGACGAGATCCCACTGCCTGATGAATCGGTCGATTGTGTCATCTCGAACTGCGTTATCAATCTTGCACCCGACAAGCCTGCCGTCTTCCGCGAGATTGCCCGTATCCTCAAGCCGGGTGGGCGTGTTGCCGTAAGCGACATTGCTCTGAAGCATGAACTCCCCGAAGCCGTGGCACAGAGCATGGCAGCCTACGTCGGCTGCATCGCGGGTGCAATCAAGATCGAAGACTACCGTCAGGGTCTCCTCGCAGCGGGCTTTGCTCATGTCGAGATCGTCGATAGCGGCGCGGACTTAAATGCCTACGCGAAGGTCGAAAACCAGGCTGGCTGCTGTTCGCCGTCAATGGACACAACGAATCCGTTCCAGGTCATCGAGGCGGCCTGTTGCACTCCGGCACCAGTTCCATCGGCGACTTTGCATGAAGAATTGACGACGTTGCTTTCACAGTACGACGTGAATGCTGCAGCGGCCAGCGTGAAGGTCTATGCGGTGAAACCTAACGCGACTCACTAACCTGCGGTAAACAAAGGAAGCCCAGAATGCTGAATTACAACGTGTTATTCCTCTGCACCGGCAACTCCGCCCGATCCATCATGGCAGAAGCGATTCTTCATCGTAAGGGAGGTGCATCTTTTACTGCGTATAGCGCCGGTAGTCACCCAGCCGGAACGGTCAATCCACGCGCCCTGAAAGTCATCGAGAACGCAGGCTTGGACACAACTGAGCTTCGCAGTAAGTCCTGGGACGAGTTTTCGAAGCCCGGCGCGCCTCACCTTCACTTTGTGTTTACCGTCTGCGATAAGGCCGCCAACGAGATGTGCCCGATATGGCCAGGCCAGCCAATGACTGCTCATTGGGGCATTCCTGATCCAGTGGCGGCAGAAGGCACCGAACAAGAGATTGATCGAGCGTTCAGTCAGGCATTCTCTACTCTCGACCGACGCATCAGCTTGTTCCTCTGCCTGCCCTTGGAAACTCTCGGCACGTTCGCACTGCAACAGAAGATCGACGAAATCGGTAAAAGCTAACCTGCATCGCTGCTGCGGGATTGTTGAGGAGCAAGGACAGACATGAGAAGGATTGGCATCAATGGTTTTGGAAGGATAGGCCGACTCGCCTTCCGCGCCGCATGGGCTCGGGAAGACCTTTCCATCGTACATATCAATGAACTCAAGGGAGGTCCGCAAACAGCGGCATACCTCCTTGAGTTCGACAGCGTGCACGGGAAATGGCAAAAGGATATCGAATCGACCGAAGACAGCATTTCAGTCGAAGGTCACCATGTCGCATTCTCAGATGTCGCAAAGCCCGGCGACGTGCCTTGGGAAGCGTCCGGCGTCGATATCGTTCTCGAATGCAGTGGAAAAATGCTTACGCGTGAGACCCTTGAGCCTTACTTCGCACGTGGCGTCAAGAAGGTCATCGTCGCAGCGCCCGTCAAGCAGGACGTGCTCAATATCGTCATGGGCGTGAACGATCACCTTTACGACCCTGCAACGAACGACATCGTAACCTCAGCCTCCTGCACAACAAACTGTCTTGCACCTGTTGTCAAGGTCATCCACAAAGGTCTAGGCATTCGCCACGGTGTCATCACAACCATCCATGACGTGACGAATACGCAGACGATGGTTGACGCTCCGCACAAAGACCTTCGTCGCGCTCGCTCCGCGCTGATGTCGCTTGTCCCCACAACGACAGGCTCGGCAACCGCGATCACGCTGATTTACCCGGAGCTGAAGGGCAAGCTGAACGGTGTCGCCGTGCGTGTCCCTCTCCTCAATGCTTCACTGACAGACTGTGTGTTTGAGGTCGAGCGGCCTACAACGGTCGAAGAAGTGAACGCCCTGCTGAAGGATGCAGCGCAGGGCGACCTCACTGGCATCCTCGGATATGAAGAGCGTCCACTGGTGTCCATTGATTACCTGAACGATCCGCGCTCCTCAATCATTGATGCTTTGTCCACGATGGTCATCGACGGAACTCAAGTGAAGATCCTTGCCTGGTATGACAACGAATGGGGCTACGCAAACCGCATGGTTGAACTCGCCGCCAAGGTAGCTTCGCTACTACCCAACCCGGCCTGAGAGGTCCCATCACGTGAACGGAATCCGAAGCTACGCACTTGTCACCGGGGCTTATTGGGGCTTCACGATCACCGACGGCGCTCTGCGGATGCTCGTCGTCCTGCACTTCTACCACCTCGGCTATAGCGGCATAGCGATTGCGTTTCTGTTTCTGTTCTACGAGTTCTTCGGGATCGTCACGAACCTCCTCGGCGGATGGATCGCTTCGCGCTCGGGACTCAAGACCACGCTATACAGTGGGCTAGCCCTTCAGATTGCTGCGCTCCTCATGTTGGCGCTCCTGCAGCCAGGATGGGCCAAGACTCTTTCTGTTGCCTATGTCATGGCTGCACAGGCGCTCTCGGGGATTGCAAAAGACCTCACGAAGATGAGCGCCAAGAGTGCCATAAAGGTTGTCGTCCCAGACGACACGGAGGGGACGCTCTTCAAATGGGTCTCGCGTCTGACGGGTTCAAAGAATGCTCTGAAGGGTGCCGGGTTCTTTGTGGGAGGAGTGCTCCTTTCGACACTTGGCTTCATCGGCGCTCTTATCGCTATGGCCGTAGGTCTGGTAATTGTGCTTTTCGCAACAGTGTTCTCCCTCCCGTCCGAGATTGGACGATCCAAGAAAAAGGTAAAGTTCACCGCGCTCTTTTCGAAGAGTCCGGCGATCAACTGGCTATCGGCCGCTAGACTTTTTCTCTTCGGTGCCCGTGATGTCTGGTTCGTAGTTGGGCTTCCGGTCTTCCTCACCCAACTCGGCTGGACGAATGCCGGCGTCGGAGCCTTCATTGCCCTCTGGTTCATCGGCTACGGCATAATCCAAGCTTTCGTCCCCGACATTCTTCGCTCCATCGGCAGGGAGAAGGTAGACGGACCCGCAGCCCAGCATTGGGCTTTCATCCTTCTGGTCATCCCTCTCGGACTAATCGCTGCACTCCGCGCCGGCTTCAATCCAAGCGTTTCCCTCATGATTGGGCTTGCCGCGTTTGCCGTCGTCTTCGCCATCAATTCAGCGGTGCATTCCTATCTCGTACTCGCGTACACCGATGAGGACAGTGTGGCACTGAATGTCGGCTTCTACTACATGGCGAACGCGGGCGGCAGGCTCCTGGGAACGCTTCTGTCCGGCCTCATCTTCGAGTGGGCTGCGTTTCGCGGTTGTCTCTGGGGTTCGGCTGCCATGATCCTCACCGCGGCCGTCATCTCCCTCAAGTTGCCTCGCGGCAATCCCATCCCACTCAACGGTACTGTGGAAAGTGCGGAGTAGCCGGAACAGGCCGATGCACTCACTGAGCCGGGTCGGAGAGTGCCTTGGAAATTTCGCAAACATTGAGAAGACGAACCGGTCGCCTCCAGTCGCAGATAGGTGAGGATAAGAGCGCGTTCATGGGGACCGATCCAATTAGATCGAGATGAATCCCGTGTAAATCGCTACGAGTGACGCTGTACCAACGATGATCCAGAGGATGACCCCTTGAAGGAAAGGCTTGATCCCGACGGCCTGAAGAGTTTTGTTCGAGATCGAGGTTCCGATCAGGAAGAGCGTCGCGGTCAACCCCGCTTTACCCAGCCGGTTGAGATCCAGATACGTGCCCATGAAGCGCGGCAGATACGTGCTAAGCACCGAGGCTCCGACAAAGAGGAAGATGAACCAGGGAACCTTCACCTTCGCTTGATGTTGTGAGGTTCCGTCACGCTTAGCCACTCGGCTCATATACGTCGCTGTGATGAGCGAAACCGGAACGATCCAGAGCGCTCTCGCAAGCTTTACGGTCGTACCGATCGCCAGCGCCTGAGGACCATACTTGGCCGCCGCTCCGACGACTGATGACGTATCGTGAATGGCCAGAGCCGCCCATAGTCCAAACTGGTTCTGGCTCAGATGCAGCCACCAGCCGATGGCTGGGAAGAGCAGTAAGGCAACCGAGTTCAGCAGAAACACGGTGCCCATGGATACCGAAATTTCTTCCTCATTCGCGTCGGTGATTGGCGCGATGGCAGCGATCGCCGATCCACCGCAAATCGCCGTGCCCAGGGTAATCAGGTAACTAGCCTTGCTGCCTACCTTGAATACCTTGCCCAACAAAAGCCCCAGCACCACCGCAGAGCAAATGCTGATCGCTGTATAGAGAAACCCGGATTTGCCCGCATGGACGACTTGCTGAAGGTTCATCCCAAAACCAAGCAGGATGACTGAGATTTGCAGCAGCAGCTTTGCCAGCGAGCTGGCCTCCTTGCGGTAGGGATGGACTACGGTGAAGCCAAACGCGATGCCACCCACGAGCGCCACCGGCGGGGAGACAAGTCCGCTACCAGCCAAAAGCAGAACAAGAAAGAAGATTGACCGTGAATCGAAAGCCTTCTTTGGGGTTCCGGGACCCGTTTGTCCCAGGTGCTCGGAAGCCGGCGCATACGCCGGATGAATCTCTTCAGCCGTTTCCGAAATGAAGTAGTTTCGTCCGTTCGCTACTTCCGTGTACTCCTGTGTCATCGTGTCAGTCACGTGTGTTCCTCTACAGTGACTATCGAGGAGCGCGAAGGCCGCGTCCAAGTAGAAGTTCTAATACCCTATTAGTTCTTTACCTCAAGGGTTCAGGCGGGTTCTATCCTGGTGGACCGTTTTGGGGCAACGGCAGCGGCGTACTCCCGGAGAAATGTTAGAAAACTTCCCACATTGCCGGAAGGCTCAGGCCCCGCCCGGTAGGCCAGCGAGAAACTTCGCGACAGCTTCAGGCCATCGACCCGGGCCAACTTCAGCGTGCCGAGGGAAAGCTGATTCCGTACAGCCCAGCGCGATACGAAGGTGAGGCCGAGACCGGCTTCTACGCCATTGAGCAGACCTTCCGTGGAGTCCAGTTCCATGAGTATGTTGAGGTCCTTGACCTTCAGACCCGCGCCTGAAAGAGCCTGCTCGACGACCCGGCGCGAGCCTGAACCGAACTCACGAACCAGCAAGGGCTGCTTGCGAAGCTCATCGAGAGTGATCTTGCGACCGGCCCACTCGTGGCTGGACGGGACGACGAGCACCATATGATCTTCCATAAACGGCTCGATATGCACGTCCGTTCGGTGATCTGGTCCTTCCAGCAACGCAACTTGAATGTCACCGGCCACCAGCAACGCAAGCATCTCGTCAGTGTTGCCGCTTCGCGCTGTCATTCGGACGAGCGGATTTGTCCGCAGAAAGGCCGCGATAAAAGTAGGCAGCAGGTATTGCGCGATCGTCTGCGAGGCTCCAAGGCTTAGCTCCCCCGCCTCTTGGCCATACGCCTTCGCAACGGCCGCATTCGCATCGTCGGCCAATGACTTGATCTTTTCGGCAAACGGAAGCAATGCTGCTCCGCCTGGACTTAGGGAGATGCGTCCGCCTGCACGGTGAAAGAGTGGGTGTCCGAATTGCTCTTCGAGTGCTTTAATCTGCTGCGTGACCGCAGGTTGCGTCAACAGCAACTCTTCAGCGGCCCTGCTGAAACTTGAGTGCCTGGCTACGGCGCGAAAAACGACTAAACGAAAATTCTCAATCGACACTACGGCGCTACCTCACTCGGAATACCCACTACACTTCGACGATAGACGTTTCCCTGTCGTGTTGAATACGCCTTTATCCGTGAAAGTCTCAGACGTTGGATATGAACTCACTCCAAGCGATGACCAAGGAAAAGTCGGCTTCTTGGAAACTATCCGCCCCAGGCGCGTTCTCAACTGGCGATATCAGGCCGATGCGCTCAGCGACAAGGCCCCAACGCGCCAGAATGAGCTCGCGCTCTCCCGTCTCTCGGCTCTGGCGGATGATGGGCTGATGTGTGGTGGGTGCGACGTTGAAGTCTGCTGCAGACATCGGCAAATCTTGCGGGTTAGGGTTCGCGTGGAAATACTCTGCGATCCTCTGCTTGTCACTTCGTCTCACGTAACGTCCGCACATATCTAGACCTCACCACAACGGGTGCAGCCGAGGACATGTTCCGCAAAACTATCTCATTCGGCGATGCCGCCAAACGCTGAGCTGCGAAGATCGCTGAAGTCCTTCGGTTCGAGAAAAGTGTAGTCCGCAGGGCGTACCCGAGCGAATTCTTCAAGGAGACGCGTCCCAACATCGCAGGGTGAGAAAACCTGAATGAGGGGATCTTCCCGTGATATCGCTTTGTGGGCCAACACGCCTCCATGCCCGCCGCGCAGCGGATTACCCATTGTGGCATATTCGCCTATTCTTCGCCTATACTCGATCCATGAAAGTTGTCGGAAATGAGCGTCGCCCAGACTGGCCGAAACTTGGTCCGTCCATCATCATTGCCACGGCGCTGATCGTCGCAATCCGCACTGCGAAATGGGTGGCGAGATCGTCGACGGACGCCCAATTTTCAGACGTGGACGTGGAACTGGATAAGGAAGTCAGCTTCGCGGCCCGCATAAGCATCCGAGTTATGCATGAACTGCTCCGAAGGCATGAGAGTTTGTTCCCACAGCGCATCGTGCCGATCTATGAGGGTGGATCGGAGGAAGACAGTCCTCCATAGTGCGATTTTCCTAGCGGAGAATTTGCTCGTAGCTGGGGAACCGGGAACGTTGATGTTGAGACGATACGATTTCGGCGTGTCAAGCCACTAGCAGGTACGTAAGACTTACCGTCAGCACGACCACCCACGGCCGCATGTTGCCGATCGTAAGCAGAGTGAAAGCGACCAGCGAGAATAAGAAATCCATGGAGCTTCGTACCGTCGAAGTCCAAAGGGGTGTGTAAAGTGCCGCGATCAGCACACCGACAACTGCGGCGTTGATGCCGCGCAGTGCCCCCTGTATGAGCGCAACACTGCGGAGGGTGTTCCAGAACGGAAGAACAGCAGCCGTCGCCAGCAGTCCGGGTGCACTCAGGCCAAAGAGTCCAAGGAATCCAAACAGCACACGATGCGAGGTTCCCTGAAACGAGACACCGAGGAATGCGCCCAAGGTAAACAGTGGGCCAGGTAATGCTTGTGCTGCACCGTAGCCAGAGAGAAAGTTGGACTCGCTTACCCACCCGGGCGCAACGACTGCGGCTTGCAGCAGTGGCAGCACGACGTGACCACCGCCGAACACCAGCGCCCCCGTTCGGTAGAAGGCCCACAGTGCCTGCAACTCTCGCATCTGGGTGATATGAGCCGCGATTGGAAGCAAAACAAGCAAACCGAACAGTAGAACCAGACACACGGCAGACCACCCCTTCGTAACGGGAATCTGTATGGATTGGCTTGGTGCGGTCTGCCGAGAACGGAACAGAAGCACCCCTGCCACTCCGCCGAAGAGAATCGCGAAGAGCGTCGCCAACCGAGGCAAGCCGAAAAGAACAATGGCAAGCGCGACGATTGCCAGGCTGATGCGCTTGCGATCTGGAGCCAACGATCGTTGCATGGTCAGCACAGCTTGTGCGACAACGGCAACGGCTACAAGTTGCAATCCGTGAACGAGCCTCATACCATCTTTTCCCGACAGAAGCGAGGAGCCGAATGCAAAGGCAAACATTAGCAGCGCGGACGGCAATGTGAACCCGGTCCATGCAGCGACTCCACCGAGCCAACCTGCCCGGACAACGCCCATCGCGAAGCAGACCTGGCTGCTCGACGGACCCGGCAAAGACTGCGCCAGCGCGATGATTTCAGCGAAGCTGCCTTCGTCGCACCATTTTCGTTGTGCGACGAGCTCCTTCTGGAAGTAGCCAAGGTGCGCTATCGGTCCCCCGAACGAGAAGCAGCCCAGACGCAGAAAGACGAGGAATACCTCAAGAACAGATCCTCGCTGGTACTTCTGTCTATCTAGCATTCCTTCTCCGAGCGTCGAGCGAAACAGACCCGGCACCGAGGAGTGCGATGGCGATGAGACCGAAGAACATGCAAAAGTCCGTCCGCCCGTCATGCATAGTTGCCCAGAACCCTTGTTTGCCGAGAGCAGCAATTTTTGTTGTTGCAATGGCGACAGCGATGTCGATGAGCAAGGGAATCGTCGCTAACACCGTCGCGAAACCTAAAATGAGCATGGCACCACAGATGATCTCGACTATCCCAACGAAAGGACCCATCAACTGAGGCGCAGGGATACCGATTTTGGCAAATCGGCCCGCCCCGAGGGCCGCGGGAAATAGGAACTTCTGGATGCCCTCCGATAAGAAAACCCATCCAACCATGATGCGCAGCAGAAGCTGACCCCATGAGCGGGGTGTCTCCTGTGATAGAGAACTCATGATGCGACCTCCCTCACGAAACGTAATCGAACAACGTCATGAAGCCGAAGTCCATGTGGAGTTGCTGATGGCAGTGGAACAACGTGAGACCAGGATTGTTCGCAATGAAATCAATCTCGACCTCTTGATATCCGTTGACCATCACTACATCCTTCATCAAACCTGACATCGGCTGACCTGCAAAGCGGGTCACCTCGAAGCTGTGCCGATGCAGATGGATGGGGTGGATATCATCGCTGGCATTCTTCATCCGAACGCGGTAGCGCTTTCCTTCGCGCAGGTGGAACATCGGCTTGGCCGCGACTTGGTCCATTGGGTAAGCCGTGCCATTGATCGTCCACAGGTTGAACCCTTCCATCGCGGCGTTTTGCTTTTCGAACAGCATGTCGAAGACTTCCTCAGGCTGTGCCGTCGCAGCTTCCGCGTTGCCGAAGTGTGCGTAGTTCCATTTGATCGGCTTTGTCGGTGCGATCCATTGCGCCTTACCCTTATAACCCGCATACTCTACGACAATCCCCATGCCATGTTTCCGGTCGTCATCGGATAAATCGCCCATGACCCAGACTCCCGGATGGTTCATCTCGACAATGGCGGAGATGCGTTCAGCCGTCCCGAGCCATAGGCCCGGGACCCGAATCGGCTTGGGCAGGGGGTTTCCATCCATCGCCACAATAGAGAAGGTATGGCCAGGCAGCGCGAGACTTCTGATCTCACCGGCGCTCCCATTCAGAACATGAAACAGCACACGTTCGCCTTGTTTCACCCGGACAGGCTCACCGTGACCGAGCATCTTGCCGTTGATCGTGAACGAGTCATAGCCGACTTCGTAGCCGTGCTGTTCTCCTTTGGCCAGAGATACTTTCATGCTCGTCTCACCTGAGTCCCTAAGAGATGGAACAGTCTGCGCGGGCGATAGAAAGTTCATCGCCATATCACCGCCTCTACTAAGAGTCGGTTGGAACTCTTTCATCGTGAGAAACACCTCGCGGTCATAGTGACCGGGGTTCTCCTTCGGTTCGATATATACCGGGCCAACGAGCCCGTTGTATTGACCTGCACCGAGATCGGCACCCGCTCGGACATGGGTGTGATAGAAGCGGAAACCTGATGGGCCGGGAACAAAGGAGATCCGTTTGCTGCTGTGTGGAGTGATGAAGGGAGTGCCTTCTTCTGCGGCTCCGTCTACATCTGTACCAACAAACTGCCCATGCCAATGCAACTGCTCGGGAACGTCTGTCTCGTTATGCACATCGACGGTAACCTGCCGTCCTTCCTTCAGTCGGAGAAGCGGGCCGGGAAACTGGCCGTTGTAGGTTGTCGCAGAGACTATGCGGGTCGCTGCCAACTCCAAAGGCGTCGTCGCTATCGTCAAGGTGTAGTCTGCCTTGCTCGAGTCCTGCCCGATCCCTTGCCCAAAAAGAACTTTTGGCCCTTGCAGCAGCGAGGCACCAGCAATCGCACTCGCATTTCCTAGAAACTTCCGACGGGAAACGTCAAACTGTCTCATACCAACTCTCCATATTGCGAGCTTGAGCTATTCGCTCGCTTCGTCACTTTGCCGCCGTCGATCCATTCTGGACTCGAACTGAATCTCCAGAGTGGATGGCGTCCGATGCTGTCCTCACCACTTGATCTCCAGCAGTCAACTCTCCAAAGACCTCAACCTCAGTGCCGAGCGTTTGACCTGTTTGGACGTTCACCCACTCAGCCTTACCATTCTTCACGCGAATGACGAAGGTGTGTTGCTGATCACTGGTGACGGCTGTGGTGGGGACGAACATCGTTGGATAGCCGCGTTCGAGTGGCCACGCCACGTTCGTGAAACTTCCCGGTGACAGCTTGCCATCGGGGTTCTTTACATCGAGCTCAACCGGCATCGTGCGCGACTTCTCATCGACTTCGCGGGAGACTCGCTGGATGGGAGCCTTGAAAGTCTGCCCGGGAAACGCCGGGACTGTAAAGGACACGAGTCTGCCAACCTTCATCTCTGCCACCTGTGCCTCCGGTACGGGAACAGCGAGACGGAGACGTCTGTCGTCAACGATCTGAAGAACGGGCTGGGCACCACCTGCGCCTGACGCCGGTCCGATGAGTGCCCCAGGATGAAGATTGCGGGTGGTCACCACCCCGTCGAATGGAGCAGTGATCGAGAGGTAGGATTCGGTCTGAGTCACGCTATTCAGAGCCTGTTTCGCTGCCGCAATGTTCTGGTTCGCGGCATCCACAAGCCCTTTGTCGGCGGATACGGTCTGGCCCGTGACGGCCACATCGTTCTCCGCAAGAACGCCCGGAGTCTTCGCGGCCTCGACCATATGGAGATACGTACCGTTGTCCGAAGCCAGCTTGGCCTGAGCGGTCGCAAGCTGCGACTCAGCTGCGCGGACCGCTGCTTCCGCCTGAGAGCGCTGACTTAGCAACTCTGGAGCGGTGAGTTTGACCAGGAGTTGTCCGCGACGGACACGCGATCCGCGATCCACTGTCACACTCTGAACGAAGCCCGTCACCTTAGGGTAGATATCCACCTGCTCGTACGGTGTGAGCTGCGCAGGCAGAGAGATGGTCGTGTCCAGCTTCTTGGAGACAACAGGTACGGTGACTACAGTTGCAGGCGCGCTAGGAGGTGGAGCCGCAGTTGCCGAAGCGGTCTTTGGAGCATCCCCGGAGTTGCACCCTACAGCTGCGACCATAAGAACCGCAGAAGCTAAAAGCAAGCCTTTCATCGCACAACCTCCGTGGACTGTTCAAACCATTTGCTGCTCGGGTCTTCAGGATCGAGAGAGCTGGTCTCGACCGAAGCATTACGCTGTGCCAGACCGAACACCATCGGCAACAGGAAAAGCGTTGCGACGGTCGCAACGGAGAGACCACCGATGACGGCTCGCCCCAACGGCGCGGTCTCTTCGGCTCCTTGCCCGATCGCGAGAGCCATCGGGATCATACCGGCGATCATCGCGAGGCTAGTCATAAGAACCGGGCGCAATCGTTCCGCGGCGGCAGCCCTTGCCGCTTCATGCGATGAGGCCCCTTTGAGTCGATTCTGTTCTGCAAAGCTGACCAGCAGAATGGCGTTTGCGACGGCGACACCGATTGCCATAATGGTGCCCATGAAGCTCTCAAGGTTGAGGGTAGTGCCGGTTATGAGCAGCATGAGCACGGAGCCCGCGAGGACCGCGGGCGCGGTTGAAAGCACCACGAGCGCAAGTTTGAGGGATTGGAAGTTCGCGGTGAGCAAAAGGAGAATTACGCCAATGGCGGCAAGGAGACCGATGCCAAGTTCTCCAAAGATTTGTTGAAGCGCGCTAACCTGGCCGCGCACTGCGGTTGTCACGCCACGCGGAGGTGTCCCGGCATCCGCGATAGCTTTGTTGATGGCGTCATTAGCACGACGCAGATCGCGTCCTCCAAGGTTTGCGGAGAGAGCAAGCATCCACTGGCCATTCTGACGATCCAACTCACCCGGCACCGTCCCGGTGCGAAGTTCGGCCAGTTGGTTCACCAACGGCTGCGCGCCACTGGTGCTCCCCACAGGAATGTTGCCGATAGCGGCCAATGAGGTCATCTTCGGTTGCGGCACCTGCACCTGCACCTGATAACTGACACCCGACTTCGGGTCGCGCCAATAGCTTGGAGCTACGAAACGGCTCGACGCGGTAGAGGAGACAACAGCTTGCCCGACTCCGTCCGCAGTAGCACCAAGTTGACCCGCCATCGCACGGTCCACCTTGATATCCACGGTTGGATAGTGGAGGGGCTCTTCGTATTGGAGGTCACGGAGTTCCGGGACCGTAGCGAGCTTCTGACGCACCCGCTCCGCGAAGCTTGCAACATCCGCGTACTGAGGCCCCGTAATCGTAACTTCTGATAAAGATGATGATCCGAAGCTCAGAATCTGACTGATGAGGTCTCCCGGATCGAAGGAGAACTTCGCCTCAGGAAATTGCTCTGGCAGCTTCTTTCGGAGGCGTTCCTCCAGGTCAGCGAGTTTCAGGGAGCTGTCCGGCTTCAGGCCCACATTGATAATGGCCTGCTGCGGGCCGCTCGTCCAAAGAAAGACGGCGTTGATGGGGTAGGACGATCCCTGAGTCCCGACATAGCCCAGGCTGAGGTCGAGGTTCTGGTCGCCTGCTGTGTCATGGATCGTGGTCAAAACACGCTTCACCAGATCTTCCGTCACGGCTACGCGCGTTCCGTCTGGGGCGTTGATGCGAAGCCGGAACTGAGTCGAAGCGGCCGATGGGAAGATTTCTTCAGCGATGCGCGGCGTGATGAGGAGCGGCACAAGGAGTGCAACGACACCGTAAACCGTCAAGAGAATCCCAGGCAGTCGCATGGCTCTCTCAAGGGTCCGGTCGAATCGGCTCCTGAAGCGATCGAAGCTGCCTTCGGCATGCGGCTTCGCCTTTTCGACATCGCTCTTCGCCTTCAACATCCAGTTTGCAAGAACCGGTACCAGCGAACTCGACAGGAGATATGAAGCGCCCATCGAAAAGCCGACAGCCAGAGAAAGAGGAAGGAACAAAGATTGCGCCGGTCCCGTCATGAAGAAGGACGGGATGAACACTGCCAAGACACAAAGCATGGCAAGCAGTCTGGGAACCGCCACTTCCTTGCTTGCGAGAAGAGTGGCTTGAGCTACGTTCTCACCGCTGCCCAGATGAACATGGATGTTTTCGAGCAGCACAGTTCCTTCATCAACCAGTACACCGACAGCCAAAGCGAGACCGCCGAGTGTCATGATGTTGATTGTCTGCCCCGTCAATTTGAGAAGTACAACAGCCGTGAGTAGAGCGAATGGAATGGTGATGACGACGATAAGCGAAGACCGCCAATCCCGCAGGAAGAGTAGCAAAGTCAACCCGGTTAGCAATGCTCCGATGATGGCTTCGCGCAGAACGGAAGTGAGTGCGGCACGGACGTATGTGGATTGGTCGAACTCATAGGTGATCTTGATGTCTTCCGGTACCAGCGACTGGAAACGTGCGAGATTGTCCCGGACTTCTTGAACGACCGTCAAAGTCGACGCATCCGGTCTTTTCGTCACCGGAATGTAGATCGTGCGCTTTCCATTGAGAAGTGCGTAGCCTGCGAGCAGGTCAGAAGAATCGGTTACGCTGCCCACGTCTCGGATGTAAACCGAAGATCCCGAACCCAGCTTCAAGGGGATGCTCAGCAGGTCGCTGATCTGCGTGACGGTGGAGTCGGTCGTCACCAGCGTATGCATTGTCCCAATGTCGGCGTTACCGGCAGGTTGAATGCTGTTGCCGCTCGTCAGTGCCTGAACAACTTTCTCCGGCGAGAGCCCGTAGGCCTGCAACTTCTGAGGATCGACGTTGATAACGATGGTCCTCTGGTTGCCGCCGAATGGCGGTGGCGACGACACGCCCGGTAGCGTGGCAAAGACGGGGCGCACACGGTTCAACGCCAGATCTTGAATTTCGGCGAGCGTCCGCGACGGGCTGGAGAACACCATGTAGCCAACCGGGAGTGTTCCGGCGTCGTAACGGATCACGAAGGGTGAGACGGTGCCAGGGGGCATAAAAGCCCGCGCACGATTGACGTAGGAGATGGTCTGAGCAAGCGCGTCGCTCATATTCGTGCCGGGATGGAACGTGAGCCGAAGAAGAGCAGTTCCTTGGATCGATTTCGCCTCGACGCTCTCGATGCCGTTGATGTAGAGGAAGTGATACTCGTAGTAGTACGAGACAAAACCTTCCATCTGCTGCGGACTCATGCCGCCATACGGCTGGGCCACATAGATGACGGGAAGGTCAAGGTTGGGAAAGATATCGACGCGCGTGCGCATGATGGCGAGCACGGAAGCGAAACCCAGTGCAACGACCAGAACGATGATAGTGATGGGGCGCCGAAGGGCGATACGAATAAGCCACATGGGAGCTAGTTTCCTTTCGCCTGGCTTTGCAGCAGTTGGAGGAAAGGCTGTAGATCGCCTTGTGCTATGGCGACACCCAGTTCGGCTCGCCAAACTCCAAGCTTGGCAATCGCATCATCCCCTTCCGCTTGCGCGAGGACACCTTCGACTGCCGCCACGTCAACGACCGTGGACAGGCCAGAACGATATCGCACCTGTTGCTGCTGTTCGCTGGCCTTTGCAGCGGCCAACTCGATCGGCGTGTTTGCCGCAAGCTTGCGGGCTCCTGCCAACGTTGCCTGAGCTTGCTGCAGGGCAGTATTTACGTCGCTTACCGCTTGATCGAGACGAGCGTGCTCCGCTTGGACAGTAGCTTCCTGAACGCGACGCTGGTCGCGAAGATTGAAGTAATCGAAGGCTGCGAAAGAAACCTGTACGCCTGCAGCCCAGTTGAGGGTGTTCGGAACAAGGCCAGCGGTTCCACCGGGGAAATTGCCGTTCGTATTCGTGCCGGCTCCACGTCCGAAGACGATCCCAGAGGTGCTGAAGATTGGTACGTAGCTTCGGTCCAGAAATCGCTTTTGAGCTTCCTGCTGCAGAGTGAGAGCGTGCTCCTCCAGAACAAAGGGATGGCTCGACGCCGCTGTTCCGATCAGGTCCGTGGCAGGAAGTGAGGACAGCAGGAGAGCCGCATCGATTTCTGCTTGCGTTGGCTTCGTTTGTATATATTCGGCAAGTGCAGCTCTCTTCACTTCCACTTGGGTTTCGATCTGGATGAGCTGATTGCGAGCCAGCGCCAACTGCGCGTCTGCCTGGGAAGCGTCGGCACCGGGACGCAAGGTGTTGTCCACCAGGACATGCACCGCTTTATCAAAGGTTTCGTAGCGTTGGACGTTGGCTTTGGCGACAGTGACCAACTGTTCTGCCGCGGCAAGGTCAAAGAATGCACTACCGGCATTGGCGGTGACCTGCAATTGCGTAAGAACAGCCGCCTGCTTGGAAGCTTCATTGCCTTGCCGCGCAAAGTCCACCTTCGCGCCACGTGCCCCAAAGTCGAACGGTTGCCAACTGAGCAGCGCGCCTCCGGCGCTATTCCAGGCGCTCCGGGTCGCATCTGTTGGCAGGACTGAGCCTGTCACGCTCGGGATCGTAGCCTGCGGCAGAAGCAATCCCAGTATGTTGTTCGAAGTGGCCCTATCGGTCTGCCATAAAATATCCGTCCGTGGCAGATAAGCTGTCTTCGCAACATCGATCGCCCCCTGTGCGGCTCGTTGTTGAGCTTGCGATGCTTTGATGGCGGGATAGTTTGCGCTTGCGATTGCCAGCGTTTGCTCCAGATTGGCAGGGCCGCTTCCGCTCGCCACCGCTACTTGCGCGAGCGAAGTCGTAGGCATCGCTACGGAAGCGAAGACAGAAAACCATAACGCGCTGCGGATTGCGAGAGGTGATCTAGGCATAGAAGGAACCAGCACTCCAGAACGGCTTTCCCGTTTGGCGAAATCATACCATCGAACTTCGATACTATGATCACAGCCGCAAGGAGGGTATCCTTTGGCTGTGTCAACGCCTACGCATCAACGGGAACTTTTCACGGGACTCATAAGAATCCACGTCCTGATTCATGCCGCTCACGAGCCGCTGTTCGGCTTGGCGATGATGGAGGAACTCACGCACCATGGATACCGAATCGGTCCGGGAACCCTGTATCCGTTGCTGCACGGCATGGAACGCAACGGCCTCCTGATTTCAGAGCTCAAGAATGTCGGGGGGCGCCGGCGAAGGGTTTATAAGTTAACGAAGGCGGGCAGCAAAGCCCTTGAACAAGCCAGGGAAAAGGTCGACGAGCTGCACAAGGAGTTGCATGAGGAGCATCCGAGAAAGTTGGTACTGTCTTCGGAAGTTCAGGTGAACGAGTTCGAAGATTGACTTTCTCTGCTTCCTCAATCAAACCTCAGTGGTGGGCGGTTATCAGGACACTTCGAGTTTGCATGCGCATTGCAACTCCTACTTGATCACAATTGATCTCCGACCGAGTGAACACGAAGCACGTCGGATTGCTATAAACGTTTGCAAGATTTGGCCGGTGGCAAAACATTCCTTTTATTGGTAGAGCCTTTGCGGGAGTTCGGTGATCGTCTCTCTGATGACTGCGTGCGCACGTTTTGGTCGCCCTTGACCGTCGTTGAGACGGCGCGCAACTGATCGGAACGAAGGATCGGTGAAGGTGTGGTGAGGTAACTTCACAGGTCGTTGCCTCACCGTACACCTTACCCTCCTTGCAGAACGGAGAATACGTCGATGTCAAGAGTTCGGAAAACGTCTTCAGATTCGGAGGGCAAATTCTCGCTACGAGGCGTTCTGACCGGAGCGTTCATTCTTTGTTTTACAACGGTCGTTTTCCTGCTGTTGAAGAGCATGGCAGGTCATCACTTCTTCTCAGGTGGGTATTGACAACTGGAAGATCAATGCAGCAACGCGCACCCACGGTGGCCGCTTTATCGAAGAAGATGCGACCGCCGCACCGATCAATCGCGAGCTTCGCTATGGACAAGCCCAACCCCGAGCCGCTACTGAGTTGAGTGTCCGGGTTCCGACTGGTGAAGAAGCGGTCGAAGATGCGGTCATGTTCGCCGGCCTGTATTCCCGGTCCAGAGTCTGTAATGCACACCCGCTCGGCGGGCTTGGATTCGAGCGTCACGCCCGAATAGGCAATGTGAAGACGCGACCCTGTTGGAGTGAACTTCAGGGCGTTGTGAAGAACATTCAGGATAGCAGCCCTCACAAAGCTGCGGTCGGCACACACTGGAACCTCGGGATGGCCGTCGTGATCCTCCGACACAGATACCCGACGTTCTTCGATGACCACCTCAAGCAGCTTCAAAACCTCCCGTACCAATTCAGGGAGGGAAACCTGCTCTTCCGTTTCACCAACTTGGCGGGCTTCAGTTCTGGCCAGGATGAGAAGACCGTCTATGGTTTGATTGAGCCGTATTGTTTCTTCAAGCATGCTGCTGACCGTCTCGCGATACTCGTCAGCTCCCGGATTGCGTTCAAGAGCCAACTCTCCGGTGGTCCGAACAGACGCTAAGGGGGTCCGAAGTTCGTGCGCGGCATCCGCAGTAAACCGCTGCAATTCGGCAAAGGCCCTCTCAAGACGCCCCAACAGATGGTTGAACACGCGAGCCATGCGTCCGAGTTCATCATCCTCATTTTCGACCGCGAGACGTTCATGCAGGTTCTTTGCGTTGATGCTCTCCGCCCTATCCGTCATTTCATCTAGCGGACTGAGCGCCTTTCGCGCAATTCCGTATCCTGCAAAAGCTGCCGCTATCAATGCGATAGGCAGGCCGAGTAGCAAGACGAGAGCGAACTGAAGCATTCGGCTTTCGAGAGAGTTGAGACGATATCCGAGGCGGATTAGCAGCGGATGGCCTTCAACTGGGTGAACGTGGCTAATCAGAAACACGCGCGATCCATCCGCAAGCCTTGTTGTGCGCTCATTGAACGAATCCGTTCCCTCGCTAGGAAATTGGGCTCCGTCGAGTGGGAGGTTTTTCAGAGTGGAGCTGCGATAGAGCACTTGCCCAGACAGATTCTGGACCTCCACCAACCGATCAACAAGCAGACGATTCTGCGGGTGGACAAAGTAGTTTTGTTGAAGCTGCAGCTGGCCTGATGGGTCGAAGAAGAACAAGGCTTCTACCGTTTCGACATCCTGCACGGCGTCGTGATACATCTGCCGTTCGAGAAGCGCAAATTGAAAAAAGAAAACAACGCCGATGTAGACCGCCAGAATGAGCGCCAGAACGGCGACGTACCACAAGGTCAGGCGCGCCCGAATACTCTTAGACGATGGCAGTTTCATGGGCGCGGCTCCCGGAGACTGAATCCAACGCCACGAACCGTATAGAGGAGTTTGGTTTCAAAGGGCTCATCGACCTTCCTGCGCAGTCTGGCCATCTGGACGTCAATCACATTGTCGATCGGTGTAAAGCGGGAAGTCTCATGCCATACATCACGAGCCAGCATCTCGCGGGACACCGAGCGGTTGCGATTCTCGACCAGATAGAGGAGGAGGTCGAACTCCTGGTCCGTGAGAGCCAGACTGGTTCCCGACCGTCGCGCGCGGCGTAGTGTCAGATCGAGGACCAGGTCAGCCACGGCTAAAGAGTGCGAAGGCGTAGTGGGCTGACCCCTGCGAAGCAGGGCCTCGACTCGCGCCATCAGTTCCGAGAATGCGAATGGCTTGCCGAGATAGTCGTCGGCCCCTTCCCGCAATCCTTGCACACGTTCTTCCAGTTCGTTATGAGAGGTGAGCACCAAAATTCTCAGGTCAAGCGCCTGCTCTCTAAGCTGCCTAAGAACTTCCAGGCCGCCGCGTCCCGGCAGGTTGAGATCGAGGACGAGCAAGTCGGGACGAAAACTGAAGACAACAAAGAACCCCTCTTCTCCGCTGGAAGCCACTTGCACGTCGTATCCGCGCTCATCAAACCCTTCACGCAGGGATCTAGCCATCTTCTTGTCATCCTCGATAACAAGGATTCGCTGACGAGGGGAAGCAGTAGACAAAGTAAAGCTCCTTTCAGCAATCATGGGCTTTGAATGGCCCACGACACAAGTACTGCAAATGGCATGTCAGTAAATGTAAGGAAATGTCAGAAACCTATGTGGTGAACTCGTGTCAGGCGAGACGTATCGCCGTTCAGGAGTTGGCCATGTCGGTCGTCAGCGTCGGTACCCGTGCCGCACTATTTTCCTCAAGAGCCTTAGCACCGGAGACTCCTCCAGCTTCGGAGAGAAGCCTTGTTAAGGATTTTTCCAACATCGCGGGCGTGAACTGCTCTCCGGTTGGCGAAACGGCATTAACGATGCGAGCCCAAGTAATGATCTCCCAAAATAGAAAGGTCCACGATGCGCAATAGGCGCTTGGTACTCATCACCGTCTGTTGTCTTGTCGTGATTGCCGTCGGCATCGTTTTGATACGCCACCAGCATTCTGACGAAACTGCGGATTCCGAGGCCTCGCGTCCGGCACCCGCAGTTTCGGTAGCGACGGCGCAGGTGGGACGGATTGCGAACCAGCTCACAGTCGCAGGCGTGTTTCAACCGTTCCAAGAGATCGACGTCCACGGGAAGGTCTCCGGTTATATCCGTCACATTTACGTCGATATCGGTGATCGAGTCCGCCAGGGTCAGACTTTGGCTGTGCTTGAGGTTCCTGAGTTGCAGGCAGAGGTGGCCGGTGCACAAGCCGGCGTTACGCAGACACAGCAGAACATCACACGCCTCAAGAATGAGGTTTCACGGGAGGAGGCGGGTTACGCCGCTGTCCACGCGAACTATGTGAGGCTAAAACAGGCCTCAGATCAACAACCGGGTCTAGTGGCTGCACAGGAGCTTGACGACGCCCGCGCCAAAGATCAAGCGGCAGCAGCGCAGGTAGACGCGGCTAAATCCGCAGTGGCAGCCGCGCAAGGGCAACTGGGCGTTTCTCGCGCCGAAAATCTGCGCGTCTCCAGTATGGAGCAGTACGCAACAATCACTGCCCCTTACAGCGGTGTCGTGACCATGCGTTACGCGGATACCGGCGCGTTAATCCCGGCTGGAACTGCTGAAGGGTTGAATCAGGCTGTCGTGAGACTGGCTCAAAGCGACGTGCTTCGCCTGCGGATGCCTGTGCCGGAAAGGGACGTGCCGATGGTTCATGAAGGTTCGACGGTCATGGTGCATGTGCAGGCAACCGGTCAATCGTTTCCCGGCACTGTGGTCAGGTTCACCCGCGATGTGTCGAATTCGACGCGCACCATGTTGACGGAGGTTGATATCAAGAACCCAAGCCTCACTCTGACTCCGGGGATGTATGCGGATGTGACATTCAACCTTGAGGAGAAGGACAACGCGCTGATCGTTCCGGCCAGTGCCATCATTCAAGGCGACCAACCCTCGGTGATGCTCGTAGACATTGGCAACCATGTCCAGAAGCGTTCAGTCGGCCTCGGCATCGCCAGCGCCAACGCGCAAGAGATCACTTCGGGCCTTCAGCCAGGCGACCGGGTTATCATCGGCGGGCTTTCCACGCTTCAGATTGGCGAAACAGTAAAGCCTCAGCCCGCCCCCAGCAACCTTGCAAACTACCAGAAGGGCGCCCAGTAGCTTATGTCCTCCTTTGCGATCCGTTATCCGTTTTTCATTCTGATGGTTTGCCTTATCACCATCGTCGTGGGAGTTGCCGCGATCACGAATATGCCAGTGGATCTGTTCCCGCCTGTCAAGATTCCTGTCGTTGTAGTCGCTACCTTCTACTCTGGTATGCCGCCCGAGCAGATTGAGTCCGACATCACGGATAGTGATGAGCGCTTCTTCACGCTGGGGAGCAACATCAACCACATTGAATCCCGCTCAATGAGCGGAGTCAGTCTCATCAAGATTTACTTTCAGCCTGGCACAGATCCGACGGCTGCCGTCAGCAATATCTCGAATCTCGCGATGGCTAACTTACGTCGCTTGCCACCGGGAACCCTGCCGCCAGTCGTTCTCAGCTTTGACGCAGCGAACCTTCCGGTATGTCTTATCACCCTGAAGGGTGCGGGAATGAACCAGACGCAACTCAAAGATGCAGCGCAGTTCAACGTGCGAAATCAGGTTGCGAACGTGCCAGGCGCTTCCGTTCCTCAGCCCTACGGAGGAACGTACCGGCAGATCATGGTGTACGTCGATCCGCTCAAGCTGCAGGCCTCGCAGCTTGGCGTCATGGACGTGGTTCACAGTATCAACGACTCCAATTTGATTCTGCCGGCCGGCGATGTTCGCATCGGTCCAAAAGACTACAACATCTATGCGAACAGCCAGGTCGCTACCCCAAATGATGTCAATAGCATTCCTCTCAAGACTGTAGGTAATGCTTCTATCCTCGTAGGCGACGTAGGACATGCGGTCGATGGAGGACAACTCCAAACGAATATTGTTCGAGTAGACGGTCAGCACTCCGTCTACATTCCAGTGCTCAAGCAGGGGGGCGGTGCGAACACCATCACTATTGTCGATGGTATTCGGAAAGCAACAGCACATCTGCTTGATATCCCAGCAAATCTAAAGACTGCCGTTGTTTTCGATCAGTCAGTGTTTGTCAAGACGGCCATCAAGAACGTAATCAGTGAGGGCGCAATAGGCCTCTGTCTCACTGGAATCATGATCTTGTTGTTCCTTGGCAACGTGCGCGCCACGATCGCTGTTCTGCTGTCCATCCCAATCTCCTGCATCGCAACATTCCTGATCTTGAATGCCTTTGGCGACTCGATCAACACAATGGTTCTAGGCGGTATGGCGCTCGTTCTCTCGCGATTGATCGACAACTCCGTCGTGGTGCTGGAGAACATCTTCAGACACTTTGAGATGGGAGAAGACAGCATCAAAGCGTCCGAGGAAGGCGGAAAGGAGGTTGCACTTGCCGTTTTGGCAGCGACCTTCAGCACAGCCATTGTGTTCTTCCCGGTGGTCTTGCTTACAGGCGTCAGTAAGTATTTGTTCACGGCGCTTGCACTGGCCGTGGTCATCGCGCTCTTCTGCTCTTATGTCGTAGCGATGACTGTCGTGCCGCTGTTTTGCTCGAAGTTCATCAAGGAGACGGGACACGGCACGGAACATGAGTCCGCCCAAGCCGACGACCCGGTCCCGGAGCACATGCGCGGAAGTCAAGCGCGTAAGAATCTGTTTGCAAGAATCGTCTACCACTTCAATGAGGCGTTCAGTTGGTTGCAAGGTCGTTACGACAGTGCAATTCATTACTGTCTCGGCAGGCCAGCGCTTGTGGTGATTGTGTTCTCGGCGTTCGTACTTCTGAGTTTTGCACTTTCCCCATTCCTGGGACACGCCTACTTTCCGCGTACCGATCCCGGGCAGTTCGTCATCAGTGTCAAGGCCCCGACGGGGACTCGCATCGAATTGACGGACCAATACATCTCGCGGGTTGAGAATGATATCCGCTCGGTTGTTGACGCGAAGGATCTGAACATGATCGTGTCCAACATCGGAGTGACCCCTGATCTTTCCGCTATCTACACGCCAAATTCGGGAATGCACACTGCCTTTGTACAGGTCAGCTTGAAGGAAGACCACAGCCTCAGCAGCTTCGAGTACATGAAGCGTGTACGGGCCAAGTTGGCCTCGGACCTTCCCGAAGTCCAAACATATTTCCAGTCCGGCGGATTGGTGGATTCCATCGTGAACCAAGGCTTGCCTGCCCCCTTTGACATCCAGGTAAGCAGCAACAATATGGAAGGTGGGTATGCGGTCGCGCAGCAACTTGCGCAAAAATTTCGTGCTCTCCACGGAGTCAGCGACGTACTCATTCCGCAGGACATCGACTATCCGGGGTTGGCCCTTAACATCGATCGGCAGCAAGCGAGCCTGGAAGGATTGACCCCGAAGACTATCGTAGACAGCGTCATTACGGCGATGACATCGAACGGACAGGTTGCGCCCAGCTACTGGATCGACCCAAAGAGCGGCAACAACTACATGCTAACGGTGCAATATCCCGAAACGCAGGTTCAAACTTTGAACGATTTCAAACAGATCCCGTTGCGTTCAGCAGATGGCAAGAATACGACACCTCTCGAATCCGTAGCTTCCATCAAATCGATCAATACGCCAACCGAGGTAGACCACTACCAACTCCGCAGGGTCTTCGATGTGTATGTCATGCCCAAAGCGGAGAACCTTTCGACCATCAGTGGTGACGTTCAGAAGATCGTGAAAGATGCGAGTCCGCCGCATGGCACGGTGTTGACTGTCCGTGGCTCCGTCAACAACATGAACGAATCATTCAAGTCATTCGCCATCGGGCTCATCCTGTCTATCGTCCTTGTCTTCCTGATCCTCATGGCGCAGTTCGCTTCTTTCGTCGATCCTTTCATCATTTTGCTGGCTATCCCTCCCGGCATATCCGGTGTGATTCTGTTCTTGCTGGCGACCCACACCACGCTGAACATCATGAGCTTGATGGGCGTTCTGATGATGACCGGCATCGTCGTATCTGACAGCATCCTTATCGTCGAGTTTGTGGGCCAGTTGCGTAGCCAAGGCTTGAAGCTGGAGGAGGCTATCATCACGGCTTGCAAGGTCCGTTTGCGTCCGATCCTCATGACGACACTGGCAACAGTCCTGGGCCTGATTCCCATGGCGCTCGCGCTCGAAGCCGGGAGCGAACAGTATGCTCCTCTGGCTCGTGCGATTCTTGGGGGCCTCACTGTTTCCGGTATCGTGACGGTCTTTCTGGTGCCAAGCGCATACCTGCTGATCCATCGGCGTATTGAGGCGAAAAGCGAAAAGGCAACCGCAAACTCAGCGGAGGCGCACGCATGAGATCTTCTTTCAGAGGCCTGACAGTTGCTGCGACCTTTGCATTCGCTCCTTTGGTGATGTCTGCCCAGCAGGAAGCGTTACCGCCCGCGCCCATGGCGGCTGTGACTCTCAATCCACTATTACCTCAGCCGAACTCCGTTCAGACACCAACACGGAATGCTGAACAATCGGGAAAACAGCCCCCTCCGCTTGTCAATCCCGACACCCCGACGGTTTCGATCACACGTTCAGACGCGGAGCGCTTGGCGCTCAAGAACAATCCCCGTATCACCGCAAGCCAGCTCCTGGCCCTTGCTGCCGGACAGGTTACGCGGGAGACTCGTTCCGCCGCCCTCCCGCAGCTCACTGGCTATCTCACTGGCGAAGGTGCCGAAGACGCGAGTCGCATCGGTGCCGGCGCGGGACTCACGTCCTCCCGGCTCTACTCCCACTTTGGCGCGGGTGGTACTCTCTCGCAACTCATTACGGACTTCGGCCATACACGCTTTCTTGTAGCCACCAACAAGCTCCAGCAGCAAGCACAAAACCAAACGACTCTCGCCACACAACAAGATGTTCTCCTGGCTACGGATCAGGCCTTCTACCGTCTGCTTGACGCCCAGTCACTCTTGGATGTCGCCAAGGCTACGGTGAGCGCACGGGGAGATGTCCAGAACCTCACTTCGGCTCTTACCAAGTCGGCGCTCAAGAGCGATCTCGACCTCAACATAGCCTCCGCTGACCTCTCGCAATCGCAGTTGCTCGAACTCGATGCCGAAAACGCGGTTGCCTCTGCAAGTGCCATGCTCGCCGCCCTTCTTGCGTCCCCGCCCGAGACACTCTACAAAGCCGTCGAAGACCCAGACCAGGCAGCTCCTCCACCGCCCGAGACTTCCAGCATTGCTGTCATCACTGCCGCTGCGGAAACGGAACGGCCAGACTTGAAAAGTCTCAAGCTCAACGCTGAGTCTTTCCAGAAGCTTGCCAAGGCCCAGGCTTTGCAGCATCTTCCCAACATCACTGCCCAGGGAACTGGGGGCATCACTCCTGCTGGTCCTGCGGGAGTCTACGTGCCTGATTGGTATGCTGCTGGTGGCGTAAACCTTACTCTACCGGTCTTTACTGGGTTTCGCATTACCGCCCAAACTCAGGAAGCCAGGCTCCGCGCGAAGGCAACAGAACAACAAGCCCACGAGCTAACGGACAACATCGCCCGCGACGTCCGTGTCGCCATACTCAATGCTCAAACCGCATTTCGCCGCATCGCAGTTGCCGACGAATTCCGGCACCAGACCGCTCAGGCCCTTGCCCTGGCGCAGACCCGCTACAAGTTAGGTCTCAGTTCGATCGTAGAGCTTTCGCAAGCGCAGCTCCAATCCACTCAGGCTGCAGTAGCCGCCGTCAACGCACGATACGACTATCTGCTTGCGCTACGAACGCTGGACTACGCCCGCGGTCAGCTTGCGCCCTAGAAACCTGATGATTCACGCTGAAACGAGACGCACATGAAACCAGAAATCAAGATCGAACGAATCCTGTTTGCTACAGACTTTCTGGAGAACTCCAGGCTGTCTCTCGACTACGCCGTCTGCTTCGCCCAGCACTTCAAGGCGACGATGATTATGTTGCATGTCGTTCTCTTGTCTCAGCCTGCGAGAGAAGCGGAACTTGAGATGTCTGGACCCAGCATGACCAGAAAGGCTGCTCAGGAGCGTCTGGAGATTCTAGCGAAGGGTGTCCGTCGCCTGGGCATACCAGTAGAAACACACGTCATCGACGGCTTAGTGTGCGAGACAATCATTGCCTCTGTTAATACCTACAATGCTGATCTTCTGGTTCTCGGAACACATGGAGTACATCGGGGCCTCGACCACCTGCTGATTGGATCGAACACAGAGAAGATCCTGCTTGCCGCCGAATGTCCGACGCTGACCGTGGGTGCTCACGTTCTGTCAGGGTTCGACATAGAGGAACACCTGAAGGAGATCATGTACTTTTCGGACTTCACGCCAGAAGCCACGGCTGCTGCACCTGTGGCATTGTTCTTGGGTAAAGAGTTTTCCGTGCCGGTCGATCCGTGTCTGCTGTTACCCGTGGTCGCCAGAGACAACGAGCGCTTACGAGAAGAGTTGGCAGAGGACTACTGCGAGAGGATGAAGACTGCTGTTGAGGACACAAATCTCGATTGGTGTTCTCCAGCATTTCAGCTCGAACGTGGCATGGAACTCGACCAGATCATCGAGCGCGCGGAGAGCCAGAGTGCCGGATTGATCGTGCTTGGGGTACATGCCGAATCTCACCTTGGAAGACATCTGCATACCAGCTTTGCCTATCAGGTACTCGCGCAGGCAACATGCCCCGTGGTCACAGTCCGTTCGACGCCTTCATCGGAGAGGGGCGGCGCTAAATGAACGTTCTCGAATTCTCCGGCCTGTTGTTCGGGACATCTGTGCTGGCAGGATTTCTGGGCGCGCTGACAGGTCTGGGGGGCGGTGTGGTGATTGTTCCCGTCCTAGCCATCTTTTTCAAGATGGACATCCGCTATGCCATCGGTGCTTCGCTGGTGTCAGTTATAGCAACCTCCTCCGGTGCCGCTGTCGCCTACGTGCGTGAGGGACTCTCCAACATCCGGATCGGGATGTTTCTGGAAGTAGCCACGACTTTGGGAGCTTGCTATGGAGCGTACCTTGCGACCCGAGTTTCCACTCACTGGATCGCTATCGTCTTTGGCTTGGTTCTTCTTTACTCGGCGATAGCGTCATTCCGCCAGAGAGACCAATCTGTACCCGAGGCAGCGAAGGTTCCGAATGCCTTCGCAACAAAGCTCGAATTGAATGGAGTCTACCCAGGCCCACAGGGCCGCGAGACCTATACGGCGCAACGTGTCCCGCTCGGCTTTGGCATCATGTTCGGCGCAGGCACTCTTTCTGGACTGCTTGGCATCGGCTCTGGCGCAGTGAAAGTGCTTGCAATGGACCAGGCGATGAAACTGCCGTTCAAGGTCTCGACAACTACAAGCAACTTCATGATCGGCGTAACCGCAGCGGCCAGTGCCGGAATTTATCTGTCCCGAGGTTACATTGATCCGCAGATCGCCATGCCTGTCATGCTGGGTGTCCTTGGCGGCTCGCTCATTGGGACACACTTTCTTATCAAAGCGAAGGTAAAGACTTTGAAACTTCTCTTCGCCATCGTCATTGTATTGCTCGGCTGCGAGATGATCTTCAACGGCATCACCGGGAGGGTCTAATGGGCAGGCCAAGCGATCAAGACCTCGATGTATCCGTTGCAGTCGTTCTTCGCATCGGAGTTACGATATCTGCCGCTGTGGTGATTCTAGGCGGAATCCTGTTGGGCACTCATCTGTTCGGCGCAGTCCCCGACTACACCCATTTCCAACCCGGTGATCCCGGACTGCGATCTGTCATGGGAATCGTTCAGGGAGCCGTGAATTTTTCACCGAAGAGCGTGATCCAACTGGGCCTCTTACTTCTGATCGCGACTCCCGTTGCAAGAGTCATTCTGTGCGTAATCGGCTTTGCCCGCCAACACAACATTCTCTACGTCGCCGTGAGTACCGTCGTGCTAGTGATTCTGATTCTGAGTTTTTTCAGGGCCGCTCAATGAAAGATGCCCCGACCTAGCCCCCTATGCAGCGAAGCGGACAGTATTTGGGATGATTCAAGCAGTCTCTTTCGCCTTGGATAACAGAAAGTCTCTCAGCGCGGTTGTCTTCATCGGTTCATCGCTCATGATGATTCGCCACTCGTCACCGTGCCGTGAGAACGCCATGCCGTGCAATGCCATCATCTCGCACAACAAATCGTAGATCGGCGCAAAGACTTCGATTGAATGCCATCCAAATTCTGTAAGCCATAGTTCGTGAAGCACTCGTCCCAGTCGCGAGATCAACTCGCCTATCGCTGGCTTCTCCAAGAGCACCTGTCGAGTTCCAGATGTCTCCGGTGCTTCATGCAATTCCAATCCGTGAAGATGGCCGAGCAAATAGCCAGCACAGATGAAGGTGTCTCCAAACGCTTGCTGAATCTCTCTAAAGGTGTCGGCCGCTTTTCCGCCGTCGCGATAGTCTTCGATCCACCGCTGAGACCCTGAGCAACTTTCCTCAAGCGCAATACAAAAGGCTCTATCGAAATCAGCCAACGCTTCCGGTCGAAACTGCGCTGAGGACCGACAGGCAGCGTATTCACTCCAGACATCGAGCGCCTTGATGAAGGACTGGCGGGAGCGATCGCCGCAGTCGAGCGTCCGATCGTAAATGTCCGGAAATGTCTTGTACAAGTGGCCTTCATGTTCGACATGCGCCGCCTCATGGGCGAGACACCCGCACGCTAATGCCTGCTCCTCTGGTTTTGCGGACAGCGTCATCAGTCCCACTCCCGCTCTCAAGACGATGTGAAACCGAAACTCGCCCCCCCGCCGCACAGCTACCGTGCGTGCAAGTTCCATCGCCTCCGGTTGATCCGTCATTTCTAGCGGAACAGCCCCATCCGGGAGGCTCTGGAGGTCGCAAGCTGCTTTCCGGGCGTCACTTGCAACGGTGACGCCGTCGAGGGCGCGCAGGTCCATGCCGGCTAACGCAAGAGCATATAGAGACTGCTCGATGGAGGTTGCGATCGCATCTCGCAATTCTTTCGAGTCATAACAAATAATGGACACACCGCATTTTGGGGGGAGAAGAAGCCTTCCTTCTTCGTTCTGATGAAAGTTTAGGAAGTATTCATCGCCCATATTCAAGCCTCGAAGCCGTCCGCGTTACAGCGTATCGGAAGAGGATGTCACTCGCGCCGGAATAAACGTAAAATTCGCAGCGTTCCGTGGATCGATCGAGTTTTGCTTTCATCTGTCCCGAGATCAACGGAGGCCCATCCAACTCGTTCAGGGCAGAAACGTCTGCGGTGCGCCCCCGCAAATGCCCTATAAACCCGTGATCGGGGAGTTGGAAAACCGTCAAACCGAGCGGTTCCTGTGACCTTTAGCTTTGGGGGCCTGGACATTCGTCACAGGCTCCCCGACCGCAAAGGCGTAGGGAAGCTCGTGCGCCATATGGCGCACGTTCGGTTTGAAGGGGTTTCCACACCCCAGGACGGCGCGTCACCGTCCCGAATCCATCATCGAACATCCTTCTCGTCTTGGCAATCGACTCGCTAGGGCGACAACTCAGTGGAAAAGTGCCTCGTGGGCTCAGGAGGAATGGTTACTGACCTTCGGCGACGCCACCGCGCATGTATTTTTACCGAAGTTTTGACCGTCACACGTTCGCGCCATCGAAGGAAGGGGTTGGCGGCCTGCCAGCAGACTGGGGCTACCGCAACATCTGTGTCTAAACGACGTCTTTGTAAATACAGCAATAGCTCCAGGGGCTTAACTCCGGGACCGGACTTTGCTTGAGCAACAAAGGGCGACGACACCTAGCAGATAGGGTCATACGCCGAGGGCCCCACATGAGCCACACTCCAGAGGATTACTGCCGTTCGTGTACTGATACCGTTCGCCTTGTGCAGGGCAAATGGAAGATACACATACTTTGCTCCATTCGTACCGGACCGGTCCGGCTTGGACAGCTTCGTCGCGAACTGAGGCATGCGTCCAAGAAAGTGCTGACCGAGAACCTGCGAGATCTGGAGGATGCCGGCCTGGTGGTTCGAAGAGACCTTGGCGGGTCCGTTCGTCATGTCGAGTATGACTTCAGCGAGGCGATGCGACCTAAGATCCAGGCCATGCTGGATCATCTAGCCGATTTTGGCGAGACATTCGGCGGGCCATCGTCCAAACTTGGAGACAGTGTCCCCAAGTAGCCGATGTCACCTAGAGGCTCGAATTCCCATCGACCGTGAGATCGCGAAGCACGCTCGCGCTCTTTTCTAAGCCTTGAGCGTTGAGTTCAGCCAGGTACTCCTCCTGTGTCTTTGGAGGATTTTTGAGGCTGGCGCGGTGTGTCCTTGCTGCTTCCAGAACGAAACCGGGGAAGGCATCCAAGAGCGCCAAGACGAAGTCGTCAGGGTGCTGGGCTTCGATGCTGAAATTCCGCAGGATGGGAGTCGGAAAGTCGGCCAAATTGAGGGTGACGATCACGCTTGCGCCGCATCGAATAGCGGCGGCCAGGACGTGTCGGTCATCCCGATCTGGCAACTCTAGAGATTCAATAAGGGATTGATAGTCCGTCACAAGCGCATCCGGCGCAGCCTGGTCCATGAGGCGTCGAGTACGTTCCAGTTTGTCTCGTGTGATGTCAGGCCGATTCTTAAGGAGATTGCGTATCCATTCGTCGTGGACTTCGGCAGACCAATGGGCACGAAAGGTGCCCGTCAATGCCAGGTACATGAGGAAGTTCCGCAGCCCCGCAGGGTAGAGGACATTGGCGTCGAAGAAGGCCCCGAGTGTCGCCACGAATCAGATCCCGATCTCCTGGTCGTAGGCGGCCAGCTCGTTGAGAGCCGCAAGGCGCTCGGCATGGGCCTTCCGCTTAAAAGCCATCAGGGACTCGAAGCGCACCCGACGATGGGTGCCGACTTTCCGATATTCGATCTTGCCCTCGTCGAGCAGTTGGATCAGAGAAGGCCGCGAAATGCTGAGCATGTCGGCTGCCTCCTGGGTGGTCAATTCGGCGTGGACCGGAATCACCGTGACAGTGTTTCCGCGACCCATCTCGTCGAGGATTCCGACCAGCATCTTGAGGGCGGAAGCGGGGAGAACCACGGTTTCTTCCTCGGGTGCTCCGACGACCCGGAGGCGGAGGGGGGTCTTCGAGCGCAGCCGGGAAGACAGCAGGCGGCTGGTTTCCTCGGCCTGTTTGGCCTCGGATGGCGTGGGTAAAATCTGGGTCAGAAGGGCTTCCGGCACGGTTTTAACCTCGCCTCATTATGGCTTGTATTCGAAGCAAACGCAACCAATCGAAGCATTCGCGGTGGATTTTTTACAACACCTCTTCTGCCGCGTAGAAGCAGGGGTCTAGGGCAGAGGTCGAGGTTTTGGACCCACGGGTCCGATAAGGGTCCAATAACTGTTCCTTGCTGTTCCCAATAGCGCTAAAACGGGCCATCCGCTACGCATTGTTTCAGCTAGTTACAATTTTCCGGTTCACTGTCACGGCAGAGGTCGCGGGTTCGAGCCCCGTCGTCCCCGCCATACATCCAAAGCAACGACAGGATGTCTGGACACCAAGTGACAACGAAATCAGGCCGATGCGGGCGCGCAACTCCTAAGCGACCCACTCGCTTGCTGACGATTCAGTGTACAGACGATCAAGGCAAACTCCGAGAAGACGCCAACCTGCCGGTCCATTCCCAGGACGTTTCTAGCCGGCGATCGTTCCGTCAGGTCGAGTCCAAGGGTAGGCTGCAGTCGAAGCCCCACCATCCCGCCTTTCAACGCTTACCTGCACTGCCTCGTTGCCGTTCCAGATCGCCTTTCAGATCAGTGATACATCGGTTGCACGCCTTCTTTAATCCCCCCCGGAATTCTCTTCTCCGGAATCCTGTCAAGTACTCAACCAGTAAACAAAACGCGCAAACCCCTCATTCCAAACAAGATAAAACCCAAAAAGAGTTGGCGTATTTACCCTCCGCAATCCGGTAAACTATAAACTGCGATCAAAGATTTGTCGAGGCTTGTCACGTAGCTGCAAACCCTTTGTTCTCAATATTTTATCCGTAACCTGAATGGAATGAATATTTTGCAGTGCACCCCCCTGCTCAAATCATTCATTCAAAAGAATTTAGTGAATTCCACCGGTAAGGGGGGGCACCCCCCCAAGCACACCAGGAAGGCAACCGTGCAGCAGAAAAGCCCGCTCAAGATCATCGTCGCCAGCGTCATTGTCCTCGCGGTTATCGCCTGGCTTGCCGTCTCCGGCGCCAACGCCAACAAGAGCTACTACGTCACCATCACTGAGCTCCAGGGCATGGGCAACAAGGCCTACACCCGCCACCTCCGCGTGGCCGGCAACGTCAAACCCGGCAGCATCCAGCGCTCCGGCACCAACGCCCACTTCGTCCTGCTTGAGCAGGGCAAAGTCCTCCAGGTCGCCTACCAGGGTGTCGAACCCCCGCCAGACGCCTTCAAGGACGACGCCCAGGCCCTCGCCATCGGCACCTACGGCCGCGACGGCGTCTTCCACGCCACCGCCCTCCAGGCCAAGTGCGCCTCCAAGTACGCACCCGCCCCCGGCTCCCGCCCCTCAACCACCGCCGCCGCCGTCGTTCCTACTGGCTCAAAAGCGCCTTGAGATACAGGTACTCGAACTCCACGCCGTTGTAGTAGCTCTCCACCCCGATCCGTTCATCCCGGCCATGCGCTCTGACATCGCCCCGGTCGACGCCCATCCCATTGAACCCGTAACTCGGCATCCCCGCCGCCACCGTGTAGATCGAGTCGGAAGCCCCCGCCTCCATCTCCGGTAACACCGTAAGTCCCGGCCACATCTCCGCCACCGTCTGATCCAGAGGTTTGAAAACCTCCGGCTTCAACGGCGGGGGCGCAGCCGAAACCCGCTCCGGAGCCGCCTTCAACACTGTTCCCGCATCGGTCACGAACTCAACCGTCAACTTAGGATCGGCAAAGATCCGCACCAAGTCCTGCTGCACCTCTTTCGCCGAGTGCCCAGGAAGAATCCGGCAGTTCACATTCGCCTGAGCCCGTCCCGGCAGCGCATTCGGAGCGTGCCCACCACTCAGCATCGTCGCCACGCAGGTCGTTCGCAGCACCGAGTTGTACTCCGGATTCGCCGACAGCCTCTGGATTGCTCCCTGATCCGGCGTAGCCCCAGCCACCGCCAGCATATCTGCCCCATCCTCAGCTCTGATCAGCCCCGCATACCCCTTCAGCTCGGCCCGAGTCACCTCATTCAACTCAAAAGGAAAAGGACTCTCTTCCAGCTTGATCAACGCAGTTGCAAGCTCATAGATCGCATTGTCCTTCCTTGGCAGCGAGCTATGTCCTCCCGGATTCGTCGACGTCACATGGAAGTCCGCATACGTCTTCTCCGTCGCTTCAACCATCAGCACCACCGGTCTTCCCGCCTCAGTCGTCAATCCGCCTGCGTCGAGGTTCAGCACAAACTCCGCATCCACCAGCTCCTTCCGGTTGTTCAGCAGCCAGTCGACGCCGTTCGACTTCCCACCCTCCTCATCCGCGGTCATGGCGAAGATGAGGTCACGGTCCGGCACAAATCCATCCCGCTTCATGCGTAGCAGAGCCATCATCATCGCCGCATCCGCAGCCTTCATATCCTGCGTTCCACGCCCGTAGAAGTACCCATCCTTCTCCGTGAACTTGAACGGATCGAGCGTCCAATCCTCCCGCTTCGCCTCCACGACGTCCACATGCCCGATCACCAGCACAGGCTTCAATCCACTTCCAGCACGTCGATGAACGCGAACCACCATGTTCTTCTTCCGGTCATTCGGCCCCACCACAACGACATCCTCAGCCGCAAAGCCCGCATCCAGCAGCCGCTTCCGCATCGCTTCAGACGCAGTCGTGACATTCCCCACCGAATCAGTCGTATTGATCTCGATCAGCTGCTGGAAGATCTCCCGCGACAGCTTCCGGTCAGCCGCATCCAGCTTCATCTGCCCAAACGCAGCAGGCATCACCAAAGCAGCCAATCCCAAACTCCATAACCTCATCGATCACTCCCCAAACATCCAATGTCACCCGCGCAACGCTGCCCTATACTCGCATAGAAGCTTCCGTACCTCGATGCCAAACCATCCAACGACGAACGTCGCAGTAGACCTCAAGTCCGTGTCCAAGCTCTTCGGCACCTTCAGCGCCCTGCGCAATGTAACCTTAACCATCCCATCCGGAACCGCCACTGTCGTACTTGGCGAGAACGGCGCTGGCAAATCCACCCTCCTTCGCCTGCTCGCTGGTCTCACCGCTCCCACTCAAGGCGAGGTCCGCGTCCTAGGCTCCGTCCCCGAACTCCAACGCGGACGCGTCGCCTACATGAGCCACGCCCCCATGCTCTACGACGAGCTCTCCGCTATGGAGAACCTCCGCTACTTCGCCTCCCTCCACGTACAAGGCGGAACGTGCGCCTGCTCTGCAGGTTCCCCGGAGATGGCCCTCCGCGCTGTCGGGCTCGATCCCGCCCTCAAGCGTCCAGTCGGCCAATACAGCCAGGGCATGCGTCAACGCACCTCCCTCGCCCGCGTCCTCCAGACGGATCCCGAGTTCCTCCTTCTCGACGAACCCTTCTCCAACCTGGACATCGAGAGCGCACACCAGATGGTCACCCTCCTCGCCGACTTCCTCACCTGGCCCCACTCCAAAGGTTCCCGCACCATCGTCCTGACCACCCACCAGGCACATCTTGCAAAGCCACTGGCAGACCTCACCCTGACCATGCGTTCCGGTTCCGTAGCGAGCCTTGAGCGGCGTAACGGGGCCGAATGAAGCTCTCTCATCCTGCGAAGACGAATGCCGCACGCCTGCTGGATGCGCTCGCCGTCCCCTTTGAGCTGCGCTCTTACGAGGTTGACCTGGAAGACCTTACCGCCGTAAACGTAGCCTTTAAGATAGGTATGCCCCCGGAGCAAGTCTTCAAGACACTCCTAACCGAGGCGTCCACTGGCGAGCATTTCTTCGCCGTCGTTCCCGGAGACGCAGAGCTCGACCTCAAGAAGATGGCGCACGCCGTCGGCGCAAAGAAGATTGAACTAGCCAGCCTGAAGCAGGTCGAACCGCTCACCGGCTACATTCGTGGTGGAGTGACCGTTTTGGCGGCAAAGAAGCCTTTTCCCGCGTTTGCAGACGAGACGATCGGGCTCTTCGACGTGATCTCCGTCTCTGCGGGACAACGCGGGTTGCAGTTGGTGCTTGCTCCGGGTGACTACCTGCGGGCCACGGAGGCGGTTGTTGCTGACCTGACTCGTGCGTTTTGAAGAGCTACTTCCATTTTCTGTTCGTTCATGTGCAGAAAGATCTTCGGCTGGAGTGGCGTTCGCGGGATGCGATTACGGGGATGCTGTTCTTTTCGCTACTTGTAACTGTTGTGTTTTCAATGGCCTTTGAGCCGACCTCGGCCGTTTCCAGGCAGATTGCGGGTGGGATTGTCTGGATTGTGCTGCTCTTTGCGTGTGTCAACGCGCTCAACCAGTCGTGGACGCGGGAGCAGCGGAATCATGTGCTCGATGCGCATCGGATGGCTCCGGCTCCTACCTCCACTCTGTTCTTGGGGAAGGCGCTGGCGAACCTGATCTTTGTGTCTGCTGTGGAGTTGGTGCTGGCTCCTTTGTTCACTGTTTTCTATAACTTACATGCGCTTGGGCAGGGGTGGCTGCTGCTCCTGGTGATGCCGCTGGGGACTTGGGCGCTGGTTTCGAATGGGACGTTCTTTGCGGCTTTGGGGCTGCGGACGCGGAATCGAGAGCTGATGCTTCCGCTGGTGCTGTTTCCGATCTCGATTCCTGCACTTCTGGCGATGATCCAAGCGACTACGGGCATTTTGACGGGGGAGTCGGATCCGGGGCTTTGGATCAAGCTGCTGGTTGGATACGACATCATCTTCACGACAGCATGCGTTTTGCTCTTCGATACCGTTTTGAACGCGGAATAGTGAGGCAAATAGAGCTTCTTCGTGGAGAAATGCGTGGCTATTGCGGGCAGAAGACAACCTTACGCACGGTGAAGTGCTGGATTGACGCGGGGATTTGTCGTTTTGACGAGATTAAACTGCGGGATGTTGGTGCGACAAAAGAGGGGCGTTTTTGGGGCCACTTTTGTCAAGTCCCCCCCCACCTTTATGATGAGCGGGCGGAGCGGCTGAAGAGATAAGATAGGCGACATGGCGCAGCGGAACATCTCGAACAGCTCGTCACTTCCACAGCCGGAGAGCTTCCCGGCACGAAGCGCCGGTGGCCCAGGGGCTGGAGCCCTGATCGGCGCGTTGTGGCTTGCTCTCTCCTTGATCGTGTTGGCGATCGGCTTCCGGCAGGCTATCTTCGTCGCTCCGACCGAGGCGACGATGGGCAACGTGCAGCGGATTTTTTACTACCATGTGCCGCATGCCATCTGGGCGCTGATCTTTCCCTACCTGAACCTTGCCGGGTCAGTGGCTTTTCTTTACCTGCGACGGCGTAATCCGCTGGCTGCGCTCTCCGCGGATGCCTTCGCGGTAGCTTCTGCAGAGGTTACGGTCGTCTATGCGACAGTGGGTCTTATCACCGGGATGCTCTGGGGGCGAGCCGCGTGGGGCATCTGGTGGACGTGGGATGCCCGGCTGACGACGTTCCTGCTGCTTTGGCTGTTGTATGTGGCTTATCTCATGACGCGGCGGCTTTCGAGCATGGGGCAGACTTCGACTTTGGGTGCTGTGCTGGCGGTGTTTGCTGCGATCGACGTTCCGATCGTCTACTTCTCGATTCAATGGTGGAGAACTCAGCATCCTTCGCCGGTGCTGACGGGGGACGGCGAACTCGATCCGCACATGAAGGTGGCATTCCTCTGGAACCTGCTGGCGTGGGGGATGTGGGGCATCTTCCTGGTGGGGCTGCGCTACGGCATGGAACGGCGCAGACAGCGTGCTGAGCAGGAGGCTACGCTGCGCTCGCTCGAGGCGACGATGCTGGATGTGGACTACAACGGGCTGAATCAGGAACGCGGGCCGGAGGCGAACAATGCATTTTGACGGGATCTTGAGCACGATGGAAGGGCGCCATCTGGTCTTCGCTTATGTCGCGGTGTTCCTGGTGCAGGGTGGGTACGCGGCCTGGGTGGGTTGGAACTGGATGAAGCTTCGGCGTGGGTAAGTCTGTTGCGTGATCCGGGGGAAGGCATAACACGGATGCACACGGATTTGAAAGGCGATCAAGTGCGATTCTCTCTTGGTAGAGAGCGTCGCCTCTTGTGAGAAGAGGATTCGGTTGCCTTGAAGATCGCCGTCAGGTCCTCTTTTGAGCAGACCTGGCTATATCTTGAAGGAGCTAAAAAGCAACGAAGCCGGATTTAGCCCGCCGGCTTCGTTGTCCGAGGAGTTTCGCTGCAGGCAGTAGAGCGATCCTAAGAACGCGGCACTCACCCACGTTTTCTTGAACCCAAGCTTGAGTTGAAAGTTTCGCTCAGGGCGGCTTATTGGCAGATGCTTGCAGGGGTTCTCCCGTGTCACTAGACTCGGGAGGTGCCTCGTTTCTTTTCAGTGTTTTGCCCGAGCCTCGCGTCTGCCGCGCTCGCCTTTCCGGCACTCTTTCTTCTTGCAGGCTGCAGGAACAACGGGATGCCGGTCTATCCGGACGGCTACCGTGAGTTCGCCTATGTGGCGAACAGTGCGAGTAATTCCGTGACGGTCCTGGACCTGGTCTACCTGAGGCAGGATCGAACGCTGAGCGTTGGGGATGCACCGGTGGCCATGGCGGTAAACCCGAAGAAGGACGAGGTGTACGTGGTGAACTCGCAGGATGGAACCGTTTCGGTGATCGACACGGCTCAGAATGCGGTGGTGGCGACGATCGGGGTGCATCGCAGTCCGACCGCGATCGCGGTGGACGCTGATGGGATGCGAGCGTATGTGGCAAATACAGGATCGAACACTGTTTCGGTGATCGATTTGGCGGAGCGGAAGGCGACCGCGACGGCTGCCGCGGGGGAACGGCCCGGCGGAGTGGCGATTGCGCCGGATGGACTGTCGCTGGTGCTCACGAACGAAGGTAGCGGGAGTGTAAGTGTGTTTGGAGTGTCGAAGGCACTGACGGGCCCGCCACTGAACGCGCGGGCGACGTTTGGCGGGTGTCCGGGGGCGGTAAGCCCGGTGATTCTACCGGATTCATCCAAGGTGTTCGTTGCTTGCTCGGGTGGACATCAGGTGATGGCTGTAGGGCTGGCTGCGGCACCGGACTCGTGGGCGGCAAAACAGGATGCGGGGTCGATGACGGACCATGCGCTGGCGATGCTGGATGTCGGCGAACAGCCGTCCCACCTGGCGATGAAGCCGGATGGCGGTGAGATCTTTGCGACGAATCTGGCCTCCGATACGGTGTCCGAGATCAGCACGACGACCAACGAGGTGGGGAGTACATATCCGATCGGAAATCGGCCAACGCATGGTGTGGTGGGGGCAGATAACAGTGCGCTCTGGGTGGCGGCTTCGGGGACGGATTCGCTTTCGCTGTACAGCATCGACGATGGCAAGTTTGTGTCCAGCCTGCGGACCGGGATCGGGCCGGATGCGCTCGCGTTTTCCAACGATGAGCATCTGCTGCTGGCGGCGGATTCCCGTTCCGGGGATGTGGCGGTGATCCGGATGCAGACCAAGCTGGGACCGGCTTTGCTGACGATCCTGCCGACGGGTGGCAGTCCTGCGGCGATTGTGGTGAAGGCTATGCAAGCGAAGGCTTAGTGCCGGATGGCTGTCTGGAGCGGGCAAGAGCAGAGGCAAAGCAACTGCGGAGGTTCTTCGCTTCGGTCAGATTGGCCGCGCTGTTGTTGGGTGGCGAAACTGTGCTGCGTGGCGCAACTGCTGCCGGACGCCGGCGCTGTTGCTGGCGGCGGCGCTTAAGTTGGGTGACGACTCGGCAAAGGGGAGGCGTACTCCCCCGGAAGTGTGGAGGGGTGGACGTTGGAGTGATTGAATGGCTCCAAATGCCGATGACAAGATCACTGGCATGCGAGTCAACCTTATTGCTCAATCTTCCCTCCCCTTCGGCTCCGGCGCAGCGACCATGCCTCTCTCACTGCTGATTCGCCCGGCATGCGGTCTGCCTGGCGACTACGTGTATCCGACGGACAGCGCTTCGCTGCTGAAGCTACTGAAGGCGGAGACGAATCTGCCCTCATCGGTGATCCAGAAGTTCAAGCTGAATCTGCAGACCTTTCTGAATGCACGGATTCTCGCGGTGGAGTTGAGCGAGCGTGTGCTGACGGAGATCGGGTATTTCGTCGACTGATACGTTGCTTCGGGTTTCTCCGCCAGCTACGCTTCAGAGCGTTCCCTTCGAGATGAAGGAGAGATGATGACAGATGCGGCCGCCGCGGAGAACGGGTCGCACGGCTGCGGGCTGGTTGGTGAACGTGGAGATCGCGTGCTGCCAGAAATGGAGCGCGGCGGGATTGGACTCGTTGACGCGAACCTCCCATGGGCCTGGGAGACGGGTCCAGATACGGTGTGCAGCATCGGCACCGATGCCTTGCCTGCGGTAGCGGCGGAGAATGAAGAACTCCGCCACATCCCAGACCTCCGGAGATGAAGAGATCTCCGAGCCGCGTTGGATGAGGATGAATCCAGCGAGTTTATCGTCCAGGAAGATGAAGAATGGCCGGCGGTCGGGGTCGAGCCAGTAGAGCGGGAGATTGGGGTATCCAAAGGTGCCGTCGGCCTGCAGGTGGACATCCTGAAGCTCACTGAAGTCGTGGATATACAGCTCAAGGAGACGGGCGAGGACGGGCTGCTGAGCCTTCTCTGCCGGAACTACCTGAACGCTCATGAGGAAGAAGCTTCCTGCCCGGCCTCCCGCGCCGACCGGAGAGCGTAGCGGGTGGCGGAGAAGTGGGCGCCTGCCAGCAGCATCAGGCCGGAGAGGAAGGCCCACATCATCAAGCCGACCGAGACGCGGAAGGGTCCGTAGACGGACTCGAAGTCAAGCCTGGGCAGGACGAGGACGTAGAGGTACTTGGCGGCCTCCCATGAGAGGCCGACGACTACGGCCGTGGGCAAGACTGCCATGGCGGGGATCTTGCGATTGGGCAATATCCAGTAGATGAGGAAGAAGAGCAGGATGCTCATGACCACCGCGCAGACCTTGAGCACGGCGCCGGCGAGGAAGCTGAAGACGAAGTTGTCGGTGTGTCCGAAGAAGATCCAGCCGGTGACGTTGCGCTGACCCGCGGCAAGCGCCACCGAGCCCATGGCGAGGGCACCGACAGCGATCGCGAGACCGAGGGAGATGAGTTGATTCTGCAGGTAATTACGGTTTTGCTTGACGCCCCAGACGTTGTTGAGCGCCACCTCCAAGGGCAGGAAGACGCCGGTGCTGGTGATGAGGAGCATGACAACCGAGAAGATCTTGGTGGTGCCATGGGGATGGACGAGCGCGGTCATGCTGCGGACGATGAAGTCCTGATTGTTGGGGAGGATGGTGCGGAGGAGGTCGCCCACGACGAGGGCCATGGCCGGGGAGTGAAAGACCTTCTGGGCGATGGTGAGGAGCAGGACGATGAAGGGGAAGAGCGAGAAGATGACATTGGCGGCGACGGAGAAGGCGTAGGTGTGGACCTCGGTGGAGGCCATGTATCCGGCCAGGGCGATGAGTTGGGGGCCAAGGCCGGATTCAGGAACGACGGGGGCGACGGCTTGGATGGGTTTGGCCTGAGAGAGAGGCTCGGGTGCAGGGATAGCGGGTGGGACCGGCGCCGGGTCAGGCTGGTTTGGAGGGATTGACGGGTAAGCCATCGTTTACGTCGGCTCCGGAGGCCGTTTTGGGCTCGAGGTCCATGCTAGCAGGGGTCCCGGAGGCGAGACGGGTGATGGCCCAGCGGGCGGATGCGGCGAGGATGGGATCTTCCGATTGCGACCAGAGCTGGAGGCGCGGGAGGAAGGTGGGATCGACGGAGTTACCCATGGCGATGGCGACGTTGCGGTGAAGGCGATGAAGCTTGGTGCGCTCCAGAGGAGAACCCTTGAAATGCCGGCGGAAGGCGGGTTGATCCAGATCTGCGAACCACTCAAGCAGCGGGTTGAGGAGTTCGGGGCGAGGGGAGAAGTTGGGCTTGGGCGCGGGGGGTGAGGCTTTGTGATTCCAGGGGCAGACGTCCTGGCAGATATCGCAGCCGAAGACCTGGCGGCCCATCTTTTCGCGGAGCTCGGTGGGGATGGCGCCTTTCTTTTCTATGGTGAGGTAGGCGATGCAGAGGCTGGCGTCCATCTGGCGTGGGGCAACGAGGGCGTCCGTGGGGCAGGCGTCGATGCAACGGGTGCAGGAGCCGCAGCGGTCGGGGGCAAAGGCGGCGATCGCGTCCAGCTGGACGGGGAGCGAGGTCACGATGACGCCGAGCAGAAGCCAGGAGCCGAGTTGCTGGTTGAGGATGCAGGTGTTCTTGCCGGTCCAGCCCAGGCCGGCGCGGGCGGCGAAGTCGCGCTCGAGAAGTGGGCCCGTGTCTACGTACGACTTGCTTTGACAGACGGCTTGGGACTGGAGGGCGAGTTCGACTTCGTGGAGGCGGCGGAGCATGTCGTCGTGGTAGTCGACCGGGCGGCCGTGGGCGTCGCCGGACTGGGCGTAGCGAGCGATCCAGCCGGTACCGGGCGGGGCTGGATCGATGGAGTTGGGAACCGGGGAGTTGTAATTGAGGGCGCAGACGAGGATGGATCGAGCCCACGGGATGGCGGTGCGGGCGGAGTTGCGGAGAAGCTCGCCGGCTTCGTTGCGGCGTTTGAGGTAGTCCATTTCGCCGGCGCGGCCGAGGTCGATCCACTCGGTGAAGCGGACGGCGGTTTGAGCGGCTTCAGGGGCTGCGGCGGGATGGGCGGGGGATACGCCGGCGAGGTCGAAGCCGGATGCGAGGGCCTGGATGCGGATTTGCGCGACGAGTTCCGGGGTCCAGGCTTGAAGCATGCTCTGAGGATAAGGCAGACCGCATCTAGGAACCCGCCAGGGAACCGGGCGATGGGGGAAACGTATCTGTTCCTGGACTAAGCGTAGTTTCGGGGCACGATCAGGCTGGGAACTGCGTCTTACTCTGCAGGAATCAGGAGCGTACCATGACGCCGCAAGAACAGCAGATGCTTCAAGATCTAACCGACCGCATCAACAAGACACAGCCGACGGAGAAGGATCCGGAGGCCGAGCGATTCATCTTTCAGGCGCTGGGACGGAACAGCGACTCGCTTTACATCATGGCGCAGACCATTCTGGTGCAGCAGTATGCGCTGGATCAGGCGAAGAAGCAGCTGGATGACGCCAAGCAGCAGGTGGACGATCTGGGCCAGCAGTTGGAGCAGGCTCGGCAGCAGCCGCAGAAGCATACGAGCTTTCTCGGGAGTCTACTGGGGACTGACGACTCCCGGAATGCTCCGCCGCCTCCGCCTCCGTCTCAGTACAACCAGCAGCAGTATCAGCCGGTACAAAACTATGCGCCGCCTCCGCCCCAGTATGGACAGCCGCAGTATGGGCAGCCGGGCTTGGGTGGGCCGCCTCCTTCGCAGTTTGGGGGTGGTGGATTTCTTCGCTCCGCGATGACGACGGCCACGGGTGTTGCGGCGGGTGCGTTGGCTTTCGAGGGGATCGAAAGCCTGATGCATGGCTTCGGGCACTCGGGCGGCGGCTATGGCGGCGAAGGCTTCGGCAGTGGGTTTGGCGGGCAGCCGCGGGAGGAGATCGTCAATAACTATTACGGGGATTCGGGCTCGATCGGCGATCGCGCGGAACGCTCCGGCGGCTTATCACCGGACCTGGAGGACCGCCGCGATGACAGCGGCCGCGACTTTTCGGCTTCGGATAGCAGCAGCGATACCTCGGGCGACTATGGGATGGACGATAGCGGAAGTGACGACAGCTCCAGCGGAGACGACTATGGCAGCGACGATAACTCGTAGGCTTCGATCGTTGGCCGGGAGGCTTGCTCGGTTGAGCGGGCCTCCCGGCGAAGAGCTGGAGTAGGGATTCGCTTCTAGACTTCGTTCAGAGCTATTTCGGCTGGGAACGGCTCGCCGTCGGCCCAGACGGCTCCATCCACGAAGCATTCTTTCTTCCAGATCGGGACTTGCTTCTTCAGAGTATCGATCAGCCAACGGCAAGCCTCGAATGCGGCTCCGCGGTGGGCGCTCGCCACAACAATCAGGACGCTTGTCTCGCCGATATGGAGCCGTCCCAGGCGATGCAGGAGGGCCAAATCTCTAACCGCAAAGCGCTGCAGGGCCTCGCGGGCGAGTCCTTCCATCTGGGTCAACGCCATGGGGAGTTTTGCTTCGTAGTCGAGACAAAGAGTTTGCCTGTCGCGAGTGTTGTTGCGAACGATCCCATCGAAGACGCACACTGCCCCATCCGCGCCTGCCTTGATCTGTTCCATTACCTCAGCCACAGGCAGGGCGTCATACACGATCTCAACCCGCACAAAGTCCCCCACTCACGGGCGGCAGCAACGCCACCTCGTCCCCGTCTTTCAATATCTTTCGCATGCCGGCGTACTCATCGTTTACCGCGACAGCAAGCGAGTTCCAGATCTTCGTCTCGACCGCTAGGCGTTTCCGCAGCTCTGTGAGCAGTATGGCGACGGTATCGTCCTCAGCCAGATACACTTCCTCGCGCTGACAACCGAACAGGTCTTTCAAGACACCACAATAGATCACTTCGATCTGCATCGATTTAGCATAGCAATGTCATGGCCCAGTTACGAGGCGTCTCGCTTGCAGATGAGGAGGTCCGGCACGTCACTTCCCTGCCTTCGCCTCTCCGAGCAACTTCCTTCCTTTAGCCGCCAGCTTCTTCTCATCCTCCACGGTCTTCGGCACGGGCTCACCCCAGGCTGCGGCTTGCAGAGCCTGACGCGTGGGTTCGCCATCTTTGATCACCGGCCCGGGAGGAGTCGTGAAGTGGCGCGTCAGGAAAGAACCTTTACGCTTCTTCTTCTCGAGAGTATCCGGGACGCCCTTCACCCCGGGTTTCAGGTGGCCACCGGTCTTATCGTTGTAGAACTTTCGGCCGGCAGCGGTCAGGCCACCCTTTGGATCCTTTCCTTCTTTCGGAATTGATCCCGCCTGCTTACTGGTGGCTTTGCCTGTTTTCACGGCAGTCTTTTTCGATGCCACTTTCGTTGGGGTTTTCCTGACCGCACTCTTTTTCGCCGTGACGGTTTCCGCTGTCTTCCTTCCAGCCATTCTCCGCACCTCAAGGAGGGTGAGAGCCGAGTTTCAAGCGAAGGGTTTCCCGGTTTGTGAGGCTGGAGCAGAGTTCAGCGGCAAGAGCAGGAGTCAGAGCTGCAGGACTGAATGACCGAGGCACATCTCCTGAGCTGCCTTCACAAGGGTGGGGATGAGGGAGTCGCTTTGCGAAAGGAACCAGGCTCCGGCGAGAACCCGCTCCTGAAGATGGCCGTCCGGGAACAGGTGCTGCATGAGGGCCTGGGCATGGCGGCGGAGGCTGGCTTCCTTCTGGACTTCGAACGTGGCAGCCATGCGGCGTAGGCGGTTCATCTGGTAGCGCATCTTGCTGGCGGACACATTCGCGGAACGGCCGAGGCTTTCGTCCATGACAGCTAGGTAGTCCGTGAGAGCCGTGAGTTCTTCGTCCAGGGCGTTGCCGACTGCAGCCAGCTTGCGCTTGCCTTCTATGGGCATGGCGCGGGCGCCTAAGCGTTGCGTGAGCGCTTCGACGGTTTTGGCTTGAAGAAGGTCGCTGAGCTGGAGCTCATGGCGCTCCATGACGGTGGCGATCGCGGGCTCGATGAGGGTAGCCGTGAGGCGAGGTAGAACCGGGGTAAGACGGCCCAGCAGGCGTTCGTAGATGACGGCGCTCTGGGCGAAGTAGGCGATCTCAGCCGGACCGCCGATATAAGCCGCCGTCGGCAGGATGGCATCCTGGAAGACGGGACGAAGCAAGGCATTCGGGCTGAGGCGTTCCGGAGTGGCAGCAAGGATCGCGAGAAGGTCCTGGGTTGAGTAGGTTGCTGGGCCGGCCTTCCAGGCTCCTTCGCGGGTGCGGCGAAGAGCGAGGCGGGTGCCCGTTGTTTCATCCAGAAGGAAGAGGAGCGAAGCACCCGGTTTGACCAGCACCTGTGCCTGGTAGCCAAGGGACTCCAACTCAGCGGCGCGGCCGAGGAGGGCCACTTCCAGTTCGGGAGCGAGTTCGATGGCGGAGCGCAGCACGGGTGAGCCCAAGGCGTGGAATGAGGGGCCGGCGGCGTCCATCACGATGAGGCCCTGCTCGGTGAAGAGGCTGGTCAGGAAGCGACCAAAGGCTTCGCCCAGAGTGGCGTGAGGGGTATAGCAGGCGCGCAGGAGATCACAGACGGGCGCATAGGCCATGAGTTCGCAGGCCTGATCAAGGAGAACTTCGACCTCCGCCCCCAGGGGAACACCGCCAACCTCGCGGGCTTCGTCTGTGAGGCGCAGACTGAAGGTCTCTAACGAGTGCTTAGCGGGAAAGGTAACCTGATCGACCTCAGCGAGGTCATGATCTTCGGTGGCCAGCCAGAAGATGGGAACGTGGGGGACACCGGTAGAGCTCTCTGCATCTCGCGCGCGGGCGACGGCGGTGGCGGCCTTCAGAAGGGTCAGGAGCGGACCACCGAATAAGCCAACTTGCTGCCCGGTGACGACAGCGCGGGCTCCCTGGCGAAGCCGCTCGATGTTGGCGAACGTCTCCGTGCCGGAGCCGAGCGTCTCCGCCTGGAGTTGAAGAGCATCGGCGAGAGGGCCCGTATGGGCGACTGCGACATCCCGGCCCATCCACTCGCCAGACATGGGCGCAGCGCCGTACCAAGTGCGGATGGCTGGGGCTGCGTTTGCGGACCCGATGGCCAGGTAGTCGGCGTAGAGCCGTGTGACCTGGGGGAGAATGTTCATCGGGTAACAGTCTGGGGTCATGGGTTCTCGATCTCGGAAGATGCGCGGTTTAGAGGTTCAACGGTTGGATGCGTTTGTTCCAGCCCCCGACGCAGAATGATACCGTAGCGGGATGAAGACAGCTCAACAGCAGGTCGTGGCGAAGACGAAGATGATCGCGAAGAAGAGCAGCGTTAAGCCAGCCATTCCCCTGATTGCGGTGCCGCGGCAACCGCAGAAGAAGCGGCTTACGGGCAAGGCGAAGGTGCTCTCGTCGAAGATTGCGTATACGGGCCGCGTGTTCGACGTGACGACGGAGAGGGTGACCGAGCCGGGCGGGGTAACGAGCACCCGAGATCTGATCGCGCATAGCGGATCCGTGGTGATTCTCGCCTTGGGCAAGGGAAAGAAAGCCAGCGATCCGACGGTCTTGATCGAACGGCAGTACCGGCATGCAGCCGGGAAGTTTCTGCTTGAGCTTCCGGCGGGACGGATAGAACGGGGTGAGAATCCTCTGGCGGCGGCAAAGCGGGAGCTCATTGAGGAGACAGGTTTCCGGGCACGGCGGTGGTCGAGACTGGTCCGGTACTACGCGAGTCCTGGGTTCCTGGCGGAGTACATGCAGGTGTTTCTGGCGGAGGAGATCCGGGAAGGTCTGGCGCAGCCGGAAGAGGACGAGAAGATTGAGCTTCTGCATGTTCCTCTGTCAGAGCTCATGGGGATGATCCAGGCGGGGAAGATTGAAGATGCAAAGACGATTTTGTCTGTTCTTTTGTATGTGTCAAGGCGTAAGCCTTTTTTTTGAGACTTTGAATTAATTTGGAGTTGGAATTCACTTTCGTGAAAGAAAATATATCGATCCCACTCGCTCTGTTATCCAGCGGACAGTGCTGGCGCATCTTTCGTCCTAGAACAGGAAGAGGAACGTTGGCATGAGACTTACCACGTCCTTGGCATTCTCTAAGGAAAGAGACTGCCTGTTCGATCGATGAGGGAGGGTCCCAGTGGCACAGTATAAAGGTCAGGTGAAATGGTTCAATAACGCAAAAGGATATGGATTCCTGGGACGCGATGGCGGACCGGATGTCTTCGTCCATTACAGTTCGATCCAGCTGGACGGCTATAAGAGCCTGAAGGAGGGCGATGAGGTCGAGTTCGATATCATTCAAGGCGATAAAGGTCCGCAAGCCGACCAGGTAAATCGCCTGAAGAGCGCGCTCTAAGTTCTTCGCCGATTGCAGGCCAGAGTATTTCGAGCGGTCCCCTCATGGCGGCCGCTCTTCTTGCGACAGCGTTCACGATTTCCAGAGTCGTCCGACTCCTTACAATTGGGGGACTGACTTATGGACAATATCTCTTTAGCCCGACTGCTGGATGAGACTGCCGCGCTGCTCGAGATCGACGGAGCGGATACGTTCCGGGTGCGGTCCTACCGGCGGGCGGCGGAGGCGGTGGAGCAGCAGACAACCCAGGTGGCGACACTGGCCGGGCCGGAGGCGGACCCGAAGGAGTTGCTGGCCATTCCGGGGATCGGAAAAGGCATGGCGGCGAATCTGCGGGACCTGGTGGCGACGGGGACGATGCCGCTGCGGGAGGAGCTGCTGGGCCGGTATCGGCCGACGATGCTGGAGTTGCTGCGGCTGCCGGGGATGGGGCCGAAGACGGTGGCGCTGGTTTGGTCTGCGCTGCAGGTTTCGAACATCGATGAGTTGGAGGCAGCGGCAAAGGCCGGACGGCTGGCGGATCTGCCGCGGATGGGCGATAAGTTTACACAGAAGCTGCTGAAGGGGATCGAGGATCACCGGAAGAACTCGTCGCGATTCCGGGTGGATCATGCTCGCGAGTTTGCGGCGCGGATCTCGGGGCTGATCCTGCAGTTTCCGGGGATCGAGCAGGTGACGCCGGCGGGATCGCTGCGACGCGGACGGGAGACGGTGGGGGATCTGGATCTTTTGGCAACGGGACCAGCCTGTGAGCCAGATGTTGTGGCGGCAGCGGTCGAGTACGTGGCAACGCTGCCGCTGATCGATAAGCTGCATGCGCGGGGGCAGAACAAGGTTACGTTTACGCTGCGGAACAATCTGCAGGTGGATGTGCGGTTGTTACCGAGAGCCAGCTACGGAGCGGCTCTGCAGTACTTTACGGGGTCCAAGCACCACAATGTCGCGTTGCGGCAACGGGCGATCAAGCGGGGGCTGACGTTGTCTGAGTACGCCCTGCTGCGGCTGGAGGACAATGCGATCGTGGCGGCGGCGACCGAAGAGGAGATCTATCACGCGCTGGAGCTGGAGTACATTCCGCCGGAGCTGCGGGAGAACTGCGGAGAGCTGGAGGCGGCGGCAAACCATATGCTGCCGCGGCTGATCACGCTGGAGGACCTGCACGGCGATGTGCATATGCATACGTCGGAGACGGATGGGACGTGCACGATCCGGGAGATGGCAGAGGCGGCGCTGCTGCGGGGGCGGCGGTACATCGCGATCACGGATCACTCCAAGAACCTGACGATGACGAATGGGATGAACGATGAGCGGGCTCTGGCGCATGCGGCTCGGGTGCGGCAGGTGAACGAGGAGATGGCGGGGCGCATCCATCTTTTTACGGGGATTGAATGCGACATCCTGGCCGATGGGTCGATGGACCTGATGGATGAGACCCTGGCGCAGCTGGATGTGGTGATCGCAAGTGTGCATACGCGGTTTGATTTGACTGAGTCGGAGCAGACGGAACGGGTGCTGAAGGCGCTCGACAATCCCTACGTGCGGGTGCTGGGGCATCCGACAGGGCGGAAGCTACTCCGGCGGGATCCGTACAAGATCGACTTGACCAAGGTGTTTGCAAAGGCAGGAGAGGTGGGGGTCGCAGTGGAGCATAATGCGGCTCCGGCACGGACCGATCTTTCCGATGCGAATATGCGGCTGGCCAAGTCCTTGAGGTGCAAGATCATCATCAATACGGACGCGCATGCCATCGATGAGCTGGACTATATGGAGTTTGGGATTACGCAGCTTCGGCGAGCGTGGCTGACGGCTGAGGATGTGGTGAATACGGCTTCTAGCGCGGATGAGTTTCTGGCGAGGCTTCGTGCGCGGGATTGATCGGGGTGGGTGCAAGAGACCACTTTCGCCGATCGGACGGGGCGGATTCCCAAAATCGGCCACTGTTCTTTGGTTCTTCCGATGAGGCCGATGAAGGCATCATTCGGAGCTTCGACGGGAGTCGACTCTCTCCTGAAAGGAAGGCCATGACCGTATCTGCCCTACCATCTCTCTCCAATTTGGATTCGCTGAGCACGCAGGTGAGCACCAGCACAAGCTCGAATACCAGCGCGGCTGCACAGCCTGCGGCCGACACAGTCGTACAGGCGGGGTCGAACATCGCAGTGACGAGTTCAACGGCCTCGGCGATTCTGGCTACGGTGTCGATCCCATCGGGCTCAGGCTCGCATGCGTCCCCACCGCTTTCCACCGACACGATCCAGTTGCTGCAGGATCTGAGCACGGGCAATTTCACGGCGGCTAAATCCGATGTAGCTAAGGTGCAGTTGGATCTACAGACCCGGCAGGCACCGGTCTCTGCCGCAGGCGATAGCTCCCTGAACAAGCTGTTGACGACGTTGAAGGAATCGTTGGAGCAGGGTAAGACTGGCGAGGCTCTGAATATCCTGACGGGCATTCTCTCGCAGAGCAACAACGTCTCCGGCAGTATCGTGAATACGTCTGCTTAGGACATCCGGCCGACGGTCCGTGAAGGCGAGAGGTCAAGTAAACTGCCCGCATGTACTCTCTGCGCGCTGCCGCTTCCGTCCTCCTGTTTGGATTCTCTTCACACGTGATCGCGGGGCAGACGAATGCCGGGCAAAGTGCGCCGCTTCCCAAGGCGGCTTCCGCGACAACATCAACCACCAACCCGGCGGCGAATGCGCAGAATACGCCCGCAGCTCCTCCAGCGACACCGTCGCGGTACGATGTGCTGCATGCCGCGTACGGGCCTTACCGAGCCAACAACGACCTGCTCTACTACCACCTGAGTGTTCGCGTCGATCCGGTGACAAAGACGATCTCCGGAAGCAACGAGGTCCGCTTCAAAATGCTGGCGGACGGCAGTCGTATCCAGCTTGACCTGACCGACACGCTGCAGATCGACTCCATGATGCAAGGCAAGAGCTCTTTGAAGTACACGCGTGAGAACGGGGCTGTGTTCGTTGATTTTCCGCAGACGCTGAGGCGAGGGCAGACGTATAGCATCGTGGTTGCGTACTCCGGGGCTCCGGTGGCGAAGGGGCGTTTCGGCGGTATGACGTTCGAGCAGGACTCTGCTGGACGGCCCTGGATTACAACGGCCTGTGAAGACGACGGCTCCTCTATTTGGTGGCCGAGTAAAGATCAGTGGAAGGATGAGCCGCAGGATGGGATGGACTTGTCCGTCGCGGTGCCGAACGCGCTGACAGATGTCTCGAACGGTCGCTTCGTCTCCAGGGTGGACCTGCACGACGGGTATACGCAGTGGAATTGGCACGTCTCCTATCCCATCAACTCCTACGATGTTGCGTTGAACATCGGCGCGTACGAGCACTTTTCAGATACATACACCTCCAAGGAGTTCGCGCCTCTGACGCTCGACTACTTCGCGTTGCCGAAGGATCTGGAGAAGGCAAAGGCACAGTTTCCGCAGTCGCGCGACATGCTGGACGCCTTCGAGCACTACTTCGGCGAGTACCCCTTTGCACGAGACGGATTTAAGCTGGTGCAGGTTCCGTACGCGGGGATGGAGCATCAGTCGGCGGTCGCATACGGCAACCACTTTGCCAACGGGTACCTGAATCGCGACTGGACCGGCGTGGGGATCTCAACGCGGTTCGACTTCATCATCATTCACGAGGCCGGGCATGAATGGTTCGGAAACTCGATTACGGCGCAGGACCGATCTTCCATGTGGATTCACGAGGGTTGGGACACCTACTTGGAGACGCTATTTGTGGAGTTCAGGTATGGGCGGCAGGATGCGCTCAAGTACTTGAACGGTCTGATCCCGAAGGTGCGCAATCGCGAGCCGATCATCAGCGAGCCGTGGGCGAACGCAGAGCCTCCACAGGACATGTACTTCAAGGGAGCGCTGATGATCGCGACGCTACGATCCTGGTTGGCGACGACGCTGCCGCCGGCGCAAGCTGACCAAGGCTGGTTTGCGCTGATCAAAGCCTTCTACCAACACTTCAAGTATCAGAACATCCTTACGGAAGATGTAGTGGCCTGGTGGAACGCTAATACCGGTCTGGCGTTAACGCCGTTTTTTGATGAGTATCTTCGGCATACGGCGATACCATGCCTTGAACTGAGCTTCCTGCCTGACGCAGGCAGTGCAGCGGGGAGCCACACTGTGCTCTACAAGTGGCAGGCCGCGGAACCCGGCTTTAGCATGCCTATCCAGGTAGGCGACCCGGTGCACTGGCAGACCATCCATCCGACCACGACATGGCAGAGCCTTGATATTCCGCTGACGAAGGAGAACTTCCAGGTTGCCACCGATCTTTTCTATGTAAATGTCAGCAAGAACTGACCACAGCTACCACGCGATAGACTAGATGAGTGGCACACAGCGCCCTTACCGCCGAGCTTCCTCGCACCGCCACGGCCGCCAGGTCGTCGCTCTTCTCGGCTTACGCCACATTGTTCAAGCCGCGGGTCTCGACCATGGTCGTCATTACCGCTGCAGCTGGGCTCTTTCTGGGCGACCTGCGTTCCGGTCTGAGCCCCTTTCACCTCGATTCGTTGGACGCGCTGGCCGGGATTGCCACCGTAACGTGCGGCTCATCTGCTTTGAACCAGGCGCTCGAACGGCGATCCGATGCGCGCATGCAGAGGACTGCCTTTCGGCCGATGGTGACGGGCCGGATCTCTCTTCCGCATGGGTTGATCGTCGGGTTCCTGGCGACGTTTCTGGGTTCGCTCTTCCTCGCCGTCTACACCAATCTGCTGACGGGCACGTTGACCCTGCTGACCGCCGTCCTTTATGTGGCCATCTACACCCCGTTGAAGCGGTTGACCTCGTTCAACACTTTTATAGGGGCATTTCCAGGGGCGCTTCCGCCGCTCATCGGGTGGACCGCCTCGCGAGGGTTGATCGAGTGGCCGGGCGTTGCGCTGTTTGCGATCCTCTTCGTCTGGCAGTTTCCTCACTTCATGGCGATCGGATGGCTTTACCGGGACGATTACCGTCATGGCGGGATCCGGCTCGCGGCTACGCAGCAGCCGATCACTTGGGCTGCACGATCGACTGTGGTGCAGGCCCTTTTCTACGCTGTCCTGATGATTCCCGTGGCGCTGTGGCCGTCGCTGCTGCATTTGACTGGAACGCCTTATACCATCTTCGCTGCTCTCTCCTCGGCCGTTTATCTTTGGTACACGATCCGCTTTGCGTCCATTCTGCGGGACCCAGCCGCTCCCGAGACGCATGTGGTCGCCCGCAACCTGTTGAAAGCGAGCGTTCTCTACCTTCCACTTCTCCTTGCCGCCATGATCCTGGATGCCCGGGGCCGGGTCTGGTTCTAGCACTCAGCCGTAGCCATTTACACTCTAAGTAGCGCCTATGCCGACTCTCAGCCCGACCAAGCCCCTCACCTTCCGGACTCCCCTGAGCGCCGTGGCCGGAATCATCGTCGTCTCGCTTGCTGCCTCCGCGTTCCTTTGCTGGCTGGTGTACTTTCATGCGCCCATCGATGCCGCGAACTCGCATCTTGCGTTTCTTCCGGCGCTCAATGCAGTTCTCAATGGTCTATGCACGATTGCTCTGCTCATCGGGTACCGTTACATTCGCCGTGGCGCCATTCATCAGCACCGCAACGCGATGTTCGGAGCGTTCTTCTTCTCCACCCTCTTTCTGGTCTCCTACATCACCAACCATGCTTTGCATGGCGACGCACGTTTTCCGCTTGGTCATCCAGCCGCGCGCTTTCTCTACCTGTGGGTCTTGCTGACCCCGCACATCGTTATCTCCATTGTGACGCTGCCGTTGGTCCTGATCACCTTCTTCCTCTCGCTGACGGGTCGATTCCCGTTGCATCGGCGGGTGGCTCGATACACCTATCCGCTGTGGCTGTACGTCTCGGTCTCAGGCGTCGTCGTGTACGCCATGCTCGCCGCCTATCGCTAAGCACTCTTGCAACAGACCACCGGAGAACTGACCGCCGTCTTCATGCGCCCCGATACACGTAAGCTTCTCACCGCCGGAGTGGCCATCTTTGCCTCGGGCGCCATTTCTGCGGCGCTGGCCCTCTTCGTCTTCGGCGGCATAGGACGTCAGGGACCGCACACGAATAGTGGCTGGCTTCTGTTGATGCTGGCCATGGGCTGCCTCCCCACGGGCCTTCTTACCCTGCTTTTAGGTCTCTCAAAACTCGTCGGTGATCGCAACCGTTAGCTGTTTGCACTCTACTCCCGAATTGACTCTGCGCACCGGCTGATCTTCTCCCTGCTAAGGCCGGTTCTTCGTCTTCTCTCACCTCTCTTCCCTGCTGTTCTGCTATCCTCAACGTCTGAATTCAGGCAATCGATCGGAGCATCATCATGGCAAAAGGCGTCAACAAAGTCTTCCTTCTCGGCAACGTCGGCAAAGATCCCGAGATCCGCTCCACGCAGGGCGGCATGCAGGTGGCAAGCTTCTCGCTCGCCACCGCGGATCGAGCCAAGGATGCCCAGGGAAACTGGGCAGACAAGACCGAATGGCACAACATCGTGTGCTTCCAACGCACTGCGGAGGTCGTACGCGACTACGTCAAGAAGGGCTCGCAGGTTTTGATTGAAGGCAAGATCCAAACGCGCTCCTGGGACGACAAGACCTCCGGCGAAAAGAAATATAAGACCGAGATCCTGTGCAATGAGCTCACGCTGCTTGGGGGGAAGTCTTCCGGCGACTCCGGCGGAGGCTCTTACTCCAAACCAGCTTCGAGTTCATCCAGCGACCAGCGCCAGCCTGCCTCCACCCCTGACTATGGCGAGAACGGCATTACCGACGACGACATCCCGTTCTAGGGTTACGGTCAAGCGCATCCTCCCTGAGGCTCCCTCCCGCTCGTTCGCCAAAGCCCGAGTAAACTAGCCCTATGATCGATGAACCCACCTTCCGCCGCGCGGCTGACCGAGCGCTCGAATCTCTCAAGCAATCCCTCATCGGCGCCGAGGAGGAAGGCGGCTTTGAAGCGGAGGACAACAACGGTGTTCTCAACGTTCTTTTTGAGGACGGATCCACCAAGTTCGTCTTTACGCCCCAGACCCCTGTTCGTCAGATCTGGATCTCCGCCCGGACCACCAGCTTTAAGCTTGACTGGTCAGAATCTGAGAACGCTTTTGTGCTCGGCAGGAGCGGTGAAACGCTCCATGCGCTGACTCAGCGCCTGCTTCAGGAGCACCTCGGCGACACCTCCATTCGTTTGAAATAGTCTCCCGCCCGCGGAGCGTCAAGCTACAATGGTTTCACAAACACAGCCGATGTCTGTCTTGTTCCCATGAGCAGGGCCGACCACTTCTCCCCTGTCCGGTTTACCCGGTCTGTCGTTACTCGCTCGCCTATGCCTTTGCTCTCTGTCGCGATCATCACGCTCAATGAGGAACAAAACCTTCCTCGCACGCTGGCCAGTCTCGTCTTCGCGGATGAGATCGTCATCGTCGACTCCGGTTCCACTGATCGGACGTTAGAGATCGCCGCGTCTTTCAATGCTCGCGTTTTCTCCCAGGAGTGGCTAGGCTTCGCGAGCCAGAAGAACTTTGCCATTCGCCAGTGCACCGGTGACTGGATCCTCTCGCTTGACGCTGACGAAGAAGTCTCTCCCAAGCTGCAAACCCAGATAAGCGCCTTGCTTCCCACCAACCCTCCCGCTGACGCTTACTTCCTCAATCGCCGCAATCTTTTTCTCGGGCGATGGATGAGGCACGGTGGCTATTATCCGGACCCTAAGCTTCGTCTCTTTCGCCGCTCGGCTGCAAATTTTGCCCATGCTCCTCACTTTGAGGATCGCCCCGTACACGAGACCATGGTCTTCGACGGTACCTCCGGGAGGCTCGACTATGACCTGATTCACCATGCGTATCCAAGTCTTGAGGGCTACCTGGAACACATGGATCGCTACAGCACTCTGGGAGCTCAGTTGCTCGTCTCCGGCGGTCGGACGAGCAAGTCCTTGGTAGCCTTCTACTGGAACATCTTCCTGGTTCCCCAGTACACGTTTTACTGGAATTACTTCTGCCGGTTCGGCTTCCTCGACGGACGTGAGGGTCTGCTGCTGCATCTGTATCACAGCGCGTACGTCAGTTGGAAGTATGCCAAAGCATGGCGGGCAATCCACCTGCGAAGGGTATAGCGGATGCGCAGGAACTTCAGACAACCATAAACAAGAGGGCCGCCTACGTGGCAGCCTTCTCGCTAAGCCTGTGCGAAAGCTTCAAGCATCACTTGACTTGTTTCCGAGTTCCTGCTGGATCTTGTCCCAGACCTTGTCGCTCGGATTCTCCTGGGCGGGCTCGAAGAGCAGTCTGGCCTGTTTGGCGATGTACTCCAACTCGCTAATGAGAGCGGAGTAGTTCGGATCGTTGCGAAGGGCCGCCAGGGGATCGTCCTGGTCTGTAGTCGCTTCACCGGCGAACAGGTCATGCAGATCATCCGGATTGCCGGTATAGGCGATATCAGTGGCTTCGCTCGGCGTTAGGTTCTGGCTATCGTGCTTGTTACTCCCAGAGTCGTTCATGCCGAGGCCTCCTTCAAGACAGCGGGCAGCATAGCGGTGCTCGAGATCTGTTCACGCAGCAGTTCACGAAGCTTCAGCCTTGCTTTATGAAGTTGCGACTTGCTGTTGCCGGTCGAACATTCCAGCATGGTAGCTATCTCATTGTGTTCAAAGCCCTCCACGTCATGCAGAACAAAGACCATGCGATAACCCGGAGGAAGCGATGCCACCGCGCGTTCCAAGGCCACACGATCGACGGACCCGGAGAGCATAGGATCTCTCGAACCGAAGTCCCGCTTGGGCGCATCTTCCTCTGAGGGGCTGATCGTCTCTTCGAGAGAGACGAGATTCAAACCTTTTTTCCGCAGGTGCATCAGGACGAGATTGACTGTGAGCCGATGGAGCCAGGTTGAGAATGCGGACTCGCCACGAAAACTTCCAAGCTTGCGAAAGAGGTGTAGGAACGCTTCCTGGGTCATGTCTTCTGCTTCGGACACGTTTCCCAGCATGCGAAGACAAAGCGTGTAGACTCGGCGCTTATGGAGGGTGTAAAGCTTGGAAAAGGCATCAGGATCGCCGTTTTTGGCAGCCTCGATAGCTTCTGCTTCGCCGGCGATAGGTGGATTCCGCTTGAACAAGCCGGGATTAGGTTTTTGCTCCGTCATCATTGCGCCTTGAAGATTCATTTGGCCCCGTTCCGGTCCTCTCGGTTCGTCGATCTGTCGGTGCGCGACATGCGGCGAAGCAAAGTTGGCCCGGTCGTGGCCTGCTCCAAGGGTATCGTAAAACGGAAGACCTATGCGTGTTCGCCCCAACGCTGCTGCTCGATGAGAGAAGAAGAGGACGAGAAAGGTTGTTCCGGTAACGAAGTTGCCGAGCCTCATGCACCGACAAATCGTGAGTAGAGAGAGCGCGCGAGGGCTATGTCGGTGGTGCCCTGGATGAGGGCGCGGCCGTCCGGAAAGACGGTAACGGTGTGAGGGCCGCGGTGAAAGCGGAGGAGCATGGAGTTGGAGCGGAGGGCGGTGATCTCCGGTTGACGGGCCAGGGTGGCGTGGAGATCGGTGAGGCTCAGTGGGCGATGGTGTTCATGGATCTGGACGGAGTTGCGGCCGCAAAGGGTGATGTGCGCGCGCCCCGAGCCGGCGAGATGGGCAAAGATTCGCTTGCCGCAGACGGCGCACTCTGGATCCGGGGTGCCGGCAGCGATCTCGGAGTGCTGGTTCTCCCAGAGATCGTGCGAGAGGAGGGTACGGCGCATCAGACGGGGTTGGCCGGTCAAGAATTTTAGGGCTTCCATGGTTTGGATGGAAGCGGCAAGATTGACCGCAGAAGAGAGTATCCCGCCGGTGTCGCAGGTCTCTACAGGGCCGGAGGGCGGAGTAGGGAAGAGGCAGGCGAGGCAAGCGGTGACGGCAGGGTTGTTCGTTGTCCGTTGTCCATTCTCAGTTGGGCTACGTGGAAGGATGTTCATGGTTGCGGCGTAGGCGCCTATGGCGGCGGCGTAGATCCAGGGTTTGGCCTGCTGGACGGCGAAATCATTGAGAAGATAGCGGGTCTCGAAGTTGTCGGTGCAATCGAGAATCAGGTGTGCAGGGGAGAGAAGGTCGTGGATGTTCGCAGGGACAAGGTCTTGAATGACTGCTTCTACATGGATGGAGGAGTTGAACAGGAGGATCTTGCGGCGAGCGGCCTCGGCCTTGGGAAGCGTGGAGAGGGCGTCGGCCTCGTCAAAAAGGACTTGACGCTGCAAATTCGATAGTTCGACGAAGTCCCGATCGATGAGGGTGAGGTGGCCGACGCCTGCGCGGGCGAGGAGCGAGGCGGACGCAGCGCCAGTCGCTCCGACGCCTACGATTGCGACCCGACTGGCTGCGAGGAGCGACTGGCCGCGCGACCCGATGCCCGGGAAGAGTATCTGGCGGGAGTACCGGTCCAAAGTCGCGGCCTCAGAGGGCTGAGGAACTTCTGCCTTCGCGGCGGGTTTGGGGGTAGGTGGGTCGAGCATGCGATCTTAGTATAGGCAATCGCATTGCGGGGATTTGCGACTGGATCAATGTCCACGGAATGTAAGGTGAGGCAGAGAACGCGACACCCAATTCCTGCATCGAAACGCTAAAATACTAGCGAGCACGCGGGGCAGTTGGATGTCTGTTCCCCGACCAATCTGTTGGAGTGGAGAGACTTGCGGCCGAAGAGGCGCTGCGAGCGGGAATAGAGGTCAAAGAGTGCTGGAAGTTGGTAGTTATTCTCCGTGGCGTGGATTAGGACGAACCGGGGAAGGGTTGGAACAGGATCGACGGCTCCGCTCAGCGGGAATTGCGGGTGCGGGATTGCGGCGAACGTGGCTTGAGGCGGTACGTGTTGGGCCGTGCGCCTTCGGAACCATGTCCATGCGAGTGGCTCTTTTGGGAGCGGCTGGGCTCGCGTTCACGGCAGGCGGGCTGGCACAGGAAACTCCAGCGGCTAATCCACAAGGTGTACCGTCTGGAGCAGGGGCAGCGCAGCAGGGCGGGTTGACGCCCTTAGTACCAGCCGGAGTGCCGCAGGCTTCAACCGCACCCCAGACCGGACCACAAACGGCTACGCCAGTAGCTCAGGCGAGTCTGCAGACCAGGCCGCGGGTGGGTGCCGACGGGCAAACGGACGAGGCAATTGGGCCGGTGGTGCCCGCGCTCTCGAGCGGATTGGGGCGGTTCCAGGGACAGAGGGTCAAGGCGATCCGGTTTGAAGGAGTGGAGTTCGAGCAAAACGACAACCTGACCAGACAATTAGTACAAAAGGTCGGACAGCCACTGGACCCCATGCTGGTGCAAGCGACGACGCGTCGGCTCTTCGCGACGGGCCGGTACCGCAACATCGGTGTACGGGTAATCAAGGAAGGCGACGGGGTCACACTGATCTTCAGTGGTGTGGCTCGGTACTACGTCGGGCGAATACAGATAAATGGTGTGACTGACGCGCGGCTCTCATCGCTGCTGGAGTATGGGACGCAGCTGAACCCAGGAGCTGCGTTCACGCCTTCACAGATTCCGGCGGCTACGGAGCTGGTGAAGCAGGTGCTGGTGCAGAACGGGTACTACCAGCCGGTGATCTCGGTGGCGACCAATCAGGACGATGCGGGGCAGCAAGTAAACGTAACCTACACAGTTGCAATTGGACCACAAGCTCGGGTGGGCGATGTGGTGCTGAACGGAACCGATCCGGGGATTACGCTGGAAAGGTTCCGGAAGAAGGCGAAGCTGAAGCGGAGGAGCAAAGTGGGTAGAGAGACGACCAACAATGCTCTCTCCAATCTAAAAGCTGTGTATCAGAAAGAGAACAAGCTTGAAGCGACAGTCACGCTGCAGAAGTCGACCTACGACCCGGCAAGCAAGACTCTGAACTATGCGTTTCAGGCGGAACAAGGGCCCACGGTGAACGTCGTCGTGGAGGGAGCGAAGATCTCGAAGAGCCGTCTGCATCTGCTGGTTCCCGTCTTTGAAGAGGGCACCATCGATAACGACCTGCTGAACGAGGGTCGATTCAAGATGCAGGACTACATGCAGCAGTCGGGGTACTTCGACGCGAAGGTGCATGTCCAGGTAATCGGAGCGGGATCGGCAAAGCAGACAGTGTTGTTTTCCGTAGACAAAGGGGCTAAGCACAAGGTCGTGTCGGTGGAGATCTCAGGTGCAAAGTACTTCCAGAAGGATGATCTGGAGAGCCGGCTGCAGACCCAGAAGGCCAGTCTTTATCTCCGCAACGGACGATACAGCGCGGAGGTGATGAAGGCGGACGTCAGCAATCTTGAAGCGCTTTATCGCGCAAATGGATTCAAGAACGCCAAGGTGACTTCAACCGCGAAGGATGTGACAACGGCGAAGGGAAAGCAGTTGAAGGTGGCGCAGATTGCGGTCGACTTCAAGATCGAAGAAGGCGCACAGACGGAGTTTGGAACCATTGCCGTCAATGGAGCGGATCCGGTGCGGGTCGCAGCTCTGGAGGGTTTGACGAACACACGGGCGGGGCAGCCGTTTTCGTTGCAGACGCTTTCGGGAGATAGAGACGCCATCCTAGGTTTTTACCTGAGTAATGGGTTCGATCAAGCAAAGGTCGAAGTGAAGCAGACGCCGGATGCCGCTGACCCGATGAAGACGGACGTGGCGTTCAACGTGACCGAAGGCCAGCAGGTGTTTATCAGCAAAGTGCTGCAGAGCGGAATCCACTATACGAAACCAAAGGTTGTGGACGATCAACTGCGTGTGCATGCCGGCGATCCACTGGATCAGAGCGCATTGCTGGAGACGCAAAGAAATCTGTATAACCTCGCACTCTTCAATGAGGTAGTGGCGGCAGTCCAGAATCCGACCGGAGATGCGGAAGAGAAGAATGTGCTGGTGCAGATTACGGAAGCCAAGCGCTGGGATGTGACGTATGGGTTTGGATTCGAGGCACAGACGGGTACACCGGGGCGCGGTATCTATACGACGCGGCAGGGCACAACGGCGGCTCAGCAAGGAAAGGCAGGCGTAAGCCCGCGAGTTTCGATCGATGTGAGCCGGATCAACCTGCGCGGTACTGATAATTCGCTGACACTGCATGCATCGTACGGACTGCTGGAAGAAGTGGCTACGTTGAGCTTCCAGAATCCTCATCTGTTCGGGAACAAGAAGTTGGCATTCCAGGTGTCGGGCGGCTACTCGAATGTGCAGGATATCACGACTTTCTCGGCAAAGACGCTGCAGGGGGATGTCCGGCTGACGCAAAAGCCTACACGCAAAGATACGTTCATCTACGACTTTATCTATAGGCGCGTGGCGGTCGACCCTAACAGCCTCGAAATCTCGGCGGACTTGGTGCCGCAGCTCTCGCAGCCTGTACGGGTAGGTGGGCCTCAGGTTACGTGGTTCCACGACACACGTGATCCTAGTCCGCTGGATGCAAGCAAGGGGTCTTACACGAATGTGACCGAGTTTGTTGCTGCCAGTGCGTTTGGGTCGCAGACGCAATTCAACCGGACCGATATGACGAACTCGACCTATTACCACTTCGGCAAGCACCAGTACGTTTTTGCGCGGAATACTCGATTCGGCTTCATCAATTCCTATGGAACGAACCCAAACATCGGAACAGTTCCATGCGTCGGTGTGCTGCTGAATACAAATGGTAGCTGCAACCCGGTGCCCTTGCCCGAGCGCTTGTATGCTGGCGGCGCTACATCTCACCGCGGCTTTGGGATCAATGATGCGGGGCCCCGCGATCTTCAGACCGGATATCCGGTGGGCGGATCGGCAGTATTTGTGAACACCTTCGAGTTGCGTCTGCCGGCAGCGACGTTGCCTGTGGTCGGGAACAGCGTATCCTTCGTCATCTTCCATGACATGGGAAACGTCTTCCAGCACATCAGCGATACCTTCCCGAGCTTCCTGCGCTTTCACCAACCGAATGAGCAGACATGCGAGAACATCTCAGGGGCCATCGGCACCTGCGACTTCCGCTACTTCTCCCATGCGCTTGGACTGGGTTTGCGCTACAAAACGCCGGTCGGACCGATCCGCTTGGATCTAAGCGACAACCTGAATCCGACCAAGTATCCAGTCGAGGCGGGCACCGGAGTGATCAATGCACCATACGTCGGCAGCTCCGGCCATTTCAACTTCTTCTTCAGCATCGGACAGAGCTTCTAAGGAAAGGGGGCATTGGATGGCTATGTCGCTGGATCGGCAAGTCCTGGGATTATTGATGGCCGCGTGCTGTCTTGGAGGCTCAACCTCGACGATGCGCGGGCAGAGCGTTCCGGCCATACCTTCTCCTTCTACGGCTGCCCCGGTCGCGGCGCCACCACCCGCCCAATCCACCGCTCTGGGTAAGGTGTCGAAGCCGGGATCCACGACGCAGACCACCGTACAGAGCGAAAGTGACGCTGTTGTGCACAGCAACACCGCGCAGACGGACGAGAGCAGCAGCCTGCCGGACGGCCAGGGAGTTCTGGTGGATCAGGTAGTCGCAGTGGTAAACGGAGATCTGGTGCTGGAGAGCGACGTCGACGAGGATCGGCGTTTTCAGACGTTCCTGCCGTTTACGAATCCGGGGAACACGTTCGACCGGACGCAGGCGATTGAGAGGCTGATCGACCGTACGTTGATCTTGCAGCAAGCCAAACTGCAGCCGGACAGCGCGATCACCGATGCGGAGGCTCAAGAGCAGCTAAAGATGCTGCGTCAGGAGATTCCCGCATGCAAGGAGTACCACTGCGAGATGGAGCAGGGGTGGGAGAAGTTCGTCAACCACGAAGGCTTCACCGTTGCTGAACTGAACCAGCGCTGGAAGGAACGGATGCAGGTGATGAAGTTTGTCGAGATCCGGTTCCGTTCGGGTATCGATATCTCGCAGGCGCAGATCAAGGCCTACTACGACGACAAGCTGCTGCCTGAATATGCAAAGCGCAATGCGACGGCACCGAAGCTGGGTGTGCTGAACGATCGCATTCACGAGATTCTGCTGCAGCAGCAGGTCTCTGCTTTGCTTCTGGACTGGCTGAAGTCCCTGAAGGCGCAGGGAACGATTCGGGTGATGACCCCGGCTGAGGGGGCTTAGTGACCGAAAAACAGGAACAGAAGCCGCAGCGCGGCATGGCAGGCAGGATCGGACGCGGTTTTGCGTGGTTTGTGGGTGGATTGGTGTTGCTGTTGATCGTCGTGCTGGCGGCGGGGGCATGGTACACGACGTCCGGAGACTTCCAGCGGCGGGTGGGGAAAGAAGTGGTAAGTGTGCTGGAGGATTCGACCGGAGGCAAGGTCGACTTAGGGCGGATCACGTTCAATCTGTGGCATCTGGCAATAGAGGCGGATGGGCTGGTGATCCATGGGCTTGAAGGGCCGGGTGAGGCGCCTTACCTTTCCGCGGACAAGATCTTCGTGCGGGTGAAGATCCTCGACTTTCTGAAGCGCACGACCGGCACGGGCAACCGGACCTATGTGGGGCTGGCGTTGCTGCGGGTGGAGCAGCCGCATGCGCATTTGATCATCGATAAAAACGGAAAGACAAACCAGCCGGTGCCGAAGCATACAACGCCGAGCAATGAGCCGGTGATGGACACGCTGCTCGACCTGAAGGCGCAGGAGGTGGAGCTGGTCAATGGGCTGGCGGTTTTGAACGACAAGGCAGTTCCGTTCAATCTGGCAGCTCGGGATCTACAGGCGAATGTGCACTACATTGCTTCGAGCGACCGGTACGGGGCAACGATTGATCTGAATGATCTGCGGACGCAGATGCAGAAGGAACCAGAGGCACAGTCGAAGCTGCATCTGGTAGCGGAGCTTGGTCGGAACTCGGCTGACCTGAAGGAGTTTACCTTCCACAGCGGCTCGGCGTCTGACTTGTCGGCGTCTGCGGCGATCAAGGACTTTAACAATCCGGTCTGGACGGCTACGGTGAAGGGGTCGCTAGAGCTACAGCAGATTTCAGTGCTGGCCGGAGTTGACGGCCTCGATGCAGGATCGCTGGAGTTGAACGTTGCAGGCCATAACTGCAACGTGGAGCCGGCTACGGCACAAAAGAAGCCGCAGAACTTCCTGAGGCGGCTGCGTAATCGTCACGAGGCGGCCGCGGCTGCTCCGAAGACGCTGCCGCCCGATCCGGAGTGCCAGAAGGGCTACCTGCTGATTGGCACGGCCAAGCTCCATGGCGCAGGTTACAGGGATCAATACGTCAGGTTGCATGACATCAACGGCGGTGCGCAGCTACACATCACACCCACGGAGCTTCTGTTCACGGCCCTGACGGGCTATCTGCCGGGTGGTGGAAGTGCAACCGGCGAGTTAAAGATTGAAAACTGGCTCGGTGAGGTTCCGGCGAATACGCCTGCTGCTTCGCCTACAGTTCAGGCAGCGACAACGACGGCGAATAAGACCTCTTCGGCGATCGTAGGTGAGGCACGGGTTGGCCAGGCGGTGGCGCCTCCGGTGTCGCGGGCGCATGCCTTTCTGACGGTGAAGGTGGATCGGATCTCGCTCAATACCATTACCGAGGTCACAGCTACACCACAGTATCGGAATCTCGGGTTCGATACGTCGATCAATGGACCGGTGAAGGTGGAGTGGGGCGGCCCCGTCACGAACATAGCGGATTCGGTGCAGGTGGATGCGGATCTGACGCTGAAGCCGGTGGGAACGCATGACGGGCGGGATATCCCGGTGAGCGGCGTGGTGCAGGGACACTACGACGGGCAGAGCGAGACGGTGAAGGTAAAGCAGATTGCTGTGAATACGCCGGAGTCGGCCCTGGTGGCGGATGGCGTGCTCGGCGTGAATGCGGGGGATGCGTTGACGGCGTTGAACGTGGATCTGCAGTTGCGAGATCTTGGGGAATATGACCAACTGCTGAAGACGCTAGACCTGACGGGAGCCAAAGGGAAGAAGGGATCGGCTGCGATTCCGGTGACGTTGCATGGGGACGCTCACTTCCACGGGACGGCCAAGGGGGCCATCGCCAAGCTGGATGTAAAGGGACATCTGGAGGCGAACAACCTGGAGGTCAGGCTGGGCGATCTGCAGATGACTCCTGCGGGACCAACGGCTCCGAACCTGATCGGCACGGCCGTCACGAGCACTGGGGCTCCGGCTCCGGCGGCGCCTCTGACGGATGTACATATCGACTCCTTAGTTGCGGATGCGGAGTACACGCCGGCTGGGCTCGCGGTGGCGAGCTCTAGCATCAAGCGTGGGACGGCAGTGCTGAACGTGTCCGGTGCGTTCAAGCCACGAACGGTGGTAAAGCGGAAGGTTACGACGTATGTGTGGGACGACGGTACCGCAGTCGATGCGAAGGTGCAGTTGGGGAATGCGCAGGTTGGGGATGTGCTGGCGATTGCCGGACAGCAGCAGAACGTGCCTGTTACAGGCACGATCAACGTCAATGGACATGTGGCGGGAACGCTACGGAGCCTGAATGGTGCGGGGTCGATCGCGCTGGCAAACGGTGTGGCTTATGGCGAGCCATATGAGTCGGCTAACGTCGACCTAACGGTTCAAGGGCAGGATATCGAGGCATCGCGTGTCGCTCTGCGGCTGCACGGGATGGGGATCAACGGCAATGGCGGTTATGACCTGGGCAGCAAGCGGGTGCGTGCGCATATCGAAGGGAACAACCTGCAGCTATCCAAGTTCAAGACGGTGCAGGATGCGAAGGTCGACGCGGACGGAGTGCTGACGCTGGTCGCGGATGCAAACGGGACCGTCGAAGAGCCGAACCTGAAGGCGAGCGTGAAGCTGGCGAACGTGGTGGTCAATGGACAGCCTGTCGGTGACGCGGCGATCGACGCACACAGTACAGGCAAGACGGTTTACTACACGGCAAAGTCGACGCTCGTCGGAACGCCGATCGACGCGAACGGGCAGACAGAGCTGGTGGGGAACTACGAGACGAAGGCGCATGTCTCGATCGGTCCGCTGGATGTGGGTAAGCCGCTGGCACTGTTCCAGCCGGGAGGGCTGCAGGCGACTTCCAACATCACGGGGACGATCGATGTGAGTGGTCCGGCGAAGACTCCGATGGGACTGAGTGGACGTGCGGTGTTCAAGGACTTCAGTGTGACGAGCTCGGGGCTGACGTTCAAGGCGGCTGAGCCGCTCGCGATAGGGCTGCGGAACGGCTTGGCTACGCTTGAGGCGGTGCATATTACGGGGCCGGACACGGATCTGCGGGCAAGTGGAACGGCGCAGGTGTTCGGGGCGACGGATCCGAAGACCGGCGCGCCCAACAACAAGGCCGGCAAGCTGGATGTGAAGGCCACGGGCAGCGTGAGTACAACGATTGCGCAGACGTTCGATCCGGATCTGGTGGCGACAGGCAAGGTGGTGTTCGCGGTTGGAGCCGTGGGAACGATCGGCGATCCCGCGTTGAACGGGAACGTGCAGTTCCAAGGCGTGAACCTGGCGGTGAACGGGATTCCGAACGGTCTGACCAACCTGAATGGAACTCTGGTGTTCAACCAGGATCGGCTGAACGTGCAGACGCTGACCGCGATGACTGGTGGAGGACAACTGAAGATCGGCGGATTTCTGACCTATCGGAACGGGATCTATGCGGATCTGACGGCGACGATGGATGTGGTTCGAGTTCGGTTCGGCGGGTTGAGTGGGACCGCGAATGCCAACTTCCGGCTGCAGGGCGGACCGCAGAGCGCGCTGCTGGGCGGCAACATCCTGCTGACGCGGTTCGGCATCGGTGCGGATGTGGACTTTGCTCAGTTCGCGGGAGCAGGCGGCGTGAGCGCTCCGCCCGATCCGAGTGCGGCGAGCAACAAGATCAGGCTCGACATTCACGTGACGAGTTCTCCGCAGCTCGACTTCCAGAACAGCTATGCCAAGATCGCGGGAACTGTGGATCTGAACGTTCGCGGGACTGTGGCCGATCCGAGTGTGCTGGGACGGATTCAGATTACGGATGGAAGTGCGACGTTCGCGGGTGTGAGCTATGAGCTCGAACGCGGGAACATTTACTTTTCAAATCCGGTTCGGATCGATCCTACGATCGACCTGGATGCCACCGCCCGGGTGGAGAACTACGACATCACGGTTGGAGTGCATGGGACGGCGGCCAACTTCAAGCCTACGTATCGGTCTGAGCCTCCGCTGAGCGAGGCGGACATCTTCAACCTGCTTGCGCTTGGGCGAACGCAGGAGGAGGCGCAGCTTTACAGCGAGCAGCAGGTGCAGGCTGGAACGGATCCTACGACCAGCGCGCTGCTGGGCGGTGCGCTGAACGCCACGGTGAGTAGCCGGGTGAGCAAGCTGTTCGGCGGTGGTGGAAGCAGCGTGAAGATCGATCCGGCGTTTGTGGGGACGCTGGGGAACTCTTCGGCCAGGATTACGGTGCAGCAGCAGCTTTCGCGGCAGGTTACGCTGACGTTTGCCACGAACGTGAACTCAAGCGCGCAGCAGTTGATCGCGTTTCAGTATGACTTCTCGCCGACGCTGTCCGTGGTGGGGCAGCGAGATGAGAGCGATGTGTTCTCGATTGTGTTCAAGATTCGGAAGCGGTATCGCTAGCGGGGGGGGTGCCCCCCTCCCCCCCTTGCGTGTGTAAGTTGAGTGTTATGAACTACATGGCCGTCTGACACCATGCAAAATATTGAGCGTCAAGGGTTTACGCCAAAATATTGATTCCATGAAGCTTAGGCTGCAACCTAGATGAGTCTACCGTTTTCTACCTGTTCTAATTGTAACGGATTGACCCAGGTGCTTACGCCAACTCTATCTCCAATCGTTTGTGTGGCTTAGGTCCTTTTGGGGCTTGACACGCGGATTTGCTGATGTTTTTGAAGGTGTTTGGAGCCACTTTTCGTGAGAAAGCTGACCTTTCTTGTGCATCCTTGTCCCGATTTGGGACAGAAGGACTTGCGAGGGTGTGGGGTACACCATGGCCGGGAGGTCTGCTGGGTTAAGCGAGTTGCGCACTGAGGACTGATCAAGCCCGATGCGGGTGGCTTCGCGATAGTTGAGGGTGCCCAAAAGACCGGGTGTTTTTCTGGAGGAGGAGGTAAAGGGGGGTGGAGGCGGCCGGAATAAGGCGGGTATAGCAGGGGATGGTTTGACCCTAGGGGTGCCGCATGCTCTAATGGCCGCCGTTACGAACGGCGAGTTTTATCTACGTCAGGAGATTTTTGTCCATGCATGGAGTGACCCTCATTGCCTTGTTTTTGATGCAGCCGGGAAGCGTTTCTTTGACCCAGTCCAGTCGTGCCGATGAGGGAAGTCTCTATCTTTGGATCGCGATCGGCGTAGCGCTGGTGGCGCTGGCAGTAGCGTTTGCGATGGCGCGGAGTGTGATCTCGGCGGACGCGGGGACGGTGGAGATGCAGGCGATTTCGAACGCGATCCGCGAGGGGGCGGAGGCGTTTCTGAAGCGGCAGTACCAGACGATCGGGGTGATTGCGCTGGTGCTGGCGGTGGTGGTGTTTGTGGGGTATCACTCGTCTGCGCGGACGGCTCCGTTTGCGCTGAAGACGGTGGTGAGCTTCCTGGTGGGAGCGGTGTGCTCCGGGCTGGCTGGGTTTACTGGGATGTATTGCTCGATCCGGGCGAATATCCGGACGGCATCGGCGGCGCGGACGAGTCTGGACCGCGCGCTGAAGATGGCGCTGCGCGGCGGAGCGGTGACGGGGCTGGTTGTCGTCGCGTTATCGCTGCTGGGGGTGGCGTCGCTGTTCCTGGTGTTTGGCGGGCTGCAGAATCCGCAGGGAGTGCCGTATCAGCTGGTGGGGTTTGGGTTTGGGGCTTCGCTGGTGGCGCTGTTCGCGCAGCTTGGCGGGGGGATCTATACGAAGGCCGCGGATGTGGGGGCGGACCTCGTCGGCAAGGTCGAGGCGGGCATTCCGGAGGACGATCCGCGGAATCCGGCGGTGATCGCGGATCTGGTGGGGGATAACGTGGGGGACTGCGCGGGGCGCGGCGCGGATATCTTTGAATCGACCGCGGCGGAGAATGTGGGGGCGATGATCCTGGGAGCGGCGCTCTATCCGGTGTTCGGGCTGAAAGGGATTCTGTTTCCGCTGATCGTGCTGGCGATCAACCTGCTGGCGAGCATTGTGGGGGTGTTCGTTGTGAAGACGAACGAGACGGAAGACCCGATGCGGGCGTTGAACCGCGGGTTCTATGTCACTTCTGCGCTGGCGCTGCTGGGATTTGCGGGGGCGGTTTATGGGATGTTAAATGGGCCGCAGGTTGCGCCGCTGTGGCTGCTGGCGTGTGGGGTGGTGGGGCTGGTGACGGCGTTTCTGTTTGTGTGGATTACGCAGTACTACACGGAGTCGCAGTACAGGCCGGTGCAGTCGATTGTGAAGGCGTCGCTGACGGGGCCGGCGACGAACATCATCAGCGGACTGGCAGTGGGGATGGAGACGCCGGCGATGCCGGTGATTGTGATCTCGGCGGCGCTGCTGCTGAGCTACTACTTTGGGGTGCAGGGGCTGGCGGGTGTCGCGGGAGTGAGCGATTATGCGAAGGGGATCTATGGGACGGCGATCGCGACGATGGGAATGCTAAGCTGCGCGGCGTACATCCTGGCGATGGATACGTTTGGGCCGATTACGGATAATGCGGGCGGGATCATCGAGATGTCGAACCAGGATGAGTCGATCCGGGATCGGACGGACAAGCTGGACTCGGCGGGGAATACGACGAAGGCGCTGACCAAGGGGTATGCGGTTGGATCGGCTTCGCTGGCGGCGTTTCTGCTGTTTTCCGCGTACCTGGAGGAGATTCGGACGATTGTGGAGGCGAAGGTTTCGGCGGCCGGGGGGTTTATGCCGGCGGGATGGAGCTTTACGGATGTGAATCTGGCGGAGGTGCCGGTGTTCGTAGGGGCGCTGCTGGGGGCTATGCTAACGTTTCTGTTCAGCTCGCTGGCGATCAAGGCGGTGGGGCGGACGGCGCAGATGGTGGTGCAGGATGTGCGGAACCAGTTCAAGGAGAATCCGGGGATCATGCTGGGGACGAGCAAGCCGGACTATGCGCGGTGCGTGAGCATCGTGACCGGGGCGGCGCTGAAGGAGATGGTGCTGCCGGGATTGCTGGCGGTTGGGCTGCCGGTGGCGGTGGGGTTGATCTTCCGGAACTTCAGTGCGAGTTACCAGTCGAGTGTGGCGATGGCGGCGGCGGGCACCGTGCTGAATGTGCCGGCGATTGCGGGAGTCGCGGTGAACCTGGCGGGAGCTAAGGCTGTGGCTGGGTTGTTGATGGTAGGGACCATCTCAGGCGTGCTGCTGGCGATGCTGATGAACAACGGCGGTGGGGCTTGGGACAATGCGAAGAAATACATTGAGACGGGGCAGTATGGGGGAAAGAAGTCAGACGCGCACAAGGCGGCGGTGGTGGGGGATACGGTTGGGGATCCGTTCAAGGATACGGCGGGGCCGAGTTTGCATGTGCTGATCAAGCTGCTGGCTACGATCACGCTGGTGCTGGCTCCGCTGTTTGTTTAGGTGCGGGCTCGCCTGCGGTTCCAAACTGGCATGGGTCAACCTCTTGGTCCCAAAGAAGGGCAAAGCTGCGGCAAAGAGCTTTTGCAATTCATGGAGTGGGTTTAGAATCTTTGAGAGGCGAAGCTAAGGCGAAGCATAAGCCCAACGCTGAGGAGCACCAGTGAGTCTGCCGTTTGATGAGGAAAAGGCAACGCAGGCAGCAGCACTTTTGCTGAAGCTGCGCGGGGGACAAATGAGCTACATGAAGCTCATCAAGCTCATGTATCTAGCAGACCGCACGGCTTTGCTTCGCTTTGGCAAACCCATCACAATGGACCGTTGGTATTCGATGAAGCATGGACCAGTGCTTTCTAACGTTCTAAATCTGATCACGGATCCGTCACGGGTAGATTCGACAGGAAGCTGGGCGCAGATCATATCCCCTCCGTTAGGCGATCGAGAAGTTTCGTTGTTGCCTGTCGAGATACCGAACACCCGGCTATCTCAGGCTGAAGAAAAGATAATCGTTGAAGTGTTTGCGCTTTATGGCGGAATCAACCGATGGGATCTTGTGGAGCTCCTGCATGAAGGTAAAGTAGCGCCTGAATGGAAGGAGCCTCCTCAGGGAAGCCGGATTCCGATATCGCTGCAGGACATATTTACTACGACAATGGACTACGAAGAGGCTGAATTGGCAGAGCGGGAGCTGAGATCCATGATTCCCGCCCGACACCGTGCTATGGCTTGAGCCCATGTTGCCCTCCGGATTTGCTTTTCTCGATGGGAATGACGAAGAGGAGGACTACCACCTGCATATCATCGCCTCCGAAGCGGATCGCGACGGCTACGTCATTGTTTTAAGCGTCAGCTCCATGTATCGATTCGCGGACAGAACGACGTTACTGAAGGCGTCGGATCATCCATGGCTGAAGCATGATTCCTACATCGCTTATAACTTCGCGAAGGTGCAGAAGGCAGCGATGATTGAGTCCCGGCTTGCGAGGCTGCCAAGAATGATTCAGCAACCATGCTCAGACGCATTGCTGAAGCGGGTGCAAGCAGGAATCTTAGAGTCCGAGCAGTCCGAAAATGGCGTGAAGAACTTCTATCGTGAGATTTACTTTTAGCTGGCCGAGCGTTCAATTGATGGGGTTACGTGGCGGTAGGTGGGGGTGAAGCCTAGTTCGCTTGCGTAGGCGAGGATCTTCTCGAAGTTGAGGGAGATGGTGGCGCCGGCTTTCTGGGTGACTTCGTCTTCGATGGGGAGGTCGAAGTCGTCGGCGCCGTAGAGGAGGCCTTCGAGGGCGCGCTCGTTCTGGGTGAGGACGGAGGTGCGGATGCGAGGGACGTTGTCGAGGAAGATGCGGCACAGGGCGAGGTGGCGGAGGTACTCGCGGGTGGTGATCTCGATGCCGCCGAGCTGGCTGCCAAGTGGGGTGAAGTAGGGCTTGAAGGTCCAGCAGAGGAAGCTGGCGAGGCCTTGGGTTTCGTCCTGGAAGGTGCGGGTGCGGTCGAGGTGTTCGAGGCGCTCTTCGATGGATTCGTCGAAGCCGATGACCATGGTGGCGGTGGTCTTGAGGCCGGCGGCGACGAGGTCGGCCTGGGCTTCAAAGTACTGGGCGACCGTGTACTTGAACTTGCTGTGGCGACGGCGAAAGTCTTCGGTGAGGATCTCTGAGCCTCCGCCGGTGATCCAGCGGACTCCGGCGGCTTTGAAGCGGGCTGCGGTTTCGGTGTAGGAGAGCTTGGCGTGGTCGGCGAGGTACATGAACTCGGCGATGGTGAGGGCGTAGAACTCGAGGGCATCGCCGTAGCGGGCGCGGATGGCGGCGAAGAGGTCGCAGTAGTAGTCGAGGGGGAGTGCAGGGTTGAAGCCGCCGTTGAAGGCGGCGAGGTCGCCGCCGAGGGCGAGGAGCTCGTCGAGCTTGGCGAAGACCTGGGCTTGGGTCAGGACGTAGCCGCCGGGCTGGCTGGGAAGGCGGTAGAAGGCGCAGTAGTCGCACTGGGCGACGCAGACGTTGGTGTAGTTGATGATGCGCATGACCATGTAGGTGCATGTGGACGGGGCATGGAAGCGGGCGCGGACCTTGGAGGCGAGTTCGCGGAGTTCGTCATCGGAGGCGTTGTGCCAGAGCCAAAGGGCATCCTGAGTGGAGATGCGGGTGTTTGCGTCGATCTTGCGGCGCAGATCGTCGATGCCCAAAGATGTTTCCGCTAGAGTGGTCACCCTCCCATTCTAACGGTTACAACCCTGTCACTGACCGAGAACCAGAAGGCGAAGGCGTCTACAGGATAAGGACGGGGAGCAACGTGTGGACGGTAGGGAGCAGGCATGCACGACTCTGCCCCAAATGGGGGATGCACGACGGCGGAGAGCCGCTGGTAGCGTTGGTACTTAAGTAACTGTTGGAGTCCGAGCCATGCAGATTCAGTCCATCAATCCGGCGAATGGAAGTGTGCTTCGCAGCTATGCCACGTTGACCAAGAAGGCTTTGACCTCCAAGGTGAAGGCGGCAGACGAGGCTTCCTGGAAGTTCCGGCGAACGACGTTGGAGAGCCGCGCGATGTGGCTCAAGAAGCTTGCGGGAATACTAGAACATGAGATGGAGGAACTGGCGACGCTGCTGACGAGTGAGACCGGGAGAACGATCGTGTCCATGCGGCAGGAGATCCTGGATTGCGCGTCGTGCTGCCGCTACTTTGCGGGTCATGCAGAGGGGCTGCCGACCGACAGCAAGGTTCCGATGGAGATGAGCTCCTGCGAGATACGCTGGCAGCCGCTTGGTGTGGTGCTGGCGATCATGCAGGCGGAGAGTCCGTTCTGGCAGGTGTTTCGCTTTCTTGCGCCGGCGCTGCTGGCCGGCGATGCGGTTCTGCTGCGGCATGCGAATGCGGTCTGCCAGAGCGCGATGGAGATCGAGCTGCTGGTGGTGCGGGCTGGATTTCCGCGGGACGTAGTACAAACGCTGCTGATCAGCGAGCGGCAGTTGGGTCCGCTGCTGAGCGAGAAGCAGATCTCCGCGGTGGCTGTGGGCGAACAGGTGATGAGCGGGCGAGCCATGGTAGGAAGGGTCAAGGGGCTGCTGCGGACGACGGGGCAGGAGCGCAGCTCGAACCCGTTTGTGGTGATGCCTTCGGCAAGTCTCTTCGCAGCGATCCAGGCTGGAGTGGGAGCGCGATGCGCGGAGAATGGCATGGCGAGCGCCGGGGCGGCGCGATTCGTGGTGCATGAAGCGATCTACGAGGAGTTTGAGCTGCTGTTTGTGGCGGGGATGGAAGATGTAAAGATCGGCGATCCGGGCAAGGACGAAACCGTGGTTGGACCGCTGCCGACTGCGGCGATCGTAGGGGCTTTGGAGACGCAGATTGCGGCGACGGTGCGCGATGGAGGCAAGCTGCTGACGGGCGGCCAACGCATGGTGGGCGTGGGTCATTACTTTGAGCCGACCGTGATTGCAGGGGTCGGGAGCGGGAAGAAGACGCGGAAGACGGTGTTCCACGGGCCGGTGGCGATGCTGTTCAAGGTGGCATCCGTGGAGGCGGCAATCGAGGTGGCGAACGAGATGCCGAACAGCCTGGGTGCGTCGGTGTGGACGCAGGATCCGGACGAGCAACAGGACTTCTCGGTGCAGCTTGAGTGCGAGAGTGTGTTCTTCAATGGCGTGGTTCCCGGCGACCCGTTGATGGCGCTGATCGGCGACCGGCAGTCGCGGAACGGAGGCGAAGTTGCGGCGGCGATGCTGCGCGAGATGATGACGGCGCGGACAATCGTGGTCGCGGATCCGCTGCCGAACGCGGAGATGGATCTGGATTTCCCGTTGCTGGAGGAGGCCGCATTCACAGCAGCTGCGCCTGCCGAAGAGATGGCTGCGAGACGCTTTGCGGATGTGCTCTCCGCAACCGAAGAGGACTCTTTGGAGAGACTGGAGCCGGAGCCCGCGATAGCTACGTTTATGCAGGCGAGGATGACGGAGCAGGCGGCGATGGAGGCTGTTGCCGAGGATTCGAGCATCGCAGTCGGGGTCTCGGACCTCTTCGATGCGGAGCAGGATTGGGCGCCACTGGTGACTCTGCGCGAGAGAAACGAGACCGCCAAGGAAGCGATGGTGGAAGTAGCCGAGCCAACCCGTGAGACGGCCGTTGTGGAGGCTACCCCGGTTGATGGGGCGGAGTTGGAGGTTGTGGCCGTGGAGACTTCTCCGGTTGTAGAGGACCGGATTACGATCGTCCCAGCGATACAGAAGGCTGCTCCAATGCTGGTGCCTGCGCCTGCGCCTGTGCAGGTCAAGCAGGTTGGATCACGGAAGACGCTGATGTCCGGTGTGATGAAACATATCGTGGATCAGGTGATCTCGAAGAAAAAGAAGATGAAGCCGGGAGTTCTGAAGACATCGGTGAGAGGCTCAGAGACGACATTGCAGACCGCAAAGGTCGCGACACCAGCGGCTGCGGCCAAGCGGGAAGCTGCCGAGCCGAAGCTTCGCACACAGAACGCGAGTGCCGCTGAGCCGGCGAAGGCTGTCGATCTTCAATCGATGTTTGAGAAGGCGCTGAGCAGCAGACCGGCGGCGTAGAGATTGATCGACTGCGTGGCTTAGTGGAGCGCCTGTTCCTTGCTGCGCGGCGCCACGACGACGAGGTCGACTCGACGATTCATGCGACGGCCTTCCGGAGTGGCGTTGCTGCCGACAGGGCGATAGGCGCCATAGCCTGCGACCGAGATACTGGCCGCGGGAAAGCCTGCCTGATCCACCAGGATCGAAAGCACGCTCATGGCGCGCGCCGTGGAGAGCTCCCAATTGGATTGGAAGATGGCGTTGTGGATGGGTTGATCGTCAGAGTGACCTTCGACGCGTAGCTCCAGGCCATGGCTCATGAGGACCTTCGCGGTCTTCTCAAGCTTCTCCGCAGCACCGGGCAGGAGCTTGGCCTCACCGGAGTTGAAGAAGCCGAGTTCGCGCAGACTGATGACGAGACCGTCCGGAGTCTGCTGCATCACGATCTCTTTCCTGGCGATGGAGTCGCCTAGAACTTCGTTGAGCTGCGAGGCGAGTTGGCCGGTGTCGAAGCGGGGCGCCACGGGACTCCTGGCGGAGGTCTGAGGAGCGTCTTCAGGCTTGGTCTTCTCCGGGTGTCCGCTCATCTGATCGAAGCCTGAGTGGATGGCGGTGGAGACGCTCTTGAAGTCCTGCTTGCTCCGCCAGGTGTACGCGAAGAGCACGACGAAGACGGCGAAGAGAAGCGTCACGAAGTCAGCATAAGAGATGAGCCAACGCTCCTGGGACGGCGCATGCGAGTGAGCCGCGGCCATGCGACGCCTTTGACGGCGAGTCACAGCGCCACCATCTCCGATTGAGCCTGGGTCTGCGACGTTACTTTTCCAGCGGTGACATATCCCTGGAGTCTCTGACGCAAGGCGCGGGGGCTGATTCCCTGGGCGATGGCGATGACAGCGTCCAGGGTCATCTCACGCAGCAACTGCCGCTCGCGTATGCGGATGCGTAACTTTCCTGCGAGTGGAAGGAAGACGAGGTTGGCTACGCCTATGCCGTAGAGCGTGGAGACGAAGGCGACCGCGATTCCCTTCCCTATCTCTGAAACATTATCCATCTTTTGCATGACTTGAATGAGGCCGAGCACAGCTCCGATGATGCCGAGCGTGGGCGCAAATCCACCGGCCGACTCGAGCACTTTGAAAACGCCTTCTTCTTTTTCCTCATCGAGATCGAGATCTCTCTCCATGGTTTCGCGAATTTCCACAATATTCACCCCGTCGACTGCCATGGTCAGGGATTTTCTCAGAAATTGGTCTTCTATTGACTCTAACTCGCGGTCGAGAACCAGGATGCCGTGCTTACGCGCCTGGTGACACCATTGGATCAAGTTATCGATATGAGCGGTGGAGAGAGGCGGAGCGTTGAAGAGGGCGTCGCGAAGATGACTGACGGCGTTGAGCACGGTGGGGAGCGGAAACTGAATGAGGACGGCGCCGATAGTCCCGCCAAGCACGATGAGAGCGGCGGTGGGTTGCAGGATCTGCTTCAGGCTGCCGCCGTCCAGGAGAAGACCCGCGACGACGCCCGTGACGGCGACTATCACGCCGATCACCGTACCTCGATCAATCGTCCTCTTCCCTGTCATCCAGTGCCTTTGTGACCTGATGCTATGAGTATGGTTGCGTTCCTCGTGGCTGAGGGCAATCCCCCTAAAGAGTGCTCACGATCGACTGAACCGAACGGGATGAGCGCCGCTGTGTAAGAGACAAAAGCAAGCGGATTGCCAAAGAGACGGCGGGCGTCGACACGACAATGGCCCCTCGCATGCATTGTTGCTGCTTGAAGTTCGTTCATGCAGGGCAAAAGGCAGGATATGGTCCGTCAGGATAAGAACTTGATGAGAGAAAACATCTTTCTCGCTTCCTTGACTGCCCATGGATCGCTTAATGCGTTCTCAGTGGAAGTTCGGAAAAAGGGGAAGCGAAGAAAACTTTCTCGACCCCTGAAACGGATCGTTGAGCTTGTCGATAGAAGTCCTGCAGCAAGATGGCCGGCACTCGAAGAGCGATGCTCAGTAGTGACGCGACAAGTTTAGAAACTAAAACAAGACCACCCAAGGAGCTACACCCATGTCACTCAGCATCCTCAATAACATCTCTGCTCTCCAGGCCGAGAATCAACTTTCCATCACAACTGCCGCCGCCAACAAGAGCCTCCAGCAGCTCTCCTCCGGATCACGTATCAACTCCGGCTCCGACGATGCCGCCGGTCTCGCGATCTCTGACGGTTTGAATGCAAACGTCGCGGCTCTCAACCAGTCCTCGCTGAACGCGACCAACGCAGTAGGCTCTCTGCAGACCGCCGATGGCGCGCTGGCACAGATCACCACGCTGCTCAACCGTTCGGTGACGCTTGCCACGGAGGCTTCCAACACCGGCCTCAGCAGCTCGCAGTCGACCGCGATCGACACCGAGTTCAAGGCCCTGCTGGCGCAGATCACGAACATCAGCAGCTCGACCAACTTCAACGGCACGGCTGTCTTCGGCTCGACGGTTGGCGCGTTTACCAGCGACGGAAGCTCGGGCGGCACGGTCAACATCAGCGCGACGGTTGCGGCGACCGGCGCATCGGCGCTGGGGCTCAGCACCTCTGCCCTCACCTCCACGACGGCTGCACAGACGGCACTGACGGCGATCACCGCGGCCATCAACACCGTGGCTGCCGAGCGCGGCACCCTGGGCGCGACGGTTGAGCAGCTTCAGGCGGCTTCCACCGTCGACACCAACGAGTCGCAGAACCTGGTGACGGCTTCGAGCAGCATCACCTCCGCGGACATCAGCGCGGTGGTTGCGAACGACACCAAGTACAGCATCCTGCAGCAGACCGGCATTTCGGCGCTTCAGCAGGCCAACCAGCAGGCTCAGACGGTTCTGAAGCTGCTGCAGTAAGACCGAAGGCGCGGCTGAATTTGAAGCTCAGCCGCGCCTCCTCTTCTAACCGTTAGTCTCTAAACCTGAACCCTTAGACGAACAGAGGCAGCAGAGACCTGCTTCCTCTGTTTTCGCATTGCAGGGTAGTCCCGCTCACTGCCAGGAGTCGAAGCCCATGAGTACGACAACGTCTACTCTCAATTCCGTTCTGTCTGCGCTCGGCGGCACCACGGGAATCGATGTCACTTCAGCCGTAGACGCAATTCTTTATGCGGACCGGGCACCGGAGCGAGCGTGGCAGGCTCAGCAGGCAACGCTCAACAGCCAGACAAGCGCGCTGAATCAGCTATCGAGTGAATCTTCCTCGGTTGCGGACGCGCTTAGCTCCTTGCAGGACACAACGGGTTCTCTGAGCGCAGCCACGGCTACAAGTTCAAACAGCGGGGTGGTGACCGCAACGGTCGCGGATGGCACCGCGGCGAGCAGCCACTTAATTGTTGTGAACAATCTGGCTTCTACCGGATCGTGGTACTCCGCCGCACAGTCCAGCAGCTCAGCGGCGCTTACCGCCGGGAGCTTCGACCTTACCGCCGGCGGCGTGACAAAGACCATCCAGGTGACGAGCGGCGACACGCTTGACCAATTAGCTGCTTCGATCAACAGCCAGTCTCTCGGTGTGACTGCAAACGTCGTAACGGACAGCAGCGGCGCACGCCTTGCGCTGGTTTCAACCGCCTCCGGCAGCGCTGGTGATTTCACTGTCGGCAATGACAGCTCGGTTGCGTTCACCCGAGGCGGCACCGGGAATGATGCTTCCGTCACCGTGGACGGCGTGCCGATCAAGAGTGCAACGAACACCGTGACCGGCGCACTGACCGGTGTGACCCTGGACCTGGCAAGCGCCGCTCCGAGCAGCGAGATCTCGCTGAACATCGCTCCCGATACGAGCTCGATTACGAGTGCCGTTAACAGCTTTGTGACCGCTTACAACACCCTGATCACCGACGTGAACTCGCAGTTCACCTACGACCAAACTACGAGCACGGCGGGTCCGCTTCAGTCGGACAGCACAATCCAGGCTCTGCAATCCGCCCTGCTGGGCGCCACTACTTACAACTCAGGGAGTGGATCGATTTCGACCCTTGACGCGCTGGGTATCTCCACCAATTCGGACGGCACGTTGACGGTCAACTCCACGACCCTGGCAAGCGCGATCCAGACGAATAGCTCGGCGGTCGCCTCCTTTTTCCAAGGGACCGCTGAGAATGGGTTTGCGGCCTCGCTTACTTCCACTTTGAATACGTACACGGATACGACCCAAGGCGCCTTCACGATCGATCTGAAGAGCATCAGCAACGAGTACTCGGATCTGACGGATCAGACGAGTTCACTTGAGATCTATTTGACCGCACAGCAGACGATCCTTACGGCCAAGTACAACGCGGCCGACATCGCGATCCAGCAACTGCCACAACAGCTCAAGCAGATCCAGGCTCTGCTGAATCCCAATCAAAACAGTTCCTCTTCCTAATCTATGAATAATCACACTGCTTCTCTTGAATACCGGCGTGCAGCAACCCAGCAGGCTTCCGTGGTCGGCCTCGTGATGGCGCTTCACGATACGTTGATCGGCAATCTTAGACGAGCCGCGGAGGCTATGGAGAAGAATGACATCCAAGGCCGCTGTGCGGAGCTCGTTCATGGCTTCAAGGTGCTGACGCAACTTGACGCGATGCTGGACATGAAGAATGGGGGCGAGGCAGCGGTGAAGATTCGCCGCTTCTACAGTCATGTTCGCGGCCAGATGCTGACGGCGCAGTTCAAGCTTTCAGCCGAGATCCTGCGCGATCAGATCAGGATCGTGATGGAGGTTCGGCAGGCGTGGGAGCAGGTGGATGGCGCGCCCAGGGAGAGCCAGCCGCGGGTAGGTCAAGGTCCCTCGGCGCCGGCACAGATGAGGATGCAGGCTCCTCATGAACCCGAGCTGAGAACTGCATTCTCCTGCACCGGCTGAATTTCGTTTGCATCTAGAACAGGAACGGCGGACTGACTTCAGTCCGCCGTTCTTTCGTGTGTGTTGTGCATGGACGAGACGCGAAGACGCCCGGCAGCAGCGCCGGGCGTCTCCTATAGATTTCTCAGGTTTCTTACTTCAGGTAATCCAACAGATTGTTCTGTTGCAATATCTTGGCAGCCGCGGATAAGGTGGCGGTGTTGCTGGTTTCAGCCTGGCTGAGATTCTCCGCGGCTGTTGCTGTATCGATACCGACGAGGGAGGTCTCACGCGAGGTGAGCGTGACTTTGTCCGACGCGAGATAGGTCTCCTGCGACTCCAATTGGTTGATCGTGTTGCCATAAATCACGTGTTGCTGGCTCACGTAGTTGAGCGCAGTGGTAATGGCTGTGGTGGCATTTCCAATGTCTGTGCTGCTGCCGCTCTCCAGAGCCGTTTTGAGATTGCTGAGCGCACCAAGAACACTTGCATTGGAGTTCGTAAAGAGCGTATTGCCGGGGATATTCGCCTGAACAGTCAGGGAGTCTCCAATCGAGATGTTGTTGATACCGCTGTTGCCGTTGTAGCTATAGCCGGTGCTGGAGTTTGCGTCGGCGGTGAAGATCTGCTTGCCGCTCACTGTTCCGCCAAAGATCGACACCCCCTGGAAGGTCGTGTTCGCAAGGGAGACGACATTTGAGAGCAAACCCTCTACCGTTGTGGCATCGGCCTGGCGATTCGCAGCGGAGTTCGTGCTGTTTGCGCCTGCGGTTCCGATCGTTATGGCCTGGTTGAGTAAAGACACAACTGAGGTTACGACTGAGTCGGCTGTCTGCGCCTGCGACAGTGCAGACTGTGCGTTGCTGGTGTACTGGTCGAGGTTGGCTGCCTGTGTCTCCACTTGAATCAAGGCGGCTGAGGCAGCGGGATCGTCCGAGGCCACGGAGACGCGCTGACCGGTGGAGACCTGCTGGAGGGCGGTTTGAAGCGTCTTATCGCTCGTCTGAATATCAGCGATGACGTTGGCGGTGATGCTGGAAACGAAGCGCATGCGGGTCGACCTCAGTTGATCATGTTGATGGTGGCGTCGAAGAGTGTCTGGATGGTGGACACCACTTTGGCGGCGGCTTGATACGCCTGCTGATAGCGGACGAGGTTGGCCGTCTCTTCATCGATGGAGACTCCGGAGACGGAGCTCTGCTGGGTGTTGAGGCTGGTGAGGCTCAGCGAGAGAGAGCTTGACTGAGCCGTCGCATCCGACGTCAGCTCGCCCACCTGGTATACAAGATTCGCAGACAAGGTGGTTGCGCTCTCGCCTACAGGCAGAGTCGAGGTCTGGAGGGCAGTCAGGTTGGAGACATTTCCATTGCTCCCCGAGGTGCCGTCCGAACTCGCGGCGATCTTACTGGGGTCCGTCGTCGTCAGCTTGATGTTGGCAGCCGATCCACTCACGGTGGAGGATACGGAGAACAATGCCGCACCCTTGGCGCCGTTCTGATCGTAGCCGGAGGTTTGAGCTGAGTTGAAGGCGGTTGCAAATTGATTCGCCAGGGTATCAAGAGAGCTCTGTAGCTTGGGGATCGTGGTGTCTCTGGTCTGGATGGTTCCGCCCAGGTCTCCACTGCTGATGAATGAGGTGATGTCCGAACCGGAGGAGTCGTACACATGCAGATTCCCATCGGAGCCGGTCTCGGTCTGGAGGGCGTAGCTCTGATTGCCCAGCACCAATGGGGAGCCGTTGCCGGTGGTCAGGGTATCTCCGCTCTCCGTGTGCGTGACGTTGAGATTGGTGAGGCTGGACAACTGAAGCTCAACCTGCCCGAGCTGATCTTCCAACGTGCCGGAGTCCTGGCCCGTCGCTTTCTGCTCCAGGATCTGCTCATTGAGAGAGGCTGCCTGGCCGGCTAGCTGATTGACGTCGGTCACATCGGTCTGGACGGTTGTGTTCAGGCTGCTGCTGGGTCCGCTCAGGCCGGCAGAGATCGTGTTGAACTGGTCGACGAGCGTCTGGGCGTTGGAAAGAACGGTCTGGCGATTGGCAGCGTCCGTGGGATTTGAGGAGAGAGCGGACAGACTGGTAAAGAAGCCGGAGAGGCTGCTTGCGAGGCTATTGCCTGTGATGGGGAAGAGCGTTTGAATCTGATTCAGGGCGTTGACCTGCGCATCCGCGCTGCTCTGCTGGGAGGTCTGCTGCTGAATCCTGAGGGAGAGAAGCTCGTCCTTGACGGAGGTGATTCCACTGACCGTGACGCCATTGCCGACGCTGAGTGAACCATTGGAGGTCGGAGAGTTCTCCGATAAGCTGACGGTCTCGCGCGCGTAACCGGCGGTGTTCGCGTTTGCAATGTTGTTGTTGGTGACAGAGAGCGCGGTCTCCTGCGCGAGCAGGGACTGGGTTGCGATCGAGAGCGTTGAGGACAGACTTCCCATGGTGTTGAGATCTCCCTTAGAGCTCGCAGGACCAGCGGATCGGCGAGTCACGCTGCGCCTGACCGGAGTAGCTGCTGCAGAGCGATTGGAACAGACGAACCGTATCGCCGGAGTGTTGAAGCAACCGGGAGTAGCACTTGTTCAGATGGATCAGATCTCCGGTGGCAGAGCTGATCCGTTGGGCGAGTTCCGCGTCGGCTGTGGAGCTTGATGCACCAAGGTACGAAAGATGCGCAGTGGAACTGAAGGAAGCCTGGGAGAGCCGGGAACAAAGGAAGAGCTGCCTGGAGATGCTCTCTTCCAGCTCCGGCAGCGCCCGGTTGGCGATGGCGTCCATGGAAAGGTGCAGCTCGTGGATGAGCATGTGTAGCCTTGCCAGGTACTCGCCTGCATCCTGTTGAATTGCTTCTGCTCGCGGCGCTATCCCGGAACGTGTCTGCATGCTTCCCTTGTCGGTGACGCTGTAAGCCGGTTGAGGTTATGCGTCTGCGCTGGTGAGCGCCTTCGCGGTCTTAGATGAATCCAGTTGATATTGTCCGGAGCTGACCGCCTGCTTCAGCGTTTCAACTCTCGCCGCGCGGGTTGACGCCGTGGCGAGCGCAGCATTCGTGAGCGTCTGAACCTTGTCGCTGCCCGTGGTGAGCGTGGTCTTGTCTTCGCTCGTCTTCGCCGTCAACGGAACCTTCTTCTCGGTGTGGGTTGCATCCGTGCTCGTCTTCGTGACCTTGCTCGTTTCCGCCGAAACGGTCTGCAGGTTGTAAGCGTCTATTCTCATGATCTCCTCGTTTCTTGACCGCTCCTTCTATCGGCAGGGCTGGAAAAATGATTCAGTCATATTACTAAAAAGATTTTCCTGCTCCGGAGTTCACCGGAGTGGCAACTGAAGTTGTTTTTACCCGGGATTCTGCCTTCTCCGATTCGGAGGTCGAGTGCAGGTGCTGCGTGATCATCTTGGCGATTCCGATCCCCCCGGACTTCGTCAGAGACCCGGCTAAAGCCTGCATGGCAATCCCTTGGAACTGGTCCTTGCCTGCGTCCTGATCGTCCTCGCCATCACCGCCGGGGACAGTCGCGAAGGAGTTCTCAGCCTGCTGCAGCCAGGTCCCGAGGAGGATAGACTCAAAGTCCTTGCCAGCTTTCTCAATCTTGGCATCCTCTCTGGCGCCAGTACCGGAAGATGCTGCACTGGAGGCCTGAGCGTGGGTTGGGGTGGGGAGAATGCTGCTGACGTCAAAGGCCATTAGATGATCTCCAGATCCGCTTGTAAGCCGCCCGCGGATCGAATCGCTTGCAGAATTGCCACGATGTCGTGGGAGGTAGCGCCGATGGCATGCAGACCTCGGATGAGGTCGTCGACGTTCGCGCCATTCTCCAGGCGGATGGACTGGGCGGGTTGGTCTTTGACCGCTAAGGTCGTGTTCGCGACCGGAGTGGACGTGCCACCCTGGGTGAAGGAGTTCGGCTGGGAGACGGAGAAGACGGTCTCGACCTCAATACTGAGGCTTCCGTGAAGCACCGATACAGGCGAGAGAGTGACCGTTCCACCCATCACGATGGTTCCGGTGCGCTCGTTGATGATGACCTTCGCGGGCGAGTGAAAGGTGATGGCCAAAGCCTGCACACGGGAGATGAGACCAGGAACCGACGCTGCGCCGGACCCTGCAACATCGATCTGCACGGTGCGATTATCCAGGGCGTTCGCGACCGTGTGGCGATACTCCTTGTTGATCACGTCCGCCATGTCCTGAGCTGCCTTGAAGTCTGGATTGCGCAAAAAGAAGGAGACGGTCTTCATGTGGTTGAGATCGACCATGGCGTCACGCTCTACGATGGCGCCTTCGGGGATACGTCCCACGGTCGGATGATTGACGGAGTGGATGCTGCCGACAGCGCCCTCTGAATATCCGCCAAGCGCGAGCGGACCTTGCGCCTCAGCATAGACCTGGCCATCAGGACCGCGCAGAGAGGTCATCAGGAGAATGCCGCCTTCGAGGCTCTTCGCATCACCGGCGGAAGAGACGGTGATATCGAGCTTCATGCCGGGACGCGCAAACGGTGGCAGTGAGGCGGTGATGAAGACGGCGGCTACGTTCTTGACCACGACCTGAGTGGGGGAGATCTGGACGCCAAGCCGCTTCATCGCATTGGCGAGTGTCTGGACCGTGAAGTAGGTCTGCTGCCGGTCTCCCGTGCCTCTTAGCCCCACGACAAGACCGTAGCCGACCAGTTGATTGTCACGAACTCCTTCCACATCGGCGATATCGCGCAGGAGGACCTGCCGGTCCGGGGTGACTGCCTTGGCCGCCAGAGTGACGAATAAAAGTGCAATTGCTGCAATCGTCCGAATGGTAAGGCGGATATCTCTTGAAAAGAGGAATACATGCATGGATGACTTGATCCCTAGAAGCCGAAGAGCCAAAGTACAGCGCGTGTCAGCGCATTGGGTGGACGAACGCTATCTGAGATGATTCCCTTGCCCTTCATCTCAATCTCAAGGTTGCTCAGCGCAGCCGATGGGATGGTGTTGCTGGAACTGATGTCTCCCGGACGGACGATGCCGCGGATGATGAGGTCTTCGTGCTGATTGTTCATCGAGATCTGGCGTTCTGCTTCGATGACCATGTTTCCGTTCGCGAGCACTGCAATGATCTGCCCGGTCAAGCTGGTAGAGAAGGTTGTGTTTGAAGCGGTCGAGCCCTGCCCCTTGAGCGTGCTGGATGAGTTCGCATTGAAGAGCGGGTTGAGACCTTTGGTGGCGATGTCACCCACCAGACCGGTGATGCCGGACGAGGCATTAAAGGCCCGCGCGCTATCCACGTTTCCGCTCTGGGCTGCAGTAGTTTGCACCGAGACCTGGACCACGATCGTGTCATTCACATTGCGCGCACGATAGTCGGAGGAGAGATCGCCAAGAGCATTCGCCGCCGACCACAAGCTGCCCATGGTTCTGGGATCGGGCGGTGGCATGTACTGCTCGTGAAGCCGGGAGAGATAGTCGGCGCGAAGCTCTTGCGCCGTCTTCTTTGCCGGCAACTTGACGCCTGCGGAGGCGCTCGCGACACAGGACAAAGCCGCAACGATCACGGCGAGGGAAAACGTCTGGTTCAACCTGGTATGCATTCTAGAAGCTCCCCTTGACGAGGCCCGGCATGACTACTTCGGCGGTGTACGAGTGTTTCCGATCCAGCGTCGCCACGCGGATGTGCGCGCCGTCTGCGCCATCCTGAAGGCAGACTACCTGCAGGCGGATATGCATCTTCTGATCTTCAATCAGAAGCGTCGCGGGAGAGCCGCTCAAGACAACCGGCACGCTCTTAGAACTGTTGTGAGGCGATGTGCCCGGTACGCTGTTTGCATCCGCGGCCACTGCGTCTGCGTGTTGGCTGGAGAGGCTTGCCGGCGACGCGGGTTGAGCGACGGGTTGGAGGAAACTGACGCCCGCGGGCCATGTCGCCGAGACGAAGAATGGAAGGCACTGGCCGCGTTGATGACACGTAATTTTGAGCCTTGCCGAGTTTGTCCCTGTCCTCGAGATCTCCTGGACATCCAGCTGAGAGTCCGAAGCCTGCGTGGTCATCGGGACCCATAGATTGATTTGAACTCCCTCGGTCGGAAGTTGATGCTCCCGGATGGCCGCGATGATGCGATCCGGTGTCACGGCAAAGCGTTTCTTCTGAACCTCTGCCCGAGTGCATGCCGTCGCGAAGAGAGACACGGCGAGTGGCAGCGAGAGAGCGGCGATGCGAGCGGTGCGACCGCTCTTCCGTTGCTGGGTTTCAAGTGTTGCCATGATCGACTCCGTTATTGAGAGAGCTGATTGAGCTGCTGCAGCATTTCATCCGCGGCCTTGACGACGCGCGAGTTGGACTCATAGGAACGCTGCGCGACGATCATCTGAACGAATTCGTCGACGACACTCACGTTCGACTGCTCCAGCATTCCCTGCTGCAGAGAGCCGATTCCGTCCGAGCCGCCGGGAGTTCCAACGATCGGGTCACCCGAGGCCGTAGTGGGAAGATAGATGTTGTTGCCCACGCTGTTCAGGCCGCCCGGGTTTACGAAGAGAGCAAGCTGGATGCTTCCCACCTGCGATGCCTGCGTCTGTCCTGGTTGCACGACCGTCACGGTTCCATCGCTTCCAACGCTTACGTTGGTGGCGTCCGCGGGGACTGTAACCGCGGGCTGGATCGGATTGCCGTCGCCGGTGACCACGTTGCCCTGGGCATCGAGGTGAAAGGAGCCGGCACGGGTATAGCCGGTCTGTCCACTGGGAAGAAGCACCTGAAAGAAGCCTCCCCCGGAGATGGCCAGGTCCAGCGGATTGCCGGTGGTGTTGAAGTCTCCCTGGGTCTGAATCGTCTCGGTGGTTGTGGGACGCACGCCCAGGCCGACCTGCAAGCCTGCTGCATTTGTTGTCTGCTGGCTTGCGGCGGAACCGGGCATGATCTGGTTCTGGTACAGCAGGTCTGAGAAACCGAGGCGTCTCTGCTGAAACCCGCTGGTGCTCGAGTTCGCAAGATTGTTGGCGATGTTATCGAGGTTCAACTGCTGGGCCGTCATTCCACTTGCAGCCGTATAGAGCGCACGAAGCATTTTTGTAAACCTTTCAGGAAAACAATGAATTAAGAGGAGACGCGGGGTAGATCCTGCGCTGCAGTTTTGTCGATCTCTGAGTCGACCATGGTGAGGGCGTGGCGCATGCCTTCCAACGCACGCTGCGCGTTGATGAGCTCGATCACGCTGGTGACCGGATTGACGTTGGAGCCTTCCAGCATGCCTTGCCTCACCTCGGATGAGGTGGCGGGAGTTACGTCGGCGGCGGGCAGGGTATAGTAGCTTGCGCCCAGGCTTTGAGGGTCGGAGCCGGCCTTGAAGTCGACGAGCTTCAGCTTGCCGGCGATCGCTCCGTCGGCGGAGATCACGCCGTCGGACGAGATGGTGATCGCGGCGCCTTTGGGAATGTTGATGGCTCCGTTACTTCCCAGGACAGCGTCCCCTGATGCTGTCGTGAGCTGGCCCTGCGGAGAGATCTTCAGAGCGCCGGCACGGGTATACGCAGTGCCGCTCTGGGCCTGAACGGCGAGGTAGGCGGTGCCATCGATGCCGACATCCAGCATGTTGCCTGTGCTCTCAAGCGAGCCCGCACGCTGGTCAAGCCGTGAGCCGCCAAGCAGCCCGTAGTCATTGATGTCCTCGTTCAATTGGGAGTTGAGAGGATGACCGGAACCGGCAAGTACAGACCCGAAGGTTGTGTGCCGTCCGCGAAATCCAGATGTGCTGCTGTTCGCGAGATTGTTCGCGATGGTATCGAGGGCGTCGGTCCGCGCCATCAGAGCCGTGCAAGCAGCATATAATCCACTGTCCATGATCTGTCCTCATGGAGAGTGGTTGCAACAGGAAGACCATTTACGGACGGGTGCTCTGCGACCTTTAGGGTAGGAACCCGGCTTCGCTCTACGCCATCATGAGAGATTGGTGAGAGACCTTCGCAGGCCACTTCAGCACATTACTGCCGGAAGGGCTTGCGACTGACGCAAGCTGTTCCGCAACCTGCAGGATCTCCGTCCAGTAGGGTCGTCCGGTCGGCTCCTGCTGTTGATGCATGGCATTGCGAAGGTAAGCCGGCAACTGCCAGCGGTACGCGAGCAGTACGGCCAACGCCGATTCTTCAGACGGAGAAGCAGCCGCGTCTCTCCAAGCCAGCAACCCGGGAAGTTTTCCCATCCCTTTGAGAAGACCGACGAGGTAGGCCTGTGCGGGCGAGACCCCATCGATGAACTGCGCCAGGTCTCTGGTGCATTCGGCGACGCGTCTGGAGTGTTCCCACAGCGAAGCGATGGCACTTTCCTGCGAACAGCTTGCGGCGCAGATGGCGTCATAGCAACGCCTGACACCAAGCGAAGCGATGCCATCGGGGATGAGCGTGGGACGATCCTCTTCCCTGCCGAACTCCTCGGCGATCAAGCGAAAGACCTGGAGCGTGGCGCCGGGATCGGAGAGGATGACCTGCGATGCGGCGTGCAGGTCGATGCAGGTCTCTTGAAGGAGATGCCTCAGTTGCAGACGCGTGGTGACCAGTGCGGGGACACAAGGAAGTGAATCCGCGAATCCGCTCTCCTGGAAGAAGGGTACTGGAGCGTAAAGCTGCGGTTGCATCTGTGCCAGTCCTAACTCACCGATCATGGGCCTACCCCTTGGAAGAGACAGTCCCCTATCGGCAGAACGGAGTACCGATTCCAGTGGATGGTCTGCCGTGCATGCTGCGGACTAGTGCGCGACCACCGGGCTAACTACCTGGGTCACGCGCATACCGTAGTTTCCGTCGATGATGACTGCCTCTCCGCGGGCTACAACACGTCCGTCCAAGACGAGTTCGATCGGCTCATCGACCTGCCGATCGAGTTCAACGACCGAGCCGCTGTTCAGGTCAAGTACCTCCCGCAGAGTCAACTGGCGCTGGCCGAAACGCAGCGTGACGTTGAGTTCCACATCCATGACCAGGCCGAGGTTAGCGCTGGGCTCGGGGGCAAGCGGATAGGAAAACTGGTCGGCCGAAGAGGTTTGCAGGCGATCCGCAAGAACGCTGTCACAGGCGATGTGCAGGCTTAGGGCTTTTCCCTTCTTGCTCGCGAGGGTGACCTCCAACGTGACACCGGCCACCACGTCAAGAGCGGAGGAATCCTCAACCTCCACGTTGATCTCGCCATGCTTCTTGAGGGACTTGCTGAGCAGATCCTTCACCTGATGGATGGCCTGCGTAAACCCGGTCCGGCTTGCATCGCCACCCGCGCTGGGCTCACCGGCGACCCGGCACTCCAACTCCTGAATCACGGATTCCGCGGCGAAGAGATGCGCGTTGCCGGTAAGCGCCCCGGTGAACCTGAAGAGGAAGCATGTATCCTCTTGTCCGGGCTCCGGAGCGGCCGCGGGTTCCGCAGAGATCGAGGCAGTCCAACCGAGATCGCTGACCTGGGCCAGCGCGCCGGTCAATGAATCGCTAAATACCTGCCCGAAGTCACCGAGCGAGACCTTGGCTTCAAGAGGCTCCATTGCTTGCATCCTCGTTGGGTTTGATTTCTGTAGCTTGCGTTTGAAAGCAGTTGAGCAGCTGCATGGCCTTCATGCTGCCTTGTCTCACCGGGTTGGCTTCGTAGTAGCTCTTTCCTTCAAGGGTGAGCTTGCCCGGCGCTGCGACCGGCGCGGATAAAGTGATCACAGAGCCAACCTGGATGCTTGCGAGATCCCGTACTGATACCTTCAAGTCCGACAACTCACCCGAGAGATTGAATTGGCAGCCGAGGATTCGCTGGCGCAGACTAGGCACGGAGAGATAGGAGGCGCCGTTCTTACTGCTTGACGGGTCCGCCTTGATGTTCCGGACCAACGTGCTTGCCATGGAAGCCTGGAACGCAAGGAACAAGGAGCCGGTCATTCCCGCGACGCTTACCTCAAAGTGGATGCGAAGGACCTTGTCGGTAAGAGGAAAGACCCTGTGCGCCAGGTTTGGCTTGACACACTTTCCCGGCGTTAGGACGACGCCCATGGGTTGCCAGACGCGCTCAATCTGCTGGGCAATCAGCAGGCCCACGCCTTCCATGATCTCCTCATCGATCTCCGTCAACTCACGGGCTCCCTCGGGATTTGCTCCAGGTCCTCCCAGGAGTAGATCGATGACGGTAAACATGAGAGGACTATCCATCTCCAGCAGTACCGTGCTCATGGACGGACGTACCGTGCAAGGCAACATATACCCGGCGGCTAGACAGCCGGCGCGAAACTCATCCATCGAGAGTTGTTCCAGGTGCGCCAGACGAACCTCAAGCCCGGTGCCGAGATACACATCCAACGAGTTGGTGAGATTACGCGCGAAACCCTCGTGCAGCATAGTCAACGTTCTTGCGCTCTCATTGGAGAGCCTGCCGGCGGATCGAAAGTTACATGGGAGGACGGTGGGCTCCCGGGAGGCTGTCGATCGGCTGCGATCGGCGCTGCTGCTTACCATTTACGCCCTCCTGGGCTGACGGATCGATGCCGGCTCGCTATAAATGTGGTTCATCGCTGCCTTGAGTTTGACCAGCAGGGCGGCGTGGATCTGCGAGACTCGAGAGACGGCGAGACCAACCACCTCCGCGACCTCCTTCATGGTGAGCTCCTCGCGGTAGTACAGCGAAAGGATGAGCTGTTCACGCTCGGACAAGTGCGAGATAACCCTGGAGAGGTGTTCTCTTGTCTCTTTCTTGCTGTACATCTCGAAGGGATTATCCCAGGTGCTCGGCGCCGATTCGATCAGGTCCTGCGCCGCTTCGCCCTCGAAGGTCGAGGCGACCTCCTGGCCGACGACATGCAGTCCACTGAGCTGCGTCTGGACCTCGTTCAACTCCGCGAGGCTGATCTTCAACTCGCGAGCGATCTCATCCTTCGCCGGAGTTCTGCCGAGAGACGCTTCCAGCTTCTGGGTGGCGTCGGTGATCTCGCGCGCCTTTCGGCGGATGCTTCGCGAGCCCCAATCCAGGGCACGAAGGCTGTCGAGGATAGCGCCCCTGATGCGGAACTTCGCAAAGGTCTTGAAGGATGCGTCCTTGGTCGGATCGAAGGAGCGGTAGGCCTCCAATAAGCCGATGACGCCGGCCTGCACCAGATCGTTCAGCTCGATGTGCTGCGGCAGGCGCTCCAACATGCGCGAAGCGATGTAGTGGACCTGGGGCAGTTCCTGCACAATCAGTTCGTTGCGCTCGTCGAACTCACTCTCGTCTTGCGCGATCCTCTTATACACCGCGTGCGCTGATGCCATATTTCCCTCTCTGCTACCCATCAATGAGTTTCTCTAGCGAATCACTCCTACGGACTGCACCAAGGTCATTGGCGGAATCTCGCTGGGCGAAATGACGACGATCTTCGGAAGAAATGGTTCCAGGAGCTTCCGAAGATAGAACCGTCCCGGCGAAGAGCACAGCAACACCGGCGGCGCTTCGCCGATCCGATCTCCGAAGGAAGCTCGCAGGCTGTCCAGTACTCTTCGCGCCACGGAGAGTTGTAATGCGCTGGACGATAGCTGGCCTCCCTGCATATTAGCTGCCCTCATACACTCCTCTTCAATAGCACTATCGAGGGTGATGACACGCAACTCGCCGCTTGTATCGAGCAACGGGCGGATGAGAGCGCGACCCAACGTCTGACGAGCCGCTTCGACCAGAGCCACGGAGTTCTTGTTCGAAACCGCTGTATCGACCAGCGCCTCCAGGATCGATCCAAGATCGCGAATGGAGACCTGTTCCCGCAGCAACTGCTGCAAGACTTTTTGCACCTCGCCAAGACTCATGAGCTTCGGGATAAGCTCATCCACGAGCTTGGGGTGGGAGTCCGTCAGACGATCGACCAGGCGCTTCGTCTCCTGGCGAGTGAGCAACTCATGGGCGTTGCGCCGGATCAGTTCAGCCAGGTGGGCGGCAAGTACAGAAGTAGAATCCACTACGGCATAACCCGCTGCAATCGCCTGCGCTTGAAGGTCGCGGCTGATCCATTTAGCCGGCACGTCGAAGGCCGGCTCCCGTGTCTCCTCACCGGGCAGGTTGGGCACGCCAGTGTCTGAGCTAATGGCGAGCAGGAGGCCCCGGCGCAGCTCCCAGCGTGCGATCTCTACGCCGCGGAGGTGAACCACATACTCTGCCTCACGCAAGGAAAGATTGTCGGTGATGTGGATCGAGGGAACAAGAAAGCCAAGCTGCTGAGCGAGGCTCTTGCGTAAAGCCTTGACGCGAGCAAGCAGTTGGCCTCCCTGCTTGGAATCCACCAGAGGCACGAGCCCAACACCAACCTCGAGCATCAACTCGTCGAGCTTCAGGACGGCGTCCATCGCATCCACTGCGGGAGCTGCGGCCCCGCTTTTAGCAGCACCAGCAGCGGCCGATGCGTCCATCGCCTCCGCATCCTCAGGGACTTTCTCTTCTTTGATCTTGTACGCGGCGAACATCAGCCCGCCCGCCAAGGTGAAGAAGGCCAGCTTCGGCAATCCGGGGATCAATCCAAGCGCCGCCAGCACACCTCCGCTGATCCAAAGCAGCCGCGGGCTGCCCAAGATCTGCTTCCGGACGTTGACGCCCAGAGACTCCTTGGAAGCTGCGCGCGTAACGACAATGCCGCCTGCAACAGAGACCAGAAGCGAAGGCAGAATGGAGACCAGGCCATCGCCCACAGTGAGGATCGTGTACGTCTTAAGCGCCTCCTGGAACGGAATGCCCTGCTGGAAGACGCCGATGAGAAAGCCGGCGATGATGTTGATCGCCATGATCAGGATGGTCGCTAGGGAATCGCGCTGAGAGAACCGTGCGGCGCCGTCCATGGCTCCGCAGAACTCCGCCTCGCGGGAGACATTCTCGCGACGCTTCCTTGCCTGCTGCTCTGTGATCAGACCGGCATTAAGATCAGCATCGATTGCCATTTGCTTTCCGGGCATCGCGTCCAAGGTGAAACGAGCCGTCACCTCAGCGGTGCGAACCGCGCCATGGCTCACGACGAGATACTGAATCGCGATCAAAGCCAGAAATAGAACGAAGCCGACGATGTAGTTCCCACCTACAACAAACTGACCGAACGCTTCAATCACTCTTCCAGCAGCGGATGAACCCTCATTTCCGTGCAGAAGGATCCGTCTCGTGCTCGCAAGATCGAGCGAAAGACGCAACAGGGTGAGCAGCAGAAGCAAGCTGGGAAACACGGAAAATTCAACAGGCTTGAGAATCTGGACCGATGTGAGAAGGACCAGCACAGAAGCCGTGATGCTGATCGTCAGCATCATGTCCAACAGGAAGCTGGGCAGTGGTACCAGCATGACGAAGACCATGGCGACCGCCGCCATGGGGACAACCCATTCCCCGGACGCACCAATTGCCTTGAGGAAACCGCTGCTCTTCTTCATCTCTTGACCGACTCTCCAGTTGCAGTTCGATTGCGCCGCATGGCCTCGGCCTGACGCAGCTCAGCCTGTGCCTTGAACACAATGACCAGGATGTCGGCGACCGCCTGATAGAGAGTGGAGGGGATGGCCTCGCCTACCTCAACCGTCTTATAAAGCGCCTGTGCGAGCGGCTTATTTTCCATGATCAAGATACCGTTCTCAGCGCCGAGCGCCTTGATCTGCTGTGCAAGCAGGTTCATGCCCTTGGCCACGACCAAAGGCGCATCCATATCAGGGGTATATCGCAGCGCCACGGCGTAGTGTGTGGGATTGGTAACAATGACGGTCGCGGTTGCGGCGGCGGCGAGAGCCTGCTTCTTTCGCATGCGTCTCTGCAGCCTGCGAATCCTAGACTTAATCAACGGATTTCCATCGTTTTGCTTGCTCTCTTCTCTGACTTCTTCCTTCGTCATCTTCAGATCGCCTTCCATCTTCTTCCACGTGAAGAGGTAATCCACGCCCGCCCAGGCGAGAAGGACGATCAGCGCCTTCCAGCCAACTTCAAAGATCATGGAACCGATGATCGACGACAACGAGCGGATGCCGAAGGAGGACGCCTGCACCATGACTCCCCAGTGCTCACGCAGTGACGCTTCTCCAAGCCAAGCGATGGCGGCGAAAGGAAGCAGCGACTTGAGCAGGTTGCTGAGCCCGCTGATGGAGAAGATCTGTCCAAGCTTGCTGGCGGGATTGAACCGTTCGAACTTCAACTTCATGGCGCCCGGCGCTATATTGAAGCCGCCCTGCACCAGCCCCGCGCCCACCGACAAGACGAGAGCTGCAGACAAGACCGGCAGCGTCCAACGCAGGACTTCAATCGAGCTCCAGAAGAAGAGAGGACCGTTACTTTGGAAATCCCCCTCTGTGGCTGCACTCAGCATGTTCTCGTAGAAGGTCGTCCAGTGGCTCACCGCGCCTTGCGACACGAGAAACAGTGTGCCTATCGCACCCGTGATGGCGAGAACACTGGGCAGCTCTCGAGAGCGCGTGACCTGGCCGTCTTCACGCGCCTTTTCCCGTCGTTTTGGAGTCGCCTGTTCTGTCTTGTTTGCGTCAGCCATTTTTATCGAGCCAGGTGGAGAAGGTGATCCGCGTAGTTGATTGAATCGGAGAAGAGTGTTCGGAAGATATCCGGCCAGTATTTGAGAGACGTAAATAGGATCGCCAGACCAAGCAAGCTCTTCACTGCGGGACCCAGAACCATCAGTGGAAGTTGGGGCGACGCTTTGCCAAGCAGTCCAAGCACCACATCGATCAGAAGCGTTGCGGAAAGCACCGGTGCCGCGATCTGAACGCCAATGAGGAGGATGGCCGTACCCGCGCCAAGCAAGCTCAACGTGAACGGACGCGTCAGGTGAGCGGTTCCGGGAGGCAGATAGGCAAAGCTGTTGCCGACCGCCTTCAGCAGCCAAAGATGAACATCCATGCGCAGGAAGATCAGCATGGCGATCGACTGCTGGAACATCGCCACGACAGTGGTGTCAACCTGCGTGTTGGGATCCAGGATATTGATCAGGGAGTAGCCCATCTGAACGCTGAGAACCTGGCCCGCCATCTGCACCGCCTCAAAGACGATCGATGTTGCAATTCCGATGGCGACGCCCAGCAGCAGCTCTCGTAGTACCAGGATCGGCCACTCGTTGATCGGCAAGGAGGGGAACGACTTGCTAACCAGGGGGTAGAGGACCAAGGTAAGAGCAAAGGTGAGCGCCGCCTTGATCCTGGCGGGGATCACCACGCTTCCGAGAAAGGGTGCGAAGAGCATCAGCCCGGAGACCCGAACACCGATAGCCAACATGGCTTGAATGACATCGAGAAAGGGAATCTCCATCACTCAAGAACCTTGTGGAAGTCAGAGAGCAGTTGAATCGTATAGGTACTCAGGTGCCGCCACATCCAGGGCATCAGCACGAACAGAGCTGCGCCTGTCGCGAGAAGACGAGGCACCGTGGACAGGGTCTGATCCTGCAACGATGTGAGGACCTGAATGATGTTGATGGTGAGGCTGACGGCTATGGCAATAAGGAGGATCGGCGCAGTCAGCAGCATTACCTCCTGCAGCATCATTCTTCCGAGCGTGACGACGGCATCTGTCCCCATTAGTTGAAACTCCGCATCAGAGCGCCGACGAGAAGATGCCATCCATCGACCATCAGGAACAACAAAAGCTTGAGAGGCGTGGAGATCACGACCGGCGGAAGCTGCATCATTCCCACTGAGGTGGTGATGGACGCAACGACCATGTCCACCACGAGGAATGGAAGAAAAAGAACCGTGCCGATCTGAAAACCAGCCTTCAGCTCCGACAATATGTAGGAGGGGAGCATCACGCGGAAGGAGAGATCCTGAACGTTATGCGGCCTCGACTCTTTCGCCAGATCGAGAAACAAAGCCACATCCTTTTCACGCACGTAATGGGCCATGAACTGTCTCATGGGAATACCTGCCTGGTTGACCGCCTGCAGCGGAGTAATCTTCCCTGCTTCCAACGGAACGATGGCCGTGTCATAGATGACCGCGCCAACTGGTTGCATGAGAAAGAAGGTCAGAATCATCGAAAGCCCGATGAGAGTCTGGTTCGAGGGCGTCGTCTGCAGCCCCAACGCCTGCCGTAGGAAGTGGAAGACGATCAGGAGCCGGGCGAAGGGCGTGACACAAAGCAAGAGAGACGGGATCAGCGACAGAAATGTCAGCAGGACCACGATGGTCCAAGGCGCGGAGGCGCCGCCGATGCCGTTGATCTGAACACCGTTGGCGGAGATGGACGCGCCTGCCGGAGCCGCTAGCAGGAACATGCCGAGTGGCTGAAAGCTCATGCTGCCGCCCCACTGGCGGAAGCGGTGTTCGAAGTCTCCGTTCCGTCGCCCTCGTTGCTCCCGAGCTTTGCGAGTAATGACACGCCTCCTGACGATCCACCAATCAGGAACTGCGCGCCATCGACCTGGATGATCGAGACGAAGCGCTTCTCTCCTAAGGAGACCGTTTCTGTGATGCGGAGTCGCCGTGAAGCAAGCTGCTGAACTCGCCGCTGTTGCACCCACCGCCAGGCTGAGATCGACCGCGTGAAGAGCTGGCGAAGGAAGATGGTCAATGCGGGTTCGCACACCGCATTTTGTTCCATGCCGTGTGTGAGTTGGCCGGCCGGGAGACCTGCTTCAAACTTGACCTGCGTCATGGGGAGTGCCGCCCGCGCGACGGCCTGCCAGGTCCTCATACAAGGTCCGTGATCCGGGCCGCGAGACGTTCTCCCACAACCTCGAACTCAGTCCACGCTAGAAGAAGTCCATTCACCTTGAGCGGTATATCCGTACTCTGATGAAAAGAAGTCTGAAGCAGAGAGCCGGCCGACAGCTTCAGCAGCGATCCCACCGTGAACCCCACGACCGGGACCTCAAGGGCCAATGTGCAAGGGAGCCACGGCAAGAGCTCCCCCGGGTCCACACCCTTGTGCGAGAGCTGCGAGCCACCATGTGGCGTCTGCGACTGTGTGACAACACTATCCCGTACCGCACTCACCAAGACTGCTCCTGCTCACTGATGGGGTTCTCCTTCCGCGCACCGGATTCGCAATGAAGCGAACCGATGCACGAAAGTGAGTGATACCCCAGAGGGTGCAAGTGCCCTGCCAAACATTGTCGTCAGTTCAGCGCGTTACATGGCGGGAAAGTGGGATTTCCGCTCCCTCGTTTGACACGGATCGGAGCATTGATGTGGAAAAGAAGTGCGGATGAGAAGGCATTGAGAGAGGCCACCGGCCTTCACCTAAGCGAACCCGGCGTCCTCTCATCAAGTCCTCATCGACGTGCCTCGTGCGTTACGTTGTGACCATCTGGATCGTCGTCTGCGAGATCTGATCCAGAGTCGTTACCGTCTTTGCATTCGCCTGGTAAGCCTGCTGCGCCACGATCATCTTGGCGAATTCAGCAGCCACATCCACGTTCGATCCTTCGACCGAGCCGCCAGTGATGACACCCCGCCCACCGGTTCCTGCGATTCCAATCTGAGCAGAGCCGGAGCCCGCGGTGGCCTGGTAGTTGTTATCTCCGGTGCGCAGCAGTCCCTCGGTATTCGCGAAGCTTGCAACCGCGACCTGGCCCAGGGCGCTCGTCTGGCCGTTGGAGAAGGTTCCTTCGATCGTCCCGTCCACGCCCACAGCATAGCTGGTCAGTGTGCCGCTGGCCTGACCGTCCTGCGTGGTCGCGCTTGTTGAACTGGCGAGATTGGTCTGCGTGATGCTCGGTTTACCCGATGCACCATCCAGGCTCCAATTCAGGTTCATTGAGGCCGCACCATCAACGAACCCAGGAATGCTCACGCCCACGCTTCCGGTTGGCGAAATGAGATTGCCGCTTTGGTCAAACGTTAGATCCCCGTGGGCAACTTCACTTGAGCTCGCCCCTGTGTCCGCGGTAGGTACGTTTACGCTGTACGACCAGGTATTTGTACCTGTCTTCATAAAGTTGACTGTGAGCACATGCGACGTACCCAGTGAGTCGTAGATAGGCGTGGTGCTCGGAACGACAGTATCGTTCGGAGCCTCGGAGCTGAGATTGGTCGTCACGTTGAACTTGGTAGTCGCGGAGGCAGGGATCACAGAGCCGATACCGATCTGCAGAGGCTGCAAGGTCGTGCTGGATGAGATGACACCATTCACAGCGGGATAGCCCATCACCAGATCGCCGCTTGGTGACGTAAGCTGCCCCTGGCCGTTCGAGGTAAAGTCGCCCGCGCGGGTGTACCCGGTGGCTCCGGACGAGCTTTTCGTCACGAAGAAGCCGTTGCCCGTGAGAGCCATGTTGGATGCGATTCCCGTCGCGCTCTGCGTACCGTTGGTGAAGTCGGATATAGTCTGCGACGCCTTGACACCAAGCCCCGACTGAATCGGATCGTTGGCGCCATTGAGCAGACTGCTTTGAGCGAAGATATCGCTGAAGGAAGATGTCTGATCTTTATAGCCCACCGTATCCAGATTGGCGAGGTTGTTCGACACAGACTGCAATTGATCCTGACTAGCGACAAGGCCGGAGAGAGGAACACCGAAATAAGACATTTATTTGCCTCCAAACTGGTTAGATAAAGCCGAAAAGTCGAGGGTGCTGGACGGATCGCTCGCGGCAGATGTCGCTGAGTTGACGTAGCTCGCAGGAGACGCGGCGTTCATCAGAGCCGCGCGGGCAGCAAGCAGAGAGGACGAGCTCTCAGAATCTGAGCTGCCTTGCACATGGCCCTTGGTAGGCGATGTCGTCGTGGTAGTCGTCACCGTGCCGAGCGTCTGGTTGATGCTGATGAGTTGATCGAGCTGGTTGAGCGAGATCATCTGGCCCACCATCGCCGTGGAGTCCATCGGAGCCGTCGGGTCCTGGTTTTGCAGCTCCTTTACCAGAAGATTGAGAAAGGTCGATCCCGCGGTTGAACCGGTGAGCCCATCTCCCGTAGAAGAGCTGGTGCCCGTGGTTGTGGACGCTTTGGCCTTCACTGGAACAGCGCCAATACTGAACATATTGACTGTGGATGTGGGTAACGTATTCGTCGCCGGTGATACCGACATAGTGCCTCCTGGAAATCTGATTGACCTGCTAAACTCGAACATCTAAACGAGCCACATCAGAGATGATCGACGTTCCCGCAATTGCGCTCATCGCGCTTGTGACGCCGCTCCGGCCAAACTGCGTCGACTGACGGCTTCTTGCAGAATCTGAACCTTCGCCCTGGTGCCTGGCTCCACTCTGAGCCGATGACCCGTCGCGAACCTCTACTCGCGTCTGCAGTCCATAGGCCTGTCCCAGCTTCTCTTCAACAGCCGGCATATGAGCAGAGAGGATTCGGCTCAGCTCCGGGTGGTCCAAGGAGATCTGCGCGGAGAGCACCTGGTGCGTCACCGAAGTGTTGATGGAGATGGAACCGAACTCCGCAGAGTTGAGCCCAAGCTTCATCTCCGATTGATGGATGGACTGCACCAGGTGGGCGCCACTGAGCCCCTGCATTGAGGCCGTCTCGGAAGCCTGCACATCGGACGCAGCTTGGCTCGCCGAAGCAGTGGATGGCCCTATATCGGACGCAGAGCTGTCAACCTTGGCATGATCTTGCGGCGCTGGACTGATTCCAGTCTGGCTGGCTTGCATCTGTTCGATGGTCTGGTCCAAGCGAGCAGCAGAATCCGTTGCGCTGCGCGGTACGGAGACATCCGGTGCACTGGTCCGGATGACGGGGGTAGTCTCCGCTGCGTCCTCATCCGACTTGCGGCGAGATTTTGCATCCACGAGGGCCGGGGTTTTTCGCGCCGCAGAGCCGGTTCCTTCCATCTGCTCCAGCGGCTTGTTAGGAACGGTGCTGCTTATGTCCTGGCTGTTCGTCGGCACGGCCGTTGGGCTGACGGTCTGCACCGCTGTCTCGATGGGTTGAGCAGGCGGCTGAGTATCCGGCTGAGAGTTCAGCGGCGTGTTCGATGCAGCAGCCTGTGACTTTTCAGAATCTTCAGTTTTCTTATTTGTTCCGCTCACCGCGACACCATCGATCGCTGTCTGAAGCGCCTTGCTGCTTCCACTACGAAGAAGATCTTGTGAGAAAGCCAGGCCTGTCGAGCTCTGAACGCTTGAAGACACGGGTCGGTCAGCATCAGTGCCGGACACCTGGTCCTCTTTCCCGCTCTTCGCGGCATCCACCTCCTTGGGATCTCCTTGGACGCCTGCCTCAGCATCTGTCGGCGAAGACACAGCCTGATTCGTTGGCAGTAACGATTGTCCGGCATGGTCACCCGAAACGGACGGCCATCCATTCGAATCGCTCACGGAAACACCATTAGCGGAAGCAGCTTGAATCCCATTCACAGACGATTCGTCTGCCACATTCTCTTCCGCACCGTCGGCGGATTGCTGACCCGGTAGTGCCAACACGGGCTTCGGCTGTACCACGCTCGTTTGCTCCACACTTGCGTGGCCCTGGCCTGCGGTGTCCGGCTTTGAGGGCTCATCGTTTCTCTTCTGCTTGCTCTGAACTTCGGACTTCTCGCGAGCAGTCGAGGTTCTCGCCGGTGCGGGCAGATGATTTGCAGAGACCAGAGCACCTTTGAAATCACTCGCACTCGAGGATGAGCTGTTGACCGGGTTGCTCTTGATCGCGGAAGCCACGTTCGTTGTAAGATTCACTCGCACGCTTACCCTAGAAGCAAGTTAAGAACCAAACTGTGTTTGCTGCGGATTGACTTTTTCCTGAACAATTCACTGCATCTGGACGATGGTGGAGTGTCACGCATTCCACGGCCGGCAGGTTGTGCCGACTTCATAGGCAAGCGCTGCCTACTTCGTTCTTCGACGCGAGATGAATGCGTCTTCCATTGCCTGCTGGTCGCGGCGCGCCTGCATTTGCGTGAACTCTTCCTTAGCTCTAACGTGCAACTCACTCAGAACTTCACGATCCTGATGAGCCGCCTGAAAAGCTCGTGTCTGTTCTTGGCGTGCCAACTCACATTTGACAATCCGTTGCTTTATCTCAACTTCGGCCTGCTCCAGTGAAGACGCTTGCGAGTAGTACATCTGCAGCTCCGCGGCAGACAGCCGATCCCGCAAGTGCCTGTCGCGAGAATCGACTAGATCCGCCTGCTGCTGCTGCACCGTAGACAAATCCACCTGCAGTTCCGTGAGCTTCTGCAGCAACTGGGTGAGCAGGCGCTCTTCTTTCTCTTCCGCAATCTCCCGGACGCGCAACGGCGTGCGAAGCTTGAAAAGAAAGCTCATGCTAGCTCGGCAAATCTTTCAGTTGCTGAAGCATAGTCGAGAAGCTGAGCGTCTCATGAGCATCTTGCTGCAGGAACTTCTCCAAGGAAGGCAAGATCTCCACGGCACGATCCAGTACTCGATCGTTTCCCTTCTGATAAGCACCGATCCGGATCAGGTCTTCCGATTTCTGATACGCGGCCAGTAACACGCGAAGTGTTCTACTCTTGACCAGCTGCTCCGGCGATACGATCGAAGACATCAGTCTGCTCAGACTGTCGAGTACCGACACCGGGGGATAATGATTCCGCAACGCGATACCGCGATCCAGAATAATGTGGCCGTCGAGAAGAGAGCGCACCGTATCGGCGACGGGATCCTGTTGATCGTCGCCTTCCATGAGAACGGTGTAAAAGGCGGTGATGCTTCCTTTGTTGAAGTTGCCCGCCCGCTCTACCAGTCGAGCCAGCGTGTTCACAACGGAAGGAGGATAACCCTTGGTGGTAGGAGGTTCGCCTGCTGCCAGGCCTACCTCGCGCTGAGCCATGGCGAATCGAGTCACCGAATCGACAACCAGCAAAACATTCTTTCCCTGGGATGCGAAATACTCAGCGATCGCCGTGGCGCTCAGCGCGGCACGCATCTTCAGCAGTGGTGACTGGTCGGAGGTAGAGACGACGAGGATGGATCGACGTCTGCCTTCATCTCCCAGCACTTCCAGAAACTCCTGGACCTCTCTGCCTCGCTCACCAATCAGTGCCATCACGGTGAGATCAGCAGCGGTGCCGCGAGCCATCATGCCAAGCAACGTACTCTTTCCAACTCCGCTTCCGCCGAACACTCCCAGGCGCTGCCCTCGTCCACACGTGACAAACGCGTCCAACACTCGAACCCCGCACCCAAGCGTCTCGCGGATGGGAACCCGGTCTAACGGAAGCGGAGCGGCTCCATCAATCACCATCGATGTTCTCGCGCTGTAGGGGCCTAAGCCGTCGAGAGCGTTCCCCGTGGCATCGATCACACGTCCCACCAGGTCGGGACCCACTCGAATCGCTGGTCGCGTACCAGTTGCCACAACCTGATCCCCGTATCGTATGCCACGCGGAAGCTGCAGGGTCATGCTGAGCGTGGTCGAACCGCGGAAGCCAACGACTTCGCCTTCGTAGATGTTTCCGTCCTGCGCATGGATCTCGCAGCCATCTCCAACGGAGCAGAAGGGACCTTCTGATTCCAGCAGATTGCCCAGCACCTGCGAGACCCGTCCGCGCCAGCGCAGGGGATTTTGTCTTTCAAGCTGATCGAAGTAAGGAGCGAGCAGAGTCGACATCAGAGTTGGGGTCTCTGTGCGAGGATGTCGAGGAAGCCACGTTCCACCTCTTTCAACTGAACGTCCAGACTCAGATTTACGCTTCCCAGCGGCGTATCAAGGATGCAGTCCTTTGGTGAAAGCGCAGCATCTTGCACAACGCCCACCGTTCCCTTGGCGATCTCGAACGCAAAGGTTTCGGTCCACAGGCTCGCATCCTCGGGTCTCACGCGGATGCAAGCTACCGTACCCTCTTTCAGCTGATCGACTGCGACTCTTACAAGCGCGGTGATGAGCAGCGGATCGACCTGGGACTCTCGATGCAGGATCTTGGCCGCTATGGCCAGGCTAAGCTGCACAACCTCCCGCTCGACTCTCACGAAATATTCCTTGCGTGATTGCTCGAATTGCAGGATTGATTGTCCTATTCTTTGTCTCTCGCGCTTCAACTCTTCCGCAAGCTCCTGCCGGAGACGCTGCTCAACCGCAGCGGTGGCGGCCGAGTGCTCCGCCTGCATTTCTTTCCGAAGTGTCTCGGCAACCCCAACGCCGTCATCTATGTCGTTTGCGTCTTCTTCATCGGATATTGGCGCCGTTCCCGGCAGACCCATCATCTGGCGATACTGAAACTCCGAGACTGGGGCGAACAAAGACGCCGGGAGCGGCGGTCGACTAGAGGACATAATCATCGCCTCCTTCGCTCTTCAACACGATCTTCCCTTCGCTCTCCAGCTTGCGCGCCACCGCCACCACGTCTAGTTGAGCCTTGGCTACATCCTTGCTACGAACCGGCCCAAGCGAATCGGCCTCTTCCTTCATCATCTCAATCGCCCTCGAGGACATGGTCTGATAGAAGTGGTTGCGCAGACTTTCACTTGCGCCCTTAAGCGCCAGCGTCAGGACCTTTTTATCCGCCGTACCAGTCACAGTCCGCAACTGGACTTCAGAAACATCCAGGAAATCCTCAAAGGTAAACATTAGGTCTCGAATACTGACGGCGAGGTTTACTTCTTCTTTCTCGATCGCCTCCAAGATCTCGCCCGATGTCGTTGCGTCGATGTTGTTCATCAAGTCCGCCACGCTTTGAAATCCTGAGTACGTCTTCTTTTTCTGTTCTCCTACGGATCGCAGCCGTCGATTCAGCACAATCGCAACCTTCTCTGCCATTGCGGGTGAGAACTGACGCAAATTCGCCAGTCTCCGCACTGACTCAGCGCGAACCGGGTGCGGCAGACACATCAGCAGGGCGGAGGCCTGCTTGGTCTCAAGATGTCCGAGGATCAACGCAATGGTCTGAGGATGCTCACCCTCCAGGAATCGGGCCAGTTGCTTCGGATCGATCCTTTGCAGCGATTCCACCTTCGAAGCATTAACCTCTTGAGAACGAACCAGACGTTGTACCATCTCCTTCGCACCGTTTTCACCGAAGGCCTTGATCAGCAAACGAGTCGCAACTTCATGCCCACCCTGTGCGATGTGTTCGTGGGCAGTCGCTATGTGCTGGTACTCTTCCAGCACTTTCATAGAGATCTCCTTCGGAACAGTGCCAAGCCTTGCAAGCTCGTGCGTGAGCCCTTGCAGGTCTTCCTCGGAGAGGTGATGAAAGATAGTCGCTGCCGCCTCATCCCCGATGGACGCGATCAGGATGGCTGCCTTCCGCGCGCCCGAGAGCCCTGCCAACTCACTGTCGGTCGTCATTCCGTCTCTCCTCTCAGCCACGCCTGGACGACGCGTGCGCTGGTAACGGGCTCGGCCTTCACTTGCTCGACCAATCGTTCTTTCAGTTGAAGCGTGCGCAGCACCTCATCGGAAGGGGTGGGCAACGCATACGCGGGAGCAGCAGCCACGGGAAGCGCTGCCGGATCAAGAGGGGCTGCGACGCTTGCAAGAACGCGCTTCTGAACCGGCCGGATCATCAACATATACGCAAGGACAAACAGGATCAGAAGCATGGCGTAACGGACAACCGAGGAGAAGTCGGAAACCTGCTTGCGTGCGCGATCGAGGATCGTCACAGGGGCAACATCCGCCTCATCATCCCGGTCGAATGCGAGGTTTTCGACGCTGATGACATCACCGCGGCTTGTATCCAAACCGATCGCATTTTGGGCAAGCACCTGTATCTGCTTCAGCTCTTCCGGACCCCGCTTCAGCCGGGTCTCCGTCCACTTCCCGTTCGGGCCCAACTTGCGCTTGACCAGATCGTCGATGACCACCGCCGCGGTGATACGCCGGACGCGACCGGCCGGCTCAATCGAATGAGTGGACACTTTGTTCACCCCATACGTCGCGCTCTCGGTCTTCGATATCTGGCTCGAATCGGTGCCCACAGGGGGCGGCACATTCGGCTTGGACTGAGGCACGTTGCTCGTCGTTCCAGGCACACCGCCCACTCCGGCGCCTCCACTCTGCTCGTCGGACCGCTGAATCGTCAGAGGCACGCTGACCGCCGGATCATACTTCTCCTGATTGGTTTCGGTGGTTCCCTGCTCGTACTCCACGTTCACACTCGCGCGGAGATGATCCGCGCCGAGAACCGGTCCCAACGTGGCAATCAGCCGTTGTGTAAGCTGCCGTTCCGCTCCGTCTTGTCCTTCGCCACCCTCTCCGCCCGATCCCAGAGATTGGTTCGAATCAGCGTCGATGATGGCCACGTCCGAAGGCTTCAATCCATCGACAGCTCCCGACACCAGCCGCTGAATGGACACAGTCTCATCATGTGACAAGCCGCCGCGCTTCAACCGCAACGTCACCGAAGACTTAGCCGCGCGCTCCCGATCCAGAAACACAGACTCACTTGCCATCACCAGATGCACGCGGGCGCTCTTGACGCCACCCAAGGTTGCAATCGTACGCTCGAGCTCCCCTTCGAGGGCTCGCTGATAGTTGACCTTTTCGTCGAAGTCCGTCTGTCCCCACGAAACCTTATCGAAGATTTCAAACCCCAGCCTTCCGCTATGCGTGTTATCTCCTGAAGCTACGTCGAGACGAGCAGCGTCCACCTGATCGGCTGGAACACTGATGCTCTTGCCATCCGAGCCCAGCTGAAATGGAATCTTCTTCGCAGTCAGTTCGGCCGTAATCACCGTCACGTCCGCGGCTTCAAGGCCGCTGATCAGAGGCTTGTAGTCAGGGGTCATCATCAGACTGGCAAAGAACCCGACCAGACCGAACGTAACCAGCGTTCCAACTCCGAGGAAGATGCGCTGGTTCTTCGTTCGGCTGAGCCAGAACTGTTTTGCCTTCAAAAGAACTTCGTTTACATCCGCCATAAAGTGTGTGTGGCCTTAGGAATATTCAGAACTGCATCTTTTCGATATCTTGATAAGCGCTGACGATCTTGTTCCGCACCTGCATCATCAACTGGAACGCCACGTCCGCCTTTTCGACTGAGATCATCACTTTACTCATATCGATATTGCCCCCTTGCAGCAGGCCGCTCACCTGCTGCTCCGCGCTTGTTTCCAGATTGTTGACCTGACCGACTGCGTTCTTGAGGACATCCCCAAAGCCACCGGTGGAACCCGTCTGACTCGCTGCGCCCGCGGGCGCAACCATGCCGCCTGTCACTGCTGGAAATAAACTAGCGGCTATGTTTCCCAGGCTCATTGCATCCTCCTTATCTCTCTTTGCTTTTCGCTTCCGGCTAACTCTTCAGGATGTCGATAGACTGCTGAATCATCTGCTTTGCTGCGCTCACTGCGGAAGCATTCAACTGATAAGCCCGGGTCGATCCCATTAGATCCACCATCTCCTGGACGGGGTTGATCGCTGGGTAAGCCACGAAGCCCTGGTCATTGGCATCCGGGTGACCAGGCTCATAGCGCATCACCGGCGGCGCTGCATCGTCAACCACCTGAGAGATGCGCACGGTTCCGGCAGTTCTTCCGGTATGTGCCGCAGTGCTGGCAAACGTCAAGTGAAAGGAGGCATTGCTGGACGATGAAAAGACAACTTCCTTTCGGCGAAATGGGCCGCCGGAGTCTGTGTGCGTTGTCTCCGCATTGGCCATGTTCGTCGCAATTACCTCGGAACGTTGGCGTTCGGCGGCAAGAGCGGAACCACTGATCTGCAACATGTCAAACGGTCCCACGGTCAGTTCCCTCCATTGATTGCGCTAAGCAGTTGGTGAAACTGCGACTTCACGAGCTGCGTGCCGAGTTGATACTGCAGTTGAGACTGGGCGAGAAGCAGGCTCTCACGATCCAGATCGACGTTATTGCCATCGGGCCGCTCCAGCAATCCACTGACGTTGCTGACGACCGGCGTCAGATGAGCATCGTTGTCATCGCCGCTTACGCTCAGCAGAGCTTGTTTGAAGGAGACATCCTTCGTCCGATAGCCGGGCGTATCCACATTCGCCATGTTGCCGGCGATCGTCTGCTCACGATCCGTCGTGAACTCCAGGAAGCGCTCAAGAGAGGCGGGGATTAAGTTGTTTGAAGGCATCTTAGGCGTAGCTCCTCGGGGGTAGACCATATTCGCGAATGCGGTTCCGCATGGTGCGCAGACTGATTCCCAGCATCTCCGCAGCCTGCGTCCGATTTCCTTGCGTCATTGCCAAGGTGTTCTCCAGGTGCACGCGTTCCAAAGCTCGGATGGGGACGCCCGCGGATGCAAACGGCTGTTGCAGTGCTTGGCCCGCAGCTTTGCCGCGCACCCTGAACTCCTGATCGAAGCAGACGCCATCCAGCACTACTCCTGGATGAAGTGAGCAGACACGCCTCATGAAGTTTCCAAGTTCACGAACATTGCCCGGCCAGTCATGCGATTTAAGCCGTTCGATAAACTCCGAAGACACCTGTATACCGCTGCCGGATGGAATGGTGCCAAACCGCTGCGCGAAATGGCGTGCAAGCAGCTCGATATCTTCTCCACGCTCTCGAAGCGGAGGCATTGAAAGTGGAATGACATTCAGCCGATAGTAGAGATCGCTACGGAACTTACCCTGGTCAACCATGTCCCCGAGATCAACGTTCGTCGTCGCGATCACCCGGATGTTCACCTTCACCGGCCTCGACTCGCCGAGCCGCTCAAACTCACGCTCCTGCAGGGCCCGCAGAAGTTTAGGCTGGAGATTCAGCGGCATCTCACCAATCTCGTCCAGCAACAACGTGCCTCCGTCCGCAAGCTCGAACTTGCCGATCTTCGCCACGGTCGCTCCCGTGAACGCGCCCCGAGCATGCCCGAATAACTCGCTCTCCAACAGATGCTCCGGCACCGCGGCGCAATTGACCGCTACAAACGGCCGCCGGCTGCGATTGCTCATCTCGTGGATGAACCGCGCCAAGAGCTCTTTGCCGGTACCGCTCTCGCTTTCAACCAGCACATCCGCATCGGTCGTCGCCGCCGCACGCGCCCGGTCAAGCGCACGCAGAAGCTTCGGTGCGCGTCCCACAATGCCTGCGGGCGGATTGCCGGTCTCGCCCAGGACCGCTCGCTCGGGCTGCATGACCTTCGCAGCGGTCAACTGAAGCTGCTCAAATGACACCGGCTTCGTCAGATAGTCGAACGCTCCGTTCCTCATGGCCAGAACGGCGTCCGGCACGTTCCCAAAGGCGGTGAGAAGGATGACGGCCGTTGTTGCCGATGAGGTGCGCGCCGCCCGAATGACCTCCATGCCATCCCCATCCGGCATGCGCATGTCACTCACGACCAGATCGAACTGACGCCGCTCAAGCATGCGATTCGCATCGCCGACTCCGCTTGCCGACTCCACCGTCCAACCACTCCGGCGAAAGTTTGCGGACAACGCGGTACGGATGCCCGCCTCGTCATCCACAATCAAGACCGAGGATGGATTCTCCTGATTCATAGTGTTGGAATCTCCATGTAGAACGTGGTGCCTTCCCCTACCTTGCTCTTCACCTGTATCTCACCGGCATGTTGCTGAGCAATTTTGCGGCACACAGCCAGGCCGAGACCTGAACCATTCCCATCTCCGCTGAAGCCTGGCCTGAATATCTCTGCAATATCCTCTTCAGCAATTCCGCTGCCAGTATCAATAAATTCCACAACCGCTCTCCGTGAAACACCTTGACCGTTTCGGGGGATTGCCCGAACCGTGACCGTGATCCGACCGCCTGCCTTGGTATGACGAATCGAGTTTCGAATCATATTCAGCACAACCTGCCGCAGTGCGTCGGCATTCGCTCTCACATCGAGACCTTCAATCTCCGCGGTAAAGACCAGAGAGATGCCGGCTTCATCTGAAATCGGCCGCACAAATTCCACACTACCGCGAATGGCCTCGGTCAAATTCAACTGGTCGAGCGCCGGCATCCCAGCGCCACGCAAACTGAGAACGTTATTGACAACTCCCCCAAGACAACGGATGCCCGCGCGTAGATGTGCGATCCACTGCGACGTTTCCCCGCCTCCGCCTTCAATCAGCTCAGCAAACAACTCCAGGCTGGCAAGCGGATTTCTAATTTCATGAGCGAGCGTTGTGGCGACCTCGGATAAAGCGACCGCTTGCCGCATCTGCTCGCGATCGAACTCAACCTGTTTGCTGGCCGTAATATCTCGCAGGATGAGGATCGTCTGCTGGGCCTCTGCCGCGTACGCTTCGGAGTTCGATAAGGAACGGTCATGAACAGAGATCCACCGCCTTTGATTCTTTGTGATCGTGCAAAACTCTTGCTGATCCTCAGAGCTCCTACGCCTCCTCAAGAATCCGGAGAGATCAAGCCCGGAGTGTGTCGAGATGACCTCCAAATTCAAGCCGGAGAGCCCCTGTACCCCAAGAACGTTGCCGGCCTCCGTGTTCATCATGGAGATCGTTCCATCCCATTCCACAACGAGGATGCCGCAGGGCATCGAGTTGACGATCTGCTCCAAAGCCGAGTGAACCCGTTGGTTCTCCACTAGGCTTGCCTTCAGGGTTGCATTCTTCTCTGCCAGCTCTTGATTGAGACAAGCCACTTCCATCTGCAGTCGGTGATAGGAGGTCTCCAAAGTTGCCGACGCGGCAATAAACTCCGAGAAAGCGCTCGCTAAGAACGAGGCATCCGTGGCTCCCACAGACCCGCTGGGATCCATTGCGCTGAGTTGAAAAGGCAAGGTCAATGATCCTGTCCGTTAGCAGAGAGATGAGTCTCTCCGGCTCCTAGAGTTGAATATCTTTTTCTTTGATTTCACTTGCCGAGCCGGCAAGAATACTAGCCCGCTCGATGACATTCCGTAGCTCACGCACGTTCCCGGGCCAGTCATGCTTGCAAAGCGCCTCCATCGCCTCTGGTCGAAGCGACACACCGGGACAGAACTTTGCGGCAAAGTATGCAGCGAGGGCTCTCACATCATCGCCACGATCGCGTAAAGGCGCGAGACGGATTGGAAATACCGCGAGACGATAATAGAGGTCTTCCCGAAATAGCTTTTGCTTCACCAGGCTGGGCAACGCGGCATTCGTCGCGGCAACGACACGCACATCCACCTTGAGGTTTTCGTTACTTCCAAGCCTCTGAACCTCGCCTTGCTCGACGAAACGCAGAATCTTACTTTGCAGCGAAAGCGGCATGTCGCCGATCTCATCGAGAAAAAGCGTGCCTCCATGCGCAGCATGGATTCTTCCGATACGAGACTGCATCGCCCCGGTGAACGCACCTTTGGCATAGCCGAAGAGTTCCGCTTCCAGCAATGCTTCAGGAATTGCAGCGCAATTGACCACAATAAACGGTGATTTCTGACGATGGCTGATCATGTGAATCGCCTGCGCGATCAGATCTTTGCCGGTCCCGCTCTCCCCGGTCACCAGAACCGTGGTATCCCGGGGCGCTACCATATGCGTCAGCGCATAGACATGCTGCATCACCGCGGAGTCGCCGATCATTCCGCGCAGACCCGGGCCGGCGGAGGCGCTCCGTACGCAAGCAGCCGGAACGGGCAGCAGCTTCGCTTCTTCCTTGTGGGTCCCCTGGTAAAGCAGGTCCGCGATCTGCGAGGCAAAGGGACTGGGCGTAGCACTCCCGACCAGAACATGCCCCGTATTTGTATTCATCGTCAGTATTTCCAGCTCAGGAAATCGTTGTCTGACCATCCCGCAAAACTCCGCGGGAAGTAGATCGGGCAGCAAGGGATCGAGCAGTAAAACTTCTAGATCGGTCTGCGTATGCAAAAGCGCCAATGCTTCCGAGCCGCTGCTCGACTCCGATATAGTCCACTGCAACGATTGCAGCCGGTCTCTCATCTTCCTGCGAAACGATTCATTTCCGCTCACAAGCAGAATATGAACAACTCGACTATCCTCTCGACGACGACTCTGAATGTATGGGGAGGTGATAAGCCAGTTCCTTTCAAGCTAAAGGGGGCCGTAGCCTGCGCCTCTCGTATCCAAGTTATCGTGGTGGTACCTAACTCGGTGCCGCACGCAGGGTTTATTGAACCTGAAGAATGTACCCCAATCCGCGCACGGTTCGGATCAATTTATCCTCATGCTCACCGTCGATCTTGTCTCGCAGATATTTCATATAAACATCCACGATATTGGTGCTGGACTCCTCCGGCATATTCCAGACCTCGCGGGTCAACATGCTCCTCGAGAGCGTCTTACCCGCGTTCTGCACCATGACATCCAGCAGCGCGAACTCGCGTCGCGTCAGGTCGATCTGCCGCCCGTCCCGTTCCACCCTGCACTGATCCCGGTTGAGCGTCAGTTTGTTGCCATTCGGTCGAATCGGTACTTGCATGGACGCGCGTCTACGCAGTGCCCGCACGCGCGCGGTCAGTTCAAGCAGCGAAAATGGTTTGAACAGATAGTCGTCCGCTCCGCGGTCGAGCGCCGTCACCAGGTCTTCAACGCTGGACCGCCCGCTGAGCGCCAATACCCGCATCTCCGGCCTTCTCGTCCGCACACTCTGCAGCAGAGCCGCCCCGTCAACGCCGGGAAGATCGAGGTCCAGGATCAGGACTTCAAAGATATCTGCGGCGATCCGCTCCATCACCGCCTCCACGCAGTCGGTCACCTCCACCCCAAGTGACGCCGAAGTCAGCCCCGTCTTCAAGAGACCGGCTAGGGAAGCATTGCTCTCCAGGATGAGAACTCGGTGAGCGACCTCCCGCAGTGCGTCATGCGCATCTTCTGCAGCCACGGCGTGGTCCCGGGGCATCGATGGAAGGAACTGGGACAACAACTCGGAGGTCTCGCGAACGCCTACGTGCATCTCTCATCTCCTTGGTACATTGGTAACCTTATAGCAGTCCCAATTCGGCAAAGAAAGTGTTAGAGCTTGCACAAAAGTAGCATTCGGCGACACCCATCGGTGCGTCTCCGCTTTGCTATCATTCTTCTATTCCGGAGGCTCTGATTGCCCGTCTTCAACCAAGCCACAGCGCTCATGCGCCGGTTCCTTTACAGGTTTCCCCGTCTTCGAACGGACCTCCCCTTGGACTTCATTCTGGGCGACGCTGTCATCCTGGGAGCCTGCATCGACATCAGTGAGTCGGGCCTGCGCGCAACCTTTTCGCTCCCCGTGGCGCCGGGTTCAGAAGGTCTAGTTACCCTCTATAGAAATGACACCGCTTATCAGGCCCATGCGGTCGTCGAATCGATCAAGGATGATGAAGCAAGACTTCGATTCCTCTTTCTCAATGAAGACGAGCGCAAGATCGTTCGCCGGCTTCTGCAACTCCTCTCCCAATCATCCAGCTAACGTTCCCCTTCGATTTAGTTTTTGTGGAAGATGGACTTCGCCCGGTCCAGCAGACCTGCGCTTGCCTTGCTAGCCATGCTCGGAGCGACCGCCATCGCGCTGGAACCTGCCTCTCCCGCAGCCGAGGCTGTCGCCGGCTTCTCTGCTCCGTGTTCCTTGCCTTCCACGCTCGGCGCAGCCGCTGCCGCCACTTCGTTGTTGACCTTCCCCGGATTCAACTTCGGTGCAGTTTTCGGCAGATTCTGCACCACCAGGGACACCCGCCGGTTCGCCGCGTCAAACGGTTTCTGCGGCAGATGCAGCTGCTGATCCGCAAACCCACGCACCTGTGAGACCTGGTTCAGCCTCACTCCATCCGCCTGCATCTCTCTTCGCGCCACGTTGGCACGATCGGCCGACAGCTCCCAGTTACCATAGTTCGTCTTGCTCGTGTACGGCTGCGCGTCGGTATGACCTTCGATCGAGATGCTGTTCGGCAGATCTTTCAACTGTTCGGAAAGCACCTTCAAGACCTCTTCCATCGCGGGCGTCGGCTGTGCGCTGCCGCTCTGAAAGAAGGTTCCTTTCTCGTCCTCGATCATCTCGATCCGCAAGCCTTCGTCGGTGACGGTCATCTCGATCTGCTTCTTCAGCTTGTTCAACGCGTTGATGTTCGCGATCGCATGCTGCAGATCCTTCTTCAGCTCTGCCATGTCCTCGTTCTTCTCGCTGACATCCTTGGCCGCAACCTTACCGTTCCCGCCCTTCTTAGTCGACATTCCCTTCGGATCGTTGAAGTAGCCCGCGATCTCTTCCTGCGTCTGCTTTGAGGTAGAGCTCATCAGCCAGAGAACGATGAAGAGCGCCATCATGGCCGTCACGAAGTCGGCGTAGGCTACCTTCCAGGCGCCCCCGTGATGACCTCCATGTCCGCCCTTCTTCTTGATGACAATAATCGGATGTTCGGCTTCCATTTGGGCTCCCCTGGATCTGCTCTCACAGGTCTGTTGTTCGAGATCGATGCACGTTGAATGTAGCGGCTAGGCTGCGGCAGCGCCCTTGGACCGGCACGCCTTCTCGACTTCCTGGAAGCTGGGCCGTATGTGCGCGGGAATCGCTCGCCGCGCCAGCTCAACCGCCAGGATGGGGGTCGTACCCTTCATGAAGGCCAGCATCACCACCCGCAGAATCCCGTAGTACGCATGCTCTTCTTCATTCAGCTTCGTCATCACGGAAGCCAGCGGACCAAGCACGCCGTAGCACAACAGAATCCCAAGGAAGGTGCCGACGAGAGCAGCCGCAACCTTATGTCCGATCTCTTCCGGAGGCCCGCCCAGCGCACCCATCGTGACCACAATGCCCAGCACCGCCGCGACGATCCCCAGCCCCGGAAGCGCATCCGCAACCGTAGATAAAGCGCTCGTGGGCTGTCCCGCACTGTGGTGATGCGACTCCATGTCGAGCTCCATCATCTGGTCGACGTCGAAGGCCATGACGCCTCCGGTGATCGCCATACGCATCGTGTCGCACACGAAGTCTCTGACATGATGATCTTTCATGAACTTCGGATACTGCGTGAAGATGGGGCTCTTATCCGCACCCTCAACATCCGCCTCGATCGCGACCATGCCTTCCTTGCGAGCCTTGGTGAACAGGTCGAACATCATCTTCAACGTCTCAATGTAACGTTGTTTCGAGAAGGGCGATCCACTTACGATCCCCATCATGCCGGACGCCAGACCCTTCAGAATGTGAACCGGGTTGGCAGCCAGAAGTGTGCCCAGAGCGGCTCCGCCGATGGTGACAAGCTCAGCCGGTTGGATCAGCACTCCCAGCTGCCCCTTCTCCATCATGAAACCGCCGATTACAGCGCCAAAAACTACAAGGATCCCTACAATTGAAATCATGGGTGCCCTCTCCTGGGGGTCTTGATCTTGGCCCATAACTACTGGGCAGCCCACCCCCTATCGACACCCGTCCCAGGTCCATTCAGGAAGGAAAACACAGTTTGCAACTGTCGTTGTACCCAACAGCCTGAGGTTGCAGAAGATCGCAACAAGCTGGACTTCCCCCTGAAGCCGCGGCTGCTTAAACGCAAAAGCGGCGAGCGCAAAACCCGCCGCCGGACTACTCTAGAACCACCTCAGGTCATGTTGTCCTGGATCAAGCGCGCGGCACCCAGCGAGTTCCCAATCGCCTGGAAGATGCTGGTCAGGCCTGTGGTCCCCTGGGCCGCGGAGATGCAGCTTCCATCGCCATTACTGCTCGTGTAATCCGAATAGAAGTTCTGTGGCGCTGAAGCAATCCGCTGCATCACCTGGCACGGCGTGATGCCTGAGCTATCCGTTGAGCAGCCGGAAGAGGTGGCGCCATAAGCTACCGTATAGATCGTGGTTCCAGCAGTCACAGCGGCTTGTGCCGCCGTAACCGCCTGCATGCACTGATTCTTCGTGGAAGGATAGGTGCCGCTCGAAGTCGAGGCGCCGGGCATGGCCCTGCTGGTCGCGTTTGCGTCTCCGTCGCTCAGCATAACCATGACGTTGGGAGCGCCGTTGATCGCGGACTCTGCCTCCAGCGCAGCCTCCGCCGCATAGATCACGCCCGCGTAGTACGTGCCTTCTCCTCCAATCGCCTGGATCCCACTGCACGAGCTCTTACCACCGACCGCTGAGACCAGGTTCGAGCCTGAGGTAAGCACGGCGGCGTTGTCGGAGCTGCGGTAGTCGCTTGAAAACCCCACAATCGAATACTGCGGAAGATTCGGATAACTGTACGGAGAGATCGTCGGCCTCTTCCCCTGGCAGTCATAGTCGGCCTGAGCATCGCTCGTGGAAGCGACTCCCGGGAAGGTCATCAGGCTCACGGTATCGACGGCATTATTCACGTTGCCATCCGTGATGGACCCGCAGGTCGTCAGACCGGAACCACAGGGAGACAAAGTCGCAAGCAGCACCTGGATTCCCTGGAGAGCGCAGCTGATCCGCGTGGAAAGACATTGGCTCCCGGAATCGAAATCGTTCATGGATGCGGTCGAATCGAGCACGATCAGGACATTGAACGGCTTCGGCTTTGCCCCGCCCATCGCAGCCGTCGAGATCGCCGTCAGCGTCATGGAGTTACGTCCAAAGACCCGCGTGAAGTACATCGGGATGCTGACCTGCTGCTTCACGGTCACCGCATTGGCGTTGACCGGCGCGACACACGCCTCCCCCTGGGCTTGCAACGTCGCCAGACAGCGGAGCTGCGGATATCCGGGAACCATCGTGACCCCGGGAAGATTCGGGTGAACGTTCAGTCCACCGGGCACCGCGCTGTACGTTGTCGCCATCACGGGAGCCAGCGCACTAGGAAGCGTGCCCGCTCCCGCGAGTGCCGCGGCATCACTCGCAGCCTGCAGCTCCCGGTATGCGAATAGCGCATGTCCCAGATCCACAACCACCGCCGTCATCGCAAGCAGCGCGACCAGCATCAACGCCATGACCGGCAATACCTGCCCATGCTGCTCTCGCACCAACTGGGAGATGCGGCCTCGTATCCTCACTGCACCAGCTCCGTCGTCTGCGCCTGCAAAGAGCACGCCGGCGCATAGTTGATCCCGAACACCGCCAGGCTACACGGATAGGTCACCGTAACCTGGGCCGGGCTCTGATGAGCCAGGTTTGCCGCCGCCCCTGTCGTAGAGCTTGGACTGCTGCACGTCGTGCCGGAGTAATGCGTGCCGTTCAGCACAAAGTTGAACGTAAAGCTGGTGGGCTTCAGAATGGGTGCCGCCGCATAGATCGCATTCACCGCCGTCGCGCACGGATCCGTCGTCTGGCCGCTGCTGATCGCGAGCGCCCTCGCCCCGGTGTCGGTCGCGTTGGTCAGAACCACGTAGTTATTGAGGGCAAGGCCGAACGTCAAGATACCCGTGACGATCAGAAGCAAAAGCGGCAAGGAGACAGCGAACTCGACCAATGCCTGGCCGGACTCGTTCTCCGTCGAACACCCGGCTGCAAGCGTCAAACCGGCTTCGGTCCTAGGCTCTGTCGAAATCAACTCTTCACACATCAAGCGCACCCTCGTCCCTCCACCTCCTGGCCAGGAAGCAAAATCATCTCTCTCGCATGGAACGCGGAATCCCTGAACTCTCGTATCGGCCTTACGCTGGCCCGCATGAGCGGGAAAGTCGATCTGTCCCGAGGCTATGAGGCCCATGCCTCCACTCCAATAGCACTTTTGAGGAACCGCATCAGCGGCGGCGCACCCACGCTCGCCTACTCCCCGCGTTGCCACGCGCCAATCTGGGTGACTGCCTGCCCCAGCCTGTTCATGACATAATCCGGCTTCGCGCTGCCGAAACGCTCCACCAGTTCCTCGCCATCCTCATCCGAGTTCCACAGACCCACCGCGATCCTGTTATTCGGCATACACGCCTTCAGCCGCTGGCACACCGCACGTGCCTGGGCAAACGCGAACGGCGGCAGCGCAGACAGAAGAATGACCGTCTCCGCCTCTGACGCAAGCCCCACCACAATCTCATCGGAGAGCGAGTTCGCACACAGCTGCAGCGTCTGGTGTCCCTCACGCTCCAGCAGTTGCGCCAGCATCACGCTGGTCAGCTCATCCGCCGGATCCTCGGAGGCTAGGCACACAATCGCAAACTCTTTCCGCGCCGGCTTGCGCCACGTCCCAAAGCCATCCGCAACCCGAAGACCATCCCCCTGCGCCGCGTCCACCCGCTGCGTATACGACGTGAGCCTCGCCACAATCTCTCCCAGGCTCAGCAGCAGAAACTTCGACTGCACCTCGGTCAGCGCGCCGCGATGCCTGTCTTCCTCCGCCAGGCTTAACACCGGAATCAGGACGCTGTCATACAGCTTCACCAGCGCCTTTCCCTCCAGGTAACTCTCCGCAATGCTCGTAGCCGCCGCCTGATCCATCGCCAGCAGCCGTTCATACATATGCGCCGCCGGAGAAAGCTTCGCCGTGGACCCCAGCAGCGTATTCAGAAACGCAAGCTGCGGCACATACCGCCCAAACACCACCACACATACCGTCAGCGGAGTGGACAACACCAGCCCCGGCAATCCCCAAAGCATGGACCAGAAGATCGCACTCCCCAGCAGTGCCAGCGATGAGATTCCCGTCCGTGAGCTGAACACCATCGGCTCGATCAGATAAGCCGTAGTCCCCTCCAGCACCAGGAACCAAAGCAACACCATCAAGGGCAGTTGCCAGTTGGACGACAGCGCAACCGAAAGCAGCAGCGGCGTAGCCACCCCGATCAAGGTCCCCAGGTACGGCACAACCCGCAGCGTCCCCGCAATCACTCCCCAAAGCGCCGCCTGCGGCACATGCAGCAGGAACAACCCGCCCCCGAACAGAACGCCATAACAGGCATTCACCTGGAACTGTGCCACCAGGTAATGGCTGATCCGCCGCGTCGCCTCATCCAGCGCCCGCGTCATCAGGTTGATATTCCCCATCCCCGCCAACAGCAGCAGCCGATGCCGAAGATCCTCGCGGTTCATCAGGATGTACACCGCGAAGATGATCACGATGCCAATCTCTCCAACCGGCGCCAGGATCACCCCAACCAGGTTCAACGTCGCAAACAGCTCATCCGACTTCTGCCCCACGACCCTCACCGGCATCGCATCCCCACGCGCCGGGCTGGCGTCAAGCCCGCCATTCATATCCTCCAGCATCTCCAGCGCGGACCGCAGCGAGTTCTCCGAAGAAGAGTGCAGCGACGCCACTCTCCGCTCGATATTTGCCCGGTAGCTCGGCAGCGTCTGCGCCACACTCAGCACCTGCTTCGAGAGCCCATACGCACCAAAGATCAAGCAGGCAGTCGCCACGCCACTGGTCAGCGCGACCGCCAGCGGCCGCCTCACCCCATGCTTCTCCAGCTTCGCAGCCGCCGGTGCCAGCAGGAACGAGAGCGTAATCGCAAATGCCAGCGGAATCAGCAGAACCTTGGCGAAGATCAGCAGCAGCGCGATCCCGCCAAGCACAAGCACCGGTCCACCGCTAGGCAAGCCTGCAGCGCGTACACGCAACGCATCACCTCGATCAGGAAGACGGCTTCAGATGGATACGATTTCCCCGCCAGCATACAGCAGCCGGTGCCAATCCGCGCCACAAGCCTTCGCCTACCGCGGCCGCCGCCGCGCAAGCTCCCGTTGCATCTCCCGGTAGGCCGCGCTCTTGCCCATCCCCCGCTCCCGCGCCACCCGCTTCAAAGCATCCATCTCCGGCAAACCTTCCTCAGCCTGCAACGCCCGCACCGCCTCCGCAATGCTCACATCGCCATGATCGCCCACCCCAGTAGCGGAAACCTGAAACAAAAGCACAAACTCTCCCCGCACCTGCGCTCGCGCACTCAGCGTAGCCAGCACCTCCGAGACCGGCCCCCGCAGAAACTCCTCATGCAGCTTCGTCAGCTCCCGCGCGAGTACCACTCCCTGCCCCGCCCCAAACACCTTCCCCACATCCGCCAGCGTATCCAGCACCCGATGCGGCGACTCATAAAACATGTGCGTACTCACGCCATCCGTTAACCCTTCCAGCACGGTCAGCCGCTCCCCGGACTTCGAAGGCAAAAATCCATGAAACACAAACGAGTCCGTCGGCAGCCCACTCGCAATCAGCGCTGAAACCCCGGCCATAGCCCCTGGAATCGGAAACACTGCCACCCCCGCAGCAATCGCCGCCGCCGCAATCTGCCCGCCCGGATCCGCAATTCCCGGAGTCCCTGCGTCGGAAACCACGGCGATCCGCCCGCCGGCCTTCAGCTCAGCCAGCAGTTCCTGCGATCGCGCCTGCTCATTAAACAAGTGGTAGCTTACCGTAGGCGTCTGAATCCCAAAGTGATTCAGCAGCTTCTGCGTCTGCCGCGTATCTTCACAGGCGATCCGGTCCACCTGCTTGAGCACCCGCAGCGCCCGCAGCGTGATGTCTTCAAGATTCCCGATCGGCGTCGCAACCAGGTAAAGTCCCGGCGCAAGAGCAGCCTCAGCCATCCAATCCACCGCCCTTATACGCTAGTGCGTGGATTGGTCCGGACGCCCCATCACCCGGTCATAGTGATACTGGTCGCTCGTCGTTCCTAGCGCCTCGTTAAGAAGGTTCATCTCCCCGGTCGCGGCGTGCAGCTCCGTCGTAAAGCTGTGCAGCGAACGCAGGTGATCCGCGGTCGCCGGAATCTCCAGCTTGGACGACCTCAGAAACTTCTGGTACCCCTTATCCACCAGCCGGCTGATCTCGCCGTTCAGCAGAAATCCCGGCCGCGAAAGCATCGTAACCGTATGCCCGGCACCCGGCGTCGCCGCAATCTCCGCCGCGCAGTTGTATTTGCTTACCCGGACAGCCCCTTGCGCTCTCTGTGCACCTTCCTGTGCCGCCGCGACATCAAATCGCTGGTTACCAAGTGCCAGCAGCACGTCATCGAAGCTTCGCTGTTGTGGGGGCTTTGCCATAAGTTAGACTCTGGAATAACTGTCGCATAAACAACCGCATAGGGGAATAGGGAGCAAGCCGGAAGAGTTATGATGACCGCCACCACCACACTCGGCACGACTCTCCTCGACCGAATCGGCAACACCCCCCTCGTCCGCCTCGACGAGCTCACCACCCAGATGCCCGGCGTGCAAATCCTGGGTAAAGCCGAGTGGGCCAACCCCGGAGGCAGCGTCAAAGACCGCGCCGCCTCGGCCATCGTAACCGATGCCATCCGCCGCGGGCTCTTGGGCGGCAACAAAGGGCTGCTCGACGCCACCAGCGGCAACACCGGTATCGCCTACGCCATGCTCGGGGCTGCCATGGGCTTCCCCGTCACCCTCTGCATGCCCTCCAACGTCTCCCCCGAGCGCAAGAAATACCTCGCCGCCTACGGAGCCGAGATTGTCTGGACCAGCCCTGCCGACGGCAGCGACGGAGCCATCCGCCAGGCCCGCGCCATGGCCGCCCAGGAGCCCCACCGCTTCTTCTACGCCGACCAGTACGGCAACGAGCAAAACTGGCTCAGCCACTATCACGGCACCGCCAACGAGATCTGGCGCCAGACCGAAGGCCAGGTCACGCACTTCGTCGCCGGTCTCGGCACCAGCGGAACCTTCATGGGCGTAACCCGCCGCCTTAAGGAACTGAACCCGGGCATCCGCTGCATCTCCATGCAGCCTGACTCCGCCTTCAACGGCCTCGAGGGCTTGAAGCACATGGCAACCGCCATCGTACCCCCCATCTACGACCCAGCCCTCGCTGACGAAAACATCGGCCTGGCTACGGAACGCGCCTACGCCATGTGTCTCCGTCTCGCCCGCAAGTCCGGCCTCTTGGTTGGCATCTCCGCCGCCGGAGCAGCCGCGGCCGCCTTCGAGATCGCGGAGCGCGAGCACAAGGCCGGACGCGACGCCGTCGTCGTCACCATCCTCTGCGACTCCGCCGAAAAGTACATGTCCGAGCGCTTCTGGCAGGAGAGCTAGCCATGCTGAAGCTGAAGTTCAAGGACTACACAGCCCTGCGCGCCCACGGAGAAGAAACGTATCCGCACGAGTGCTGCGGCGTCATGCTCGGCCACACCATCGAAGGCGACAACGAAGTCGTAGAGATCGTCCGGGCTGGCAACACCCGCACCGACTCCGCCCACAACCGTTACTCCATCGATCCCGTGGAGCTCATCCGCATCCAGCGCCAGGCCCGCAAGAGCGACCTGGACATCGTAGGCTTCTACCACTCGCACCCCGATCATCCCGCCATGTGGTCCTCCACCGACCTCGCGGAGGCCCACTGGATCGGCTGCTCCTACGTCATCACCCGAGTAGCCGAAGGCAAAGCCGACGTAACCAACTCCTTCCTCCTCCGCGGCACAGCGGAAGAAGATAAGGCCTTTACGGATGAGCCAATCGAGATCGAAACCCGAGCAGCCAGTGAACTAAAGGAAAAAGCAGTAGTCTAGGAGTCCAATGAACATCCACATCCCCACACCACTGCGAACCTACACAGGCCAGCAAGCCACCGTCTCCGTCCAGGCCAACACAGTGGACGATGCTTTAGAGACGTTGGTTGGAGCCTATCCCGACCTGAAGCCGAACCTCTATGGCGCGGACGGAAAGCTGCGTTCCTTCGTCAATGTCTACCTCAACGACGACGATATCCGCTACCTCCCGGGCCGGGAACTGACCGAGACCAAGGATTCAGACGAGTTGACCATCATCCCATCCATAGCCGGGGGTTGTTGTCGCCAGCTGGACTGACCGGGCGCTGATCCGATCAACTACTTCCCAAGGAGACGATTGCCATGGCAGTGGCTGAGGGGATCGCAAGAATAAGCAAGTTGAGCAGGTCCTTGCTGCGGGTTAGTTCGCTGCTCGTCATCGCCGGTCCTGCTGTCATGCTTCTAGCCGATCGTCCCTCGCTCCGTCTCGTCCATCGCCGTTTCGTTGCGGTATGTCTCGCGTTGTTTCTGGTTATGGCAATCCTCCTGCTGATCGTGGGTTTTGTCCTTCGGGCTTTAGCGTGGATCTTAGATGGCTTCAACACTCCCCCAACTGCCGATGAACGGCTAAGACAGAAGTGAAAGGTTGTTATGGTTGAGACCCTGACCGCTGTAGAACTCCCCAAGCTTTCCAATGAAGAGATCGCCCGCTACTCCCGCCACCTCATCCTTCCCGAGGTCGGCTACGAAGGCCAGCAGAAGCTAAAAGCCGCCAAGGTCCTCTGCGTCGGCACCGGCGGCCTCGGAGCCCCGCTCGCCCTCTACCTCGCCGCAGCCGGCGTAGGCACCCTCGGCCTCGTTGACTTTGACACCGTAGACGCCTCCAACCTCCAGCGTCAGGTCATCCACTCCACCAAGACCGTCGGCATGCTAAAAGTCGATTCCGCCGAGATCATGCTCAAGGGCCTCAACCCCAACCTCAACGTGGTCAAGTACAATACCATGCTGACCAGCGACAACGCCCTCGAGATCTTCAAAGACTTCGACATCGTCGCCGACGGCACCGATAACTTCCAGACCCGCTACCTCGTCAACGACGCCTGCATCCTCACTGGCAAGCCCAACGCGTACGGCTCCATCTTCCGCTTCGAGGGCCAGGCCAGCGTCTTCGCGACCGAGACCGGCCCCTGCTACCGCTGCCTCTACCCCGAACCCCCACCGCCCGGCCTCGTCCCCTCCTGCGCGGAGGGCGGCGTTCTCGGCATCCTCCCCGGCCTCGTCGGCATCATCCAGGCCACCGAGGTCATCAAGCTCATCCTTGGCATCGGCGACACCCTCGCCGGACGCCTGCTCCTGATCGACGCCCTGGGTATGAACTTCCGCACCCTCAAGCTCCGCAAAAACCCGGATTGCCCTGCCTGCGGTACCCACCCCACCATCACCCATCTCATTGACTACGACCAGTTCTGCGGCATCGAAAAGCCCACCTCCGTCGGTCCGCTCGAAGTCGCCAAAGACAAGAACGTCTCCGGCTCCCTCGTAGACGGCATCCCCCAGATCACCGTACAGGACCTCGTCCAGAAGCGCGTTAACGGAGACGACTTCTTCCTGCTTGACGTTCGCGAACCCCACGAGTATCCCATCGCAAACCTTGGCGCTCCCTTGATCCCGGTCGGCTCCCTCGAAACCCGCATCAACGAAATCCCCGTCGCCAAAGATGCCGAGATCGTCGTTCACTGCCGTTCTGGGGCCCGCAGCCAGAAAGCCGCCGTCATCCTCAAGAACGCCGGCTTCACCCACGTAGAAAACCTCGCCGGCGGAATCCTCGAATGGGCCGACAAGATCGACCCCACCATGGCCAAGTACTAAGCCATCGCGTGGTCAGCCCTCACGCCATCCGTTTCAGCAACTCCCGCGCAATCACCATCCGCTGGATCTCACTCGTCCCTTCGCCGATCGTGCAAAGCTTCACATCCCGGTAGAACTTCTCCGCCGGATAGTCCTTGATAAACCCATACCCGCCATGGATCTGCACGCCTTCATCGCAGATCCGGCAAGCCACCTCGCTCGCATACAGCTTCGCCATGCTGCTTTCGAGCGTCACGTTCTCCCCCGCATCCTTCATCTTCGCCGCGCGCATCGTCAGCAGCCACGCCGCATCCAGCTCCGTCGCCATTGTCGCCAGCTTGAACTGGATCGCCTGAAACTCGCTGATCGCCTTCCCGAACTGCCGCCGCTCCGTCGCATACCGCATCGCCGCATCCAGAGCCCCCCGCGCAATCCCCAGACTCAAGGCCGCAATCGAGATCCGCCCCCCATCCAGCACCCGCATCGCATCCTTGAACCCCTGCCCCTCGACCCCCACCAGGTGATCCCCCGGCACCACGCAGTCCTCAAAGATCAGCTCCGCCGTATCGCTCGCCCGCAGCCCCAGCTTGTTCTCCTTCTTGCCGGACCGGAACCCCGCCGTCCCGCGCTCCACCAAAAACCCCGAGATCCCCCCGCGCGTCCCCTTCTCCCGATCCGTCACCGCCAGCACCAGCGCACAATCCGCATACGTCCCGTTGGTAATAAACGTCTTCCCTCCATTGAGCACCCAGTCATCCCCGCGTCGCACCGCCGTCGTCCGCATCCCCCCCGCATCCGATCCTGACCCCGGCTCCGTCAGTCCCCAAGCCCCCAGCCACTCCCCACGCGCCAGCTTCGTCACCCACCTCTTCTGCTGCTCCGCATTCCCCGCCAGCCGAATGTGGTTCGTACAGAGCGAGTTATGCGACGCCACAATGATCCCCACGCTCCCATCCACGCGTGAGAGCTCCTCGATCGCCAGCACATACTCGACATACCCCAGTCCCGCCCCGCCTAGCACCTCTGGGAAGATCACTCCCATCAGCCCCATCGCACCCAGCTTCTTCACAATCTCATGCGGAAACTCGCTCTTCTCATCCCTCTCCTCAAGCCCCGGCGCGACCTCCTTCGCCGCAAACTTCCGCACCTCTTTCCGCAACGCTTCCTGCTCATCCGTCAATCCAAACATCCCCTCACCTCAATCCCGAACTATCAGCACAACTTATACATGTATCAAGATACGGAATACTCCCCACAACACGCAAATGCCCCGAGCTCTCGAGAGCCGTCAAAAAGCCGCCCGAGTTCCGAGACACCAACACTCTCGCGTTACTCTGTTCCCATGGACTACGCCGAGACCCACACTCCCCGCGAAGCTCTCCTCAACCTCATCGCCACCCTCTCCTTCCGTCTCGGCGACTTCACCCTCGCCTCCGGCCAGAAGAGCGACTATTACATCGACTGCCGGATCACCACCCTGCACGCGGAAGGCGGCCGCCTAGCTGGCATCGTCCTGCTTGACCTCATCCGCGAGCACTTCCCTTCCGCCGTAGCCGTAGGCGGCCTCACCATGGGTGCCGACCCGCTCGTCTCGAACATCGCCTCCGCCAGCGCCTGGGAACTCGCCGACCACACCGAGTTCCTCGCTCTGGACCCCGACGAAAACCACGGTCCCACCCCATCACTCCTCCACGGCTTCCTTGTCCGCAAGTCAGAAAAGACCCACGGCACCGGCCGCCGCATAGAAGGCTTCCTCAAGCCCGGCTCAGAGGTGGTCATCGTAGACGACGTCTGCACCACCGGCGGCTCAACCATTCAAGCCATCCAATCCGCCCGCGAAGCCGGCATGCACGTCATCGGCGTCCTCTGCCTGGTCGACCGCGATCAAGGCGGCCGCACCCAAATAGAAGCCGCCGCCCCCGGCGTCCCATTCCTCAGCGTCTTCACCGCCAACGACGTCCGCACCGCCCACCGCTCTTCGTAAGCTCCCGGACGAAGAGCCGACTTCACGTTCGTGACCGCTGTACTATCGTCGCGCAGCTTATAGCAAAGCTCATGCTCTCATGGCGTCTGGAGATCCGATGAACCCTCTAATTAGACTTCTTGCAGTCGTGCTCCTCGTGAACTATGGTTGCTTGAAAGAATCGATTGCCCAGACGAGCGAGATGCAGTCCGATCGTGCACATCGCGATGTGGCGCTGCGATGGCCTGCCGCTTACGATCCCTCAGTTGCTCCCGTGTTCAGTCACAATGAACTGCTGGTTCATGCAGATTGCCACCGTACCTTCGCCCATCTCGCTGATGCCACCAGCTGGCCAAAATGGCTGGTGATCGTCAAAGATGTCGTCAACGAGACACCGGACAAACTGGGTCAGGGAGCGCTCTACCGTCTTCGCATCTTCGGTAGTCCAATCCAGTCCAGGATCGTTGAGTTTGAGGCAGACCAGCGAATCAGCTGGATTCCATTCGGCGCGGATGAGACAGAAACCCGCCACGGCCACTATCACGCCTGGCGCTTCCTTCCGCAAGGCGAGAATTGCCTCGTGATCACGGAAGAGACAGGTATCGGCCCCGGAGATCGCAAAGATCCAGCCGCTGGCAGTCATCTCATGCACAAAGCGCATGAGCTTTGGCTAGACAGCCTGCGGTACATCAGCGAACCATAGATGAGCCAGACTTTTCTGTCGAGGCAGTTGATTTACGCCGTTCTCGGAATCAGGCGATCCGTCGCGACCACGAGTAAACTGAACAAACATGATCCCTACCCTCGAATGGCTTCCCACAGGCGTCAACTTCCTCGATCAAACCAAGCTCCCCCTCGAGGAAACATACGTCCTCGCCACGGACTACAAGCAGGTCGCCACCGCCATCCGTGACATGATCGTCCGTGGCGCCATGGCCATCGGCGTCTCCGGAGCCATGGGCGTAGCCCTCGGCATCGACCGCAGCACCGCCGCCAGCATTCCCGAACTCTCCGCCGAAGTCGAAGTCATCTGCGACCATCTCGCCGCCACCCGCCCCACCGCCGTCAATCTCTTCTGGGGCATCGGCCAGATCCGCGACCTTTACAACTCCCTCGCCGCCGCCAACACCCCCATCCCCGAGATCAAGCATCTTGTCGTCGCCCGTGCCCTCCAGATGTACGACGAAGACATCGCCAACTGCCGCGAACTCGGCCGTCTCGGCGCCGAACTCCTCCCCCAGAAGGGCACCATCCTCACCCACTGTAACGCCGGAGCCCTCGCCGCCTGCGGCTACGGCTCCGCCCTCGGAGTCATTCGCGCCGCCGTCGAAGCCGGTCATGAACTCGACGTCCTCGCCGACGAGACCCGCCCCTACCTCCAGGGCGCCCGCCTCACCGCCTGGGAGCTCATGAAGGACAACATCCCCACCACCGTCCTCTGCGACAACATGTCCGCCCACCTCATGTCCAAGGGCCGCATCCAGGCCGTCATCGTCGGCGCGGACCGCATCGCCGCCAACGGCGACACCGCCAACAAGATCGGCACCTACGGCGTCGCCATCCTCGCCAAAGAGCATGGCATCCCCTTCTACGTCGCCGCCCCTTGGAACACGCTGGACCTTGCGACGCTGAACGGCGACGCGATCCCAATCGAGCAGCGCGACCCCCGCGAGGTCACCCACTCCAACGGACGCCAGATGACCCCCACCGGCGTCGGCATCGAGAACCCCGCCTTCGACGTCACCCCCGCCAAGTACATCGCCGCCATCATCACCGAACGCGGCGTCCTCCGCGCCCCCTTCGCTGACTCCATCGCCGAGGCATCGCTGCGCTCCTTGAACATGCTCACCGCAGTCTAAAGATCCTCGCCTACCCCAATCCGGCCCCGGCTCATGATGAGGATAACTCTCCTCGAATGAAGACTTTACGAGCAGTCCTGGTGTAAACAAAGACTTTACCGGCGATTGAAGCTCAAGTCCAGACCTAACTTCAACGTTATGAAGACTTTGCGTACTTTGGTGGGAGGAGGGGGGTACACCTGAGACCACTCTCCTATGACCGTATCAAAACGCCTCATCGTGAAAGCGATATCCTGTTACCGATGGGAGCGAAAGGGCCCTACAGCAGCATGACCTCGGCGCTCCCCACCTTCCTTGATCCGCGCCGGCGGTCGCTTCCCCGGGCCACCCTGCTCGTCGTCTTCAGCTTCTTCTTCGCCGCCTGGCTCTCGGACTTCCCCCACAATCGTGCCAATCCGCTTCTGCTCTTCCCCACCCTCTTCGCCCTCCTCGGAACAGCCGACACCATCCGCTGTATCCAGAAGCGGTGGTGCCTCTACCACGGCGGCGTCCTGTTCCTCATCTACATGGATCTCATGGCAGACGCCATGATCCTCTTCTTCCTGCTTTACCCCTACGCCCTCTGGATCACGGCCTCACGCTGAGCCAGCGCCTTCGCGTATCCCAGAGCATCGATATCACTCCCATAGAAGTCGGGATGCAGCAGCGTCCGCTCATACCCCTCGCGCTCGTAGAACCGGATCGCACCGCCGTTCTCCGTCCACACATGCAGCCCCATCCGAGCCGCGCCGTCCCGCGCCGCCCGGATCTCCGCCGCCCGTAGCAGCCGCCCCGCGATGCCCTGACGCCGCACATCCTCCCGGACATCCAGTGTCACCACGTACGCGTCCGCGGCCGGCCGCCCCCGGTTCACCTGCACCACCACAAACCCCACCATCTCTCCCGCTCTCTCCTCCGCCACAATCGTGAACGCTCCACGCGCACGCGCAAACCCTCGCATCGCAACCCGCGAAAACCGAAACGGAGCCTCAAAGCAGGCTGTATCCAGCCGATACATCGCATCCAGATCCGCTTCTTCACCATCGCGAAGCCACACCGGCGCTGCGCCCAAAGCCTCCGCTCGATCTGCCATCAAGCTGAGACGGTAAACGTATCTTCCGACCGTGTCACCGCGTGGTAGAGCGTATCGCGCTCCACCGGAATCCGTCCCGCCTCTGTGATCAACCGCACCAGGTCAGCCCGCCGCATCCCTTGCGGGGTCGTCGCTCCGGCGTCATGGTAGATCTTCTCCTCGATCACGGTCCCGTCAATGTCATCCGCCCCAAACCGCAGCGAGATCTGCGCCATCTTCGGACTCACCATCTGCCAATAGCTCTTGATGTGCGGGAAATTATCCAACATCAGCCGTCCCACCGCGATCTGCCGCATATCCAGCATCCCGCTCGTCTTCGGAATATGCGCCAAGGCCGTGTTGTCGGGATGGAAGGATAGTGGAATAAAGGTCTGGAACCCTCCCGTCTCATCCTGCACCTCACGCAGCCGCACCAGGTGGTCCACCCGGTCTTCGTCGTACTCGACATGCCCGTAAAGCATCGTGGCGTTGGACCGGAATCCCGTCTGATGCGCCAGCTTAGCTGTCTCCAGCCACTCCCCACCGTCGATCTTGTGGTCGCAGATGATATGCCGGACGCGGTCCGCGAAGATCTCCGCCCCGCCCCCCGGCATTGAGTCGACCCCGGCCTCCTTCATCTTCAGGAGCGTCTCCTGGATCGACATCTTCGCTCGCTTCGCCAGGAATGAAATCTCGACCATAGTGAAGGCTTTGATGTGGACCTTGGGAAAGCGTAACTTTAGCCCCCGAACCAGGTCCATGAAGTATTCAAAAGGCAGATCTGGGTGCAGCCCACCGACGATGTGGAACTCCGTGACTGCGTCCGTAATCCCCGTTCCAGCCGTCTCCCAGGCCTCTTCAAGAGCCATTGTGTACGTGCCGGCCTCACCCTTTTTCCGCCCAAACGCACACAGTCGGCAGGATGCCACGCAGACATTCGTGGGATTGATGTGGCGGTTCACGTTGAAGTAAGTGATGTCCCCGTGCATGCGTTCGCGTACGAGGTTGGCCAGCCACCCCACCGCCAGGATGTCTCCACTTCGGTAGAGCGTCACCCCATCATCAAACGAGAGACGCTCCTGCGCCTGCACCTTCTCGGCAATTAGAAGGAGCGCCCGATCGTCGGTTTGAAAGCCATGCCGAGGTTTGCATGAGGCATGGGAAAGGTCAGCAACGAAGGTCATACCTCGATTCTATCCCTTCCACAACGCCTCTTCGACTGCTTAGCGCGATGCCCTCTGACCCGATGCTGCATTGCTCGGCTGAACCACCACGCCATCGAAAAACGTTGCGCCTACCAGGTGATCGCCCACCGGCCGGATGAATCTCAGATCCCAACCAGTGTCCGCGTACGTTACCGTCTTATCTGGAAGCTGAACAAAGAACGCGAAGTTCATTCGGCTCACCGTGATCAGCATGCGATCGGCAGCCTCGTCGAAGTAGATCCCCGTGACCGAGTTGATAAAGAGGTTCTTCGGCGTAGTCCAGTCCGCACCGCCATTCGAGGAAGTCCAGATTCCCTCACGCCCACCAACCCACATCTCGCCCGAAGGCTCAACCGAAATCGCCGCAATTTGCGTCAGCTTCTCCGGCACCTTCACCTCAGTCCAGGTCGAGCCGGAGTCGCTCGACATGTGCATCGCGTGAAGATCTGCGGCTACGAGATTCGTCTTTGCCGCTGCTAGGTAACGCCAGTCACCAGACCCCTGCACCCCTACTGACATCCAGTTAGCGCCATTGTCGACGCTCTTCATTAAACCTTCCGACGTGGCTGCCATCAAGGAATTGTCTACATTGACGACCGCCAGCACACTACCGTCAAATGCCTTGGACACGGGCTGCTTCGCGGCCGCTGCACGCTTTCCACGGGTACTTGGACCTTTGGCGTCCGTCGCCGCCGTGGCCGTCGCCACAGCCGCTTTCTGCCCTGGGGTCAACTTCTCCTTCGGAGACTCCACGGTCGAGTCCTTCAAACCAGTCTTCTTCGTGAACTGATTTCGCGGCGTTATCGCGGGCGGACGCGTCAGCGCAGGCGTGACTGGTTGCACCGTAGGCTCCGGTACTGTAACCAAGCCAGTGGCCCGGTTCCAGCCTCCATCCGCAGCCAAGCGATAGAGCCCATGTGAAGTGCCCGCGATCATCGTTCCATCCGCGGCCTGTCCCAGAGAAAACACATCCCGTCCTTCCAGTCCCTTGCTGTGTTGCACCCAGCCCTTGCCGCCATCGTCGCTCTGAAACACGCCGCCGAGCTCCTTATCATTCACAACGCCTACGTAGATCGTTCCAGCATGCATCGTGTCCCGTTTCATCGCTGTGACCTGACGCGCGGAGAATCCGCCGTTAGAGGCGTGAAAGCTATCTCCGCCGTCCTCCGAGGCAAGGATGCCGCCCCGATCGGTCGCGAGTAGAACATGCTTGGAGTCCCGCCGATCCACATACACATCGTTCACGATGACCGCCGGATCTGTCGTCCGTGCCCAGTCTTTTCCTGCGTCCTGCGTTCGCCAAAGTCCTTCCGTGGTACCCGCATAGACGGTCGTCAATGTTCCCGGATCCTGCAACAACACACGCGTACGACGCGCTGTTGTTGGAATCCCCTGCACCTTGTGGTACATCTCCCCACCGTTATCGCTCTTGTAAATGCCCGAGCAGGCGCTCGTGTAGATCGTCTGTGGCGTCTTCGGATCGACGATGATCGAAAACACGTCGGAATCCTCGATAATTCCCTGTTTCATATTGGTCCAGTTCGTTCCGCCGTCAGTCGTCTTCCACGGCAGGTGCCAGGTCCCCGCGTAGATGACGTTCGGGTTGGCTGGGTCGATCGCGATCGACTGCACATTATGGATCTCGGTGCTGTCCGGCGGACTGATCAACATCCAGGTCAGGCCACCGTCATTGGAGCGATAAACACCCTTCAGTGTCCCGATGACGAGCAACTTCGGATCGGAGGGTGCTGAAGCCAACGAGAGGACCGCTTGTCCCTGCATCGCCGCCTCACCCGTCCAGCTCACGCCACCGTCGTTGCTGACGTACACGCCGCCATCCTTATACCCTAGTACCCATGCTCCGATGACCATGCGCTTGGAGTCGTTCGGATCGATAAAGATCCCGTCGATTACCAGGTCGTCCCGCTTTCCGGGCCGGCTCAGCCTCTGCCAGTTGGCGCCGGAGTTATGACTCTCGTAGAGCCAACCATTGGCGGTCCCCAGATACAAATGCGAGAGATCATGCGGATCTGGCGCAAAGCGTCGCGCATCTCCTCCATCCGGCCCGAGAGGAAGCCAGGGCGTAGCAGAAAAAGCTGGTGAAACCAGGCAGAATACGAGACCAGCACAAGACAAACCAAACACTAGAGACCGACGTAGATTCAAAGCAGTTCCATCCTTGATTTCATTCTCCAACTCAGTGTAAGTGGAGACAATATCGGAGTTGGTTCCCCTTCAGTCCAAAATGACAAAAACAAAGGCTGACTGAGCGAATGCCCAGTCAGCCTTTGCTGTGTTAGAGAAGAGGATTAGCTCTTCTTGTGGTGGTGCCTCTTCGGTGCAGGCGCTGTCCGGGACTGAGGCTTGACGACGCTCTCATCCACCGGGGTGATGCCGGTCATATCCAGCGTTGCACCACTCGGGACCAGAGTCGTAGAGACGGTGGCGGCATCCTGGCTGCCCGTGTAAACCATCACGCGGGAACCATCAATACCTTTCTCCTTGACCAGGTAGTCCTTCGTGTTCACAGCGCGCTCGGCAGCGAGCTTTGAGCCCATCTTCTCGCCGCTCGATGCATTTCCGGTAACCGCAAGCTTCGAATCGGTGGTGCGCTGCAGGTTGAGTGCCAGGTCATCAAGGCAAGCCTTGCCTTCGTTGTCTACACGCGCCGGACGCTTTGTATCGCGACCGAAGGCGACCGAGCAGAGGCTCTGCGTCTGTACCTGCGGTGGCGGTGCCGGAGCAACGACGGTGACGGTGGTCTGTTGGCTGGCGGTTTGGCCCTTATCGTCGACCACGTTGCAGGTGACGGTGATCGTTCCCGGCGCTGCCCCAGTAGTGGACAGGGTTGCCGTGCTCGTCGTGCCGCTGATAGAACCAGCCGATGCCGTATAGCTGTAGGTCAGAGGACGGCTCTGCGGGCTGACGCCGTTGGAGGTGATGGTTGACGAATCGCCAGGGCTGACCGTGGACGGATTCGCCGAGCAACCGATGGTGGGTGGCTCAAACGGCTTGACGGTAAAGTCAGCCGAGCAGTCGGCCATCATTCCAGGCTTCGCGCCTTCAGACACATGCCCCTTGACCGTGTAGGTGCCAGGGGTCAAAGACTTGGTATCGATATTGCCCGTGCTGCTGGTGCCACTAACAGTGGCACCGTTGGTCGCCGTCCAGGTATAGGTCGCCGTCTTCTTCGGGTTCAGGTTGCCGGCCGTACCCGTGACCGTAACCGGATCACCCGGATAAACGGAAGTCGGAGAAACCACGCAGGCATAGGTGACAGGAGGTGGCGGAATGATGTGGCCGAAGTGCGTCACGATACCAGTGCTGAGGTCTACGCCATTCAGGTTTGCACGCCCACCAGGAAGGTTCGCATTGATGGTGGGACCGAAGTCTGCATGGATGTAACGGAAGTCAGCCTCAAATAACCGGATAGAGAACATATTGTTGAAGTAGGGGATGTCGTAGTCCATACCGCCACCAGCGGTCAGAGCAGGTCCCCACTGGCCTGGAAAGTGCGCCACAGGTGCTACCTCGCTATTAGGACCGACGAGATGCGCGCCTCCGACCAAGCCATGCGCGAACAAGGAGAAGTTCTGCAGCGGAGCACGTACGATCAATCCCGCGCTGGAGGAGTACATGCTGTCGTTCGCGCCATCCGGATGAGCGACAAGGTTGATCTCCGCGCCTACGTACTTGTTAAAATAGTAAGCTCCGCTACCGATCGCGCCGAGATTGATCGACGTGTAGTTGATATCGGCAGGCTTAACCTCGCCGTGTGCTCCAAAGTACGAGTACCCGGTAAAAACATCAACACGGGAAGGGTTCGGCCCCACTGGGGCGGTGGTGCTGGGTGCAGTTTGTGCACTCAGGCTCGCAACTCCAAGGCTGACTGCACATGCAGCCAGTCCGAGCCGGCCAAGACTATGTAAAGGGCGATAAACCATTCGACTTCCTCCGCTAAAATAAAACTTCAAAAATTTTGATGGACTTTCGTTCCGCCCATTCCTCTTTGTCAAAGTCTGACAAAGTTTACCTCGTTTGACTCAAGTAGCCACAAAAAATCGATTGGCTATCTACGTGAGAGCACTTTACCAACGCGATCTATCCTGGTGCTCCCAAATCTTGCCGTGAACCCGTAGAGTAATCCCGTCCCACATTCAACTCAACTCAGATTCAACGTCCTACGCACCGTTCCACGTTCACTTTGAATCTTCTCCTGCAGCAGAGTTATTGCGTATAAAAGCTGCTCAGGACGCGGGGGACATCCGGGAACGTAAATGTCGACCGGAATAATCTGGTTGACCCCTTGAAGGAGGGCGTAGTTGTTGAACACGCCTCCCGATGTTGCGCATGCCCCCATGGAGATCACCCACTTTGGCTCGGGCATCTGCTCATAGAGCCTCCGAATCACCGGTGCCATCTTCTGCGATACCCGCCCCGCAATGATCATGAGGTCGCTCTGACGTGGCGAGGGACGAAACACCTCGGCTCCAAAGCGGGCGATATCGTATCGGGAACCACCCATCGACATCATCTCGATCGCACAGCACGCGAGCCCGAAGGTCATAGGCCATACGGAGTTCTTCCGCACCCAGTTGATCGCCGCATCCAGCGACGCCAGAACAATCCCCTCCGGCTGGTCGTACCCCCAACTCACCTCCTTCAGTTTCTCCTGGTTCTTGGCGAAACTGTCCAGAGTGCCGAAGAAGTAGCGATCGTTCCGCTGTGGAACGTCCGTCGGGCGCCCGTTACTGGTCGTTTCTGAAGTTTTCGTGGTCATGGCTCAATCATAGTACCGGTATCCGCTTTCAGCCCGCTCTGGCCTGCGAATGGCAGTTATCTTCTTCCAGCCTATAACCCAGTGAAATTTCCGGTTCTGTAACTAAGGATGCATTGAAAAGGGGGCAGGTTGGTTGATAAAGCTACAACCTGCAATTCTTCGCAATGAAATCGTCCTTCTGCTTTCTAGAGGCGGCACGGAAGCGTGTACGCGCGCAGAGAGGCATCCAGCGGGAACGTGTTCGGCAGGTCGAGTTCGATCTGGAATCGAATGTACTCTAGCTTTCCTAGTGCACTCGGTTCCGCCTTCATGTCCACCGTGTGAGCGGTTGACGATAGGTGCAGCGCCACGGCGGCGGCCGTCTTCCACTGATCCGCAGTCCCCGCAGCCAGCCTCGAGTCAAGAATCCGCAGCCGCCCTGTTGCCGTGTGAGCCAACAGAACCGCCAGTTGCCGTTCCATCTCCGCCTTCACCGGAGCTCCCGGAGGCGGGAGCCGCTGAAAGAGGTTCAGTAGGCCCTCAAAGCTTGCTCGATCCATGGCGAAGCGGAACTCCCGTGGATTCCAAGCAACCGCATCTTGCGCCCGGAAGCTGAAGTCGGTAGAGATCGAAAGTGGAGATACCGATTGATACGGCGGAGTCGCCAGCTCCGCGTAGTCGTGCCTCGCCTGCGAACCAGACAGAGGCTCAACACGAAGAATCCATCCAGAAGGAATGGGCTGTAAGACCAATGCCAGTTTGCCGCCTAAGCTTGCCTTGTATGCCTCCCCCGCGTGCACCTCTCCCGTCAACATCGCGCCCCGGCAGTGATCCGCTGCGGTGTTTGCCGGGAGCGCCGTACTTCCGAGCCTTCCAGGCAGGGCTATCAAGCCCAGGCCTACCAGCCCTCTCACTAAATCACCGAGCATTTGCCTCAATCGCCTCCACCAGCGTCCGCCGCATCGATTCCTGCATATTCTCAGGCAGCTTGGTAGCGGATCGAGTGACATAGAACACGTCGATGGCCATGTCTCCCTCTGTGTCCACCAGCGCCACCTCGATGTTGCATCCTCGGGCCGCAAGTGTCAGCGTCAGGGCCCTCAGCAGTCCGGGCGTATCCTGCGCCACAATCTCAATCACCGTACTGCGGGAAGAAGCTGAGTCGTCGAATTGTATTCGCGTCTCGATCGTCACTCTCGGCGTCTTCTTGCGCGCACGTCTGCGTCCTGCCAGCATTACCTCAACCGGTACTGTTCCGGTCATCGCCTCCTTGATACTGGCGATAAAGCGGACGCGCTCGGAGGTATTCAACTCCAGCGTCTTGAAGCTATCCGTAAACCGGAAGCTGTCCACCACCACCCGTTGCGCGTTCGAGAATGCGTCCGCCGTCACAATATTCATGCCCCAAGCCGCCAGTGCCCCTGCCATTGTCGCAAACAGCATTGGCCGATCGCGGCTCACCAGTGTCAGCTCGTGCGCCCCAGGCTGATAGAGGAAGTCCAACTGCACCTCTCCGGCCGGGAGTGCCGGTTCCTCTTCTTCCGACCTACACGAAGCTAAGCGCACCGCCATCTCAAAGTGCCTGCGAATCTCCTCTTTTTTCCGTGTCACTAGATATCGCTGGGGGAATCCTTCCAGGAATTGCCCAAGCGCAGCTTTTTGTCCAGGCAACAGCGCCAGCAGCCGCTCCAGCACCTCAGCGTCATTGCGCTCCCCCGCAAGGCCGATCCGGTCATCGTCGAGGTTTCGGTCCAGATAGTGCGCGGTTGCGACGTAAAGATGGTGCAGATTCTCTGCCTTCCAGGGAGTCAGCGCATCCGGATGCACCGCCGAGATATCGGCGTAGGTAAACACGGTCAACATCTTCAACGCCTCCGGCGCCAACACCCGCCCGGCAAGCGCCTGGATCGTCTCCGTAGCAAACACGTCCCTCCGCAGCGCATTTGACATCTCCAGATGATTCCGGATTAGACCCAGCACCAGTTCAGACTCATACGAGTCCAACTCCAGCCGCTTTACCACATTTTCCGCCATCTTGACCGATTCCGCCGCATGGACAGCAGCATTGTGGCCTTTGCCCGTATCATGCAGCAGTGCCGCCAGAAAGAGAAGCCCCGGATGAGGCAGATCCCGCAGAATTTGACCGAACCGAACCTCCCAGCTCTCCCCTTCTCCCGTCCCGGTCAGCAATCCATGCAGCGTATCGACCAGCACAAACGTGTGCTCATCCACGGTGTAGCGGTGATAGGCGTCCCGGATTACCAGCGCGTCGATGCCATGGAACTCCGGCAATACCAGCTCGAGCACCCCGATCGCGTGCATCGTCCGAAGCGCAAGCCCTGCATGGGGCAGAATCAGAATCGTTTCCATCTGCCGCCAAAGTCCAGGCCCGTCCTCGAGATGCGTGGATAGATACGGCAGCGCTCCTTCCAGCCTCTGCTCCGTCTGCGGCGACAACTGCATGCCCGTCTTGGCTACCTCCGCAAATACCGCGAACATCGTCTCGGGATCATGCGCTGGATCGTCGCCCAAGGGCTTGACCGCCCCCAGCACGACCCGTCCTTGACTCACCTCATAGTCACTTGACCCCGGCTCATCCGCCTTCGCACTCAACCGCCTCAAAGCCGCGAAACGCTTGAACCGCGAGTCCTGTTTCCCCGGTGCCGCACCTTCAAGAGCCTGTCCCACTGCCCGCTCGATCACTCGGGCATGCCGGAAGTAAAGCCGCATCCAATACGCGGCATCCAGCTCTACCCGCGTCCGTTCCCTGAAGCCCAGCGACGCTGCAGCCGCCTCGTCCTGCACATGCCAATCCAGCGTGTTGTCATCCCGCCTGTGCCGCAGATGCAGGAATGTTCTCACCAGCAGTAGAAAGTCGCGCGCCTTCCTGAACTCCTCCTTGGTCTCACCGTCCTTCGCGGCTTCCAGCTTCTCCAGCCATGCGCACACATGCGCATCCCGCAATCCACCGGGACAATCTTTGATATTCGGTTCCAAGTGAAAGAGCGTATTCCCATACTTGTGGTGGCGCAGCCTAGTCACCGACGCCAGCCGTTGCACAATCCTCTTTCGCTCCCGACCCATCATCTTGGGCAGTGACCGCTCGCTCATCCGGGCAAACAACGCCTCATCCCCGCACACCAGCCGAGCGTCCAGCAAAGCGAGCGTGAACTCGACGTTCTCTACGTTGAATCGCTCACATTCAATTAGCGTCCGAGTCATCGGCGAAAGCCTCAGCCCGCAGTCCCACAGCTGCTGACTCAACTGCCGGATCGGATCTTTGAGCTCTCTCTCAGACCGCCGGGCATCCAACAAGAACATCAGATCTACGTCGGAAGAAAGAAACAACTCCTCGCGTCCATACCCACCCACCGCGATCAGCGCGACACCGGCTTTCCGCAGTTGCGTTGACTCCATTCCCGAATCCCATAGCCCCCTTACGAGCCTATCCACCGCCCTCGACCGCGCTGCTACTGCAGCCGCTCCTGCCCCGAGGTTCCGCAGGTTGGCTTCGAAGTCGCTACGAATCCCAAGCATTGCCTTCTCATACGCGTGCCGATCCGCTCCCGCCGATTCGTCCTGTCCCTGTGCGCCTTCTCTCATATCCACCTGAGCTCTTGCGCCTCATTGCCAACTTTGGAGAGACAGATAACTAAAGCGCAATCTCCCCACGCTCATCGTTGCGAATCCGGATCGCCTCATCGATTTTCGAAACAAATATCTTTCCATCGCCGATCCGTCCCGTCCGCGCCGCTGTGATAATCGCCTGAATCGCCGACTCTGCCATCACGTCACTCACGACGCACTCCAGCTTGACCTTCGGTAGTAGATCAACTGCGTACTCGCGCCCACGGTAGAACTCCGTGTGTCCCTTCTGGCGTCCGTGTCCGCGCGCCTCCAGCACCGTGATCCCCTCCACACCAATCTCAATTAATGCATTCTTCACTTCGTCCAGCTTCGATGGCTGAATGATCGCTTCAATCTTCTGCATCCTGTCCCTTCCCGATCAACAAACAATCTACGTCATTCTGAGCGAAGCGAAGAACCCCCGTGTTGCCCCTTTGCCTTTATCGCTATCTTCTCTTGCTCTAATGCGCCCAGTCGTAGCCTTCTTCCCCATGCTGGCTCAAATCCAGACCGGTATTTTCGTCCTCTTCGCTCACGCGCATTCCGATCGTTTTATCTACCACCAAAAGTATCACCAGCGTTCCCACAATCGATATTGTCCAGGCGATTGCCACTCCCGTGAGTTGGTTGAGCAACTGGTGGCTATTGCCTTCGAGCGCTCCGGTAGCCTTCCCTGCTCCGAAGATCGGATTGATCGCCGAGTTCGCGAACAAACCGGTCAACAACGCCCCCATCGTCCCGCCTGCGCCGTGTACGCCAAACGCATCCAGCGAGTCGTCATAGCCAAACATCGCCTTCACCGTCACTACCATGAAGAAGCAGAACACGCCCACGATCAGCCCGATCCAAAGCGCCGACATCGGCGTGACAAACCCTGCCGCAGGCGTAATGCCTACCAATCCAGCGACTGCCCCTGAGATCGCGCCCAGCGCGGACGGTTTGCCGTTCTTGATCCACTCCGCTACACTCCAGCCGATTGCCGCAGCCGCAGCCCCAAAGTGCGTAGCCACAAATGCTGACGTTGCCAGTGTGCCCGCGCTCAACGCCGAACCCGCATTGAACCCGAACCAGCCCACCCAAAGGAGCGCAGCGCCTACAAAGCTGAAGGTTACGCTATGCGGAGGCATCGGAACCTTGGGGTACCCAACCCGCCTGCCTAGGTAAAGCGCTGTCACCAACGCACTCACCCCGGAGGTTACGTGCACCACTGTCCCACCAGCAAAGTCCAGTGTTGGAAATCTGCCGCCCAACGCGGCGTTAAGCAGACCACCTTTACCCCAAACCATGTGCGCCATTGGGCTGTAAACAAAGATTGCCCAAAGCACCATAAAGACGAGCATTGCGGAGAACTTCACCCGTTCAGCAAATGCACCCGTGATCAGCGCTGGAGTGATAATGGCAAACATAAGCTGGTAGATCATGTACGTCTGCAGCGGAATCGTCGCAGCGTAGTCTTTATCCGGCTCCAGCCCAACGCCTTGAAGGAAGGCGTTGTGCAGGCCACCGATGAAGGCATTTCCAGACCCGAACGCCAGTGAATAGGTCACGAAGGCCCAAAGCACCGTGATCACTGCCATCATGGCGAACGTCTGCATCATCGTGCCCAGGATGTTTTTCTTGCGCACCAAGCCGCCGTAGAACAGCGCAAGCCCCGGCGCGCTCATCATCAGGACCAATGCCGCGCTCACCAGCATCCAGCCGTTATCCCCTGAGGTCTGTGCCGCTGTCACCTGCTTCTGCAGGTCAGCGATCTGGCTAGCCACATCTCCGGTGGTGGCAGCCGGTGTCGTCTGCGCAAGGGCCCCGGGCATGACGGCAAAGCTCAGCAGAACTCCAAGCAGGAAGCTGCAAGACACCCTGCCGACAATGCTTTTGGATCCAGAATGCATGGACTGATTACCCTCGAGATGTTTGAGAGACCGGAATAGACAGATCGGTTCCCTCCGGTGTGCGGGTTGACTGATACAGCGTCTCGCTACAAACATATGCGGAGCAGCACAAGATGGCTTTCGTTTCGCTTACTCTACACAAGCCGCTCCGCATTACAAAGTGGTAAATCGAAGCCGAAGGCAAGCGCATGACACAACCGGTCACAAGCACCGCCACTCTACACCGCTGGGATGAGATCACTCCCGAACCCATGAGCCCCCCTGCTCACTCGCCAGTACGTCTCCGGCGAACAATGCATGATCGCCCGCATCGTGCTCAAGCAGGGCTGCGTCGTTCCCACGCACCAGCACCCCAACGAGCAGATCGCCTATATCCTCTCAGGAGCTCTCGAGTTCAACGTTGCCGGCACGATCCACATCGTCCGCGCCGGCCATGTTCTCGTCATTCCCGGCAACGTGCCGCACTCCGCGCTCGCACTTGAAGACACGATTGATCTCGACTTGTTCGCCCCGCCCCGCCAGGACTGGATCGACAAACAAGACGCTTACCTTCGTTAGGCCGCTGATAAGTGGGAAGCGAGGGTACAAATGAATTAGAGATTCTTGGATTCCCTAAAACGGCGGACTACATCCGCAACGTCCCGGTGCTGCGCATCCACCGCATCGTTCATGGATTGCATCTCGGCAGCGGTGACCTTGTTGGCCAGCTTGTCCATGGCTTGCTGGATCTCGGGGTGGAGGCGCAAGGAGTCTTCACGAACCAGGGGAACGGCTTCATACGGCGGAAAGTAGTGTCTGTCGTCTACCAGAGGCCGGAGATCTAAGGCACGGATCGGTCCATCGGTGGAGTTGCCGGCGACGATGTCAACCTGGTTGGAGCTGAGGGCGCGGTAAAGGAGGCCGAGGTCCATGACGCGGGGGCGGTCGCCGAAGTGGAGATCGTAGGCACTCTCCAGGCCGGGGAGACCGTCGGGGCGGGATTGGAACTCGTAGCCTACGCCTAGGCGGAGTTGGGCGGCTTTGGGGGCTATGTTGGAGATGGTCTGCCAGTGGTTGCGGTCGGCGTCGGGGGTGCGGACGACCATGGCGAAGGTGTCGTTGAAGCCCAGGCCGGGTTCGACTTTGACCTGAAAGTTCTGGGCGTAGAGGCGGGTGATGGTGGCGAAGACGCGCTGCGGGTCGCGGTCGAGAGGCTGTTTGAGGATGGCGGTGAGGGCGGTGCCGGTGTACTCGGGATAGGCGTCAATGCGGCCTGAGATGAGGGCCTGATGACAGAGATAGGAGCCGGCAAGATAGAAGCGGCGGTCGACGGGCTGATGCGTGAGGGATTCGATCTCCTGCGCTAAGAGTTCGCCCAGGACGACTTGCTCGGTGAAGTTTTTTGCTCCGATGGTGATGCGGGACGAACGTGGGGGGGCACACGCAGTGAGAACAAAGAGAGACGACAGGAGAAGGGATGGAATTTTCAGGGACACGAGAGGAGGCTAATTACGTTCATTCTATTCACAGCCTGAGCTCGGTGAGACTTTTAGATGCGGCGAATGGTGAGTTTTGATTCGAGAAGACCGAGGGTGGCGTCGGCGAGGAGGGCGAGGAGGGCGGCGGGGATGGCTCCGGCTAGGACGAGGCCGTTGTCTACGCTGGCTACGCCGCGGAAGATGAGTTCGCCCAGGCCGCCGGCTCCGATGGCGGCGGCGATGGTGGCTACGCCGACGCAGGTTACTGTGGCGGTGCGGAGGCCGGCAAGGATAACGGAGGCGCCCAGAGGGAGCTCGACCTTGAGGAGGCGCTGGGCACTGGTCATGCCCATGGCGGTGGCTACGTCGGTGAGAGCGGGGTCGACGGAGCGGATGCCGGCGTAGGTATTGCGGATGATGGGAAGCAGGGCGTAGCCGGTGAGGGCGAGGATGGCGAGGCGGGCGGCGTCGGAGCCGAGCCACGGGACGGGCAGGAGAAGGCCGAAGAGGGCGAGCGACGGGATGACCTGGATGATGTTGGCAGCGGCGATGACGGGGCGGGCGAGGCGCTCGTAGCGGGTGAGGAGGATGCCCGTGGGGACGCCGATGGCGATGGCGAGGAGCATGGCGAAGAGGGTGAGCCAGAGGTGCTCGAAGGTGAGGCGGGCGATCTCGGAGGCATGCTGGTGGAGGAAGGTCATGCGTTCCGGGCCCGGTGGACGGCCTGGACGTAGGACTGGACGTGGTAGTTGTCGGAGGGGAGGACCTGCTCTGCGGGGAGGTCGGCGACGACCTGGCCCTGGTCGAGGAGGATGATGCGGTGGGCCAGGTAGAGAGCCTCGTCCAGGTCGTGGGTGACCAGGAGGACGGTCTTGTGGAGGCGGGCGAGGAGGTCGCGGAGGGTGGTCTGCAGCTCGGCGCGGGTGATGGGGTCGAGGGCTCCGAAGGGCTCGTCTAGGAGGAGGACTGCGGGATCGATGGCGAGGGAGCGGGCCAGTCCTACACGTTGGCGCTGGCCTCCGCTGAGTTGCCATGGGTAGCGGGAGGCGAGACTGGAGTCGAGGCCGGTGAGTTGGAGGAGCTCGGCGGCGCGGGCGGCGGTGTCCTTCCGGCCGGCTAGTTCCAGGGCGAGGGTGGCGTTGCGCTGGACGGTCATGTGGGGGAAGAGACCGGTCTCCTGGATGGCGTAGCCGATGCTGCGGCGGAGTTCTATAGGGTTGCGCTTTGAGTTGGGTTTGCCTTGGATGCGGACTTCTCCGGAGGTCGGAATGACAAGGGCGTTGACGGTTCGGAGGAGGGTGGTTTTGCCGGAGCCGCTGCGGCCGAGGAGAGCCGTTGTGGTTCCGGTCTCCAGGGCGAGGGAGATGTTGCGCAGGATCGGGCGCGATTGGACCGAGTAGGAGACTTCTGCGAACTCGATTGCGGGAACTGGCAGAGGCTTCTCCTTCCGCAGGGTGCTACCCCCCCCCTTAAAGTGCGCAAAGTCTTCGATCCAGGGACTTTAGGTCTGGACTTGAGGTATACCGGGAAGTATACCTGCGCGGGTGGGACGGGAAGGGAGTGCTCTTTTCGAGGCGTATTCTGTCAAGTTTTTGGTGCCGAAAATAGAACGGGGCAGAGTTTGCGTCGTTGCAAAACAAGCAACAACAAAGACGGATGAGAAATACGGAGGTCTGGGCCTTCGCTGCGCTCAAGCTCAGAATGACGGGCCTGAGGCGGAGTTCAGGAGGCGGGTACGGCGTTCTCGGGGACGGGCGCTTCCGGGTCAGAGGGTGTGGTTTCGGGGGCAGCTCCGGGTTCGGGGGTGCCTTTGACGCGGACGACGGTGATCTTGTCGAAGCCTTCCTTGAAGGCGGGAGGGCGGAGACGCTCCGCCATCTTCTGCATGACTTCGTCGGTAACCTGGCGGTCGCGCTTGGAGTTGCGCTCCATGCAGACGGCGAGGGGGACGTCGAAGAAGACGGCCTGGACCTCGTAGCCGAAGGATTTAGCCATCTTGATCCACTGACGGCGCTCGTGAGGGCTGAGGTTGGTGGCGTCGACGTAGTTCCAGGGCATCTTGGCGATGAGCCTCGCGCGGAGCAAGGAACGTAAGGTCGAGAAGACGAGACCCTGATAGCGCTGGTCGGTGATGTCGTCAAAGAGGATGGTGCGGAGCATGTCGGACGAGAGCGGAGAGACGCCGCGGCGCTTATACCAGGTGGTCTTTCCGGAGCCGGGGAGGCCGATGGTGAGGACGACGTAGCCGCGGGGGGAGCGAGGAGAGACAGGCTCGGCTCCGGGAGGCGGGGTGGCCAAGGACTCGGGCTGGGTCTCGACGACGACCTTTTTGTCTTCAGCAGGGTCGGCGGGGGCGAAGCCGGCGGGCGGTTCGGAGGGCTCGAAGGCTTCGAGGCCGGACTCGGGCTCTACCGTGGGTGTGGAGGAGACGGAGCTTTGCGCGGGAGTGAGGGGCGGGAGTTCGACGGGAAGTTCCGAGGTCTGGGAGACGGCGGGGCGGGTGACAGCTTCGGGGTAGGAGGGGCGGAGCGGGGCTAGCTGGCCGGAGGGGAGTTCCTGTCCACTTTTGCCGGTGGACTCGGAGTCATTGGGCCCACGTCTGGAGCGTCTTCTCATCTTTTTCAATCATCCAATCGCGCCTGAGACGCATGGTGGGCGGGCCGGGCTGCCGAATCGTCCGGCGAAGGCGCGGGCTCCTGCTTGACGGCTGTCCGGCCGGTCGAGCTTATCTCGCTTGTAACACACGGGATAGGTGGGGGCAAATAGGGGGGGTGGAGGTTGTGGTTCCCCACCAGGAGCCGAAAGGGCGGCAAGGTAAGGCTGCGGAACAGGGCAGATGAGATAAGCGTGGACGACAGCAACAGGTCTGGGAGCTGCAGTTCCCGGTACAGACCCCAGGGTATGCTCACACCATGCGCCGCCTTCCCCTACTTCTATCGCTTGCTTTCTTAGCCGCCGCGCTTTCAAGCCAAAGTCAATCCGCAGCGGCGCCTGCAGGTCCGTCCGCTGAGCCAAAGCCTGAACGCCACGAGTTCGTTCTTCACAACTTCAGAACCGAGTCCGGCGTCGTGCTTCCGGAGGCGCACATCGTCTACGGTACCTATGGAACGCTGAACGCCGATCGCTCCAATGCCATCCTGCTCCCGTCGCATTACATGGCCGACCTTACAGGGTATGTATTTCTTTTGAAGTCGCCTGCCTGCCCGGACTGCGCACTGGATGCGTCGAGGCTTTTTCTCGTCACCTCCGAGCTCTTCGGCAACGGCCGCAGTTCGTCGCCTTCGAATACGCCCGCGCCGTTCGACGGTCCACGCTTCCCGGTTATGACCATCCGGGACAACGTCAACGCCGTGCACCAGATGCTTACGGAGCAGCTACGCATCGAGCATCTGCGTGCTGTGGTTGGCTTCTCCATGGGGGCACAGCAGGCCTTCCAATGGGCGGTCAGCTACCCGACGTTTATGGACAAGGCGGTTGCGACCAGCGGGACGGCCAAGACCTACGGGCACGGCATCGTGCGGCTCGAGGGGCAGATTGCCGCCCTGACCGCAGACCCGGCTTTTATGAACGGCGATTACAAGACGGAGCCCGCCAAGGGATTGGAGGCGTTCGGCATGGTATGGGCCGGCTGGCTCTTCTCCCAGGAGTGGTGGCGCAAAGAGCTTTGGCGAACCGATTCTGCTCCCGGCACTACCTTCGAGCAGTACATGTTCGGCTTCCGAAAGGCGTTTGACGCGGATGCCAACAATTACATTCTGCAGGCGCGCACGTGGGAGTCCAATGATGTCGGGAAGACGACCCTGGCAGATGGCAAAGCAACGAACTTCAAGGGCGACGTTGAGAAAGCGCTGGCGTCGATCAAGGTTCCATTGCTTTATATGCCCTCGGCCACGGACCTGTACTTCCCGCTCGAAGATGCGCAGTATGAGGCCGCGTTCATTCCGCATGGCACGCTGATGCCGATCCCGTCGTTGTGGGGTCATCCCGCGGGGGCCGGCGCGAGTCCTGCGGACAAGACGTTCCTTAACCAAAAGATCGCTGCCTTCCTGGCGAACTGATCGTTGCCCAGAGTCCAGGCGGGAGGGCGACTGCTCTTGAGTCATGATCCGAAGACCCTTGTGCTGCTTGTTTGACAAGGTTGGCTGCATTGCTTTCGGCCAGGTGAAGCGTGACGATGAGCAGCATGTCGCTTTTTTGCTTGATCCACAATGTTGTTCCAGCCAAACGGGTTGTGAGATTGCGACAACCCCGTTTTTCATGAACTGAGATTCTGTACTTAGCGGTAAGTGACAATCATGCGACATCCCGGACCAACAGTAAGCGATACCGTAGGCTCAATGCGCCCACTTTGGAATCGCTTGTCCTATGTGCTCTTCGGCGTCCTTGTAGCCTTCACTGCTTGCCTTCCTGGATGCACGCAGACAGCACCCAGCTCACCTGAAGATGTGGAGGCGCTGAATGCGGCGACGCGAGCACTGTGCAAGACCCAGGTAGCCATGGTGGGCGAGATTGCTACCCATGGTGATGGCCACACACTCGCTTTCAAGGTTGCGCTCGTCGAGCGGCTCGTTGATCAGTGTGGATTCGACACTGTCCTGTTTGAGGCGAACCAGGAGGAATTTATTCACCTCAATCAACGCCTTCGGTCAGAAAATGGTGTCACCTCGGACGATCTACTCACTGCCGTCGGAGGGATCTGGAGGTTCTACCGTGAGTTCCAACCACTTGCTCCTTTTCTGCTGACGCGGGCACAAGCTGGGCGAGTGGTTCTCGGCGGCCTTGATGACCAACTTGGTCAACTCGGGCAGGATTACGCCAACATCGGCCTGGTGACTGAGTTAACCAATCTCCTCCAGGAGCCGAGTCGCCAAGCCTGCGGCTCGGCTCTGCACAAGCGGATCTACTCGGCATACCCTGAGTCGGCACCGTATTCAGAGGCGGATCGCTCTGAGATCGTCCAGTGCCTTACCGCAGTGCAAGCCGCTTCCCGCGCCGACTCGGCCGCCGCCGCTCTTGCAGAGCAAGAACGGCAAGAGATGATCTCTGCGACGCTGCGGTGGGTCAATCGAGATTTCCAACCCGAAGGCGAGAGCATGGCGAACCGCGACCGTTCTATGTTCGAAACGTTCGAGTGGCTGCAGGGTCGCCTTCCAAAGAAGCATAAGGTTATTGTCTGGGCAGCAACAGTCCACATTGCGAAGCGGGGTTCTCCCGTCTGGGGGGATCGTGCAGGAACCAATCTTGGCTCCTTCATCCACCATAGATACGGCAGCCACGCGCAATCCCTCGGATTCTCGGCTGTCGCCGGTTCGTTTCGACGGGGTAGAGGAAACTTCCCAACACTCCCTATTGCACCCTCAGATTCGGTCGAGGGCCTGGCTCTACAAGGAACAGCTGCCAGCGCCGTCTACGTCGGCTCGAAGCAACTTGCGGCTATGGGTGAGCGTCCCGGAGCATTCTTCGCCCATATGTATCAGACGCTTAAATGGTCCTCTTTCTTGGACGGTGTAGTGGTCTTCCGGACTGAGCGCCCGCCTACTGACAGTCGATAGATGTCGATAGATATGGAGGAACGCCGTTTACGTCAGTTTGAGTCCGGTTACGTGGCCGCTCGTGATCCCTCTGGAAGTCGTTTTCGGCAAGTTCGTTTGGTGGTCTGCGAGTGCTGAATCCGGGCTGATGGGACAGCATGAAGGGGATCCGGTTGAAGGCTCGGACCGAAGCCAGAGCCTAATCCGAAGACGTCGGTGAGAGCGGTACGGGTAAGTTCTGTTGTCGTAGCCGTCTCTTGCGGATGCGAACCGTTTCATTGCGCCTGAATGCGGGGTTTGGTAGGCTTCGAGTTGCGGCCCAATAGGGCTTTGCGGCCTACATGAACGTTGGCATGAGTTGAGTTTTGGACGTTAGCTAGCCTGGCTTTGCCAGACGGATGGATTCTCGGGAGCGGTTGCGGATGGCGGTTAAGGTTGGGATCAACGGCTTCGGCCGTATTGGACGGAATGTGTTTCGGACGGCTCTGGGGAATCCGGAGATTGAGTTTGTCGCGGTGAACGATCTGACCACGCCGGCGACGCTCGCGCACCTGCTGAAGTACGACTCGATTCTGGGGAACCTGAAGAACGAGATCACGCATGGGGCGGATTTTATCGAGGTGGACGGGAAGAAGATCAAGGTCTTTGCGGAGCGGGACCCTGCAAAGCTGGATTGGGCGAGCGTAGGGGCGGAGATCGTGGTGGAGTCGACCGGGTTCTTTACGGATGCGGAGAAGGCGAAGGCGCACCTGGGGACGGGTGGGTCGACGGTGAAGAAGGTGATCATCTCGGCTCCGGCGACGAATGAGGATCTGACGATTGTGCTTGGGGTGAACGACGATAAGTACGATGCGGCGAAGCATAACGTGATCTCGAATGCGAGCTGCACGACGAACTGCCTGGCTCCGGTGGTGAAGGTGCTGCATGACACGTTTGGGATTGCGAGCGGGATCATGACGACGATCCACAGCTATACGAACGACCAGGTGATTCTGGATACGCCGCATAAGGATCTGCGGCGGGCTCGGGCGGCGGCGCTGAATATGATTCCGAGTTCGACGGGCGCGGCGAAGGCGCTGAAGCTGGTGGTGCCGGAGATGGCGGGGAAGCTGGATGGATTTGCGATCCGGGTTCCGACGCCGAATGTGAGCGTGGTGGATCTGACGTTTGTGGCGGAGAAGCCGATTACGGTAGAGGCGATCAATGCGGCAATCAAGAGCGCGGCGGATGGGCCGATGAAGGGGATTCTGGGGTATACGGATGAGGAGCTGGTGAGCTCGGACTTTCGTGGGGATTCGCGGTCTAGTATCTTTGACTCGAAGCTGACGAAGGTGGTGGGGCAGACGGGGAAGGTGATCAGCTGGTATGACAACGAGTGGGGGTACTCGAGCCGGGTGAAGGATTTGATTTTGTTTTTGGTTGGGAAGGGGCTGTAAGGGAAGTTCGTCAGAGAAACCGGCAGGATGGCAAGCGTCCGCTGCGTCCTACCAGATGCGCTGGACCCCGAACTCATCCAGTTTCGGATCTACGCTAAGCACGGGTATATCGTCCTTCAAGGCCTGCGCCGCGATGATCCTGTCGAAGGGATCCTGATGCTCTCCTGTGAGTCGCCCGGCTCGCAGGCCGTCCTCCACGGTGATCTGCCGCAGCTTGTAGCCGGAGCGGTAGACGCTTTCGAGAAAGCTTGCTTCAAAGAACTGAGCTTCTGCCATTCTGCCGAGGCGCACCTTCGTGGCGATCTCCCAAGCGGAAGCCGCTGAAACGAGAATGACATTGGTATCTGTTGCGATTATCGATGCTGCCCGCCTGCTTAGGGAGGAAGTTAGCGTTTGGGGCCCAGATGAGTGTGTGGGTATCCAGCAGGACTTTCATTCCCAATCGTCTTTGTCAAGACCAAGTGCAGACTCCGGGAGTGGATCCCAGAAGGCATCACCGAGCACGAAGCCCGAATCTTCGTGCAAACCCAAGCGCTTGATCTTGATGGGTTCGATTGGTTCGAGACGAGCGACAGGGATCTTGTTGCGGCCGGAAGTGATGATGACGGTTTCGCCGGCCTGTGCGCGCCTGACCAGTTCCGAGAGTTTCGTTTTGGCTTCAAAGATGGTGGCGGTCATGACGGCCTCCCGTGTCTATGCTGCTAACTTAGGTTAGCTAACTGTGGAGGAAGCGGCAAGGTGAATCGAGCTAGACTGGAGCGCATGAGTGAGAGACAGAATTTTGCGGGGACGTCGCCGTACGAGGCGGTGATTGGGTTCAGCCGGGCGGTGCGGGTGGGGATGCATGTGATGGTCTCGGGGACGGGGCCGGTAGGGTGTGAGGACGAGGACATCGCGGGGCAGACGGATCAGTGTTTGACGTTAATTGCTGCGGCGCTGAAGCTGGCGGGGACGAGCTTTGAGCATGTGGTGCGGACGCGCATGTACCTGACCAGCCGGGAAGACTGGGAGGCGGCGGCAAGGGTTCATGGGAAGTTCTTCAAACTCGTCATGCCGGCGGCTACGATGGTCGTGGTGGCCGGGCTGGTCGATCCGAAGTGGAAGATTGAGATTGAAGTGGATGCTTTGATCCCGGAGGTGTAAGTCCGGAGGGTGGGTGGAACTCGAAGGCTTAATGCCGATCCGCCACCGATTAGAAGAGCGATGTTCTGGGATCAGACGAACGGCGAAGGATGAGGCGATGGCGAAGTTGTCGGTACGGGATGTGGAGCTGGGTGGCAAACGGGTGTTGATCCGCGTGGATTTCAATGTTCCGCTGTCAAAGGACGGCGGGGAGATCCTGGATGACACGCGGATACGGGAGACGGTGCCGACGATTGAGTATGCGTTGCGGCGGAAGGCGCGGGTGGTGCTCTGCTCGCACCTGGGACGGCCTAAGGGGAAGGTGGTCCCATCGATGAGTCTGCGGCCGGTTGTGGATCGGCTGCGGGAGTTGCTGGACCATGTGCTGGGGCAGGATGAGAATGTTGGGTTTGCACCGGATTGCGTGGGTGAGGTGGCGACGGAGCTGGTGAACGGGCTGGAGCCGGGGCAGACGTTGCTGCTCGAAAACCTGCGGTTTCATGCCGGAGAAGAGGCGAACGATCCGAAGTTTGCCAAGCAGCTTGCGGCGCTGTGCGATGTGTATGTAGACGATGCCTTTGGGAGTGCGCATCGGGCGCATGCTTCGACGGAAGGGATCACTCACTTTGTGAATCAGGCAGTGGCAGGGCTGCTGATGGAGTCGGAGCTGCTGCACCTGGGTAAGGCGCTGGATGCTCCGGATAAGCCGTTTGTAGCGATCATCGGTGGAGCGAAGGTGTCGGACAAGATCGGTGTGATCGAGAGCCTGATGGGGAAGGCGAATGCAATTTTGATCGGCGGGGGCATGGCTTATACGTTTCTGCGGGCGCAAGGGCAGGAGACGGGTAAGTCGCTGGTGGAGGCGGATAAGGTGGAGGTGGCGAGGGCGGCGCTGGAGAAGGCGAAGGCCAAGGGCGTCAAGTTTCTGCTGCCGGTGGATCATGTGCTGGCGGAGAGGTTCGACGGGCATGCGAAGGCGAGTGTGTTTGAAGGAAGCGGAGCCTTTCCGGCTGAGTTGATGGCCCTGGATATCGGGCACAAGACGGTGGCGTTGTTCTCTGACGAGATTGCGGGGGCGCGGACGGTGCTTTGGAATGGGCCTATGGGAGTGTTTGAGTTTGCGGCGTTTGCGGTGGGGACCAACGCGATTGCGAAGGCGGTGGCGGGGAATCAGGAGGCGACGACGATCGTGGGGGGTGGGGATTCGGTTTCGGCGATCCAGAAGTCCGGGTATGCGGATAAGATCACGCACATCTCGACGGGAGGTGGGGCATCGCTCGAGTTCCTGGAAGGGAAAGCTCTCCCGGGGGTCGAGGCTTTGACCGAGGCTTAGTTGGTAAGGAGGAGGCTTTGAGCGGGTTGTCGATTCCGAAGAACATGAAGATATACACCGTGGGATTGTTCTATCCGGGTCCTGCCTATGACGTGTTGTCGGACAAGACTGTTCCGGAGAACATGGCGCTGCAGGCGGCTCACCTGGAGAACGTCAAACGATCCGTTGAGCGCGGGTTGCAGGTGATGGCGGTACCTATTCTGACACCCGGCAGTAAGATTTCTGCGATCGCCGTGTTTGCGGAGAACGTAACCGCAGAGCAGGCATCCGACCTGCTGGCTGAAGATCCCGCGATCAAGGCCGGGAGGTTTACCTATGAGGTTTTAACCGCATTCTTTCCTTCTCTGGATGGCATTCAGATGGAATACTAGGGAGCCTATGCGTAAGCCTGTCATTGCCGGTAACTGGAAGATGTACAAGACTCCGAAGGAATCGCTTGCCTTCCTGGAAGCGTTTCTGCCCATGGTGGAGGGGCATGAGCGCGATGAGATCGTGTTATTTCCGACCATGTCCTCTTTGGGCTACGTGCTGGAGGCGGTGGTGGGAACGAACGTTCATGCCGGCGCACAGACGATGCACTGGTTGAACGAGGGACCGTATACGGGCCAGACCTCACCGACGATGCTGGCGAGCATTCATTGCACCCACGTGATGCTGGGCCATAGCGAACGCCGCATCTACGCGCACGAGACGGACGACATGGTGAACTGGAAGCTGAAGGCGGCGCTGGCCCATGACCTGACGCCGATCGTTTGCGTCGGAGAGACCCTGGATAAGCGGCAGAGCGGTCTGACGGAGGCGGTCCTGCGCTGGCAGATCTCATGCGCTTTGAATGGGGTGGAGCAGGAAGGCAGTCAGTCTTTGATCATTGCGTATGAGCCGGTCTGGGCGATCGGCACTGGAAGTACAGCTACCCCGGCCCAGGTGGAGGAGGCGCACAAGATGATTCGCCGGGAGGTTTCGGATCGGCTGGGAGCGGAACGTGCGGAGGGGACACGCATTTTGTATGGAGGATCGGTCAAACCGGAGAATGCCGCCAAGCTGATGTCGATGCCGAACATTGATGGAGCGCTGGTGGGTGGAGGGAGCCTCGATCCCGAGACGTTCTGCAAGATCGTCAAGTACACGGCCGACTAGGCTGGAAGCGAACTAGCGGGAAGCGGAAACAGGGTACGGACTTTCGACCGGCCCCCCTGCTTCTGCTTGCCAGTCCCGTTAGCGATGGTGATGATGACGATGCGGGTGGACGATCACAACTTCCTGAGCCTCGCGGGGGCCGCGACGCCAGTTAGCGAAGAAGTTGCGATCCGTGCGATCATCCAACGTGTGAACCGTGCCATCGTTTTCTTCTCCCGGTCCAAGCGCGAGATTCTTGATGACCTACCGATGCAGGAGCAGGAAGGTATGTTGCTAAGCGGTGTCGAGGGGCCGTTTCGATGTCCATTGGACGTGGACAGAACGGCTAACGGACGACACCCGCCTGGTCCATCGGCCAGTAGACGAAGGCGGCTTTGCCGTAGATGAGATCGCGGCTTACCGGGCCGAAGTCACGGCTGTCAGACGAGATGGAGCGGTGATCGCCCATGACGAAGTAGTCCCCCGGCGGGAGTTCCTGGTTGGGGGTGGTGCGGTCATCGGTGAAGCGGGAGGGCACATAGGGTTCGGGAACGAAATGGTTGTTGACGAACACGCGGCCGTGATCGATGCGCAGCATATCTCCGGGTAAGGCGATGACTCGCTTGATGTAGCTCTTGGTGTGATCGTGGGGGTAGTGGAAGACGACGACATCGCCGCGGTGGATCTCACCCACATGGAAGGCGAGTTTGTTGATGAAGAGGCGGTCCTGATCTTCCAGGCCGGGGTTCATGCTGGTGCCTTCAACGCGTACGGGCTGGTAGAGGAAGATGATGACGAATGCGGAGACGGCCAAGGAGAGGACCAGATCTCGAACCCAGGCGCGGATTACGCTCCGGGTGGACGGCTGAACGGAAGGTGGTGCGGGGGCGGCGAAGGATGGGATCGCGTGGCCGCTGAGCGGGGGCGGTACAGCTTCGAGGCACTCCGACAGGCGTGCGGAGCCCTCTTGTTGGTCTTGCGGCTTGCTCTGGTCGGCTGTCCCGCCGGATTCGGGGTCGTACACGTCTCTTGTACTCCTAGTGCTGGACTTCTTGGTGCTGTACTTCTGGTGCGATTCGAGGGGCTGCAAGCGAGATGCTAGCCCATTGATGGGGAGAATCGTGTCTTCACGGTAGACGCGCTACCGAGGCCTTACGACTACAGCGCGCCTCCCTCTATGTCACTCAGATGACAGAGGCTACCTGCTTTAATGCATGTTACTTGCGTGGGGCGCTTTGTGTGCATCACAGCACGGGTAGAGATATGATGGGCAGAACTGGACTAATCACTATGGCCACACTCACGATGACGGAACCGATGCTACCAGAGAAGCCGGAAAAGCCTTCCGGAAGTCATGAATCGCAGGACCATGCCGTACTGACTACGGAGAGTCAGAATGTAGCGTCGCAGGGACTGGATACTAAGTCCGCGCTGGAGATCGCCCGGATCATCAACCAGGAAGATGCGAAGATTTCGAATGCGGTGCGGAAGGCGCTGCCGGAGATCGCGATTGTGATCGATACCGTGGCGCGGTCGCTGCGGGACGGCGGGCGGCTGATCTATGTGGGTGCGGGATCGAGCGGACGGATCTCGTCGCTGGATGCGAGCGAGTGCCCCCCGACTTTTTCGACGGCGCCGTCGCAGGTGCAGTACATCATGGCGGGTGGGCCAAAGGCCTTGGCATCAGCCTCCGATGTGAATGAGGATTCGCCCGAGATTGGGCAGCGGGATATCGCGCGGCGGCGGCCTACACGGAAGGATATTGTGGTCGGGGTGTCGGCGAGCGGGCAGACGCCCTATGTGGTTGGAGCGGTGGAGTATGCGCGGGCTCGCGGGGCCAAGACAGCTTGCATTACCTGCAACTACGGGACGAAGCTGGCGGATGTTTCGGATACGACGATCGTGGCCGAGGTTGGGCCGGAGGTGATCTCCGGGTCGACGCGGATGAAGGCTTCAACGGCGCAGAAGATGATTCTGAATATGATCACGACCGGGGCGATGACCCGGCTGGGCTATGTGTACGAGAACCTGATGGTGAATGTGCACATGAAGAATGCCAAGCTGGTGGAGCGCGGGATTCGGGTGCTGATGGGGGTGTGCCATATCGACCGGGAGACGGCTATCCGGACGATCAAGAGCGCTGGGAAGTCGATTCCGATTGCGCTGGTGATGCTGAAGGCGAACGTCGACAAGATGGAAGCGGTGAGACGGCTGACGAAGTCGGATGGGAATGTTCGGCTGGCGATCGACGATTCCAGACTGGAACTGTGAGGGATGGTCGGATACCCCCACCCCCTATCTTTCAAGTGCAAAGTATTCAAACAAATGAGTTAGGTTTGGACTTCGATGAAGATTAGGCGGCTTTAGGTCTATTCTACTTCTAAAGCATTCCAGGGGAGTTATCCCCATCATGACCCGGGGTCGGATTGGGATGATGCAGCGTGTGGTGATCCGCGAACGGGGTTTCCGATGCGCTGAGATGATCGGCCGGGTGGCGGATCAGCCACTCGGCAAGGAACAGGTTGGGAATCCAGCAGGCCCAGGCGACGATCCGATAGGTGATGGGGAATGGGACGCCGACGACGATCAGAGCGGGCATGTAAAGCCGCAGCGTGATGGCTGCAGCGGTGAGGGCGTAGCTGCGAATCATCCACTCGCGGTGGATGACCCACCTTCGTTGTCGGGCGGTGAGATAGCCGAGGGTGGTGGCGCTGATCCAGGCGGCTCCGAGCATGAGGAAGCCGGCCGATGAGATGGGGCCGAAGGCGGCGTGGGCGGCGATGGGGAGAGAGCTGATCCAGCCGACCAGGACGCCGGCGCAATACACTCGCCCGATCCACCGATGTGCCGTGAGCCAGCGTTGACGGATGAGCGGCAGGAACTGCCAGGGACCGGTCAGGAGCGCGATGGAGGCGGAGACGGCGTGGGTGATCAGCCAGGCGCGGCGGGTCAGGAAGTTGGGAAGACCGGACGGCAGGGGAACCGTCGGCAGCGAGTAACGCAGAGAGAAGATGCCGACGGCGGTTGCGAAGAATACAAGAAGTATCCAACCAGTGCGTGAGGAGGCCGAGGTTGGGGCCATGCCGGTCGTTTGAGCGGCCGGGTTTGAAGACAGGTTAGACATTGAACTTGAAGAAGAGGATATCGCCGTCTTTGACGACGTATTCTTTCCCTTCTGATTTGAGGAGTCCTGCTTCTTTGACGGCTTGCTCGGAGCCAAGGCGGAAGAGGTCTTCGCAGTGGTAGGCGTCGGCTTTGATGAAGCCGCGTTCGAAGTCGGAGTGGATGACGCCGGCGGCTCCGGGGGCTTTGGTGCCCTTGCGGATGGTCCAGGCGCGGACTTCCTGAACGCCTGAAGTGAAGTAAGTGTAGAGGCCGAGGAGGCGATAGGCGGCGTGGATGAGGCGGTTGAGGCCGGGTTCGGCGAGGCCCATCTCCAAGAGGAACTCCTGGCGCTCAGCGGGGTCAAGCTGGGCTATGTCGGCTTCCATCTGACCGCAGATGCGGACGACCTCACTTCCCTCTTCGGAGGCTCGCTTGTCTACTGCCGCTGTCCACTCGTTACCTTCGGTGAGGGCGGACTCGTCTACGTTGGCGACGTAGAGCATGGGCTTGGCGGTGATGAGGAAGAGGTCGCGGGCGATGAGGCGCTCGTCGTCGGTCAGGTCTGCGACGCGGGCGGGTCTGCCGGCGTTGAGAACGGTCTGAAGCTTCTGGATGGCGGAGAGCTCGGACTTCTGGGCGGCGGTGGCGGACTGGGACTTAGCGGCTTTTTCGGCTTTCACGGCGCGCTTGTCGACGGTGTCCAGGTCAGCTAGGAGGAGTTCGGTGTTGATGATGTCGATGTCGTGGAGGGGGTTGACGCCGCCCGCCACGTGGATGACCTCCGGGTCCGCGAAGCAGCGGACGACGTGGAGGATGGCGTCCGTCTGGCGGATGTGGGAGAGGAACTGGTTGCCGAGGCCTTCGCCCTTGGAGGCGCCTTCCACGATGCCGGCGATGTCCACGAACTCCATGGTGGTGGGGACGATGGAGTGTGGCTTGACCATGGTGACGATGCGATCCATGCGGGCGTCGGGGACCTGGACGACACCGACGTTGGGATCGATGGTGCAGAAGGGGTAGTTTGCGGCTTGAGCTTTGGCGCTGGTGAGTGCGTTGAAGATGGTGCTCTTGCCTACGTTGGGCAAGCCTACGATTCCGACGTTAAGAGGCATTTATCTAGTTTCTCACGGGGCTGACCTGATAGATTGCATCTGGAATCGGTCAGGAGTGCGGAAGGCTTCGCGGTAAAATATGGATATGGCAATGGATAAAACACTTCGCAGGGTGACGGACCTTCGAGAGCAGCAGATGGAGACGTATCGGTACTGGCGAGGCCGCCCTGACTATGAGCGAATGGAAGCAATCGCGGAAATTGTCCAAACTGTCTATGCGTACAAAGGAGTCGATCTCAATGCTGGAAGATCAGAAAGAACTCTTGTGCGCATTGAACGCCAACCACGTTAAGTACCTGGTGATCGGCGGCCACGCGGTTGGCTTGTACTCAGAACCCCGCGGAACAAAGGACCTCGATGTCTGGGTAGAATCCGCCAAGGAGAACAGCGAGGCGGTCTATCGCGCTCTTCTTGATTTTGGCGCTCCGCTGGCTGGTGTATCTCCGGGCGATTTTAACGGTCATCCTGAAATGATCTTTCAGATGGGAGTTCCTCCGGCAAGAATCGATATTCTTCAGAACATTGAAGGAGTGACGTTCTCCGACGCCTGGGAACGCCGCAACGAGACTTATGCCTCTCCGGAAATTCCCGCGTACTTCATCTCACGTGAAGACCTAATCCTCAACAAACTTGCTGTTGGCCGGGGCCAGGACTTGGTCGATGTGGAGAAGATTCGTGATGCTGCCGAGGATGAAGACCGGAGTCAGCCTCTGCCTGATCTGGAATGACATATGTCTAGGTGAATTCGATAGGTTAGTGGAGGAGGGATTCTTCGTTGCTGCGGAGGCGGAGGATGCGGTCTACGGCGTAGGGGGCGCGGTGGTCGGCGGTGTGGAAGTGGCGGACCTGGAGCTCGCCGAGGAGGCCGATGCCGAGCATCTGGATGCCTGCGAGGATGAAGACGGCGGAGACGATGAGGAGCGGGGCGTGCAGGATTCCGACCGCGCCGTGGGTGATGAGCTTCAGGAGCAGGAGCCAAATGGCGAGGAGACCGCCGGAGACGATACCCAATGCGCCGATGGTTCCGAAGAAGTGGAGCGGGCGGGTCATGTACTTGAGCAGAAAACGGATGGTCAGGAGATCGAAGAAGACGCGGAAGGTGCGGGAGATGCCGTAGTGAGACTTGCCTGCGGTTCGGGCGGGATTGGAGATGGGGATCTCGCAGATGCTGGCGCCGTACCAGGAGGCGAGGGCGGGGATGAAGCGGTGCATCTCGCCGTAGAGGGGGATGTTCTGGATGACTTCGCGGCGGTAGGCCTTGAAGGTGGTGCCGAAGTCGTGGATGTCGACGCCGGAGAGGACAGCCATGAGCTTGTTGGCGGCGGCGGAGGGGATGCGCCGGAGGAGCATGTTGTCGCCGCGTTCGGCGCGCCAGCCGCTGACGACGTCGTAGCCTTCTTCGAGTTTGGCGAGAAACTGGGGGATCTCGGTGGGATTGTGCTGGAGGTCTCCGTCCATGGCGAGGATGTACTCGCCCTGGGCGTGGTCGAAGCCGGCGGCGAGGGCGCTGGTCTGGCCGAAGTTGCGGCGGAGCTTCACGACGAGGACGCGGGAGTCCACGGCGGCGATCTCTTCGAGCAGGCGGTAGGTACGGTCGCGCGATCCATCGTCCACGAAGACAAGCTCAAAAGACTCATTCACGTACTCCATGACGGCTTTAAGGCGGTCGTAGAGGGTGGTGACGTTGTCTTCTTCGTTATGGAAAGGAACGACGATGGAGTATTTCGGCACCAGTCAATCATACTCGGGTGGCCGGGGGGAAGGAGAGGAAGTTTGTGGAAGCCGCTCACGGGACTGGGTGTAGAGATGGCCGGCTTGCTTTTCCGCTCGACTGTGAGGGGACTCTAAGGGCATAGTAGGGTCAGGACACCGGCTCCGGAAGAAGAGAGCCGGTGCGGCAACAGACGGCAGGAGACTGCGCGGACGGATGGAGGCAGTGGTATGCGGACGTTGGTGACTTTGCTTTTGTTGGCTTTGGTGATCGTTCTTTGCTGGTTCGGGTGGAAGCACTACCAAACGACTCGGGTTCTGGATAGCGGTGAGGTTCACTGCGACGGGTGCATGACCGGTGAGCGCAAGGCTGCCTTCCTCCGGGAGAACTCCGGCGAGGGTCCAGATGGACAAAGCGAGCATAAGTGGGATTTCTCGCGTGGTGCGGACGGGCAGAAGCGTGAGTACAGCGACGCGGACGATCCGAACTATCATGGTCCCGTCTACACTCCGGATCAGCAGACCGCTCCGCCCGAGACGCGGGCTTCCGGCGAACCCTATGACCGGGTTTACACGGGCGGACCGATTCCGGGAGCGGCTCCGGTGCGGGATACGATCGCTCCCAATCCACCGAATGGCGAACGGTTCGGCGGACGAGGAACGTATGAGTGGTACCGGCAAGGGAACGTAACCTGGCGGACCAACACGGTGACCGGCCAGAGCTGTATCGCGTACGCGACGATGGAGGAGTGGCGGAAACGGATCGTGATGGAGCATGGCTGTGGGGTGGGAGCTTAGGCATTGGCTTTGGTCATCTTGGATCGGTCTCCGGCGAGGATATGGCCGGATGAGCCTTTCAGGCTGGAGAGCGCCTGAACGAGGAGGTAGTCGAAGAGGCCGGGGGCATCGGTAAAGCCTTCCCGAAGCATGTTGCAGAGGTTTACGGCGAAGATTGGCGAACCCTGCCAGGCGATATACTGGGCCAGCACGTTCTCTTCCTGGAGCAGGACGGCTTGAAGGAGAGCCGGGCTCAATATGCCGATGACACGGATGTTCTCGATGGCCTGGTAGGAGCGGGTGAGAACCTCGGTCGCCATGACCAGGCCGTTGGTCAAGGCTTCCGTACTTTCGAAGACAGCTGTGCAATGCTGGATGTACTCGTCCAGGTGACGGAGCCCGTCCGGCCCGAAGATGCAGACGGAGTTATTCACTTTCTGGGCTGGGTAGATCTCGCCTGACTTGGCTCGGTGGAGCCAGACTTCCTTGCAGTAGCGGAAGTCGGGAAAGACAGGAAGCTGGAGTCGCTCAGGCTGAAAGATGAACAGGTCGGCATCCATCCAGATGACCTGTTCAAAGCCCTGTTGCAGGAAGGCACGGGCCTGGATGATGCGAGCGAGATCGGTGACGAGACAGAGCAGATTTCCCGCTTTGCTGCGATAGGAATCCGGCACAAGCGAGAGGAAGCGGTCATCGATGAAGTGGTAATGATGGCCCCGCGAGCGTGCCCAGGTTCGCACGCTTTCCAGACATGGGGCGATGTAGCCCGGCACGTTTTCCGTGCGAAAAGATTGGAAGACGATGGTTTTCACGAGGACAGGATAGCTTGTAAGACACTGCGGAGTTCCAGAGATCGTCGAGCCAGCGAATCACTAACTGTTGAGCCGCTCCTGAAGGAGATGGTCGGAGACCCGGATCGCGTTGGCGATGATCGTGAGCGACGGATTGACTGCGCTGGCGGATACGAAGCATGAGGCGTCGACTACGTAGAGGTTGTCGAGATCGTGGGCTCGGCAATAGGGGTCCAGCACGCTCGTCGCCGGATCGTGGCCCATGCGGCAGGTGCCGTTCTGGTGGCCTACCCCTTCAAGCGGAATGCGCTTCTTGAAGTATGCGTGCAAGGGCACATGGGTGGTCGCGTGACCTGCCCTCTTCAGAACGTCGACCCAACGATCTTTGAGGCGGTTGAAGGATTCAACGTTGTTGGGCGTGTACGAGAGCTGAATGCGACGCGGGGCGTTCATCGTTAAAGTCTCGGACAAATTGGTGCGGCCTGTGTCTCCCGACGGGTGCGCGCCTACGAGGCCCGGCTGCTGGCTCTCGACCGAGAGGGGCGTGGTGTTGTGCAGGGTGACTCGATTCTTCGGATCGGGGAGGTCTTCGGTCGTCAACCACCACGGCACGGCATGATGTTTCATCGCTTCAAGGACGAATCCGGGTGTGAGTGGCGGAGCATCTCCCTTCATCATTTCGAAGTGGAAGCTGCCGACCGGCTGGACCTGGCCCAGTGGGAAGGGATACGAGGGATCTGTGTCTTTGAGGTAGAAGTCGTTTGTACCCCAGGTTTTGGTGTAGGCGTCCTCGTTGCGCTCGGTGGAAAGGGCGAGCAGGGCGTCGGCCTGGTGGTACATGAAGTTGCGTCCGACCTGGTCAGAGCTGTTGGCGAGCCCAGCCGGATGCTTCTCGTTGGCCGATGCCAGCAGCAGGACAGCGGAGTTGACCGCTCCAGCGCAGACGGCGAAGAATCCCGCGGTGTAGGTTGCTGTCTGCCCGGATTTTGAGGGCGGCGGATCGGTGGTTGTGGTCGGGTCAGACGCGCTGCCGTAGGGCTTGCCGGAGCCTGAGTGCAGCACCTCCACGGCGGTCACGGCTGTACCCGCTGCATTGGTGATGAGGCGCATCGCGCGTGAGTTGGTCATCAGGGTGACGTTCGGCAGATACATAATCTCGCGGATGCAGTTGATGTCGGCATCCGATTTGGCGTGGACGAGGCAGGGGTAGCCATCGCATGTATCGCAACGCACGCATTTGGAAGCAAGCGGATCTGCCTCGTTGCGCTTCAGGCCGAGCGGGATGGGAAAGGTGTTGATGCCGAGCTTGCGGACGTCCTCCTCGATCGTCTGCATGCGCGGTTCGTTCGAGAAGGCAGGGTAGGGATAGGTCTTTGAGTGAAAGGGCTCGCTGGGGTCGAAGGAAGAGCTGAAACCGCCGGGCATGCTGGGCGCTGTGCCAAGATCGCCATGCACATGGAAGAGTTCTTCCGCCCTGGTGTAGTAGGGCTCCATGTCGGTGTAGGAGATGGGCCAGGCGGGTGAGACTCCGCCTTTGTGCTGAATGACGCCGAAGTCTTCGGCGCGCATGCGGAACATCGCCGCGCCATAGACCTTGGTTTGGCCCCCTACATAGTAGGCCTGCTGGGGGTGGAGATCCTTGCCCTCCTTATCCTGCCAGGTCTCTTTGGTGTGATAGCGGTTGTCCAGGAAGACGGCCTGGGTGTCCCAGTTGAGCTTCTCCTGCGGCATGAAGGGGCCGCGCTCAAGGATCAGGATGTTCTTGCCGGCCAGCGCCAGATGCAGAGCGAGGGTTCCACCGCCGGCTCCGGTGCCAATGACGATCGCGTCGTACTGAATAGACATAGCCGTAGGATGCGGGACTGCTCTCCTTACTCCCTGGGATGAGCGAAGTTGCTATGCTTTTTCCAGCAACCCGGCCCGGTCTTCGAGGCGCGAGACTTTGTCGCCGGCCAGGCCGATGTGCGGCAGGCTCTGGCCGGTTTTGGGTTTGGCGATCGTGAGGTTACGCTGTGGACCGTCAGGCAGGGAGTGGCGGATACTGCAGCTCTTCAGGCATGGTTGATTCCGTATGTTGCCTCAGATAATCCTCCTAACGAGCCCGTCCTCTGCGGAAGAGTTCGTTGACAGTCTTGACGAAGTGGACGGCTGAGGGTGGAGTGGCGACGCCGCCGCTGAGGACTTTCTGATAGGGAACGTCGCTTCCATAGAACGAGGCGGTGTCGCCGCCGTTTTGATTGACCACATCCCCGGTGAGATCGATGCCGGCGAAGATGCCCTTGCTGCGGGAGTAGGTGAGGAACTCGGCGTTTGCGAGTTCTGTTGTTGAGGCCTGCGAGTTGCGGCCGACCGGTCCGGCTGCCACGGCGGCATCTCCGCCAAGCTTCACCTTATCCTTCAACAAATCGTCCATGCTGTTATGGCTGACGCCTACGAGCACAAGGTCGGTCGACTGGCCGCCGGCCTGAAGGCCAAAGCTGGCACCGGTTATCTGTACGAAGACGGGAGCGCTCCAACCTTTGCCGGTGCGGCACGTTGCAACTCCCTGGCCGTACTGCGCGCCCAAGAGGAAGGCACCTTTTTTGAAGCCCGGGATCACGGCGACACACTGTGCCTTGGCCGCGATGTCTAGCGGAACGCCCTTATCCGGCGTGGCCATGAGCTGGTGGAGAACGGCGTGCGCGGCCGCGATGCGTGCGTTGAGTTTGGCTTTGCTGGATCCCTCGGCGTGAGCGAATCCGGTAAGACTAAGAGCGACGGCAGCAGCAACCAAGCGTTTCATAAGACTCCTCTAGGGGCAACGGGATGAAGTTCTAACCTCTGCTTGGATGCAAGGACAATCGAAACAGGTGGATGCCTGCATCGGAAGTGCTTGTTTTACAAGGAAGTTCCGGGTGCCTGGGTTCTGATTGATTCACGTTGCGGGGCCGGGGTGACAAGTCGAGGAACGGATCGTAAGGTATGGGTTGGGCAAACCGACATGGCAAAGACCGGTCTCCGCTTCGTTCCCCTGCCGATGGTGGGCATGCTGGTGTGGCTGCCGCCGGCGGCTTCAAGCTTCGCGCAAGCGGCAACCGAGGCGTTGAAGCAGGCGGATGCCAAGTATCGGGCGGGCACCGCTGCACTGGCTCGAAACGACCTGCAGGAGGCGCAAAAGGACTTTGCGGAAGTCGTGCGACTCTCACCGCGATCGTGGCAAGGACATAGCTCGCTGGGCGGCGTACTACTGCGCATGGGTCGAGCGAAGGAGAGTGTGCCGGAGTTTGAGCGGACGCTGGTTTTGATGCCGGGTGAATCCTCGGCGCAGTTGAACCTGGCTATCGCCGAGGAACAACTGGGCGAGCCGCTGAAGGAGTTGGCGGCGCTGGCCAAGGTTGAAGCTACGGATCGAGCGCGGAAGGAGGCCACTCCGGCTTACGTCGACGCCATGTATGTGCGGGCTCTGGTCGCGACGCATCAGCTTTCGGCGGCAGTGGCTCGCATGAAGCGAGAGGCAGGTGCGGCACCCAAGGACGCGGGCCTGCAGGACAACCTGGGATCGCTGTATGCGATGCAGAAGGATTGGCCGGATGCGGAGCAGAGCTTTCACGCGGCTCTGGCCGATGACCCGGGCTTGGCAGTCGCGCATCTGCATCTCGGGCTGGCTCTGCGGGCTCAGGGGCGTTCGGGGGGAGACGAAGAGCTGCGCGAGGCGTACCGGTTGGCTCCCGACAATGGCCTGGCGGCGCTTGAACTGGGACGTGCGCAGGCGGCGGATGGCGGCGATGCGGAGGCGATTCCGCTGCTCCAGAGAGCGGTGGAGCTGATGCCGAAGAACGGGGACGCCGCGTATCAGCTTGCGCTGGCGTTGCAGCGGGTGAACCGGACGGGAGAGGCGATTCCTCTGTTTGAGCGGGCGCTGGCGGCGGACCCCGGGAACCCGAATATCCTGATGAACTTCGGCATGGCGTATTGCCAACAGCAGAGGGCAACCGATGGAGTTCCGTTGCTGCAGAAGGCTGTGGGACTGGCGCCTGCAAATCCAACGGCGCGTCAGAATCTGGCGGCAGCGTATATCCAGCTGAGCCAGTTTCAGGATGCCATCGATCAGTTGCAGGCGGCGCTGAAGCTGCTGCCGGACTCTCCGCAACTGCACTACAACCTGGGGCTTGCGTACAAGTCCGAGGACAACAATGCAGCGGCCATTCCGGAGCTGCGTGAGGCGGCGAGGCTTGACCCCTCGGCATGGGAGCCGCTTTATCTTCTGGGTGTGCTGGACCTGCAGAACGGGCAGTATGCGGATGCCGCCGGTGAGTTGAAGACCTCCTTAAAGCTGCATCCGGACAATGGCGACGGCTGGGCTACGCTGGGCAGCGTGTACAGCCACCTGGAACAGCTTCCGGAGGCGACCGCGGCTTTGCAGGAGGCGATCCAACGCCTGCCAGGGCAGCCCGATCCGCACCTGACGCTGGCGACCGTTCTGGCCAAACAGAGCAAGACGGCAGAGGCGGCGGTGGAGCGCAGGAAGGGGGCGGAGCTGATGCGCGGCAACATGAACCGGCAGCGGGCGGAGGTAGCCTGCAGCTCCGGGAAGTCGCTGCTGAAGGGTGGCAAGGTGGCGGAGGCGGTCGTCGAATTCCAAAGTGCGATCGGCTTCGATGCCGGCTATGTGGAGGCTCATCTGGGCCTGGCGGAGGCGCTCGACCGGCAGGGCAAGACGGCCGAGGCGGCGGCGGAGCGGCAGAGAGCCACCGTCCTGCAGGCGAAACCGGGCTCGTAGCCGTGTTGGCTCTTTCGCCGCGTCGAGTTCTCCATCCTTTGGCGGATGTACAGGCGTTTTGGCGGACGACTATACTTTGTGGCGTTGCTCCTTCGATCTCCGCACGAGGCTGAAAACTACGCGTGCAATCCTGAACTCAGGCCGGTAAGGCAAGGCAGTTGAACGTATGAGTGTCCTCTCGCGTCGTATTCTCTTCTCGTCGGTCCTGTTGGTGATGGCCGCGATCTTCTGTCTCGGCACGATCCGGGGTAAGGACGATCCGCGGGCGCAGGCGGCCGAAGATCGCAAGAGTTACGCGGCTACGGTTCGGGAGACCTACAGCTTTCGGTTTGGCAAGGATGACATCTCATCCCCGGGCAATGCGGCAGTGGAAGGGAAAGACTTTCTGCAGCCCGGCGCCTTTCCGGACGCGGCGTACTGCGGGCACTGCCACCAGGAGGCCTACCATCAGTGGCGGCAGGCGCTTCACTCCAATTCGTTTCGGACGCCTTTTTACCGGACCAGCGTGAACGTGCTCATACGGACGAAGGGCATCGACTTTGCGCGGCACTGCGACAGCTGCCATAACCCTGTGGGTGTGCTGGCCGGGGCGTTGACCAGTGAGTCGACGATGGATCGGTCTTTTGATCGTGATGGACTGACGTGCATGACCTGCCACTCTATCCAAAGCGTCAACACTCGGCTGGGCAATGGCGGCTTCACCATGGCGGTTCCTGCGGTGCTGGTGGATGAGACCGGGAGACGGATTCCGGGGATGGTGCCTGACTCCGAGATTCTGGCTCACCTTGACCGGCACTCGAAGGCGGTGATGCAGGACATTATGCACACGCCGGACTTCTGCGCGGCGTGCCACAAGGCGAACCTGCCCTCCACGCTGAACGACTACAAGTGGATTCGCGCCTTCACTTCGTACGATGAGTGGCAGAACTCGAAGTTTTCGCAGCAGAATCCGTTGACGTTCTACACGGCGGACTTCACCACCTGCCAGAGCTGCCACATGAAGCGGGAGGCGATCAAGCTGCCGGACCCCGGTGCGAAGCACGGGATGCTGGCGTCGCATCGCTGGATGGCGGGCAACACGGCGGTTCCCTACTACTACGGCTTCGAGGAACAGATGCAGAAGACGGTCGAGTTCCTGAAGAGCGGAAACTACCTGAACGTCGACGTCTTTGCCCTGAAGCTGCATGACGGGGACAAGCTGATCGCACCGCTGGGCACGACGCCGTTTCAGTTGAAGCCGGCCCAGACTGTGGAAGCGTACGTCGTGGTGCAGAACAAAAATATCGGGCACTCGCTGATCCCGGAGGTTCGCGACCTCTATGAGGCCTGGGTCAAGTTCACGGTCAAAGACACTGCCGGGGCGACTCTCTACGAGAGCGGCTTCCTGAAGCCGGATGGGACGCTGGAGCCGGGGGCGCACAGCTTTACCAATCGCCCCGTGGATCAGACCGGCAACTTCGTCGAGAACCACAAGGTCTGGACGATCCACTCGGTGGCCTACGACAACACCATTCAGGCAGGCCGCTCCGCGCTGATCCGGTACGAGTTTCGGCTGCCCAAAGAGATCAAGGGACCGATCAGCGTAACCGCGGCTGTGGAGTATCGGCATCTGCGGCAGACGTATTTGAATAACGTGCTGGGGCCGGATCATGCAGCGTATCCGGTGATTGAACTTGCCTCGCGTACACGGACATTTAAGATCGGCGATAACGCCGTGGAGCCCGCATTGCCGGGCGACAACCAGGACTGGATGCGCTGGAACAACCTAGGCATCGCGTATCTGGATCAGCAGCAGTATGAGGAGGCCCGCGGAGCTTTTGAGCAGGTGGTGAAGCTGCGCCCTGACTACAAGGATGGTTATGTCAACGTGGGCCTGAATTCCATCGAGTGGGAGAAGTATAGTGAGGCTCGAGCGCCGCTTGAGAAGGCGTTGGCGCTGCATCCGGATGACGCACGAGCCCTGTATTACATGGCCCTGGTCGAGCGGCGTGAGAGGCACTCCGAGGCTGAGGTCGCCGATCTGCAAAAGGTGATCGCGCAGTTTCCCAACTCACGCGATGCCCGCCGGGAGCTTGGCATCTCGTACTATCAGCAGCATCGCGCGGCGGAGGCGATGGAGCAGTTCAAGGCGCTGCAGGCGATCGATCCGGATGATGTCACGGCGCACTACAATCTGGCGATTCTCTACCGGCGTATGGGCGACAAACAGCAAGCGAGCAAGGAAGCCGCGCTGTATGCCACGAAGCGGATCGATCCGTCCGCGCCGACTTACTCGCTGGACTACCTGAGGAAACATCCTGAGATCTCGAATGAGTCGGTTCCCTGGCACAAGCACTCCAGTGTGACTGCCGCACCCGCCAGGATTGCAGAAGGTAACTGAGGGTCTTTCCTTGAGGGGCCGTGATTGTTGAAGGAGCGTTCTTGAATCGACGCAGCTTTGTTCGTTCGTTAAGTCGCACGGCCCTGGTTCTTCCGTTTGCCGACATCATGGCGCTTGCCGCTCCACCGCATCCGCAGCAGAAGGTAGGGGCGCAGGAACGGAGCTACGATGCCAAGCCCGCGCCGCCGCCGGCCGGACCCAAATCGCCGATCGAGGGCACACCGCTGGGGGTGAGCTATAGCGACGTCGTCCATGAGGCCGGACTGGCGGTCAAGACGATCTATGGCGGGGAGAAAAAGAACGAATACCTGCTGGAGACCACGGGGTGCGGGCTGGCGTTCTATGACTATGACGCAGATGGCTGGCTCGATCTTTTCCTGGTCAACGGCTGGAGGCTGGAAGGATTTTCCGCGGGCCAGGAGCCGCGCTGCCGGCTGTTCAAGAACAATCGCGACGGCACGTTCACGGATGTGTCGGCCGGCTCAGGGCTGGAGCATAAGACAGGCTGGGGGCAGGCTTGCTGTGTCGGGGATTACAACAACGACGGCCAGGACGACCTATTTGTAACCTATTACGGTCAGAATGCCTTGTACCGCAACAACGGCAACGGAACGTTCACGGATGTGACTCAGCAAGCTGGATTGATTCAGCCGGGACCGAAGATCCGCTGGAACACCGGATGTAGTTTTGTGGATTACGACAAGGATGGGCATCTGGACCTCTTCGTCGCGAACTACGTGGACTTCGATTTGAAGACCGCGCCCAAACCGGAGGATGGACCCTGCACCTACAAGGGAATCCTGGTGGCGTGTGGACCACCAGGGCTCGCCGGCGGGCGGAACATTCTTTACCACAACAAGGGCGATGGAACGTTTGAGGATGTCAGTGACAGGTCCGGCATGTGGACCGCGGTGGGCACCTACGGGCTGAGCGTCGCGGCGTCCGACCTGGATAATGATGGATGGCCGGACATTTACGTGGCGAACGACTCGGCGCCGGCAACGCTCTACCTGAACCAGAAGGATGGCACGTTTAAGGACGTTGCGATCGAAGGCGGCGCGGCACTGTCAGCAGAGGCGAAACCTCAGGCAGGCATGGGGGTTTCTATCGGCGATTACAACCGCGATGGCGCGCTGGACGTGGTGAAGACCAATTTCGCCGGGGATACGGACTCGCTGTATACGAACCTGGGGGATGCGACGTTTGAGGATCGCACCTATCCGGGTGGGCTGGGCGTCAACACCCGGCTGCTGGGCTGGGGGGTCGGCTTCTTCGACATGGATAACGATGGCTGGCTGGACCTGCTCATGTCGAACGGACACGTCTATCCCGAGGTCGACACCGCGAAGACGGACTTGAAGTACGCGGAACATAAGTATCTCTACCGCAATCTGCGCAACGGCCGATTCGAGGAGGTCACGAACCAGGGAGGACCAGGCATTCTTGAGAACGCGCCTGCTCGGGGATGCGCCTTTGGCGACTACAACAACGACGGAACGCTAGACATCGCCGTCAACTGCATCAACTCCATTCCACAGTTGCTGAAGGGTACATCCACCCTGGATCGGAACTGGGTGAAGGTCAAGCTGGTCGGGACCAAGTCAAACAGGTCTGGGATCGGCAGCCGGGTCACTGTTACAGCGAAGATGACGCCCGCAGCCACAACGCCCTTCGTCCAGATGGACGAGCTGCGCAGTGGCGGCAGTTACTTTTCGCAGAACGATCTGCGCATGCACTTTGGCCTGGATAAAGCGACCAAGGTGGACGCCATCGAAGTGCGCTGGCTCAGCGGGCAGGTCGATGTGTTCAAGAACCTGGAGGTTAACCAGCTTCACATGCTGCAAGAGGGTGGAAAAGTCTTGAAGTCGATCCGTCTGCAGCCGGCCGGCTCCGTGTCCAAGGCAAAGGCCTGACTATGAGGTACGCCTGGTTCTCTGCCCTGTTCCTGGCACAACTGGCGTTTGGTCAGGACTACTCGGCTCCGAAGAAGCCGGTTGAAAACTCCGTGCCCGCGACGAAGTCGTCAGCCCGGTGCCCCTGGCTGACGGAGGGCAGCGCGGCGAGCGCTCTGGGCGGAGAGGTGCATGTCGCGGTCACGGTCGCGGGCCCCTTCCAGGGATCCTGCAGCTTTGTCCGCCAGAACGATCCTGCCGGGCAGTTGAAGATCCTGGTGGGTCCTGGAAGCATTCCTTCATGCCCGCAAGGGAGCGAGAAGGTAGTGGGGGTTGGGACCCGGGCCAGCCGCTGCCGGGTATCCGCTTCCGCCGGCGAATCGACAGAGATGATCAGTGGCGCGGTGCGCGAGACCAATGTCGCCATCCTTCTGGGGCACGGCAAGAGCGGTTCTCCAGGGAAACGAGATCTTCTGGAAGAGCTCGCCGAACAGGTTGCGGGAAACCTCTTCTAGCGTCTGCTCGCCTGGACGGAACACAAACTGGTAGCCCGCACGCCGCCGCTCGTGTACGCTCTACTGCGAGACCAAACAAGTGATTTTTCTCCGCCTGCAAATGGCCGGCAAACGGCGGAGGTTCGGGAGCGTTTATGTCTGTACGCCAGTCGCACCATGCCACCAGCAAGCCTGACTCTCTCTTTTCTGCTCCTCCCTCGCGCATGCGCATGGTCAGACGAGTGGCGATCTCCGCCTCCATCTTTGTGGGGGCGATCCGGTCTGCGCTGGCGACCGACGCAACCCTGGTGGGCGATACCCACGTGAGTTCCACGCGTCCGACAGTCAACTACGGAACTCTCTCCAATGTGAGCGTCGCCAGCGGAACCACCGGGCTGCTGCAGTTCGATCTGAGCACGCTGCCCGCCAACACATCGGCCTCGCAGGTCAGCAAGGCAACGCTTCGGCTTTACGTCAACCGCGTCTTTACGCCCGGCTCGGTCAATGTGCTGCAGCTCGCGAGCGCCTGGAACGAGGCGACCGTGAACTACATGACGCTGCCGGCGCTGGGCGCGAACGTGGGCAGCCTGCAGGTCTCCTCAGCCGGGCAATACGTCGTGCTGGACGTGACCGCGGCGGTGCAAGGCTGGATCACCTCGCCGGACACGAATCATGGATTTGCGCTCAGCTCTAGCGCCGCGTCGGTGCTGTTCGATTCCAAGGAAAATGATGAGACGGGTCACCCGGCCAGCCTGGACGTAACGCTGGGATCGCAAGGTTCGCAGGGGAGCGTCGGCCCAACCGGACCCACCGGAGCTAGCGGCCCAACCGGCCCTACGGGACCACAAGGCATCACGGGCGCAACCGGAGCGATCGGCCCAATTGGACCGGCGGGCGCCACGGGCCCCACGGGAGCGAATGGAACGGCGGGTGCGGCAGGTCCGACCGGACCGGCAGGAGTCGCAGGGGCGACAGGACCCGCGGGAGTCTCCGGGCAGACCGGCGCTACCGGACTTAGAGGAGCGACAGGACCGACCGGAAGCAGGGGTGCCGCGGGTGCCACCGGTGCCACCGGTGCTGCCGGGCCGACCGGAGCGACGGGGATCGCAGGTGCAACCGGGCCTGCAGGTGTTGCCGGGCCGACCGGCGCAACGGGGCTCAGAGGAGCGACAGGCTCGACCGGAAGTACCGGTCCCGCGGGGACGACCGGCGCGACTGGTCCCACTGGGTCGGCGGGAGCAACGGGTCCCGCGGGAGCCGCCGGCACCACAGGGCCTGCGGGCGCGACTGGACCGGCTGGAGTTGCGGGACCAACCGGACCACAAGGCGTGACTGGACCGCAGGGTTCGGCGGGGCCGCAGGGTTCGACTGGACCGCAGGGTGTGGCCGGACCGCAGGGTTCGACTGGGCCGCAAGGGTTACCCGGGGCGCAGGGTTCGACTGGACCACAAGGACCGACAGGTGTATCCGGCTCAGCCGGACCGGCAGGTGCGCCGGGAGCACCAGGGTCGACGGGGAGCACGGGGCCGACCGGCGCTACCGGACCGGCCGGTGCGGCCGGGGGCCAGATCTACTCAGCGAACATCGCTGGGGAATTTGGCGAGGAAGAAACTGGCACGTATTTCGCCTTGCCGATCGGCCAGTCCTACACATCTGGAGCTACCTACGGCCCCGTATCACAAGTTCTGGCGGTGCCCGCGAGCTGCGTGGCCTCGGGCTTTCAAGTGACCGGGTTCGGAGTCAACTACTCCGGAGTAACGGGCGCGAGCGCCCTCCTCTCTGTGCAAACAGGAGATGCGAACGCCGTGGCGAATAATACCCTGACCACCACGCCGCTCGCCTGCGCAGTCTTCGGTCCGCAGGGGAGCACCGGGACGGCGACCGTTGGCTGTGGGGCAACGGGAACCCAGACCTTGATTGCAAACCAATTCGTGAGCATTCAGATAGCGATCGACGACTCATACGGTGCGAACAGCTTCACCAATACTAATTTCCTGGTGAGCTTCGTATGCCGTTGAGCCGTTCCGCAACGCCTCTTTCCTGCACTTGCCGCGCTTCGCATGGCTCAGGTGCGCTCACTTTATTCCTTCACCTTTAGCGGAGATCTTTGGCGTGTTCAGGCTTTCGTCAGCGACGAAGCGAGTCAATCCAGTGACGCGGCTTTTTATGTGCGGCATCACGGGATGCCTCTTGTGCCTGCTCTCGGCGGGAGCCCGCGCACAAACGACTGCTCCGGCGAGCGAAGCGACGACCATTGCAACCGCCTCGCCAACCGGCGTGGCCTACGATGCTTCGGGCGATCTCTACATCGCCCTGCAAGCGGACCACAAGATCGTCATGGTGGACACCAATGGCATCGTCACCACGATTGCCGGCACGGGTGAGCAAGGCTTTGGAGGGGATGGCGGCGCGGCCACCAGCGCTCTGCTCGATTCGCCCACGGGCGTCGCGGTCGACAGCAGCGGAGACATCTTCGTCGCGGACACGCACAACAACCGCATACGTGAGATCGCCAATGGCATCATCACCACTGTCGCCGGGAGCGGAGTCGCTGGATTCAGCGGAGACAGCGGCCCCGCAGGCTCAGCACAACTGAGCTACCCCACTGCAGTGAGCGTCGACACAAGCGGGAACCTTTACATCGCCGACAGCAACAACCATCGCATCCGCTTCGTCTCCGGTGGAACCATCACCACGGTGGCCGGTAATGGCGAACAGATCTTCTCCGGCGATGGCGGCCCGGCGACGGCCGCGGGCCTCGACACGCCGAGCGGAGTAGCCGCTGACCCTGCTTTCTCCGGACGTTTTTACATCAGCGACACGCATAACCAGAGAGTCCGGTTGGTCGACGCGAGCGGGAACATCTCCACGCTCGCGGGCTCCGGGACCAAAGGCTTCGGCGGAGACGGCGGATCCGCCTCGACAGCTGTGCTCGCACGTCCTCGCGGATTGACGGTAGACGCCTCCGGCAACCTGTACCTCGCGGACAGCGACAACAACCGTGTGCGCGGCGTCGCCTCCGGAACCATCACAACGATCTCCGGAGATGGCGAGCAGGGCTTCGCCGGAGACAGCGGCGCTGCGACGTCCGCGGTTCTCGATACGCCGACCGCGGTTGCCGCGGGACCGGCCAGCGTCATCGCCTTCTCCGACACGCACAACCAGCGCACCCGGGCGATTGCATCGAGCGGCATCAACACCGTTGCCGGCATCGCTTTACCCGGAACTGAGGGCATCGCGGTCGCCGGCGCACTCACAAACGTCTACGGCTCCGGCAGCCTCACCGCAACGTTCAGCAACGGAACCGGGACTGCCAGCGGAACTGCCACGCTGCTCGACGGGGGTGTGGCCGCGGGAACCGTCTCCTTCTCCGGCAACCAGGCGGTCTTCGACCTGAGTAAGATCAACGCCGGCTTGCATGCGTTCGTCGTGTCCTACGCCGGCGATAACCAGAACGCCGCGACTGCCAGCGGAGAGTATGTCGTCACTATCTCGCAGGCTGCTCAGACCATCAATTTTCCACAACCAGATTCACCGGTCGTCTACGGTGTAGGCGTTTCGACCACGCTGAATGCCACCTCGACCTCCGGCATCCCCGTCACCTACACCGTGACCGGCCCCGCGACGCTCTCCGGTTCGACGCTCACCTTCACCGGCGGTGGGACCGTCACCGTCACGGCGGCGGTGACGAATCCCAACTACGTTGCGGCCTCCGTAACCCGCACCATCACCGTGACGGCGGTCGCGCTCGCGGGTCTGGCTCCGGCATCCGCGACCCTGGGTGATCCCGCCAAGACGATTACGTTGACCGGCGCAGGATTCCTGTCTAACTCGAGCGTTCTTGTGAACGGCGCTGCCGTCCCGACTACCTTCATCAACGAAACGACGTTGTCCATCACGCTCCCCGCGTCCAGCTTCACCACGCCGCAGACGCTGCAGATCAGCGTGGTGGATCCAACGCAGAATCAATCCACCTCCACGCTTCCCTTCCTGGTTGCTGCGCCTGCGGTCAACGTCGCGGTCACGGCCCCGCCGACCAGCAATCCCGGAACCCAGCCCAGTGTCTCGTTGACCTTGGCGTCGCCGTATCCGGTCCCGGTGACGGCAACCCTCACCCTAACCTTTACCCCCGGCGCAAACGGCGTGGACGATCCCGCGATCGTCTTCTCGAATGGCCTCCGTACGCTCACGCTCGACCTGGCTGCCGGCCAGACGACCGTCCCCGCAGTTCAGATCCAGACCGGCACAGTCTCCGGCACCATCACCATCTCGCTTGCACTCACCGCAGGTGAGATCAACGTCACTCCGGCTAACTTTGCGCCAGCGGTCATCACCATCCCGACTACGCCGCCGGCTGTGACGGATGTCAGCGTCATGCGCAGCGGCCAGACCCTGACCGTCACGACCTCCGGCTACTCGGACACGCGGCAGGTGACCCAGGCAACCTTCCACTTCACTGCAGCTAACGGCGCTGACATCGACACGAAAGATGTCACCGTGGATGTAACCACGCCATTTACGGACTGGTTCTCCCAGAGCGATTCGAACGCGTACGGCTCCGAGTTCCGCTATACCCAGGTCTTCAATCTCACCGAGGATTCCTCCGTGATCGGAACCGTAACGGTGACGCTCACTAACAGTTCCGGAGCCTCTACACCCGCATCAACCCAGTAGTTGGATGATCCGTCTGATGGCGTCCCCGTTGAGAAGAACGTATGAATGAGGCCGGACAAACCATCTGCCTCTGCATGATTGTCAAGAATGAGGTGCCGGTCATTACCCGCTGCCTTGACTCTGTGCGCAGCCTGATCGACACCTGGGTGATCGTCGACACCGGTTCAACCGACGGAACCCAAGACCTGATCCGCGAGCACATGAAGGATATGCCCGGGCAGCTCTACGAACGCCTTTGGGTCGACTTTGCCGCGAACCGGTCCGAGTCCCTGGTCTTCGCACGCCGACGCGCCGACTTCCTGCTCATCATCGATGCGGACGAACTGCTCCAGTTCCCGGCAGACTTCCGGCTCCCGCACCTGACCGCCGACGCCTACCAGTTCAAGATGCGTACGGGCACCATCTCCTACTACAAAACCCAGCTGGTGCGGGACTCGCTGGATTGGTTCTTCGTCGGAGTCGTGCACGAGCACATCGCGTGCAACCGGCCCTTCACCGAGGCTCGCCTTGAAGGCCTCTACACACTGCGGCTCACCGATGGAGCTCGCGCACGCGATCCCCTGACCTTCCGCAAGGATGCGCTGCTGCTGGAGGGAGCCTTGCTGAAGGAACCCACCAACGCGCGGCACATGTTCTACCTCGCGCAAAGCTACGCGGACGCCGGGGAGCCTTTGCTCGCCATCGATCGCTACACCAAGCGAGCGGCGATGGGTGGCTGGGTGGAAGAGGTCTGGTTCTCGCTGTTCCAGATTGCGAAGCTGAAGCAGTTCATCGGGGCGCCGTGGCCGCCGGTTCTTACTGCCTATCTTGAGGCTTTCTCTTGTCGTCCGGATCGCGTCGAGCCGCTCTATCAGGTCGGCCTACATTACCAGGAGATCAAGGAGTTCGCGCTCGCGTTCCTTTTTTTCTCCCGTGCCATCCAGATGCCCTTCCCGGAGAAGGATGTTCTCTTTGTCGACCGGCGCGTGTATGAGATTTTGCTGCCCTTGGAGTACGCCGTCTCCTGCTTCTACGTGGGTCGCCATCAGGAGGCCATCGACACGGCCGACCGGCTGCTCGGATCGCCGGAACTCGATACCGAGCTGCGGGAGAAGGTGATGAAAAATCGCTGGTTCAGCCTGGATGTCCTTGCGTCTCAAGCTTGAGAGGCGTCCAAGGCTTTCAGCTCCTGCGGAACGCTTTGAGCATCACCGGCTCCTTGGGCCGCAGCGAAACGGAAGGATCGATAGCAATCCTCGAGGACGCTCCGGAGACAGGCTGCAAACGCCACTCCTGCACCATCGTTGCGAGCGCAAGCACGCCCTCCATCCACGCGAGGCCTTCGCCGATGCACTGCCGGCCTCCTGCGCCGAAGGGGAAGTAAGCAAATTTAGGACGCGCTGCCTTGGACTCGGCGGTAAAGCGTTCGGGGTTGAAGGCGAGCGGCTCGGACCAGAAGCGGGGGTCGCGATGGACAGCGTACTGGGGCGCGATGAGGACCGCGCCTCGAGGAATGTGCATTCCCCGATAGTCATAGGCGTCAGCGGCGGTGCGTGCGGTCACCCAGACCGGAGGGTAGAGCCGCAGCGCCTCGGCGAAGATGCGCTCCGCGAGGCCAAGCTGCCCGTAGTCCGCGGCTGTTGGGGTTCGGCCGCAGAGGACGGTGCGGCACTCTTCCGATAGCCTCTCCTGCTCCTCGGGATGATGTGCCAGCAGCCAGAGGGCGAAGCTCAGGGCGTTGGCGGTGGTCTCATGACCGGCGAGCAGCACGGTCAAACACTCATCCCGCACTTGCGTGTCGCTCATGCGAGCCGCGGCTCCCGTGCCTTCTTCCTGATCCTCGCTTGCCAGCAGCATGCTCAGCAGATCACCGCGATCTGCGGGGTCTGTGCGGCGTTCACGGATCATGCGGTAGATGAGCGCGTCGAGTTCCTCGCGGCCGCGGCGGATGTTCCGCATCGACGGCAGCGGCAGGCGCTGGATGAGCTCCGGAAAGGGCAGAAACGCCAGCGGCAGAAAACCCTGAAAGGAATCCACCGCCGCCGCAATCTGGTGAACTTCACCCTCGACATCCGTATCGAAGAGCGTCTTGCCAACGATCCGCAGCGCCAGCAGCAGCATCTCCGCCCGCACATCGAAGGTGGCGCCATCCTCCCACGTGCCGGTCATCCGCGCCGTGTAGCTGGAGATGACCTCGCCGTACGCGCTGATTCGACGGCGGTGAAATGCAGGCTGCGCCAGCCGCCTCTGCCGCATGTGGAGAGGCTCTTCGCTGGTCAGCAAACCCTCGCCCAGTACCGCCTTCGACTTCTGCATGACGAGGTTGCGATGATGATGCGGCGCATCCCGCACCAGCATCTCCTGCACCAGCTCCGGATGATTGAACTGGACGACGGTTCGACCGAATGCCTTGAAGCAGACCAGGTCGCCGTACCGCGCGGCGTTGCTCAGCAGGAACTCCGCCGCGTTCTGCCGGAGGAGCTCCCCGCTGCGTAGGCGAGGCCAGAAGGGCGGCCCCAGCGGCACCGCCGTGTCTTTGCGCCAGCGTATCTCAGGGCCATTCGCCGCAGTCTCCATTCCGTTGAGTCTAGTCTGCGGCCGCCGCGGCAGGTGCCGCAATCGGGCGGGCGTTGCTACTCGTCAAACTCACGATTCCAAAGTTTGATCACCCGCGTATCCCGCTCCCAGCCGAGCACACTTGCGCTCCCGGTTCCCAGCCCGAGGTGAGATCCGCCCAGTGCCGGCAGGCCGATCCAACGTGCAGCCAGTATCCGCAGAATATGTCCATGCGCGAATAATGCGACTTTACCTTTATCGGAAACGCCCTTCAAAGCGTCGGCAATGACGCCATCCGCCCGCACCCCGACATGCTCTAGCGGCTCACCATCTACCAGCTCAGAGGTCCAGACGCTCCACTCCGGGCCGTACTGGACCCGCATCTCCTTGGTCGTTTTACCTTCGCTCTCGCCGTAATCCCACTCACGCAGGCCGTCCTCCACCACCATCTGGTCGCCGAGCCCGGCAATGCGGCAGGTCTCCTGAGCGCGCTTCATCGGGCTTACCAGCACCTTGTCAAACGTGGTATTCGCCAAAAACTCCTTGAGCTTCACGGCACGTTGGCGGCCGAGGTCGGTCAGCGGAATATCCGTCCTGCTGGTGTGGGCCCCGCTCAAACTCCATTCGGTCTCTCCATGCCGCATCAACCAAAGTTCCGCGCCCATCGTCGATCTCCTTGTCCAGCCTTCTTCATTAGCCCACGCAGTTTATCCTGTGGAGATGGAGTTTCAGCTTACAACTTCGTATAAACCGCAGGGCGATCAGCCGCGTGCCATTGGCGAGCTCGTGTCCGGCCTCGCCGCCGGCGAAAAAGATCAGGTGCTGCTGGGCGTCACCGGCTCCGGGAAGACCTTCACCATGGCCAAGGTGATCGAGGAGGTACAGCGTCCCGCGTTGATTCTTGCGCATAATAAGACGCTTGCCGCGCAGCTCTACCACGAGTTCAAGCAGTTCTTCCCTAACAATGCCGTCGAGTACTTCGTCTCCTACTACGACTACTACCAGCCCGAGGCTTACATTCCCTCCGGCGATCTCTTTATCGAGAAGGAAGCCACGATCAACGAAGAGCTGGACAAACTGAGACTTTCCGCGACGCGGAGTTTATTCGAGCGCCGGGACGCTATCATCGTCAGCTCGGTCAGCTGCATTTATGGCCTGGGCTCGCCCGAGGCCTACTACGGCATGCTGCTGCTGCTCGAAAAAGGGCAGAAGATTCGCCGCGAGGACATCACCAAACGCCTGGTCGAGATCCTCTACGAGCGGAACGATGTGGATTTTCGTCGCGGTACTTTTCGCGTGCGCGGCGATATTATCGAGGTCTTCCCCACCTACGATGAGAACGCTTACCGGATCGAACTCTTCGGCGATGAGATCGACGGCCTCTCGCAGATCGACACGCTCTTCGGCACGGTGAAGCAGCGTTACTCCCGCCTGCCCATCTACCCGAAGTCCCACTATGTGGTGCAGCCCGAGCGCAAGAAGACCGCGTCGGACTCGATACTCGCCGAGATGGAGTGGTGGGAAAAGGAGTTGGAGAACCAGGGCCGACTGGTCGAGTCGCAGCGCATCCACCAGCGTACCCGCTTCGACCTGGAGATGATTAAGTCCGTCGGCTATTGCCACGGGATTGAGAACTACTCGCGGCATTTCTCCGGTCGTCTGCCGGGCGAGCCGCCGCCGACGTTGCTGGATTATTTTCCCCGTGATTACCTGCTGTTTATCGATGAATCCCATGTGACCGTCCCCCAGCTGCACGGCATGTGGCACGGCGACCGCTCGCGAAAGCAAAACCTCGTCGACTATGGATTTCGGCTTCCGTCTGCGATGGATAATCGCCCACTGAAGTTCGATGAGTTCGAAGGCCGCACCGGCCAGATCATCTACGTGTCTGCTACTCCAGGACCGTACGAGCTGACCAAGTCCGCTGGAGTCGTCGTCGAACAGATCATCCGTCCCACAGGACTGGTCGATCCGCAGATCGAGATCCGCCCGGTCAAGGGCCAGATCGATGACCTGTTAGCGGAGATCCGAATCCGGGCAAACAACGACCAGCGCGTGCTCGTCACCACTCTCACCAAGCGGATGTCGGAGGATCTCGCCAACTACTACACCGAGGTCGGCGTGCGCTGCCGCTACATGCACTCGGAGATTGAGACGCTGGAACGTATCCGGCTGCTGCGCGCGCTGCGCAAGGGCGAGTACGACGTGCTGATCGGCATCAACCTGCTGCGCGAAGGCCTCGACCTGCCGGAAGTCTCGCTTGTGGCCATTCTGGACGCGGATAAGGAAGGCTTCCTTCGCTCGCAGGGCTCACTGATCCAGACGATTGGCCGCGCCGCCCGCCACTTAGAAGGGCGTGCGATTTTGTACGCCGACAAAATGACCGACTCCATGCAGCGCGCCATCGACGAGACCGACCGCCGCCGCAGCAAGCAGGAGGAGTACAACGAAGAGCACGGCATCACCCCGCGCACGGTCATTCGCTCGATCGACGACTCGCTCGCCGTAATCCTCAAGTCCGATTACGCCGACCTGACCGAAGAGACCGAAGGCGTGCCCGACTTCGGCACCCAGGGCGAACTCGACGTTTACATCGGCAAGCTCGAATCTGACATGCGCGAGGCCGCCAAGAAGTTTGAGTTCGAAAAAGCCGCCAAGCTCCGCGACACCGTGCGAGATCTCCGCAGCAAGGAGTTCCTCTTCAGCTGACACGCGCTTCGGTTGCAGCCTAGCCCTATCAGGGACGGTAGTAGCCCTGGTTATACCCACGCACGAAGGCTTCGCGGAAGGCCCGCGCATACACCTCAAACGGCCCAAGGTTAGGGTCGTATTCCGGTGCCTGGTGGTAGGTCGGCGACTGCTGTGGAGCGTAGCGCCCGCCCGTGGATTGGTCATGCTGGCCCTCATCCAGCCCCATGCGGAAGCCGTTCCTTTTCGCCACGTCAAGGATGTTCGGCGGAGGAGGCGAGTACGTCCCAGATTGCGGCGGAGGCGGTGGTGGTGGAGGAGAAACGGCATACGGCCGGTCATCACAGCCGGCCAAAGCAAGCCCGGCTGCGAGGAGAGAAGCAGAGACAGACAGAACCAACAGGCATTTCATGGCAGACCTCTTCCCGGATGCCTCTCGCGTTCCGGACTTAGATCAGCGCCGCTCGTTGGGCGGCTTACTCTGTCTAACTCGGCTCGACGTGCAGAGTTGTCCTCAATCCCTGGGAAGTTTATCGCGACCGGCGATGGCAAACTCAAGCAGCTTTCGTCATGGGATCGCGCGAACGTTTAGACTCAGCGCAATGCAGCTTACAGCCCTCGACTGGACCGTCATCGCGATCTACTTCGCGGTCAACCTCGGCATCGGCTTCTTCTACATGAAACGCGCCTCAGGCAACGTCAGCGAGTTCTTCCTCTCCGGCCGCAATGTCCCCTGGTGGCTCGCCGGCACGTCCATGGTTGCGACCACCTTCGGCGCTGACACGCCTCTGGTAGTCACCGGCCTTATCTACAACCAGGGCATTGCGGGCAACTGGCTGTGGTGGTCGTTCTGCTTGAGTGGCATGCTTACCGTCTTCTTCTTCGCCCCGCTCTGGCGCCGCGCGCGCGTTCTGACCGATATGGAGTTTGCGGAGCTCCGCTACTCGGGTCCCGCCGCCACCTTCCTGCGCGGCTTCCGCGCCGTTTATCTGGCCATCCCGGTCAATACGATCATCATGGGCTGGGTGAATCTGGCGATGTGCAAGATCCTCGCCCTCACGCTCGGCCTGACCACCACGAAGTCGCAACTGGAAGCCGTGTTCGCCTGCCTCGCACTGACGCTTGCGTACAACGCCGTCTCCGGCCTCTGGGCCGTGCTCTGGACCGACCTCGTCCAATTCGTGCTGAAGATGAGCATGGTGGTTCTGCTCGCCGTCTTCGCCGTCCACGCCGTCGGCGGCATGCACTCGCTGGCCCTGCAGGTGCACGCGTCCGATTTTACCCGCCACACGGACACGCTCTCTTTCGTTCCAAGCATCGGCTCAGGCTTCTTCCTCAGCTTCCTGGTGCTGCTGAGCCTGAACTGGTGGGCGAGCTGGTATCCCGGCGCCGAGCCAGGCGGCGGCGGCTACATCGCCCAGCGCATCTTCTCCGCCAAAAACGAAGCCCACGGCATCGGTGCTACGCTCTGGTTCAACATCGCCCACTATGCCCTGCGACCCTGGCCCTGGATCGCCACCGCTCTGGTCGCGCTGGTGCTGCTGCCCGCGCCCACGGCGGCGCAGGGCGGCTATGAAGGCGCTTACGTCTGGGTGATGATCCACTACCTGCCGCCCAGCCTGCGCGGGCTGATGCTCGCAGGCTTTGCCGCGGCTTACATGTCGACGATCGGCACCCACCTCAACCTGGGCGCCTCCTATCTGATCAACGACCTCTACAAGCGCTTTCTGGTCCGGGATGCCACCGAGCGCCACTACGTCAACGCCTCCCGCCTCGCCACCATCTTCGTCGCGCTGCTCAGCGCCGGAGCGACAGCCTACATGCAGACTCACGGAGCCTCCATCGCCGCCGCGTGGAAGTTCCTGCTCGCTTTGGGCGCGGGAGCCGGCCTGGTCTTCATGCTGCGCTGGTACTGGTGGCGCATCAATGCCTGGAGTGAGATTACCGCCATGACCGCCGCCGCTACGATCTCACTGACGCTTGAAAGCCGCTTCGGCCTCCCTGTTGTACGAGCCCTGCACGGTATCGACCCGGCCCTCACCGTCGTCCCGCTCAACGCCGATGATCCCCACGCCTTCGCGTGGCTGATGCTGATCACCACTGCCGTCACCACCGGACTCTGGCTCGCCGCGACGCTCCTCACCCAGCCCGAGAGCGAAGCTACGCTTCGCCACTTCTACGAGCTCGTCAAACCCGCGCCGCTCGGCTGGAGCCGCTTCGCCAGCACCACCGACCGAGCTAAGCCCGAGCTGCGTTACAACTTCTTCCACTGGGTTCTCGGCTTCACCCTCATCTACTGCATGCTCTTCGGGGTGGGCAACGTGCTCTTCTCCCGAACCGCACTCGGCCTAACTATGATGGCAGGCAGCGTTGCCTGCCTTGCCCTTCTTTTCTGGAGCCTTGACCGCCGCGGCTGGGGTTCATTCCAGTAGCTTTCCTACGCTTCAGACCTCTACGGTAGGTAAAGGCGCGTCATAACCTATGTCGAGTCAGCGCAGCCGTCGATTCAGTCTAGAGTCAGGATACCAGAACGCAATCACGGGGAGAACGATGAACAGGATGTTTCCGGCCCTTGCGGCCACCCTTTTGCTGAGCAGCACCATGCTGATCGAGTCCGGCTGCAAGAAGTCTCCGCCGCCTCCGCAGACTCAGGTCGGCGTCCACAACTCCGACGGCTCGATCACTAACCCGGATGGTTCCGTCACCTATCCTGCTGGGGTCACCCCTCCGGGAGGCGCACCTGTCTCCGCCGCCACTACGGCACCCGCCAACTCCCCGCAGGCAGTCGCCTCGACCGCCACCGGCCCCGCTCCGATCCAACAAGGGCCGCCGCCGAACACCATGCAGTCCGCACCCGCCCAGCCTGGTCCCCTCCAGCCTGCACCCGCACCTGTGCGCGTGGCCCTGACTGTTCCCGCTGGAACCCCGGTGACCGTTCGCATCACCGAAGCTCTTTCGGCCAGCCATAATGAGGTCGGAGACCGCTTCACCGGTGTCCTGGACCGCCCACTTGTGTACCACGGCACGACCGTCTTCGGTTCCGGAACTGCAGTCGCGGGTGAGGTCGTCGCGGCCAAAGGCAAAGGCCGTTTCAAAGGAGCAGGCGATCTCGGCATCGAGTTGACTGCAATTGGCCGTGAACACGTCTCGACCTCCGAGTATGAGAAGGTCAGCAAGGGTCGCGGTAAGCGCACGGCGGGCTTTATCGGCGGCGGCGGCGGCCTCGGAGCAATCATTGGCGGAATAGCCGGCGGCGGCAAAGGTGCACTCATCGGCGGCCTTGCCGGAGCCGGAGCCGGTACAGCTGCGGGAGCCTATACCGGCAACCGCGACGTGGTCATCCCATCCGAGTCGGTGGTAACGTTCCGTATGCGTTCGTCGCTGACTCGCTAAGGCTTCACCACAGATACAAAGAGACCCGCAACCCAGGATTGGGCGGCGGGTCTCTTTGGGTGAACTGTTGAGATTGACCTGAGGCGTCCACACTCGAAGTGGGCCTCGGCGCGTACCTTACTGATCGCCAGGACTAGAGCATGAACGCTCTAAGCCTCAGTCACCTCACGTACCGTTTTGCTACAGTTACTGTCAATTTTCATAGGCTGGACCATCCTCCTTTCCCGTGTAAGAAGACCATAATCGAAGAGCGAAGCTGCCGTCAAGGGATGGCCCTCGCTACAACGCTCCGCTGCATCGCTGCCAGCAGAAACATGCCTCGTTTCAGACACTTCTGAGAATTTCATACTCCCACAACAGAGACTCCTGCGAAGATGAAGGCAATGCCCTCAGCATTCCCTAAGCTTCTCCTCGGCGTTGCTTGCCTCCTTGCGCCTATGTCCATCCTTCGGGCACAGTCGACGGGACAGCCGACGGCGCAGGACCAACCCTCCGAGGGTCCCGCCGAGCCGTCGGCACCCACGCTCTTCCCCCACTCGGAGACCTCCCGTGCCTTCATCGAGGGTCAGGCCAATATCATCTTCCAGGCCCACGGTCCCTTCCACTCGCCCTACGCGAGCGTGAACTCCTTCCTCAGCCGCGGCGAGTACAAGACCTCCCTTCTCGGGACCCTCTTCCTCGGGTTCGAGCTCAATCCGCATCCGCGCTTTGCCACCGACATCTTCTACGACGAAGAGTCATCCGGCGGCCGCGGCCTCTCGGAGGCGCTCGGCTTAGCCGGCTTCACCAATCTTGACGTAGTCCGCAACCCCTCGCTCGGCTCCATCCCTTACACCGCCCGCGTGCAGCTCCACCAGGTCATCGGCTTCACGGGCAAGCTCTCCGACTCCGAACGCACCGCCTACTCGCTGGCTCCCCAGCTTCCCGCGCAACGCTTAGAGCTCCACATCGGCCGCATGAGCCTGCCGGATTTCTTCGACCAGAACGCCATCGGCTCCGACTCCCACCTGCAGTTTCTGAACTGGACTATCGACAACAACGGCGCGTGGGATTACGCCGCCGACACCCGCGGCTACACCTATGGCGTCGTTACCGAGTACGTGGACGACAGCCACGCCCTCACCGGCCGCGCCGCCATCGCACTGATGCCGACGGTCGCCAACGGCACAAACCTGGAGTGGAACTTGCATCGAGCCAGCGGTCAGAACTATGAGCTTGAGCTGCGCCACGGACTCCTCGAACGCTTCACCAAACAAAAGGGAGCCATTCGCCTGCTTGGCTTCACCAATCGGGCCAACATGGGGACCTACCGGGTCCAGAACCAGCTCGCCCTAGCGTCCGGGACGGCTCCAGTCATCACCGCCCACGCTTTCACCGTCTCCACCAAGTACGGTCTGGGCTTGAATCTTGAGCAGGAGCTCAACCCGTATCTCCGCGCCTATGGCCGCTTTGGCTGGAACGAGGGCCAGCATGAGAGCTATGCCTACACCGAAGTCGATGAGACTCTCTCCGGCGGTCTTGACCTGAGGGCTACTGCCTTCTGCCGCCGCCAGTACGACAAGATCGGGGTTGCCTTCGTCTCGAACGCCATCAAGCGGGACCACCAGACCTATCTGGCGCTTGGCGGGCTTGGGTTCCTGCTCGGCGATGGGCGCCTCCACTATGCCCGGGAGGACATCCTGGAGGCTTACTACAATCTCCACGTCAAGCGCGGCATCTACTACGCGCTGGACGCGCAGTACGTCACCCACCCCGGCTACAACCAGGATCGAGGCCCCGCGCTGGTGGAATCCGTCCGCATGCACGTCGACTTCTAGCAGGGGGTGGTCACCGGATGGTCAGACGTGGAGAAGTGTGTGGATAACGTGGGCAGAAGACGGTTCTTACGCACGGTCAGGGGTGCGTGTTTGCTGGGCATTTGCGATTTTGACGTGAAAAATTGTTCCGAAGAAGTTGCACCAACAAGTGTGCACAACGGAGGAACAAACTGTCCGCCGAGGTGGAGAAGAAGGGCTGACACGGATTTGCCACGGATCTTATGTCGATCCGTGCGGATCGAGCTTCAGGAGGTGGAACCGGCTCGCTTCTTCGCTTCTCAGCTTCGTGGCAGATCGGTGGTAAACCCTTGTGTGGGGGATATTCGATGGCGGACGACGATGCAATCGGGGCTCCACGCAAGCTCACTCATGAACAAGCGCGCATGGAGCAGCTCGTCTACTGGTGCAAGAAGACCATGCCCGAGCGCCTGGCTGCCATGACCGCCCTCACCAATCGCCTTTACCGCATGCGAGGGATCGAAATCGATGAACGAAAAGCAGATTTCACTCCTAGCCGCATTCCTCGCCGCACACGTTGAGTTTGCTGTCGTTGGCGGGGTGGCGGTCAATCTCCACGGTTATGTTCGCGCTACCAACAACCTCGACATCTTCATTCGGCGCACCGAAGAGAACGCCCGCGCGGCGTTCGCAGCTCTTCAGGAGCTTTGGCGCTCCGCTGGACGGCCTTGATCTCACCGACCTCCTCGACGACGAGGAGAACCTCCGTTTCGGCATCGGCGACGATCACATCGACATTCTCGCCTCGATCGGCGAGATGTCCTTCGATCAGGTCTGGCGCAATCGGGTGGAGACACAAGTGCGAGGGCTATCCATCCCGTTTATCTCAAAACTTGATCTGATTGAAAACAAGGTGCAAACCGGACGCCACCGTGACCTTGCCGACGCTGAAGAGCTCTCTCGCCTTCCGTAGCTGCCTTCCCATCCACCTATACTCGACTTAATGCCCCTCGCCCTTTTCTTCGAACTGCCTGCCTTTTTTCTGGGCCTCCTCTTCGGCAGCTTTCTGAACGTGTGCATCTCCCGGCTCCCGCACCACAGGTCTATCTCCACCCCGCGCTCCCACTGCCCTGACTGCCTCACTCCAATCCGTCCCTACGACAACATTCCTCTTCTAAGTTGGCTTCTGCTTCGAGCCCGGTGCCGGCGTTGCCAGCAAACAATCTCCTGGCGCTATCCGGCCGTCGAACTCGCCACCGGCCTGTGGTTCCTGCTGATCGGGTTCAAACTTTCCGCGCTTCATGTCTTCACCTTCACCGGCTCCTTCAGCGCGAGCCAGATTGCCAACGGCTACATCGACCTGGCCGCCCTTGCCCTTCTCGGATTCCTGCTGATCGGACTGATCGTCATGGACTGGCAGACGCAGCGGCTGCCAGATGCCTTCACCCTGACCGGCATCGCGCTCGGCTTCTTCCTCATCTGCACGCAGGCCATCTTCCTCGCTCCGAACGAGGCCGATATTACCCTCTCCAGCACCCACAAGCTCCGCATGTCGAGTCCGGGTTCCATGGCCGACCAGGGCAACATGTTTCTCACCGGCTCCGAGCACCTGATTTTCGGGCGCCTGCTGGCCGTCTCGGCCATCGCCGTGCTGCTCCTCGTGATCCGCGCTACCTACAAAGCCGTCCGCCACCGCGACGGGCTTGGCCTGGGCGATGTCAAGATGCTCGCGATGGTCGCTGCTTTTCTCGGCTTCTGGCCCACGATCCTCACGCTCTTCCTCGGGACCTTTTTTGCGACTGTCTATGCTCTACCGCTCGTGCTCCGAGGGAAGGCAAACGCCCTCACCAAACTTCCTTTCGGTTCTTTTCTGGGACTCGCCGGGCTGGTCTCTGCAATTTTTGCTCCGCCCATCGTTGACTGGTATACAGGTCTGCTCCATTAGCTGCTAACGTGGACACCATCAACACGCACCACTCGCTCTTTTCCTTGCACCGGGCCTCGTTTCTTGACACCGGACCACCACCCTCCTAACCTTAAAGCTGGCCATGCCGACAAACCCTTATCTCTGGCAGTACCTTCCTCTCGTCCTGCAGATCATCGTCGCCCTGGCGCTTGCCGGCGGGATGGTGGGCGCCTCGTTCTTTATCGGGAAGCACAAGAACTCCCGTACCAAGTCCGGCACGTACGAGTGCGGCATGGACCCGGTCGGCGACGCCCGCGGCCGCTTCTCCGTGCGCTTTTACATGGTCGCGATGCTGTTTATTCTGTTCGACGTAGAGGCCGTCTTCATGCTTCCTTGGGCTGTGATCTTTCGCCAGCTTCCGGGTATCACCGGCTCGCGCATGTTCGGCTTCTGGGAGATGTTCGTCTACCTGGCGTTCGTTGCCGTCGGCCTCTTCTACGTTTGGAAGAAGGGCATCCTGAACTGGACGAACGATAAGGGAGATCTCTAATGCTTCAGCTTACTCCTGTACTCCCCGGAAGATCAGCCAAGGGAGGCCTGTAGCCATGTACGATCCCGCATCCGCCGTGAAGGGTACAGAAGCCGTCTTCGCGGCACACCCGGAGAATGCTGCCGTTGTAGCCTTGCGCGGCATCGCGACCGACGCCAAGTTCGACCGTAACGAGCTCACCATCACCGTGGCCCCCGAGAACAACATTGCCGCAGCCCAGGCTATCCAGGCTGCGGGATACAACTTTCTCGAAGATGTCACGTGCGTCGACTGGTACCCCTCGGAACCCCGCTTTCAGGTCACGTACCATATGGTCTCGCACGCCATGAAGACCCGTATTCGCCTGCTCGTCCTGCTTCCCGGCGAATCGCCTTCGGTCAACTCCATCGTCTCGGTCTGGCCGTCGGCCAACTTCTACGAGCGGGAGATCTTCGACCTGTTCGGCGTGCACTTCGGCGGACACCCGAACCTGAAGCGCATCATGATGCCCGAAGACTGGCAAGGCAATCCGCTGCGCAAGGACTACCCCGTGGAGGGTTATCGCTAATGGCCACCGCACCCCCGATCGCACCCCCCATCCCGCCACAAGACCTGATTAACCCTTCAATCAACGAGGTTCTCGCCGACTCCGCCGCTCACAATGCGACGCCCGATCCCAAAGATCACACCATGATCATCAACATGGGCCCGCAGCACCCGTCTACCCACGGCGTGCTCCGCCTCGTGCTTGAGATCGACGGCGAGACGGTCGTCTCCTGCGCGCCGGATATTGGGTATCTCCATACGGGGATTGAGAAGACCTGCGAGGCCAAGTTCTACCAGCAGGTGGTTCCGCTCACGGATCGCGTCGACTATCTCTGCCCCATGACCAACAATCTGGCCTACTGCCTGGGTGTGGAGAAGTTGCTTGGGCTGGAGATCCCGGAGCGCGCGATCTACCTGCGCGTCCTGCTGCAGGAGCTGACCCGCATTCAGTCCCACCTGGTGTGGCTCGGCACTCACTGCCTCGACATCGGCGCCCTGACCATGTTTCTCTACTGTTTCCGCGAGCGCGAGCAGCTTCTCCGCATCTTCGAGAACATCTCCGGTCAGCGCATGATGACCAGCTACGTGCGCATCGGCGGCCTTGCGATGGAACCGCCCATGGACTTCTACAAGCAGGTTCAGGACTTCATCGACGACTTCCCCAGCAAGATCGCCGAGTACGAGGGTCTGCTCAATGCGAACCCAATCTGGAAGGGCCGTCTGCAGGGCGTGGGCTATCTCTCGGCTGCCGACGCAGTGGCGCTGGGCGTTACCGGACCGCCGCTCCGTGCCAGCGGCGTGGATTGGGATCTGCGCCGCGACATGCCGTACGCGGGATACGAGAAGTTCCAGTTTGAGGTCCCCACCTCGACTGTGGGTGACGTTTGGGCGCGTTATGTTGTCCGTATGCAGGAGATGCGGGAGTCGCTGAAGATTTGTCAGCAGGCGATGGACGGGATGCCGCAGGGCCGCATCGTGGCGGATGCCCCGAAGATCATCCTTCCGGATCGCGAACAGATGAAGACGCAGATGGAGTCGCTGATCCATCACTTCAAGATCGTCACGGAAGGGTTCGGGGTTCCGGCCGGAGAGGTCTACCAGGCGATTGAAGCTCCGCGCGGTCTGATGGCTTACTACATCGTCTCGGACGGGACCGCCAAGCCGTATCGCGTGCATATGCGCAATCCAGGTTTCGCCACGCTCCAGGCGCTGGAGACGATGTGCAAAGGCCGTCTGCTGGCCGACGTTGTCGCCGTCATCGGATCGATCGACATTGTCCTCGGGGAGATCGACCGATAAGCTTACGCAACACCGGGCCCCGTTTCAGCCAAGTTACTTCAGCCGATTACACAGAGAAGGAGAGATCGGATGGCGGAAGAGATCGGAAGAAGAGTCGCGTATGAACTGACCAGCAACTTTGCCAAGCTGGGGTCGGATCTGATCGCGCAACAATCCAAGGCACATCTCGCCGCGGAGACCTTTGCCAGCCTTCGGCGTGCGATTACGCTCGAACTCAGAGGCTTCAACCAAGTCGTCCAACGCGAGTTTCGGCTGACGATGCTGCCCGGTCAGAATTGCCTCATCTTCAGCTTCGAGAGCAGACTGGCCCTGACGCTGAAGGTCGATCTGGCCCGCGTACGCCTCGTTCTCGACCCGCCGGCCGGCCTCAAGCTGAAGGCAGAGGACGGTCGCGCATCGATCGAGTTCAAGGTCTACCAGGATAACGGGTGTTTTTCCTACCAGAAGATCGCACCAACTTCTCAGACGCCCTCTCAAACACTCTCACAGGCGGAGTTTATTGAAGGGGTGATTCGTGTGGCGTGTGGGCAAACGTTTGAACGGAGGCAGGAGTAGTCTCCGTAGCCACCCGCCCGAAGTGCGATCGCTCGCTTCTCGACCCAGGCTGCGCTTCCTTTGAGCCATTACGCTGACTGGTGTATACCGGAGGGATGCACACGGACCAGCAGATCCACCGGGAGCTTTGGACCTCCTGGGCCTCGCTGCTGCGCTCTTACGCCGCTATTGCCGGCCTCAACAGCACTCACCACGCCGTCGTCGAGGTCGGCGCCGATGAGATCATTCTCCGTGTGGATACCCGCTGGCTTCGCTTCACCAACACCGCCGAGCAGTCCAGTGAGGGCGGTGAACAATCCTTCGGCCTTAATGAGGATGGAACGGTTACGCTTGGCGGTAAGATAGACGAGATGGATTTGACAGCCGAACGGATCACGCGGGAGATGATGCAGTGAGTGCTATTGCCAACACAATCTTTTCGCCGGAGACGGCGGCAAGATTTGACCACCTTGCCACCATTTATCCGCTCAAGCGTTCCGCGCTCGTGCCCATGCTGCTCTACGCGCAGGACGAGATCGGCTATGTCTCCGAGCCCGTGATCAAGGAGATCGCACAGCGGCTGGACCTCTTCGACCTGGATGTCCGCAACGTCCTTTCGTACTACTCCATGCTCCGGACCAAGCCTGCGGGCAAGTACAACGTGCAGGTGTGCACGAATATCTCCTGCATGCTGCGCGGCGGGTATGAGGTTCTCGACCACTGCCGTGCCAAGCTCGGCATCGGCCATAAAGAGGTGACCCCAGATGGCATGTTTTCGCTGGAAGAGGTCGAGTGCATCGGCGCCTGCTGCTGGGCGCCCGCAATCCAGGTCAACTACGACTTCCACGACGACCTGACCACCGCAAAGGTCGATGAAATCCTCGCCGAGTACGCCGCTGGCCGCGGAACCGACATCAAGTAAAGGACGTGAAGAGTGCCGCGTAACGTCTCCCATTCCGACGAAGTCATCGTGCTGAAGCGCCGCTTCGGCCAGGGCGCAACCAGCATCGACAAGTACCTTGAACTGGACGGCTACAAGGCCGTCCAGAAGGCCATCGCCGAAGGCCCCGAGTGGATCATCAACACCATGAAGGCTTCAGGCCTGCGGGGCCGCGGCGGTGCCGGTTTTCCCACGGGCATGAAATGGTCCTTCGTTCCCAAGAACTCGGAAAAGCCCAAGTATGTCCTGGTCAACGGCGATGAGTCCGAGCCCGGCACCTGCAAGGATCACGTTCTGTTCCTCGAAGATCCGCACGCCGTCATCGAAGGCACGATGATCGCCGGGCTCGCCATCGGCTCCAAGCTCGGCTTCATCTATCTCCGCGGCGAGTACCGCTATCTGCTCAAGATCGTCGAAAAAGCTGTCGCTGATGCTTACGCCAAGGGATTCCTGGGCAAGAACATCTTCGGCTCCGGGATCGATTTCGATGTGATCACCCAGACCGGCGCAGGCGCCTACGAGGTCGGCGAAGAGTCCGCCCTGATGGAGTCCCTTGAGGGCAAGCGCGGCGTTCCTCGCATAAAGCCACCTTTTCCGGCTGTCGTGGGTCTGTACGGCGGGCCCACCGTCATCAACAACGCGGAGACCATCGCCTCCGCCCCTCACATCCTGCTTATGGGCGGCGAGGCGTACGCCAAGCTTGGGTCTGAACGCAATGGGGGAACGAGACTCTTCGGCATCTCCGGTCACGTGGAAAAGCCCGGCGTTTACGAGCTTCCCATGGGCTACAACCTTTCGAAGGCCATCTATGAGGTTGCGGGCGGAGTCAAAGGCGGGAAGAAGCTCAAGGCAGTCGTCCCCGGCGGCTCCTCTTGCCCGCTTATGACCGCCGACGAGCTCGATGTCGGCCTCGACTTCGACCAGATGGGGAAGGCCGGCACTATGCTCGGGTCCGGCGGCATCGTCGTGCTGGATGAGACCGTCTCCATCGTCGAGTTCGCCCTGCGCGTCATCAGCTTCTACCAGCACGAGTCCTGCGGCTGGTGCATCCCCTGCCGCGAGGGCACGGACTGGATCAAGAAGACGCTCGCCCGCGTCTACGCCGGCGGCGGCAGCAAGAAGGACGTGGACAATGTCCAGTACCTCGCCGAAAACATGATGGGCCGCACGTTTTGTCCGTTAGGCGATGCGGCGGCGATGCCGACCCTTGCCTTTGTCAAGAAGTTCCGCAAAGAGTTCGAGGATTACATTGAGGGCAACCGCGCCGGCACCCCGGTCATGATCGAACAGGAGCTGGTCGGAGCCGGCCACTGACACGAGGCACCGCTTGAAAGTTCGTGACGCACGCAAGCTGGTTGAGCAAGACCAATGGAAGTACGATCACTCTACCGGGAGCCACCACCACTTCTATCATCCGACCAAACCCGGGAAAGTGACCATTCCTGGGCACCCGTCCGACGAGCTTGCTCCTAAGACCTTACGCAGTATCCTCAAACAGGCGGGTTTGCGATGACCAAACAATTTCCGGTGATCTACGAGTGGGCAGGAAAGAACTTCTCGGGTTTTGCTCCCGACGTTCCTGGCTGTGCCGCAACCGGTCGGACCCTCGCCAAGATGCGCCTCGAACTCAAGGGCGCCTTGGAGGCTCACTTGCAATGGATGAGCAAGGACGGGGACAAGCTGCCGGAGCCTTCAGCCTCAGTGACAGTAGACCTCAATGACGATCCGGAGTTCCCCAATCCGCCCGGATACTACGTTATCGTGGAGCAACTCGAAGTAACAGTCCCAGAAAATCAATCCACCACAAGCTCCAAGACCTCAAAGCGCGAACTCACCGCCGCCTAAGGACTCCTAAGCCATGCCAGACGTTACCTTTACCGTAGACGGACAACAGCTCACCGCACCCGCCGGCACCCTCCTCATCGACGCCTGTAAGACTGCCGGCATCAACGTCCCGGCCTTCTGTTACTACCCCGGCCTTTCGCTCCAGGCCGCCTGCCGCATGTGCGTCGTTCGCATTGAGAAGATGCCGAAGCTCCAGACCGCGTGCACCACGCCGGTCGCCGAGGGCATGATCGTGGCAACAGAGACGCCTGAGATTGCGCAGGCGAGAAAAGCCACCCTTCAACTCCTGCTCGGCAATCACCCCTTGGACTGCCCCGTCTGCGACGCCGGCGGTGAGTGCGAGCTCCAGGACATGACCTTCAAGTACGGAGCCGCCGATAGCTTCTACGCCGAACCCAAGAACCACCGCGAAGAGCAGAAGTGGTCTCCGGTCGTCTACTTCGACCGGCCCCGGTGCATCTTGTGTTATCGCTGCGTGCGCATGTGCGGCGAAGGCATGGACGTCTTCGCGCTTGGCATCCAGAATCGCGGCTCGTCCTCGATCATCGCGCCCAACTCTCCCGCATCCGAGAACCCGGAAGACCATCTCCCGCACGTTGACTGCGAGCAGTGCGGCATGTGCATCGATGCCTGCCCCGTAGGTGCCCTGACCTCCGGCACCTATCGTTACAAGACCCGCCCCTGGGAGATGAACCACGTCTCCACCATCTGCACCCACTGCGGCGACGGCTGCAAGACCACGCTCGGCGTCCGCAGCACCTCCGGCGGCTCCGAGATTGTGCGCGGCGACAACCGCGACAAGTCCGGCATGAACGGCGACTTCCTCTGCAATAAGGGCCGTTACGCCTTCGACTTCGCCAACCACGACGACCGCCTCACCAAGCCCCTCGTCCGCAACGCCGCCGGCAAGCTTGAGCCCGTCACCTGGGAGTTCGCCTTCGACCACATCGGCAAGCGCTTCCGCGAACTCCGCGACACCAAGGGCGGCCAGTCCATCGGCGTCATCGGCTCCAACCGCCTCACCAACGAGGAGTCCTACCTCCTCCAGAAGTTCGCCCGCACCATACTCCGGACGAACAATATCGATCACCACCGGACGGCAGACCATGTTGCGTTCGCACAAGCCCTGAGCGGTCACGCAGGTCGTACCGGGTCCCTCCGCGACACCCTCACCGCGCCATCCGTCCTGATTGTCGGCGGCGACCCCAGCAACCAGTCTCCCGCCACCGCCTGGAACCTCCGGTCTAACGTGCGGGCGAATGGGGCCAAGCTCTACGTCGTCAACCACGACGAGATCAAGCTCCGCCGCCAGGCCAAGGCCTTCGTCCGCCTGCAGCCCTTCAGCTACGGCGCGCTGGCAGCCTTCCTCGCCGGCGACGACGCCTCTGCATCCCAGGCCGTCCAGAACACTGAAGCGCTGCACGGCTTCCGCGACACCCTACGTCAGACCGAGAACCTCCTGATCCTTATCGGCTCAGACCTGCGCGGCGCGGACCTCAAGCGCCTTATCGACTTCGGCCTTACCCTTCCCGGCGCGAAGTTCGCCTTGCTCTCCGATTACGTCAACAGCCGCGGCGCAGCCGACATGGGCGTCCTCCCCGATCTCCTCCCCGGCTACACCGCCATCGGCGCGGACTCCTACGCGGAGTACGTCAACGCTCCCGCCACCAAGGGTCTCGACCTCCTGGAGATCTTCGACGCCGCAGCCGCCGGCTCCCTTTCCGCGCTCTATATCGTTGGCGCGAACCCCGTCCTTCGCTACACCATCGATCCCGCCGCCCTCAAGGACACCTTCGTCGTCGTCCAGGACATGTTCATGACCGAGACCGCCGTCCTCGCCGACGTTGTCCTCCCGGCCGCCAATCTTTACGAGAAGTCCGGCTCCGTCACCAACCACTACGGCGACCTCCAGCAGGTGAAAAAAGCCGCCGACCGCGCCGGCGTTCGCTCCGACTTCGAGATGATCGTTCGGATCGCCGACCGCATGGGTGCGCACATGCAGTCCCTCATCCCCTTCGGCAAAGGCAGCCGGGCCGACATGGGCCAGACCCGCGGCGCGCAGTCCGGCGAGGCCGACCGCCACGCCGTCTGGCTTGCCGCGCACAACATGGAGCCGCGCCTTAGCCCCTTCGATCCCCTCGCCATCCTGGACGAGATCCAGCGCCTCGTCCCCGGCTATGACAAGCTCCTCCGCCTGCAACTCCTCAGCGGCAACGACCAGCACCTCGAACCCGCTGCCGCACCGCTTGTCCAGATCGGCAGCGCCCGGAAGGATCTGGTGCTGCCCTCCGGCGACACCCTGTTCACCTCCGGCACCCTGGGCCACTACTCCGCCATGCTCCTGGACCTGCAGGAGAACGAATCCCGCAAACACATTGAAATCTCCGGGATCGCAGCCGACTAAACGACGGCCGTTCGCTCTTAGCTGTTAGCCTCTAGCTAGCAATGACATCCACCATCCGAGGCACTTCGAGAGCCAACAGCTAAGGGCTAACAGTTAAACATGACCCATCTCTCAAACTTCCAAACCTTCTTCCTCCTCACGGTTCTCAAGACCGTCATCGTGCTCGTCATCACTCTGACCGCCGTCGCCTACACCGTTCTGCTGGAGCGCAAGCTTCTAGGCCGCATGCAGAACCGCTGGGGCCCGTCGCGCACTGGCCCCTTCGGCCTCCTCCAGCCCCTCGCCGACGGCATCAAGCTCTTCCTCAAGGAGGACCTCACCCCGCTCCTCGTAGAAAAACCCATCTTCCTCGCAGCCCCCATCATCGCCCTGGGCTGCGCCCTCACCTCGATCGCCGTCGTGCCCTTCGGCGCCATGACCACCTTCCACGGCGTGGATCTCTTTGAGCTCGCCAACGTCAACATCGGCCTGCTCATTATCCTCGGCATCACGTCGATCGGTGTCTACGGCATCGCCCTCTCCGGCTGGAGCTCGAACAACAAGTTCGCCCTCCTCGGCAGCCTCCGCGCCACCTCCCAGGTCATCTCCTATGAGCTTGCCCTCGGCCTCTCCCTCGTCGGCGTCGTCCTGCGCGCCGGCTCCCTCAACCTCCGCACCATCGTAGACAGCCAGTCCGCCCACGGCGCTCTCTCCTGGAACATTCTCGGCGGCTTCCAGATCGTCGGCTTCTTCATCTACCTCATGGCCGCCTACGCCGAGACCAACCGCTCCCCCTTCGACCTTCCCGAGGCCGAATCCGAGCTCGTGGCCGGCTACCACACCGAGTACAGCTCCATGAAGTTCGCCATGTTCTTCATGGCTGAGTACGCCAATATGATTACGGTCGCCTGCGTCGCCACGCTGCTCTTCTTCGGCGGCGCCTCCAGCCCCCTCGGCCACCTGCTCCCGCCCATCCACAACATCTTTCTCGCCGGCATCGTAAGCATCCTCTGGTTCGTCCTCAAGATCTTCCTTTTCCTCGCCCTTTACATCTGGGTCCGCGCCACCCTCCCCCGCTTCCGCTATGACCAGCTCATGCGCTTCGGCTGGACGTTCCTGTTGCCGATCGCCATGCTCAACATTCTCGCCACCAGCCTCGTTTTGGCCTTCAAGGGCTAGGGTTGGATCGCATGATGGCGAGTGGTTTGTAATTACTTTCGATCGCTGGGTTTAGAAGAGGAGTCGCTGATCCTTTCTATGCTCTTGAGAGCTTCAGCCGATGCCGTCTTGCTGATGCGCTTCATGCCAGCCAAGTCAGTGACAAGCGTGACGGCGGAATGGGGAGCATCTGTTTCCACCCCAGCGACCGTTCTATGAGAGTCGAATCGGTAAGTGCTGAGTTTGCAGATGAAGCGTCAGAACGCGCGTGACGGAAGAGGAACCTGTTCATGAGCTTAGGCTCGGCGCTTCAACTCTTCAGAACCCTGGGATACTTCGTCCAGCATCTCTTCCATGGCTCATGAACGCGCCGCAAAATCTTAGTGTCTCCATCTTCAAGCCGTCGCTCAATCCAGATTCATTCGGTCGATCAAGCGTAGCGAAGATCCCCGCCACATCCAGATAGATCCCTTTCCCCGGAATCTCCAGCCGATCCCCCTACACCGGCTTCATCCCGAACCGGCTATACGTTGCCGCCGACCGATCGCTCGGGTCCAGAATCCAGAGATTCTCCGCTCCCATGGCCACAAAATCATCGAGCCGCCTCATCACCCGCCCCGGCCGACCCTCCGGCGACAGAATCTCGATGCAAAGCAGCGGCGGCGTTACCCGCACCCGCTGATCACCCTCACCCTGACACACTACATAGACATCCGGCAGCCGCACCCGTGTCTTGGAAGTTCGCGTCCGGTATTCCGTGATCACATCAATCTTCCACTCCAAACGATGCGAAACAAACCAGTGAATGATCATCGATAGCAGAAATCCGTGATCACGCTCCCCCATGTTCTTCTCCTCCAGCACCCCATCCACGTACTCGAGGTCCGGCTCATAGCTGGAAGACAAGTACTCCTCAATGGGAATCAGTTCGCTTACCTGGGAAGTAGTCGCCACACGCGTCTCCTTGCTCGTATTATGCACCTCACGCATCCCAGCACCCTCTACTCCGCTCCCACGTGCTTTACAATCATCAACGAAGCCAGCAACCAGAAGCTAGCAATTCCAGGGACGCCCCGGCAACTCTCCGATCGCACCTTCCAGGAGCCCATGCAACTCGCACTCTTCCTCATCTTCGCCGCGCTGGCCATCGCAGGAGCACTCAACCTCCTGCTGCAAAAGCATCCCATCAACTCAGCGCTCTCGCTCGTCGTGGTCATGATGTCCCTCGCCGTCCTTTACTGGACCCTTGGCGCCGAGTTCCTCGCAGCCGCCCAGGTCATCGTCTACGCCGGCGCCATCATGGTCCTCTTCGTCTTCGTCGTCATGCTTCTCAACGCGGGCGAAGAAGAGCGCACGACCGGCAGCCGAGCCGCCTATCTCGCCGGCATTCCCGGAGCCACCGCCGTCTTCTGCCTGCTCAGCTTCGTCTTCCTCACGGAATCGCACGCCATCGGGAACGCGCATCTCGGCGGCATGCTGGATAACGGACTCAACAACATCGCTGAGATCTCACGCGTTCTCTTCACCCGCCTCCTGCTTCCGTTTGAAGTCACCAGCGTCCTGATCCTAGTCGCTATCCTAGGAGCCGTCGTCCTCGCCCGCAAAGATGACGAGACGCCCGCCCAGCCCATTACCACCAAGGCCGCAGTCAAGGAAGAAGCCAAGGAAGAGGTTCACGTATGAGCCTCCTGAACACGCCCGTCCCCATATCCGCCTACCTCATCCTCGCCGCCATCCTCTTCTCTATCGGGATCGCCGCCTTCCTGATCAAGCGCAACGTCATCAGCGTCTTCATGTCGATTGAGCTCATGCTCAACGCCGTCAACCTTACCTTCGTCGCCTTCGCGCACCGCTGGCACGCGCTGTCCGGACAGATCTTTGTATTCTTCGTCATGGTCGTCGCCGCCGCCGAAGCCGCCGTCGGTCTCGCCATCATCATCGCCATCTTCCGCACCCGCAAGACCCTCAACGTGGACCAGATCAACCTGATGAAGAACTAGCGGACCCTCAAGACCTCATGAATCCCAATACGCTCTGGCTCATCCCGCTCAGCCCGCTCCTCGGCTTTCTCATCAATGCCACCATCGGCCGTCGCCTCTCGCGTCCGTTTGTCACAGCCGTTGCGCTCATCGCCACCGCGCTCCCCGCTGTCAAGGTCCTCCAGCTCTGGCTCTTCATGGTCTTCGCGAACGGCCCCCAGACCTTCGCCGTCGACTCCGGCCCCTGGATCGCCATTACCGGCTTCCACGTCAACTTCGCCCTCGCCGTCGACCACCTCACCCTCATCATGCTCGCCGTCGTCACCGGCGTAGGCTTCCTTATCCATCTCTACTCCGCCGGCTACATGGCGCATGAGGAAGGCTTCTGGCGCTTCTTCGCCTACCTCAACCTCTTCATGTTCTTCATGTCCATCCTGGTCCTTGCGTCGAGTTTCCTGCTGCTCTTCGTCGGCTGGGAGGGCGTCGGTCTCGCCTCCTACCTCCTTATCGGCTTCTACTTCACCCGCGACTCCGCAGCTGATGCCGGCAAAAAAGCCTTCATCGTCAACCGCATCGGCGACTTCGGCTTCCTGCTCGCCATGTTCCTCCTCATCCAGCACTTCGGCACCCTCAGCTTCGCGGACGTCTTCGCCCGCGCCGCCACCCTCCCCGGCTCCGGCGGCATCTTCACCGCAATCTGCCTTCTGCTCGTTGTTGGAGCCGCCGGGAAATCCGCCCAGATTCCCCTCTACGTCTGGCTTCCCGACGCCATGGAAGGGCCAACCCCGGTCTCGGCCCTCATCCACGCCGCGACCATGGTCACCGCCGGCATCTACATGGTCGCCCGCTGCCACTCGCTCTTCGACCGTAGCCCCGCAGCCCTCACCGTCGTAGCCCTCATCGGGGCTGCCACCGCAATCTTCGCCGCCTGCATCGCCCTGGTCCAGAACGACATCAAGCGCGTCCTGGCGTACTCAACTATTTCACAGTTGGGCTACATGTTCCTCGCCTGCGGAGTTGCCGCCTACTCCGCCGCCATCTTCCATCTGCTGACCCACGCCTTCTTCAAGGCGCTCCTCTTCCTCGCCGCGGGCTCCGTCATCCATGCCCTCTCCGGCGAACAGGACATGCGCGTCATGGGTGGCCTGCGCAAGCGCATCCCGGTCACCTTCTGGACCATGACGATGGGCGTCATCGCCATCGCAGGTATTCCCCCATGGGCAGGCTTCTTCTCGAAAGACGAGATCCTCTACCAGGCCTTCACCAGCCACAGTCCAGTCGGCAAGCTCGTCTGGGCCGTTGGCCTCCTCACCGCAGGCATGACCAGCTTTTACATGTTCCGCCTCTGGTTCAAGACCTTTTTCGGCGCGGAGCGCTTTGACGAGCACCACCTCGGGCACCAGCAGCTGTCACCGGTTCACGCCAGCAAGTCCTCCACCCTCACCATGGAAGACGAGCACGATCCCGGCCAGGCCAAGCACGCGCACGGCGTCCATGAATCGCCCTGGATCATGCTCCTCCCGCTCGCCGTCCTCGCCGTCCTTTCATTCATCGGCGGCTGGGTAGGCGTCCCAAAATCTTTCTCTGGACACAATGAGATCGAGCACTTCCTGGAGCCTGTGTTCGCCTCCACCGCTCCTTCAGCATCCGCCCTCACCGCTGACGCTGTTGGATCCGGCACGGCTTGGGCTCTGGCAGCGGTCTCCGTCCTCGTAGCCTTCGCCGGCCTCGGTCTTGCCTGGTTCTGGTACATCCGCAAGCCCGGCACCTCCACCGCCCTCGCGGAAAAGTTCTCCCCCGTCTACACCCTCGTCTCCAACAAGTTCTACGTCGACGAGATCTACAACACCGTCTTCGTCGCCGGCCTCTTCATGTTCACCCGCATCGTTCTCGCGGGCCTAGGCGAGCTCCTCGTCGACGGCTTCGGCAAGTTCGCCGGCTGGGTCGCCTTTGACTTCGGCGAGGTCACCCGCCGCATCCAGTCCGGAAACCTCCGCTCCTACGCCGGCTGGCTCGCCCTCGGTGCCGCCGCCGTCATGGCCGTCATGATCTTCGGCAAAGTCTGGATGCACTCCTAATCCTATGAACACTTCCGCTCTCATCCTCACCCTCATCGTCTTCACCCCACTCGCCGGAGCCATCCTCCTCGCCCTCCTGCCCGATCGTGGCAAGACCATGCAATGGACGGCCCTCGCCGTCACTGTCCTGACCTTCCTCTTCACCCTCCACCTCCCCACGCACTTCCACTCCGCCGCCCCCGCAAACTCCTTCCAGTTCGTCACCGACATCCCCTGGATCAGCGCCCCCGCCATCCGCTACCACCTCGGCGTCGACGCCATGAGCATGTGGCTCGTCGTCCTCACCGGCCTGCTCGCGCCCCTCGGCGTCCTCGGCTCCTGGAACGTCGCAGCCATCAACTCCCGCGCCAAGACGTTCTACGTCTTCTTCCTGCTCCAGCAGGTCGCCATGCTTGGCCTCTTCGTCTCGCTCGACCTCTTCCTCTACTACGCCTTCTTCGAGCTGTCCCTGGTCCCGATGACCATCCTCATCGCCACCTTCGGCCGCACGAAAGGCCGCCGCCCCGCCGCCTTCAAGTACTTCGTCTATAACTTCATCCCCTCCGCCCTGCTCCTCGTCGGCATCCTCTGGCTCTACGTCCGCACCGGCACCTTCCAGCTACCCAATCTCGCCGGCCTTGCCGCCCAGCACGCCATCTCTGCCAACTCCGCCGCCCTCTGGCTCTGCTCGCTCTCGTTCCTCTTCGCCTTCGCCGTCAAGATCCCCATCTTCCCCCTGCACGGCTGGCTCAAGGACGCCATCTGCGAAGCACCCACCGCCGCCGTCATGGTCCTCGCCGGCAAGACCGGCCTCTACTCCATCCTGCGCTTCTCCTTCACCATCTTCCCCGACCAGTCCCACCGCATCGCGCCCCTCATGCTTGCGCTCGGCGCAATCGGCATCGTCTACGGTGCCCTCATCGCCGCCACCCGCAACAATATGAAGGAGCTGGCCTCCTACTCCACACTTTCGCACCTCTCCTTCATCACTCTGGGCATCTTCACCTTCACCGTCTCCGGCCTTGACGGCGGCATCTTCCAGATCCTCAACCACGGCATCTCCGGCGGCGCGCTCTTCCTCCTCCTCGGCCTGCTTTACGAGCGCTACGGCACCTATGACATGCGCGACTACGGCGGCCTCGCCCAGAAGCTTCCCTGGATCGTCACCCTCTACGTCATCACCACGCTCTCGCTCATCGGCCTCCCCGGCCTCAACTCCTTCGTCGGCGAGTTCCTCATCCTCGCCGGCTCCATGCAGGCCGTCTTCGCCCACCACGTCGTCTGGACCGTCCTCGCCACCACCGGCGTCATCCTCTCCGCCGCCTACATGCTCATCATGATTCAGCGCGTCTTCTACGGCCACCTCGGCACCGATTCCCACCACACCGTCGCCCCCGACATGAACGCCCGCGAGCACCTCGCCCTCTGGCCTCTCGTCGCCTGCATGGTCGCCATGGGCATCGCCAGCCCCTACTGGATGAAGTCCCTCGACACCAACGGCGTCTCCATGTCCCTCCAGACCGTTCCCGCGCAGACCATCGCCGAGCCCACCATCGTTCGCTCCGAGTCCGAGACCTACCCCAAACCAGTCTTCGTAGACCCCGGCCTCGGCGCCGCCGCCCTCGGCAAACCCGCCCCAACCCCACTCCCCGGAGCCCGCTACTAATGCCCCCATCGGCCATCCGTCTTTGTGTTTGTCATTCCGCAGCGCAGCGGAGGAATCTGCAGTTGTCTTCGCCTCACCTCTCAGGAGCCCGCTACTCATGAACCCCAACACCCTGGCCCTCCTCCCCGAGATCATCCTCACCCTCGCCGGCGTCACCGTCATGGTCGCCGAGCCTTGTCTCCCCTTCGGCGCCTCCCGCAAGCCCCTCGGATGGCTCGCCATCGTCGCAACCTTCCTCGCTGCCGCCGCCGCGTACTACCAGCTCCTCTGGACCCGCACCGCCCACGCCCCAATCTCCGCCTTCTCCAGCACCATCCAGGTCGACGCCTTCTCCGTCTTCTTCCACCTCCTCATCGCCGCCATCGTCATCGTCTCGCTCCTCGGCTCGCTCGACTTCTTCGACCGCCCCGAAGGCCACGCCGGCGAGTACTTCGCCCTCGTGCTCTTCGGCGCCGTCGGCATGATGCTCATGACCTGCTCCACCGAGCTCCTCATGGTCTTCGTCGGCCTCGAGATCTCCTCCATCTCCTCCTACATCCTCTGCGGCTTCCGCAAAGGCAAAGCCACCGGCTCCGAATCCTCCCTCAAGTACTTCCTGCTCGGCTCCTTCTCCACCGCCTTCTTCCTCTACGGCATCGCCCTCGCCTTCGGCGCCACCGGCTCGACCTCCATCGCGGCCATCGCCGCCGCCCTCTGGCTCCCCAACACCACTCCCCACCTCGTCCTGCTCGCCCTCGGCATGATCATCATCGGCCTCGGGTTCAAGGTCTCCGCCGCACCCTTCCATGTCTGGACCCCCGACGTCTACCAGGGCGCACCCGCCCCCGTCGTCGGCCTCATGTCCACCGCCCCGAAAGCCGCCGCCTTCGCCGTCCTCATCCGCATCACCTTCATCGGCTTCCCCCAGATCAACCACCGCTGGGCCGCCCTCCTTTGGATCCTCGCCGCCCTCTCCATGACCGTCGGCAACCTCGGCGCGCTCATGCAGAAGAACGTCAAGCGCATGCTCGCCTACTCCTCCATTGCACACGCCGGCTACCTGCTCGCCGCCTTCACTGCTCTGCCCGGCCGCGGCATCTCCGCCGCCTGCTTCTACACCGCCACCTACGCCGCCATGAACGTCGGAGCCTTCGCCGTCGTCACCCAGCTCGCCGGCTACAACGAGCATCACCGCACCCTCGAGGACTTCACCGGCGCAGCCCTTCGCCGCCCCTTCCTCGGCGCGCTGCTCGCCTTCTTCCTGCTCTCTCTCATTGGCATCCCCTTCACCGGCGGCTTCTTCGGCAAGTTCTACGTCTTCTCCGCCGTCATCGCCGGCGGCCATACCTGGCTCGCCGTCGTCGGCCTGCTCAACTCCGGCCTCGCTTGCATCTACTACCTCCGCCTGCTCGCCGCCCTCTACACCCGCCATCCCCACGAGCAGGGCAATGACCGCGCCATCTTCACCCGACTCTCCATCCCCGCCACCCTCGGCCTCGCCACCAGCGCCATCGCCACCCTGGCCCTCGGCGTCATCCCCGGCCGCACCCTCGATCTCACCAACGCCGCCGCAGCCGAACTCCTGACTCCCACCACCGCCCCCTACGTCAGCGCCAACTGCCCCCCTGCAACCCCCGCCTGCCAGCCTGAGTAAAGACTTGTCCTGCCGGACGGGCCGACTACGCGTCGCGCGGTCACTTCGTGACAGGTATTGGCTGTCGTGGCGCTTCGTGCAGCATGGGCCCGAACGTTGTTCGGCACGCTAGTTTGCCACCAACGGGAGCACCCCAGCCATCCCCTCACCCACTTCGCCCAGTTACAAGTCACGAAGTGACCGCCCCGCGCGCAGCGGGCCCGTCCGGCAGGACACAGTCTTGCGAGCACAGAAAAGCCCTGGCGCATTGCCAGAGCTTTTCTGTCTTAGCCTGAGGTCCGTTAGACGACCTTGATAAAGATGATCACGAACGTAAACAGTGCCAGCGACTCGATAAACGCCAGACCGATCAGCAGGAACAGGAAGATCCCCGGACGTGCGCCCGGATTCCGTGCCAGAGCCTCGGTCGCCGAAGCCGTCGCACGGCCCTGACCCAGACCGCAAAGACCCGCCGCAATCGCCATGCCCAGACCGGCTGCAATCGAGACCCACCAGTGGCTGGTCTCAGCCGGGGCTGCACCCTGCGCAAATGCCGGCGTCGCGAGCGTCATCGCGGCCAGCGTTATGAAGAAGTACTTGCTCATCTGCAAAAACTTTGCCATCACTTACCTCAAGCCCCCGTCAGAATGTTCGCCGCCAGTGGGTGGTTGATGCTCACCGAACTGGCACCCTCACGCTAAGCGGCGAGTCCTACGTCCAGCTCAGAGGGAGCACCCCGAAACCGGACAAACCTGTCCTACAAAATCTCTCCGTGCCCCATTCATCGCAGCTTCATCGCGATGAGTGGGTCCAGCAAACCTTTGCTTCCGGAACGCGTCGCCTTCACCGCAAAGCGGTCGAGCACGGCGCGAAGCACCTCAATGCTCGTGCGAAACCGCCAGCGAAAGATAGATCATCGCCAGCACCATAAACACATACGCCTGCACCAGCGCGACGCCCAGATGCAAAAACATAAACACCAGCGGAATGCCAACCGGAATCAGAGAGAAGAACGCCAGCGTCACCAGATCCCCGGCAAACATATTCGCGTACAAACGAACTGTGAGCGAGATAATGCGCGCAAAGTGCGAGATCAGCTCAATGGGAAAGAGCAGCGGAGCAAGCCACCACACCGGTCCCAGAAACTGCTTGATATACGCGCCCTTGTTCTCGCGAATTCCATGAAAGTGGTAGTAGATAAACGTGGTCAGCGCAAATCCTAGCGGTACCACCACATTCGCCGTAGGCGACTCCAACCCCGGCACCAGCCCCATCAGATTCCCCACCAGGATGAACAGCCCAAGCACCGTCAGATAGGTAACAAAGCGCTCATATCCATGCCCGATGACGCTCTCGCCCTGCTCCGACACGAACTCATGCGTCATCTCCGCCAGGTGCTGCACCGCCCCCGGCGTCTCCACGCTCAATGACACCCGCACCACCACGAAGTACACCATCAGCGCCACAAAGATCAGCAGTTCCATCGCAAACGCATTCGACATCGGCTGCGTCGGATACTGCGGATTCAGGTGCAGCGCACGCAGAAACGCCGTCACCGCGGCGCCGAAGTGCACGTTCAGAAATCTCGTAATCAAAAGCTGTGCAGGCATAAAAGATCTTTCGGCAAAGTGCCTTGAAATTAGGCTAAACCGTCCACGCCTTGACTAACCTGAGCCCCTCGACTGTCAGTGAAAAAACACCCAGCCCAAGACCCGCCGCAAGCGCATAAACCGAGCCGTTTAGATACTTGAGACTAACATAAAGCACCACCACGGTCAGCCCCAGACGCGTGAAGAAACCCACTAGAATCTTGCCCATCGGCCTGGCCTCCGCACCCGCATCCATCCGCTCCATCACCGCGACCATCAGCCGCATCCACTCCCAAAGCCCTGACCCGGAAATCGCCGCCCCCACCAGCAGCAGAGCCGCCGTCCTCCACCCCGCCTTCCACCACAGGATCGCCATCCCCACAGCCGTCACCGTCGCCAGCAGACGCAGCGCCCGCGTGATCGTCCGCTTAAAGTCCCCATCTGTCAGCCCGCCCAGGGAGTCGATCGCAGCCATCAATCCCCCCGTTTCAGATACTTCGAAGCCGTCCGATAGATCTGCAGAAACCCACCCACCGCTCCCAGGATGATCCCCGCCACCCCCACCCAATGCGTGTGGAAGTGGCGATCGACGAAACTCCCCAGAAACCACCCGACGACACACCCCACCGGCAACGCAATCGCCAGTTGAATCAGCGACTCCGCCTGCACCAGATTTCCCAGCGCCCCATCCTTCTTCCCGCCGTCCCTAGTCTCATCTTCCACACCCAATTATCCCCTCTTTTGGTTGTCATCCCCAAAGGGGATCTGCTTCTGCCCTTGCCTTTGCCGCTACCTTTGCCTTTGCCCCTTTTGGTTGTCATCCCCGAAGGGGATCTGCTTCTGCCCTTGCCTTTGCCTTTGCCTTTGCCCCCTTTGGTTGTCATCCCCGAAGGGGATCTGCTTCTGCCCTTGCCCTTGCCTTTGCCCTTTCCTATGTCACCCTCCTCGTTCGTCATCCTTGTCATTCTGCGGCGAAGGAATCTGCAGTTGCCCGTTTTCGCACGAACCCGCTCTTATCCTTTTTCCCCTGATCCCCGCGAGCCTCCCCCACACCCGCACCGCCCCATCCCCGCTATCATCAAACCAGCGTCGTCCCCGAGGAACCACTTTGTTCGAATCCGACTTTGAAGCCAACCAGTTCACCCTCCGCCAGCAAAAGCTCGCCGAGATCGGCCGCCTTGGCCAGGCCGAAGGCCTCTCCGCAGCCGACGCCACCTACCCCAACACCTTCCCCCCCAAGCTCGCCGACGGCTCACCCGACCCGTCCTGGCCCGCCTACGCAGACATCCCCGCCCTCCGCGCCCAATACATCGACGGCCCCAACAAAGCCTCCGCCGAATCCCTCGAGTCCACACGCGTCGAAGCCTCCATCGCTGGCCGTCTCATGCAGATCCGCATCCAGGGCAAAGCCGGCTTCGCCCAGCTCCAGCAATCCGGTCAGCGCCTCCAGATCTACATCCGCCGTGATGACGTCGGCGAAAACCAGTTCGCCCTCACCAAACTCCTCGACCTCGGCGACCACATCGGCGTCCGTGGCTACCTCTTCATCACCCGCACCGGCGAGACCACCCTCCACGTCACCGCCCTCCGCTTCCTCGCCAAGGCCTTCCTCGCCCTCCCCGACAAGTACCACGGCCTCGAAGACGTCGAACTCCGCTATCGCCAGCGCTATGTCGACCTCTTCATGAACACCGGCCAGTCCGCCAAGCAGACCGAGCACAGCCCCGACGCGAAGATGATCGACGGCACTCCGGTATTGGTGGATCCCATCTTGGACGGTCCTCCAAGTAAAACTGAGATTTCACAGCCCCTCCACGAAGGCACCCCACCCAACGTCCGCGAAGTCTTCGTCAAACGCGCCCACATCCTCCGCGCCCTCCGCCAATTTTTCGACGAAAGAGGCTACCTCGAAGTCGAAACCCCCATGATGCAGTCCATCGCCGGCGGAGCCACCGCCCGCCCCTTCACCACCCACCACAACGCCCTCGACCTCCCGCTCTTCCTCCGCATCGCCCCCGAGCTCTACCTCAAACGCTTAGTAGTCGGTGGTATGGATAGGGTCTACGAGATCAACCGAAACTTCCGCAACGAGGGCGTCAGCACCCAGCACAACCCCGAGTTCACCATGCTCGAGTTCTACCAGGCCTACGCCAACTACCACGACCTCATGCAACTCACCCAGGACCTCATCAAGCACGTCGCCATGGAGGTCAACGGTACCTGCATCACCCGCTTCAACGGCATAGACATCGACCTCAGCAACTGGACCAGACTCTCCATGCGCGAAGCCATTATCAAATTCTGGCCCGCAGACTTTGGTCCTGCACCCACCTTGGAGCTTCTAGGAAGCACCAAAACTCTTGAGAGATTCCTTCATGACTCTCTCGTTTATCTCCACGAGCATTACCCGCAGATAACCACGCCCACGAACGAGGTGCAGGGTGTTGAAATTGAGAGACACCGTCGTCTCAGAGGTCTTCTCCTCCTTATCAACGGTCAGCTTATTCAGCTTCGCGGAGATTTCAACGTAGCCGTGAATATCTTGACTGAAGCTTTCGGTATTCCAACACCTTCTGCGCCTCTGCCACTGTCTCCGCAGTCGCTCGGTAAGACGATCGCGGGCGTTTTCGAAGCCATAGCCGAACCCCACCTCATCCAGCCCACCATCATCTACGACTTCCCCCTCGCCGTCTCCCCGCTCTCCAAGGTCAAGCCCGATGAGCCCGACTGGGTCGAGCGTTTCGAGTTCTACATCGGCGGCTTCGAAGTGGGCAACGCTTTCTCCGAGCTCAACGACCCCATCGACCAGCTCCGCCGCTTCGAAGCCCAGGTCGCCGAAAAAGCTCGCGGAGACGATGAAGCCATGGAGATGGACGAAGACTACGTTCGAGCCCTGCAATACGGCCTCCCCCCCACAGGAGGCGAAGGCATCGGCATCGACCGCCTCACCATGATCCTCACCGGCAGCCGCTCCATCCGCGACGTCATCCTCTTCCCCCTCCTCCGCCCCAGAACCTAGCCAGGGTAAGTCTTGGGTGCCCATCCTCGACGCGAAGCGGCAGGGTGGGGTATCGAGCTCACGACTCGACAGCCGTTGCCGTTGCCAGTTCCGGGTGCCCCATCCTTTTCGCAGCTCCATCGCGAATAGGGTGGGGTATCGAGCGAAAGCGCGACCGCCTTACCTCCGCCACCCCCTACTTCTTCCGCATCCTCTTCGCCACCACCGCAATACTCGTCTCATTCATAGCCGCCACCGCCGCCGCTCTGACCTTCTTCGCCACTCCATTCACCGCCGCATCCTCCGCCACCATCCATCCCGGCTCCACGGCGACATACACATCTCCCAGCCCAATCTCCTTTGCCGCCATCTTCGGTGCGAGCCTGGCACCACCCTGCGGCCCTTTCTTCTGCACGATAAACCCCGCCCCATGCAGCGCACTGAACGCCCGCCGCACCATCACCGCACTCGTCCCCAGCTCTTCGGCGATCGTCGCCGATGTATGCATCCCCTGATCTTTACCCGGCCCGCTTGCCAACACCGCCAGAACCCGCACACTCAACTCAAATCGCCCATTCTGCGCCATGGGACGCAAGGTATCACACTCAACGACTTCCCCGCCCCGCCTTCATGGAAGCCAGATGCGACACCTGCGCGAACTTCGCTCCCAGCACCGCCACCACGGGCGGCACGACCACCATCATCGCCTGGTACCAGGCCGGCTGCGCCCCCTGGTAGTGCACGTAAGACAAAGCCGCCATCAGCAGCATCACCATCGCGAGCAGGTATCCGTGCCGCACCCGACGCTCCGCCGCAATCGACCCCGTCGTAAGGCCCCCCACAAACGCCGCGAAGAACGATGCCGCCACATTGAACACCAGGTATCCCGGCGTAGGATGCCCGGACTGCAGCCCCATCGTCTTGACCATCACCAGCGTCAGCGCGATCACCACAAGCATCATCACCATGAATCCCACGATCACGGCCACCATACTCCGCAGCAGACTAGGCATACCCCCAATCCTAAGCCACCGTAAGCCACAAGGCGACCAACAGAAGCCCTCCGAGCCCCACGCCCCCACGTCAACCAATACATGGCACGAAGTGCCCGCCCCGCGCGCAGCGGCTCCGTCCAGGAGGACAGGTCTTGCGCTCGTTATAATCCTCAAGTGAACATCCTCTTCGTCGGCGACATCTTCGGCTCCGCCGGCCGCCACATCCTGCGCGAGCACCTCCCTCACCTTCTCATCACTAACGCCGTCGATCTCCTCATCATCAACGGCGAAAACGCCGCCGGCGGCTTCGGCATCACGCCCTCGCTCGCGGAAGAGCTCTTCGATCTCGGCGCCCACGTCATCACCACGGGCAACCACATCTGGGACAAGCGCGAGATCTTCACCTACATGGCCGTTCCCGCAACCTCCCACGAGCGTGGCCGCCGCATTCTCCGCCCCGCCAACTACGCCCACAGCGTTCCCGGCTTCGGCCTCTACGAAGGCACCCTGCCGCCCGTAAACGGGCAGCCCGGAATCCCCTACGCCGTCATGAACCTGCAAGGCCGTGTCTTCATGAGCGCCTGTGACGATCCCTTCCGCAAAGCCGACGAACTCCTCACCCGCATCGAGCAGAACTCCAAGGCGAAGGTCATCCTGCTCGATATCCACGCCGAAGCCACCAGCGAAAAGTCCGCCTTGGGCTGGTATCTCGACGGCCGCGTCACCGCCGTCCTGGGCACCCATACCCATGTCCCCACCGCGGACGAGCGCATCCTTCCCCAAGGCACCGCATACCAGACCGACGTCGGCATGACCGGTCCTTACGACTCCGTCATCGGCGTCGAAAAGGAACTCGTCCTCCAACGTTTCCTCACCGGGATGCCCGGTAAATTCGAAGCCGCAAAAGGAAACCCGAAACTAGCCGCCACCCTCATCGAGTGCGACCCCCAGACCGGCCGAGCCTACACCATTAAGCGCATCTTGCTTGGAGAGTGACTGCTTCAGCGTCCGCCGCGGACTTCCACCACATCTGCTGCTCACTCCCCTGCTTGAACTGTTCCCGCTTCGCCGCCGCGTGCGTCGCCACGCCATAGACGCCCTTATAGGGGAGCGCGTCCACCATCGGGTGCGAGAACAGAAATCCCTGCATGATGTCGATCCCCAACTCCTGCAGCCGTGCGCACTCCGCCACAGTCTCCACGCCCTCGGCCACCAGAATCATCCCCAAGGATTTGCTGATCTCCGCAAACGCCGCCACCACCTTGCTCCGCATCTCATCGTGGTCGACGCCGCGCACGAGCACTCGATCCAACTTCAGCACCTCCGGCCGACACTCCACCAACATCGTCAGCCCGGAGTATCCCGCCCCAAAGTCATCCATCCCGGTTACGAATCCGGCCGTTTGATTTCGCGCTACCAGGGATCTCAGATCCGGCAGAGAAAGCCGATGATCCTCCGTCAACTCCAGGAGAATCTTGCCCGGATGCATCCCGTACCGGTTTGCCACATCCAGCACAAACTGTCCTGTAACGGCATGCTCTGAGAGGTCCGGCTGCATGTTGAGGCAAAGCGCCGCGTTCATCTCCCGCAGGCCCAACTCCATTGCCCGCCGGATCGCCTCACAGGCCGTCAGCCGGTGAAACCGCCGGATTGTAGCCAGGTCCATCTCCAGAACCAATTCGGGAAAGGACCGGCCATCCAGCCCTCGGGTGAGGGCTTCGTACGCAATAATCTGTTCCGTTCGTACGTTGACAATAGGCTGATAAGCAATCTGAAATTCAGGAAGTGCCGTCGTCATGATCTAGCCCACCAACTTATCAGAATCTATTACGGACAGTTCTGTGATTACCTTAGTTTAGAAAGGACTCTCTGACGCTAACTCGGCTGCACTAAACTCGCTACAACTTCAGTGGCATTTCTACCACGGCGTACCAAAACGGTACATTCCTTTTTGTCCTATCTTGCCCCTTTGGCAAAAAAGCCGCCCCGCATGAGCAGGGCGGCCTGTGACTTTTTACCTCATTCTTTACCTACGGCGCGGCACCGGCTTTTTCGCTGCGGGAGCCTTCGTCACTTCCTCGCCGTCACTCATCATGATCATCAGCGGCGTCTGCGTGTACGAGGCATAGGTCCCAGTCAAGGTGACCTTTGTCCCTACCTCCGGCACCTTTGTCAACGGGGTCTTCATCGCGAAGGTGAAGTCAGCCGTCTTGTCCTGCACCGCATCTTCGGAGACCGCGACTTGCAGCGAATCCGCCGTTGCCGCGATCACCAGCGCATTCGGAATCTCGACCGCCTTGCCTTTTACGGTGTTGAACACCTTGTCCGCGTCGTCCGACTTGCCGTTCTTGAGGATAAACTCCTTATCGCTCAGAGCCAGCGTCGCCAGGTCGGATGTGCTGGCTACCGTCTTCGCCGCTATATCCGCGTCAGAAGGCGCAGCCACAATCGTAAAGTCCGAAGGTGGGTTCAGATTCGCCTTCGCCGCCGTAACCACGGCATCGTAGCCGTCCGTTCCGCCGTGGTACTTTTTATAGCAGTAGTTTGCCAGCGGCATCTGTGACTGATATTGAGCCGGCGCATACGAGTACGCACGCGTCGCATAGAACGCGCAGTTGACATAGTCCGGCGGAGTCGACTGGTAGTACGCCTGCCCTAGATAGTAGGTGTCCTGGAGAGCGGTTCCGGGCTGCGTTGTCTGTGCCACCGGCGTCGCCGCCAGTTCTTTCTTGTATGCATCAATCGCCGTCGCCGTATCTTTCTTGCTCAGCGCAGCCGTACCGATCGCGCTGTAGAAGGTAGGAGCAGCGGCGTTCTGCAACGTCGTGAAGTCGGAGTCGGACATCGCCGCCGGCTTGGTCGCCGCTATACCCTTGGTGGCGTAACTTGCCGCCTGATCCATCCCCGCCTGCCGAGCTGTCGCGTCGGTCAACTGCTCCGCAGCTTGGCGCCGAAACGCGGTCTCGATCAGCAACGCACGCACATTGTTCGGATCGAGCTTCAGCACGTTATCGGCTGCCGTCAGCGCCTTGGTCGGATCAAACTGGCTGTAGTCCACCATGATCTGCTGCAGCACCGCAGCCTTCACCGAGCTGTTCGGAAACTTTGTCAGATAGTCCTCCAGCGCCGGTGCCTGCGTCTGCGGGGTCGTCTGTTTATTCATGGCGTTGTCGTAGGCGGTGTACTCGGCGGGATCCATGGTCACCTGGCCCGCCGCGGCCTGCGCGTAGCTCACGCCCACGTTGAGAAAACTGCCCGGAGCGACCATTGCCGCCGAGACTGCGGAGACTGCCAACAGAGACGAGACGACTGCCTTCTTCATTCAAAGCTCCTCAGGTTGATTCAATTGTGATGATCGATTGCATGCGCCGGATGGCTCATGCTTCTACTGCTGCAAATCTCCGCCGGTTTGACTTCGGACGTGTCGTCTGTTCCCAATTCCGCATGCCTGAAACCAAAAAAGGAAGCCGCGCCCCACACTTCTCAACGAGGAACAAGCTCACTCTCATGTTGCGGATTATAGGAATCCCCATGCTCTTCTGCAACTTGCGTCTTTCGTTCCGCGCCGCCACTCCGCTCGTTTTCACCCTCGTATCCATCTGCTCTATGTGACACCACACGCCTCCGGACTGCACAAGCCAGTCTTTCGAGCTTCTCAGCGCCTGCTCCGTGCTTGAATGCGCTCTCCCACTGTTCTTTCACCATTCCCCGCAATGCCGTCCCTACCCCTAGCGTTCCTTCCTGCTTATCCACAACACATAGCGTTCCCGTGTTGCTTACCCAGGCTGTCATCCATACAGTTAAGCCATACGCCCCCCCATATCGCAGGCGATCCGGGGCGCCCCAGAACGAGGTCCCATGCTCAAGCTCAAAAAAGTCCAGATCCTCGGTTTCAAGTCGTTCTGTGACCGTACCGAGGTCCAGCTCAACGGCTCCGGCATCGCCGCGATCGTCGGCCCCAATGGCTGCGGCAAGTCCAACATCTCGGACGCGATCACCTGGGTCCTCGGCGAGCAGTCCGCCAAGAGCCTTCGCGGCCTCAAGATGGAAGACGTCATCTTCGCCGGCACCCGCGACCGCAAGCCCACCGGCATGGCCGAAGTCTCCCTCACCCTGGTCGATCCTGATGTCTACGACGGCAACGCCGACCACAACTCCGCCCCGGACGTGCTGATCGACGGCCAGCCCATCCCCACTAACGACTGGGACGAGACCTCGTGGCGAGCCGAGCGGGCTGCTGAAACTGAAGAAGCCGTCGCAGAAGCCCAGCCCGGCACCACCTTCGAAGCCCCCGCAAGGAAATCAGCGGTAGAAGACGTGCCCGATCTCTCTCCAGCCTCGTCGGAGGTGAATGGATATACCCAGGAGCCCGAAGAAGACTCTGACTCCGCCTTCAACTCCTCCAACGTCGTCCTCAAGATCCGCCGCCGCAAGTTCGGCCGCACCCCCATACGCGCCGGCGAGCTCACCGTCACCCGCCGCCTCTTCCGCTCCGGAGACTCCGAGTATCTCCTCAATGGCAAGATCTGCCGTCTCCGAGACATTCAGGACATCTTCATGGGCACCGGGCTCGGCGGCGAGTCTTACGCCATCATCGGCCAGGAGCGCATCGGCCAGCTCCTCAGCGCCAAGCCACAAGACCGCCGATCGATTATCGAAGAGGCCGCCGGCATCACCCGCTTCAAAACCAAAAAACGTCTCGCCGAACTACGGCTGGAATCCGCTCGCCAGAACCTCTCCCGCGTCAACGACATCTTTGAAGAAGTCACCAAGCAGATGGGCACACTCAAGCGCCAGGCCGCCAAAGCCGAGCGGTACGGCGAGATCCGCGATCAGCTTCGCACCCGCCTCCGCGTTGTCCTAGCCAGCCGCATCGCCCAGCTTGACGCCGACCAGGCCAGCACCTCCGCCCAGATCGCCGCGCTCACCACCACCATCGACACCCACATCGTTGAAGTCGAAAAGCTGGACGCCGAGCACACCGCAGGTGTCAGCCGTGGCTACGCCCTCGACCAGCAGATCCGCGAGCACGCCGCGACAGCCAACCAGTCCGCCGTCGAACTCGAGCGCATCTCCGCCCGCACCGCCGCCAACAAGGACCGCGTAGCCGAACTCGAATCCCGCCTCGCCACCGGAGCCGTCGAACTCGAGTCCGCCCGCGCTCAACTAGCCCAATTGGCCGGTGAGCAGGAATCCCACCGCGCCTTCCTCGACTCCGCGCAATCCGAGTCCGCCGCCTCCCGCGACGCCGCCCAGCGCCAGCAGCAGCTCGCCCAGGAGGCCGTCCGCGCAGTCCAGTCCCGCGAGCAGGCCGCCGAACAGAACCGCCGCGCCACCATGCAGCTCATGCAGCGCGCCGCCCAGGTCTCCACCGAGCTGGCGCAGGCATCCTCTGCGCTTCATCAGTTAGACCGCGAGTCCGAACGCCTCCTCGCCGAGTCCGCCACCGCTCACGACGAGCTCGCCGCCCTCGGCATCCAGCGCGGTCAGGCCCGGATCACCTTCGAGTCCGTCACCGAGCGCCTCAAGCGCCTCGAAATCGAGATCTCAGAACTCCGCCTCTCCATCGAAGCCCGCCGCACCGAAGAGTCCGTCTCCAAGCGCAGAGGAGACCAGCTCCGCGGTGAAGTCGCCGGCCTCCGCGGCCGCCGCACCTCCCTCGAAGGCCTCATCCGCGACCACTCCTACTCCACCGAAACCGTCAAAAACATCTTCCGCGCCACCCAGAAACGCACTCAGCAGACCAGCGCCGAAAACCCCATCCTCGGCACCCTCGCCGACTTCCTCGAGGTCGACGGCGCCTACGAGCAGGTGGTCGACGAATTCCTCCGCGACGAGCTCAACTACATCGTCGTCAAATCCTGGGACGCCGCCGACGAAGGCATCCGCCTCCTCAAATCCGACGTAGCCGGCCGCGCCACCTTCCTCGTCCACGCCGAAGCTCACTCCGAAGAGGGATTGGGTGCCCCATCCTCGGCGCAGTCTCATCGCGACAGGATGGGGTCTGAGTCGCCACAGATCTCCGTGGAAGGCGTCCGCCGCCTCCCTGAAGTCATCAAGGTCCTCCACGGATTCGGCCGTTCCCTGGAAGTCTTAATCCCCAGACTAAGAGACGGCTTCGTCACCCCTGACTCCGTTTCCGCCCGCACCCTCGCCCTCCAGCACCCTCAAAACTGGTTCCTCTCCCCCACCGGCGAAACCTTCCGCAACGTCACCGTCACCGGCGGCCGCCCCAGCTCCGGCGGCCCATTAGCTTTGAAGCGAGAGCTTCGAGAATTACAGGAAAAGCTCGCCGGCCTTGAAAAAGGGCTCGCCGAAACCGATCTCCGCACCGCCAATCTCCAGCACGAACTAGCCTCTCAGGGCCAGACTCTCGACTCCAAAAATCACGAACGCCGCGACGCCGAGCGCGAGTCCGCCAACTCTGGCGCCGCCCTCCGCCAGATGGAGTCCGAGACCGCCCGCATCGAGCGCCGCCTCCAGGACTGGATGCTCGCCACCGACCGCAACCGCGACGCCCGCAACCAGAAGACCGACCTGATCGCCGCCCGCCAGGATCAGGCCGCCGCCCTCGAAGCCGAGCGCACCACCCTCGAGTCCTCCCTCGCCGACATCACCGCCCAGGTCGAAGCCCTCCGCACCGAACGCGAGTCCCTCCAGCAGGCGGCCTCCGCAGCCGCAGCCGCCCTCGCCGGCCTCGAAGAACGCCGCCGCAACGCCCAGGCCAACTTCGAGCAAACGTCTCGTCTCTACAACGCGCAGCAAACCCGCATCACGCAACTCGACCAGCAACTCACCTCCGCCGCCACCGAAAAGCAACGCCGCGAAGAAGAGACCACCACCCTCGCCACCCAGCACGAGCAGCTCGCCGAAACCCGCGCCACCGCCGTAGCCCAGCTGACCCGCCTCACCGCCGAAGCCACCGACCTCCGCACCGTCACCACCGCCCTCGACCAGAAGCTCCGCATCCTCCGAGCCGAAACCGAAGCCCTCCGCGAACAGCGTGCCTCCCACTCCGCCCACGCCGCCAAACTCACCTCAGACCTCGAACACCTCGAGCAAACCTGCCTCAACGACCTGACAATCCCTGCACAAGATCTCCGCGCAGATCAAACCATCGCCCGCCTTGAAGGCGATCCACTCAACGCCCTCGACGCCGAGTCCCGCGACCTCAAGCGCCGCCTCGAAGCCATGGGCCCCGTCAACATGATGGCCCTCGAGGAATTCGCCGAAGCCAGCACCCGCCACACCTTCCTCGAAACCCAGCGCAAGGACCTCCTCGACTCCATCACCAACACCCAGGCCTCCATCAAGGAGATCGACGACGTCTCCCGCCTCAAATTCGACGAGGCCTACAAGGTCATCAACGAAAACTTCTCCCAGACGTTCACCCGCCTCTTCGGCGGCGGCCAGGCCTTCATGCGCCTCATAGCCCCCGACGGCTCCGAAACGAACCCAACCAGCCCCGCCTCCGCCGAAGCCGGCATCGAGATCGTCGCCTCGCCTCCCGGCAAGAAGCTCCAGAACATCCTCCTCCTCTCCGGCGGCGAGAAAGCCCTCACCGCCCTATCGCTCCTCGTCGGCATCTTCCAGTTCCAGCCCGCCCCCTTCTGCATCCTGGACGAGGTCGACGCCCCCCTCGACGAGACCAACGTCGGCCGCTTCGCCCGCATGATCGCCGAGATGTCCGCCACCACCCAGTTCATCGCCATCACCCACAACAAGCGCACCATGACCGAAGCCGACGTCATCTACGGCGTCACCATGCAGGAGCCCGGAGTCAGCAAAATCGTCTCCGTCAACCTAACCCAATCCACCCGCCCCAACTCCCGCGAAACATCCCGCCCCACCCGCGCCGCCTAAGACAAGATTGAAAGCCGTTAGACCTGCTGTCTAGGAGAGTAGAGATGGACCATCTAGACGTGGAGCAAGTCGGAGATTGGCGGAAGGGCAAGCGCGGGGTGAAGCGGCTCGCACAAAGGGACCCTTCGGTTAAGCTGGTCGATGCTTCGTTTTTCGGGCCACTCGCACGTCTAGCCAGGACAATGAAACATCTCGTTGTACGGGAAGGCAGCAGCCGTTTCCCATCAAGCACCGTCTCAGCCGATATTGCTGTAATGCTCAACCAATTAATAGTGACATTCGACCTACTATGCTTCTTAAATGCAGACGAACGACGCGATAATGATCCTGACTACCGCCTTTCGTATAGCTTCGTTGCACTGCCTCTAATTCGCACCTTGATCGATGGTTTCTATAACATCACCGTTCTGCTTGATGATCCCTATAAGGGTCGGCTGTTCAGACTAAGCGGATACAAACGAATGTTAGCTGCTCTCAAGGTAGATGAAGACCAGTATGGAACGGAAAAGGGCTGGCCCGAATACATAAAGCAGCAGAGAGAACTTCTTCAGATAGGCTATACCGCAGACGGATTTACCTACTCCGAACTTCATAGCAAAGATGATTGGGTGTTGTTGGGTCGATACCTCCCCTCATTGCCCGCAGACGATTCTGATCACCAAAAGCTGGTACGTCGCTTTACATTTGGCTTTTGGAGGCAATATTCAGAAATCTCCCACGTTACTTTTCGAGGTGTTCACGAACTCTTCGAATTCCTAAACAGGGAGGACGCTCCTCACTACTACCGGCCAGCGATTAGTGCACGAGCGGAGCGAGCCCTAACGCAGCACATTGGGCGAGCGGAGCGAGCCCTAACGCAGCACATTGGGCGAGCGGCAGCAGTTCTGGTAGCCCTTATCACTGAGATTCAGGCCGCTTATAGATTTACCGGCCATAACGTGAACTCTCGAATTCATGAAGCGTGGCGAGGCATGGTGAATTTCCCGGACGGCGAAGACATCTACAATTTTCACTACAAGGCCCTCATGGAAGCTAAAAAGATTGTTGATGTTCCTAGCGACCCGGCATAGTGAAGCCGGGTGCCCCATCCTCAACCGGCAGTCTCATCACCGAGCAGGGTGGGGCATCGGACAAATTCCGACCGCCTTTCACTTCCCTATACACTGGCTCCAGAGGCCGCAAGATGACCAAGCTCGAAACCGCGAACTCCCTCGCCCGCGCCCACAAAGAATGGGAGCCCAACCTCACCAACGTCTTCCTCGTCGAACCCATCGCCGAAACCGACCCCCGCGAGCCCATCAAGCTCCTCGAAGTCGTCGACGGAACCATCGAGCGCGGCATTGAGCCCATCGCGTTCCCCCCCGACCCGGCCCACGGCGTCGATTACTTCTGCTACATCATCGAAGTCTCCCCACGCGAGCTGGATCGCATACGCACCGGCGATCTCGCCTTCAAGATTCCCTCTTGGTCCATTGGCCCCGAACTCGCCGCCTAGCTCATGACCGCCGCTGACCAACTTTGGGCAAGAGCCTATGCTCAGCAGGCACTCTCCGACCTTGAAGCTCGTGAATCCCTCGCCATCGCGGGTGCGGAAAAATGTCACCGCCTCCACTACCTCCAGATGGCTGCCGAGAAGGTCTGCAAGGCACACCTGACCATAGCCAACGGACACGATGCCGTCCGAAGAACCCACGGCTATACCGCACGGAATCTCCCGCAGATCGCTCGCATGATCTACCCACGCCTCTTTTCGCGCCGCCTCGCGGACTGGCAGATCAAAGCCATCGCTCGTCTCGCGCTTGAAATTGAGTTAGTCGCACCCGCACTCAACGAATCCTCACGGCGTGAAGATAATGCGGAGTACCCATGGACGGATGGAACCGGCACGATCCAGACTCCGTGCCTTTACTCCTTCCCCAACATCGACGACAGCATGCAACTGGTTGCATTGGTCATCCGCCTGCTTCGCGCCGCCGCCGAAAGCTACCTCTAAACCCTTGATCCACACGCAACCTCTCCCGCACCCTCGTGTTCCTTCTAACGAACCTGCAAGACCTCGACGAGCCCAACCAGTTCGCAAGGAAAGCAAGGAAAGCAAATCGAAAGGGACCTCAGTCATGAAGCTTTCAACCCTCATCGTCGCCGCATCTATCCTCACCCTCCCCATCACCGGTGCCTTCGCCCAGTCCACCACCTACCATCAGCGCCACTCCATCCGCGCCCGCCAGAGCCGCCAGCAGGCCCGCATCACTCACGGCGTCCGCGACGGCCAGATCACCCCCAACGGAGCCGCCCACGCCGAGCGCAATCAGGCCCGCATCTCCTCCGAAGAACACAGCATGCGCTCCGCCGACAACGGCCACCTCACCGCGCAGGATCGCCACACCCTCGCCCGCCAGCAGGACCGCACCTCCCGCGGCATCTATGACCGCAATCACAACCAGGCCACCGACCCCGGCGTCGCCCCCAAATAAGGACTTCAACGCCCTCTTCGTACCTACCAGTCCGCTCCCCCTTGGGTTGAGCGGGATGGTAGGTGCAATGCGGCTCTCGCGTCACGAGGATGTCAGGATCTGATCAGACCAGAGCAGACACATCTACGTGTCCAGATCGAAGTTCAGCTAGTGTGCTTATGTTCAGAGTGGGCTGTTTCCGATTAAGGACAGGCCGGAGATGCTGATCCCGCCGCCTATATGGCTTATCAGCGAGGAGCCACCTGAAATCCTGTGATCTGGAAAGTTTAGCGAAACATCGCAGCCATTTGCTCACCCGCCACAGACTTATAGATGGAGGCGCGGGAGGGGATGGAACCTGCTCCAGCCACGTAGAAGCAGTAACTTGCACATTCTACAAACCTGCGATTCCGCTCATTCTGGGCTCCCGCAGTTCCGAGACACAATTTTGATACAAATGGCGTGGGGATCAGGATGGACCGATGCGGGCCTCTCCGGTCGGCTTACGAGGATTGCCCCATCCTTAACACGACCGGCTCATGCTCCAGCGTCCCTTCCGGCCCAATGAGCGCCACGTTGGCGAACGCAGCCCCCGTGGAACCGGGAGGCAAACCGAACTGCTGCAGCCTGCCGCCTTCACTTTACCGTTCTGGGTACGTCAGGTCATAACCGACCCCATGGATCGATAACACAATCGTGCGTGTTACTGGGCTGTGCATGCGAAGTGGTGTAAGTCCACGCAAGAGAGCGCAAAACAATGGTTGTGCGATCACTCGGGGAAATGGGTATGCGGCATCTTACCATTTATCTCGACAGGTATACCGTCCACAAGTATTCCCGCCATGACACATGGGACCGTACCTTTGTTTGTCCAGGTGTGCATACCGCCACGCTGAATAAGCACATCACTGGCCTTTAGGCTGGCCTTGACTCCATCGTCTACCTCGATATCAATTTCTCCTGAGAGGATGACGACGTAGTCAAGTGTTTCGGTGCGGTGCGTAAATGTTCCGTGGCCAGGATTCCACTGGATGATGCGCATTACGGAGCCGCCGCCGGTGTGGACATAGTTATTGTGCGGGACTTCGTCGTGCCTTACCAGGCCAGCCCGCTGACGAGCCTCCTCTCTGGACGAGTTGTCGACTGGCATGCGATCGACTGACCAGATCTCGACGTCGTCAATGCCGTCTGCTTGTTTCCGTGAAACCGCCGAGAGCGTCTCGTCGGTTAGAATGATTGACTTACCGGTCTTTTCATCGTGACCAGTGACGATGCGTCTTACTTACATTGCCATATCATTGCTCCATGGTGCTTGTGATAGTTAGATAGCTAGTCGCGGATGAAATGCTTGCAGGGAAAGCTCCACGGGCAAGCACGCGTGTCGTTCAGAAACTCTCGACCATGGCTACCGCTGCAGGCCCTGCTCGCCAGCGCCCACATCGTAGAAGGCGACAGCCAGCGCAATAGACGTGTACATACCCATCAGGACGAGCACATCGCAAAGCTTGTCGTGACCGAAGGTCGTGACAGCACGATCGTACAAGCTCCGGGGTACCCACTGGGAATTCAAGACGTAACGGCGATATCGTAGACTAACTGTTCGCCGGGGTCGGTGAAGGAAGTTGGCTGATGAGTAATCAACGCTTCCACTTGCTTAGTCGACACTCCCAGGCCTTCAAGGATCTCTGCGTGCGTGTTGGTGGCGAAAGCGCTATGCCACTTGCCGGCGACCATGCACACGATGATCTCGCGCTCGCGGCTTGTCAACAGGTGGTGCGTTGGGCGGAAGTGGGTTGCAAGTGCTATGGCTAAGGTCAGCGCCGGATTGTTTAGCCAGATCTTGAGTGGTCCAGGGAGAGTGGGGCTTCCATCTCCCTCAACCAATTGGAAGGCACGGTAGCCTTCCTGCTGTTCCTTCGTCAACTGATCGATGGGAATTTCCGTATAGCGTCCGAACGTAGGTGCACCCTGGATTTTGGGGAAGTGTTTTTCTTCTGGGTTGCGGGCTCTAAAGTTGTTTGGTTCATCTTGTTTCCTTTCGGTGTTTATGAAATCTAGCCTGGAGTCGTTCGACAACGAGCTTTATGCCCGACCATTGTGCTTGCATCGCATAGACGCAAGCTTCCTTCTACTGCGGGGAGGGCGCCGTCTGAGCGTCGAGGGGAACACGTCCCGAGCGAACCAGGCGTGCCACGAACATGTAGGTGCCGATCACATAAAGCATCTCCGTCAAAGCTCGATCGGAGAAGTACTTCCTCGCCTTCTGATAGGTGGGATCGGACGCTTCAACTGAGCACACCACTTCATCTGTGAAAGTAGGAGCGGCCTGTTCAGCAGCGGAGAAGCAGGCCGCCTGAGTCTCTCCTCTTTCGAGGGCAGTATGACAACGTGATGCGGCTCCTTGCTTCAGCTGATCAGGACGGCGGGCACTTTGACATCGGTCGTGGACCACCCAAAGGGCTCAACAAGGGGTACTACATCGCTCCCACGATCATCACCGGTGTTTCGCCCAAAGCATGTTGCACTCGAACTCGGAGGCAAAGCTTGCGCTCTCAGAGCCCCGTACCTCGATCGCGAAGCGCAGCAGGGCGACAGAACGAGCAAAGCTGTCGGCAGGCGGCGCAAGGAAGCCACCGTCGGTCGTGACGTACGCGGCACGGCCTTGCTTGGTATCTCCGCTTGCCCAAACAAGACTTGAAGGGCCGATAAGTTGATCGTTGAAAGGATCGCCGGCCACGATTGTTCGCAATGACGAGCTTGATGGTGTCAGCGACACCTTTTGGATCGTGTTTGTAATGTGAGTGCTGACATAGGCAACCACTGCGTTCTCATCCAAGCAAAAGTCATCTGCTGCCCGGAAACCGGTTGCGATGACCTCAGGGAAGCCAACAGCTTCGTACGTGCTGGGGTCTACCGCCACTCGACAGAAAAGATCTTGAGCAGAACTCGTGTAATACAGATGATTGGTTTGAGCAGCGAAGCGAACCCCATTGACGCCAGGAAAGTTGATGGTCACTTTTGGTCTGGTAGCAACCGTTTGGAAGTTCTCACCGGGCCCCATGTCGTCATGGCGTAGCCAAATGCTAGCTTCTGCCGACCTGCCCTGGTTAGAGAAGTCAACCCGCCAGATCAGACCTGCGGCACAATCGGCTACCGCAACAACGTTTGGCCCGATAAGGCAGACACCATTGAGGCGCATAGCTGGGGCAGGAAGAGTTAACACGCGCTCCCGCTTTACGGATGTGCCCGGTGTCCAGCCTCGCAGGTCAAAGCGCTCAAGCGCAGGCTCGGCCAGAGTGGAGACATAAAAAATATCCGGCTCAAATCTCGACGATCCCCATCGGCAAGTTGGCGATTTTACAAACGAGAACCGGCGTGACCGGCGCCTTGTTAGCAGGATTTGGGACATACCAAAGCTCGCCTACATTCATGGCTGAGACGAGGATCGACCCATCTGATCTCACGGCTAGATTTTCAAGGAAATAATTCTTCGGAAAGAAAGCTATCGTTTCCAGAGAGAAGGCTGAACCAGAAGATGTCGACATGAGGATGACTCGCTAGACTGCGAATGTTGCGAGATTAGAGGAGGGTGCAGCGCGTGTGCTTGATAAATCCCACATGCGCTAACACAGGAGAATGTACGGTCCGCCAGGAGACCTCTTAGCATCTCCATGGAGACGTAAAGACCGTTCCTTTGAGCTACTTCTTCGCGGACGCGCCTTCCTTGATGGTGAAGCGCAACAGGGCAGGAGGATGGACGATACCATCGGGTCCCGGCGCCAGAAGTCCACCGTCGGTCGTGACATAAGCGACGCGGCCTTCCGCCTGTGGCGCCCAGTAAAGACTTGAGGGACCAACGAGTTTGTCGTTGAACGGATCGCCGGACACAGTGTCGGCCTTCGGCGATCTGGTCGGGTTCAGCGATACCCTTCGGATCGTATTGGCAACGTGGGTGCCGATATAGGCGACGCCTGCCGCTTCGTCGATGCAGAAGTCATCGGCTGAGAGAATATTGCTCTCCACAACCTCGGGCAAGCCGACAGCATCCAGAGTGTCCGGGTCTACAGCTACTCGGACGAAGAGCTGCTGAGCACAACCGGTGTAGTAGAGGAAGTTAGTCTTTGCGGCAAAGCGGACTCCATTAACGCCTGGGTATGGAACCGTCACCTTCGGAGTGAGGACAACCTCTGGCAATTCCCACCCGGCAGCCATGGTGTTGTCGCGCAGCCAAACTGAGGCTTTCGCGGAGCGGCCATCATCAGCTATATCCAATCGCCAGATCAAACCCGCAGTGCCATCGGCGATGAGAAGAACTTTGGGGCCGAGCATGCAGGTGCCATTAAGGCCCGACGCCGATGTAGGGAAAGTAAACACACGCTCTCGCGTTACCGGGTTACCGGGTTTCCAGGCCCGCAGGTCGTAGCGTTCGAGCGCAGCCTCACCCAGAGTACAGACCCAAAAGACGTCCGGCTCGACTTCAACGATGCCCATGGGCAGACCGTCAAGGAAATCGAGGAGAAGCGGCGCGACCGGCAGTTCGCCAGCCGCGTTGGGAACATACCAGAGTTCACCCTTGTTTGTAGCCGTGACCAAGATGGAGCCGTCTGCACGAGTGACAAGGTTCTCGAGAAAATAAGACTTAGGAAGCACAGCAGCTGTTTCTACGGTAAAAACAGAATCATGGGTATTCGACATGACGACTCCAAGCGAAAAAAAGGGGTTTGAAGAGCGGTTCAATTACATTGCGCCTGCGGGAGCGACGGCGCACACTTGTGGTGTTGCGTAAGCTCACGGCGTCGAACTGCGGGAACTAAGTCTCCTTACTCGCGTCAGATCTCGGGGCCGGGAACGGGAATATCGAACAAGTTGAGGATGGTGCAGGTAAGGCTGAACTCCCCGATCAGAGAGCCAATCTCATACAAGCCGTGCTTCCCAAATGTTGCTTCAGCTTCAGAAAAAAGAGAGTCGCTGATTCGGTAAGATTTGGCCATTTCGTGCGCTATCCGAGCCGCCAGCAACTCTTCCGGGGCGAGATCCGTGGGCAAAACACCAGAGCTAAGCGAGCTAATGGCTGTGGGGGACAGTCCGGCGTTACGTCCCATATTCGAATGAGTGTAGAGCTCGTACTTGGACTCCCATACACCCCCAACAGCAAGGATGATGACCTCGCGCACCCGCTCTGAAAAGGAGACATGCTTCTTCAGGGCGGCATCGAAAGCTAAGAGCGCTCTTGTAATCTCGGGGTTTAGCAGGAAAGCGTTGAAGGGGCCAATCAGCCGACCTTCGGCCGTCACCATCTTGAATCCGGCTCTTTTGCCCCAGGGCGCCTGTTCTTCCATGATCGAGTCGTACATCGCTCGCTGTGGCCCCGTGATTGTCGCTGGGTCGCGTAAAGGCAATCGCCCACCCAGTGCATCCTTCACTATCTCCGACATACTCAATCTCCTAACCTATGTTTCTTGAATACTCCAACTTTTCGGTTGGACATCTACCAGATTCCAACCGGTTTGTTGGAGATGCAAAATATGATGCGTCATCGCTTCGGATACCTGTAAGCGATCCACGAGTCAGGAGTATCCTCCCGAGTTGGAAACGTAGGACAGGCGGGAAATGTCCGGGGCTGCTGTTGCCCGTTGTCGAGGGTGCCAGTATCGCTTCGAACATAGGCGTCTGAAGACGCGCTTGGATCAGACAGATCTAATCGGAGCCTTCGTCCTCTGAGTTGCCCGACTGTCTTTCGGCTGGAAAACGAGCTCTCGTGAGGCTCTCATAGGGAAGATGGTCGGGACGCCAGAGGATTTCTAGAAGAGCGCCACACGGTGTTTGAAATACCAAATGCGGTCACCCTGCTTGACCTCACCCTTGGCTTTGAGTGGTCCGGCCAGTAGCTCTGCCCCGTGCTCCTTCAGAGACTGCGGCCGCCTCGATATCGCCGACAAAGAGGCGATATGAGTGGCACCGCAATCTATGTTGCTTGGCATGGATTCTTGCTGGGATCGGCATCGAAGCCCATCAACTCGACATTGATGCTAGGCCCGAGGCGGCGCATGGCTAGGTGAATGCTCCGGATTGGAACTCCTGTTGGCATCTCATAAAACGGCCCAACCTGACAGAGCAGTCGGGCTCTGAAAGCATGAACGTTGTTCCTCAAAATCACGGACCGTGCGCCCCGCGTCGCGCCGTGGCGCTCGGCATTCCAATGCGTTCTGCAGCAAGGCGGCCAGACACAAGGCACGGTGGATTTGTTCCTAGACACATTGACAAGTGTCGAATCCGTCGCTTCGAGATTACCGTTGACCTTACAGGGCCTGAGGGCGATCACGGAAAGGCCATAGGCGGGAGTTGCTGCCTAACTATGGAGGGGGCTGGGTCGTTCACCGGCGTTAAACACGTGTACCGGGACCGACATCTCTCCGACGACGGCAGCCGCTCTTTACGGGCGTGGGGAGGCCAGATGCTGGGCGGCACTCACAACACAGGCCCGGCGTCGGCTTCGCTCCTTTGGATTACTGCCATCTGAGCCTGTGACCATGCGCGACAACTGGGGTACGGCAAACCACCACGCAGCCAGTCCAATGAGTAGAAAGACCAGCTTTGCTGGATCGAGATCGTCATCCAGTATGCCGTTCCGTTGTGCTTCGGCAAATCTCGCCACCGTGCGCTGGTAATGAGCCGTGCGGGCCGCCTCGTTTACGGCTGGACCCTCGGACAGCCCCTCCCAGAGCAAAAGCCGGACCAACTGAGGATTCTCGGCGTGATAGTCGAAGATGCAGCCCGTATATTCCCCTATATGCTCCAGGCCGGGAGCGTTCGCTCCCAGGGAGGTAGCGAGTTTTTCCAGTTCCTCGGTGAGCACAGCCTCAAAGAGTCGTCGTTTGTCCCCGAAATAGTTGTAGAGCCGCTCCTTGTTGATTCCTGCGCGAGCAGCGATCCGCGCCATGGTCGTGCCGTCCGGACCGTGCGCCGTGAACTCTTCACAGGCCGCTTGCCGGAGTCGGCGGCGTGTTTCCTGCGTATCCCAAGCCATGCCCCATTCTATTTGAATCTCCAACGCCTCAGTTGGAATCATATCGAATGATGTCCAACTAAAGCGTTGGAATTGAACTGAAGATCATCGTTTTCAGGGAGAATGAGCATGCCGGGAAGGGTTGCAAACAAGATTGCGGTGGTTACAGGCGGAACAAGTGGCATTGGATTGGCGACAGCCAAAGTGCTCGCAGCGGAGGGAGCCAAGGTTTTTGTAACCGGGCGAAGGAGTCCAGAACTCGCAGCAGCGATCGAGCAGATCGGTCATGGCGCTGTGGGCATCCCGGGCGACGTTTCCAAGCTGGAGGATCTCGACCGACTGTTTATACGGAGGTGAGAGAGCAAGCGGGGCGGCTGGATATCCTGTTCGCGAATGCCGGCACGGCTGAACACCTCATGATTGAACAGGTGTCTGAAAGTCAGTTCGAAGCTGGATTCTCCGCTAACGTTAAAGGTGTGTTCTTTTGCATGCAGAAGGCCTTGCCCTTGATGCCCAATGGAGCGGCCGTTGTTCTGAATGCTTCCATGTGGACCATCAAGGGCATACCTGGTTTCGGCGTCTTGAGCGCGAGCAAGGCCGCAGTGAGGAGCTTCGCGCGCACGTGGGCGAACGAACTCAGGGAGCGGCGGATACGGGTAAATGTCGTCAGCCCAGGCCCCGTACATACTCCCTCGATCGAGAAGGCGACAGGTGGCCGGGACAATGCCGAGCGCCTCTTGTCGGAACTGTCCAGAGAGATTCCTCTCGGTCGCCCCGGCACGCCGGACGAGATTGCAAAGGCGGTTGTATTCCTTGCCTCAGACGATGCAAGCTATGTGAACGGCGCTGAACTTTTCGTCGATGGCGGGATGGTTCAAATCTAGCTGCCATTCATCCGAAAAGCGTGTTCACTCCTCCTAAGGCCTCTAGTTGTGAGGTTTCAATAGGTTGTCCATCTGATCGAGAACTGTGATGCTGGGTTTGCGAAGACTCAGGACGCAGGAGACCAGATGGACTATCACCAGAATGCCCGACTTACGATTCATAGTCGAGAGCAGCTTGCCAGAACAGTTGTGGTGCAGGGCCAGACGTTGAAGCTGGCCGCGGCCAGCTTCAACGTCAGCGCGAAGACAGCGGCCAAGTGGGTTAGCCGGTTCCGCGAGCAAGGGGCTGCCGGGCTGCGGGATCGGAGTTCGCGGCCTCGGCATGTTCGCCAGCCGACGTCGGCGGAGCTGGTGGAACGGGTGGAAGTCTTGCGGCGGCAGCGCTGGACGGGGTTTCGGATCGCCCGGCAGACGGGTCTGAGCCGGGCCACGGTGAGCCGCATCCTGCGCCGTCTGAAGCTGAGCAGGGTGCGCGATCTGGAGCCCAGGCCGGTGTTCCCGCGCTACGAACACGCCGCTCCAGGCGACCTGCTGCACCTGGACATCAAGAAGCTGGGCCGCATCGTCAGGCCCTCGCACCGAGTGACCGGAAACCGCCGGGACTCGGCCTCGGGCGCGGGTTGGGAGTACGTGCATGTGGCAATCGACGATCACTCGCGCATCGCCTTCTCGGCGCTTCATCCCAACGAAAAGGCCGATTCCACTGTCGCCTTCCTGCATCAGGCGCTGGCTTACTATGCGCGGCTTGGCATCCAGTTCCGAGCCATCCTCACCGACAATGGGCCGGCCTATCGCTCGCGAGCCTTCGAAGTGGCCTGCCGAACGCTGGGACTGAAGCACCGCTTCACCAGACCATACACGCCGCGCACCAACGGCAAAGCGGAGCGCTTCATCCAGACCGCGCTGCGCGAGTGGGCTTACCTGCGCTCCTACCAGAACTCAAACGAACGCAGCCAGGAGCTGAACTCCTGGCTGCACCAGTACAACTGGCATCGACCTCATAGTAGTCTCGGACTGTCGCCACCCATCAGCCGTTCAGGACTAGATCGGAACAACCTGTTGAGACTCCACAACTAGTCCCGATACGCTCTTACTGGAAGCGCGGTGCTCAAACCCCTTAACGTAGCATTTGGCCTTTGGTGTAGGGGCTCGTAAAGTAGACGGCGCTCCGGGTATCCTGTACCAATTGGCGCGACATCGGGTACGTACCGCGAGCAGGGTCGAGTATCAGCGAGAGACTACTGTGCGAGCTTATGGTCGCTCAAGCGCGAGAGACTCGTGCATGAAGGAGATGGACATGCTGCCTTCGCCAACGCCGCTGGCGTCCCGCTCTATGGAGCCGTGGCTAACGTCGACGGCGCAAAAAAAGCAGGGCAAATTCATTTCGAGCGCGAAGGGTTCGCGACCTGCTCTATATCGAGCGACTGGTCACCACTCAGCGTCGCCCGAAGGCGCTTCGTGGCGCGAAGCACCGAAAAGGATGCCACGGCCCTAAAGGTCTTCCATTCCGGGAACTTCGTTCATACGATGCCACTCGACGCCAGTGGGAATGGTCTTCCGTTCCTTGATGCCGAGCCCCATCCTGCGGATGCCAATGCACCGCAATCCCGGCGCCTTTCCTGCGGCTTGCATGCTAATTCAACGCATGCCTGTGAGAACTCTTGTATCGCAAGGACATCACTACTCCTTCGTGTTTGCCACCGCGGCACTCGCAAAGAAATGGAGCAGATAGTCGTTGATCACAGAGGGGGCTTCGAGGGGAAGCATGTGCGAGAATCCTGGAAAGATGTGCAGCTCGGAAGCGGCAATCTCCTGATGCAGAAGCTCCGCCGAGGACGGTGGAGAGCTTGGATCTAGCTCCCCCGTCATGATGAGTGTAGGAGCAGTGATGCGAGGCAGATCGCTGACGATGTCGAACGCGGATATCATGTCCCACATCGCTCCGTGCACCTCTGGATCGTCCGCGAGCAACGTTTTAGTGACCCGATCAATTAAATCTGGTCGTCGTGCCACTGTCGCCTCGGTGAACCAACGCTCCAGGCACTCCTGCAGCACGGCCAGCATTCCGCCTTGTCGTACCTTGGCGGCACGCCTCCGCATTGCCTCGCGGCCTTGATTCGAGAACGTCGGCGCAGTCGAGATCAAGGTAAGAGAGCGCACACGCTCCGGATGTGCCACCGCGAAGGCCTGGGAGATGATGCCACCAACAGACAAGCCAACGATATGCGCGGCCGGAGAGTTGGTGGACTCCACAACCTGCTGGAGAAAGCTCACTGTCTGCGGAATGCTCCAGTCCTGCGGAGTTCCCGGGCTTCGTCCCTGGCCAGGAAGATCAAAGGCCACTACGTCATAAAGATCGCATAAGGCGTCCATCTGTGGACCCCAGTACGTCAGGTCCAGCCCCACCGGGTGAACCAGTACAACCGGCGTTTGACCTCTTGGCCCGGACCGGACCGAGTTCAGCTGCCACAATCTCATTTCTGCGGAATGGCTCATAGCTTGCTCCAAATCTTCTAGTAGGTAACGGGAAAATCCGACGTGCGCTAGTGGTCACCCTTCCAGGAATCGGGCTGCGCATCGAGTGGAACCTGGAGGATGCCGAGAAAACGCGCCACCATCATGTAATGCCCCACCAGGACGATCACGGTTGCGAGATCACGGTGCGACAGCACGCCACTCGCAGCCGCAAAGATTGAATCTGACACGTCAGAACCGGCGACACATGCGTCCACGAAGGCGAGCACGGCTTTCAGCGCTGGATCGCTGAGAGCTTCTCCTCCCGCTTCAATCGCTGCGATGGCTTCGTCGTTCCAACCGACCTTATGTGCCTGCTCAAGGTGCTGCATTCGTTCATAGGCGCTGCCTTGCAAAGCCGCAACGCGAAGAATTACGGCCTCACGAAGACTGGCTTCAAGGCTAGAGGCTCGAAGCGCATTGGCCAGGTTGGGCAGAGCACCGGCAAGTCGCTGATCCATAAGAAGGAGAGCCCGCGTGAGATTTGCTGGAAATCTGGCGTACTGAGCGTATTGTTCTTCAGTCATCTCTGAGACGGATACGAGAGGTATTCGGGACATCGGGCATCTCCATATGGGAACATTGCAGCCAAACTGATATTTGGAACGAACGTTCCTAAACAGATTCTGTATGTGCCCAAGAAGATGTTCGCTCTTTGAACATTTCTGCAACGTAGTTACGATATTGGGGGAGAGGTCCTATGGCAGCCCGAGGAAGGCCGAAGAGCTTCGATAAGGAAACTGCGTTGGAACAGGCGATGTTGGCCTTCTGGAACCGAGGCTTCGAGGCGACTGGCGTGGACGATCTTGCCAGCACCATGGGCATTAGCACCTCCAGCTTGTATGCCACGTTCGGCGGGAAAGAAGATCTTTTTCTTGCAGCTCTGGACCACTACCAGGGCGACCGGGGACGCTACACGAAATCCGCGATGGAGGATGGGTCGACGGCCCTAGATTGCTTCAGGAATCTTTTTGAAGTGTCGGCGATCGAACTCACCCGTACCGACCAACCCCGAGGCTGCATGCTCGCTCTGGCGTTGCCGACCTGTTCGCCAGAGATGGAACCTCTTCGAATGAAGATGAACGAACGCCGAGGAGTGTCTCTTCGCCGTTTCGTGGAGCGGCTGCGGAGGGCTGTCAAGGAGGGAGAGATCGACTCCTCCTGCGACACAACTTCGTTGGCGCTTTTCTTTTTGACGACAATTCAGGGCATGTCTATACAGGCGCGCACTGGAGCATCAAGAGAGAAGTTGAGAGAGGTGGGAAAGCTGGCCATGCGCGCCTGGCCTGAAAAATAGTTAGGAACTGCTCGCTCTGGTAGGTTCCGATAACGTACAGTCCGCCGTCTGACTGCAGGGAAAACCGATTGGACGAAGACAATCAGCGTCAATGTAGCCGGCCTGTTTTGTGGAGTTGTTCTCTTGGCCATGATGAGATTTGCCGCGTGCCTGTCCTTCGAAACGCCTCGGCCGGACAAGAACGCCCAATAAGATTTCTCTCACAGGACATGAATCAGCAGAAGGCCCACGATAAGCATCACCGCACAGGTTGCGCCATGAATGGCAAACGCTTTCGACTTCGACCCGCCCGACCTCAGGACGATCGACATATCGCCAAGAGGAATAATGGCAAGAGCGATCAGAGCGATGCCTACCGACGTCCTGTCCCTATCCAGCATCAGTGACAGCACGACCAATCCAGATCCGACGTCACGAATTCCTTTAAGCCGTAGCCAAGCACGCGTGTCCACATCGGGTGCGGGCGGCCTCAGACCAAAGGATTCTGTCATTCCTTGAGGAGATGCAAGGTAGAAACAACCGATACGATGACTGCCACAGCTACAAGAGCAGCTAGAGAAAGCGAGATGGCGTTTTGCATAGAATGCCCTTCTAGATCGAACGTTAGGGCGAGCTGAAGTTGAACCGAACGGCGGCCAGCACCACGAGACGCCTAGCCTAACCTTTAAGCCGAGGGCCTTCGCATAGATGACCGCGTTCGCTTATCCGCGGGTCTCGGCGATGTTGCCCTCGGAGATCCTGAGCTTGGAAACGTATTTTGCGATAGGGTGGACCAGTCTCCTTCGAAACTCAATCTTCCAGGCGAATGGGATGCTCTCGACTGCCTCATGGGCGAACACTGCGCTGACAATGGAAACGTCCCGGTCCAACAGACCTAAAGAACTCTCTACGGCGTGCTAACTTGATCACTTCAGTTAGGCAATGATGAGTCTCCTTAATTGCCCAGAGTTTCGACGTGCCCTCCTGCTGCCCTCTAGGTGACTTTACGGAAGTTATACATACTAGCGACGCTAGATAAGATGCAGTGCACCCGGGAAAGATTCGGCGAATCAGCCATGCACGGTACTAGCGCCGCTATACTTACTATCGATGGCACAACCTCTGCAATCTAGCCGAGTTGCCGAACGAAAGCTGCGTGACAAGCAGGCCCGCAGGGCACAGATCATCGGTGCTGCGCGACGAATAGCAGAGCTCGAAGGGTGGTCCAACGTAACCGTTCGGCGGTTATCCGACGAGATCTCATATAGCCAGCCTGTTCTATACGCTCACTTTGGAAGTCGCGAAGGAGTTCTCACCGCGGTTGCCATTGAAGGTTTCCAGGAGTTGGGCCTCGCTCTGGAACAGGCACGGAAAAAGGTCAAGCTTCTTAGTTTGGTCGAGTCGGTCGCGGCAGCATATCTGACCTTCGCAGCGGCGTCACCCGCGCTTTATGAAGTCATGTTTTCGCTCAGCGTGGGCGTGTCCTTCGATGACGCGGCTACTCCCTCAGAACTGCGATTCGCGTTTTCTCAGTTCGTGCAGTTGTTCCAAGCGCAGAGCTCGAAGCCAGACGTTCTCTCTGAGCTGTTTTGGGCGAGTCTCCACGGCATCGCTGAACTTACAAGAACTAAGCGCTTCCCGCCCAGCCATCACAAAAAGCGCTTACGGGCTCTCGTGGAGCTCTTCAGCCTTCCCAACGAGCAAACGGCACAGGCATAGCATGCGGAATGAACAGCCTACCAACAGGTCAATACGCCCAGCTTCGAACAGGTGGGCGTGAAGCTTCATGGGCCCCAGCTGCGCTTCGCCGTAAGGAGCACTCTCAAACGGATGCTCGTCGCTGCCAAATGAGGGACTATCCGGAAGTGAGCGCCGGATGAATGACGACAAACGTTAGTACCCTATCAAGGCTGCCCCATGCGGGAAGCTGGTAGCTGCGGTCAGTTTTGATGCGGTCGTTTAAAGAAAGCCGGTGACGTGGCGGATGCTCCGCCTCAGCCCAACGCAGGTGTTGGCCTTTCCGCGGTAACGGATGCCATCCTGGACCCATCGGAGCGGTTTGCGGCAATCGCAGCCCTTCCAGAACTCTTTTTTCTTGTGTTTGCTGTTCGCGCTGTGGCGAACATAAATTGTCATTACCGGGGTGGTGGTTGTGTCATCTCCCGGGCCCATGGCCCTCGCGATTCGACACAAATTTGACACAGAGTGTCAAGCCAACGAGCCAAACCCGTTCATCTCTAGCAACTTAGGAATGGAGGCGCGGGTCGGGATCGAACCGACGCATAAAGGTTTTGCAGACCTCTCCCTTACCACTTGGGTACCGCGCCCCGGGTTACGGCTGAATCCGGGTTGAACTCAGATTGTCTTAGGAAGTGTAACGCAGATGGCAGGTGACTTTTGGAGCGGGAGACCGGGGTCGAACCGGCGACATCTTCCTTGGCAAGGAAGCACTCTACCACTGAGCTACTCCCGCTCTTACCTCTGCGAGTATAGCGGGAATAACGGGGTGGGTCAAAGGCGTAGAGCGGTCTAGAAGTCGCCGGGGGTGGAGGTTTGGAAGGCAATACGTGGGCCGACGGTGACGTCCGAACGACGGCGTACGAGATGGGGTGTGATGCTGAGAACCAGCTCCGAGTGGGCCGTCTCCGTGAGACGGTCGGCCAGGCTCTCCTGGAAACCGGGGAGGCTGGCGAGACCAGGTAGACCGCTGATTGCCGCAGACTGGTTCGAGGAGAGCTCGGAGAGCAGGAGGGCGGTCGAGCCCTCGGGAACCGTGATGTCGGAGGTGAAGGCGGTGTCCGTGAGGACGGGAATGTTGTTGGCGCTTGCACCGGTCAGCGCCTCAATCTTCATGTCGACGTGAAGGCTGATCAGGCCGGACTTGAGAACGGTTGGTGTTGTCTTGAGAGTCAAACCCAAATCCTCGTAGGAGATCTGCGGGATTGTGAGGGAGCTTGAGGTTCCCAGGTATTGGCTTAGAAGCGAGGAGGCGCTGACTCCGTTGATGGTGACACCGGAGAGCGCGGAGGCTGCGGCATTGCTGACGCCACTGGAGAAGGTAGAGGTGACGATGGGGTACTTGGAGCCGATGCGGAGAGTGGTGTTTTGGCGATCGCCGGCGCGGAGGGTGATGTCATCCAAGGCGCGGGAGTCAGACTGGCTAAGAGCGAGATTGAGGGTTGTGTTGGAGCCAAGGTAGACGCCGGCTGAAGTAAGGCCGCCGCCAACTGTGCCGATGAGGCCACTAACCTTAGAGTCTGTGGCGAGGCCGGAGGCGATGAGGAAGAGAGCTTCTGCAAGAATGTCTTGGGCGGTGTTGCCAGAGGGGGTAAAGAGACCCTGGCTGATGGCGGTGTTGATCAGAGATTGGTTGGCCGTGACCAGAGTTTGGGCTTCGGCGGCGATGGAGAAGGCCCCGGCGGAGGTTGGCGTGTTGAGGCCGATGTTGTTGGTGATACTCCTGTCTACCGTGTAGAGCTTGAGCTCCATGAGGACTTGGGCACCGCCATCCAGGAGATCGTCCAGGGTGGCGTTGATGGCTTTCAGGGTGGGCTCGGGAGCGCGGATGACGAGGCTGCCGGCGTTCTGCTGGACAGAGGCCTGCTTGATGTCGAAGACGTTCTTGACGATGTTCGAGAGTTCGTTGAGTTGGTCCTGGGTGCTGCCCGGGACGAAGATCGTCTCTTCTGCCTGATGCTCGAAGCGTAGACGATTCTCCTGGCTGTCTTTGACGATGAGGAGAGTCTTCTTGTCCAGCGGGACGGCGAAGAGGTGGGCGATGCGAAGCAGGATGGGCAATGCCTCTGAGTAAGGAGAGGCATCAAGTTCGAGGCGGACTTGCTGCTTGCCGACGGAGTCATCCATGACGGTCTTGATGCCGAAGGCGCGGGCTGTATCGACGACGACCTGGCGGATGTCTCCGCGGAGGTGCAGATCTTTCGGTCCAGGGGTAGGTTCTACTTGAATGGGTGGTGCGAAGGCGAGGTCTTTGTTGGGAATCGCATCGAGACGGGGCTTGGGATTGCTTGGCTGATCGACGTGCTGGAGGAGCATCTCGTTGTGCGGATCGATGGAGCGGGCCTCGGCGATGAGGGCATCGGCGCGCGAGGGCTCGCTAAGGAGACGGGCTTTGGCCGCTTGCTGGATAAGGTCTGCAACCCTCCCCTGGCGAGTGAGGTCGAGAGCCATTGCGTAGACGGCGCGTGTGGGATTGAGCGCCAGTGCCCTGGTGAACTCTGCCTGGGCAGTCGTGAAGTCTTTGCGGTCGATGTCGCGGGCACCGGCGAGGTAGGCTTGCTCGGCCTTCTCGGGGTCGGGCTTTGGTGTCGATTGGGCGACAACAGGAGATTGACTGGAATAAAAAAGGAGATACGCGAAGATAAGGAGGACGCGTTTCATACGGTCTTTATTCGACGTTTTGAGCGGGTATAAGGTGCGCCAGACTCAATGAGATCCGCTCATGTGCCTCTCGAAGGGTCAACGGCTAACGGACGCGGCTGAGCAGGGACTGGGGGCGGGGGCGTTCGCTTGCTGGGGGACGGCGCACCCCGTTTCGGATCTGAGTGGTATCCAGTTCCAACTCAGTCAGGGTGCGGGAGAGGGTGTTGCGATGCATTCCAAGTTCTTCCGCCGCCTTGCACTGATTACCCTTGTGATGCGCGAGGACTTCGAGGATGTAGCGGCGTTTGAACTGCTTGACGGAGTCCGCGTAAGAGACACCGGCTGAGTGCATTTGTATGACGAGGGCATCGAGTTCGCGCTTCAAAGGGTTCCTCATCCTGCAGCCGGCTATGGCTGCGACTGATCTATTCCAACGAGTGGTCGCTCTGGGGCCGGAGCGTGCGTGCTTTGAGTGAGTCGGGAGTCTGGTGGAGCAGGTGCGTTGTGCCTTCAGAGATGCGGGCTTGAAAACGACCGGGCACAACGAAGGATACCGCATGCGCACCGTCAAGGAAATAGGGTGCCAGAACGGAATTTCGGATCCAATCGGAGTGCGGCACAAACGCCGCCAGCGCGATCATTGCGGCTACGCCGAACAGGCAACCGCGGAAGAAACCGAAGATGGCCCCAAGGAAGCGATCGACGAAACCGAGGCCTACCGCCTTGACGGTCTTTTGCAGGATGGCAGCTGCGATGTGGAAGAGCATGACGACGACGATGAGGATGAGGACGAAGGCGACGATCTCCGAGACGGCGGCGGAGGTGATAATGCGATGGAGGTGGACGGCGACAGCGGGGAAGTTCCAACTGGCCATCAGGAGGCCGACGATGAAGCCGACGAAGGAGAAAAGCGCCCTTATGATGCCGCGCAGAAGGGCCAGAATCGTCGAGAGAACAAGAACGACGACGAGGAACCAGTCAAAGGCATTGAACGAAGTGGCGGGTGGAAGCTGCATCCGGATCCTCTACCTTGAAGGCTACAGGGTAGCGCGACCGGTGAGGAGATGGAAGGCCTGAAGATATTTCTTACGAGTGTTGGTTATTACCTCATCCGGTAAGGCGGGGGCGGGGGCCTGCTTGTTCCAGCGGATCTGCTCGAGGTAGTCGCGGACGTATTGCTTGTCAAAGCTGGGGGTGGGGCCTCCGGGGGAATATTGCTCTGCTGGCCAGTAACGGGAGGAGTCGGGGGTAAGGACTTCGTCCGCCAAGGTAATCTGCGGCCGGCCCTCTTGATCTGGGATGAGGCCGAACTCGAACTTGGTGTCGGCGAGGATGACGCCCCGGGTAGCGGCGTGGGCGCTGGCCCTGGCGTAAATGGCCAGGGAGAGGTCGCGGAGGGCGTTGGCATGCTCTTCTCCAATGGTGGCGATAACGTCGGCGAAGGAGATGTTCTCATCGTGGCCGCCAGTGTTGATCTTGGCGGCGGGGGTGAAGATGGGTTCGGGGAGGCGGTCGGATTCGCGGAGCCCTGAAGGGAGCTGGATGCCGCAGATGGCTGGTTGCCCGCCGCGGGCGCTGGTTTGCTGGTAATCCTTCCAGCCGGAGCCGGAGAGATAGCCGCGGACGACGCACTCGACGGGAAACATCTTTGCTCGCTTGACGAGCATGGTTCGAGCTTCAAGCTGCGGAGCGAAGCGCTGGAGCGCCTGTGGGAAGCCGGCGACTTCAGCGGTGATGAGGTGATTGGGGACGAGGTCGCGAAGAAGATCGAACCAGAAGAGGGAGAGCTGGGTGAGGATGCGGCCCTTATCCGGGATGCCGGAGCCGAGGACGTGGTCGAAGGCGGAGATACGGTCCGTGGCGATGAAGAGCAGTGGTGATTCCGGGTCCGCGGGGTCGGTGGCGTAGATGTCGCGGACCTTGCCGCGAGCGACGAGGGGGAGGGTCGGGATGTTGGCGGTGAGGAGAGCTTGCTGCATGGCTGGTTAAGTATCGCGCAGAGACGGGGGTTTAGGAGCGGTGCGTGGACGACTTGGCGTTGGGGAGTGCATTATCGAGCGTCTCAGACTGAATCCAGTCTCCAATGGGCCGGCCTAACCGGGGCAAAGGCGAGGCTGTCCTCGGCTCACTCGCGCTCCAGGCTTCGCGGGCAAACAGCAGCTCATTTCAGCGGGGTAGGTTCAGAGGTGAAGGTCGAAGCAGGCAGCCCGGCGGCGTTGTACAAGCTGTCCTGAACAAAGCTCGACCAGCCATACCGCACATATGCGGGGTGCGGAAGGGAGGCTGAGCTGACGATCACAGTCTCGCCGTCAATGTGGGCCTGTGCCGGGATGAACTTGTGATCCGGACCTGCAAGTTCAAATCCTGATACTGGCTTGCCGTGGAAAGAGAGGCCCTGGCAGTGATCGAACCAGACGCGCATGGCGACGTTGCCGCCGGGGAGCAGCTGTTGGGTGGCCTCGCGAAAGGCCGGTCCGCTAAACGGAACGGTTTCGCCATACACAGTGGCCCGTGCAGCTAGCGCCAGCCGCGCTCCCACCGTCTGCTTGTCCGGCGGATGCACATTGTTAGGGAGGCCGACGTCGAGTGACACAGCCATCGCCGTCCCTGTCACGTCAAGAGTGCGCCGCTGCTGCTCGCGGATCAAGCCCCAGTTTTCGCCGGGCGAGGTGAAGCTCGAGATTTGCACGAAGAGGAACGGAAGGTTGCCCTGCGCGAAGTGAGTACGCCAGTCGCTTATCAGCGCGGAGAACAACGAGTGATAGAAGGGCGCCCGATCCGGTGAGGAGTTCGTCTCACCCTGATACCAGAGGAAGCCTTTGATCGTCATAGGCGTCAACGGAGCGATCATGCCGTTGTAAAGTCCGGCGGGAAGCCAGCTGGTTTCATCGGGATGAAAGGGATGGGAGGGTGCGGGTTTGCCGGCTGTTTTTGCTGCATCATCTTCACGCTTCTCAGCGGAGATGGTCGCATCCATGTCGGCAAACTGGTCAGCGTACGAAGCACGGCTGGCAAAGGCGGGTAGAAGCCGCGCGTCGGTCCCGAGTGTATCGAGCGATATCCAGGAATCCGCAGGTGTGCCACCCCATGTTGAGTCGATCAGGCCAACAGGAACCTTCTCGCGGGCGGCGATCTCACGGCCGAAGAAGTAGGCAACAGCGGAGAAATCCTTCGCCGCCGCCGGCGTACAGGCAGTCCACGAGGCGGAGCTATCGTTCAGCGGGAAGTCACTTGCCTTATGGGCAAAGCGGAGTAGACGTAAATTTGGATTGGTTGCAGCAGCAATCTCTTGGACTTGGTCCTTCAGCGGAGTCCCAGCACCAAAGCCCTGTAGTGGAAACTCCATGTTGCTTTGCCCGGATGCCAGCCAAACATCACCGACGAGTAGATCGTTGAACGTCTTGCTATCACCATCTCCGCTGATGTTCAAGGTGTATGGACCGCCGGCGATCTCCGGCAGCAGGTACAGACTCCAGCGGCCAATGCGGTCCGCCTCCGCCTGCGCTGTCTGGGTGTGGAATTGAGCCGTGATGTGCGCACCCGGCGTGGCTGAACCCCAGAGGTGGATGGGCCGATCCCGCTGCAGCACTGCGTGATCGCTGATGAAATGTGGCAGTTGAATCTGCGCCTGCGCCATGGGCGCGCATGATACGAGGAGGACGCTCAGTCTGAGAGCGCCCTGTCTAAACGCGGCACATAACGTCATCATGTGATCTCCCGGGGGATGCTTTGATTGATGGTGGGACGCATTGTCTCGTAAAAGCGTCCTTGTTGATCGGCGAGTTCGGGAAGGCTCAGGCTCGACTCACTCCAGGCTCATGCAACTGCTACGTTGAATCCTCTGACTGCGATTCGGGGCTTTTCTCCACGGGTATCCCTGTGTTGGCACTCTGTCTTGATCACGCGCGACTCGTTGGGCATGAGGGCGATATAGTTGGTGTCGTAGATGGCGGGCAAGATGCGGTCGCCGGTGGTCTCCCGTTCGGCTTGGACCCGAACGAAGAGCGCCGGGAAGGCTGAAGAGTTCTTGAGCTGCGTGGCCAGGAACCAGCGATCGCCCCGCTGCTCTGAGGTGGTGTCCGCACTTACCTTTGCCTTGCCCAGGGTGCGGATCGCGCGATAGTTGCCCTGCTCCGTACCTCGCAGATAGAAGTTGGTGGAGCGCACCGTACCATTCTGCGTCAACGTCAAACGCAGGAAGTGGACCGGGGTTAGATTCGGCGGATACTCCAGCTTGATAGGCGTGGAGGTCGAGTCCTCGCTGCTGTCGAGCTGTGCTGACTTTGTCGCGGCGATCTTTCCGTCCAGGTTGAGGATCTCCACGGTGGCAGTCAGCCCCGGCGCGCTGCCCGCACTGTAGTTGACCACCTCGATTGTCTCCTCAAGAGAGTTCCATTGGATGTGCAGCGGCTCCGCGCCGGCTTTCGAGCCGAAGTACGACGCCGTGGGCTGTAAGTAAAAGTCATACGTCTGCCAGACGAATGAGGGCCAGCAAGGATGACTCATCCAGAGCAGAGCACCCATGCGGTGCACGCTCTGCGCCTCAAACATGGCGCGGTAAGCCTCATAGCTGATGATCTCGCCCAGGGCGACCCAGTCTTCAACATTCGTGGCGCCGCCGTAGCCCTCGTTGAGCAGCGTGAGGAAGGCCTCACCACCCTGTGCCCCTTGAAAGGTAAAGTCGTGCAGTCCGTAGTCCAGACTGAGCGGCCAGAGTGCGTGCTCCGGCATCATCAGGCGCACGCTCTCGATCGGGGGGATAGCGGGAGCACCGATCTCCGAGTGGAGCTTTTTGTCTGCGCGTTTGAAGTACTCGGGTGACGTCAGGGCGCGGTAGGGACCGTGTCCGCTGACCGGTCCATCGGCGGAGCTGCCGACGTAAGGAATGCCTGGGTGCAGCTCTGCAAGCTGCGAGCGGAAGCCGGCATCGAGAACCTTGGGCGGAAACCATTCGTTGCGCCCGCAATAGATACCGATCGATGGATGACGGCGAATCCGCAGGAGGAAGTCGCGCGAGTTCGCGAGGAACATCCCGTCATCCTCGGGCACGGGACCGTCCCAGGGATTGGCCAGCCAGAAGTCCTGCCACACCAGGACGCCGTGCCGGTCGCAAGCCTCAAAGAAGGCGTCGTCGCCCACCTGACCAACCCAGTTGCGGATCATGTTGAAGTTCATTTCGCGGTGGTAACGGACGGCCGCGTCATACTCGCGCGCGCGGAAGCGCAGCATGGATTCGCAGAAGCCCCAGCTTCCACCTTTGGCGATCAGGCGCCGTCCGTTGATGAAGAGATGGAGATCGCCGCCGTTCTCGTCGGAGGTCATCTGCCGGAGACCGGCCTTGAAGCTTCTGCGGTCGTGCGTGTCTCCGTGTTCTTCAAGCGTAAGTTCCACGTCGTAGAGGTTCGGCTCACCGTATCCTACCGGCCACCAGAGTCTTGGCTTCGCGATGCGGAGCTGCTTGTGGGTTTCGCGCGAGAGCTTCACCACCTGCCTACCTTTGGCAGGTAAACTGACGCGCTGTTGGAAGATCACCTCACCAAGCTTGCCATGCACGATGCCGGTGAAGGGTTTGTCGCTATGGTTGACGGCAACACACTCAAGCGTGACGTCCGCATAGCTGGTATCGGGCAGCGGCAGCACGGTGCTAACGAGCGGGTCTTCAAGCGTAACCATTCCGGTGGTTTCGAGCTCGATCTCCGCCCAGATGCCGGTGTTCCGGCCACGGATGGTTGGAATCCAGTCCCAGCCGATTGAGGCATGATAGGTCGGATTGTCTGCCCCGAGTGCGCCGCCGTTCTTACCTGTCGATTGCAGCGTCTTCTGCTTGCAACTGCCGGGCGTGTCGTTCTTATGGATGAGGATTGCCAGGGCATTCGGCTTCCCAGCCAACAGCTTTTCGGTCACGTCGAACTGACCACGCAAAAAGCCTCCGTCGATCCGGCCTAGCTTCGTCTCGTTGAGATACACGTCTGCCTTCCAGTTGATGCCGGCGAAGTTCAGCATCAACCTCTTGCCGGGTCTGGGCGTCGGTGCGTTGAACTCGGTGCGGTACCAGAAATCCGAGTAGAAGAAGGAATCGGAGATGTGCAGCTGGTTCTGGCCGAAGTTGGGATCGGCTATGGCACCGACGTTGAAGTAAGAGGTCAGCACCGTAGCCGGTACCGTAGCGACGATCCACGAATCATCCTTGAAGCCGGAGGTCGAAAGCGCCTCGCCACTCTCCTGCATGCCGTTGTAACCGGCACGCTGCAGCTTCCAGGAGCCACCGGAGAGGCTGAGCGTACCATCGGCAGCGGGATCCGCCATGGGCCTCGGCCGGACGATGTAACCACCATGACCGAACACCTCGAGCTCGGAGAGGACGTAGCCCTCAGGTGAGCTGGGCCGTGTCATGAGCACGCGGACGTAGCGGCCCTTGGCGGGTGAGGAAAGCTTGATGTCATCGAGGCTGCCTGAGTCCGCGCCGGAGAGAGTTGTAAATGGCTGCACATCATGCCAGTGTCGATCGTCGTCGGAGACCTGGAGCTTGCCTTCAGCTGCGCGTGCGATCCAGTGAAGCTTGACGTTGTCGAAGGCGAAGGAAGCTCCCAGATCGACAGAGACCCACTCCTCGTCGATCCCGGCGCCCTTCCAGGCGCTGGTGAAACTGTAGGGACCGCCCAAGTTGACGCGCTGCAGACCGTGGAAGAAAGCCATCTGACCCAGACGCCAAGAGATGGACAGGCTGTTGCCGGCCATCGCAGCCTCAGTGGTTCCCGCATTCGCTGTAGTGCCTGTGGTGGAAGCAGACTCAGGCATGATCATCCCAAGCACCGCCCGGTAGTAGCGACCTTGAAACGGCTGATCGAAGGCGATGGACGGATTGAGGATATGGGTGCCCCGCACCAGGTCGGGTGGGTAGTTCTCCGTGGGCAGTGGCCGGCCTCCGGCAGCGTTACCCGTTTCTCGCCAGGTGTGGCCGTCGTCGGAGACAGAGACTGTGAAGGTGAGCGAACCGGGCGGGACGTTGCTGGGAACGACGACGAACAACTCCATGCGGTCAATCACCGGCAGCACACCCCCGCCGCCCAGATGCAGCTCGACGGTGGGGTTGCTGCTGGGCAGCTCAAGGACTGCCGACTGGAAGTGATCCACGATTATCTCGCGCTCGTTCTTGGGCAGGATTTGGCCGTCAACGACCGTCGTGATCCAGTCAGGCAGGCGCGTGTCGATCAGGCCATCTGTTATCAACTGCGCAGTCAGGTTGTAGTCGTAGCTGGACGAAGCGTAGGCGGGGCGGAGCAATGCCAAGTTGCGGTAGGGCGCCGCGGCGTCAAGCAGAACCTCGGGCTGAAAGTTCTCCGCCGGCGCGCCCGGGTAGAGGCCAATGCCGCGGGTGAACGCAGCGGCGGTGGGGTCGACCGGTGATGAAGCGCTACTCAGGGCTTCAAGGTCTGCCGAGGGCGAAAGACCGCTCGCAAGAGCCGAAGCCGGCAGTGCCATGCCTGCGCCTGCAATCAGGCCCGTCTTGATGAAGTCACGCCGCGTTGCTGCCATACTTTCCTCCAAGGGGCGCCAGGGGCACCATTTTGCCTGAAGCATCGGGATTGAAACGTAGGCATAGTTGCCTCGCTTTTCTATGCGGAGGCGATGTGAACCTCTCGCTGTGGTTCAAGTCATGAGCGACAGCAGTCCGCGCGTCCGGGACCGCAGGAAGGTAAGACCGTCCCGGTCGCAGTCAGCGGCCAAGGTTCTTCGTGAAGAAGCGGGCCATCAATGCGTCCGCCTCCCGGGTTTCAGGAAGTGTGGGATCGTTCCAAAAGGCGTGCGGTAGAGCCTCGAAGACAACCAATTGAGCATCGACGTCTGCTCGCAGAAAAGCTCGATGCAGCGTGGTGGTGCCACTCAGCAGCAAGTCGCGGGTGCTGGTGATGAACAACGTGGGCGGCATCCCGTGGAGATCGGAATAGATCGGGGACAGGATAGGATCCTTGAGATCGGTCGTGGCGGCATAATCATCGTGATTCCGCGTGTGAGGGATGTCCAGGTGACCGGCCAGACCGCGCAGGGCGAAGAGAGCCTCGGAGTCGCCACGAGTCGCCCAGTCGCCGAAGCCGGAGAAGATGCCGAGTGCACTCGGTTCCGGAAGGCCAAGCTGCTTCAGCTTCGCAGCCACCTCTCCGGTATGGATGGCGCCGGCGGAGGTGCCAAAGATTGCGATATCTGCCGGCTTGTGCGTCTTTAGGACCTCGCGGTAAACCGCGATAGCATCTTCAAGCGCCGCCGGAAACGGGTGCTCGGGTGCGAGGCGGTAGAGCACTGCGATGGTTTTGATTCTGGAGAGTGAGGCGACGGGCACGGATTCGGTGAGTGAGCCGGAATCGGAGTTGAAGCCCCCGCCGTGGAGGTTGATGAGTACCCGGTCGCGATGGTCAGCAGGTATGTCCGGCGGCGTAATCACGCGCACTGGGACGCCTGCGATGGAGGCGGACTGCACATCTACCGGGTAGAGCGCCTCAAACGCCTTGCCAGCGCCTGCCTGCCAGGTGTCCGTGCTGCTGCGCCGGTCAGCGAGCGACTGCGACGCGGCATCGTCGGGCCACGCCCTGGCGAGCGTTCTCTGCGCCTCCGGGCTGATGGTCGTGGGTACAGGCACTACGCGTGTGACGTAGGACGTTCCGTCCGGCGCGATGAAGCTCGTGTCGCTCTGGCTCGTGGCTGGAGCTCCAGCGCCTTGAGCGTAGAGCAGGGCCGTGCTGAGTACAAATGGCATGAAGAGCAAGGGCGCACGCAATGGATAACGCATAAGGTGTTGCAAGATATGTCCCCGTTGTGAGTGTCACTTCGTATGCTTCACGCTAAGCTACATTACACGTAGCTACGCATTTTGGCATTTCGTCGCTGTGCGATCTCAGCCCTGAGCAATGCATTGCCGACGCTGACTCCTTATTTGAAGCTGAGGAGAACAGTCTGGTAGAGGAAATGCGCAGCTGTGGACGAGTCTGCCCAACATTTACATACTGTGTTGTCTTCTTGAGTTGAGTGTTGCAACGCCGGCATACCTCCAGTGCCAGCCTGCCTCACGAGGTGGTGCGGGTGAGGAAGCGGCGGCCCAGGTATCTGCGGACGGGCTCGTCGTAGAGCTTGAGGCAGGCGTAGGCAACGGTGATGGCGGTGAGGAGAAGGATGACTCCCCAGAACGCTCCTTGTGCGGCGGGTGTTTTGTGGGTGATGACGTACTCGGTGTAGATGTAGATCCAGGCGTAGTGGGTGATGTAGATGGGGTAAGAGATGTCGCCCAGGAACTTTGAGACCTTTGCGGTGCGGGGGCCGGTGTGTTTGTCGCCGGCTCCGATGGCGACGATGAGGGGGAAGAGGACGATGATGGCGAAGGACTCGTAGAGGCCGTTGATCCAGAGCGTGGTTGGCCCGCCGAAACGGGGCAGGGCGAAGATGGCGATCAGCATGAGGCTGCAGACCAGGAACGAATGCTGTATGTGGATGCGCTTGCCGAGCCGCATCAGGAGGATGCCTCCGAAGAACGGGAAGAGCAGGCGGGCGAAGCCGATGTGAAGCTGCTTGGCGTCGATGGCCCAGCCTCCGATGGCGTCGCCGCGCGGGCCGAAGCAGAGGTACTGAACGAGGAATGCGGCGAAGAGGGTGACGAGGACTCCGAGAGCTTTGTTCGAGAGCTTGCGGAGCCCAAGGGCGTAGGCGATGTTGGCGACGTACTCGAAGAAGAGAGACCAAGCGGGGCCGTTGAGAGGGTGCATCTCATCCCAGCCGCGAATATCGTGCGCGGGGGTGAGGGGGATCATGGTCATGCCGATGAGCATGACAATCAGCATCTTCCAGACGGGTGTGGCGGCGATGAGCGGGAAGACCGGCCCGGCCTGGAGGTAGAACGTGGCAGCTCCAATGATGGAGCCGGCGATGACCATGGGCTGAAGGCGGATGAGACGGCGCTTGTAGAAGTCCCACTGGGACATGCGTCCACCGACGTCGATCCAACGGTCGTCGTAGGCATAGGCGACGACGAAGCCGGAGAGCAGGAAGAAGAAGTCTACGGCGAGGTAGCCGTGGTTGACGATCTGCTTGAAGCGGTTCTCGTCCGCGTAGGCTTCGAAGGTGTGGAAGATGACGACCATGATGGCGGCGACGCCGCGAAGTCCGTCGAGGATCTGGTAGTGGGACTTGGTGGGGAGCGCGGGGGTCGTCGAGTTCATGGATGGGGGTAAGGGTATAGGAAGGAAGGGGGTGGGGGGAATAGACGGAGGCTGAGTGGGTGAGGTTTCTTGGCGCGGCTGAGGCACTTGGGCACCGGGAATGGAGGTTCGCAGGGCGGCTTCGAGCGGTTAGATCCGGAGCTTGCTTGCAGACGTGGGAAAGGTGAGGAGTGCGATCGAGCTTCGCTCGATATCCCACCCGATGCGATGAGACTGCAAAGGATCTGGCACCCGGAGCGGAGGCCATGAGGTCGATGGGACCGTCGGCGTTGGAGTCTGGGAAGGTTTTTGGTTCGGGTTCGGGTGGGGCTTCGCCCCGGCGGGCCCATTCTTCTACGAGGAGGTCTTCGAGGGATTTGCCGCGCTTGGGGTTGGTGTTGAAGTCGGCGGGGAGAGCGACGAGGCCGAGTTCGGGGTCCTGGATGACCTCTTCCACGGTGTCTTTGGGATTCGCGGGTTCTTTGGCGGGCGGGAGGTTGAGGGAGGCGATCTGGAGGCCGTAGAGGAGGAGACCGGCGCGGCGTGGGTCGAGCTCGTTGCCGGCCAGACGGAGGATGACCTGGCCGATGGCGGACTGGATGGCGGAACGGTCTTCCGGATTTGGGAGAGCGAAGGCGTCGCGATGGCCGGCGGCGAGGTGACGGTGCGGCGCGGGCTTGCGGGAGTTGTGGTGGTAGTAGCAGAAGTGCTCCTGGCGGAGTGCGGGCGAGCCGCAGCGATGGCCGCTGGTGAAGACGTGACGGCACTGGAAGCGTGGCTGAACGGATGTGCTGGTGGATGACATAGGTTGGGGCCCCCACCCCCTGGTTTTGTGTAAAGTCTTCAAACGATTGATGTTAAGTCTGGACTTGGGTCTGGACTTGGGTGTGCGGACCAGTGGCTCACGACACGGATCTCCCTGGGGAGGCCGGTGTCCGGAGGCTTAGGTTTGGTCTGATCTTATTTTACTAAAACGGGTGGGGTAAGTACGCCAACTATTTTTCGAGCGGAAAGGCGCGTCTTTATTGGGGAATTGCGTTTTGGAGGCGTTTCAAGGGCTTGACACGTGAATTTGCTCAGTGTTTTCGCGAAAAATAGTTTGAGAGAGTGCTGGTCCGGGCTTTTGCCCGATACGCCACCCTTTCCGATGATGCCGGATAGGATGGGCACCAGCATCCGGCAACAGCGAAAGCAGTTTTTTCAGGGAGCTGATGGATGTAAAAGCCTATAATCCCAGAACGGGACCCAGGAGGCTTGCAGCCAGGCGACCGAAGGAGACACTTGTTGACCTTTCGATGGATCGTTGCGGCAGCGGCCTTAACGCTGCTGCCTCAGGTGGCGACAGCGACACCTTATACCTTTCAGGCAACGGAGACGTCGGCTCTGAGTCCTTCCCCTGTGGATTTCACGTTTACCCTCGATCCCTCGACGGCTTTCGTCCTTCCCTCGGGGGCGACGGAGTTCACCGGTGTTTCGATCGAACGGAACGGCATGACTTCTTCCGGACCTGTCGATACCGAATACGGTACGCAGATCAGCAGTTCGTCGTTCTTCCTCATCGATACTTCTACGACACCCTTCAGCTCTGGATCGGGCTCAGGACTTCTCTTCAATACGGGAACCTTTTCGATCGCGGAAGGCTTCACGGATGGAGAAGGCACGTTAAGGATCTCCGCAGGCACACCAGCTCCTACGCCCGAACCGTCCACATGGATTCTGCTGCTGAGCGGGTGCGGGGCAATCGCGCTGGCTGGTCGTTCGTCCTGGAGGTCGCGTTCCTCACAGAGGTCGTTCGCCTAGCGCTTACGAGATTGTGATTGACACGCGTGGCGAATCCATCTCTGTGAGTTACTTCTCTGTGAGCTAGTTGCGGAAGTTCTCTGTGAGCTAGCTGCGGAAGAAGTTTCTCGCGAGGAAGAGGACGTTGGCGGGGCGTTCGGCGAGGCGGCGCATGAAGTAGGGGTACCACTCGGCGCCGAAGGGGATGTAGACGCGGACGCGGTAGCCCTGGGTGGCGAGGGTGCGCTGGAGGTCGCGGCGAACGCCGTAGAGCATCTGGAACTCGAAGGCATCTTTGGGGAGGTTCTTGGCTTCGACGAAGCGGCACATGGTGTTGATGATGGCTTCGTCGTGGGTGGCGAGGCCGCAGAAGACGCCGCTGGTGGCGAGATAGATCATGAGCCGCTCGTAGTTCTGGTCTACGTCCGACTTGAGGGGGAAGGCGAGATCGGAGGGTTCCTTGTAGGCGCCCTTGCAGAGGCGGATGCGGATGCCCTGGTCTACGAGGCGCTTGCAGTCGTCGGCGGTGCGGTAGAGGTAGGCCTGGAGGACGGTGCCGACGCGGCCGGGCCAACGGCCGTTGAGGCGCTCGGTCATGGCGATGGTGGCTTCGGTGTATTGGGAGCCTTCCATGTCGATGCGGACGAAGGTGTTGGCTTCTTCGGCGTGGACGAGCATGCCGGCGACGATACCTTCGGCGAGGGCGGGGTCGAGATCCATGCCCATCTGGGTGAGCTTGACGCTGACGTTGGCACGGAGGCCGCGGGTCTGGATGGCGTCGAGGACCTCATGGTAGATGGCGGCGCTGGCCTGGGCCTGGGCGGCGTCGGTGACGGATTCGCCGAGGGAGTCGAGGGAGACGTCGATGCCCTCGCGGTTGACCTGCTCGGCGGCTTCAAGGGCGGCGGCTACGGTCATTCCGGCGACGAAACGGCTGGAGAGCTTGCGGCCGAGGGTGGATTTTTCCGAGAAGGCTCGGGCCGACTTGTTCTGCGACATGGCGATGAAGAAGGAACGAAGCAATGAAAGGAATCTCCTGGAGAGCGGGGCTGGACCACCCGTGGATATTTTCTCACGGGGGTTGGGGGCTGGATGAGTCGGTGAGTGGTGGTTGAGGGCACTAGCGTGCCAGAACAGGCGACAGCAACGTCAACAACCACTAAGAGGGTTCTTCGCTTCGCTTAGCGGGATCGAAGCTACTGTTAGGAGTGCGGTCGTTTGCTGGCCGCAAACGATACCCCACCCTGCCCAGCGATGAGGCTGCCGGTCGAGGATGGGGCACCCGGGACAGGCAACGACAAGGACAACTGCAGATTCCTTCGGAATGACAACAAAGAGGTGAGCGGCCGCAACGGCAACGGCAACTACGGAGGTTCTTCGCTTGGCTCAGAATGACGGGGCGGGGTGGGCGGAGTGTGGCTCAGCCGGCTTTGGCGGGCTTTTTGACCGGGGCGGTGACCATCTGGCTGGTGTCTTTCATGGCGGCGATGGCTTCATCGTAGCGGCCGGTGAGGGAGTTGGTGCGGATGACGGCCATCTCTTCGAGCATCTTCATGCCGTCTTTGAGGTAGGACATGCGGCTGCGTTCGTCATGGCCCCAGGTGACGGGGACTTCGACGATGGTGTACTTGAGCTTGCGGGCGATGAAGAGGATCTCGGGGTCGAAGCCCCAACGCTCGATGCGCTGCAGGCGGAAGATGACCTGGGCGGCGGGACGGCGGAAGGCCTTGAAGCCGCATTGGGTGTCCTTATAGGGAAGGCCCATGACGATGCGGGTGATGGCGTTGAAACAGCGGCCGAAGAACTGGCGATAGAGGGGCTGGCGGATGGTTTGGCGTTTGCGGTCGAGCCAGCGTGAGCCGATGGCGACGTCGGCGCCGGCGTCGATGGCGGCCATGAGGAGGTTGGCTTCCTCCATGGGCGAGGAGAGGTCGGCGTCAGAGAAGAGGACGATATCACCGGCGGCCTGGAGGAGGCCGTTGCGGACGGAGTAGCCTTTGCCGCGATTACCGGGATTCTTGATGAGGTGCAGGCGGGGGTGAGCGTCCATCCAGCGGGTGACGATGGCGGCAGTGGTGTCGGTGGAACCGTCGTCCACGACGAGGACTTCAGCGTCCCAGCCTTGTTCTTCGACGCAGGAGAGGACACGGCTGAGGGTGGCCTCGATTCTCGGGCTTTCGTTGTAGGCGGGAATGACGATGCTGAGCCGAGGATGGGACATCTTGCTCCGTGCAGAGTTCATGGGGTGATTCAGGCTGGAGGGTGCGGGCCGCTGCCGCCGTTGATCATACTGCAATGTATAGATGCCGCGATACAGAGGGTTGCGGCAAAACTTTGAGGGAGGCGACCTGATACCCTTTTCGTATGCCGCAGGATGATTTTGGAACGAATCCACAGAGCCACGATCCCGAGAATCAGTCGCACAGTGCCGCAACGCCTCCTCCGCCGAGAACGGGATATGCAGCGCCTCCGGGTTACGGGATGCCACCCGGGTATGCGGGCTATGCACCGGCGTATCCGACAGGGTATCCGGCAGGGTATCCGGGGTATGTGGCGCGGCCGCCGCGGTCGGGATGGTTCTGGGCGGCGGTGATCGTGGGATCGGTGTGCCTGGTGGCGCTGCTGTTTGGGGCGATGTTCTGGTCGGCTTTCAAGAGTGTGAGTGACGATACTTCGACGACGGGATTTGGGTCGGACAAGATTGCGGTGATCGATTTGGATGGGGTGATCCTGGATGCGGATAAGATCGATTCGCAGCTGCGGAAGTTCGGGGATGACAGCTCGGTGAAGGCGATTCTGCTGCATATCAACTCTCCGGGGGGCGGGGCGGCGGCTTCGCAGGAGATCTATCACGAGGTGCTGCGGGTGAGGCAGGAGAAGCATAAGAAGATTGTGGCTTCGGTGGAGTCGGTTGGGGCTTCCGGGGCGTATTACATTGCGAGTGGATGCGACAAGATCTATGCGAATGATGCCTCGGTGGTGGGATCGATCGGCGTGATCATGGAGTGGACGAACTACGGCGACCTGATGCGGTGGGCGAAGCTGAAGTCGGTGGTGATCCATGCCGGTGAGTTGAAGGATGCGGGCGATCCGACGCATGATATGACGCCGCAGGAGGCGGCTTACTTTCAATCGCTGGTGGACAATATGTATGCGCAGTTTATCGGGGATGTGGCGAGCGGGCGGCATACGACGGCGGAGAAGATCAAGCCGCTGGCCACGGGACAGGTTTGGACGGGACAGCAGTCGCTCCCGTTGGGGCTCATCGACAAGATTGGCGGGTACCGGGTGGCGCTGATGGATACGGCACGGGAGGTGGGGATCTCGGGGGAGCCGAGCATTGTGCGGCCGACTTCGGCGAAGAAGGGGCTGGCGGCGTTGCTCTCCGGGGAGAGCGACGACTTATTTCCGAACCCATCCAAGCTGCTGAACCAGGCACCTGGTTTTTACTTCATGTGGAAGTAACGAAATGACTTCGGGGGCGGCTTGTTGAAAAAGACCGCAACAAATTCGGCTCGTCTTTCGTCTGGTGATTAGAACCGAAGTTCAACCGGGCCCGCGCACGTCCGACACGACTGCAAGCACAAGGAGACTCCATTGACGAAGGCAGACCTGGTGGATAAGGTCACATCGCTCGGCGACTTGACCCGGCGGGACGGCGAGATCATTGTCGATCTGCTGTTCGACTCGGTGATCAGTGCGCTGAAGGGGCATGACAAGGTAGAGATTCGCGGATTTGGGAGTTTTCGGACGCGGCAGCGGAACTCTCGGACGGGCAGGAATCCGAAGACCGGGGCGAGTGTGGCGGTGCCGGCGAAGCGGGTTCCGTTCTTCAAGCCGTCGAAGGAGCTGAGGGATCTGGTGAATCCGAAGGCGAAGACTGAGGCTGCTACAGATAAGCCGGAGCATGCGGCAGTCTGATGGGCGGATGGTTGCGGAGCTTGGGATCGGGTGAGTCGATACTGACGTTGGTGGGTCAGTCTGTAACCAGAAGAATTTTTTAGTGTGCAGCATGGATGCTTCGTTTCATGCCCGCGGTGGAATCTGACGCTCTGTCCTGTCCGGAGCATGGGGGATCGGCACGGCATCGAGATGGGCTTGCCATTTTGCCCGAACTGGGAGGACGCGAGACCTGCCGCCGTGGTGAATATCGAACATCCACGGTTTGAGGGAATCGGATTCACTCTCCTCATTATCGGCTTCAGCTTGCAATCCTTTGCCGTGCCGCAGGCTGAGACCGTTGCCCATCTTCGCGAGCAGTCGAAGACAGCCAAGAGCCGGAAAAGATGCGAGCGTCAAGCTGATCCAAGCGGGCTGAGCCCTTTATACGAACGGTGGAGGTCTGACGTATTCTGTCTCTACTCATGATTGCCGCTGTACAGACTACTTCTCTGACCCGCCGCTTTGGTGACTTTACGGCTGTGCGCGATGTGAACCTGACGGTTGCGCCGGGCCAGTTTTTTGGATTTCTTGGGCCGAATGGGGCGGGTAAATCCACCACGATCAAGATGCTGACGGGGCTGCTGGCACCTACGTCCGGGACGATTTCGATCCTGGGGGAGGAACTGACGGCGGAGACGGTGGCGCTGAAGCGGCAGATTGGAGTGGTGCCGGAGGGGCTGGCGCTTTTCGGGCGGCTGACCGCGCCGGAGTATCTCAGATTTGTGGGGCGGATGTATGGGCTGGATGCAGGAACGACGGCTCGGCGGACGGAGGATTTGCTGGACTTTATGTCGCTGAGCGCGGAGAGCAGCAAGCTGGTGACGGACTTTTCCCATGGCATGCAGAAGAAGCTGGCGCTGGCCGCGGCGGTGATCCATGGGCCGAAGGTGCTGTTTCTGGATGAACCGTTCGAAGGGGTGGACGCGATTGCGGCAGGGACGCTGAAGGCGATGCTCCAGGGGATGATCGCGCGGGGGGCGACGATCTTTCTGACCTCGCATGTGCTGGAGATTGTGGAACGGCTGTGCACGCATGTGGCGATTATCCAGAAGGGATCGCTGGTGGCGCAGGGATCGCTCGAAGAGCTGCGGGCGGGGGTCGAGGCGCAGCATATGGGGTCCGGAAGGGCGGAGAAGGCGACGTTGGAGGAGATATTTTTGAATGTTCTGGGCACTACGGGTGTGGCGGCTCCGGAGCAGGAGTTGTCCTGGCTGGGGTAAGGACGGTTGTCCGTTCTGAGTTTCGTTTCTCGGTATTTGGCTTTAGGTGAGGGGTTATGGCCGTTAGCATCTCTGCTTCAAGTCAGTTTGGCGCGGTGGCTTATCTGCGATGGCGGCTGTTCGTCAATGCTTTCCGCCGCAAGGAGGGGGCGGCGGAGCTGGCGGCGCGGTTGATCGTTTATCCGGTGGGGCTGGTCTTTCTGCTGGGGCCCATGGCGGGGGCTGGGTTCGGGTCGTATGCGGCGATCGACAATCAGCGGCCGGACTTGATGGCAGTGGTGTTCTGGGCGATCTTTGTGCTGCAGATCCTGGTGAGCGTGAACCTTTCCCCGGCGGCGCAGAGCTTCGATCCGGAGACATTGATCCGGTTTCCGTTGAGCTTTCCGCGCTACCTGACAATCCGGCTGTTTCTGGGGTTGCTGAGTCCTTCCACGATCGCGGGGAGCTGTTCTTTGTTTACGGCGGCGCTGGGAGCTTCGATCGCGCAGCCCGCGCTGGCGCCGATTGTGTTTTCGGCGGCGTTTGCGCTGGCGTTGAACAACATGTTCTTCGTGCGGATGATCTTCGCGTGGATCGACCGTTGGCTTTCGACGCGGCGGGCGCGGGAGTTGTTTACCGGTGTGGTGATCCTGTTTGGGATTGGGATTCAGTATCTGAATGTGACGTTCAACAATATCGGCCACCGCTCTTCCCGGGCGGCGCAGGCGGCGAAGGTTGCGGCGGCGGGCCGGTACTACCACCGGTTTGAGCCGGTCTTCAAAGTGCTGCCGCCGGGGCTTGCCGGGGACGCGGTGTTGAAGCAGAGTCACCATGCGACGTGGGTGGCGTTGGGGGAGATCGGCGGGATTCTGGGGTTTGCGGCGCTGTTTCTGGGAATCTTCGCGGCGCGGATGCGGAGGGAGTTTGCAGGGGAGAATCTGTCGGAGGCGCGGGTTACGCCCCGGAAGGCTGTGGCTGCGCGAGCGGGCACGGTGAAGGTGGGGGCGCGGACGGAGGAGGAGAATCACTTCGGGCTTTCGCCGTTTATCGCGGCGAGCCTGCAGAAGGAGAGTATTTATCTGCGGCGGAATATCTCGCAGTTCTACGGGTTCCTGGCTCCGCTGGCGATGGTGCTGATCTTCGCGGGACGGACGGGGAGCTTTGGGAGGACTGGGTTTATCTTTCCTTCGGCGGTGGCGTACTCGTTTCTGGGGATTGCGGCGCTGGCTTACAACGTGCTGGGGGTGGATGCTTCAGGGATCCAGTCTTACCTGCTGGCGCCGATCCGGATGCGCGATGTGTTTCTGGCGAAGAACCTGCTGGGGTTTGGGTTGTCCGCGATCCAGCTGGGGCTGGTGTATGCGGTGGTGGTGTTTACGAGCGGGCGGCCGCCTCTGCTGCTGACGATTGCGACTATTTTCTGGCTGCTGTTCGCGACCTTTACGAATGCGGCGATCGGGAATATACGGTCGATCACGACGCCGAAGAAGATGGATCCGAACAAGGTGACGCGGCGGCAGGCGTCGCAGCTGAGCGCGTTGATGAGCCTGGGAATCATGCTGACGGCGAGCGCGCTGGGGGCGGGTCTGCTGCTGCTGGGGCAGCGGCTGGATCTACCGTGGCTGCCAATTCCGGTTCTTCTGGTGTGTGCGGGGGTTGCGTTTGGGTTCTATGTTCGTGGGCTGGAACGGATCGATGGGCTGGTTTTTAGGCATCGGGAGACGCTGATTGAGGAACTGAGTAAGGCTTCGTAGGGGGCTTGTTAGGCAGGGAGTGGTTTCCAGCCGATGATGCCTGCGCCTCGGCCGGTGCGTGCGGCGTCGGCTCGGTGGGAGAAGTAGCGGCGGGATTGATCGGGTTGGGTGAAGCAGGCGGTGCAATGGGCTGCGAGGGTGATCTGGGTTGGTGGGACGCCCACTTCGAGCGCCTGGCGGCGGTTGGCTTCCCAGAGATTGAGGAAGGTGGTGCCGTTTCGGTGGGTGAAGAGGTCAGGGGCGAAGTGCGGCTGGAGGTCGCCGCCGACGGCGTAGCAGCAGGGGCCGATGGACGGGCCGATGGCGACGAGTAGGTCTTCCGGGCGGGACGCGAAGTCTGCCTGCATGGCGGCGATGCCGGTGCGGATGATTCCGGCGGCGGTTCCTCGCCAACCGGCGTGGAAGGCTCCGGCGGTGCGGCGGATGGGGTCGGCGACGAGGACGGGGACACAGTCTGCTGCCTGGACGGCTAAGAGGAGGCCGGGTTCATTGGTTATTATTCCGTCGGCTTCGGCGAGGCATTGTCCGAAGCCGGGGCCGGCGCGGAGGACCCTGGCAGAGTGGATCTGACGGACCATGGCGAGCTCGGTTCCGCCGATTTCCGCCAGGAGGGCGGCGCGGTTGGCTCGGACTGCGGCGGGATCGTCATCCGGGGTGAAGCCGAGGTTGCACTCATCTTTGCCGTAGGCCTGGGAGACGCCGCCGGCGCGGCCGGTGAAGCCGTGGAGCAGGCCGGGGATTTGCTGCCAGGGTTGCAACTGCAAGAGGTCGCACATGAGGTTTCTCCCTGGATTACGATAGCGTGGCGCAGGCGAGACGCGTGACCTTCGGGTTTGGGCTACGTCCATCTGACCTGCGGTTCTTAGGCACTAAAGTTGCGCGTCATGGGAAATCCTTGCATCCAAAATGGTTGCTCTATAAAATCCACCCCTCAAAGCGGAAAGTCAGCTAAGCTCATCTTGGTTTTACCGCTTGCAAGAACGGGATACCTATGACCGCTTGCAAGCACAGGATACGAGCAGCGCTTTAGCCGCAAAAAGAAGTCGAGAGCCGAACATTGTCCAACGCTACTGCCCAGCATCTGCGCTCAAGGATTGGTAAGGTCTGCGCCGCTATCACCGGCAACTCGCCCGACGAGATGGTGGAGCGCGCGGCTGCGGCAGTGAAGGAGACGCCGTTTCTGGAGTTTCGGCTCGACTACCTGGGCAAGGAACTGGCTCAGCCCGAGGCGGCGTTTGCGGCGTTCAAGCAGTTTATGGCCGAGCATACCGAGGCGACGGTGATCGCGACGTGCCGGCTAGAGAAGAACGGCGGCCGGTTCAAGGGCACGCTGGCGCAGGAGTTTGAGGTTCTATTGAAAGCCGCTGAGTCGGGATTCCACCTCGCGGATGTGGAGTTGGAGTCGGCTGAGGCGGATGCCAAGGCGAAGGCCGGGCAAGTGGAGAAGTTGCGCGCCACGGGGATCGGGCTGATCGTCTCGTACCATGACTTCAAGGCGACTGGCGACCTGGATGCGATCTACAAGCGGATGCAGCCGTTTGCGGCGGAGTTCGCGAAGATCGTTCCGACGGCGCAGACGCTCTCCGACAACGTCACGCTGATGCGGTTTCTGGAGCGGATCTCAGACCAGGCGAGCATCGTGGGCGTGTGCATGGGGGGCGCGGGGATCATCTCGCGGGTGTTGGGGCTGCGGGCGGGTTCGGCTTTTACGTTTGGGGCGGCGACGGCGGGGGAAGAGACGGCGGCGGGGCAGATTGCGGTGCGAACGCTGCTGGAGACATACCGGATCGAGGATGTGGATATCTCGACCAAGGTGTATGGGGTTGCAGGGGATCCGATCACGAAATCGCTGAGCCCGGTGATGATGAATACGGCGTTCCGGAGGGAGACCGTGAACGCGGTCTATCTGGCGTTGCAGACGGCGGATATCGCGGACCTGGTCTCGCTGGTGGGAGAGATTCCGCTTCAGGGCCTGTCAATTACGATGCCGCATAAGCAGGCGATTCTGCCGTACCTGGAGCATATGGATCCGCTTTCGGCGAAGATCGGGGCTTGCAACACGGTGCTGCGGCAGGGTGGGAAGCTGTATGGGTTCAATACGGATGTGCAGGGGATTCTGACTCCGCTGGAGAAGAGGATCGCGCTGAAGGGGGCGAAGGTGCTGGTGCTTGGAGCGGGCGGCGCGGCTCGGGCGGCGGTGTTTGCGCTGAAGGACAAGGGAGCGGAGGTCAGCATCCTGAACCGTACCGTCGAGACGGCGGCGAAGCTGGCCAAACAGGCGGGTGCGAAGGTGGTGAAGCGGGAGGGGTTGGCAAAGTGTGAGTTCGACATCATCCTCAATGCAACGCCGGTGGGGATGTCGGGCGGCGAGGCTGGGGCGCTGGTCAATCCGGGGGAGCTGAAGGCGAAGCTGGTGTTCGACCTGGTCTATAACCCGGTGGATACGCCTCTGCTGAAGCTGGCGCGGAGCCAGGGGATCGCGGTGATTACCGGGGTGGAGATGTTTGTGCAGCAGGGGGCGCGGCAGTTCGAGATTTGGACGGGGAAGCCGGCGCCGGAGGAAGAGATGTTGAAGGTGGTGATCCATGCGCTGCGGCAGCAGGCGGAGGCGGCGGGGGAGCCGCGGCCTTCGGATCATGTGCCGGCTTCGGTGTCGCATCCGCCGCCGCCGGAGGTGGAAGAAGAAGAGGATCTGGATGCGGAGCCTGAACCGGAGCCGGTACCGGTGAAGAGCATCGCGAAGAAGGCAGTGAAGACAGCCGGAAAGGCTCAAGAGTCGACGCCGGTTGAGGCTGTGGCTTCCGTACCGGTGAAAACTGCGCCGGCGCAGACCGTTGCAGCGAAGGCAGCTCCGGTGAAAACGGCTGTGAAGCCGGTCCCGGCGAAGGCTATGCCGGCGAAGGCATCCGCGAAGACAGCAGCCAAGAAAGCAGTCAAAGCTCCGGCGAAGGCCCTGAAATCCGCGGCGGCGAAGAAGAAGCGCTAAAGCTCTGGAGCGAAACTCTGCCTGATCTACGTGCTACGCTTGCCGCTATCTGGCGATATCCGGTGAAGTCCATGCACGGCGAACGGCTGGCTGCGGCGCGGCTCACGCGGGACGGGCTGGAAGGAGACCGGTTGTACGCCTTCGAGTCGCAGAATGCGCCGCCCGGCATGCTTCGGGTTTCAGGATCGGAACGGCGCGAACTGCTTGGCTTCCGGGCGTATGAAGATCAGGTGTCTACGCCGAGCGGGGAGACCTTTCCGATCGACTCCCCTGCCCTGCTCGGGACCATGCGAGAACATCTGCGCTCGCCTTCGCTTACGCTGACCCGGGACTCGAAGCCGCAGACCGACGTGCGCCCGCTTTCGCTGATCTCACTCCAGACGATTCGGCAGCTGAGCGAGGAGTTGGGAACGTTTCTGGACCCGCGGCGCTTCCGGGCTAACCTGATCCTCGATATGGCCGCGGCCGAGCCAGGACCGGAGTTTCCTGAGGACGGGCTGGCCGGACACGCACTGCGGATTGGAGCGGTCGCAACGATCCGGATTCTGGAGCGCGACCCGCGTTGCCGCTTTGTTACTTTCGATCCCGACAGGCCTGACACCGAGGAGCCGAAGACCGGGCTGATGAAGCTGCTGCACCGGCGTCACGACTCACGCGCCGGTGTTTACGCAGCTGTTCTTACGCCGGGGCCCATACGCACCAGAGATACGGTACACCTGGTAGGGATGACGGGGGTGTGATCGTTCCTCAACGCATCGCGGCTAAGGCTCCCGACTGCCCCGTCTCAAATTTCGTCCAGGGGCCGGCTTTCATGTCTTTGAGGATCGGCTTCTGCCAGGCGAATTGCGGGTGCTGTGCGAAGAACGGGGCTGCCAAGAAGTCTTCGCCGCAGGGGTGGCCGGCGCGGGCGATGAAGCTCATCTTGGCGGCGAGGTCTGAGTCCATGACCTTGCCGGTGACGGCGCCGCTGGGGCTGAATGGCGGCGAATCCCACATCTTTTCGCCTTCGGAGCTGAGCTCCTCATGGCCGCAGAGGCTGCGCTTCCCGATCGCAACCTTCTTGGCGAAGCTGTCGTAGTGATCGCTGAGGTAGGCCTCGGCGAGCGTGGTGTCGAGCTTGCCGTAGTGGGCCTGCATGAAGGCTTCGGCGGTGGCGTGGCGGGCGTTCATGGAGCTGGAAAGGTCCTTCGTGTCGAAGCCCGGGGTGTCATCGCGGGCGACGAGGGGGTCCGAGGTGAAGTTGGCGGAGACGAAGTAGCCGTCCTTCTTGATCTTGAGCGGCGTGTGCTTGAGGCCGAGTTCCAGGTAGCCGATCTCGCCGGTCTTGCGGTCGCCGATCATCCAGGAGTTGGCGTAGCCGCCGTTGTTGCCCTCGCGCAGGATGGCAGCGTACTCGGGGATGGAGGTGGCGTACTGCATGGCTTTGCGGGAGCGGACGAACTCCGGGATGCCCTTCTCGTCGAAGCCCTCGGCTTTGGGCAGGGTGGTTTCGGTGATCATGAGTCCGGATGCGTTGACGCCGAAGTCGTCCTGGCTGGTGATGATGCCTGGGGAGCCGTCCATGAGGATGCGCTGGCCGTGCTCGGGGGCGATGTCGAAGACGACGGTCCAGCGTTCACCCTCGGCGTACGAGGACCAGTTGCTGTGGGCGATGACGATCTTTCCGTCTTTGGTCGCTGAGCCGGTCGCGATGAAGGCGGAGCACTTACCCGGGGCGACAGCGGCTGGTGGATTCGGCTTTTTCTCGCGCTTGTTGAGCAGCGGGAGGTAGTAGTCGGCGATCTCCATGTCGGCGTTGAGCGCGACGAGATCCCAGAGGTCAACTGCCGATCCCTTGGCGTGCATGCCTTCGACGATGCCGGAGAGTTCGGCTCTATACTCGGGCTCGATCTGAGGCCAGAGGATGGTTTTGGCGGTCTCGCGGAAGAAGCTCCAGTCACGGTCGTCGAGATGGACAGCTTCAAGGCGGTAGACGCTGAGATTATCCTCGATGGCGTCCTTCATGAGATAGCCGTGCTGAAAGCCGACGTCGTGGGGCGAGCCTTCCAGATGCACGTAGGTCCAGCCGTTCTGAGGGAAGCTGTAGGCGCCGTGGAGCGCAGCCGGAGTGGAGCTTTGTGCGGAGGCGGCGGATGCTCCGGATGCTCCGCAGAGCAAAGCGACGGTGAGCGCGGTGACGGCGGCAAGACGCATGGCGAATCCTCTCAACCTGGATCGATGGAAGGTGTATTCAACCGACTATACGCGGGGTGAAAGGAGTGGGCTAGACGATTTGCAGCTATGCGGGGTTGGCTTCGAAGTCGGGGCGGGTGATGTGGCCGCTGGTTTCGCCGCCGGCATCGCGGGGGAGGCGCAGGGCGCTGAAGACGGGGCCGAGGGAGAGGACGGCCATGAGCAGGATGGCGAGGTGGAAGTCGCGGAGTTGCGGGACGGCTGCGGAGTGGCCGTGAGCGTGAGCGACGAGGCGGAGGGTGATGGCTCCGACGGCGACGCCGAGGGCTCCGCCGAGCTGGACGATGGTGCTGAAGAAGCTGTTGGCGCGGCTCATGGCGGCGGGGGTGATCTCGGCGTAGGCGAGGGTGCTCATGCAGGTGAACTCGATGGAGCGGCAGGCTCCGTGGAAGAAGAGGATCGCCAGGAGCAGGAAGACGGGCGTCGCCGGGGTGAGGACGGCGCAAAGGGCGAAGGAGCAGGCGCAGATGACGCCGTTGATGATGAGGAGGCGGCGGAAGCCGAAGCGGCGGAGGACGGGGATGATGATCGACTTCATGCTGAGGTCTCCTGCGAAGAGGGCGAGGAGATAAAGGCCGGAGGTGAAGGCATTGCGGCCGAAGGCGATCTGAAACATAAGTGGGAGCAGGAAGGGCAGGACGGAGACGGCGACGCGAAAGCAGAAACCGCCTTGGAAGTTGAGGGCGAAGGTCTTGAGCCGGAGGGAGTCGAGATCGATGAAGGAGGTGGTGCGGCGGGAGCGGGCGAGATGGATCGCAAGCGCACCGCTCAGGGCGGATAAGGCTAGAACGATGAGCGCACGGAGGGGCGGAGTATCGTCTGCGCCGAGTTTTTCCATGGCGTAGAGGGCTCCGCAGGAGGCGGAGCCGGCGAGCAGGAAGGTGAGCCAGTCGAAGGGGTGCTTGTCTTCCAGGCGGAGGTTTTCTACCCAAAGCATGGTGAGGATGAGGGCGGCGATGCCGAGCGGAAGATTGAGGAAGAAGATCCAGTGCCAGGAGAAGTACGTGGTGATGAAGCCGCCGAGGGGCGGGCCGAGGACGAGCGCGGAGAGGCCGGGCCAGGTGATGTAGGCGATGGCCTGAGTGAGCTGGTGCTTGGGGGTGTTGCGGAGGACGATGAGGCGGCCTACGGGGACCATCATGGCTCCGCCGATGCCTTGGAGGATGCGGGCGAGGGTGAACTGGGTGAGGGTGTGGCAGATGCCGCAGAGCAGGGACGCGAGGGTGAAGAGGGCGATCGCCGAGGCGAAGACGGTGCGGGAGCCGAAGCGGTCTGCGACCCAGCCGCTGACCGGGATAAAGACAGCCAAGGTAAGGAGATAGGCGGTCATGCCGATATTGAGATTGACGGCTCCGATGTGGAAGCTGCGCGCCATCTGCGGAAGCGCGGTGGCGATGATGGTGCCGTCGAGGTTCTCCATGAAGAAAGCTCCCGCGATGAGCGAGGTCACGAAGATCGGGGAGCGGGAGGAGCTCATGTCTTCAGTTTAGTAAAGGGACGCTGGTGAGGGATCGCGCCTGTGCAACTAAAGTGCGATGAACAAGAGAAGAGGGGTGATTTTCTTCCGGCTCTGCCTGCGGTTTTATGGACTCAGCGAGCTGCTTTGCGGCTCTCTTGACACGTATCGGAATGAGAATTTCAGGAGCTCCATCGGTATGAAGAAGCATGTGCGTGTAACGTTCTTTGGGAGCTCGGTCGTTGGTTTGTGTGCGGGCCTGGTGTCGGCACCGAGTGGGTGGGCGCAGACGGGATTCTCCGAGAGCTCGATGCGGGCCGCGCATGGGCTCTATGCGGAGGGACAGGCGCCGCGTGGGACGAGCTTCGGACGGTCGGGCGGGCTGGTGACGGCTTCCTATGCGGGTACTTCGAGCGCTTCTTCGTCTTCTTCTGAGGAGTCTTCGGCGGCCGCGCTTGAGGGCCTGGGGGATAAGGGATTCAGCGGCGTGGCTCGGGCGAATGCGACGACGACGCGGGCGATGCGGCCGTTTGAGACGTTTGCGGTGGCAGCGAAGGTTGGGAGCGGCGGGATCGGGGTGGATGTGGCCACGGTGCTGGCGCAGCGGTTCAACCTGCGGGTGGGAGCTTCGTACTTTTCGCACGACACCTCCCTGACGACGGATGGGCTGCAGATTACCGGCGCGATCAAGCTGCAGACGGCGGCGGCGAGCGTGGACATTTTTCCGTTCAACAACTCATTCCGGATCAGCCCGGGGGTTTCGTTCAAGAACGACACTCACTTGAGCGCGGCACTGCTGGTGCCCGGCGGGCAAAGCTTCTCGCTGGGGGACAGCGACTATACGAGCGATCCGGCGGACCCGATCCATGGGACGGCGGCGTTCGGGTTCGGCAGGAACGTGGCGCCGCAGGTGACGGTGGGTTTCGGGAACATGATTCCACGGAGCGGGAGGCGCTTCAGTTTTCCGGTTGAGGTTGGGGTGCAGTACACGGACCGGCCGACGGTGAATCTACAGATTGCGGGCAGTTCGTGCGGGAGCGTCTCGCAGGATGGGGTGACGGCGACGGGGTGTGGGCCGGTGGACCAGATCAGCGTGCAACAGGAGCAGCAGGAGTTAAGGAACGATCTTGCACCGCTGCGGTTTTATCCGGTGATTTCGGTGGGGATCAGCTACCGGATTGGCGGGCGAAGGGTTTATTGATCTTCGCGTAAGCCCTGAAACTCTGGAGGGCGGCCGTCTCTCTTCCCCGTGACTAGCTTTCGTGTGATTTCTGATCGTGCAGCAGGACGACGTCGGATTCATTGTGAGTGCGCATGACGCCGAGAGTTTTGCCGTCAGGTGAGAACTCGAAGAACTCGATTTTGTCACCGTGGAAGTTCGTGATGCGGCGTCCCGGAGATCCATCGAGCGACTGGCGCCAAAGGTTATCGGTACTGCCCTTACGCACCACCGAGATAATCGCTGTTCCATCCGGGGTAAAACCCGGCAAACCAACGCATTGAGAGTCGGCCTCAAGCATCCTGATCTGGGGTTTTGACCCACTCTCAAGAGGCGCAAGGACGATACTGCCATGCCCAGCCGAGGGGTCCGTGCTGGATCGGAAGAAGACGAGCGAGCGGCCGTTCGGGGAGAGCTTGACCGGCCTGGTATTCACCACCCCGGCGGTGCCCGCTACCTCCTCAGGCGCGCCGCCTTCCAAGGAGACGCGCAGCATTCTGAGCGGACTGACTGCGTTGTAGTAGACCCATTTGCCGTCTGGGGAACAGACCGGACTCACATCGCTTTGGCCGAAGGAAAGCTGCTTCGGGTTGGAGCCGTCTGTGCCGACGCGCCAGATGTTGCTCCTCCCGCTGCTTTCGTGGTTCGACCAGATGATAACGAGGAAGCGGCCGGCGGAGCAGACGCTTGGGCGATTGAAGTTGGAGTGCGGGTCGCTCAGAAGTGTTTCTCGAGTGGCGCCATCCGCCGATACCCTGAGCAAATTGTCGTCGTTGCCAAAATAGATGCTTCCGCTTGAGCCCCAGCCGAACATGGGCGCACCCTTGCTTTGCGCCGCGGCCGGCGGGGGAGCATCCCCGGTGAAGCCTTCTGCCGGGATCTCATACAGGGTGTGCGTGACCTTGAGCTGGACGGTGGTCAAAGTCGCGCCATCAGAGGAGATGCTGACCGCGCCATAGTGGTTGGTGTCGCTGGTTACGGTGTGGAATTTTCCAGCGGGGCTGGAGATGAAGCCGATCTGGTTGCGAGTCTCATACCCGATACCGGTTTCATAGGTCACCAGAAGGCCGCTGCCGTCCGGGGCCCAGGTCATGCTTTGGAGCGGCAAGTCGTCAAAGCGGGCGAGTACCTTTACGGATGAGGAAGCCAAGTTGAAGAGCTGAATGACGACTTCGCCCTGCCCCTGGCCGGCCGTGGCAAGCGCGATCTCTTTGTTGGCAGGGGACCACGCTACGAAGCTGGGGAAGAAGGATTCTGCACCCGTGGTCAACATGTGATCGTGGGTGCCGTCCAGGTCGCTGGTCAGCAGTACGAACTTTTCCGTTTCCGAACCGGCCGAACGAGTGAAGGCGATGCGCTTCCCGTCTGGGGAGAAGCTGGCTCCGGACTCAGCGCCGCTGACGATGAGTTGCGGAGCGCCACCCAGCACTGCCGCGCGGTAGAGATCGTAAGACTCGCTGGAGGCGGAGACACGCTGGCGGAAGTAGATGTAGTTGCCATCGGAGGAGAAGGCCAGGGAGTTGTAGGAGGTTTGGGCGGGCGCGATGACCCGGGTGTTGCTGTTGGTGGGAAGGTTTCGCAGCCACAGGCTCTCACGGCCATTTTCTTCGATAGCCGACAATAGGTATTTTCCGTCCGGCGAGACTGCTGCCGCGACGTAGTCGCCGGTGTCGGTGATCTGTTTGATCTGGAAGTTCTGGAAAGGAAGCGCGCGGGAGCGATGAAAGAATCTATATGCGCCAAGAACGACCAGGCAGAGGAGGAAGAGAGCGAGTGCCCACGGGATGAGCTTAATGCGTCCGGAAAAGATCTGCCTGGGATGCCATCCGGGCGCGGGTGTCGCGGCGATGACGCGATATTTGCGAACGCGAAACACCTCCGTCCTCTTGCCGCGGACGGTTGATTCCGGTCCATAGAGCTTGCGCATGGGCGCGGGGAGAGCCTCAAAGGTGGGGAGATCGACGACGACCTCTCCGCGTTCAGCGGCGCTTTCCAGACGAACCGCGTTGGCGATGGCAATGCCCGCATAGCCGGAGTCCTCCTGGTCAAGGTTCTTCCGGGTGACCTGGCCGGAGGCAATGCCGATCCGGAACCAGCGTTTGGCGCTTTCGTCGGTGCGGCTCTGATTGTGCTCGTGGGCTGCAGTCAGCGTTTGTGTAGCGAATCGATGCGCGTGCTCCGCAGCGTGGAAGAGCAGGATCGCGCCATCCCCGGTTTCCGCGATCCTGGCCGGGGCAGCTTCGGCTGGAAGCGAAGCAAGGCCGGCCTCGACAAATAACTGGATCTGGCGGTTGAGCTGGGCTACCGCCGCAACGCCCGCGTTTTCCTCCAAGAGGCGCGCCAACGTGCTGTAGCCGACCATGTCAACTACGACAATTACGCTTGATGCGCTTGGGTCTTCCTGCCACGATACATCCCGCTCTCTCTCCATGAACAAACCTCAACCACCCTCAAGCGAGTCAGGTCATGCGAGCCTTGTTGTTGTGTCGAGTGAGTTGAAGAGGGTTGACAGTTTAGGGGGTTTTTTTCAGGCCGCGCGTCTTCTTCGGGTGGGAGATGGGGATCTTCTCCCAGAGGCGGATTCCGCCTGCGATGGCGTTGCTGTTGGCGCCGATGGTGATGTGGTCGGGTAGTTCCTTGAGGAGCTTGGCGTTGCCTCCTCCAAGGAGGACGGTGTCGCAGATCATGCCGGCCTGCAGGAGCGCGATGACTTCCATGACGGAGGCGCGCCAACGCTTTTTGCCACGCCGCTCCAAGCCGCGGAGGCCGACGTAGTCCTCGTAGGTGAGGCCTTTTTTGTAGGGCAGGTGGGCGAGCTCAAGGGGGACGACGAGGCCGTCGAGGATCATGGCGGAGCCGAGGCCGGTGCCTACGCCGAGGAAGAGCATGCGTCCCTCTTTATAGCCTCCGAGGGCCTGCATGGCGGCGTCATTGATGAAGCGGAGCGGCTTCTTGAAGTGTTCCTTGTAGGGATAGTCGACCCAGCCGTGGCCGAGATTGTGTGGCTCCTTGAGCGGGTGATCGTGGGCGACCGGGCCGGGGAAGCCGAGGGAGATGACGTCATACTGCCAGCCGGTGGTGGCGGCGAGGACCTGTTTGCACATCTCTTCGGGAGTGAGGGTTGGGCCGGAGGGGATCTTGACGGGGACGGGAAGCTCTGAGGAGGCGACCTTGATGTTGGTTCCGCCGATATCGATGACAAGGACTTTCATTGTGGATGAATGGTATCAGCCATGTGGAAAGTTGGTCATGCAAAAGATCAGAGACGAACGCGCGGCCGTTTTCTCCGGCCTTTGAGCCGATGAGCAGATGTGAACGCGGCGTGACTTTCGCCGTTTGAGATGGAGAATGGGAGAGGTGAAGTTTCGCTCTTACTGAGACCGACCATGAGCTTGGCGACGTGATCATGATGGGCAACGATGCAGTTCTTACCGCTGCGCTTGGCTTCATACATGGCCGTGTCCGCGGCGGCGACGAGTTGCTCCCAGCACTGGATGGTGTCATTGAGGCAGGCGACGCCGATGCTGACGGTGAGAGGCAGCGGACCGGCGTCCTCCTGGGCGAGGAGGGCCTGGATGCGGCGAGCGGCGGCTATGGCGCCGGCGGCGTCGGTCTCCGGAAGCAGGACGGCAAACTCCTCGCCTCCAACGCGGGCGGGAATGTCGGGCATACGGCCTGAGCGGGTCAGAACGGAGGCAAGGATCTGCAACGCTTCATCGCCTTTGCCGTGCCCGAGTTGATCGTTCCGGCGTTTGAAGTCGTCGATGTCCATGAGCAGGACGGAGAGGGTCCGCTTGCGGCGGATGGAGTTGGAAAACTCCGTCGTCAGAGCGGTCTCAAAGGCGCGGCGGTTGGGGATGCCGGTGAGAGCGTCCGTAGTCGCCAGTTGATCCAGGCGGCGGTTGGCCTCAGTCAGGGCCTGCTCGCGCTTGACGTGCTCGGTAATCTCGGTGGCGATGCCGGCGATCATGCGCTGGCCATCGGCGTCGCAGTAGGTGAACTTGACCGAGCGATAGGTGCGGCTGGTGCCGTCCGGCTCTAGCCGGGTGTTCTCCGTCTCGACTCGTTTGCCGCTGGCAAGGACGTCCTGGTCGACGGCTCGCACGCTTTCAACGAGCTCTGGCGGCAGCATATCGTAGCTGCACTTGCCGATCCACTCGGTCTGGCTCACGCCGAAGCGCTCCGCGTAGAGACGGTTATAGAAGATATAACGGCCGTCTTCGGATTTGAGATAGGTCAGGTAGGGGCTGAGGTCGGCGAAAGCATGGAAGAGCGAGCGGGAGGACTCCAGATGCAGGGCGAGAGCGTTCTTTTCTGCGAGTGAGCGTTGCAACTGGGCTTCGCGCTGCAGGCTCTCGGTGACATCCATGGAGATGCCCGCAAGCATGAGTTCGCCGTCAGGCTGGCGGAAGGGGAATTTGCAGGATCGCCAGTAGGTCAGCTCGCCGCCCTCCGCGCCGCGACTGACCTCGTCGAACTCGATGGGGGAGTCGCCGGCGAGCACCTGAAGATCGTGCTCGCGGTAGGTTTCGGCGAGTTCCGGGGGGAAGAGGTCTGCGTCAGCTTTGCCGATCCACTCGCCGGGAGCAACGCCGAAGTGCTCCGACAGCTTCCGGTTATAGAAGACGAAGCGGCCGGCGGCGTCCTTGATGTAGCCCATGAACGGATTGTGATCCATGAAGGCGCGGAAGAGATCGTTGCTTTTGCGCAGGGAGTTCGTGAGGCGTTCGTTGTCGGTAAGTGCGGCCTCCAGCGTCTTCTGCTTGGCGCGGAGGGCGACGCGCACTTCCACCTGGCGGCCAAGGGTGGAGAGGGCGTTGCGCTGGCTGGTGGTGAGGATGCGGGGGACGGTGTCGATGACGCAGAGGGTGCCGATGGAGTTGCCATCCGGCGCCTGAAGCGGCGTGCCGGCGTAGAAGCGGATACCGAGGGAGCCGGTGACAAGCTCGTTGTCAACGAAGCGGAGGTCCTTGGTGGCATCTTCGACGACGAAGAGATCGGGCTGCTGGATCGCGTGGGCGCAGAAGGAGAGGTTGCGGTGGGTCTCCGCGACGGTGATACCCTTGGCAGCTTTAAACCACTGGCGGTGCTCGTCTACGAGGGAGACGAGCGAGATGGGGGTGCCGCAGATCTCGGAGGCGAGCTCGACGAGCTGGTTGTACTCCTCCTCGGGCAGCGTATCGAGAAGCTGGAGAGCGTGGAGGCTGTAGAGGCGATCCTCTTCGTTGATCATTTTGATCCGTTCACCCGGACCTGCACCGAGTTTGTGTTGAATCTATCGGCGGAGACGAGATGGGTCGATACAACCTAAGCGGGATGTTTGTACAGGATGCGAGAAGGCGCGGGAGGCGGCGGGTTGAGGATGGTTCTGGCGGAGAACAGGCCGTTGCTAAGGGCAGGTACGCCGGCACCAATGCGGGAGCTCGTTCGCGGCTCTTTTGGAGTTCTGCGGAGCATGGTATGGACGCAGACGCGCGCGTTCTTCCGACGGGTAGTGGGCAAGCGTTCCGTCCGGGAGATGGACGATCGTGCCGCAGCCCGCGACGTACTCCACGCGCAATATGTCCAGAGGCTTCATCGTCTGTGTGGGAGACCCGATCGGCCGAGGTAAGAGTCAAGGGGAGACGGCGTCGCAGGAGGTGGTCTGCGGATAAGGGCGTGCAGGGAAAAGATGCGGTCGAGCCTCGCTCGATCCCCCAACCTGCGCGATGAAACCTCGGAGGCCGGGGCACCCGGGACAGGCGACAGCGTCCTGACGCCGGACGGGCGGTGCTTGGCAGGGTTTGGACGTCTTACGTTCGGGCGATGCGGTTAGAAGTGGAAGCCTAACTCGGCGTTCAGAGAGCGAGGGGTGAGATAGTGGGTGCCGGAGAAGGTTGAAAGGAAGTTGTAGAGGGCGTACTTGTTGGCGAGGTTGACGCCGGTAAGGCGGAGGCTCCACTTGTAGCGATCGCCGCTGAAGAGATTGTCTTCGCCGATGCTGGCGTCGAAGACGTTGCGGGAGGCGATGCGGGGGGGGTTCTTGTCGTTGTCGCCGGTGTTGATGGCGGGGATTTTGACGAGCTTTGAGGTGAGTTGGGAGGCGAGGCAGACGCCCGAGAGGCCTTGGGTGGGCGTAGCTGCGACGCCGTTACAGACCAGGCCGGCCTGGGACTGTTCGTCTGGAGTAAGACCGGAGAGGTCGATGGCGGGTAATCCGTTGAGGGTGGTGCTGGTGCCGTCGCAGGCGCTGTTGGGGTCGTTGGCGAGGGTGTTGTAGCAGGGGACGGAGCCTGCGGTGAGGCCGGAGTCGAAGTGCCAGTTCAGGGAGACGTAAGGGGTCTGATGCAGGAGGCGGACGTTCTGCGCGGTGGGCAACTGGTATTGGATGTGGGTGGTCTGGTTGAAGCGCTCGTCGTGGTCGATGCGGAATGGGAGACCACTTTGGCCTACGGTTGCGCCGGCTCCAGCGACTTGTGGGGGGAAGAAGCGGGCGGCGACCGAGCTCATGACGACATAGGCGGAGAAGTTGCGGACGTTGGGCACGTCGGCGCGGAGGGCGAAGCCAGGGACCTTGGCGTTGTGCCAGTCGATGGGGAATGTGATGGGAGTGTTGCCGAGGACGGAGAAGTCGAAGGCATTGTGCGTGTACTTCCAGATGTAGTCGCCGGAGAGGACGAAGTTCTTGCTGAAGGATTGTTCGAATCCGGCGTGGAACTCGTTGCGGAAGCCGGGTTCGAGGGTGTTGGAGACGCCGGGAGAACAGGCGAGGAGCGGGCTGAGGACTTCGCTGGAACAGCCCTGGCTGGAGAGGACCAGGTTCTCGTTGAAGGGGGACTCGAGCGTACGGGCATAGGAGGCGCGGAGGACGGTGCCGGTGCGCTTGACCGTGTAGGAGAGGCCGACGCGGGGCTCGGCCTGGCGGGCGATGGCGAGGCCGTTGTAGAGGTCGCCGCGCATGCCTACGTTGAAGAGCCAGTTGCCGGTCTTGATCTGATCCTGGATGTAGAGGGCGATCTCCTTGACGTCGGTGCGGCCGTTGAAGGCGAAGAAGCTGCCGCCGCGGGTGAGATCGTAAGGGGCGAGGACGGGATTGTAGGCGGAGTTGACGAAGTTGGTGCCGCAGAGGAATGGGTCGGAGTAGCCGGGGATGGATGTGCCGGTCGCGTCGACGCAGGGAGAGTTGTAGGTGGGATCGACGATGCCGAGGGCGTCGTTCTCGCGGAGGAAGGTCTGGGAGTAGTTGCCGCCGAGCTTGATGTTGTGGATGCCGCGGACGTAGGAGAAGTCGGTGTGGATGCCGGCGTTGGTGAGGGTGCGGGCCTGATTGATGGAGCTGGTTTGGAGGTTGGCGGGGCCGAGGTCGGCGAGTGGATTGTTGGAGCCGTAGTAGTTATAGGTGTCGCGGCGAATGTAGGGGCCGAAGTTGAAGACGCTGTATTGGTCGATGACGCGGGTGTAGGTGGGGGCGATGTTGAAGGTTTCGATCTTCGAGCGCTGGTCTGTATTTCCCACGCCCGCAAGAACCGGGCTGGCTGTTGTGCCGGCGGAGACGACGTTCTGGATGTTGAGGTTGTCGTACGTGTTGGGGGTCTGGAACCAGGAACGGCTGTAGTTGAGGTTCAGGTGGATGGAGTCGGCCTGGGTGAGATTGCGGTCGATGCGGTCGAAGACGTTGATTTCGTTGCCCTTGTCGTGGACGACGGAGAACTCGGGTGCGTCGAGGAAGCGGCCGGTGTTGAGGCCGTCGAGCTCGAAGAAGTTGCCGAAGTTCTTGCCCCCAAAGGCGAGATCGAGCGAGGCGGTGGCTGCGCCGAAGGTGCCGAAGGAGGTGGTGATGGAGCCGGTGGGCTTGGTGACGCCGAGGCCGGAACGGGTGGTGACCTGGATGATGAGGCTGGTCTTGCCGCCGTACTCGGCGGGAGGTGCGCCCTCGATAACGGAGATGGACTGGACGGCGTTGGAGGGGAGCTGGTTGGAGAAGACCTTGGACTGCTGGTCGGAGATCTGCTGGCCGTCGACGGAGAAGGTGTTGGAGGCGTGGTCGCCAAGGCCGTGGAGCTGGCCGTTGGAGTCGGCGGCGATGCCGGGGGTGGTGGCGGTGACGAGGGAGCTGAGGCCGGAGGACTCGGACTCCATGGGGAGCTTGTCGAAGTCGGAGTGGTCGATGGAGGTGCGGAGGCCGGTGTCGTCGGCGAGATTGTCCGAGGCGGTGACAGTGACGGACTCAGAGCCGGCGACGATCTGGAGGGTGTTGGTGACGGGGGCGGCGACGGAGGAGCGGATCTGAACGTCGGTGGCGAAGGTGCTGAAGCCGGCGGAGGCGACGGTCAGGTGATAGGAGTTGAAGGGGAGATTCTCAAACTTGTAGTGGCCGGCGGGGTCGGTGGTGGCGGTGCGGGTGTAGCGGGTGACCGGGTTAAGAATGGTGACGGTCGCGGCGGGAATGACGGCGCCGGTGGAGTCCTGGACGGTACCGAGGATGGTGCCGGAGTTGGAGCCGGATTGGGCTCGGAGGACCGGGCTGAATACAGAGATGGCGAGCAGAAACAACGCCAGATTAGAGATGAAGCGGGGAAGCGCGGGGATGCGCATCGGGGGACCTCCTGGAAGTGGGCACGCGGTTGAGACGGAGAAACAGGCGTGGGCTTACAGGACGGGCGGAGGCCGGATGTGGAAGGCGAGAACGGTTGAGTCTGCGGCGGCGAGGACCGGCTCCGGCGGCGGCATGGCGCGGAGCACGGCGTCGATGGCCGGCCCGGCCACGACCGAGGCGGGTGACGCGGCGAGATGGGCGACGAGGCAAAGGGAGCAGTTCCCTTCAGAAGGCGCATCCGCGGGATGCACGTGCAGCAGGTGCGCCGCGCCGACGAGAAGGATCAGGAAGATGCAGACGGCGGCGACGACCGCACGGAGCGGTGAAGCGGGGAGCCAGCCCTGCGGGGGCTTCGGATTGTGTCTCCGAGAGATCATCGATGAGGATGTGACGCGCAGCGCGCAGCGAACGATAGCGGCGCGATCGTGCCATTTGAGCCAGCTATGGCAAGCTTATCGCATCGCTGTTCGCAATAGCAACCGGAGCCGGGCAGGGTTGAGCAAAGCGAGCCGAGCTACTAGACTCTTGGGTGAGCGACCGCATGGCGATTCAGACCCGAAACACCCGGCAGAAGGATGCAATCCGCGAGGCTTTCGCGACCGCGGGGCGTCCACTCTCTCACGATGAGGCGTTGCAACTGGCGCAGCAGCGGGTGGATGGGCTGAGCATCGCCACGGTGTATCGCAACATTAACCTGTTACTGGATGAGAAGTGGCTGGCGCCGGTCGAGGTTCCGGGGGATACGACGCGGTATGAGGTCTCGGGCAAGGGTCATCATCATCATTTTCAGTGCAACCGCTGCGGCAAGCTGTTCGACCTGAAGGGCTGCGGCGTGGAGATGAAGACGATTATTCCGAACGGATTTAGAACGACCGGCCACGAATTCTTCGTGTATGGGTTATGCAACGCCTGCGATTAAACTCCGGGAACGAGCAACACAAGGTGCAGGTCCGTTGACGTCAATGGGAGCCGGCCATGAGGGTCTCTGCTACAACTTAGTTGGAATGGGTGATTGTGCCGATATGCTTCAACATGGAAAGAACCTGGGTCTGTCGTGCAGGCCTGGGCATCGACCACGGGCCACGAGAACGGTTCGCCTCAGGGGCCACGAAGCGAATTGAGGGTAAGGCTTGCGATCGCGCGTGACCGCAAGCCTTCGTCTCACGATGACCAGCAGCGCCGGCATGAGGTCTGAGGATTGGATTCGATGGAAGATACCATAGCGGATCCGATCGCCCTGGAGTCAGGTTTGCCTGAGCGCTTTGAGACGGAGAGTTCCGGGCCGGAGAGCCATGGACTCGAAGGACCAGGGCTTGGAACACCGCTGCCTGAACCAATTTCCTTCGATCAGTCTGCCCTGGAATCGAAGGCGCTCACAGCTACGCTCTGGACGGTTCTGTCCTATGGCGCGGGGCAGGGATTGCGGGTTGTGAACAGCCTGATCCTGACGCGGCTGCTGCTGCCGGCGGCATTCGGCGAGATGGCCCTGGTGACGACGCTGATCGTCGGGATGACACTGCTCTCAGATCTGGGATTGAACCAGAGCATCATCCAAAGCAAGCGTGGCGACGAGCCCATCTTCTTGAACACAGCGTGGACGATCCAGACGATCCGGGGTTCGGCGATCTGGGGATTTGCCGTTCTGCTGGCATGGCCGGCGTCACGTTTCTACCACGACCGGACGCTGCTGTATGTGCTTCCCGTGCTGGCGCTGAGCTCCATCCTCAGCGCGCTTTGCAGCACAGGGCTGCTTTCGCTCTCGCGGCATATGGGCGTGAAGCGGCTGTTCGCGTTGGACTTCAGCCAGCAAATCCTGGCCTTGCTGGTCACGGTGGCGTGTGCGTACGTGTGGCCGAGCGTCTGGGCGCTGGTGGTGGGGAACCTCGCTTCCAATCTCTTCCGACTGGCGCTGAGTCACAATAAGAGGCTGGTGCCAGGTGCGCGGAATCAATTTGCATGGGAGCGTGCCTCGCTGAGGGAGATCATCGGCTTCGGTAAATGGATCTTCCTGGGTACGGCATTCTTCTTCTTTGCGTCGCAGGCGGATCGCCTGATTCTGGGCAAGCTGGTGAGCATGACAGTGCTCGGCATGTATGGGATCGCATTTCAGATCTCCGATATTCCGCGCTCGATCATCAATGCGTTTTCGACCCGCGTGGGTTACCCGTTCGTCTCGAAGATCATTCATCTGCCGCCGGCTGACTTTCGTAAGGAGTACCTGCGGTACCGTTTTTATGTGCTGCTGATCGGGGCGTTTCTGCTGAGCGCGATGGTAGTCTGGGGACACCTGATTCTGATCAAGCTTTATCCCGTCCGCTACTCGAGCGGCTCCTGGATGATTCCGATCCTGGCGCTCGGCTTGTGGCAGACGCTGCTGTACACGACGACGAGTCCGGTGCTGTTCTCGCTTGGGAAGTCTTCCTATAACGCGGTGGGCAATGCCGCGTATTGCGTGGCGATTTTGGCTGGTATACCGCTGGGCTGGCATTTTTACGGGCTTGAGGGAGCGGTGATCGCAGTGGCCGCGGGCGATCTTCCGCTTTACTTTGTAACGCAGTTCGGTGCGACGCGCGAGGGCGTGCGGCCACTTTGGCAGGATCTGCAGTTGACCGCGTGTTTTCTAGGTTTTTTGGGGTTGGGACTACTGCTGCGAAGGAGCTTTTGAGTACCGGCTGATGCACGATACAACAACCGGGGGATAGTCCCCGGAAGGGTCCGATGAAACTCTAAACGAACGCAAGAAAGAGTATCAAACGCCATCCGCTGAGACCATGGAATCGTTAAAAGAGACACGCCGGACGAAGACGCCTGCTTCCCGCGAACCGCAGGCGCGTCCAGCCGCGTTGGATGAGGGGTCCCTGGGTGGGAGGTTTGCTGAGGTCTGTAGACGGCATGGCGAGCGGACGGCCGTCACATTTGGAACAAAGTTGGTTACCTATGCGGAACTGAACCAGCGGGCGGCGCGGGTGGCTGCCGCACTGCAGCCGATGCAGGTGGCACGCGGTGCGATTGTCGCGATCTATCTGGAGCGCTCGATTGATCTTGTCGCCGCGATGCTTGGGGTCATTCAGGCGGGGGCGGCCTATCTGCCCATCGATTCTTCTTACCCGGTCGCCAAAGTGCTGGAGTCGCTTGCCGACGCTGGGCCGATCGCGGTTCTAACCGATTGCGAGTTGGGGCTTGGACTCGGCGAGGCAGCGGTGCCGCTGCTGTTCGTCGAAGAGCTTTCACTCGACTTGGCGGCCGGAGTTGCGCGCGGCGTTGATGCCGATGATCCGGCGTATGTGATCTATACCTCAGGCTCGACCGGCAAGCCGAAGGGCGTCGTGGTGAGTCATCGCAATGTCCTGCGATTGATGAGCCAGACGGATCATTGGTTCGGCTTCAACGAAGAAGATGTCTGGACGATGTTCCACTCTTTCGCATTCGACTTTTCAGTGTGGGAGATGTGGGGTTCGCTGCTGACCGGTGGACGCCTGGTCCTTGTGCCTTTCGCTGTCAGCCGTTCGCCGGAAGACTTCTACGCGTTGCTTGCGGCGGAGCGGGTGACGGTGCTGAACCAGACACCTTCAGCGTTTTCCCTGCTGATACAGGCTGAGGCTCGCTGCGAGCCAATGCCGCTCGCGCTGCGGACGGTGATCCTGGGGGGCGAGGCGCTGAACCTGCGGTCGTTGCTGCCGTGGTTCGCAAGGCATGGTGAAAGTACGCCCGCGGTTGTCAATATGTACGGCATCACCGAGACCACGGTGCATGTGACGTACCGGCGGATCCTTGCTGCCGAGGCGGAGCGTGAGATCGATAGTTTGATCGGCGACCCGATTCCCGATTTGCAGATTCATCTCCTCGATGAGCAGATGCGTCCGGTGGCCACGGGTGAGACCGGAGAGATTTGCATCGGCGGGCCCGGAGTCGCGCTGGGATATCTGCATCGCGCTGAGTTAACAGCACACCGATTTGTCGCAAATCCGTTTGGGGGCAAGGGCGCAAAACTTTACCGCTCCGGAGACCTCGCACGCCGGCGTGACGATGGGCAGTTGGTGTATCTGGGTCGCGCTGACCGGCAGGTGAAGATCAATGGTTTCAGGATTGAACTAGGTGAGATTGAAGCTGCGTTGATGGGCTTTCCAGGCATGGCACAGGCTTGTGTCGCCACGCATGCGGCCGGCGGAGGCGCTCAGCAATTGGCTGCCTACTTCGTCTCCGATGAGCGCGTGGATCAAAAGGCTTTGAGCGGCTACCTGGGCTGGCATCTCCCAGCGCAGATGCGTCCCGCCTTCTACATGCAACTGCCAGTGCTTCCTATGACCGGTAACGGCAAGGTGGATCGCGCGGCGCTTCCCTCCCCTATGCCATTCATCTCTGCCCCACCGCAGCCCTTTGGCTGTGCGATGGAAGGCAAGGTAGCGGCGGCTTGGCGGCAGGCGCTGGGCACGGCGAAGATCGGGATTGAGGATAACTTCTTTGACGTGGGTGGAAGCTCGCTTCTGCTCATCGGTATTCGGACCGCGCTGCAACAGGAGCTGGGCCGGACCCTTCCGGTCACGTGGTTCTTCGAGTACACGACCATCCGCTCCCTGGCTGGAAAGCTGAAGGAATCGGTGAATGAGACTGTTCCGGTTACAAATGCCGTTCAGGGTAAGGCGCAGATGCAGCGGGACGCCTTCGCCCGCATACGGGCAGCGAGGAGTGCGCGATGAGCAAACCTCCGAAGGAATCGATGGAAGACCAGCAACCACTCGAAGGCGTGGCCATCATCGGTATGTCGGGCAGGTTTCCAGGCGCGCCGAATATCGCGGCCTTCTGGCAGAACCTGCTTGCAGGCAAGGACTCCATTACGCGGTTCACGGCAGGGCAAGACGATGCCCGCGGCAACGGTTGCAATGCCGAGGAGTACGTCGCAGCTCGTGGCGTGCTCGAAGATGCAGCGATGTTCGATGCGGAGTTCTTTGGCATTACGCCGCGTGAGGCGGAGCGCATGGATCCGCAGCACCGCATCTTTTTGGAGGCTTGCTCGAATGCGCTGGAGGATGCGGGCTACGTCTCCCACGACTATCCAGGCGAGATCGGACTCTTCGCAGGCTGCAGCCTGAACACGTACCTGCTTGCGAACTTGATGGGCGATCGTGCCGCGATCGATACCTTGACTGCCAGCTACCAGGTGGGCGAGTTCGCCACCGCGCTTGGAAATGACAAGGATTTCCTAACGACGCGGGCGGCCTATAAGTTGAACCTGCGCGGCCCGGTGGTCAGCGTGCAGAGCGCGTGTGCGACGTCGCTCGTGGCGATCTCACAGGCGTGCCAGTCGCTGATGAACTATGCCTGCGACATGGCGCTGGCGGGCGGGGTGTCGGTTACTTTTCCGCAGCACCGCGGACATCGGTATCAGGAGGGTGGGCTTGCTTCGGGCGATGGCACCTGCCGGCCCTTTGACGCACATGCCTCCGGTACTGTCTTCGGTCACGGCGTGGGAGTCGTGCTGCTAAAGCGGCTGGACGACGCGGTACGGGATGGCGACAACATTACCGCAGTCATTCGCGGCTTTGCCGTCAATAATGACGGCGCGATGAAGGCCGGCTACATGGCTCCGGGTATCGACGGGCAATCGCGCGTGATCGCCGCCGCGCAGGCGATGGCGGGATTTGATGCCGAAACGATCACTTATATCGAGGCGCACGGCACTGCGACGCCGCTGGGAGATCCTATTGAAGTTGCGGCGTTGACGAAGGCATTTCGCAGCGGAACGGATCGTACGGGCTTCTGCTCCATCGGCACGGCAAAGGGGAATGTCGGGCATCTCGACAGCGCGGCCGGCGTGACGGGTGTGATCAAGGCGGCGCTTTCGATCCGCCACCGCATGATTCCCGCGCTCGCACACTTCACTGCGCCCAATCCCAATATCAACTTCGCCGAGACTCCCTTTTACGTCACCAAGGAAACGTCTCCGTGGGTGGCCGATGGTCCGCTCCGCGCAGGGGTGAGCGCGTTTGGTGTGGGCGGTGTGAACGCGCACCTTGTGATGGAAGAAGCGCCTTCATTACCCGAGCGTGCGGGTTCTTGCGAGGAGCAGACTCTATGCCTCTCTGCGCGCACTCCGTCCGCGTTGAAGGCCGTTGCACGGAACCTCGCGGCTTACCTGGAGTCTGCTCAAGAGGCGGATTTTAGCGATGTGGCGTACACGCTTGCTGTTGGCCGCCGCAGCATGGACTACCGCGTCGCCCTCGTGGCAAAGACGGTTGAAGATGCGGTCGCGGAACTCAACGCCCCCACGCTTGATCTTTGCGATCGCAAGGCAACGCGACGCATTGCATTCCAGTTTTCCGGCCAGGGATCGCAGTTCGTTGGCATGGGGCACAGTCTATACCGGGCTGAACCTGTGTACAGGGAGATCGTCGACGCGTGTTGCGAGCTTGCGACGGAGTGGCTTGGCCTGGACCTGCGCGAGCTTCTCTATGCGGAACCCAGTGAAGTGGCGGCGGCGGAACTACAAACGACGCGGCTCTCACAACCTGCACTCTTCATCACGGAACTCGCCCTTGCGAAGCTCTGGGAGAGCTGGGGAGTTGTACCGGAGGCGGTCGTGGGACACAGCCTTGGCGAGTACACGGCGGCCTGCCTTGCGGGTGTCTTCTCGTGGAGGCATGCGCTGCGGCTGGTTTGTCTGCGGGGCCTTTTCATGGATGAGATGCCAGGTGGCGCGATGACCTCGGTGCCGCTGAACGAGGCTGCGGTTGCACCCTATGCAAGGGACGGCATCAGCGTTGCTGCGTTCAACTCGCCGCGCGCGAGCGTGCTCTCGGGTTCGTTTGAAGCAATCGCCGCGGTTGAGGCTGCGCTGACTCGTGATGGCGTTGCCTTTCGCCGTCTGCGCACCTCGCATGCCTTCCACTCCTCCATGATGCAGCCCATGGTTGCCAGGTTTGAGGCTGAGCTTGGGCGGGTTGCGCTGAAGCCGCCGACGCTGCCCCTTGTCTCCTGTGTCTCCGGCACATGGATCACGGCGGAGGAGGCTTGCGATCCGCATTACTGGGCGAATCAAGTTATCGCTCCGGTACGTTTTTCGCACGCGGTCGCAACTCTAACGCAACACGGAATCGATCTGCTGCTGGAGGTTGGACCCGGAGAGGCGCTCACCGCTCTGGCGTTGCATCAGCGCAAACCAGCAGCGCACGGGGGCAGCTTCGTCGCGATCGCTTCGCTCCCGATGCCGCGCGGCGATGCAGCGTCCGGCACGATCCACAATGCGGTCGCCGGCTTGTGGACCGAGGGCGTAGACATAGACTGGACGACGTTCTACGCAACGCGTCATAGCCGTCGGGTTTCGCTTCCGACGTATCCCTTTGAACGGAAACTGCACTGGGTCGAACCGCCTGCGCGTGAGTTGCTTGCTCCAACTTTCGCTGCAACGACCGATCTAAAGCAAGTCTCTAAGAGCGAGAGCACCCCCATGACTCCTGCGTCGCAAAAGGAAAAGCAGATACCCGCACTCCCGCGGGTGGATCGTCTCCAGAGCACCCTTGCCGAGATCTTCTCGGAGCTCAGTGGCCTTGAGACGACCGCGGCGGAGTATGGACACCCATTCCTTGAACTAGGCTTTGATTCGCTCTTCCTCACCCAGGCTACGCAATCGCTGAACCGCGCGTTTGGGGTCAAACTTACCTTCCGCCAGGTCATGGAGCAGTACTCAAGCATCGCTGAGCTTGCGGCGCACCTGGATGGGATGCTGCCCGCGGACGCATTCGCTGCGCCCACACCTGCTCCGGAAGTTGGGGCCGCCACGCCGGTCGCGCCTGGATTTGCGGCTCCGTCGTCTGGACAGGGCATCGAGAGTCTTCTTGCCGATCAGCTTGCGGCGATGTCAGAGATGTTTGCGCAGCAAGTCGCTTCCCTCCGCGCGGCAGCAGGTCTCGCCCATACGCAACCGGTCTTGCCACAGAGTGCGGCGTCCTCAAAGACAGCGACCACGTCTGTGCTTGCTCCTGCCGAGGTTAAGCATGGGTCTTTCCGGCCGATCCAGGCGAAGGCGCAGCAGGAACTCGACGAAGATCAGAGACGTTATATGACGGACCTGATCGCGAGATACCAAGCTCGCACGCCTACCTCCAAGAGGATGACACAGGAGTCGCGCAAGCACCTTGCGGACCCACGCGCCGTTGCGGGTTTCCGTTCGCAGTGGAAGGAGATGGTGTATCCCATCGTGACGGACCGCGCGAAGGGCTCACGCCTGTGGGACGTCGATGGCAACGAATACATCGATATCGTCAATGGCTATGGCTGCATCATGTTCGGGCACTCGCCGGAGTTTGTGGTGGAGGCGGCACATGAGCAGTTGGAGCGTGGCGTCGCCATCGGGCCGCAGTCGGCGCTGGCGGGTGAGGTCGCGGCGTTGATCTGTGAGCTTACCGGGAACGAGCGCGCCACCTTCTGCAACACTGGCTCCGAGGCGGTGATGGCGGCTATCCGGGTGGCTCGTACCGTGACCGGGCGCGACAAGATCGTCTACTTTGCCGGCGATTATCACGGAACATTCGACGAAGTATTGATCCGCAATACGCCTCGCGGCAGCGCGCCTGTCGCGCCCGGCATCCCGCTCTCGAACACTACCAATGTAATTGTGCTCGAATATGGCACAGATGGTTCCCTCCACTTTATCCGGGATCACGCGCAGGAGATCGCCGCAGTCCTGGTTGAACCGGTGCAGACGCGGAACCCGGGCCTGCAGCCCTTTGAGTTCATCCGCAACATCCGCGCGCTGACAGAGCAGGAAGGCATCGCCTTCATCCTGGATGAGGTCGTCACCGGCTTCCGCCTAGCACCCGGCGGCGTGCAGGAGATGCTTGGCATTCGGGCCGACATGTGCACGTACGGCAAGGTCATCGGCGGCGGACATCCGATTGGCGTGCTCTCCGGCAAAGCCATGTACCTCGATGCGCTGGACGGTGGAGCGTGGCAGTATGGCGATGACTCCGGGCCGGAGGTGGGCGTGACCTTCTTTGCCGGGACCTTCGTGCGGCATCCGCTGGCGATGGCGGCTGCACGGTCGGTGTTGCTGCACCTGAAGGAGCAGGGACCCAGGCTGCAATCGGAGATGAATGAGAAGACGGCCAGGCTAGCCGAATCGCTGGACCGCTTCTTCCAGGAGCGCGGTTTGCAGACGCGCGTGCATCACTTTACGTCTTGGTTCTACTTCGTCTTTCCGCACGACGCACGTCTGAGCAGCCTCTTTTACTACAGCATGCGGGCAAAGGGTGTCCACATCCAGGAAGGCTATCCTTGCTTTCTGACCACCGCGCATACGCAAGCGGATCTGGATACGATCGAAAATACATTCCGCGAGACAATCCTCGAGATGCAGACCGCGAAGGCGCTTCCCTGCGAGATTGCGGCCGCGGAGCCGGAGCAACCCGCGAGCCGCGAGCCCAGGCTGCACGCCTTGACGCTCGCCGACGTACCGATCCGCGTGCCCATGACGGAGCCGCAGCGTGAGGTCTTCCTGGCCGCTGCGCTCGGCGACGACGCCAACCGTGCCTTCAATGAGTCTCTGACACTCCGCCTGCACGGACCCGTTCGCCGCACCGATCTTGCCTTTGCGCTGGATGCAGTCATCACTCGCCACGACGCGCTACGCAGCACCGTGTGTGAGGATGGGGAGGCTCTTTGCTTCGACTTTGCCTTCAGCGGCGAGACTGATTTTCTGGACATCAGTCATGAGAGTGCGGAGCATCAGACAGCCCTGATCCAAGAGCGCGTCTCGGTCGAAGCGCAGACGCCGTTCGACCTGTCGCGGGGTCCTCTGCTTCGCGCGGTCTGCTTCATCACGGGGCCTTTCGATGCGGTCCTGCTGCTGACTGCCCACCACATGGTTCTCGACGGCTGGTCGGCAAACCAGTTGCTTGAGGAAGTCGGGAGAGTTTACAGCGAAGGCGCGGTTGCGCTGACGGAACTCGCGCCTCTGCTTCCGTTCGCCAGCTATGCGCTGCGTGAGAATACACGGCAGGAAGCTGGTGAATTTGAGGAGAACGAGCGTTTCTGGATGGCCAGGTTTGAAGGTCGCAATCCTCGATTGGACATTCCGACGGATTGCCCGCGCCCGGTGCAGAAGACCTATAGCGGCTCGACGCTGGAAGGCTCACTCGGTCCTGCTCTTTGTGCCGAGCTGAAGAAGCTGAGTGCGAAGAACGGCTGCACCCTGTACGTCACGTTGCTCTCCGCATTCCAGCTCCTGATGCATCGGCTCAGCCGCCAGGATGAGGTTGTGGTGGGTATCTCGACCGCGGGTCAGGCGCTGCTTGAGAATGCAAGCCTTGTCGGCCACTGCGTTCATTTCCTGCCGATGCTTTCGGACATCAACGATGAGACCACCGTTGCGCAACATCTGCGTGCCACCCGCACTAACCTGCTCGACGCCTACGATCACCAGGAGTTCACCCACGGGAGCCTGCTGCGAAAGCTCAAGTTCGAACGCGATCCCGGCCGCCTGCCGTTGATCGAAGTGCAGTTCAACCTGGAGCGGGTCGGCACGAACGTTCACTTCGACGGACTCGATACGAAGATAAAGGCCAACCCTAAACAGTTCGTCAACACTGACCTTTTCCTCAACATCGTAGAGACTGCGGACGACCTGGAGTATGCCTGCGACTTCAACACCGATCTATTCGACGCGGAGACGCTGAAGCGGTGGATGATGATCTGGGTGCAACTGCTGACGAGTGCAGCGGCGGATGCGTCAGTGACGGTGAAGGATCTCGATATTCTTCCCGCCGCTGAACGCGAGCAGGTCCTTCATCGCTGGAACGATACCGCGGCTGACTTCGGCCCCTTCGAGCCCATGCATGCGTTGTTCCTGCAGCATGCAGCGGCGTATCCAACACGCGTTGCCGTTCAGTGCGGCGGACGCAGCTGGACCTATGGTGAACTGGCCGAGTACGCGACCATTCTTGCCCGCCGCCTCGTGCGTGAGGGCCTGGCACCCGGTGGACTCGTCGGCATCTGCATCGAGCGTTCGCTGGAGATGGTCGGTTCCCTGCTTGCGGTGATGATGGCCGGCGGCGCGTATGTTCCGCTGGACCCGCGTCATCCGCGGGAGCGTCTCGCGCAGGTGGTGGAGGACTCCGGCATCGCCATCCTGCTGGCGGGCCGCGACCCCGACGTGGATACCGTAGCCAAGGTTCTGCGTGTCACCGGCCCGCAGCCGATGAGCAACGAGACACTCTCGGCAAGCGTGGATGCGAAGTCGCTGGCGTATGTCATCTATACCTCAGGCTCGACCGGCAGGCCCAAAGGTGTGGCCATCGATCACTTGGCACTCACCAATCTGCTCCGTTCCATGCAACGCACGCCCGGCCTCACGGCGCAAGATACCCTGGTCGCAGTGACTACGCTTGCCTTCGATATCGCCGCACTGGAGCTGATGCTGCCGCTGATCACGGGCGCGAAGCTCATCGTCGCGACCGACGATCAGGTTCAGGACGGGGCTGCCTTGCTCCGGTTGATGGAGACGAATCGTGCGACCGTGCTGCAGGCCACACCGGGCCACTGGCGCATCCTGATCGACGCCGGCTGGTCCAAGGCGCTGCCGCTCAAGGTCTTGTGCGGTGGTGAGGCTCTGCCGCGTGATCTCGCCGAGCAGTTGCTCGATCGGAGCGACGACGTGTGGAACGTTTACGGTCCGACTGAGACCACGATATGGTCTTCCGCAACACGCGTCTCTCGCGGTACTGGACCCTTGCATGTGGGACCTCCCATTGCGAACACCGGCTTTCTGGTACTCGATGAGAGACGAAATCCTGTGCCCATCGGAGTCACCGGCGAGCTTTACATCAGTGGCGATGGGCTGGCTCGGGGCTACTGGAACAATCCTGCATTGACGGCGGAGAAGTTTGTTCCCAATCCGTACGGTGCCGGGCGCATCTACTCTACCGGCGACCTCGCACGCTTCCACCGAGACGGCTCCGTTGAGCTGCTGGGGCGGGCCGACTTTCAGGTAAAGCTGCGCGGGTACCGGATTGAGCTCGGCGATATCGAGGCTCCCCTGCGCAAACATCCGCAGGTGCGGGATGCCGTCGTGATCCAGCAGAACATGCGCCTGATCGGCTTCTTCGAGATCGCCGGGACGATGGTGGAGAGCGCTTCGCTGATGGCAGAGCTCCGCCAACTTCTGGAACGGACACTGCCGGATTACATGATTCCCGCGGCGCTGATCGCACTTCCGCAGATACCTCGAACGCCGAACGGAAAGGTGGATCGGAAGGCACTTCCGCAACTTTCCGCGACCGATCAGGTCGAACTAGAATTGAAGGCGAACAGCTTTACTGCACCCGCAACACCGGAGGAGGAGCAGCTTGCCGCAATCTGGTCTTCGATCCTTGAACGGAACGGAGTCTCCGTGACGGAGAGCATCTTCGAACTGGGCGCGGACTCGCTTCTGATCTTCCGCATCGCCGCACGGGCGCAGCGTGAGGGTCTTTCCATCACGGCGACGCTGATCTTTCAGCATCGCACCATTCGGGCGCTGTGTGCGGCCCTGCAGCAAAGGCAACAGACCTCTTCTCCGGTGCGCTCCGGATCGCGCATCGCCGCAGCAGCCCGTGACCAGTATCGCCACACGCGCGTGAAGCTGGATGCGTAGCGCATCCATGCAGGGCCAACGCAGCTTGCTGGAGGACGTCATCGAGCAGGAACACGGACAACGCCAAAACTTGCAAAGCGTTGTGCTTCCCGTCTCCAGCGGTGTGCCGGGCAGGCCTGACTCTCCCTCTCCTTCGTGGCCGGATGTATCACCTGAGCCGGAGATTTATGCGATGCCCGCGACGCAGGGGCAGGTGCGTTTCTGGTCTCTGGATCAGCTGGATCGCGGCAATCCGGCACTGAACATGCCGCTGATGTGGCAGTGCACGGGACACCTGGATTTGGCGGCGCTGACTGAGGCCTTCGCGCATTGTGTGGAACGGCATGAGATTCTGCGGACTACGTTTGAGCTGGTGCGTGGACGGCTCTCGCAGATCATCCACGCTGAAAGTTCCATCCCCATTCCCGTGGTCGACCTCACCCAGAAGACGGGGGAGTCTCAGCGCGTCGAGGCCGACCGCGTCACGCGCGATCACGCGGCGTTTCGCTTCGACCTTAAGGCCGGACCGCTGCTCGTGCTCAAGCTGTTGAAGCTGAGCCCTGAGCACCACATTCTGCTGGTCACGATGCACCACATCATCTGCGACGGCATCTCCAACGGCGTGCTGATGCGGGACATGGTGGCGTGGTACCAGGCGCTCGTCAACGACTCTGTTCCGGCGCTTCCAGACCTGCCCATCCAGTTTGCCGACTACGCCGTTTGGCATGAGGAGTGGCGCGCGGGAGAGGAACCGGCAGCCTCTCTCGAGTTCTGGCACCGGACGCTCGGTAACGGCTTTAGCCCGATCAAGCTGGCGCATGATACGGATGCCGCCGCCGCGCTCACTCCGGATCGGGCTCATCTCACCGGCGATATCGAAACACTGCTGATCCCGCGGGATCTGGCTGCGCGTGCTCATGCCTTCTGCATTCGTGAAAACGTTACGCTCAACATGCTGTTGTTCAGCGTCTTCAGCGGGCTGCTGAGCCGCCTTACCGGGCAGAAGGATCTCACCATCGGCTCGCCTTGCGCGAACCGCAATGAAGATACCGAGGAGCTCATCGGGCTCTTCATGAATATCCAGATCCTGCGCGTCCGCCTGGAGCAAAACTCGACCTTCCACGATCTGCTGAAGCAGGTGAAGACCTGGACGCTGGGCGCCTATGAGAATCAGGCTCTGCCGTTTGAAGACCTGATCTACGATCCCTACTTCTCCGAGAGCGGAAGCTCGTTTGAGATTCCCATCTTCTTTCTCTACCAGAAGTCTTTTATGCTCACCGGACGCATTCACGGGCCGGACGGCGATCTGGAGATTGTGCCGCTGCGCTCGGAGAGTCCAGGCGCCGTCTTCGAGATCATGTTCGCCATCGTAGACCGAGAGGAGGAAGGCCCGCGGCTGCAGTTGGAGTACAACCCGCAGTACTTCAAGAGCACCACAATCCAACGCTATCTACGCCTCTTCCTCAATCTGCTTGAGTCCGCGCTGAACGCACCGGAGACCCGCGTCGATGACCTCAGTCTGCTCTCCGCCCTGGAGCGCTCGCGTCAGATCGCGGAACCCATCTTCCCGCCGTCGACACCCGAAAGAGCTCGTGAATCAGAGGCTGCTCCATCCAGTGTTATGCCTGCGCAGGAAGCCCCGAGCGAACTGCTGGATGAGCCCTCCGACATTCTTGAACAACAGATCGCGGAGCTATGGCAGAGCACCCTGGGCATCGCTCACATCCGCAAGCACGCGAGCTTTTTCTCGCTCGGAGCCGGCTCGCTGGCTGCGCTTCGTCTCATCACCAGGATCAACCGCGTGTATGACATGGACCTCGGCCTTGCGAGCCTGATCTCCGCATCCACGATCGCGTCCATCGCGGAGTTGGTGCGCACCCGCTTCACGCCCAATATCGCATCGTCTCTGGTGCCGATCCAGCCCGCCGGCTCCAAGCCTCCGCTCTTCATCGTGCATGGCGTCGGCGGCAACGTGGTCAACTTCTACGGTCTCTCCATGCGCATGGGCACGGATCAGCCGGTTTACGGCATTCAGTCACAGGCGCTGGTAGCCGGACAGGCAGCACTCCTTCGCCTCAAGGATATGGCCGCGCTCTATCTTGCGGAGGTACGCAAGGTGCAGCCGCACGGGCCTTATAAGTTCCTCGGTTACTCCTTCGGCGGGACCGTGGTACTGGAGATGGCGCATCAACTTCGTGCCGCGGGAGAAGAGGTTGCGCTGCTCGGCATGCTCGACAGCAAGACTATTCACTACGAGCAGGAGCGCTCCAAAGCCCGTTCTGTGCATGGCAAGGTCAATCATCGTGTGCAACGTTTCAGCGGCAATATCAGTTCGCTGACATTGCAAGCCCAGGCCGCTTACATCCTGGACAAGATCAGCACACGAGCCATCCGCTATGCCTGCATGCTGGGAGCGAAGCTGAACCTTACGCGCGTTCCGGCGTTCATGAAGAGCGCATACGACATCAACTACGTCGCCATTCAGAACTACAAGCTGCAGCCCTACGATGGCCATCTTGTACTCTTCCGCGCGCTGGAGCAGGACTACGACGAGGGCGCTTACGATCTTGGCTGGGGCGCCATCTTCCAGCATGGCATTGAAGTCCATGATCTGCCCGGCGACCACGACCGCATCTTCCTCGAGCCGAACATCGAGGCGCTTGCCGGCAGCCTCCGCGCCGCGCTCGCGCACTCTGAAAAGAGTGCATGATGCCCGCATCCGATCCTATGACCCTAACCGCAGCACAGCCGCGGCAGCTTTACATGGTGCTTTCACCGCAGTCGCTGGGGTATGCCCGTCTTGCTCTTTCCAGCCTGCTCGCACGTTCCGACGAGCCGCTGAACCTGCACCTGATCACCGATAGCGAAGGAGACAAGCAGACCCTCTGCGATGCTCTCCTGGAGCTTGCCCCCGATCCGCGGCATCGGTGGTCCGTCGCCTCGGAGGATGAACTCGCCGACGCGGAGGCCGGCCTCTTTGCCAAGCTACCGCATCTTCGTGCCTTCCGCCGCGGCCATCCCTGCTGGCGCAAGATCACCGACCCCCTGCTGCTGGCGCAGCCCGGTGAAGAGCTGATCCTGCTCGATCCGGACCTTTTTTTTCCCAACGACTTTCGGTTTGAGCCCACTCCTGCCTCTGGACTGCTGCTCATGTGGCAGCAGCCCAACTGCCTGCTCCCGCCCAGCGTTGTACGCTGCGCGCTGGACCAGCATATTGCGCTTGCTCGCCACGTTGACATCGGTGTCGCTCAATGGCGTGCGGGCACGGACCTGGAGTGGCTGGACTGGCTGATCGACCGGCTCGGCGGCGCGAATCTACCGCGTGTCATGCATGTGGAAGCCATCGTCTGGGCTGCCATCGCGATGGTGCAGGGGGGCGGCTATCTCGATGAGGACCTGTGGGTCTGTTGGCGCCGCTCGCAAGTCAAGCGTATCCGCCGCAGGCTCGGCGCAGAGGGCCAAAGCATCCTCCGCTCTGAACCATGGTCAAGCATGAAATGCTTTCATGCCGGCGGCGAAGCCAAGTGGTGGCTGCCTGAAGCTACCGGTGCGCTCAAGAGCAGCGCAGCGCAGCTTCAGCCCGGCCGCATCCTTCCCTTCGTCGAGCTGACGCCCGCCCGTTACCGGTTCGAGCAGGGCGCCAAAGACCTTCTGCGAGGGCTGGGATACTATCGCGTCTTCGGCGCAAACGCCTCATGATCCCGGCAGCCTCGCAGCCGCTCCGGGTTCTCGTCGCCGCCGAGCATGCGTCCACCAGACTGGGGGGCGAAGCGATTCTTCCCTTCCACTACTTTCGTCTCCTCCGCGCTCGCGGCATTGATGCTTTCCTCATCGTGCATGAGCGGACTCGTGATGAACTCCTGGACCTGTTCCCCGCGGATCATGCCCGCATCCACTTCATCCAGGATCAAGCGCTGCAGAAGTTCTTTTACCGTATCGGGCGCATCCTCCCGCGCCGCATCGACGAAGCCACGCTCGGTCTCGCGAACCAGCTCCTCACCCAGAGCGCGCAACGCCGTGTCTTGCGCTCTTTGGCGACGGCTTCGTCCGTCATTCATCAACCGATCCCCGTCTCGCCACGATTCCCGTCGCTCCTCGCGGGCCTGGGCTCGCCGCTCATCGCCGGCCCGCTCAACGGCGGCATGGAGTATCCCCCCGCCTTCCGGCGTACCGAATCCTTGCTCAGCCGCATGGCCATCGCGCTCGGCCGCACCTTCAGCGATCTCGTCAATGCCATGCTCCCCGGGAAGCTCAGGGCGGCAGTCGTGCTGGTGGCGAACGCCCGCACCCGGGCAGCGCTTCCGGCGGGCATTCAAGGCCGCGTCATCGAACTTTCAGAGAACGCCGTCGATCTTGCGCATTGGAGCCCCGGCCCGTCGCCGGATACTTCCTCGACGTTTCTTTTCATCGGACGCCTGGTCGAGTGGAAGGCCCTTGACCTCGCGCTTGAAGCGCTCGCTCGCGTCCCGGGCGTCAGCCTTGAGGTCATCGGCGACGGTCCCATGCTTGTTCCCTGGCAAAGACTCACGCACACTCTCGGCCTCGAGCCGCGCGTTCGATTCAGCGGCTGGCTTTCGCAGGCAGCGTGCGCGGATCGGCTCCGCCAAGCCTGTGCGCTCGTGCTGCCCAGCCTGTATGAGTGCGGCGGCGCCGTCGTCCTGGAGGCGATGGCCTGCTCGCGACCCGTGATCGCCACGGCATGGGGCGGACCCGTCGACTACCTGGACGACTCCTGCGGTCTGCTCATCCCGCCCACCAGCCGGGAGGCGCTCATCGCGGGATTCGCCGGGGCCATGAGCACGCTGCTCGTCTCACCCGAGACCGGCATCCGCCTTGGCGCGAACGGTCGCGTCCGCCTCCTCGCCCATTTCGACTGGGAAAAGAAGATCGATCGTATGCTGGAGATCTACCGCTCCGCTCTCGCTGGATAGCTCCTGCCTGGACGATAAGTTGCTCGATTGAAACGGGAAGATCGCTGCTGGGGAAGGGAGCTTCTCGCCTTTACCTGCCATTTTCCCCAATTCGCCGGAGAGATCGCGCATAGAAATTTGGCCGAACTTCTCCTTGTCAGCGACTTTCGCGTTACATTTAGATTAAGTCCCCGGAAAATTTCTGTTTTTGCGCGTTTCTTCCTTTCACCGGATCGTGAATCCGCAGTCCGCTTCCTCAACCAGTACTCTCCCGAAGGAGCAATCCATGCCTCGTTCTGAAGCCGCAGCCCTCTCCGCCTCCCGCCGTTCGTTCCTGCGGTACGCCTCGCTTGCCGCCGCCGCTCCTATCTTTACGGAGGCTCACTTCGCCTGGGGAGCCCAGCAGGCCGCCGGCACCACCGTTCCCACGCACCGGGTGCGCCAGGTTCCGCCTCCGGGCGCTGTGCTGATCAACGCCAACGAAAATCCGCTCGGCCCCTGCAAGGCGGCGTGCGAGGCCATTGCCGCGATTGCGCCGATGGGCGGCCGCTATGACATCTATGGCGAGACCGAAAAGCTGACCAAGACCTTTGCCGCACAGCATAACCTTCCGGAAGACCACATCGCCGTGTACGCAGGCTCGTCGGAGCCGCTGCACTTCAGTGTGCTCGCCTTCACCTCGCCCACGCGCGGCTTCGTCTCGGCAGACCCTTCCTATGAGGCCGGCGCGTATGCGGCCAAGACCTCGCAGGCCAAGGTGACCTACGTCAAGCTGACCCCGACCTATGCGCATGACGTCAAGGCGATGGTCGCGGCCGATCCGAATGCGGGCGTCATCTACATCTGTAATCCGAACAACCCGACCGGGACCTTGACCCCGAAGGAAGAGATCGTGTGGGCGCTGGAGAACAAGCCCAAAGGATCGATCCTGCTGGTCGATGAGGCGTATATCCATCTCTCCGATGCGCCGGATACGCTGGACCTGGTTGCGGCGGGCAAGGATCTGATCGTGCTGCGAACGTTCTCCAAGATCTACGGCATGGCAGGGATTCGTTGCGGCCTGGCCCTTGGCCGTCCGGACCTGCTCGCCAAGCTGCAGCCCTACGGGATGAACGCGATGCCGATCACGGGCTCCAGCGCAGCCAACGTCTCGCTGCTCGACGCAGAGTTGGTTCCTGCACGCAAAAAAATCATCGGCGATACGCGCCGCGAGACGATCGCCTGGCTCAAGGAAAACAACTACAAGGTCATCGGAGAGCCGCAGTCCAACTGCTTCATGATCGATTGCGGACGCGATGGCAAAGGCGTCTTCAAGGCGATGGCGGAGAAGAACGTCATCATCGGGCGCACCTGGCCGGTGTGGCCCAATGCGGTTCGTATCACCGTGGGTATGCCGGCGGAGATGGCGCAGTTCAAGACTGCCTTCAAGACGGTCATGGATGCCCCCCCAGCCACTGCCGAGATGCATGACCCTAGGGGCGCAGCGGATGACATCCGCACCTATGGCCGGCTTGCATAACCTGCAGCACAGCTATGACGAAAGGCTCCGGCATCGTACCCGGAGCCTTTCTCGTTTGCGGCGCGTAGGTCTTACTTGCCCTTCACAGCAATGACTTCAATCTCGACCAAGGCCCACGGAGCAGCCAGCGCAGCCACCTGCATCGCGCTGCGAGCAGGTTTGTTCGGCTGATCCTTGGTGCCGAAGAACTGGGTATAGCTGGCCTGCAGCCCGGCGAAGTCCAGCTTGCCGCCGTTCGCGGGATCACCGGCGAGGAAGACGGTCATCTTGACCACATCCTTCATGTCCAGCCCTTGTTCCTTGAGCAGGGCGTGAATCTTCGTCAAGGCGCTGAATGCCTGCGTCTTGGTGTCCCCGTAGTCCGCGGGCGTTCCTTTGGCGGCGTCAGCCGGAGTGACCGGGCTGGCAAGCTGGCCGCTCAGATAAAGCGTATCGCCTGCCCATACACCATTCGCGATGGGCGACTTCTCGTTCGGCTGCAGATGTTTGACCGTGACCTGTGCCCCGGCACCGCTTGCGAATAGAAGGGCTGATGCAACGCCCGCTGCGAATCCTGAAAGACTGCGTGTCATCTCGAATCTCCTTGAACGTACGTTCGGGTGGAAGCCTGAAATCTGTCACACGGTCAGGCCCGCTTGGCCTTGACCTTGTCGTTGATCATGGCGATGGCGCGCAGGCTGGAGAGTGCTGCTCCCTCTTGCCAGCCCACGATGTGGCTGCAGTGATCGCCGGCAAAGTAGATGGGGCCGTCGGCCTGGATCAGCGCCTCGTAGGCGGCATTTGTCTCGGACTGCGAGACACCTGGATTCGCCGTCGCGCCGGTGCGCGTGATGCCGGTTCCCGGAGCACTCGGCTGGTCTGGAACGTAGGACCGAATCCACGAGCCCTCGTTATAAGGAATCCTCTTCCAGCCCACGTAGACCGGCTTCTCCAGCTCCTTGCCATGGCCCGGATGGAGCCGCTCGATACTCTTGCGGCTCTCGCCAAACTTTGCTTCGAGCGGCAGCTCGGCGAAGGGGAACGACATCTTGGTCTCGTCGGTATAACCGCTGACCAGGACGCCGCGATCCGAGAACATCTTCGCGCTCGGAAACCAGATGGGACTACATCCGGTGCTGACGAACTCCAGGCCGCCGTAGACGTTGTAGTCCTGCTCCCAGAAGCGCCGGCTCTCCCATGCGACCTTGTAGGCGTTGACATAGACACACTCGGCGATGACCTTCTTGAAGGGCGCTCCGAAGTCGTTCGGAGTCTTCTTCAAAATGGTCAACGGCATGGCACAGATACAGTAGTCCGCCTCCAGCGTCTTGGGCGCGCCGCCCTGCGTGTAGCCGATGCGCACGCCCTTCGCCGTCTTCCGGATCTCCGTGACCGGACTGTTGTACTGGATCACACTGCCGAGCGCCTTGGCGAAGGCATACGGGATGCGGTCCATCCCACCCACGGGCTGGAACATCGTCGCCTGCATGTCGAAACTCTCTTCAAACAGCAATCCCTGCCAGAAGTTCTCGTCGAGCAGCGTGTGCATGTCGATCGGATCGCTCGGCACGGACACCTGATCGCCCGCTCCGGCAAGAACCTTGTAGCCCGCCCGATCGCCACCCTTATACTTTCCCGCGTCATCGAGCGATCCGTACTGCCGCAGAAAAGTCAGCATGCGGTCTCGGTCATCCTTGCTCATCTCGGCATCGAGTGAACCACCGTTGACACACTTCATCAGCAACTCGCTGACATGACCCCGCGTGTCGTTGATCGCCTGCCTCTGCACCACCGGCTTGCCGCCGTTTGCGGCATCATTCTGCAGATAGCTCGAGCGAGACGTATTGACCTCCACCTGCAGCTCGACGCCAAGCTTCTTGCAATAACCGAGAATCGTCTTATGCACGGAGGGCAGACGCGCCGGCCCGAAGTTCTGATAGTTTCCCGTCTCCCACTCGCAGGTCTGCGTCGAGCCATCGACAAACTTGACTGTATCGCCTCCACGTACGCTCCAGTTCCGTCCGCCGGGACGCTCCCGCGCTTCAAGCAAGGTCACGTCATAGCCCAGCGCCTGCATCTCATACGCGGCGACCAGCCCCGCAATCCCGCCCCCCAGCACCACGACCTTCACGCCTTTACCGGTTCCAGCCTCCGCCGCAAACGATGCCGGAGTCTCAGCCTTCGCGGGCATCAAACCCAACGACTGCATCGCCAGCACCGTCGCGCTGAATCCGCCCGCATGGCCCACCTGAGTCAGAAAACCTCGTCTCGTCAACCTCATCCTTCGATCCCCTTCTAAAGTCCGTGGTGTTGCTCGACACACGCGTGCAAAAGTCAACGGAATGTCGTGGCGGGCCATGCGTCTCCCGGTTGAGAGTGGCCGATAGAGACGACCCCGCGCGGGCGATCGAGGGGTTTGGCTCGACGTCTGCGGAGACAACTTGAAATGTTCCTGTAACCCGGACTTTATAAGAACTTCGCCTCATTGTCACGAACTATCCCCACCCCCTTCGCTTCGGAATAGAGCGTCCCATGCCGCAACAGATACAATAAGGATTGCTCCATACGGAGCAGATCGCGATTGCGTGGCCCGGACTTGAAGTTCGCCTAGAATGCCCATCGGAAAGCTGACTCTTGAACTCTCCATTCCTCACGCGCAGTCCTTGAAGGATCGCCGCCAGGTTGTCCGCTCGATCAAGGACAAACTCCGCCGTGCCTTCAATGCCTCGATCGCGGAGATGAACGAAGGCGGAACGATCTGGAATCAGGCGACCGTCTGTGTCGCGGTCATCTCCAGTTCAACCCAATCCGTGCAGCAACACCTGGAGGCGATCGACGATGCAGCCCATCGCTTCGCATCGACGCTGAGTTCGGAGATCGCCGACTCCTACGCGGAGATTCTCCCGGACTGAAGTCATATGCCGTTGTACCAAGGAAGAGAACCATGCCTGAACCACGCGCAAGAACCTACCATCGCAACCGAGTCGCCCACTCCTTCTCAGAAGAGATCGGCGCCATGCTCGAAGGCGAGTTGTCCGACCCGCGCATCTTCCCCTCCGTCGTCACCGAGGTTGTGCTCGCGCCCGGAGGCAAGTCCGCGCGCGTCTTCGTCCAGGTCCATGGCGGCGAGGAGGAAGAAGCCTCCACGCTGGAGGCTCTCACCACGGCGCGCGGCTTCATTCGCGCTCAGATCCGCGACCGCATGGGCGTCCGTCATGTCCCGGAGCTGAGCTTCGCGATCGACCGCTCCGAGCGCATGACGGGGCGCATGGAGGAGTTGCTGGATCGCTCCCGCAAGCGCGACAAGAAGCGTTCCGACGCACAATCCGGCATGCCGAGTACGGTGGAGCCGGCTGGCACCGGGTCCAACTAACCTTCGTTCCATCAAAGCCCGTGCAGCCGACTCTGTTAGCCTTGTCTCGCATCGGTGAGGCTAGGCAGATCGGTTGTGCTGTCTTGTCCAATCCAAGCAAACGTAACAATGAACGATCTCATCCAACCCGCAGTGCCGGAAGACTCAGAGTTGAACTCCGCTCCACACTCCAGCAGCGCGAAGAGCTCTCCCCTGCGTCGTCTGCTGCAGCGTCCCGCCTTCGCCTCGCCGGTTGAGGTCTTCATCCTCTTCTCCGTCGGTCTCTTCCTCCTGCTCTTCGGGTTGATGCCGCACTTTGGCGGAGACAAGCTTGGCCTCGTCGGCGCGGATGAGCCGCGCTACGCACAGATCGCCCGCGAGATGCTGGCCCGCCATGATGCCGCCTGCGATGCCGTTCATGCCAATCTTCTCCCCAGGAGTCTGCGGCCCAAGGACCTCCGGAACTCCTTACACTGTCTCGTCTCAGGAACCGTAACCCCCATCCTCTACGGTCAGCCCTGGCTGGAAAAGCCCGCCCTTTATTACTGGCGCGCCATGAGCTTCTTCCGCGAGTTCGGCGTCTCGGACTGGAGCGCGCGTCTGCCCTCCACCTCCGGTGCCGGCTTCCTGGTGTTGATGATCTTCCTCCACATGCGCCGCTTCCGGCCGGGCGGTCACCTGGATGCGGCGCTCATCACCTGCTCGGCCTTGGCGGTCATCGCCTTCTCGCGTGGCGCTTCCACGGACATGCAGCTTGCCGCGCCCTTCTGCATCGGCATGCTGGGCTGGTACGCCTGGTATGAGACCGGCAAGAAGTTCTGGCTCTTCGACCTCTACTTCTTCGGCGCAGCCGCCACTCTCGCTAAGGGACCCGTAGCTCCGTTCCTCGCACTCTGCATCATCGGACTCTTCGTTGCCTTGCGCCGTGAGTGGTCTCTCTTCCGCAGAACCATCTGGCTCCCGGGGGTCATCCTTTACTTCGTGATGGTTCTGCCGTGGTACATCGCGGTCCAGCGCCGTAACCCCACCTTTGTCCGGTCCTTCTTCCTCGAACACAATCTGGAGCGCTTCGCCACCAACCGTTATCAGCACCATCAGCCCGTCTGGTACTACCTTGCCGTGCTGGTCGTTGGCCTGATGCCGTGGACGATCCTCGCCGTTCGCGCTCTGATCGACTCCGTCCAGATCTCCTTCGCGGAGTGGCGTGTCCGTCGCAAGCCGATCCCCTATCTCGGCCACTTCCGCGCCGGCGACGCCTTCCCCGAGTTCCTCGTGCTGTGGGCACTCTTTCCCATCTTCTTCTTCTCGTTCTCCGGCTCCAAGCTGCCCGGCTACATCCTTCCCTCGATTCCGCCCCTTACCATCCTCACCGGCGACTATCTCTATCGCACCCGCCGCGCCGGCCTCGCCCCCTGGCTGCTCTGGTCCCATGCCATCTTATGCGCGGTGCTCGTCTTCGTCCTTACCCTAGCCCCACAGCATATGAAGTATGAAACGCTGGTGCCATCCATTCCATGGCTCGTCGCCGCGGGTGCCGCGGCCATCTTTGCCGCGCTCCTGGTCGCGCTCGGCATCCGCCGTTTCGGCATCTCGAAGACACGCACGATCACGCTCATCCCGGTCATCAGCATGCTCATCTTCCTGCTCGGCTTTGAAGGCCACGAGCTGGATCTCAACTACTCGGCCCGGCCGCTCGCGCAGGAGATTGCGCAACATGCACCGGACGCAAAGATCGTCGCCATGGTGGATGTGAAGCGCGACATGGACTACGGCCTCGCCTTCTACCGCAACCAACCCATGGTCCACTACGATCACGACGGCGTGCCCGACGGTGAGCATCTGTTGGTCATCCATAGCAACGATCAGGCGGATCTCGACCGCTACCTCACCGGCCGCATCTACAAGCCGCTCTTCTTATATGAGCCGCAGGGGCTTGAGATCTACACCGTCTACGGCCGCCCTTAAGCGCAGGGTCGGCAGAGCTACTTGCCGAATACATCCGACCGATAGATCCTCACGCACGCTTCCTTGTTGCTGCAGAGGATCGACATCTCCGTCAGACCTGAGGGATTCGCCGCGACCGCCTTCGCCACATCATCCCTGTCCGCGGCGATGACCCACGCCGCCTTTTCAGCGGGTGCCGTCTTCCCTTTGTAATAGTCATTGGGACTGTAAATCCGCCGCAGAGGAATGCCCGCGCGCTGTAACGCACCGACATACTTCGACGCATCCATCATGATCGGCACACCCGGTGGAAGACTGATCAACTGGTCTGCCAGCGCACCTTCAATCGCCATGCGCCCCACCGAGTTCACCATCGCCTCTTTCAAGACCAGCGGCACCGCATGCGTCATCAAGACCAGGTTCAAGACCGCAAGCGCCATCGCCAGCGGTTGCATGAATCGCACCACCAGAGGCTGCGCCGGCTTGAGTCTCTGAGCGAGCATCTCTACAGCAACGGCGCCGAACAGCGCGAAGCACGGAAGCATCTCCATGCCGTACCGCGAGTTGTAAAACGAGTGCGGATAGATCTGTGGAATGAAGATCGGCACCGAGCCATACGAGACGGAGTAAACATAAAACGGCAGAGGCAGCCAAAGCAGGAGCACGGCGCGATTCACCTTCGTACGGATCGCAAGCCACAGCCCCGCCAGCGAGGCCGCGGCAACCAGCCAGCCTGTCTCCCACCAGGCCGCATCCACCTGCGCCGTCCGCGCATACAGCATCAACGACCACGCCGGATCATGCCAGCCGAAGTAATGCTTCGACCCCGGCGGCGACGTCCTGATATCGATCTGCTTCGCCGAATACGGCCCGCGCATGAAGTCCAGCCAGTCATGCGCGTAGTGCTGGTTCCACCAGAACCAGGAAAGCGGACCCGCTACTATCACCAGCGTGAAAAAGCCGAACACCGGCAACAGTCTCCCGCGCATGACCGGATGGCGCAGCAGCGTCCAGGCCACCACGCACCAGACCGCCGCCCCCAGTATCCAGCCATCGTAGCGAGTCATCACCGCCGCGAAGATCAACGGCCCGAGCACCAGCATCCGCGCCCCCGCCACGACGTGTCGCTCGGCGGTAAGGGCATCCACGCACTCCATCGTCAGCAACACGATCCAGATCAGCAGCGCCAGGAACAGCGGCTCCGTCATCGCCGTCGTCGCCAGGTAAAGCAGGTTCGCGTTTAAGCCGTAGAAGGCCGTCGCTGCAATGGCCCACGCCGGCGTCAACACCCGCCGCGCAAGCCGGTAAAAGCCCATCACGCCGATCACAAAGCAAAGCAGCGAAGGCCACGCACCCGCCATGCCGTTCTGCCACCACTGCATGTTCCCGATGAACGGAAGCATCAGCACATGCGGCAGGGGAAGCCACACACCGCCAAGCTGCTGCAATCCAGGATACCGCGTGTCTACAAGCCGCCGCGCGATCCCCAGATGGGCGACCGCATCGCCGTACAGCAGCATGTAACCGTGAGTCGCGCTGAGAGCCAACGCGACGAAGCCCGCCACAATCGCGAACATGCCGACAGGGAGCGTCTCCGCGCGGGATGCCGGTGTCACCACATCGGGGTCCACGGAAGGCAACGTCGCATGTACCCTGCGTCCGGTAAGCGCGCCAGGCTTCGACTCCCGCAAACTCTTACGCAGCCGCGTGCTCAAGATGCGAGATCTCCAGAAACAATTTGTAACGCGCTTCGATCTCTACCCATGAGACGTTCTGCAGCCGCTCCGTACCGAACCGCTCTACGGCAAATGAACCCATCACACCGCCATAGAACAGCGCCCGCCGAAACACGGCAGGCGTAAGCTCCGGCTGCGAAGCAATGTACCCATAGAACCCCCCCGCGAAGGAGTCGCCCGCGCCGGTCGGATCGACCACCTCCGCCAACGGCAGCGCAGGCGCACGAAACGCCTTCACGACACCCTCCCGCCCGGTAAACGAATGCGGCCCGAAGAACGACGTCGCCCCATACTCGCCATGCTTGATCACCAGCGACTTCGGCCCCATGGCGAGCACCGCCTCCGCCGCCTTCACCAGGTTCGACTCGCCCGAAAGCATCTTGGCCTCGCCATCGTTGATCAGCAGCACGTCCAGCTCACGCAGCACCACCTTCAAGTTTTCCAGGTTAGCCGCAATCCAGTAGTTCATGGTGTCGCCGCAGACCAGCTTCACGTCAGGCATCTGCTGGCGCACCTGCGCCTGCAACACCGGATCGATGTTCGCCAGGAACAGGTACTCGCTGTCCAGGTATTCGGTCGGAATCTTCGGAGCAAACGAGGCAAAGACATTCAAGTCCGTGGCCAGCGTGTTCGCTTCATTGAGATTCGTCTTGTACTCGCCGGTCCAGTGAAAGCTCAACCCCGCTGCATGTTCAATGCCGCGCGTGTCAATGCCGCGCTTCGTAAACACCGCCTCTTCTTCAAGGCCAAAATCCTCACCCACGACGCCAATCACGCGAACGTCCGTAAAGTAGCTTGCAGCCAGCGCAAAGTGTGTCGCCGCTCCGCCCAGAATCTTCTTCGCCTTGCCGTGCGGCGTCTCAATCGAATCGAACGCCACGGAACCAACCACCAGAATCGACATGCATCCTCTTATAGGTAACTACTTTTGTACGTTTAGCTTTCTGCGCGGATCAGTTCTTCTCTGTCTCGCCGATGTACTTCGCGATCAGCAGCGAAAGCCGTTCCTTCGTCGCCGCGGGGATCAACTTTTTATCCGTCATGATGGCGTACTTCAGCACACCCGCGAACGGACTCTTCTCTCCCTTGGGCAGCGCTGCAACCGCAGCCCGAACCACCTTCGCCGCATTCTCCGAGTTCTGATGCATCACCGCGACCACCTGTTCCACGGTCACGTCGTCATGCCCCTCGCGCCAGCAGTCGTAGTCGGTCACCATCGCCAGGGTCGCGTAGCTCATCTCCGCCTCGCGTGCCAGCTTCGCCTCCTGCAGGTTGGTCATGCCGATCACATCCGCACCCCAGCTGCGGTACAGATTGCTCTCCGCCCGCGTAGAGAACTGCGGCCCTTCCATGCACACGTACGTGCCGCCCAGTTTGCCCACGACACCCACTTCCTTGCACCCTTGAGCAAACGCCTTCGCCACCACGGAGCAAACCGGATCTCCAAAGCCTACATGAGCCACGATGCCATCGGTAAAGAAGCTGTTCTGCCGCGCAAATGTCCGGTCGATGAACTGATCCGGGATGACAAAGTCGGTCGGCTTATGTTCTTCCTTCAAGCTCCCCACCGCGGACACGGACAAGATGTACTCCACCCCAAGCATCTTCATTCCGTAGATATTCGCGCGAAAGTTCAGTTCGCTCGGACTGATCCTGTGCCCACGTCCATGCCGCGCCAGGAAGGCCACCTTACGCCCGTCCAACTCCCCCACCATGAACGCGTCGGACGGCTCGCCGAACGGTGTCATCAGCTTGTGCTCTACCAACCCACTCAAACCCGGCATTGCATATAACCCACTGCCGCCGATGATCCCAACCTCAACCTTCTCCAAATCCCTGCTCCTCGTGGTGCTGCTCACATCAGTGATTCGCTGCGACCCCAAAACCGTAAGTATATCGTTCCGCCAGCGCTTGCTTCATCAAGCCCATCTCTGCAACCTCATGCACCACCTGCAGCGATAGCTCCTGCCCCGCCCTCGGCAAGCCCGCCATCTGCATCGGCCCGGAGCTCTGCACCTCAAGAAACGCTGTCTCCAGCTTCCGCGCCGTCTCCAGCGGAAATCCCTCCGACAAGAACACGCTCGAACCAGAAATCCTCAACTCCACATCGCCTTCGCTGGTCGAGTAGACCTGCTCTTCGCCATCCACCTCATCCTGCTTGCGTTCCTTCAACCCGTCATACTTCCGTCCCAGCTCACCCGCGTAGACCTTCAAGAACGTCTCTGCCGCCTCGGGACTCTTCCATCGCGAGAGATAAACCAGCCCAATCGACCCTGCGTTCTTCTTCTCTTCCGCCGTGGCACTCTTCCGCTGCGCCGCATAGTAGACGCCGCCATCCCACTGCGTCGCCAGCACCCGCGCCACCTCCGGACCGCCAAACAGCTCAGCCAGGATCGCCACATCGAGCTCCCCCATCACCCCCACGTCATACGGCTCATACGCCCCATCGAGCAGCCCATGCACATCCGGCATCCTCAGCACCGGCACCGGCGTATGCGCCAAAAATGCCGCCGGATTCATGATCTCGTAGCTTGACCCCGGAGGATTCGCCAACACTCCCGCGAACGCCCCCTCCTTACCCTTCGCGATCAGCAAAGCCTGCTCAAAGCTCAACCCTTCGCTATACGGAAACAGTAACGATCGCTGCAGCAGCAAGGGCGCTCTCTCCATCAACGGGGACCCACTCGTATCCGCCGCACTCTGCTTGATCCTGTCCCCAATCTCCGGCGAATCCACCAGCGTCTTGCCCGTCCCCTTCAGCGAGTAGTCGACGAACACCACCATCGCCTGCCCCTCGGTCACCGCCTGCCGCGCCGTTTCCAGCTCATCCGTCTGCACCCGCGCATTGTCCTCGCTCACCCCGTGCGAGATTCCGTGAAACCCCGAGCTCGACCACTTCTCCAGTCCCACCTTCTGATCCTGCACCGCATGCGTCAACTCATGAGCCAGCACCGGCTCCTGCTCATCCGGATCGACCCAGTTCAACAGGTTCACCGTCTTTGTCTTATCGTCGTAGAAGCCTGCAATCTGCTCCGTCAGCAGGCTCAGCAAAAACGGTCGCAGGTTGAACTCCCGGTTCAGCAGCCCGAACTTTTTCAGCACAATCTCCGACCGCTGCAGCCGCTTGGCGCTCTCATCCTCGTCGAAGTTGCGGACCAGGTAGCGCATCACCTCGTCGCGCCCCAACACCTGCCGCTTTACCTTCACCGGCGCCAGCCCGCTGTCTTTGCTCACAAAATCCATCACCGTGTCGACCGAATCCAGCAGCTTGCGGATCTGCTCCTTCGTCATCACCGTATCCGGTTTGGACGAGGCGTCCGAGCCTCCCTGCGTTACCGGCGGCGGAGGAGTCACGGGAGCCTTCTTCGCACCCCCCTGTCCACGAGCCAGCCCGGAGAGAGCCACTCCCAGACACACCGCTCCAACCCGACCCATCCTCAAAGCCAGACCCAATCCAACCTCCATCGACGCCCTATAATCAAGTGTACGCAGAGATTCACCTCCCGCATGAGCACAACCCTGCCCCAGATCGAAACCGGCGCTCTCACCGCGCTGCTCACCTCCGCCGCCTTCGCCCCCATCGGCGATCTCGGATGGATCCGTGTCACCGGCTCCGACCGCGTGCGCTGGCTCAACGGCATGGTCACCAACTCCATTCAGTCGCTCACCCCCGGCCAGGGCTGCTACAACTTCGTCCTCAACGCGCAAGGCCGCATTCAGGGCGATCTGACCGCCTTTGCTCTTGAAGAGTCACTTCTGCTTGAAACCGGCAGCAGCCAGGTCGAAACACTCCTCGCCTACTTCGACCGCTTCATCATCATGGACGACGTCGAACTCACGGACCTCTCTGCCGCCCGCTCGGGCCTCCTCGTCGCCGGACCGGGTGCCCCCGCGCTTCTCACCACTCTGCTCGGCGAGCTTCCGTCCCCGCTCTCGTGTTTGAACCTCGTCTTCCACGGCGAGTCCCTTACCCTCATCCACGCCCACAGCCCTCTTGTTCCCCGCTTTGAACTCTGGGCCGCCCCCGAAACCATCACCCTCCTCACCACCACCCTGCGCGACCGCAAACTCCCCCTAGCCACCCCGGAGTCGCTCAATCAGCTCCGCCTCCTCGAAGGCGCGCCGCTCTACGGCACCGACATCCGCGACAAAGACCTACCCCAGGAGACCGCGACCGTCACCACTCCATCCCGCGCCCTCCACTTTGCCAAAGGCTGCTACCTCGGCCAGGAGATCGTGGAGCGCATCCGCTCCCGCGGCAACGTCCACCGCGCCTTCTCCGGCTTCCTCCTCACCGGCGACCTGCCATCCGCGGGAACACCACTCACCGCTGCAGACACGCCTGACAAACCGGTCGGCGAGCTGACCAGCACAGCCGTCATTCCACTTCCCTCCGGCGCAATCCAGGTCGCGCTCGGCTACATCCGCCGTGAAGCCCTGGACCGCAACGCCTCTCTCACCTATCCGGGCGGCAAAGCCACACCCGCCTCCATGCCCTTCGCCGACGCGCAATCGCAAAACACTGAATCCGCATCCGATCAAGAGAAACAATCCCAGGAATAGAGTCGATCCCATGCCCGAGAAGCCGCTGCCCTTCGTCGTCAACGACCGCCGCAAGTTCAACTCAGAGGGCGAGCCCCGCCCCGAAGCCGACATCTCTCCCAAGCCTGCTCCGGAGTCCCGGGAGATACCCACTCCGGCAACCCCCGTAGCCGCTCCGCCGATTCCCGCCGCGGTCGCGCCTGAGGCCGGAGAGCTCGCCTCGGGCCTGACGGCAGACCAGGATTCCGACCTCCCGCCACCCCCCACGCCCGAGCAGATGGAACAAGCCCGTCTGGCCTACGTCGCAACTGCTGACCGCCTGGACCTCGCCATTCGCGCCGCCAACCCCGGCGCGGACCACCCGCCGGACATGACCTTCGAGCAGCTCGTCCAGTCGCTCTACATGCAATCGATCCTGCAGATGGGCGGCGGCGCGCAGAAAGGCCAGCAGCCCCAGGTAGACATCCTCGGCGCTCGCCAGAGCATCGACATGCTCGGCATCCTCGCGGAGAAGACCGTCGGAAATCTGGCCAGGCCGGAGCAAAACCTCTTGGACAGCGCTCTCTTTGAGCTCCGCCTCGCCTTCCTGGAGGTCACGCAGGCCCTGGCCCGTTCCGCCCAATCCCGCTCAAGCCAGCCTGGGCCCCTCGCTCCCGGAATGCCCGGCGCACCCCCCACCGGCCCCCGCATCGTCCGCTAAGTGCCGCCGGGATTGCTGACCGCAGCTTGGCGCTAAGTCCCTGCTTCTAGTATCCAAGGCTTCAGCCTCGCGTCTTATCTTCTAGGTATCCCAAGGCTTCAACTTGGGTCTTGGCTTTTAGGTACCCAAAGCTTCAACTTGGGTCTTGGCTTCTAGGTACCCCAAGGCTTTAGCCTTGGGTCTAGGCTTCTAGGTACCCCAAGGCTTTAGCCTTGGGTCTAGGCTCACCCCGTAAGCGGGCTTTAGCCCCTGGGGTAAGCCCAACTCGCTTTCGAGGCTTGATGCAAGCAACACTGACATTTCTGGGGAGCGGCACAAGCATGGGCGTCCCCACACTCGGCTGCCCATGCGCCGTCTGCGCGGACGCCCGCATCCCGGGCTCGCGCAACCGGCGCACTCGTCCCTCCATCAAGGTCGATTGGCAAACGATCCCCAGCGACCCGCAAGAGTCCGCGACAGCCCACACCGTTCTCATCGACACCGGTCCCGACTTCCACGCCCAGGCCATCCGCGAGCACATCACCCACCTCGACGCGGTCTTCTACACCCACCACCACGCCGACCACATCCTCGGTATGGACGACCTTCGCCCCCTCAGCTTCCGCAGCCCCGTCCCGCTTCCGCTCTTCGCCGGCGAGACCACCGCCGCAGCCCTCGAGCGCGTCTTCGGCTACACTTTCCGCGAAGAAAATCGCTACCCCACCAGCGCCCACGTAGCCATCCACCGCTTGGAGAACGCGGCCGGCGCCGGCATCACCCTCTTCGGCGCCACCTTCCGCAGCATCCCTGTCATTCACGGCCGAGAACGCATCACCGGCTACCGCTTCGGCAACGCCGCCTACCTGACCGACATGAGCGACATCCCCCTGGAGAGCGTTCCGCTCCTCCAGGAACTCGACATCCTCATCCTCGACGCGCTCCGCCCGGCTCCGCACCCCAGCCACTCGCATCTGGAAAAATCCATCGCCTTCGTCGAGCAACTTAAGCCTCGGCGCGCCTTCTTTACCCATATGGGCCATGAGATCGACCATGAGCCCACCAACGCTACCCTCCCCCCGCACATCCGCCTCGGCTACGACGGCCTCCAACTCACATTCGACATCGCCCCGGATGCAGAGGAGACTCGATGACGCTTCTGCGTTGGCCTCTCGACACACCAATTCCTCTGTATTGGCCTCTAGGTACCCCAAGGCTTCAGCCTTGGGTCTCTCAAACCAGCTCCGAATCGGGCTTCAGCCCCTGGGATATGCCTTCCATAGAGGCTCGACGGATGCTTCCCTGCCCTTGTGACTTGACAGCCGCCCAAATCTCAACTCGATCAAACGTCCTCCGTCACCTTGTCGCCCAAAAGAACCCGACGCAAAACCCATGAACCTCTTTCCTGCCCTCGCCGCCATCCCCCCCAGCTTCGGCCCGGTCGTCGCCACCATCGGCAACTTCGACGGCGTCCACTGCGGCCACCGCTGGGTGATCGACCAGGTCAACGCTCGCGCCCGCTCTCTCGGCCTCCGCTCCCTCGCCATCACCTTCGACCCTCACCCCATCCGCGTCCTCCGCCCCGAAGCCCCGCACGCCCTCATCACCCCCACCGCCCAAAAACTCGATCTCCTCGCCCAGACCGGCATCGACGCCACCCTCCTCATCCCCTTCACCCCGGAACTCGCCCGGATGTCCGCCCGAGCCTTCGCCCAGGAGATCCTCTGCAACTCATGCCGTGTGCGCGAGGTCCACGAAGGCGAAAACTTCCGCTTCGGCTACCAGGCCGAGGCCGGGATCGACGGCCTGGAAGCTCTCGGCAAGGAGATGGACTTTGCCGTCCGTGCCTATGCCCCGCACATCCTGCGCGGCGCTCCCGTCTCCTCCTCGCGCATCCGCACCCTGGTCGCAGCCGGCGACGTCAGCCACGCCCGCGCTTTGCTTGGCCGCCCTTTCACCGTGCGCTCTACTCCCGCGTCCGGCCGGGGATACGGTACCCGCTACACCGTCCCTACCATCAACCTCGCTCCCTATGAAGAGCTCCTCCCCGCCAAAGGCGTCTACGTCACAACGCTGAGGATTGGCGGCGGCGACTCAGCCGAAACCTTCCAGGCCGTCACCAACGTCGGCAACCGCCCCACCTTCGGCGATCCAAAAGACGGCCAGCCGGCCCTGACCGTCGAGTCCCACCTGCTCAACTTCCACCCCATCGACCTTGCCGAAGACACACCGCTCGAACTCGCCTTCCTGCACCACCTGCGACCGGAGATTCAATGGCCCAACCCGGAAGCCCTCCGCACCCAGATTGGACGGGACGTTCGCGCGGCGAATCGCTTCTTCACCCTTGCACACTTCTTGATGCAACCGCCAGGTTTGATACGAACCTAAGTGGCGTCGAATGAATATTTTGTGCAACAAAGCCGGGGTGGGGGGGTACAGCCTCGTTTACCGCTGAGGAGCAGACGCATTCGGCGTCGCCGGAGGCGCAGGAGGCGGCTCCCGCACAATCGGAGCAGCCTCATGCGGAGCGGAACTCGGATCGGGAGCATCGGGATCGACCGGCTCATCGCTCTTATCCGGCTTATTTGCGTCCGCATCGGGCGCCGTCACCTGCACCTGCAGCTGCTTCTTCGGAGCTCCCGCCGTCGGGAACGTCTCGTCGTCCTTACCTTGGATCGCCACCTTCATAAAGTCGATCCACATCGGCAGCGCCGCCTTCGCGCCCTGCTCGCCCTTGCCCAGCGACTCCCGCGTATCGAACCCGATCCACGTTCCGCACGTCACCGAAGGCGAGAACCCGACGAACCACGCATCCGTAAAGTCGTTCGTCGTACCCGTTTTGCCGCCCAGAGGATGATGCAACGCCACCTCCGCCGCCGCGCCCGTCCCCTGCCGCACCACCGCTTGCAGCAGCACCATCATCTGCCGCGCCGTCTCCAGCGAGATCACCTCCGTCACCACCGGGTTCTTGGCATCCAGCGGCACCCCATCCGCCTGCGTCACCCGCCGAATATAGTGCGGCTCAATCCGTATCCCATCGTTCGGGAAGACGCTGTACGCCCCCACCTGCTCTGCCAGCGTAATATCCGCCGCCCCAATGGCGACTGGCAGAAACGCAGGCAGATTGCTCGTGATTCCAAATCTCTTCGCGACTGCGATCACGGCACGGATTCCGACCTTGTTCGCCAGCTTCAGCGCCGGAATATTCCGCGACTGCGCGAACGCCGTCGTCAGGCTCATGGTCCCCGCGAAGCCGGTCTCGTAATCATGTGGCGTGTAAGGTCCGCCCGGCGTCTGGAACGTCGTCGGCGCATCCAGGATCATATCCGTGGGCTTCGATCCTGCCTCGAACGCCGCCACATAGTCATACGGCTTGAAGCTCGAACCCACCTGCCGCTGCGCCTGCGTCGCCCGGTTGAACTGCGACAGGTTGAAGTCGCGGCCGCCCACCATCGCGAGCACCTCGCCGTTGCCGTTGTTGATCGCCATCATGGACGCCTGAACACCGGAGTCCTGCTGCAGCGTCGCCTTCACCCCGCCGTCCAACACGCCTGCAGCCACACTCCCCGCTTCTACCCGCACGTACACCAGGTCGCCGACCTTCAGGAAGCTATCCGCGCCCTTCTGCTGCGTCCACGCCCAATCCTCCGGTGTCAGCACGGCGTTCACCCGGCCCAGATCCACCTGCACCCGCTTCGCCGAAACCTGCGTCACCATGCCGTGGATATAGTCCCCCACGGCGGGGGTCTGCGCCCAGTCCGGATGCCGGTAGCTCTCCATATCCAGGCCCGCCGCCGCCACATTCTGCAGATGCCCCTTCCATCCATGCCGGCGTTCATAACGCGCCGCACCGTCCAGCACCGCCTTGTTCGCCACCTGCTGCAGGTCCAGGTCGAGCGTCGTATACAC